>NZ_JASHIM010000010.1 GCF_030733685.1 Roseovarius sp. MMSF_3281
GGCGGCATCGTCCACCGGGCGGGGCGCGGGGCCGGGCGGGGGCGTGACCGGCGAAAGGCCGCCGGGTTCCATGATCGTGATCTGGTGGCCAAGGCGCGCGGCCTCGCCCGGGTCGTGGGTGACCATCAGGACGGTGCGCCCCTGTAACAATTCGCAGGCCAGATCCTGCATGTCGGCGCGGGTCCTGGCATCCAGCGCCGAGAAGGGTTCATCCAGCAGGACAACGGGCCGGTCCTCCATCAGCGTCCGGGCCAGCGCCACGCGCTGGCGCTGGCCGCCGGACAGGGTGCCGGGGCGTTTGCCTTGGTGGTCGGCCAGGCCCACCCGCGCAAGCACATCGCGCGCGCGGTGCTTGTCCGGTGTTTCGCCGCGCAAGCGCGCGCCGAGAAGGGTGTTTTCCAGCACCGTCAGCCACGGCATCAAAAGATCGCTTTGCGCCATGAGGGCAAGGCGGCCTTCGAGCGGGGCGCCGTCGGTGGTGGTGATGGCGCCGTCGAAATCGGTCAGGTCGTCCAAACCGGCAATCAGGCGCAAAAGCGTGGTCTTGCCCACGCCCGAGGGGCCCAACAGGCAGGTCCATTGCCCGGCGGGCACCTCCAGTGTCAGGGGGCCGAACACCGGTGTTTCGCCAAAACTGGCGCGTCCCGACAGGGTCAGCCCCGGCGCACTCATGCCTCTTCCAGCCCCATGTCCCAGAACCCGACTTCAAGCCGCGTGGCAGTTGTGAACCGGTGGCACAGGGCGGGCCAGCGGGGGCTGTCCTGCGCGGCCGGGCCAAGCCGGCGGGTCACGGCGGCATCAAGAAGCGCGCCCACGTCGCGGCAGACCTGTTGATAGTCCTCGCTTGCATAGGTGGCGATCCAGTCGGCGTAGCTGTCCGATGTCGCCTTGCCCTTCAACTGCGCACCGATCTCGCCGTAGCCCATGACGCAGGGGGCCAGCGCGGCCAGCAGATCGAGCAAATCGCCCGAATGCCCGGCATCCAGCACGTATCGGGTATAGGCGATGTTCTGCAGCTTTTCCTCGGCCTCGAAAAGCTCTGTCTCGGTGAGGCCCAGATCGGCGCAGGTGCGGATGTGCAGCGCCATTTCGTCGTTGATCAGCGCGTTGACCGTCCCGGCGCAAAGGCGCATTTCATCCGCCGTATCCGCCTTGGTCACGGCCAGTGCCCAAGCGCGCGAGAAATGCACGAGGAACAGGTAATCCTGCACCATGTAGTCAAGGAAGGCGGCGCGCGGCAGGCTGCCGTCGCCCAGGCCCTGAACAAAGCGGTGTTGGGTATAGGCGGGCCAGTATTGGCCCGCCGCGTCACGCCAAAGTGCGAAGGTTTTGCCGTAATCAATCATTGCGCGGGGTCCATTGCGATATCGTCCACGGATTGCGGCGCGTCGATCAGCCCGGCCTCGGCCAGAAAGGCGCTGAATTCTCTGTAGCGGCCATGGTCCAGTGCGGATGGGCGCAGGGCAAAACGCGGGATCGTGTCGGCCCATGCCATTTCGTTCAGCTCGTCCTGCAGGTCGGTCGAGGTGCCCGAGAACACCTCCCAGGCCTCTTGCGGGTGGTTGACGATATATTGCGTGGCCCGTTCGGTGGCGCGCAGGAAGCGGGTGATCTGATCCATGTCGGCGGTTTCGGGGTTGGCGACATAGATCAACTCGTCATAGCTGGGCACGCCCATCTCTTCGAGGTACATGCAACGGCCTTCGACCTCTTCCAGTTTCATCTGGTTCAATTCGAAATTGCGATAGGCGCCGAGCACCGCATCGACCTGGCCGGACATCAGCGAGGGTGAAAGCGACCAGTTGACGTTGATCAGCTCGATGTCGTCCATGGTCAGGCCCGCATCGCTGAGCAGGGCCGAAAGCAGGGCCTCTTCCACGCCTGCCACCGAAAAGCCGACCTTGCCGCCCTTGAGGTCCGCCGTGGTCTTGATCGGGCCATCCTCCAGCACCAGAAGGCAGTTGAGCGGCGAGGCGACAAGCGTGCCGACACGCTTGAGGGGCAGGCCCTCGGCCACCTGCAGGTGCAATTGCGGTTGATAGGAAATCGCCAGATCGGCCTTGCCCGCGGCGGCCATTTTCGGCGGCGCCGAGGGATCGGCGGGGGCGATCACCTCGACCTCAAGGTTTTCCGCGGCGAAATAGCCCTGTTCCTGAGCCACGATGATCGGGCCGTGGTTGGGGTTGACGAACCAGTCCAGCACAAGCGTCATCTGGTCCTGCGCCATGGCGGGCAGGGCGGTGAGCAGGCTGGCGGCGAGGGTGAATGCGGCTTTCATCGTGGCCTCCTTGGGTTGGGGTCAGGCGATGAAAGGAGGGCGCATTGGGGCCTTGGGCCCTTGTGATATGCTCCGTTCCCTCCGCCGGTACTGACCGGATCAGGTTCGGTGGGTTAGCGCGTGGCCTCTCAGCCCCTTTCAGGGCACCCCAACGGATGAAGCCGGGGTAGCAGTACAGCCCGATCACGGCAAGGGGCGGGGAAAAATAATTCGCTTTTTATGTCTTCAGGAGATGTTAACCGACCTTTGTTCAAACTGCCCTATCCAAGACGGAGAGGGCGATGCATGGTTTGATCAATCGCGCGGTGGAACGGTTTGCCCGCGATACATATGGGCGCGAGATGTGGCGCGGGATCACCCAGCGCCTTGACCTTGGATTCACCGAGTTCGAGGCGATGCTGACCTATGACGACAAGATCACGCAGGATGTTCTGGGCGAATTGGCGGTCAGCCTGAACAAGCCTTTGACCGAGGTGCTTGAGGATATCGGCACCTACCTGGTTTCGCACCCCGGTCTTGAGGCATTGCGAAGGTTGCTGCGCTTTGGCGGGACGGATTTCGTGGAATTCCTGCATTCGCTGAATGACCTGCCGGGGCGGGTGCGCCTGGCGGTGCCCGAGCTTGCGCTGCCGGTGCTGGAACTGGAGGATCACGCGCGGGATTTCTATAGCCTGACGGTGGGGCCGTTGCCCGGTGGGCAGGTCGCCTTTGGCCCGGTGATGATGGGGCTGCTTCGGGCCATGGCGGATGATTACGGCGCGCTGGTCTTCCTTGAACACAAGGGCAGGCGGGCAGGCCACGAGATTATCGAGGTGCGCCTTTTGGAAACGGCCTTTGCCAGCGGGCGGGCCTTCGACCTGGGGGCGCATTTGCGATGACTGAGCAGGGTAACGAGTTCGCGTTTTACACAGTTCTGGACACGCTTTGCCCGATGCATGTGGTGCTTAACGACACGGGGCACGTGGTGCATGCCGGGCCAACCTTTGCCAAGGTGTTTCCCGATGCCCCGCCGCAGGGGCGGCGGTTTCTGGAACTGCTGGAACTCAAGCGTCCCAAGCTGGGCCAGAGCATGGCCGAGTTGCGCCGGGCCGCTGGCGGCAAGCTGCATTTCCGACTGCGGGCCGAACCGCGGACCGATTTCAAGGGCGTGCTGGTTGCCTTGCCCAAGGCGGGCGGGCTTGGCCCCGGTGGCGGGGCCATCGTCAACCTGTCGTTCGGCATTTCGGTGATGGAGGCGGTGCGCGATTTCGCCCTGACCAGCGCGGATTTCGCGGCCACCGACCTTGCCATCGAAATGCTTTACCTGATCGAGGCGAAATCGGCCGCGATGGAGGCCTCGCGCAAGCTGAACCTGCGACTGCAGGGCGCCAAGATCGCCGCCGAGGAACAGGCCTTTACCGATACGCTGACCGGCCTCAAGAACCGCCGGGCGTTGCAGCCCGTGCTTGACCGGCTGATGGAGTCCGAGCGCGATTTCGTGCTGATGAACCTTGACCTGGATTACTTCAAATCGGTGAACGACAGGCTGGGCCACGCGGCGGGGGATCACGTGTTGCAACGGGTCGCGCGCCGCATGGTCAGCGAAACCCGCGGCGAGGATACGATCATCCGCACCGGCGGCGATGAGTTCGTGTTGATCTTTGCCGGGCTGACCGATCGCCACCGCGTGGCCGAGATCGCCGGGCGGCTGATCGCGCGGCTTGAGCGGCCCATCGCCTTTGGCGATGAGGAATGCCGGGTCTCTGCCAGCATCGGGGCCAGCCTGAGCCGCGATTATGCCCGCATCGACCCCGAGCAGATGATGAAGGACGCCGACCTGGCGCTTTATGCCGCCAAGGATCAGGGCCGGGGGCGGCATGTGATCTATGACCCGGCGCTGCGCATGACCTGACGCGCGGGCCGTCAGAACCGCGTCGCGCGATAGGCCTCAAGCGCAACATTGGGCCGCACGCCTGTCAGGTGGTCGGCCAGAACCTCGCCGGATTTGGGGGCCATCATCAGGCCATAGTGGGAATGCCCAAAGCAGAAATGCAGGCCCTCGTGACGCTCGGAGGGGCCAAGGACCGGCAGGCTGTCGGGGAAGGACGGGCGGCGGCCCATCCAGAACCGGGCATTCTTGGTGACAATATCGGGAAAGACTTCGCGCGCTTGCCGGGCCAGTATCTCTTGCCGTCGCGGATCGGGGGGCGCGTCGGCCTGTGCGAACTCGGCCTGCCCGGCAAGGCGCACCCCGCCTTCCATGCTGGAGGCCACGAACTTGCCGTCCATATCCATGATCGAATTTTCAAGGCTGACCCCGGCGGCGGGGCATTCGATGTGATAGCCCCGCTCGGCCATCAGGGGCAGGCGATACCCCAAGGGCCGCAACAGTGCGGCCGACCATGCCCCCATGGCCATGACGACCCGGGCCGCGTCGTAGGTTCGGGCCTTGCCCGCGATTTGCCAACCCGTGCCCGCGGGGGTCAGGGCCTGCACCTCGTCCTGGATGATCTCGGCCCCCATGGCGCGGGCTTTCTCGGCCAGAACCTGCCCCATGCGCCCCGGATTGGTACAGCGCGCCTGGGCGCCGATGACGATGGCCGCGCGATAGGCGGGGCCGATGGCCGGCTCCATCTGCTTGAGCGCGGGGTGATCCACCAAATCCATCGGCGCGCCTTTCTCGGCGCGGATGCGATAGCCAAGGCTGTCGAAGGCTGCGCGCGCCGCATCCTCGTTGCGGAAGGCATGGATATAGCAGCTGTCGCGGATCAGCGCCTCGTGCCCGGTGCCCGCAAGGTGGCGGCGGTAAAGATCAATCGAGGGGCCGCAGAGATGCGCCATGGCATCGGCGGCTGCGCGCGTCCTGGTTTCGCTTCCATGGGCCAGAAGGCGCAGGCCCCAAGGGATCATCCTTGGCCATGTGGCCGCGCGCACCGCCAGCGGCTTGTTGCCCGACAGGAGCATCCCGGGGATGGAGCGCCACAGCCCCGGCGTGGCTTGCGGGATGATCGACCACGGGGAAATCACCCCGGCATTGCCAAACGAGGTTTCCTGCCCCGGCGCACCCCGGTCGATCAGGCGCACGCGCTGCCCACGTTCCAGCAGGGACAGCGCGGTGCAGATGCCGACGATGCCGGCGCCAAGGATGGTGACGTCTTCGGCCATCGGTCAACCTGCGACCGGCGCGGCGCGGCGGCGTGCGATCACTTGGCTGACGATCACCGGCGAGGCGATGATCAGCGCGACCAGATCGGCCTGCAACGAAGGCGCGATGAAGATCAGCCCCGAGATGGCCAGAAGCCAGCGCGACAATGCCCCCATTGGCACCAGCCAGTAACCCACCACCGCCGCCGAGAGCGAGATCACCCCGACGATGCAGCTTGTGGCGGTATAGCTGAACTCCCAGAAGTCGAAGCCGGTTTCGGAAACGAACAAAAGCACCGGCGCATAGACAAAGGCCATGGGCGCCAGCACCTTGCCAAGCCCCAGCGTGAAGGCGGAAATGCC
Organism: Roseovarius sp. MMSF_3281; assembly: GCF_030733685.1. Taxonomy (GTDB): domain Bacteria; phylum Pseudomonadota; class Alphaproteobacteria; order Rhodobacterales; family Rhodobacteraceae; genus Roseovarius. The sequence continues at coordinate 5,765 of NZ_JASHIM010000010.1, forward strand.
GGTGCGGAAGGGGTTGGAATTGGCAATCGCCGAGGCCGCGTAGGCCGAGGTGCAGACCGGCGGCGTGATCTCGGCCACCACGCCATAGTAAAGCACGAACATGTGCGACGCGATCGGCGGGATGCCCAGTTGTGCCAGCGCCGGTTGGGCGACCGAGACCAGCATGATGTAAAGCGCCGTGGTGGGAATCCCCGCGCCCATCAGGATACAGGCCAGCGCGATGAACACGAGGCTGATGAACAGCGTCAGGTCAGAGATCGAGAAAAGCTCGAACGTGCCATAGGTGAACAGCCAATGCAGGTCGGTGCCAAGGGCGGTGGCGGCCTGCGTGACCATGAACCCGATGCGAAAGCCCACGCCGGTGGTATTGATCACGCCGATGACGATGCCCACGGCGGCCGCGGCCGCGCCGACGGCAAGGGCGTATTTCACGCCCGTCTCGAAGGTATCGGCCATCTCGCCCAGGGTAATGCGTGGTTGTGGATTGAAACTGGCGATCACGCTGCCTGCAATCAGCATCAGCGACATCGACAAGTCAAACCCGCCGCCCATGTATTTCCAGATCACGAAGGCGATGAACCCGGCGGCATAGATCAGGCTGAGAGGTTGCTTGACCCGGCTCATCCCCGCGATCAGCGACAGGGAAATGCCGCAGAAGGCCGACATGAAGGGCGTATACCCCGAGAAAAGCACCAGAAGCAGCCCGATCAGCGGCACGATATTGGCCCAGCCATCGCGCCAGACAGCGGCGAATTGCGGTAGTTTATCCTTGGCCAGCCCCTGCAGGTTCAGGCGCCGCGCCATCAGGTGGACAACGGCAAAGACGCCCACGTAATGCAAAAGCGCGGGAAAGATCGCGGCGATGACGATGGTGGTATAGGGCAGTTCCAGGAACTCGGCCATGATGAAGGCCGCCGCGCCCATGATCGGCGGGGTGATCTGCCCACCGGCCGAGGCCGCGGCCTCGACCCCGCCCGCGAAATGGCCCGGATAGCCCAGCCGCTTCATGTTGGGGATGGTCAGCGCGCCGGTGGACACGGTGTTGGCCACCGACGAGCCCGAGATCGTGCCGAAAAAGGCCGAGGAGACCACCGACACCTTGGCCGGCCCGCCGGTATAGCGGCCTGCAAGGATCGTGGCGTTGTCGATGAACAGTTGGCCCAGCCCGGTGCGCTGGGCGATCACGCCGAAAAGGACGAAGTGGAAAACGATGGTCGAGACCACCCAGAGGGTGACGCCAAAAATCCCTTCCTGCGGGAAGTACATCGACGAGACAAAGGTTCTGAACTTCACGCCGGGGTGTTGGAGGATGCCGGGAAAGATCGGCCCGAAAAGGGCATAGCACATGAACAGGCAGATGATCAGCGGCAGCACCCAGCCCAGCGTGCGGCGCGCGATATCCAGCACCAGCACGATCAGGATACAGCCAAAGACCATGTCGAAATTGTTGGGGTTGCCCATGCGGAAGGTCTGTTCCTCGATCCCCAGCATGGGAATGCCGCGCCACGCCAGCCCAAGGTAAAGCGCCGAGGCGACGCCAAGGATCATGGCGATGATATCGAGGATCGGAACGCCGCCAATCCGCCAGCCGCCGGTTTTCAGGTCGAAGGCCGACGAGGTTTTGAAAAGCGGGAAAAACGCGTAGGTCAGGATAAAGAGGCCCGAAAGGTGCCATCCCATGTGCCAGAAATCGGGCGGCAGGGCGAAGCCCGCCGTGAGGTAATGGTAAACCGCGAAGGCCAAGGCGACATAGCGCAGGAATGCGGCAAAGCCCGGGGCCACTGTCCGCGTCGCGGCGCCTTCGTCGTACTTGCGTTCGATGTCTTGCAGATCGTCGGCGTTCAGGTCGCCTGTTGGCTCTTTTTGTCCCTCGGTCATGGTGCCCCCCGTGTTCTTGTTATCCCGGATGCAAAAGGGGGCGGCGACGGGGCCGCCCCCTTGGCTGTACTCAGGTCAGGTGCGGATCACTCCAGCAGGCCCGCTTCCTTGTAGAACTTCTCGGCCCCCGGATGCAGCGGCACGCCAAGCGACATGATGCCGTCCAGCGCGGTTTCGAGCGTGATCTGCTTGCCCTTGGCATGGCCATTGTCCAGCAGGTTGCGGGTGTTGTCGTTCCACATCGCCTTGGTGATGCCATAGACCAGTTCCTCGTCGAGATCCGAGGACACGTTCAGCAATGCCGACACGGCGGGGGTTTTCACCTCGTAATCAATGCCTTCATAGACACCCGCCGGAATGGTCGAGGGGATATAGGCCGGGACAGCCTCGTTGATGATGGCAAGGTCCTCGTCCGAGAAGCTGTGCAGTTCCATCCCCTTGGTGGTGGCCAGTTGCACCATGGCGGAAACGGGCCAGCCCGCGGCGTAGAAATAGGCATCAAGCTGACCGTCGGCGAGGCGTTCGGCAGATTGCGAGTTGTTCAACTCGGCCTCGTCGATATTGTCGCGGGTGATACCCCATTTTTCCAGCATCTGCAGCACGGCCACCTGTGTGCCCGATCCGGCCTGCGCGATGCCCACGCGCTTGCCTTCGAGGTCGGCAAGGCTGTCGATGCTTTCACCTTCGGGCAGGACAAGGTGCAGGTCTTCGGGATAGAGGTTGGCGACGATGCGCAGTTTCTCGTGCGGTTTGCCATCGAACTTGCCGCTGCCCATGTACATCGAGCGGGTCACGTCGGCGGCGGCCATGCCGGCCTCAAGCTCACCGTTTTGCACGGCGGTGTTGTTGAAAACCGAGGCGGTCGTCGATTGCGCGATGGCGATCAGGCCCGGCACACCGCATTGGCCGCCTTCGTCACAGGGACGCGAGCCGGGAGGGGCGGAAATCCCGTTGGCGATGGTGCCGCCGATGGGGAAATAGGTGCCCCCGGCGCTGCCGGTGCCGATTCGGAAAAAGGTTGGCTCCTGGGCCAGGGCGGTGCCTGCCCCAAGGCTCAACGCAAGCGCCGCGCCCGTGATTTTCTTGAGTAATGTCATATGGATAACTCCCCGTTTTTGACGATTAACCCGTGACGTTTTCCCGTCACTTGGGCAAAGCCTAACAGAGGAAAAGATTTACGCAAATTTGAATACCTTTTGTTTGTAAAAGTTTCGCTTATGATAAATGGATGAACCTGAGCCAACTTTCCGCCTTTCGCGCTGTCATGACCTCGGTCTCGCTGTCGGATGCCGCGCGCAAACTGGGCCGTACGCAGCCCGCCGTCAGCCTTGCCATTCGCTCGCTCGAAGAAACCTTGGGCATGAAACTTTTCGAACGGCGGGGTCGGCAACTGGTGCCGGTGCCCGAGGCGCAATACCTGCTGGTCGAGGCCGAACGCCTGCTTGATCGCCTTTCGACGGTGTCGCGCACCATGCAAAGCCTGGCCTCAGGGCGGGCGGGATCCTTGCGGATATCGGCCATGCCGGGGCCATCGTCGTTCCTGTTCCCGCGTTTCGTGGCCGATTGGCTGGGCGGCAGCGGTGAATTCAATGTCAATATCACCTCGCGCAGTTCGATGCAGATCCAGGAACTGGTGCGCACCCAAAGCATTGATTTCGGGTTTTGCGATGCCCCCACGACCACGGCGCAGGGCGCGCAATACAACACCGAACAGATCACCGCGGAAAGTTTCGTGGCCGTGCCGGCGGGGCATGCCCTGGCCGGGAAACCCCGCATCGCCCTTGATGATCTTGCCGGTCAGCCGCTGGGCGCCCTGCAGGTGGGCCATGCCCACCGCGAACGCATCGCGCGGCGGTTCCAGCGCAGCGGGCTGGCCTTGTCCGTGGTGGTCGAAAGCCAGACGTTTTCGCCGCTGCTGCATTTCGTGCGCACCGGGCGGTGCCTTTCGATCGTCGGGCCTTTGGCAGTGGTGTCAGAGAACATCACCCGAAACCTTGAGGGGGCGGTGGTGTTTCGCCCCCTCGAAGAAACCCTGCGCTATGATTATGCCATCCTGACACCGATCCTGCGCCCGCTAAGCCAAGTGGCCCTCACGTTGAAATCCGATTGGCGGCAGGCCCTGATGGCGCATCTTGATGAGATCGCCTCGGACCCGCGGATCGAGGGGGCGGGCGATACAACCGCTCAGGGGATCAGCCCCACGGGCGAGACCTGACCCGGCGCACAGTTCAGCAAGAAGGCCAGCAATTTATTGGTGTCGATGGGCTTGTGAATCAGGGCAAAGCCTTGGCTGTTGCAGCGTTCGGTCAACTCGACCGAGCGGTCGGCCGAGATGATGCAAACCGGCAACCGCCCGAAATCGTCGCTGATGCGGCTGGCGGCTTCGGTGCCTAAATGCCCGTCGTCCAATTGGTAATCGGCGATGATGACATCCGGGCCAACGCCGATTTCCTGCAAAAGCGTGCTGGCCTCGTCCTCGCTGGCGCAGGCCAAAACCTGCACCCCCCATGTTTCAAGCGCCATGGTTAGGGCGGCGCGCATGCTGTCTTCGTTCTCGATCACCAGCGCGATCAGGCTTTGCAGGTCGCCGGTCTGGTTCGAGGTCTGGGCATCGGGATGGGCGCGGGCCTGTCCGCCCGATGCCACCAAGGGCACGCGCACCGAAAAGACCGATCCGCGCCCCTCTTGCGACACCAGGGTCAAGGGATGCCCCAGAAGCGCACAGGCGCGTTCGACGATGGCAAGGCCAAGGCCCATGCCCTCGGCGGCGCTGGCGGCGGCGTCAAGCCGCTGAAACTCCTGAAAGATGGTGTCGCGGGCGGAGTCGGGGATGCCGGGGCCCGTGTCACGCACCTCGATCAACAGGTGGTCGCCTTGGCGCCGCGCGCCGATCAGCACCCGGCCCGCATCGGTATAGCGAATGGCATTCGAGATCAGGTTCTGCAAAATCCGGCGCAGGTAGGTGGCATCGCTTTGCACAAGCGCACTGCTTGAGACGATGCGCAGGTCCAGCCCCTTGGCGCTGGCCGCCGGGCCGAAGGCATCGCCCAACTGTTGCAGCATCCCGCCAAGCTGCACCGGCGAGACATGCACCGAGGCACGCCCCGAATCCAGCTTGGAAATATCAAGCAGCGCTTCGAGGATATGTTCGACGCTGCCCAAGGCGCTGCTGGCTTTATGGGCGATGCCGCGTTCGGCTTCACCGGCGGCCCCGTTTTCCAAGGACGACACGTAAAGCTTTGCCGCCGACAGCGGTTGCAGCAAATCGTGGCTGGCCGCGGCGACAAAGCGCGACTTGGTGGCATTCGCGCGCTCGGCCTCCTTGAGGGCCTCGGCCAGTTCGGCAGTGCGGTCCGCCACCCGTTGTTCCAGTTGCTCCTTGGCCTCGATGATCGCCTGTGCCGCCTGCCGTTCGGCGGTGACATCGGTAAAGGAAATCACGAAGCCCCGGTCGGGCATTTCCTGTGCAAAGACCGACAGGATCGTCGACCGGCCCCGGTGAATTTCAAAACTGAGCGGCGGGCGGTTGTTGTCGCTGCCGACCCAGGCCTCGACGGCGTCGGCATTCATGCCGTCGTCGAATGTGACATCGGTGCGGAAGCGGTTGAACAGGGTGGCGAATTGCGCGCCCATCTGGAAACGCGCGGCGGGGATGGCCAAAAGTTCGCTGGCGCGCTTGTTCCAGCCCACCAGCCGCAGCTTGCTGTCAAAGATGCACAGCCCCTGGTCGATATGTTCCAGCGTGGCGCGGATCAGGCGGGCCTGATCGTCAAGGATGCGCTCGCGCTCCTGGCGTTCGATGCGCATGATGTCGGTCACATCGGTTTGCAGGATCACCGTGCCGCCATCGGGGGTGCGATGCTCCGAGACCTGCACCCAGCGGTTCCAGATCATCCGCACGTTGAAGATCACATGCTCATCGGCGTGCCGGGCCATGCGCCGCCGGGCCCATTCTTGCGGGGTCTCGGTGTCCGGCAGGGAAAGATAGCTCGATTGGCTGACCAGCTCGACGTATTGCGCAAAGCTCAGGCCCGGGCTCAGGGCGCTGCGAATATCGGGCATATGCATGCCAAAGCGGCTGTTGCACATGACCAGTTCTTCGTCGGCATTGAACAGGGCAAAGCCCTCTTGCACGGTCTCGATGGCATTGGCGAGGTTCGAACGGGCGGCCTCGGTTTCGCGGTTGGCCTGGGCCAGCCGCGCGTTTGACTCGTTCAGCAGGTCAAGCGCGCGTTCCAGGTCCAGGGTGCGTGCGCGCACCTCCTGTTCCAGCATCGCGGCGCGCTGGAACTGGGCATAGGCGGCGCCCGAGGCATCGGTCGATTCCTCGACCCGCCGCATCAGCGACTCGGCGATCTTGAGCAGCTTTTCGTTCTGCCGCTCAAGCGGATCGTTGGGATCAATCAGCGACAGGGTCATGTGCCGTGGCCTCTTCGGGCGGATAGATCGCCACGCCGGTCAGGGTTTGGTTGACGTGGATCGAATTATATTGCTCGCCATAGGTGGAAAACCCCACCACGCGGTTCGCGGCCAGAATCCCGGATAGCGCGCCAGTCATCTGTTTTTCCTGCGCTTCCATGCGGCGCAGGATGCAATCGCATCCAAGGATCGTGTCGGGCGTCGTGTCGCGTGTGAGGTTGGATAGCTCCTCTTGCAGATGCTCACCCATGTTGCGCGGCTCGGCCAGTGTCAGGACAAGCCCCTCGTCGATGGCCGAAAAGAACACCAGGTCGCCGTTCTCGGCCACCTGTTGAATGGCGCGCACATGGTGCTGCCCGCCGATCTGCACCACCACCGGATGCGCGGCGAAGGTGAAGGTGGTCAATTGCTCGGGGTCCTTGCCCAGAATGCGGGCATATTCGCGCGCCGCCGGTTCGGCGTTGATCTCGCGCACGACGCGGCGGGCGGGGTCGGCATCGGTGACGACCATGCGCTGTGCCGAGGGGACCAGATGATCGGATTTGAACACCTTGATCGGACAGCGCGTGCGCACCTGCGTCAGGATCGCGGCGTTTTCCAGGGCCCGGCCCCGGTGCAGAACATAGGTATGTTCGAACCGCGTGCCGTCGCCTGCGGACCCGCCGAACAGGGGCACCGGCCCAAGCCCGACAGCCAGCTCCGAGGTCAGGGCATCCTCTTTCGTCGACAGCCCGTCGATCATGAGAAAGGTAAACTCGTGATGCCAATCGGGGGCGGCTTCCATCATGGCGTTGCGGTTGCGGATCATCTCGTCGATCAGGTCCTGGGCGTCGAAATCATCCAGATCGGGAACCAGACAGGTCGTCGCCCGAAAGTGCGACCCTGGCAGGCCCATGGCGACGATCTGATCTTCGGTATAGCCTTCGCCGGTTAACTCACCCGCCGTTGTGCAGCCGATAACCGGGGTCGGTGCAAACCGTGCCGTGGCTTGCGCGATGACTTCGGCGGCATCGGCTTGGGAGGTGACGAACAAGATAACAAGTTCCATCGCGTCGCTGCCGATTGCGCGCAATAACGCGCCCGCCGGATCGGCAGTGTCATAAGGTACACAGGCTGTCCGGACGATGCCGGGCACGCGGGCGCAGGCCGCGTTCAGGCCGATCGCCTGCTCCATCGTGCTCCCTCCCTAAAGCGTTTCGCGAAAAAACCGGATTACAGCGTTTCGCGAAATGCGGCGCCTCCCTTGATCGTTGCGCGCGTTCCGCCTTTTGCTGATGGCTCAGGTGAATTGCGGAACGCCTCAAAAGCGTGACGAGTGTTTACCCTGCCAAGTCAGCCGTGGTCTTGCAAGACATTGGCGAACGAGGCCTGCTTCGCGATCAGCACCGCCTGCGTGCGGCTATGGACCCCAAGCTTGCGCATGATCGCGGTGACATGCGCCTTGACGGTGGTTTCGGCAATCGACAGGTCATAGGCGATCTGCTTGTTCAGCTTGCCTTCGCAGATCAACTGCAGGATACGCGCCTGTTGATTGGTCAGCGTGGCAAGGCGGCTGACCGCATCATCGGTGTCGTCCTCCTCCATCAAGACACAGCCTTCGGGCAGGAAGGTCTTGCCGTTTTGCAGGCTTTGAAAGGCGGTGCGAAACACCTCGCGCTGGCTGTGCTTGGGCACGTATCCGGCGGCCCCGGCGCGGATCACCTGATTGACGACCCGGTTATCGGCCAGCGACGAGACCACGACAATCGGCGCATTGGCGACAGATTTCAGGCGGATCAACCCCTCCAGTCCATCCACATCCGGCAGGTTCAGGTCCAGCATCACCGCATCGGGTTTCAGGCCGCCTGCCAAAAGCTCAAGCGCCTTTTCCAGACAATCGGCGGTATGCACATCGCCGATCCGCACCACGGTTTGCAGGGTCATCGACAGCGCATCGCAGAACAGCGGGTGGTCATCGACGATCAAAACGGTTTGAAAATCGCAACCCTGTTGTGTCTGTGCAAGCATCGTCAGCGGCCTTTTTATTTCTATGCAATAGCCTTTGAAACAAGCCTAGCAAGCCTTTCATCGCCCGCCTAGTGGCCGAAAGTCGTAGGTTCAGGGGGAAACCCCGCCGGGATCGGCGATTCGGGTTGCCACCAGAACCGCGTGCGCTGCCACGGCTTGTCTGCCGCGCGATAACGCGGCAGGCTGGGGCGCATGAGCGCGCGCAGGATCCTTCTCTTCGTGTTCCTTGCAGTGGTCCGCCGGATTGAACAGGTGTTCTTGCCCGGCGCTACCAACAGGACGACGTGGCGATGGCCTTTCGTGCGCTGGGCTATGCCGTTGACGATGCCATCCATGCGGCCATGCAGGATGGTCGCATGACTGAGATATTCACCCGCTATGGCCTGACCCACGTGGTGCCGGAATGCCGGTGACTACACCCAAGGTCTTACTAGGCACAGGGCGGGTTAGCGCATAGCGTGACATGAAAAGATTGGAGACAAGACAATGAAACTGTCCGATTCCCGCGTCATTGCCGCCCCCCGAGACGAGGTTTGGGCCGCATTGCTTTCGGCGGATGTCCTCAAGGATTGCGTGCCCGGCTGCCAGGAAATGACCGGCAGCCCCGAAGACGGCTTCGAAGCGGTCGTCGTGCAAAAGGTCGGCCCGGTGAAGGCCACCTTCAAGGGCGGCGTGACCCTGTCCGATATGGTCGAACCCGAAAGCCTGCATTTGTCTGGCGAGGGCAAGGGCGGGGCCGCAGGTTTCGCCAAGGGCGGGGCCGATGTTAAACTTGAAGAGGTCCCCGAGGGCACCAAGCTGATTTACGACGTGGAGGCCAAGGTGGGCGGCAAGCTGGCCCAATTGGGCAGCCGCATCATCGACGGCTTTGCCAAGAAGATGGCCGACCAGTTTTTCGAGCGGTTCCAGCAAACCGTCGAAGGCCCGGGCGAGGAAGATAGCGCCGACGGCGAGGCCGAGACAGACGAGGCCGATGGCGAAGGTGAAAAGAAGGGCTGGCTGAAGCGCACCTTCAGCAGCTGATTGGATCAAAAGGGAGGAGACAACCATGAAAGTGACAATGACGGTCAACGGGCAAACCCGGACCGGCGAAGCAGAGGGCCGGACGCTTCTGTCCACCTTCCTGCGTGAGACACTGGGCCTGACCGGCACGCATGTCGGCTGTGATACCAGCCAATGCGGCGCCTGCGTGGTGCATGTGGATGGCAAGGATGTGAAATCCTGCACCATGTTCGCCGCCGAATGCGAGGGCACCGAAGTGGCCACCATCGAAGGTCAGGCCGCGCCCGACGGCACGCTGAACAAGATTCAGCAGGCGTTTCAGGATTACCACGGGCTTCAGTGCGGGTTCTGCACACCCGGCATGGTGATGAGTGCCGCCGCCCTGCTGCGCGACAACCCGACACCGACCGAGGCCGAGGTTCGCGAGTACCTTGAAGGCAATATCTGTCGCTGCACCGGCTATCACAACATCGTTCGCGCGATCCTGGCCGCCAGCGGCCAAGAGGTGCCCGCGGTCGCCGCCGAGTAACGCTTTTCACGCGCCCCTTGCGGGGGCGTTTTTCGCGCGTGGGGCTATGGTGCCCCGAAGGCGCGATCATGGATTTTGAGGAGGAAAGACATGCCCAAAGACGGAGGCATCGGCGCCAGCAGCAAGCGGCGCGAAGACGTCCGGTTCCTGACGGGGGACGGCAATTACACCGACGACATCAACGTCAATGGCCAGACCTACGCGTGGTTCGTCCGCTCGGACGTGGCCCATGGCACGATCAACGGCATCGACACATCCGCCGCCGAGGCGATGGACGGCGTTCTGAAGGTCTTTACCTCCGCCGATTTCGAAAGCGCGGGCGGCATCCCCTGCGGCTGGCAGGTGACCGACCGGCACGGGCAGCCCATGCAGGAACCCAAGCATCCCATTCTGGCCGAAGGCAAGGTGCGCCACGTGGGCGACCCGGTCGCCTGTGTCGTGGCCGAAACGCTGGAACAGGCCCGCGACGCCGCCGAGGCGGTCGAGCTGGACATCGACGAGCTTGAGCCGGTTCTCGACATGAAAGCGGCGCTGGCCGATGGCGCGCCCAAGGTGCATGACGAGCTGACCTCGAACCTTTGCTATGACTGGGGTTTCGTGGAAGAAAACAAGGAGGCCGTGGACGAGGCGATCAAATCCGCCGCCCATGTTGTCACCCTTGAGTTGACCAACAACCGCCTTGTCGCCAACCCGATGGAGCCGCGCGTCGCCGTGGCCGATTATAACCGGGCGACCGGTGACTACACGCTTTATACCACCTCGCAGAACCCGCATGTGATCCGGCTTCTGATGGGGGCTTTCGTGTTGTCGATCCCCGAACACAAGCTGCGGGTCGTGGCCCCCGATGTGGGCGGCGGTTTCGGCTCGAAAATCTATCACTACGCCGAAGAGGCTTTCGTAACGCACGCCTCCAAGGTGGTGAACCGTCCGGTCAAATGGACCTCGACCCGCTCCGAGGCGTTTATCTCGGACGCCCATGGCCGCGACCACAAGACCAAGATCGAACTGGCGCTGGACGAAAACCACATGTTCACCGCCGTGCGCACCGACACCTACGCCAACATGGGCGCGTACCTGTCGACCTTCGCGCCGTCGATCCCGACGTGGCTGCATGGCACGCTGATGGCGGGCAACTACAAGACGCCGGTGGTCTATGTGAACGTCAAGGCGGTCTTTACCAATACCACGCCGGTCGATGCCTATCGCGGCGCGGGCCGCCCCGAGGCGACGTACCAGTTGGAGCGCGTGATCGACAAAGCCGCGCGGGAACTGGGCGTGGACCCGGCCGAGTTGCGCCGCAAGAACTTCATCAAACCCGAGGAATTCCCCTATGACACGCCGGTGGCCGTGACCTATGACACCGGCAACTATCACGCCACGCTGGACAAAGCGCTTGAGATGACCGACTACGCGGGCTTTGAGAAGCGCGCCGAGGAATCCAAGGCGCGCGGCAAGCTGCGCGGGTATGGCCTTGCCCACTTCATCGAGGCTTGCGGCATCGCGCCGTCGAACCTTGTGGGGCAGTTGGGCGCGCGTGCGGGGCTTTATGAAAGCGCCTCCGTGCGGGTCAACGCCACCGGCGGCATCACCGTGATGACCGGCTCGCACTCCCACGGGCAGGGGCATGAAACCTCGTTCGCCCAAGTGGTGGCCGATATGATCGGCATTGATGAGAACATGATCGAGATCGAACACGGCGACACCGCCAACACGCCGATGGGCATGGGCACCTATGGCTCGCGCTCCATCGCGGTGGGCGGCTCGGCCATGGTGCGGGCGACCGAGAAGATCATCAACAAGGCCAAGAAGATCGCGGCCCACCTGATGGAAGCCTCCGAGTCCGACATCGAGCTGAAGGACGGTCAGTTCAGCGTCGCGGGCACCGACAAATCGGTGGCATGGGGCGATGTGACCCTCGCCGCCTACGTGCCGCATAACTACCCGCTGGAAGAGATCGAACCGGGGCTGGAGGAAACCGCCTTCTACGACCCGTCGAACTTCACCTACCCCTCGGGCGCCTATGTCTGCGAGGTGGAGGTGGACCCTGAAACCGGCAAGGTCGAGGTGCTGGGCTTCACCGCCGCCGACGACTTCGGCAATGTCATCAACCCGATGATCGTCGAGGGGCAGGTCCACGGCGGCGTGGCACAAGGCATCGGGCAGGCCATGCTGGAAAACTGCGTCTACGACGAAAACGGCCAGCTTCTGAGCGCATCCTATATGGATTACACCATGCCGCGCGCCGATGACATGCCGATGTTCGACGTCGACCATTCCTGCCAGACGCCATGCACGCACAACCCGCTGGGTGTGAAAGGCTGTGGCGAGGCGGGGGCCATCGGCTCGCCCCCTGCGGTGGTCAACGCGGTGATCGACGCCCTGCACCGGGGCGGCTTTACCAACGTGGAACACATTGACATGCCTGTCACGCCTGCGCGTGTCTGGGCCGCGATGAACAGCTGATCCGGCAAAGGGAGACTGAAACGATGTATAACTTCGATATCGAAACACCCTCGACGGTGAAAGACGCGGTCGCCGCCCTCAAACAAGAGGACGCACAGCCGCTGGGCGGGGGGCAAACCCTGATCCCCACCATGAAGCAACGCCTTGCCATGCCCTCGGCACTGGTCAGCCTCAAGGGCATCGACGAAATGCGCGGCATCTGCGAGGATGACGCGGGCCGGCTTTGCATCGGTGGCAGCAGCACCCATGCCGAGGTGGCGGCAGGCGCGGGGAAATACCCCGCGCTGGCGGCGCTGGCGGGCAATATCGGTGACCCGGCGGTGCGCAATCGCGGCACCATCGGCGGCAGCGTGGCCAACAACGACCCGGCGGCCTGTTACCCGGCGGCCGTGTTGGCCTCGGGCGCGACGGTCACCACCGACCGGCGCGAGATTGCCGCGGATGACTATTTCCAAGGCATGTTCACCACCGCATTGGACGAGGGAGAGATCGTCACCGAGGTGAAATTCCCGGTGCCGGAAAAAGCCGCCTACATGAAGTTCGAGCAACCCGCCTCGCGCTTCGCGCTTGTGGGCGTTTTCGTGGCCAAGTTCGCCGATGGCGTCCGCGTCGCGGTAACCGGGGCCTCGGAAGAAGGCGTGTTCCGCTGGTCCGAGGCCGAAGCGGCGCTCACGTCGGATTTCTCGGCCAGCGCGCTTGAGGGGCTAAGCCTGTCGGGCGATGGCATGATCAACGACCTGCATGGCTCGGGCGACTATCGCGCGCATATCGTCAAGGTGATGACCAAGCGCGCCGTTGAGGCGGCGTAAGCCGGTGTGACCTAAAGGACCGCGGCCCCGGTGGGGCCGCGCGCTTGATATCTCGGGCCCGGGGGAAACCCCAGGCCCTCGCGCGTTCGGGGGATGTGACGCGGTGCGACAGGCCATCGACGCAGGGGCACATAATCATGACTGTCGGCGTGACCCGGTTGATCCAGCAAGCGTCGTGACCGGCACCGGATACAATATCCGTCTGGCGGTATCCTAGGGCGCTGGCCGTCTCACGTAGGATATTGGTCAGATCCTGGTCGAAAGATACTGGGCCAAAGTGGCCAACCGCCTTGATCGCGCTGGTCAATCCCGGGTCGGAGGAAATCTCCTGCACGGCCTCTTAGACCCCCGATGGCGCGGCATTCTGCCTTGCCACGTGGCGCAGATCATCCCGTATTTGTTGTTCGACACTCTCCGCGATACCCCGCTCGAATCCATCTGGTATGACAGCGCCGCCTTCAACGTCTATCGCGGCTCCGATTGGTTGCCCGAGCCTTGCCAGGGGTGCGAGCGTCGGGATGTCGATTTCGACGGTTGCCGTTGTCAGGCCCTGGCGCTTGCGGGCCATGTCGGCGCGACCGATCCGATCGGTGTGAAATCCCCCGATCCTCGCCGCGTGGTCGCGATGTCGGGGCAGGCCGATGGCGAGGCGGAACCGGCCGATCGCGTGAACGCCTGACGGTGGTTTTGTACATTCTGTACATATATCGCACGGCAGACCCGGATTTCTGTACAAAACTGCAAGGGGCAATGTACAAACTGTACACTGGCTTTCCGACCTTAAGGCGGGTAAGACGACGCCCCAAATCAAGGCCCGCGTTAACCTTTTCAGGATCCGATGACCGCCCAAGATCACACCCTTATTCCCGCATGGGTCGATGGCACGCTAACGCCGGTCGATAAACTGCGCGCGCATCGGGACGGGCTGCGGCACAAGGCGGTCTCGGTCTTTGTTTTGCATGAAAATAAAGTGCTTATACAGCGCCGCGCCTTGGGTAAGTATCACACGCCCGGCCTGTGGGCGAATACCTGCTGCACCCACCCGCATTGGGGCGAAGCACCCGAGGATTGCGCCCGCAGGCGTCTGGAAGAAGAGTTGGGAATCAATGGGTTAGACCTGGTTTATCGTGATCGGGTCGAGTACCGCGCCGATGTTGGCGGCGGTCTGATCGAACATGAACTGGTCGATATCTTCGTCGCCCGGGTCGATCACCGTATTCCGACCGCGCCAAACCCCGACGAGGTGATGGATGTGGCATGGGTCGAGATGTCCGATCTTGTGTCGCAAACCCAGACACAGCCGGAGCGCTTTACGCCATGGCTTCGGATTTACCTGCAGGACCACGCCGCGCAAATCTTTTCCCAAGCCAATCGTGGGCTTTTGTAAGTCACTGATATTCTTGGAAAAGGTGGTAGCCCGTAGGGGAATCGAACCCCTCTTTCCAGGTTGAAAACCTGGCGTCCTAACCGATAGACGAACGGGCCATACCGTGGCGTGAGGCGGTTACTAGGCAAAAGCGGCGGCACGCGCAAGAGGGTTTTTGCAAAAAAACGTCTTGGGAAACCATTCTTTTCGCGCCGGTCTTCGCGCCGGGCCTCAACCCGCCTCCGCGGCGTCCTCAAGGCGCAGTTGCACGGTTTGTCGACCGCCCCAAGTGTTAATATCCAACCGCCCCGCAAGGTGGAACCGCGCGCCCCCATGCTGTTCCAACCGCGCCCCAAGCACCCCATCATAAGCCCCAAAGGCAATCGCCTCCATGCTGGCCCCCATGCCGTCGCCAAAGCGCAGTTTCAGATGCGATTCGCCCACGCGTTTGGCAAATTGGATCGCCATGTCGGGGAAGGCATAGCGGGGGCCGGGGGCGCCTGCACCGAAGGGGCCGGCGGCTTCGATCTGTTCGACCAGTTCCACCGTCGCAGCCCCGGGCATCAGGACGCCGTCAAGGCGCAAATCGGCCGGTCCAGCGGTGCCCGCGCCCTGTTTGGCCAGAAGCTCCGAGAGGCGGGCCATGGCGGGTTCAAGTTGATCACGTGCCACGGTAAGACCCGCGGCCATCTTGTGGCCGCCGCCCTTGATCAAAAGGCCTTCGGCGGCGAGTTTTTGGATCGAGGCCCCCAGATCGACGCCCGAGACCGAGCGGCCCGAACCTTTGCCCTCATCGCCGTCAAAGCCGATAACGATGGCGGGGCGGTTGGTGGTCTCTTTAAGGCGTGAGGCGACGATGCCGACGACGCCGGGGTGCCAGCCTTCGCCCGCTGCCCAGACAAGCGGCGCGTCCAGCCCGCGTTCCTCGGCCTGCTCTAGCGCGGCGGCGCGCACCAGCCCTTCGATCTCGCGCCGTTCGGTGTTGAGCTGGTCCAGCCGTTCGGCCATGGATTGCGCCTCGGGCAGGTTATCGCAGGCCAGAAGCCGCGCGCCCAGGTCGGCGCGCCCCACGCGGCCGCCGGCGTTCACACGCGGGCCAAGCACGAAGCCAAGGTGATAGGCGGCGGGCGCGGTATCGAGGCGGGATATGTCGGACAGTGCCACAAGGCCCGGGCGGTCGCGTCGGGCCATGACGCGCAGGCCTTGGCGCACGAAGGCGCGGTTGACGCCTTTGAGCGGGGCCACATCGGCCACGGTCGCCAGTGCCACAAGGTCGAGCATGGCCATAAGGTCCGGGCCGCGCTTGCCCGCCTCGCGCAATTGGCGGCCTGCTTCGACCAGCATCAGGAAGACCACGGCAGCGGCGCAGAGATGCGCCAGATCGCCGGGTTCGTCCTGCCGGTTGGGGTTCACCACGGCCAGCGCCGGGGGGAGCGTTTCCCCGCCCAAGTGGTGATCCAGAACAAGCACATCCGCCCCCTTGGCTGCGGCGATAGCGTCATGGCTAAGCGTGCCGCAATCGACGCAGATGATCAGGTCATGCCGGGCGGCCAGATCGGCCATGGCCGGTTCATTCGGGCCATAGCCTTCGTCGATGCGGTCGGGGATATAGAGCGTGGCGGCAAGGCCCATCTGGCGCAGCCAGTCGATCAGCAGCGCGGCGGAGGTGCCGCCATCGACATCGTAATCGGCGAAAATCGCGATTTTTTCGCGTCGCTCCACCGCTTGCAGGAAACGGGATGCGGCGGCTTCCATATCCTTGAGGCTGCGCGGATCGGGCAGCAGGTCGCGCAGTTGCGGGGCAAGGTAAGCGGCGCTGTCTTCAGTGGCCACGCCAAGGCGGGCCAAGGTCTGACACAAAGGGCGGGGCAGGGCGGTGGCCTGCGCCATGGCTTCGGCCAGCCGCTCAACCTCCAGCGACGGGCCGATCCAATGCCGCCCCGTCAGCGATTGCGTGATGCCAAGAAAGCCCTCCGCCACGCGTCAGCGCAGCGGGCTGCGGTAGGTCATGCGGCGCAGCGATCCGGTTTTCGAGCGCATCAGCACGGTTTCGGTTTCCACGTATTCCGGGCGGCGCTTGATGCCCGAGACGACCGACCCGTTGGTCACGCCGGTGGCGGCGATGATGACATCGCCGGTGACCATTTCATCGCGCGAATAGATGCGGTCCAGATCGGTGATACCGGCCTTGGCGGCACGGCCCTTTTCATCGTCGTTGCGGAACAACAACCGGCCCCACATCTGCCCGCCCATGCATTTCAGGGCGCTGGCGGCCAACACACCTTCGGGCGCACCACCGGCGCCCATATACATATCAATCCCCGTGAGGGCGGGTTCGGCGCAGTGCATGACACCGGCCACGTCACCATCCGAAATCATGTAGATCGCCGCCCCTGTGGACCGCACGCTGTCGATCATGTCTTGGTGGCGGGGGCGTTCGAGGATGCAAACAGTGATCTCGGAGGGGTTGCAACCTTTGGCTTTTGCCAGAGCTTCAACCCGTTCCTTGGGGCTCATATCAAGCGAGACCACGTCTTTGTCATAGCCCGGGCCGATGGCCAGCTTGTCCATGTAAACGTCGGGTGCATGAAGAAGAGTGCCGCGCGGGGCCATGGCGATGACGGTGAGGGCATTCGGCATGGCCTTGGCCGTCAGCGTGGTGCCTTCCAGCGGATCGAGCGCGATGTCGACGCCGGGGCCATCCCCGGTGCCCACTTCTTCGCCGATATAGAGCATCGGCGCTTCGTCGCGTTCGCCTTCGCCGATGACAACGACGCCCTGAATGGCCAGCAGGTTGAGCTGTTCACGCATGGCGTTTACGGCGGCTTGGTCGGCGGCCTTTTCATCGCCACGCCCGATCAGGTCTGCACAGGCGAGGGCGGCTGCCTCGGAAACACGGGCCAAACCCAGAGAAAGCGAGCGGTCATTGAAATCCACGGGGGCGGTCATGGTAAATCCTTGTTCTTTTCAAGCCGCATCAGCATTAGCGGCCCGGGGTCTTGCGCACAAGGCGCGATCAAACGGTTTCGATCCGCAGGGCGACGGGACTTGTGGCCATGACGTCGAGTTTCGACATGGCCTCAAGCGCGGTGTCCAGTGCGCTGCGGGTGGTTTTATGGGTTACGACCAACACCGGGGCGGTGCTGTTGTCATGGCGGTACTGGCGCATCCGGTCGATGGAAATGCCCGCCTCGCCCAGAACGGTGGCCACCTTGGCAAGCGCGCCGGGTTTGTCGTCAAGCGCCATCCGCAGGTAGTAAGGCGCAGGTGTCACCGCGCGGGCCGGTTTGGCCTTTTCCAGTTTGTTCGCGGGCGCGCCGAAGGTCGGCAGGCGCAGGTCACGGGCAATGTCCATGACGTCACCCATCACGGCGCTGGCGGTCGGGCCTTCGCCCGCGCCGGGGCCACGCAACACGATCTGTTCGACCATATCCCCTTCGAGAACGCACATATTGGTGCCGCCTTCGAGTTGGCCCAAGGGACTGCTGGCGGGGACAAGGCAGGGCGACATGCGTTGCTCCAACCCACGCCCCGTTAGTTGTGCCACGCCCAGAAGCTTGATGCGATAGCCCATGTCGGCAGCGTGGTTGATGTCTTCCAGCGTGATCGACTGGATACCTTCCAGTTCCACGGCGTCGAAATCGACCTGCGTGCCGAAAGCGATGGACGACAGGATCGCCAGCTTGTGACCGGCGTCGATGCCGCCGACGTCCAAATTGGGATCGGCTTCGAGGTAGCCCAGTTTGTCGGCCTCTTCGAACAGCGCGTTATAGCCTTGGCCGGTGGCCTGCATCCGGGTCAGGATATAGTTGCAGGTGCCGTTCATCACGCCCATCACGCGGGTGATCTCGTTGCCGGCCAGCCCCTCCATCAGGGATTTGATGACCGGGATGCCCCCGGCAACGGCGGCCTCGTAACGGATCACGCGGCCCTGTGCCTCGGCCAGTTCGGCCAGGGCTTGGCCGTGGTGGGCCAGCATCGCCTTGTTGGCGGTGACCACGTCCTTGCCCGCCTTGAGCGCAGCCTCGGTTGCGGCTTTGGCGGGGCCGTCCGAGCCGCCCATAAGCTCAACGAAGACATCCACATCATCGCGGGTGGCCAGCGCGACGGGATCATCTTCCCATGCGTAGTCCGCAAGATTCACGCCGCGATCCTTGTCGCGGGTGCGGGCCGACACGGCCGTAATCGTGACCGGGCGACCGGCCCGATCTTCCAGAAGGGCGGCCTTTTGGCGGATGATTTTGACAACGCCGGTGCCCACGGTGCCCAATCCGGCGATACCAAGGCGCAGGGGGTCAGACATGGGCTTCTCCGATCGTCTTTGTTTTGTGGGTCTGGATGCGCGATGTAACGGGTTCGTGCCGGCCATGCAACGCGGGTTTTCGCGGGACTAGGGTTGGGGGACACCCTGTGACATTCGCGCCCTTGTGCCGCGATCCACCACTGTACCTTTAAGTCGTGCCGCGCGGGCGCGCAGGCGGGTGATCCGCGCGTCAAGCGCCGGTTGGCTGTCCGGGGAGATTGCCGCATCGGGAACTTGCCCGCGCAGTGTTTCGACGGGCACCAAATCGGGATACGGGGCCTCGCGCGAGCCCAATGCGGCGTCATCGGCCAGTTCGGGGAATTGGCTGCATGCGGCAAGGAAAACCGCGGCGATCAGGCAGGCAAAGGCAGAAAAACGCATGACACACATGGGCCTATTGGGGCAGGTGTCTCTCTATTGCCATCCTTTGGGCCCCGGGGGCAAGCAGGGCATTGATCTGAACGTGTGTTCAGATAATGATAGCCACATGGCAAGAACCCAGGGATCCCACTCAGGCATTACCGGCCCCAAAGTGCGCGAAGCGGCTTTGAAGCTTTTTGCCATGGATGGCTATGCTGCTGTTTCCATGAGACAAATCGCGGCAGAGGTCGGGGTTCAGGCCGGGGCGTTGTATAACTACACGCCAGACAAGCAGACTTTGCTTTTTGACCTGCTCAAGGGTCACATGGAAGATTTGTTGGCCGCACGTGCAGACATGCCCGCCTTGGGGCATCCGGCGCGCGCCTTGGAGCAATTCACGCGGTTCCACATCCGATTCCATCACGACCGGCCAGAGGCCGTCTTTGTTTCCTACATGGAACTGCGAAACCTGACCCCTGAGAATTTCGAGATCATCGAAGCACTTAGAAGGCAATACGAGGACCAGTTGGAAGACATTCTTCAACTTGGCGTGGCCAGTGGAGCATTCGATGTCACCGAACCCAAGATCGCAACCATGGCGGTGATCGCGATGTTGACAGGGGTCAACACCTGGTTCCGGGAAGGCGGACGGTTGAGCCTTGAGGAGGTGGAGGAAATATATTGGCGCATGGTCTACAAGGCAGTGACGTCACCCAATCGGATCAAGTCGTAGGTGACGGCCATTGCCGCCGGCGAACCAAGGGGTAGTGAACATCCCGATCACAACTGACTTGTATCGCCAAACGCCCCTTGCCGGGCAGGCCCGGCAGAACCGTTAATCATCATGTGAAGAGAAATGGAGGCGAGTACCGGAATCGAACCGGTGTACACGGATTTGCAAGACTAGGTATGTGTCTGAAAATATTGTGGAAAGTGTTTAGAGCTCAGGCGGAATTTGCCGGAACATAGCGTGAAAGTTTAGACACGTTTTTGTAGTGCAAGTTCTTGGCCCGAGCTAAAGTTTCTGGTTCTCCGCCCACTCCGAAATCTTGGCGACAAAGCGAGATAGAGCGGCACCTCTGCTGACTTCTGAATCTAGAAAAGAGAACTCTTCGGAAACAATCGCTGGTTCGGTTCTCTGCAAAGAGAATTCGTAGCAACCGCCTTCGGAATCCAGATTGGGATTGTAACGGACGACCCGCCAAAAACCCAACTCCTTCGCGGTCTTGTTCTGGACTAACCCCCATGCGAACGAACGGTTGTAGCCTGTTGATACCCAGCGCTCGTGGTCGATCAGGTTAATTCTGTATGGAAGAGGCATTCTGGTGATCCCAGCAGGTGAATAGTGAAGTCCAGTTGTTAACTCGTTTTTCCCCTGAAGTGTAGCTGAGGGCGGAGAGCTGCATTCGCTGCGCATCGCACAGATGACCGCGATACGCAGAATGCGGATGTTCAAGGCCCTATCACCTACCCTATTCTGACCCCATCAAGGCTGCCGAGTAGCCTTGTTTTCTAAGTCGTCACGCAAAACTTTGCTGCCAGTTCTGACTAGCCCTCAATTCCACGACCGATCTACGAAATAGGGGGAGGGAGGCCAATCCGCCTAAGTATCGGAATGAAAATGTCCAGAAATAATCTGCATTAGCAGGCTTTGAGCCTCTATCGCGTTATCTTTTAGAGAGGCTCGAGCCTTGGCGATTTTTGCCTGATCAGATTGCGATAGCTTCCGTATCGCACTAAGGGACTGTGGAATAGATAAGTCCCCATAAGACTTCGCGACAGTTTCTATACTCGCATAGGTTAGCAGGTAATAATAATAGGTATTCGATAGAATGCGAAGCATGGCTGGACTAGTTTCGCCGTTATGCATAACCGTGTTACGCTCTCTGTAAATCCTCTGAACTTGCCACTCTACTCTCGTCCTGTGATCTGAAACAGCTTTGGCAAAACTTTCGGGCGTGGAAAACTTTTGTTGCAAGTCCATCAAGCGAAATAGAGCAAGTGGGTTGGATTTTAGCACGTCGCAGAGCCCGCTCTGCTGCGACTGATCACCGGAAATTATAACCGCCGCCAATCTGTCCGACAAGGAGGACTTGTCGATTGGGAGGCCCTCTAGATAATCTTTGTATTCAGGAACGTGCAGCCGCTCCAATTCCCGAGAAAATTCGACGAAACAATCCCTTGGATAAGAAAGTGTGACGGCTGGAACAATATACTCAAGAAAGTGAGTAATTCTATTGGTTGAACCCTCTGGAACATTCGGCAAAAGTGCTTCAAACGCCGCCCAGAGAGTTAGCAGCTTGACTTCCGGCGCCGTCGATTTGTCGCCCAGCCCGGCCATCATCGTAGCTGAGAAAAAGCTTGACCCAACAATCTCTTCTGTACTTCTGTCTTTGGATAAAACGAGCTTTCTGACGCGGTCCATGTGCCTTACAGCTGAATTCTTTGAGTAAGATAGAATGCGTCGCGAAAATCCTGGTCGAGTATCCGACACTTTATAATCGGATGAACCGCGCTTTGATGCACACAATTGTTGCGGAACTTGGCCAAGTTGATCCCCGGGGAAAAGCATCATCATTGCTTCACCAATGCCAAGAATTACTCCAGCACCTTGAATTGCGGAGTAGTGATCGTAACTCTTGTATCTAATTTTAAAGTAAGCCTCTGACTTCGTTTTGGGGAAAATCGTCTTTAGCTTTCGCGGCACCTCGCGTCCCTGAATAATCTCTGCCGGAACAAGCCTGCCAAGTGCGTTCAAAAGGCTTTCTTCAGTCTTTCCATAGATATCGTATTCTCGCCGTTCCTCAGGAAATTTTCGAAAAAAGAATCTTAGGGTATTTCTATTTACTGAGGTCACGACTTTATCAAAAAAGAGCTCGCGAATCTTTTTTTCGATTTGAATTCTTGAGTGCCCCCTGAGAACCAACTCCGAAAGATAATTTTTTAACAGCAAATATATTTCCGATCGCCGCTTTTTCCCAAAGCACTCATCGACAATAAGGTCTTCTGCCGTAGAGCGGTAGCGATATTGGAATAATTGTAGCAAAAACCCACACTGGGTAAAGATGTCTTGCGCCTTGTCATCTTTTGATATCTCAATATCCTTTGGCTCAATGCGTTTACGATCAGCTATCTTCCTTATTATCGGATCATGGCAGAAAGACGAGTTGGCTTCCTCGACAACTGGGTCAAGCGCTTTGGACGGGAGGACACCATTCATGACACTCTGTGATATTGTTTGCGCTTCGTGCAAACGCGCAAGCGGAGAAAGTGCTTGTAGCTTGTAGCTTTCCCACGATTTCTCGTGGACCAACTCAATTGCGGCCTGTGCGAAAAAGCCAACCGCTCTACCCTCGTCCGTTTGAGGCCACGATTTCGCAAGAAGTTTCAAATCTTGTCACCTCCTAAGAATTTAAGCAATTGATACGGCGTGCCAATTAGGTAGCCAAGACATTTGAAGCATCTGAAGAAATCAGTCGTGAACCGAAACGGCTGTATGGTTGGGGTTGTAAAGATTGCGCACAGTGCACCTTTGCTTCTAGTGATCCCTCTGCGAGCGACCTGACAAGTCAGACGCGCTAAACCTTGATGTCGGCTTTGGGCCGTTCTCGCATGCCAGAGCTGGTGTCCGTTCATGATAGGCTTCTCGAACCTAGCTTTTGTTGCGCCTCGTTCGGCATTTCGCTCGGTATTGATCGTAGTCGAATTGCTCCCAGACATGCATTCGGCCTTTCTGCCGCGCGTCGGCGAGCCATAGTTTTTTTCTTGCGTCGCCGGTTTCCATGGAGCGGTAAACCCCACCGGAAAATTTGGGCCAGTCTATGGCTAAACCCATCTTAACCATTTCTGCCGAGAGGTCTCGCCCATCGGATAGATAGCATTTCCCGACGGTGCGCCCGTATGTGTCCACGTCGGTTACTTCTGTGCGCACGGTATGCCCTTTGCACAAAGACACGAGCGCCCATTTGGCCTTCTGGCCATAGGGATGGTCAATTTCGGGCGCGTCGATCCCGAATAAGCGTATCTGGGTCTTGTTGATCACGATGGTATCGCCATCGACTATGCGTGCGCGCCCTTCGATAACTCGCGGTTTGTCTAGGTGTGTTGCGCCTTTCTCTTGGAAAGGCGGAGGGGGCTTTCGCCGCGGCTTGTTGCTGCGTTTGGTCTTTGTGAAGGCTGGTTCGGGGACGTTTTGCGGTGGTTTAGAGTGCCGCCCTCCGCCGCTTTTGAATAGGAGATATACGAGGGCGCAAAATCCTAGGATGATTACTAAGCCGTCCACAGTGAAACTTCCCCTTGGAATTTTTGGGAGTAAGATTTGCACGCGAAAGGAGAGTTGGCAAGTTTCCTGCAGCAGGTGGAGCTTGCTGCCGAATTCGCTACTACAAGCTTTGTGAAGGTTTAGGGATGCTGGTCCGAGCTAGAAAGCGACGGAGAGCCGTTTAGAAGGCTGTCAGGATCGCCGCTAGACAAATGTGTGAGGGGGGCCGGCTGCGCGGTGGTGATTGGCGACCTCTGAGCCGTTCTTTTTACGGACCTAGACAACGAAATGGTTTTCGCGGCCCCTAGCCCTGTTTCTCCGGAGACTTTATGGATCGGAGGAGAAGCAGGGCGGCGATGTATTCTCCCCCCTTGTTCCTGTATACATTTAGTGACAGCCCAACGTGGTAACGGACTGTAATATTCGGCGTGTTGCCCCCCCCCCCGAACGACCTTCGTCTTTTTATTTCACCAACAACGATCATTTTTTAATCCGGCGCTGTGGGGAACATGGCACGAACTTTCTAACCCGTGGTGACACCACTTGCTGAAACATTTTGTATTCCGCGCCCCGTCAGTTGTCAGCGACTCAGGGGGCGAATACCTTTGGCTCAAGCTTGATTGCATGGGCGCAAACGCACATTCAGACGAACGGATGCGCGATTAGGCTTGGGCAAGGGTATTGGAAGGTTGGACGAAGATGGCTCGCACGACGATTGAAGAAAAAGCATTGAGGCTGCTCAGCGCTTTTGAACGTGCAGGCCGAACCGTTGGGCGTGTCACTGTTGAAGGCAGGCGAATTGAGATTGTCTTTAGCGAGGTAAGCCAGTTGGATGAATTCGAGAGGATAGAGATGCGACATGACAAAGCGTGAACTGCCCAAGCATGTCTATCGACAGCGCAACGGGATTTACTTCCAGCGGCGCGGCTGGCCGTCCCGCAAGTTTAAGAGCGAATTTGGAACGCCTGAGTTTTGGAAGGAATATGCGGACATACTCTCGGGCAGGGCGGAGCCAAAGCGGGTCAATATCCGGAATTTTTCGGCACTTATCCGGGACTACCGCAAGTCGCCGCGTTACAGGCGGCTCAAGCCTCGGACCGCTCTGGATTACGACAAGTATCTCGATTTCTTCTTGTCGATCATGGCCGATGCCAATCCGGCCAACATGAAGCGGAAAGACGTGATCCGGCTACGAGATTCCAATGCCGAAAAACCTTACTTCGCAAATTATTCTCTGCGTGTTCTGCGCGTTGTCATGGAGCATTGCGTTGACCTCGGTTGGCGGGACAGCAATCCGGCGAAAGGTGTTTCTGAGATTAAGGCGGAAAAGCAGGAGCGTGAGCCATGGCCTCACGAGTTTTTGCAAGCCTATCGTGACGCTTGCCCACTGGGGGCGCGGGAACGGCTCGTCATGGAGCTTTGCGTCGGCACAGGCCAACGTATCGGCGATGTACTGGAGATGCGCTGGTCGGATATTCAGGAAGGTGGCTTCGTGATCCGCCAGAGCAAAACCGGGAAAGAGCTATGGGTGCCAATCTTGCCTGATTTGCAGGTGGCCCTTGATGCAGCTCCCCGAAATTCCATTTTTCTTCTGACGAATGAACGTGCAACAAATCGTTGGTCGTATCGAGGTGCTTCCCAAGCCGTGAGGAAAGTCAGGGAAGCGATAGGTGCATTGAAATACGATATTCACAGTTGGCGCTATAACGCGGCTTGTGAATTGGTCGAGGCCGGTTGCAGTGATGATCTGGTTGCATCTGTAACCGGGCAAAGCCCAGCAATGGTGCTTCATTACACAAAGAAGGTCCGCCAACGTGTTAGGGCCTCTGAGGCCCAGAAGAGGCGCATTGAAAAAAACCGCTAGCGTTTATGAAATCGTTGCACAGGTATCGATAACCTTGAAAGCCAGTCTAGGAAGTTACGATGACTGAAATCGGTGGGGGAGTTTTGGCGCTTGGTTTCGCCGTTGCTGCCATGTTTCTCATGCTTTGGCTGTACATTTTGCTTCCAGCCGAAATGGCTGAGCGTAGAAGCCGAAGCGCCGTTATTTGGGTTTTAATTGCATTCGTCGCCAGCCCCTTTCTTGCAATTTTGCTCCTACTCGCGCTTGGAGACGCCGATGATTAGCGAGCGAATTGACCGTCAGAAATGGGCTTTTGTTCGTAGAGCGTGAACAGAACAAAAACAGAATGTTTAGACATTTGTTTAGACGCGCCCAGCGTGGCGCGCATCTATTCTTCATAAGTCATTGAAATTAAATGGAGGCGAGTACCGGAATCGAACCGGTGTACACGGATTTGCAATCCGCTGCGTCACCACTCCGCCAACTCGCCGAAGTGGAGTACCGTCTAAGGGCAACAGGCGGGGGCGTCAAGCTGTTATCGGCAGCATTTGCACGCGCTTTTAGCGGGCGTGGTATTGTCACCTATCATTGACACGACAGGGCAGGGTTGCATGCTTGGATCACGTGACGCTGTGACGTCGAGAGGGGGCGCGTAAGCATCGCTATCGCCATTGTTCCCCACCCGGGATTGTGTCACTATGGCTCAACAGGATTCTGAACAGAAGAGTTTAGCCGATGACAGACTACGCTGCGCGTCGCACGATGATGGTGGATACACAGGTTCGCCCATCCGATGTTACGAAGTTCCCGATTATCGATGCCATGCTTTCGGTCCCGCGTGAGGCTTTCGTTCCGCGGGAATTGCGTGAGGCAGCCTATGTCGGAGAGAATGTCGACCTTGGCGGCGGGCGCGTTGTTCTGGACCCTCGGACATTGGCCAAGATGCTTGATGCGTTGGATATTCAGGGCGATGAGCTGGTTCTGGATATCGGGGCGGCCTTGGGTTATTCCTCGGCGGTTATTGCGCGGATGGCCGAAGCTGTCGTCGCTGTGGAGGAAGACAGCGCAATGGTTGGCGAGGCGCAGGGCCTTCTGATCGAGAATGGTGCGGATAACGTCATTCTCCACGAGGGAGCACTGAGCGAGGGGGCCGCGGAACATGGGCCTTATGATGTCATCATCCTGCAAGGTTCTGTCGGGCATCTGCCCGAGGGAGTGACCGATCAGTTGAAGGACGGGGGGCGTATTGCCTGCCTGTTCATGGAAGGTGCCCTGGGCGCGGTTCGCGTGGGTTACAAGATCGACGGGCATATCAACTGGAGATTTGCCTTCAATGCGGGGGCCCCGGTTCTACCGGGATTTGAAAGGCATGCGGTCTTTACCCTCTGAAAAACTACCTTGTCCGATTGGCGGAGAACTTAACGTGCGCAAATTTAAGGTTGGAAACTTCAAAACAGCGGCCTTGGCCTTCGGTCTTGCGTTTGCGGCCCCGGTCATGGGTAAGGCCGAAGTCCTCGCCGATGCACTGGCCGATGCCTACAACAACAGTGGCTTGATCGATCAGAACCGGGCGTTGTTGCGCGCCGCGGATGAGGATGTGGCGTCGATCGTGTCTGAACTGCGGCCGATCATCAACTGGACCGCGGATGCCACGCGGACGTTCGGGAAGACACAAACGAACGGCGTAAGCCGCCCGACGGGATCGACGGACGCAAATCTTGGCGTGTCGCTTGACCTGCTGCTTTATGATTTCGGTCGAACGCCATTGCGCATCGAGTCGGCCAAGGAAACGGTTCTGGCCACGCGCGAGGGGTTGCGCAGTGTCGAACAACAGGTGCTGTTCCGCGCCATCCAGGCCTATATGAACTTGCGGCGTAACAGTCAGTTCGTGTCATTGCGCGAGAACAACCTGCGCCTTTTGCGGCAGGAACTGCGGGCGGCACGTGACCGTTTCGAAGTGGGCGAAGTGACGCGCACCGACGTATCGCAAGCCGAAGCGGCCTTGGCTTTGGCACGTAGCGGCCTGGCGACGGCGCGGGGGAACCTGGCGCAGGCGGTTGAGGAGTTCCGGGCCGCCGTGGGGCGTGCCCCCGGCCAACTTAACGCACCGCGGAGTTTGCCGGCGCTGCAAGGCGGAATTGAGCAATCCAAGACATTGGCCCTGCGCAACCATCCCGATGCCATTCAGGTTCAGCACGAGGTGTCTTCGGCGGAACTGACGGTAAGGGCCGCCGAGGCCGCGATGAAGCCCAGGGTCGGATTGACGGCGGGGCTACGCGTTGGTGAATCCATGAACGATAGCGACAATTCTCGCTCCGGGTCTTTCGGGCTTCAGATGAGCGGCCCGATCTACCAGGGCGGCCTGTTGAGTTCGGCCAAGCGGCGGGCCATGTCCGTTCGCGATCAGGCAAGGGCGCGCCTGCACTCTACAAACCTGCGATTGGTGCAGGATGTCGGCAACGCCTATGCCACCTTGGAGGCCGCCCGCGCCAGCCGTACGGCCAACCAAGAGGCCGTGCGTGCCGCGCAGGTCGCCTTCCGCGGAGTGCGTGAGGAGGCCAAGCTGGGTGCCAGAACGACCTTGGATGTTCTGGATGCCGAGCAAAACCTGCTGGACGCGCGGACCAACCTGATTTCTGCCGAGGTCGATGTATATATCGCGGCTTATTCGGTTTTGGGGTCGATCGGTCAACTGACCGCGAAGGATCTGAACCTGAACGTTCGCACTTATGATCCGGCAGCTTATTACAACATGGTAAAGGATGCCCCGGCAGAATTGAGCCCACAGGGCCAGAAACTGGATCGTGTATTGAAAGCCTTGGGCAAACAGTAAGCGAAACGGTGTCGTAGGGCGGGGTGTTTCAAGTTTGACTTGAAACATGTTTGCTAATTTATTGTGTGAAAGGGCGCTCAGAGGTAAACTGGGCCGAGGCAAGAGTGGTGTCAAATTATGTCCGATCCCGTTACCAATGCGGAAATCGAAGATGTTTTATCCTCAATTCGTCGTCTTGTTTCGACAGATGACCGAGAAGACCCGAGCGCACAGAAAACTGTATCAGGTGAGCATAACAAGCTTGTTTTGACCCCTTCCCAGAGGGTGGACGATGCGGCGGATTCGGGCGACGCAGATAAGGGGCAGCAGGATGGCTCTGCCCCGGTCGAGGCGGCGTTCCTTGCGCAATACGCGGTTGAACCTGGGGTCGAATCAGAGGTGTCACCATCCGCCGGTGTGCCGCAGGATGAAGATCACACCAAAGACGATGATCATACCGACCCTGCCGCCGAAGTGCCCGAATTCAAGCATCATCGCGAAGATGCCCCAGAGGCAGAAAACGACCTTGAGGTGAATGCGAAAGCACCCGAAGCCCAAGATGCGGCAAAGGACGCGTTTGAAGCCGAGGGTGGCGATCCTATGACCGATACGACAGCCGGCGACGAAGCGCAGGCTCTCGAAGGTCAGGACGGCGGGATTGATTTGCAGGCCAAGATTGCAAGCGTCGAGGCCGCGCTTGCCGGTCGCGATGATGAATGGGAACCCGACGGCGACGATGACTATGCCTATGGCGGGTCGCCCGTGACGAGATTGGAATGGGACGACCATAGCGAAGCCGTGAACGCGGCCGACGCGACGGCGCTCCGCTTCGAGGCGGCGCAGGACGAAGGCTTTGAGCCTGAAAAGGAAGAGCTGTCAGACGATTTCACGCCATCGGCAAATGAGCGGGATGGTCAATTGGGGCAGGGTGCCCCGGACGAGGCTTTGGAAGAAGGCGATCCTTGGGAACTGCAAGCGGATGTGTTGGACGAAGATGCATTGCGCGACATGGTCAGCGAAATTGTCCGCCAAGAACTTCAGGGCGCCTTGGGTGAGCGGATCACGCGCAATGTTCGCAAACTGGTTCGCCGCGAGATTCATCGCGCCTTGGCCAGTCAGGACTTCGAATAGCCGCGTGGCGTTTCGGCCAGTTCCAGAAGCAATTCAAGATTCATGTGACGTTCGATATGGTTGGCGAGATCGTCAAGCGTGGCTTCGACGCTGTCGTTGAAGGCCAAATCCGATTGCGCACCCAGATCGTGTAGCATGGCCGCGCGAAAGGCATCCGACGAAAACAATCCGTGCAAATAGCACCCCCGAACCCGGCCCGAAGGCGAGGCGGCCCCTTCGTCACGGCCGCCCACGCGCAGCCACGCCCGGCTGCAGTCTGGTCCGGTTGTTTCACCAAGGTGAATCTCGTATCCTTCAACGCTATCGCCCGTTGATAGATAGGTGGCCCTAGTCAAGGTGAGGTGCTTTTCGGGCTGCATGACCGTGGTCACGTCGAGATGGCCCAGGCCCGGAACGGACCCGGCCGTGCCTTCGATCCCGTCGGGGTCGGCGATTTCACGGCCCAGCATTTGGTAGCCACCGCAGATACCCATGACGTGCCCTCCGCGCCGGACATGGGCCTTCAGGTCGATATCCCAGCCTTGGGCGCGGAAATGCGCAAGATCGGCGATGGTGGATTTGCTGCCGGGGATCAGGACAAGATCGGCATCACCGGGCAGGGGGTGGCCGGCTTCGATGATCTCGACGGATACATTGGGTTCGCTTGAGAGCGGATCAAGATCGTCGAAATTTGCAATGCGGCTCAGGCGGGGCACCGCGACCTTGAAGTTCCCGCCGGGTGTGGAGGCAATATCCATCACGTCTTCGGCGGGCAGGCGCCAGGCCTCATCGAACCATGGCAGGACCCCGAGCGACGGCCACCCGGTACGCTGTTCGATTTCGGCCAGACCATCGTCAAACAAGCTAACGTCACCCCGGAACTTGTTGATCGCAAAACCCTTGATCAGGGCCCGGTCTTCGGGTGGTAGGATCGTTTGGGTGCCGACGATCTGGGCGATGACGCCGCCACGGTCGATATCCCCCACAAGGATCACGGAAACCCCCGCGGCCGAGGCAAAGCCCATATTGGCGATGTCACCTTCGCGCAGATTGATTTCTGCGGGGCTTCCGGCCCCTTCGACGATAACAAGCTCGCTGTCCGCGCATAAGCGGTCAAAACTCTCCAGCACGGCCTTTAGGAGTTGTGGTTTGGCCTTGGTATAATCGCGGGCGCGAAGGGTGGTCATGCGCTGCCCCTGAACGATCACCTGTGCCCCGGTGTCGGTTTCAGGTTTCAGCAACACCGGGTTCATATCGGTATGAGGGGCGCGCCGGGCGGCCAAGGCCTGTAGCGCTTGCGCCCTGCCGATCTCGCCCCCGTCCTGGGTGACGGCGGCATTGTTGGACATGTTTTGCGGCTTGAAAGGAGATACGCGCAGCCCGCGGTTGGTGAAGGCCCGTGCAAGGCCCGCCACGACCATGGATTTGCCCACGTTCGAACCCGCGCCTTGGATCATGATGGCCTTGGTCATGTCACCCCCTCCCGCGTTGCCAGTCGTGGTGATACCCGGCTACAGGCAGACGGGAAAGCCCAAAGAAAAAGCCCCGCCAGATTGGCAGGGCTATTTCTGGGCTGCCGGAGGTCGGATCAGGCCGCTTCGGCCTGTGCAGCCGCATTGCGGCGCTCACTTTCCTCGCGCGACAGTGCAACAGAGGTCCGAACCCCTTTGCCGACGAATTCCATCAGGCCTTCGACGACACGTTCATTCGGGTCGATCCCGGCACAGGACAGAACCTCGCGGCCATCGCGCGAGCGCGCCCAGCGGGCGATCTGTTCCGGACCGTTGCCATATTTCTTGTCGTCAGAAATGGCATCGTCCAAGGCAGCCAATACAACGGCTGCAAAAAGTTTACGAGCACGGTTGCCCTGTTCGGCATTGAAGGCTGTGCCGTCAACGAAATCTTTCATGTTTCGTCCTTGATCTTATTGCTCTTGTGTTTCGGGCGTGACGATGGTTATGGCGAAGTTTGAGCGATTCGGATAGAGTATAAATGCATAGCTTCTATGCAAATTGATCATATCTTTCTGCAAGTGCAGCACGAGATATCGTTTCCTTGCCCCATCTCCTCTTACAAGATATAGGGGCGGGCAATCTTCTATCAACCTTTTGACATGGTTTGCCATAATGCCGAAAATCAACGGAAACGAGATTCGCCCAGGAAATGTTCTGGAGCATAACGGCGGTCTTTGGAGCGCTGTGAAAGTTGACCACGTAAAGCCCGGAAAAGGTGGCGCTTTTGCGCAGGTCGAGCTGCGCAACCTGCGCAACGGGTCGAAGTTGAACGAGCGTTTCCGCAGCGCCGACAAGGTGGAGCGCGTTCGCCTTGAACAAAAGGACCAGCAATTCCTTTACGAGACCGACGGGATGCTGGTTTTCATGGATAATGAGAGCTTCGAACAGATCGAACTGCCTGCGGAAATTCTGGGGGAGCGCCGCCCCTTCCTGCAGGACGGGATGACCGTCCAGATCGAGTATTACGAGAACGAGGCGCTGAACGCCACGCTGCCCCAGAAGGTGACCTGCAAGGTGGTCGAGACCGAACCGGTGGTCAAAGGACAAACCGCCGCCAACAGTTTCAAGCCTGCGGTTCTGGACAATGGTGTAAAGGTCATGGTGCCGCCCTTCGTGGGCCAAGACGAGGATATCGTCGTTAATACCGAGACCATGGATTATTCCGAACGCGCCTGAAGGTCAGGCGCCCAGGCTGTCCAAAAGCCCGGTCACCATACCGCGATACCCCGCGCCGAAAAGGCGTAAATGCACAAGCGCCGGCCAGAGTTGATAAACGGGCCGGCGTTTTTCATGACCATGGGGCAGGGGACCATAGCCCTCGTAAAACGCGTTTGGCGGCTGGCCGAAGAGGGTGAGCATCGCCAGATCGACCTCGGCATCGCCATAGTAGCAGGCCGGGTCGATGAAACAGGCCCTTTCGCCAGTGAACAGGACATTGCCGGACCAAAGGTCGCCATGCAGCAGCGCCGCGGGCGGATGTTGAGGCAGCAATCCGGGCAGGCGATCTGCAAGGCTTTTCAAGCGCGCGACAATATCCGGGGGGAGCGCGTTCACGCCGGTCAGAAGCCGGTTTTCCGCCCAGAACTGCGGCCAATTCCGGCAAGGGCTGTTCGGGATGCCGACCGTGCCAAAGGCATAATCCATATCCCATCCATAGGTGTCTCCGGTCACCTTGTGCATCTTTCGCAGGGCCTGTCCCAAGGCGGCCCAGCTTCGCGGGCTGGACGGTGTCTCGGGCAGGAATTCCAGCAGGAGTAGGCCCGGAGCCTCGCCCAAGACCTTGGGCACGGGGGCGCCCACCCTGGCCATGGTGCGTAGCATCGCGGCCTCTGCCGCAACCTGCGGCCCCTGTTTGGCCACGAGGCTTTGGCCGCTGTCCAGATCTACCCGCTCGACTTTCGACAGATCACCGCCATGCAAGGGGACGCGGGCGGTGACCCGCGCGCCTGTAAGCGTGGCGATTTGTTCGGTGAGGGTCATGGCGTATAGGTGACATCCGCTTCACCGGCCTGCATCGGCCCCTTGGCACGGGCAAACCGCAGATAGGCAATACCGCGCCCGCCACTTTGGGTGAAAAGCGTGCCCGCCACTTTGCCATTGGCCGTGATCTCGCTTCCCACCGGGGCCTCGCCCGTGACATCGACCGTGGCAAGGCCTTTGCGCAGTTCGGTTTTGTGCTTCATCCGCGCGGTGACCTCTTGGCCGACATAGCAGCCCTTCTTGAAATCCACGCCGTTCAGGCGTTCGAACCCGGCTTCCAGAATGAAGGTATCGGGTGTTAGCTCGATCCCGGTTTCGGGAATGCAGTGCGCTACGCGGATCGCGTCCCAATCGGTGCCGTCATCGCCGCCCTGCGCACCATATAACCGCCACCCCAGGTCGGGATGGCGCGGGTCGGGCAGGGCGCCTTGCGGCGCGGGGCCGGTCCCGCGTTGCACCTTGAGGTCACTTTCGGCGATTTGCACATCGGCGCGCAACTTGTACATATTCAGGCGTTGCACAAGGCCTGATGCAAGGCTGTCATCTACATCGAGTATGATTGCATCTTCTTGACCGTACAGGAAAAAATCGGCCAAGTACTTGCCTTGCGGGGTCAGGACGGCGGCATAGACCAACCCCTCGTCAAGCCGCTTCACATCATTGGTGATCAGCCCCTGCAAGAAGTCCTGCGCCTCGGTGCCGGTAATTTTAAAGATCCTGCGCGTCATTGCCCCTCCAATCATCTTCCTGCCTGTAATATAGGTCATGGCAAGGCTGGCAACAGGGGGTGAGGATGCGCGCGAAATTGTCGATTGTGATCCCCACCCTGAATGCGGCGGATACCTTGCCCCTTTGCCTTGGCGCGCTTGGGGAAGGGCTGGAGGCCGGCATGATCCGCGAGGTGGTATTTTCCGATGGCGGATCGCAGGATCAGACGCTTGAAATTGCGGATGCCGCGGGTGCGGTCGTGGTGCGGGGGGCGCCGTCACGCGGCGGGCAATTGCGGCGCGGGGTTGCGGTGACACAGGGCGAATGGGTCTTGGTGCTGCATGCCGATAGCGTTCTGCCCTCTGGTTGGCCCGCCGTCGTGGCGACGCAGATGCAGGTTGAATCCCCCGCGGCCTTTCGGTTGCGCTTCGATGCGAGGGGGCTTGCGCCGCGCTTGGTGGCGGGGTGGGCGAACCTGCGGTCCCGGGTGTTTCACCTGCCTTATGGCGATCAAGGATTATTGATATCGCGGCAGGATTACGAGGCCGTGGGCGGGTACCCGGACATCCCCCTGATGGAGGATGTGACGATTGCCCGGCGTTTGCGCCGCCGATTGATGCTTTTGCCCGTCGCGATTACCACAAGCGCGGCAAAATACAAGCGTGACGGGTGGTTGCGCCGAGGTGCGCGTAACCTGTCGATCCTCTTGCGCTATCTTCTGGGGGCGGACCCCGCGCAATTGGCCAAGCGCTATTGAACGTCAGACAAGCGGCTTGTGCTTGGCCTCGTAGTCAGCTTGCATTTGCAGGTGGTCGTATTCGGTTTTGATCCAGTCCTCGAAACCGATTCCGGTTTCCTTCTGGCGCGCGTCATAGCGGTCGAGGATGAAGTCCAGTACGCCGGTCTTGGTCCAACGGAAGTGGATGTACCTGGCGCTTAGCATCTTGCGCGCGTCTGCGACGGGCCGTCCCTCGATCACCAATAGATAAATCGCCGAGGCAAAGCCCGCGCGATCGGCCCCTGACTTGCAGTGCATGACAAAGGGCTTTTCGATGCTGCGGAAGGCCTCGATCACTTGCAGGATGTTTTCCGCGGGCGCGGCGTTGCGGGCCATGAGCGAGACATTGACCAGTGTCAGGCCAAGGTCGCGGCAGCTTTCTTCCTCGGTCAGGTAGTGTGCAGCCCCGGCTGCGCCGCGCAGGTTGAGCACCGATTTGATGCCCATGGCCTTGAGCCTGACGAAGCGTTCATGCGTGGGCTGATTTGAGCGGTAAACGCCTGGTGCGACAGGGAAAAAATTGGTCCAGACCTTTCGCAGGATCGCGTGATCGAACCACAGGTTATAGATATGTGCGCGGCGGCGGTTCTCGGGCGTGGACAAGTCGGTGTTGTAGGAGGCGCGCAGGCCGCGTTCCCAATCGGAAATCCGTTTGAAGATAGACATTGGGGTGGCTGTGCTCCGTCCTTGTGGCCCGTGATCGGGGCCTGCCCCGTTTAGGCGGCGGTGGCGGATATGGCAAGGTGGTGATCGGGAATTGACGGCGCGTTGGAGGGGCGTAATGTGAAGCCTCATCATTTCGGGAGATTGTCCATGAGCCAAACCAGAGGCCGCCCCTATCTTGCCATTCCCGGCCCTTCGGTGATGCCCGAGGCGGTGCTGAGCGCCATGCATCGCAGCGCGCCGAACATCTATGAAGGCGAGTTGGTCGAGATGATGCCGGACCTCACCGCAGACCTGTGCCGGGTGGCGCGGACGGACGGCCATGTCGCGATCTATATCAGCAATGGGCACGGCGCGTGGGAGGCCGCCCTTGCCAATGTCGTGGCCCCCGGTGAGCGGGTCTTGGTGCCCGCGACGGGGCGGTTCGGGCATGGCTGGGGCGAGATTGCCAGCGGCCTTGGGGCCGAGGTGGAGGTGATGGATTTCGGCAAGCGCGCCCCGGTGGATATGGACTGGTTCGAATCCGCCTTGCGCGCCGATAAATCGCATGAAATCAAGGCAGTACTTGCCACGCATGTGGATACATCAACCTCGATCCGCAACGATATCCTGGCCATGCGCAGGGCCATCGATGCCGCAGGCCACCCGGCACTTTTGATGGTGGATTGCATCGCCTCCCTGGCCTGTGATCGGTTCGAGATGGACGCTTGGGGTGTGGATGTCGTGGTTGCGGCAAGCCAGAAGGGGTTGATGGTGCCGCCCGGATTGGGTTTCGTGTTCTTCAATGACAAGGCGGCGGCGGTGCGGCGCGGCATGGAGCGGGTAAGCCGCTATTGGGATTGGACGCTTCGGGCCGAGCCCGAGATGTTCTATCAGTATTTTGGCGGGACCGCGCCGACACATCATATTTACGGGCTGCGTGCATCGTTGGACATGATCCATGGCGAAGGGCTTGAGGCTGTCTGGAACAGGCATGACACCTTGGCTCAGGCGACATGGGCGGCCTGCGAGATATGGGGGCAGGGCGGGCCCTTGGCCCTAAATGTTGCGAATGAGGCCTGTCGAAGTCGTGCGGTGACCTCGCTTCGGATTGGCGCGCCTTACGGTACGGAATTGCGATCCTGGCTGCAGCGTGAGGCAGAGGTGACCCTGGGCATCGGCCTTGGCATGGCCGAACCCGGGGACCCCGCGTGGCACGGGTTTTTCCGCATGGGGCATATGGGCCATGTGAACGCGCATATGGTTCTGGGGATGCTGGCCTCGGTCAATGCGGGGTTGATGGCCTTGGGCGTGCCGCATGGTGCGGGCGCATTGGATGCAGCCGCTAAGGTATTGGCAAAAAAGGAAAATTCAACGCCGGTTGGCCAGCCAGACGATGAGGCGGTCAAGGCCAAAACCTGCTGCTAACACGGCGGGCAGGCCAAAGGCGGCCCATAAGACGATGAAAACCCACAGCAAATTCACCAAGCCCATGACAAGGGCGGCATTGGTGTAATCCGGGGCAGAGGGCATGATTCCGCGTCGCATGGGGTAATCATAGCGTGGAAATTGCGAAAATCAGGTAAATTCCCGGCGAGGGCGGGAATGGGCGGAAATTTCTGTACAAGTCGTACGTTTTGTACGTGAGTTTTGTACAAAACTGGATAGGGTTTGCGCCGCGAACGTACAAGTCGTACGTTTTTTCGCCGCGCGCACCCGGTTTTTACCCCGCCTTAACCTTTCAATGGCACACTGCCAGCCATGACATGTTTGAGATTCATCGTCAGGTTTGCCGCGTGGTTGCGCTGTTCGGGTCAGCCGCGCGCCCCGGCCAGGGCTTCTGGCAGCGCCTGGGCCAGAATATCGAGGTCTTGCGCGCGGCCACAGCTGATGCGGATGCACCGGTTTTGCGGTGCCACGAAGGGCATCCGGACGAAAACGCCCCGGGCGATCAAGCCATCAAGAACAGCCTTTGCAAAGGCCCCGTCACCGCCGCAATCCACGGCCACGAAATTCGTGGCCGAGGGCAGGGAGGTCAGGCCATTGTCGCGGGCAATCCGGTCGATCCGGGTGCGGGCACTGGCGACCTCGGATTGCACATGCGAAAGCCACGCGGCATCGCGCAGGGCGGCCAGCGCCCCGGCCTGGGCCACGCGGTTCATGCCGAAATGGTTGCGGATCTTATCGAAACTCTTGATCAGACCGGCCGCGCCGATGGCATATCCGATCCGCGCACCCGCCATGCCATGGGCCTTGGAAAAGGTGCGCATCCGGATCACGCGGGGATCGTCGGGATCAATATCAGGCGCGGTGCCCTGGGGGGCGAATTCGATGTAGGCCTCGTCCAAAAGCAAAAGACAGCCCTCGGGCAGGTTGTCGAGCGCCTTGAGAAGGGTATCGCCCTTGTGCCATGTGCCCATCGGGTTATCGGGATTGGCCAGGTAAACCAGTTTCGCCCCGACCTCCCGCGCCTTGGCGAAAAGGCTGGTGGGGTCTTCTTGATCGTCGACGTAGGCTACCTTGTGCAATACCCCGCCGAACCCCGCGACGTGGTAGTTGAAGGTGGGATAAGCGCCATCCGAGGTGACAACCGCATCGCCGGGGGCGATCAGCAGGCGCACAAGATTGCCCAACAGCCCGTCAATCCCTTCGCCCACAAGGATATTTTCCGGCGCGCAGGCCATGTGATCGGCCAAGGCATGGCGCAAATCATGGCTATCGGGTTCGCCGTATTTCCAGATACCGGACACCGCCGCGCGCATCGCCTCAACAGCCTTGGGAGAAGGGCCGAACAGGCTTTCGTTGGCCCCAAGCCTTGCACGGAAGGGCGCGCCACGGGCGCGTTCCTGTTCCTCGGGGCCGACGAAGGGCACGGTGGAGGGCAGCGATTGGATAAGGTCAGTGTAGCGTGGTGCGGTCATGGGGGCAGGTAAGGGCAAAGCGAGGCGGGATGCAAGGTGGCTGCGCGCCCGGGCGCCCCCGGAGATGGTCAAGCGACGGTGGACGTTGCCGGCATAGGGGCATGCCTGCGGTGCCGTGCCGGACCAAGCCCGGGATCGGTGGCGGATTGGCCGTCGGTGCGCGGCTGGGCGGGCGGAATTCGCCTGAAATGGGTGGGGCGGCACCGGGTGTGCCGAAATCTTGAAAAGATTTCGGCCTGTTTTCTTTCAAAGAAAACAGGCTTTTACCCGGTGTCGCGCAGTTTAGCCCAGTTCGGACAGTCGATCCAAGGCCGCGCGCAGCTTGCCTTCTTCTTCCTCGCGGGCGCGCAGGTTTTCGCGGGCTTCCTCGACCACATCCTCGGGCGCGCTGGCCACGAACTTGGGGTTGTTGAGCCGCCCGCGTAGCCCTCCAAGCTCTTTCTCCAGCTTGCCAAGGGTCTTTTCCAGACGCGCCTTTTCCTCGCCCACGTCGATCACATCGGCAAGTGGCAGGGCGAAGCTACCGCCATCCACGGCCACGGTGATGCAGCCCTTGGGCAGGTCATCCACGTCGGTCAGGCTGTCGATCCGCGCGAGGCGTTTGATCATCACCTCGTTGCGGTCCCAAGCAGCGCGGCCCTTGTCATCCAGTTCGGTGCAGAGCATGGGAATATGCAGGCCCACCGGCACATGCACCTGCGCCCGGGCCGAGCGGACCTGCTCAATAAGGTCGATCACCCAGTTCATCTCGCGGTCGGCCTCGGGGTCGATCAGGTCTTGGCCGTAGTCGGGCCAATCGGCGTGGACCAGCATCTTGTCGCGCTTGCCAAGGGTGCCCCAAAGCTCCTCGGTGACATAGGGCATGATGGGGTGGAGCAGCACGAGGCACTGGTCGATGACCCAGGCCATGGTGGCTTGGGTTTCGGCTTTGGTGGCTTCGTCGCCATCCATCAGCAGCGGCTTGGAAAACTCCACGTACCAGTCACAGACCTTGCCCCAGACGAAGGTATAAAGCGCATTGGCCGCATCGTTGAAGCGGAATTGCTCAAGCGCGTGATCCACCTCGGCGCGGACGCGGGCGGTTTCGCCGATGATCCATTTGTTGACCGTGGCCGTGGCCTGCGGGATCTGCCCGTCCGAGCCGGTGGCGCCGTTCATCTCGGCAAAACGGGCGGCATTCCAAAGCTTGGTGCCGAAATTGCGATAGCCCGCGATGCGCTGCGTGGAAAGTTTCAGATCGCGGCCCATGGCGGCCATGGCGGTGAGGGTAAAGCGCACCGCG
The DNA here is from genome assembly GCF_030733685.1 of Roseovarius sp. MMSF_3281. Classification (GTDB taxonomy): domain Bacteria; phylum Pseudomonadota; class Alphaproteobacteria; order Rhodobacterales; family Rhodobacteraceae; genus Roseovarius. The sequence goes on from NZ_JASHIM010000010.1 coordinate 44,752, forward strand.
TCGGCGCCGTATTCGTCGATCAGTTCCAGCGGGTCGAGCACATTGCCGAGGGATTTCGACATTTTCTTGCCCTTCTCGTCGCGTACAAGCGCGTGCACGTAGACGTGGCTGAAGGGTTTTTGGCCGACCACGGCGTATTGCATCATCATCATTCGGGCGACCCAGAAGAAGATGATGTCGAACCCGGTGATCAGGACGGAGGTGGGGAAGTATTTCGCCAGTTCCTTGGTGGTCTCAGGCCAGCCAAGCGTGCCGATGGGCCAGAGGCCCGAGGAAAACCAGGTATCCAGCACGTCCGGATCACGCCAGACCGGGTAGATCAGATGCGTGGGGTCCTGGCTGGCGGTATATTCGGCAAGGCTGGCGGCGAGTTTGTGCAGGGCATCTTCGCGGCTTGCGGCTTCGACCACCGTCATCGCCTGCAAAGGCACCGGAAGTTGCGCAAGCTTTGCATGGTAAGCTTCTGAAATCGCGTCGAAATCCGCCGCGCATTCCATCAGCGGGCTGTTGTGGCCCTCGATCAGCAGGTTCTGCAGTTCCACCAGGTCGAGGGTGCCGTCGCCTTCATCGTCGTGGAAATCCGGGTTGCTGAGGTCGAAGCCATACCAGACCGGGATCTGGTGCCCCCACCAAAGCTGCCGCGAGATGCACCACGGCTCGATATTCTCGAGCCAATGGAAATAGACCTTGCGGTCGCTCTCGGGCATGATGGTGACCTCGCCGGATTTCACCGCCTCGATGGCCGGGCTGACGATTTTCGAGGTGTCGACGAACCATTGGTCGGTCAGCATCGGTTCTATCACGACCTTGGAGCGATCTCCAAAAGGCTGCATGATCGGCTTGTTATCCACAAGCGGCACCGCTTCGCCTTGATCATTTTCAACCATCACAGCAAGGCCTTCGCTGGTGATCTGATCGACCACGCGCTTGCGGGCCTCGAACCGGTCCAGCCCGCGCAGATCGTCGGGGACAAGGTTGAGGGTATCGACTTCTTCGACGGTAAAGCCATCGCCGTTGGCGATTTGCTGGGCGCGGCTGGCGGCCTGATCATATGCTGCACCGTCGGCGCGCATGTGGCCCTTGGTGTCCATCAGGCGATACATCGGGATGCCGCCGCGCTTGGCGACCTCGTAGTCGTTGAAGTCATGCGCACCGGTGATTTTCACCGCACCCGAGCCGAAATCAGGGTCGGGGTAGTCATCGGTGATGATCGGGACCAGGCGGCGGTGCTCTTTGGGGCCAACCGGAATTTCACAGAGTTTTCCGATAATTGGCGCGTAACGCTCATCCGACGGATGAACCGCGACAGCACCATCGCCCAGCATGGTTTCGGGGCGCGTGGTGGCAATCGAGATATAGTCGCGCTCTTCTTCCAGCACGACGTTCCCGTCCTCGTCCTTCTCGACGTAGGTGTAGGTCTCGCCGCCCGCCAGCGGGTATTTGAAATGCCACATATGGCCCGGCTTCTCGATGTTCTCGACCTCCAGGTCGGAAATCGCCGTTTCGAAATGCGGATCCCAGTTTACAAGGCGCTTGCCGCGATAGATCAGGCCCTTGTTGTACATATCCACGAAAACCTTGATCACGGCATCGTGGAAATTGCCCTCTTCGCCTGCGGGCGCGTTCGGGGCGCCGGACATTGTAAAGGCGTTGCGCGACCAGTCACAGGAGGCGCCAAGGCGCTTCAACTGGTTGATGATCGTGCCGCCCGATTCCTGTTTCCACTCCCAGACCTTGTCGAGGAACGCCTCGCGGCCCAGATCGCGCCGTCCGGGTTGGCCTTCCTCGGAAAGCTTGCGTTCCACCACCATCTGGGTGGCGATGCCGGCATGGTCTTGGCCCGGCTGCCAAAGCGTGTCGTGGCCGCGCATCCGGTGCCAGCGGATCAGGATATCCTGAAGCGTGTTGTTGAAGGCATGGCCCATGTGCAGGCTGCCTGTCACGTTGGGCGGCGGGATCATGATCGAGAAGGTCTCGGCCCCCGGCTTGGCATTGGCCCCGGCCTTGAAGGCCCCGGCCTCTTCCCATGCCTTGTACAGGCGCTCTTCGGCCTCGGCGGCGTTGAATGTCTTGTCCATGCCCATGGCGCGGTCCCCGTGATCTGATCGGTCTTTGTGATCCATCTACCCAATGCGCAGGCCAAGGGAAAGGGGCCACTCCCACGGCCTTTCATCTTTCCCAAAATACTCCGGGGGAGTCGCCCGCAGGGCGGCGGGGGCAGCGCCCCCTTTATGTAAACAAACCTGTGCGGCGCAGCCGCGCCTTTTGGTCAGGCTTGGCGCTCGGCGGCCCGTTCGGGGTTGGTGAGCGGTTCGCGCGCGCCGGGGCGGATCACCTCGGGGTCATAGGGCGTGCGGGCGAAGACCTCTTCGACCATGGGCGCGAAGAAGGCCAGCGGCAGGTCGTCGTAATCGGGATCAAAGCTGGATTGGTCCCAGCGTTCGCAGAACGCCGCGCAGTCGTCGAAATAGGCGTGGCCCTTGTGGCGGTCGCGCTTGTTGGGGTCGGCCCCTTCAAGGTGGTGCCCGTAATAGAGCATTTGGAAATCGCCATGCGTCGCCACGCACCATGTACATTGTTCGCGCACGAAGGGTTTGAGGATCGTCGCGGCGTATTCATCGTGATTGTAAGGCGCGTAGATGTCGCCGATGTCGTGCAACAGCGCCGATACCACCCAATCTATATCCGCCCCGTCGCGCCACGCGCGGCTGGCCGATTGAACCGAGTGGCCCAAGCGGGTGATCTGGTAACCCGACAGGCTTTCGTCCAGATCCACCAGCGCCTTGAGCAGGCGTTTGGCGGTATGCTTGGTGTGGTCGATCTCATGGGCGGTCAGGAATTCATAATCTTCCTTGGTGCCATCTTTCATCTGGGTGAAGCTGACCTTGTCCATCGCTGGCTCCCTTCTGGTCTGACTGCACAAAAGCCTTGCCGCACCGGCGTGGAAAGGTAAAGCCCCGCAGGTCTTGCAGCGCGGGCGGGGCGGGCGTATACGCGCGGTTTGAATCACGAGGAGCCATCCGATGGTGGGCAGTGCCAATCTTAACATCATGATGAAAGCCGCGCGCAAGGCGGGGCGGTCCCTGGTCAAGGATTTCCGCGAGGTGGAAAACCTGCAGGTCAGCATGAAAGGCGCGGGCGATTTCGTGAGCCGGGCCGATCTGGCCGCCGAGGCGATCCTCAAGGACGAGTTGCGCGGCGCGCGCCCGACCTATGGCTGGCTGGCCGAGGAGGGCGGCGAGGAGCCGGGCGAAGACCCCACCCGCCGCTGGATCGTGGACCCTTTGGATGGCACAACCAACTTCCTGCACGGGCTGCCGCATTGGGCGGTTTCCATCGCGCTTGAGCACAAGGGCAAGATCGTGGCCGGTGTCATCTATGATGCGGCCAAGGACGAGCTTTTCTTTGCCGAAAAGGGCGAGGGGGCTTTCATGAACGAAAGCCGGTTGCGGGTGTCGGGCCGTAACCGGATGATCGAATCGATCTTTGCCACGGGCGTTCCCTTCGGCGGGCGCAGTGACCTGCCCGCGACGCTGCATGATCTGGCGCGGATCATGCCGGAATGTGCCGGGGTGCGGCGCTGGGGCTCGGCCGCTTTGGACATGGCCTATGTGGCGGCGGGCCGTTACGACGGCTTTTGGGAGCGTCGCCTGAACGCCTGGGACATGGCCGCGGGCATCATCATCATCCGCGAGGCGGGCGGCTTGATCGAACCGCTGACCGAGGGCGGCGATATCCTTGAGGATGGTGAGGTGATCTGCTCGAACGAGGCGATTTTCGACAAGTTCGTCAAGGTGATCCGGGGCTAAGGCCCACGCAGGCCCCGATAAGCGCGATCCAGAGAAAACCGACGCCTCCGCGCGTCGGTTTTATGCTTTCTTGTGTCGGCTGAACCCTTCGTCGTGTGACAGGCGTGATAGATATCCCCTAATGCATGGACCCAAGGAGTCGCCGGTCATGAAAACCCAAGTCAAAGCCCTTGTTGTCGGTGGTGGCGCCATCGGCACCTCGATTGCCTATCACCTTGCCAAGTTCGGTTGGGAAGATGTGGTGTTGCTGGAACGTGACGAGCTGACCAGTGGCTCGACATGGCACGCGGCGGGCCTGTTGCCGCTGTTCAACATGTCCTATGCCGTGACCCATATTCACGACTACTCGGTGAAATTCTACAAGTCGCTCGAGGAAGAAACCGGCCTCAATGCGGGCTTCAGCGTGGTGGGCAACCTGCGCATGGCGCAGACCGAAGAGCGGATGGACGAATACCGCCTTTATGCCGCCACCGCCGATACCGTGGGGGTGCCTTATGAATGGATGACCCCCGCCCAGATCAAGGACCGCTGGCCGCTGGTCAATTGCGAGGACTTGGTCGGCGCGATCTATCACCCGACCGATGGCTATATCAACCCGGCCGATGTGACCATGGCCATGGCCAAGGGCGCGCGGCAGCGTGGTGTCACCATCGAGCGCAAGTGGCAGGCGGATGCCTATCACTGGAACGGCGAGGCCTGGGAAGTGACCCTGACCAAGATGGTCGAAAAGGGGGGCAACCTTGTGCCCTCTGAAGAGCAGATGGTCGTGACCGCCGAGCATGTGGTGACCGCCACCGGCAACCACGCGCAGCGCACCGCGAAACTGTTGGGCATCAAGACGCCCGCCATCCCGGTTGAGCACCAGTTCATCGTGACCGAACCCGACCCCGCGCTTGTCGAGTACCGCAAAACCCATGGCGAGCATCCGGTTCTGCGCGATGCCGACGCCAAGTGGTATGTCCGCGAAGAGCGCGGCGGCTGGATTCTTGGCCCCTATGAGCGCAATGCGCCGGCGCGTTTCGAATACGGTGTGCCCGACAGTTTCCGCGCCGATCTTTTCCCGCTGGACCTTGAGCGGATCGAAGAGGAATACATGAGCATGATTCACCGGATTCCCTCGTCGGAAACCGTGGGTCTGAAGGACGATTTCAACGGTCCGATCTGTTATACCCCCGATGGCAACCCGTTGGTTGGCCCCGCGCCGGGCCTGCGCAACATGTGGCTGGCCGAAGGGTTCAGCTTTGGCATCACCGCCGCGGGCGGCACCGGCTATTACATGGCGCAGATGATGGTGGAGGGCGAAGCCGAGATCGACATGGCCTCGCTTGACCCGAAACGCTTTGGCAGCTGGATGACGACCGAGTGGTCGGCGCGCAAGGATGAAGAGGCCTACGAGCACGTCTATATCCTGCACCACCCCGATGAAGAGCGCGAGGCCTGCCGCCCGCTGCGCACCGCGCCCAGCTATGACCGCATGAAGGCGCGTGGCGCGCAGTTTGGCTGTGTCAACGGGTTTGAGCGGCCCAATTATTTCGGTCCGCTGGATGCGCCGGAAACATTCGATCACGACGCGCGGTCGTTCCGCCGTGGCGGTTGGTGGCAATATGCCGTAGACGAGGCAAAGGCCGTGCGCGAGGGCGCGGGCCTGATCGACGCCTCGGCCTTTACCAAGCATGTCGTCAAGGGGCCGGGCGCCACCCAGTTCCTCGATTGGTTCACCTGCAACAAGCTGCCGAAGGTGGGGCGCATCAACCTGACCTATGCGCTGACTTCTGCGGGGACCACGCGCACCGAGTACACCATCGTGCGTTTGGCCGAGGATGAGTATTACCTTGTTTCCGCCGGGGCCCTGACCGATTACGACGGCGATTACCTGCGCAAATGCGCCGAGGATAAAGCGCCCGAGTTCGGTTATATCTCGGTTGAGAACGTGACCACCCAGTGGGGCGTTTTCGCCATCGCCGGGCCGAAGTCGCGCGATGTTCTCAAGGAGGTCGTGAAAGACGTTGACCCCGAGACCGTGCTTGGCAACAAGCGTTTCCCGTGGCTGACCATGCGCGACATCGAGTTGGGCATGTGCCCGGTGCGGGCGATCCGCGTGGCCTATACCGGCGAGCTGGGGTGGGAGTTGCACCACCCGATCGAGATGCAGAACTATCTTTTCGACCTGTTGGAAAAGGCCGGTGAAAAGCATGGGTTAAAGCTGGTTGGCGCGCGCGCGCAAAACTGGCTGCGGCAGGAGAAGAGCTATCGCGCCTTTGGCCATGAGCTGGGCCGGGATGCGACCCCGCTTGAGGCCGATCTGCCGCGTTTCGTGGACCAGTCCAAGGAGTTTCACGGCAAGGACGCGATGAACGACCTGGGCGTACGGGTGAAATGTGTGACGGTTTTGATCGACGGGCCGGAGGATGCCGATCCCTGGGGGTCGGAAGCCCTGTTCGATGGCGACACCAAGGTGGGCCGCCTGACCTCGGGGGGGTACTCGGTGCATTTCGGCAAATCCATCGGCATGGGCTATGTCAGCCCCGATATGGCCGAGGTTGGTCAGAAGCTGAAAGTGAAGATCATGAACCAGCTTTGGGACGCCGAGGTTGTCGAGGACAGCCCCTATGATCCGAAAAACGAGGTTATCCGCGTCGACGGGTAAGCCATTGACCTTCAATGACTTGAAAGCCCCCGGTGCCGCTGCGCCGGGGGTTTTTCTTATCTGGTGTTCTGCGACAGCCAACGGCGCCAGTCGGCGCGGCTGCCGTTGAAGACGTTGATATCGACATGGTCCGTGATGCCGGGGATGAGCCCGGTGCCGGTGTATTGCCAGAAGCGCCACGACCGGCCCGGATAGACCTGTGCCGGGGTCTTGGCCGTCGAGCGGAGCCAGAAATCATAGCCCCTCAGGCGGGTAATGCCGGTGGCACGGTCGAACCCCGGAGTGGTGTAGATGATCGGGCGTTGTCCATAGTGGTTTTCAAGGATGCGCAGGAAGATCTTGGCATCCTTGCGCACCTGCGCGCCATTCGGGCGGTGTTGGCAGGTGGGGGAGTGGTGGTTCCATTCAAGGTCCAGAACCGGGGGCAGCATGCCTGCGCGTTTCGGGACATGCCGGATGAACCAGCGGGCCTGCACCCGCGCAGGCGTGCAGAAATAGTAGAAGTGATAGGCCCCCACGGGCACACCCGCGCGCAATGCGCCGTTCAGATGGGTGGTGAACTCCGCATCCAGAAGATCACCGCCTTCGGTCGCCTTGACGAAAGCAAAGCGGACGCCCGCGCGTTTGGCCCGGCGCCAATTGATGTGATCCTGAAAGCGGGCGGCGTCGATCCCGTGGACGGGATAGCTTTGCGGGGCGGGGTGGGCGAAATCCACCGGGTCGCTGTCGCCAAAGGCGTTTTGTGCCGTGGCGGGGGCGGCAAGGGCCATGACCGCGATGAAAAGAAGGGCAAAACCTGCGCGCATGAGCGCCCCCACGGATGAGTTGAATACCGTAAGCGTCGGGCGCGCGCGGGGTGTTGTCAAGCGGCAGGGGGCCATGCAAAAGGGCCACGGCGGTGCGTGGCCCTTCGTATTGATTTCACGGGGAAAATTCAGCGCATGAACTTGCCGAGGACGTCGTTCATGGCGTTGCCGTCGCCATCGGCGTCAAGCATCTGGTTGAGCATGCCGAGCGTGTTGCTTTGGCCTTCGGCGTCGCCGCCCTTGTTGCCGCCCAGAAGGCCGCCGATCATGCCCATCAGCCCGCCGCCGGATTGCTGCGGTTGGGCGGCGGCCATCATGCCGTCGATCTGCTCGTCCGGCATTTGCTTTTGCAACCCGCCCTGGGCCATGGCGGCGACCGAGGGCATGAACTGTTTGACGGTGTCCTGGTCAAGGCCCACCTTTTCGGCCAGCGTGGCGGCAAGGCCTTCGGTGGCGGCACTGTCGCCCAGCAGGGTTTCAAGGAAATTCTGGCCTTCTGCCTGTGCCTCGGGGGCGGCGGCAGCGGCGGCATCGTCGAAGAACGCGGCCTTATCTTCGCCCTTCATGGCGCCAAGAACGGTGTCCAATTGCCCCTCTTCGGCGCGTTTCTTGGCCGCTTGCCCGATGGCCGGGGCCAGCATTTGCGTCAGTTCCTGTGCCTTCGATTCATCAAGGCCGAACTGGCCAGCCAATTGCGAAAGGCCTTGGCCGCCTTGGGCCTGCTCAAGCAATTTCATGATCGACATGTGGTATCCCCCTAAAATTTTGCCAATTTCAGCCCATTCAAACCGGATTCCCCTCATGGATTAAGGGGAAATCCTGTTTTTGGGCCGCATTGCTGCAGATTTAGGCGGTGCCAGCCAATTCATCGTAACAGGCAAGCGCCTTGGCGGCATACATCATCGACGGGCCGCCGCCCATTTGTATGGACATGGCCAGAACATCGCCCACCTCGTCGCGCGTTGCGCCGCAGCGGATCAGGGTTTCGATGTGGATGGCGATGCAGGCCTCGCATTTCGTGGCCACGGCGATGCCAAGGGCGACATACTCCTTGGTCTTGAAATCCAGCGTGCCGCCTTCTTTCACCGATTTGCCCAAGGCGCCGAAGGCTTGGGCGGTGTCGGGGATGCATTTGTTGAGACTGCGCAATTGGTTGCGGGTATTGCCGAGTTTGTCGCTCCAGCTCATGTTCTGACTCCTGAATGTGTTTTCAGGAGGGGCTTAACAGGCGGCGAAGGCCCGTCCTTGATGCAGATCAGCCGGGGCGCTTTGCGACGAGGGCGAGGTTGTTGGCGGGCATTTCGACCACGTCGACCAGTTCTAGCCAAGCCTCGTGCAGCCAGTCGATGACATCGAAATCATCCTTGTAGCCAATTTCTGGGTCTTGGGCGGTGAGGGCGGCGTGGAAACTGGCATCGCCGTCCGAGGTAGCCTGACCATCGCGCAGGAAGGGGCCGTAGAGAACGAGGCGGCCACCGGGGGCGAGGGCTTGGGCGGCTTCGGAGACAAGCGTTTGTGCCTCGGGCGTAGAGATAAGGTGCAGCAGGTTGACCAGCAGGATCAGATCTTGGCCCGCGTGGTTCGCCCCCCAACCGGGCGCGGTTGCGTCGAGTTCGATGGCGGGTTGCAGGTTCGGGGCCTCCACGGTTTTCGCCCAAGCGTCAATGCTTTGGCGGCGGGTGGGGTCGATCTCGGTTGGTTGCCAGTGCAGGCCGGGCAGGGCTGGGGCGAAATGTGCTGCGTGTTGGCCCGTGCCCGCGGCCAGTTCCAGCGCGCGGCCCTCGGCGGGGCCGTGATGCTTGAGAAGCGCAAGGATGGGGGCCGCGTTGCGTTCGGACGAGGGGGCGTAGAGGCGGCCATCCTCGCCGGGGGTGGCGGTGGAGGCGCTGTCGGGCAGGTTGAGGCGGCGCGGCATGCTCAGGCCTCCTCGATCCGGTCGGTGGCTGGTGGAGGGGTGGGGGTGAGCGCGGTCAGGCGGTCGTAAAGTGCGTCATCCATCGTGAACTCCAGCGCCGCGAGCGAGGGCGCGAGTTGCTTGGAGGAGCGGGCCGAAAGGATGGGCATCGGGTTCGCCGGGTGACGGGCGGCCCAGGCCACGGCAAGGGTTGCGGGGGCAACGCCGACCTCATCGGCCATGGCGCACAGGCCCTTGGCGGCCTCGTGCATCCAGTCCTGCCCGTAGCGGGCGGCATAACGGTCATCCTCGGTCAGGCGGCCACTGCCGCCCTGGGCGTATTTGCCGGTCAACAGGCCGCCGCCCAAGGGCGAATAGGGGGCGACGTTGATGCCCTCGGCGGCGCACATCGGCAGAAGTTCCACCTCGGATTGGCGTTTCACGAGGCTGTACATGGGTTGGATGATACCGACGGGCAGGTCGAATTCCATGCCGATGCAGGCGGCTTTCATCACCTGCCACGCGGCGAAATTCGACAGGCCGATATACCGGATGTGCCCCGCGTCGCGCAGCCCGGCGAGGGTGTCGAGGGTTTCGCGCAGGTCGGTGTCAGGGTCGAAGCGGTGCAGATAGAGGATATCGACCATGTCCATATCCAGCCGCTGGCGGGATATATCGAATGTTTTCAGTACGTTGTCGCGCCCCGCGCCGCCGATATAGCCCGCCTTGGTGGCGATCACGAGGCGCTCGCGCTGGGGGGCGGCGAAGCGGCCAAGCAGGGTTTCCGAGGCGCCGTCTGTATAGACATGGGCGGTGTCGAAATGGGTGATTCCGGCCTGCAGCGCGGCCTCGAACATGGCGCGGCTTTCGGCCTCATCGGCGCGGCCACCGAATTGCATGGTGCCGAAGGCAAAGCGGCTGACGGGGGTGCCGTCGGGGGATGTGATCTGTGTCATGGGGCGGAAAGTGGCATGGTTTGGAAGGGTTGGAAAGAGGGGGGTGCGACCCCCGGGGGTAAGGATGCGAGCTAACATTGAGAACCCCTGTCTGTAACAGATCGGTAAAACGTGGGTATTTTTGTCAGACCCCCGGTAGATAACTGCGCGTAGGGTGGGTTTTGTACGAAACGTACGGGGGAACGGTTTGGGGAGTTTCAGCCCGGAGCAGACTGTCGCGGAGAGTCTTTATTCCACATCTTCCGCATATTTCCTTCCCTTCAAATCATCTTTACGTATAAGTTGACCCTCTCTCCTGAAAAGTCCTCGGTTTTAGGCTAGCCTGTTCTTCGTTGCAGGAGACATGGGATGAAGAGAATCCGTTTTAGCGAAGAGCAAATCATTGGCATTTCGAAAAAGCACCAGGCGGGTGCTGGGCGCAAAAGAGTTGTGCGGCAAGCATGGGACCAGCGACGGAACATTTTGCAAGTGGCGGTCAAAGTATGGCGGCATGGAAGTGTCCGATATGCGCCGGTTGAAGGGGCTGGAGGCTGAAAATTCCAAACTCAAGAAGATGCTGGCCGAGCAAATGCCCGGCGTGGCGACGCTCAAAGAGATGTTGGGAAAGAAACTTCTGAGGGACGTGCTAAATTGAAGCCGGATCAAAAAGGCCCCAGTGGGGCGTTTTCCCGGCAGACGCTACCCAGTTCTTTGCGGAGCGAAGCAAATGAGGTTCGCTTTCATCCATTGCCCGGCAGGCGATTTGCATGGCAAATCTGCCGAGAGGGGCAAAGAACGCCGAAATGTTGCCCGTCGAACGGCTATGCCAGATCATGGATGTCAGCCGGGGGGTGATCGGCTGGGCCCCCTCGCGTGACATTGCTTCGCAATGCACTGCCGGGCAGTTGTGCAGTAATCGCATGAAGCGTGATCTGGCGATCCGGGTGTTGAGCATGGCTATTGCATTGCGACGACCATCGAAGGGCTGTATCCACCACACGGACCGCGGCAGCCAATGTCAGGCTTATGGAGTGACACGAGCTCTGAACGGTACCGGTTCCCGATTGGCATTTTACACGGGTAGGCTTTGGGCAGCGATAACCTGACCTCGGCCAATTTGCTAAAAATTGGCCGGATCTCTACTTGAGGCGTCGCCGTCCGACTTAAAGATGAGGGTCTTCCGGGCGAGTTGCGGTAAGCGACCGGGCGAGCCGGTTCAATTCACTGCGGCGGCTGATACCAGTACGGGTGAGAACGGCTTCGCAATGGCGCCGGACGGTGTTCGGGCTGATGCCCATACGTGCCGCGGCCTCCTTGGTCGATAGGCCATCCAGCATACAATGCGCAGTGTCCGCCTGGCGCCTCGTAAGGCCGAACTGCTCAGCCAACCGGGCCGCCAGCGTTGCTGCATCCGGTGGGGAAATAGAAAGATACCCAGCATCCGGCCCCGGCAAAGGCAGATTCAGAAACGCTCCGGTCCCGTTGTCGTCGCCAAGCTGGCCATCCTGAAGGGTCACGTTCATATCGCTTTCAACGATGGCACGCTGGAGACGTTCGAAATTGCGGGCCTTCCGGTCCAATGCCTTGAAGCTATGTACGAAGGCCGGCAACAAAAGATTTAGAACGATTTCCGCTTTTCCCATGGCGAAAGACGGGGCATCGGCATTCGAATAACCCATTGCAAAGACGGCCTCACCCACGGCAAGGCGTGTTGTCATGCCGACGACGTGGTTCATGCCCGCGGGACGGAAAGCTTCACGGTGGAAAGCGGCGTTCTCTATCACGGCCCGCCTGGCAAAGGCGCTTTCGTGGTATACGCCGCTACCCATCTGCCGCCTGGTCAGGTTGATATTGTCGAGGTCCGGGTCGGTCGACCGTATATTGCCGTCGCGATCCACCCCGGCAAAGGTCCGAAAGAAGTACTCTTCGATCTGGGGGCCTGCGTTCCAAGTCACCAACAGGGGTGTTCCCTCGTTCAGCCATGCCGCCATGGCTGCATCCGCGTGCAACAGATCCGCAACATCCGCGAGGATAGCTTCACCGGTGCCCGGATCTGCCTCGAACGTCAAAAGACGTCGTTGGATGTCAGCGACCTTAAGGGCGTGTTGCAAACCGAGTTCCATCCTCTGATCCCTAACACGTTCAGAAAATAGGGCAAATGCCCCATGCCCGTACGATTTCATGCTGTCACGGTGATTGCAAAAGACTTGAGGAGAGACATGTGTTTGCAAATCGTTTGATGTCAGGATTGGTCGGCCTTGCCGCGCTGACAGGCTCAGCCGTGGCGCAGGATGAGAACGGAACGATGATCGTTCTCGACGGGTCGGGCAGCATGTGGGGGCAGATCGACGGCACACCGAAGATCGAGATCGCGCGTGACGCCATCGGCACGATGCTGGCGGACTGGCCTACCGGGCGCCAGCTTGGCCTGATGGCCTATGGTCATCGGCGCGAGGGCGATTGCGACGACATCGAAACGCTGATGTCTCTTGGTCCGCTTGACCGCGACGTGGTCGAGGCTGCACTGAACGATATCACTCCGCGCGGCAAGACACCTGTCGGCGCGTCGGTGCGTGCCGCGGCCGAGACGGTCGGCAACAGTGGTTCCGTCGTTGTCGTGACTGATGGGCTGGAGAATTGCGGGGCGGACCTTTGTGCATTGGGCGAGGAGTTGGTGGCCTCTAACTCAGGCTTCACAGCGCATCTCATTGGCTTCGACGTTGAAGACGCGGATGGCCAGCTTGCCTGCCTTGCTGAGGCGACGGGCGGGCGGTATATGCCCGCCTCCGATGCATCGTCCCTGACCGGCGCGTTGCAAGAGGTCAGCGCGCCCGAGCCGAAGGGGCCGCTTTTTGTTGATGAGTTTGATCGCGCCGAACTTGGCCCGGAGTGGACGATCGAACATCCGGATCCATCCGGATTCATCGTCGATGCAGGCGCTTTGGTCACCATGACCGTCGAGCCCGGCTACATGGGCGATGCCAAGGATCAGCCGAATATCTTTCGTTGGACGGGTGCCAAATTTCCAGAGGGTGATTGGGATCTGAGCGCCGATTTCACCGCCCGGATGGGAGAGGTTCAGACGCTTGGCGGTCGGCGTGCCATCGTTCAGGTCGGCCGCCATGCCGACGTGGACAACACGATTTCCGCTTATGTCTATCGGCAGGGGAATTCCAATGATGATCTGTGGCTGCGGCTGCGGGCGATGTCGGGTGGCACCGAAACCCGCGCCGAGGTCGAGATCGCTGGGGATACGCGCGGTTACGATCTGGCGCAGATCCTTAGGGATTTCGAGGAAAAGGGCGCCCGTCTGACCATTTCGAAACGCGGCCGCGACTATGTCGGACGTTTGATGCTAAACGGATGGACCTTGCAAGACGGCGGCACCGAGGTCATCGAGACCGATCCGATCCAGATTTTACGTACGAGCGGCGATCCGGCGCTTTTTGCCGGCACTTTGGGACCTGAACAGACCGTTGCCGAATTTGACCGTGTCGAGATCGTAGAGGTGGAGTGATGCCGGGCAAGACTATCTTCAGGACCTTCGCTTGGGCTGGCGCTGTCTGCGTCGGCACGACCCTCGGTGCAGTGGCGCAACCCTGCGGCAAGCCCGCCGATACCGTCCCAGCCTTCCTCTATCCTTTGCCACAAGATGCTCAATGGGGATTTGCCGGGCGCGATGGAGAATGGCGCCTTGCGCCCAGATGGCGGCAGGCCCGGCCCTTCTCGGAAGGTGTCGCAGCCGTCGAAACCGCCGATGGCTGGGGGCTTATCGACCGCGACGGCGCTTATATCGTGGAACCGGGCGCGCAGGATGCCGACCGCGTCGTGGTGTCGGGGCAGACCTATGCGCTGTCACCGTACAAGCCCATGTCACAGGGATGCAGCGCCGCAACCCCCGTTGATGGGGTTGCACACTATGTCACGGCCAAGGGCGAGGCGTGGACGCCGCCGGGGCTGTCGGACGAACGGGTCCTCGATCTGGGCAGCTTTTCCGAAGGTTTGGCATGGGCGCGCGTGAAGCGTGGCAAATACTCGGCCGTCGGCTGGATCGACACCAAGGGAGACTGGGTCATCGAGCCCGAATTCGCTGATGGTGGCAACTTCTCGGGCGGGCGCGCCCCGGCCGCCATGAGCACCGAGAACTGGGGCTACATCGGCCCCGCCGGCGATTTGGTCTTCCCCCGCAAATTCATCTTGAAGGCTGCCGGTCGTTACGGGTCGGACCTCGCGCCGGTGCGATTGGACGATCAGGCCGGCTTCATGGGGGCGGATGACTGGGCCATTCAAGACGTCACCCTGCCTGATGGGCGCAATGTTGACATCCGCGCTGCCGGCCGCTTTGCCGAGGGTCGCGCGGCGGTTTTGCCCGGGCCCGTCTGGATCAATCCGGAGGGGCAGGTCACGGTTGCGCCGCAGACCGGCGCAAGGTTGTCGATCTGTGACGAATCCCGCCTCCCGGCCTACCAGGACGGATTGTTGCCGCTGGTCGTGGGAAATGGAACGAACATCTGCGGGAACACGCCTGCGATACGGTATGAGGGCCCCGGCGATCCACGCAGTGGACCGGCGCAAATGCTCTGGCTGCTGCCTTGGGACAACGACAGGCTGGTATGGCTGGACCGTGAGGGGCGGACCGTCATCGATTCCACGGCTTGCCGTCGCGCGCCCGGTACCCTGGCCCTGCCCGTAGAAGCCGACGGGGGCGGGTTGGCCGACGGGGCTTACAGCATCACCCTGTCTGGCATGGTCGAAGGCGAGTCCGGACCATACCGCGCGGACGCGCCCTGCAACCGGTCGGCGTTCAAGATGGACGGCAACACGGCAACGAATGCGAACGGCCCGTGGAGTTTGTCCCTGTCCGGCGAGGGCAACTGGCAGGGCATGCCCGTGACCCTTAGCCTCAGCATCGGCCTGCCCGCGGGGCTTGGGCCGGGTGACCACAGGGTCAAGGACACGATGAACGATGCAGCCGTGTCCGCCTATTTGTGGATGAGTGTGCAGGACGTAGGCCCGAATGCAGAGCAACCGGCGACGTATACATCGTCGGGCGGTGGCATGCTGACGCTTGAGAACCGTGGAGAGACGATCACCGGCTCTTTCGAGGCAACGATGGTGTCACGCGATGCATCGGGGGATAAAATCGCGGTCAAGGCCGATTTCAACGCGATCCCCTACACGCGCGGCCCCGAGGTTACCATGGTCGAGACAACCGGCGCCGTCACAGCACTGGACGAGTCGATGCCCGATGATCCGCTGATCAACTTCTTCACCCCGGCGAATGCCGTCGAGAAAGATGACAGGCTGGTGCTGTCGCTTGGCAAGTTCGGTCCCAAGCTGGAGCTGGGTTTTCCCGCCGGATACGGCGGGGCGTTCACCGCCGGACCCGAGGCTCCGGTGTCGATCTCTTTCGCAGGTGTTCCTGTCCGCGCCGAGGGCCGCCTTGAGCGCAATGATGGCCGCCTGTCCGGCGACGTTACTGCAAAACTGGACGCGCATGACCAGGTGGACGGCGCAGGCAGCGTGACGTTGCGCTTTGCCGATATCCCGATCGAGAACGGCAAATGATCCGGGCAGCTCTCCTCATGCTCGCCCTCCCGACCGCCGTGCAGGCGCAAGGGGTGGATAGTGTCTACACCAGCTACGACTGGGCCGAGGATTGCCAGATGCTGGCGCAGGACGTGCCGCCGGACGAGGCGGGTATGGGCTTTCAGCTTGTCTGCCCCGGTCCGAACGGGATGCACCTGATGCTGACCGAGGGCGATGCCCGTATTTCGATGGATTACGGCAGCACGGCCGAATTCGGCCCGTGGGAAAGCTTTGCGCCATTTAATTCGGTGCACGACACCGTGGAGTGGCGCCGACAACCGTTGAACGGCGAAATGCAGCCTTTCGCCACCATCCACCGATGGATCGTCGGGCCCGCCCAGGATGACCGTGTGCTTCTTATCATCAGCACCGTGGCCACGTCGCCCGGCGTGGAAAGCTGCATGGTGGGCTTTATCGACACCACCAACACGCCCGACGCCAATGCACTGGCCCGCGAGGTGGCCGATCGTTACGCGCCAGGTTTCGTCTGCAGCAACGCCCGGGCGCGCGGGTTTGGCTATGTTGCCCCCGAAACCCCTGTGCCGCGCCGCGTTCCCCCACATCACAACACAGCGACAGGAGACCATCCATGATACGCCCCTTTGCCGCCGCCGTCCTGGCCACCCTTGTCAGTGCCGCGAGTGGTCATGCCGAAGGCCGCATCAGCTTTATCGCCAAGGCCGGAAGCGCCGGCGAGATGACGATGACGGAACGCTGGAAGGGCGATGCCCTGCGCACCGATATCGAAGGCATGGACGCCTACATGATGATGCGCGACGACACCGTCTATTCGATCATCTCGATGGCGGGGCAGATTACCGTCATGGACCTCGGACAGATGAAAAATATGCCGGGGGCGGCGTCGGGCCAAGGTCCGACGCAGGATCAATCCGGCGTCGTGTTCCCCGAGACGATCGAAAACGTGCGCGAGATCGGCGAGGCCCGCGAGATCGCCGGTATTAACGGCGACGTCTACGAGATCGAGTGGATCGACAACAGCGGCGAGCCACAGACAGACACGGCCGTGCTGACCGACGATACCCGTCTGTTGGAGCATCAGGCGCTCAAGACGCAACTGGTTCGAACCATCAGCAACGAAGAGCCCAATGCGCTTTTGATCGAGCTTCAGAAGCGCGGCCTCGCCGCGCTGTCCTTCGGGGATCGCTTTCTGGTTACCGAGGTCGATGACGATGCCGGGCCCGCCGGCGATTTCGAATTGCCGGCCGAGCCCGTGGACTTCGGCAACATGATGAATATGGGCAACCAGTGAGGGACCGGGCCCCACATTACGCTGGCCTCGTCCGCCGAGTGGCAATGGCGCTGGGCCTGTGCCTGACCGCACTGCCGCTGCATGCACAAGACACCTGCGGCCCTGAAGACCCTCCGCCGGTGCCGCTGTGCTCGGTCGGCGGAATGATAGAGGCGGTCAACCCGGCACAGGCCCTCGACGTTTTCGGCAACCTTAACCCGGACGCCTTTTCTGGCGGTGCGAACGCCGATTTGATGCCGGGCCAGGCCAGCCTGACCCTGTCCGGCGGGATCAGCGCGGGCGGCGCGGCCTGTGCGCGCCATGTTGCGGCCAAGCGCGTAGGGGGAACACGCGGCGTGCCTGGTCTCGACCAGGGGGCGGTCGATTTCATCGAGGAGATGTCGGGTGAAGACATAAATGTTCCGCAGGCCAGCGGCGGCACACGGCGTGCGGTCTTCGACATCTTCAGCCCCAACCTGATCTCGTACCAGGGTGGCGGCCTCGGGCAACCGCTTGGGTATCGGCATGGCGGTGTCGGTGGATGGCCGCGCAACAGCGGTGCACATCTAACCATCGCGCTGATCGATGCCGGGCCGGGCGATCTGCGGGCCGGTCAAAGCTACGAGGCGCGCGCCGTCGGCAGCGATGGAGACGGCGACCCGGCGGATATATTTACCGCCTGGACCGGGCAGATCCGCTCGCGCCCATATCCGCCGCCGAATGACGAAGAGCAACGCCGCGAACAGGAATTGGAAAAGCGCACCTGCCACGCCTTGCGCGAAGCGTTTCTGGAAACCCTCGACCAATCAGCCGTCCCGCTGGACGCGACCGTGGGACGGCAGGCCAGAGACATGGATTGCGATATGGATGGCGTCGGGCAAGCGGGCACCCGAACGCAGGCCGCCGGGGGCACCCTGTCGGGTATGGTCCATATCGAGCGGATCACTGACAGCAAGGTGATCGGGCGGTTCGATCTCTCGGGTAGGGCCCGGATCGAACGCGAGCGACGGACATGGAGCCCCCGAGGCCCCGGCCGGGTCGATATCGACAGCGACGACGGCGACGAAACCCTGCGCGTGACCGGGCGCTTCGCGGCGCCAAACATGCGCAACATGGGCTTTGCCCACCCCGGACTCGAAATCGCCCAAGCGCCTTCGGATGGCGCCGCCTCGATCGCGGAACTGCGCCTGATCGCGCACCGGCCCGCCCGCGACGAAAAGAACCTCCCCTGGGATGACCCGGGCATCCGCCTCACCTTCGACCGACCGCTTGACCCGGCTTCGGTCACGCCTGCGGCGATCAAGCTGGAATTCGGTCTGGCCAACGGCCAGGGCGGCACGGTCATGGCCCCGATCAAGACCCGCCCGCGCCTGACGGGCAGCGATACCGTGGTCGTCACACCGCAAGACCCGATGCGGGACGGAGTGCGCTACCGCGTGACGGTTCGTGCAGGACCGTCCGGTATACGTGGTGCGGAAGGCGAACAGATGGCTGTTGATCAGGCATGGGGCTTCGAAACGATGGTCGATCTGGATGACAACGAATTCATGAACACCGGGCTTGCATCGCATCTCGATTGGCGCGAAGGCGTGGAAAGCGACACCATCCAGGTCGCGACAAACGCACCGCTGGTCCGCGACAAACCCGCCGCCATCCGCATTTATCCCAAGTGGCGCCCCGATCCGCAGATCGCTCCGGGCTGGCAGGTGACAGAGTTCAGGGCCCATGTCCGGGCGCGCCCGGCTTTCGACCCGAAGGCGCCGCTGCTCGTGCCCGAGCGCCGCGATCTACGCCTCCGCCGGCCGGATATGTTCACCGACGAGGAACGCCGCAAAGGCGAGAACAGCGTTACGCTGTTTGGCTGGACCCCCGAATACGAAGAAATCGCGGCACTGCGCGCCGAGATCGAACCGGTCCGCGAGTGCGAGGAGTCTCCCCGAGTCTTCTCCGGGGTGGAGTCGCTGGATTGGGATCCGCTCGACCGCGACCTGTCGCTCGGATATGTCTTCGCCGAAGTCGGCCCTTGGGCCGATGGTGTGCCTCCCGGGCGTCGCCAGGAAGGCGCGCAGGCCGCACGGTCAGCTGAAACCTTCATCGAACAACTTTTCCCGGTAGGCGAAGCGCGGATCGAACCGGGGCCCGCCGTGCCCTTCTCTCCCGATTTCGCGGAGGACCTTGCGGCCACCATACGCGAAATCGCCATGGCCGAGTCGTTGGCCGGCACTCTGGACGACTCCGTACCTGAGAATTGGCTGGACTCGCTTGACGCTTATGACGGCAATAGCATGTCACTCCTGCGCGCGGCCAAAGGCGCGCTCAGCGGCATTGGCCTCGCCGATCCGCTTTACCGCCGTGGCGATATCCGGCGCACGATCCTGCGTCACGCGCACGATGCATTGAACGTGGCTGGCGCCTATGGCGATTTCGACGCGGTCGTCGTGTTCATGCCCTATGACTGGCTGCAACTGCTTGGCGTGGCGAACTGGGACATCGGCCCGCGATTCATGTGGCCCGATGTTGACCAGCCAATCACCTTCACCAGACCAGTCATCGGCGTGAGCCTCACCGGACCGGATAGCGGCAAACCCGGAATTCCATCGCTCGGGGCCATCACCCACGAGGTCGGGCACGTCTTCGGGCTGGAACATCGCCCTGCTGTCGCAACCGCCGCCGAACGCAGCCGTGTTTGCGACGCGCTGGAAGGTACGCTCATGGACGGGATAGAGGGTTTGCGGATCTCCCCAAGCGGCGACAGTGGTGCCGTCAAGTCTTCCGAGGACGGAAACGCAGAAAAGAAAGGGGAGCTCCTGTCGCTGATGTTCCCTTGCGCACGAGGCGCGAAGCCAAGCCTGTTCATCATGCAGGACCACTACGCGAAACTGCTCGAAAACTTACGCCCGGGCGCATTCCAAGTGCCGCTGCGCGGCTTGCCGTAGCCGCTCGGAGAGATGAGGCGGTACTCGCTCGCGATCCCGCTCGACAGTTTCCTAGGGAAGGCGCTGTTCCTATTTTTGATGTTGGACCGGTCGGTGCCTTCTCAGTCTATATCGTTCGTTTTGGGCCCTTCTTGATTTCGGGTAGAAAGGCGGAAGGCCGATATTCGCCGCGGATTCTTTGACTGTCCGGTCTGCGGGTGCTGCGGCGCAATGACCGGTAATGTCCCGGCACAAAAAGGTCCATGTTGTGGGGATTGAAGGGGATAAGGTTTCGATCAAGCCTTGTGCCCGGCAATCGGTAATTTCGGTCGCCTGCGGTCGCCCGCGACGACGATCAGCGTGGCCATCACGATGCAGGCGGCGGCGATGTAGAAGACAATGCCGGGGATCACCCCAAAGAAAAGCGCATCGGCGATGACGGCGAAGATCAGGGCGAGGTATTCGAAGGGCGCGAGCTTGGACACTTCGCTGTGCTTCATCGCCAGCGTCATCATGATATGGGCGATGCCGCCCGCCGCGCCCGCGCCGACCAGGTAGATAAGCTGTTCGGGCGTCGGGCTGACCCAGCCCAGCGGCGCGGTGGCAAGCCCGGCAAGGGCGCAGGTGAGCGCGAAGTAGAGGGCGATGGCGCCGGCGTTCTCGGTCCGGGCGAGGCTGCGGATCTGGATCTTGGCACCGGCGGTGAAGATCGCCATCGTCAGGGCCAGCCCGACGCCCAGCAGGTAGCCGGGGTCGACCTGCACGCCGGTGGCCTCGGGGATGACCAGCACCAGCACGCCGAGAAAGCCGAACATGACCGATATCCAGCGGGTGCGGTTGACGATCTCGCCCAAGAGTGCCCGGGCCAGCAGGACGGCGAGGATCGGGGCGAGGTAGCCGATCACCGAGGCATGGGCCAGCGGCAGGTAGCGCAACGCCGCGAAGGAGGCAAACATCGCCGTGCAGCCGAGGATGCAGCGCAGCACATGCGCCATGGGCCGACGCGTGGCAAGGCCGCGCGGAAAATCGCCCGTGGCAAAGAGGTAGATCACCAGTGGAATGAGCGCGCAGGCGCTGCGGTAGAACACCACCTGACCAAGCGGCACCGTATCGGCCAGCCATTTCACGCAGACGGTCATGAGCGTGAAGAACATGGTCGCGCCGATGCGCAGAATGATACCGTGGAAATCCGATGTCATGACGGGGCGCCCGCCTTGGTCGTGGCGCGCAGGGGCATGACCTGAAGCCGGGCATTGCCAAGGCGGAGAACATCGGCCTCGATCCCGTACATCGCGGCAAGGTTGTCGCGGTTCAGCACGTCTTCGGCCGCACCGGCGGCGCGGAATTCGCCGCCGTGAAGGGCGATGAGCCGGTCGGTGAACTGGGCGGCGAGGTTGAGGTCATGCAGGGCCATGGCGACGATCGTTCCGGTGCTGGCGGCGAGGTGCCGCAAGCGTTCCAGTACCAGCAATTGGTGCCGGAGGTCGAGGGCTGCCGTGGGCTCGTCGAGCAACAGGACACGGGGTGCGCGGAAGAGCGCCTGCGTCAGGAAGACAAGCTGCCGCTGGCCGCCGCTCAGTTCGTCGAGGCGGCGGGTTTGCAGGTGGGCGAGCCCGAAGGTGTCGAGGGCGGTGACGGCCTTGGCGATCAGCGCCGACGGCAATCGCATGCTGAGCGAACGGAGGCGCCCGAGCAGGACCACTTCGAGCACGGTGAGTGAGGAGGCGGCGCCGGTTTCCTGCGGCATGTAGGCGATGTGCCGGCCGCGGTCGGCGGGCGGGAGAGGGATGCCGTCGAGCCTTACGGTTCCCTGCGCCGGCAGGAGCCCGGCCACGGCCTTGAGCAAGGTCGATTTGCCGGCCCCGTTGCAGCCGATCAGCGCGGTGACCTCGCCATCGCGCCAGGTGTCGGTGACATCGCGGATGACCGGGGCGGCGCCGTAGCGGACGCAGAGTGTGTCGATAAAGAGGGTCACCAGTTTCTCCCTTGACCGCGCAGGATGAGAAAGAAGAGGAAGGGCACGCCGATCACCGCCGTGACGATGCCGATGGGGATGACCGCGCCGGGCGAGACGATCTTTGACAGGACCGAGGCGGCGAGCATGATGTTCGCCCCGGTGAGGCCGGCCATCGGCAGCAACAGGCGCTGATCCTCGCCCACGGCCATGCGGGCGATGTGGGGGGCCACCAGACCGACGAAGCCGATGGTCCCGACGAAGGCCACGGCGCCGGTTGTCAGGAGCGCCACGACGGCGAAAACCTTGATGCGGAGCGCCTGCACGTTGACGCCGATGGCCGCCGCGCGGCTGCCACCGAGGCGGAGCGCGGTGAGCCGCCAGATGTCGGGAAGAACTGCGAGGGTGGCCAGCGCAACGACGGCGGCGACGATGGGCACGTTGGCCCAGCTTGCCCGCAGGAGCGAGCCGAAAAGCCAGAACACGATGGATTGCAGCACTTCCGGAGAGGCGATGTATTGCACGAAGGATTGCGCCGCCTGGAACATGAAGAGCGTGGCGATGCCGGCGAGCACCATGACCTCGGGGCTCATGCCCTGCATGCGGGCGAAGAAAAAGACGATGCCGCCGGCGGCGAGGCACATCAGGAACGCCGCAAGCGGGATGGTCAGCCATGGCACGAAAGGCAGGGTGATGCCCGTCAGGATCACGATGGCCGCGCCAAAGCCCGCGGCGGCGGAAAAGCCCAGTGTGTAGGGGCTGGCCAGTGGATTGCCGAGAATGGTTTGCATGTGGACGCCCGCCATGCCCAGCGCGAGGCCCACGAGGATGGCCATGCAGGTGACCGGCAGGCGGATGTCGAAGACGATGACGCGGGTCATCGAGCTGACCTCGGAGGGGGTGACGAGGGTGTGTAAGACCTCGCCCAGCCCGAGCATCGAGGGACCGGTGACGATATCGGCGACCGCGAGCGCGAGGAAAGCCGTGATGCCGCAGATCAGCCACAGGAGGCGGCGTTGTATCAGCGCACGGTAGGCTGTGGCCGATGGTGGGTCGGATGGCGGGTCGGAGGCGGCGTCGACCGCCGCCTCCGATAGGTTTGCGCGGATCATCCGTCTTGTCCGGCAGGAAGTTGCGTCATGTAGGTACCGTCGAACTGCACCGGCATGTAGGTTGCGAAGAACCGGTCGAGTGCCGCCTGCGGGTCGAGATCGGCGAAGGTCTCAGGGTAGAGCGCCTTGGCCAGGAACTGCAGGAACGCATAATCGTAAAGCGTGCGGTTGCCGCCGTGGTAGACGCCGAAGATGCGATCATTTGCGACCGCGTCGAGTTCGTTCCAGCCCGGGCGCTCGAGATAGGGGCGCATACGGTCGTGGGTGGTGGTGGCGTCGACGGTTGGGCCCATGAGGATCGCCTCGTCCTGCCCTGTCCAGCCGGAACCGGCGAGGAGGATCACTTCGGGGTTCTGCGACAGGACGTATTCGGCGCTGAGCGGGCCCCAGCTTTCGATCTGGCCGTCGGCGATGTTCTGCGCGCCAAGCTGGTCGATCACCGCGCCCCACTGGGTGCCGGAGTAGGAGTTGTCGACCACGTCGCGGCCCTTGCGGCCAAGCTCGACATAGACCTGCGGGCGGGCATCTTCGGCGATGGTATCAAGGCGGCCGAGCACCTCGGCCACGGCGGTCTCGTACTCGGTCGCCAGTGTTTCGGCGCGGTCTTCCTGACCGAGGATCTGGCCGAGAAGGCGAGTGGATTCGACATGCTTCTCGACGGTCTGGGCGTTGTAGTCGAGGACAACGACAGGGATGCCGGCAGCTTCGATGCGCTGGTTGATCTCGCCGAGGGCGTCATACTGCCAGCCGGCCAGCAGAACGAGGTCGGGCCGGGCCGCAACGACCGCTTCGAGGGAGAAGGTGCCGTCGCTGGTATGGCCGACGTCGGGCAGGTCGGCGATCTGCGGCATGGCCGCGACATAGGTCTGCCATTGCAGGTTGCGCCAGCTTTCCCACGGCGCGCGCGAGATGGCGGCGACGCGGTCGAACCCGTCGGGGCCGGCCACGGCCATGAAATCCTCGTAATAGAAGCCCAGCATGATGCGTTCGGCGTTCTCGGGGATATCGACCGTGCGGCCCTTCGTGTCGGTCACGGTGATGGTCTGGGCCCAAGTCGGCAGCGATAGAGTGGCCACCAGCGTGGCTGCGGCAAGGCCGCGGGTGATGAATTGGAACATGGTATGTCCTTGAAGTTCACGTAGGTTTTGCCTCCGCCCGGAAAAGCGGAGAGACTTTGAAATGGTCTGATCGGGTGAACTTAAAGGACGGGTGGCGCGCGGGTGCGGGCATGGCCCATGAGCCGCAGGACAAGATGCGGCGGTGGGGTCAGGGTCAGGCGGTGGGAAAAGTCGACCGCCATTTCGTGCCAGTCGAGCGCGGTGCGCGGGGGCACGTCGACGGCCTTGCCGAAGCTGTGGCACCAGTCGCAGCCGCCGGAACGCTCGGTCTGTTCGACCGGCTTGCCGGTTTCGAGGTCGATGACCACGGTTTCGTTGCCGAAGCCCGAACAAAGCTCGACCACCGGGCCGGAGGCGGGCGAGGCCTGAAGCCCGCCGGCCATGGCGAACTGAACGACAAGCCATGTCAGGGCTGGAAAGACCAGCCCGAACCGCCGCCAGAAAGATGTTCGCCGTTTGCGCATGGACATGTTGTACCGCGTTGAGAAGCGCCGCTACCTTGGTTGCAGGTTGCAGGTTGCAGGTTGCAGGTTGCAGGTTGCAGGTTGCAGGTTGCAGGTTGCTGGCGTCAAGTCAATCTCGGGGTTGTGCGCTATTGCGCCGCTCCGTCGTCGGTTTCTCGGGAGAGGATCGCCTCGAAGCGGTCCCGGGCGCGGCGCGGCAGGTCGTCGGGCAAGACGGAGGGTGACAGCGACGCGTCGCCCACCCGGATCAGCATCACCATGCCCATCATGAAATGCGGCGAGCATTTCACGCCATAGACCCCTTCGGTGTCGAGGGTGATTTCGATCTCCTCGTCGATCTGGCCGATGAAGCGCGCCGCCCCCTCGGGACGCATGCCCTTGATCGAGGCGGCGTTGTGGCCGCGATCGCTGGCAAGAAAGCGGATGGTGTCACCCGGCTGGGCGGAAATGAAATCAGGCTCGTAGACCATGGCGCCCGTGTCATTACGGTTGAGCATCTTTACCTCGTGTATTTCGGCCGAGGCAAGGGTTGGAATGGCCATCAGGGCGGCAAGCAGCAGTTTCATCATGGTCCTTTCGGGTATCAGGTGGGTTTGTGGAAGCGCAGCACGCACGCGCCATCGGCCGGGTCGGTCAGGATACTGGCGCGGACGGCGAAGCTTTCGGCAAGGCGTTCGCAAGTCAGCACCTCTTCGGGTGGGCCGAGGGTGACGAGGCGGCCTCGCTGGAGGAGGGCCAGACGGTCGCATTCCATCGCCTGGTTGAGGTCGTGCAGGGCGACAATGCTGGTGACCGGCAGGCGCGCGACCAGTGACAGGATCGACAGCTGGTGGTGGATGTCGAGATGGTTGGTCGGCTCGTCCAGCAGCAGGATCTGCGGCTCTTGCGCAAGGGCGCGGGCGATATGGACACGCTGGCGTTCGCCGCCGGACAGCGTCGCCCACTGGCGGGCCTCGAAGCCTTGCATTTCGACCGCCGCAGTGGCGCGGGCAACGATTGTCTCGTCCGTGTCGGACCATGGCCGCAGTGCCGAAAGCCACGGGGTACGGCCCAGTTCGACCGCATCGCGCACGGTGATGCGGTCGCCGGTCTCGGCCTGCTGTTCGACGAAGGCGATGCGCTGCGCGATCTGTCGCTGCGGATAACTTGCGAGGTCGCGCCCGTCGAGCGTGAGGCGGCCGGCGGTGGGGGCGCGGATGCCTGCGAGCATTTTCAGCAGGGTGGACTTGCCCGAGCCGTTGGCACCGATCAGGCCGAGTGTTTCGCCCGGCTGCACGTCGAGGGTAATGTCCTGAACGATGGGCTGGCGGCGGACGGACCAGCCAAGGGATTGACAGCTCAGGCTCATCGGGTGGTCCTTCCGCGGATCAGGATGAGGGCGAAGGCGGGGGCGCCGACCAGCGCGGTGATCACGCCGATGGGCAGCACCTGCCCCGGGACGAGGATGCGCGAGATCACGTCGGAGATGATGAGAAAGACCGCACCGGCCAGCGCCGAAGCCGGGACCAGCCGCCCATGACGGACGCCGACGACGAAGCGCATGGCGTGGGGTATAACGAGGCCGACGAAACCTATGGACCCCACCATCGAGACCATCGCCGCCGTGACCAGTGCGGCGATGCCGATCAGGATAACCTGCACACGGCGCACGGCGACGCCAAGCGAGGCGGCGCTGTCGCTGCCAAAGGTAAAGGCGTCGAGCGCGCGGACATGCCAGAGGCAGGTCAGGACGGCCAGCGCGACGGCCGGGATGGCGACGACGACGTCATCCCAGCGGACGCCCGAGAGGTTGCCCATCAGCCAGAACATGATGCCGCGGGCCTGTTCGGCATTGGCGGACTTGGCGACAATGAAGGCAGTGAGCGCGTTGAAGAGCTGCGAACCGGCGATACCGGCCAGCACGATGACGCCCGCCGCGCGCATGCCTGTGCCGCCGCCGGCGGCGTGGGCCAGGGCGGCGACCATCACGAAGGCCAGTGCCGCGCCCGCGAAGGCCCCGGCGGAGAGCGTGACAGCGCCGGCACCCACACCTGCCACGGTGACCGCGACCGCCCCTGTAGAGGCGCCGGCGGAGATGCCCAGAAGGTAGGGATCGGCCAGCGCGTTGCGCAGCAGCGCCTGAAGCACGACGCCCGAAAGCGCCAGCCCCGCGCCGCAGCAGGCCGCCACCACGGCACGGCTGAGTCGGTATTCCCAGATGATTCCGGCGTCGATCCTGTCCACCGGGTAGCCAAGGCCCAGCAGCTTGTTGCCCAGCACCTGCAGCACGGTTGAGACAGGGATGGCGGTTTCGCCGATGGCGGCCCCGACGATCAGCGCGACGAAGAGCACCGGGGGCGTGATCCACCCCCAGTGCCAGCCTGCGTGCAGGGTCCGGTGACGGCTGGCCGGTACAACCTTGGTCATTGCCCGAAGTCGAACCCGGCCAAGGCCTCGGCCACGGTTTCGAGACCGAAGATCGTGCGCATGGTGGCGCTCATGGCGTGGGCGTCCATAATCACGATCCGGCCTTCGCGGACCGCCGTCATCTGACTGGCGACCGGGTCGGTCCTGAGAAACTCCATCTTCTTGTCGATGTCGTCGGCGGGGAAGCGGCGGCGGTCCATCTCGGCGATGACCAGGACGGTGGGATCGGCGCGGGCGATGGTTTCCCAGCCCACGGTGGGCCATTCCTCGTCCGACTGGATCACGTTCTCGATCCCGAGCTTGTCCATCATGTAGCCCGGCGCGCCTTTCTGGCCGGCGACGTAGGGGTCGATCTCAAGATCGGCGGAGGAAAACCAGAACGCGGCCGATATACCCTCAGGCAGGTCAAGCGACCTGGCCAGCTCGATCGCGGCGGCTTCGCGGTCCTGAAGCTCCGTCACAAGCCCTTCGCCCGCGGCCTGCACGTCGTAGATTTCGGCGAGTTCGCGTATGCCCTTGTAGACGGAATCGGTCGAGAAGGCCGATGTGCGGGTGCCGTCGCCGCCGGTGGTGTTGTCCTTGGTGTCGCAGTCGGCGGGCATGATGTAGGTGGGAATGCCAAGGTCGTGGAACTGCTCACGCGTGGCAACGATACCGGAGGAGCCGACGTGCCATTCATATTGCACGGCGACGAGACCCGGCTTCTTGTTGGCGATGCTTTCAAAGCTCGGGTCGTTGTCGGCCAAGCGTTCGATCTTGGCGTTGACCTCGGCGTATTCGGGCAGGACCGGGTTGAACCAGACCGAAGTGCCGGTGACGCGGTCGGCAAGGCCAAGCGAATAGAGGGTTTCGGTGGCCGACTGGCCCACCGTCACGGTCGTTTGCGGGGCGGCGTCAAAGGTGATGGGCTGGCCGCAATTCTCTATGGTGAGCGGGTAGCTGGTGGATTGCGCATGGGCGGCCGACACGGCAAAGCCCAGACTTGCGGCGACGATGGCCGCGGAACGGAAGTGTTTCATCATGATCTCCGGATTGTTGAAATCCGGGCAATCGGGCTGACAGGTGAGGTGCGTTTGCAGAGCGACAGAATACACGTGGCAACGCGAAATGCACGCGGCTGGCGGTTCGGGCGATCCATCGGCAGTCCTTCCCCCGGGCAACCCCGCCCGGTGTTACGGTTGACATGCCGGCAGGTCTCCTGACTTGCGGGTCATCGCTTCGCCGGGTCTTCCCGTCACGCTCTGGCGCAACAGTGACGTCATCCGGCGTCGCTCTCCGCTTACAGTTGCGGGGGCAGTCACGGTCTCGGTGCCTGATGGCTACGCCTCACCGTGTTCCCTTTTCATTTCCTCTCGGAAAACCGACGGTGCAAATCAACACGGAAAGCGACCGCCGGTCAACTTGATTTGGCCGGGGGTAGATCAAAAAGTGGAAACGAAAGAGGCTGACCACCCGGCCCGGCTTATGCGAGTTGAATCGCACCCGACGATAGAACGCGGTCATTCCGACGCGGCACCGGCGGCGATGATAGAACGGACCTTCGCTGAAAGGTATTCGTATGTCCGTTTCGGGCCGAGCGTGTCGGTGCGGCCGTAGCGCGCCGCCTCGATACAGATGGATGAAACGTGTCTCTTGGAATGCGGACCCCCACGCAGCCCGACTGGGGCACCGACGCGCGCTGTCATCTGTTTCAAGACGATGCCGAGGCATGTTTGGAAGAGGCGTGGGGGCTGAGGCCGCGGCGGCCTTTGGGCAGATTGATGCCCGGCACGATCATTGAGGCCACGGACGGTCAGATCGACGAGTTGATGGCCGTAAACCTCAAGACGCCGCGCTGGATGGCCAAGGCCGCTTGGGGCAAGGGTGTTCGCGCTAGGACGATCTGTCCGAGGCTGGTCAACATTGAAATGGCGCACGCGATTTCGCGATTCCGTATGGCCAGACGAGCGACCGGGCTGCCATCGCCAAGGCCGTCGCGCTGATCCTCGACATGCCCGACAATTCAAACGTTGCTGAATTTCACGTCAGTTGCGTGCAAGAAGAATTTTTAGGCAGCAGCGTGAAAAGGTGGCGTACATGATCCAAATTAAAAACAAACAGACTTGACTGTTTGTTATGTGATTGTCAGCCTGTGTCACATAAGAATCGATAAAAAACCAACGACCAACCAGGGAGATACACATGTTGAAGAAGTTCCTTACCGGCGGCGCGGCCGCCGCGCTCTTGGCCGGAGGCGCCATGGCGGAAACCACGTTCACCGCCAATTCCTTCTACGCTGCCGAGCATCCGCATTCCAAATACGGCTATATCGAGTGGGCCGAGATGGTCGAGGAGATGTCGGACGGCGAGCTCAAGCCAGATGTCTATACAGGCACGGTTCTGCTGGCGCCGCGCGCCAACCTTCAGGGGATTCGCGACAATGTCGTGCAGGTGGCGCATCACGCTGCTGTCTACACGCCATCCGAAATGCCGGTGGCCAACACCGTGCAGGAGCTTGGCTTCAACTACTCCGACCCGCTGGTGATGATTTTTGCCTCGACGGATTTCAGCATGAACAATGAAACCCAGCTGGCAGAGTGGGCCGACAAGGGCGTGGTCTATCTTGGTTCCTACGCCACTCCGCCTTATATCCTATTTTGCCGCGAGCCGGTGCGCACGCTGGAAGAATTCAAAGGCAAGCGCATCCGCACCGCCGGATCCAGCGTGTCGCAATGGGTCGAAAAAGCGGGCGGTATCCCCGTCAACGTGCCGTCGTCCGAAATGTATACCGGCCTTGAGCGTGGTACGCTGGATTGCGCGTCGAACGCCGCTAACGATCTGATTGACCGTTCGCTCTGGGAAGTGTCCGAACACACGACGATGCTGTCGACCGGCATGTACTGGACCGGACCGCAATGGGGCTTCAACCCCGAGTTCTGGTCGGGGCTGACTACCGAGCAGCGCGAGATCCTGATGCAGGCCACGGCCCGGGCCATGTCGCGCATGATCGTCCAATACGTGGGCAGCGCCGAGGAAAAACTCGCGCTGGCAAAAGAAAAGGGCAACAATGTCTATGAGCCGGGCGAGGACCTGTTGGCTTCTGCCGAAAAGTACCGCGCGAATTCGGTCGAGACGGCGTACAAGACCGCTGAAGAGACCTACGGGCTGAGCAACGGCAAGGAGGTCATCGACGACTTCATCGCCACGCATGAGAAGTGGGAAGGTCTTCTGGCGGATGTAGACCGTACCGACGAGGACGCACTGACCGAGCTCGTAATGCAGGAAATCTACGGAAAGATCGACGCATCGACCTACGGCATGCGGTAAAGATGATCTCAAGGGGGCGCGGATGACCCGGGCCCCCGTCATCTGTCGAAAGGACGACGATCATGCTGGAACGCAAGCGGCGCACACAGGCGCAACGCACTTTGGAGACGACATCGAGCCTGCTTGAAGCAACGCTATCGTGCATCAAGGACAAGGGCCTCATGAACACCTCGACGACGGAGGTGGCGCAACGGGCCAACGTGTCGCGCGGGGCGCTATTGCACCATTTCCCGACCAAGGAACTGCTGATGGCCGAGTCATTGCGGTCGCTACTCATGCGTGAGGCGGACGAGGCGGAACGCAAGGCTCGCTCGGTGGTCGAGGAGAGCCTGACCATCGACCAATTCATCGATTTCGTCTGGGAGCGATTTTCGGGTGATCTTTACATGGTGTCCATGGAATTCGTGAATGCCGCGCGGACCGACCAGAAGATCAAGGAGGCGCTTGTGCCCGTCGCGCAGGAATTCAACGACGCCTATCTGCGTATCTGGGAAAGCATCGCCGGGCGCTCTCTCGACCCTGCAACTCAACGCCACCAGAAGATCGAGATCACCGCGATCATGTGCCTGGCACGCGGCATGGCTACGCAAACGATCTGGCGGGATGAGCCGGACCTCTTTCGCGAGACCATCGATTACTGGAAAGAGCTTTTGAAACTGTCGCAGGGTGTCGCGGCCGGAAAAGGTGCCTCATGACGGCCTCTGCCGATCCTCAGAACGATCCGGACGATACGCTGCTTGACCGCGCAATTCTCGGACTGAACCGGGGGTTCGTGTTGTTGGCCACCATCGCGATGGTGCTGATGATGCTGCATGTCACCGCCGAGGTGGTGGCGCGAGCGACCGGCTGGGTGACGCTGATCGGGACGCTCGAGATCGTGTCCTATTACTACATGATCCTGCTTGTGATGCTGCCCATGGGCTTTGTCGAACTGAAGCACGAACATATCCGCGTCGATCTTTTCGTGCAGATGATGCCCGCCTGGCTGCAATTCGTTCTTTACCTGCTGAGCTGCGTCATGTGCATCGTCTTCTTCGCCATGATGTTCCGGCAGAGCTTTCTCGATGCGTGGAATTCCATGCAGCGCAAGGAAACGATCATGTCGAATTTCATCTTCTACATCTGGCCGAGCCGCTGGGCGCTGCCGATCGGGTTCTTTGGCCTGCTGCTCGCCTCGGGGTGCAACCTGCTGAAAGCCTTCCGCCACAGAAAGGCGCTTTGACATGGATAATACGACCATTGGAGTGATCGCCGTCGGTATCACGCTGCTGCTGATCGCGTTGCGTTTTCCGATTGGCGTCGTGCTGGGGTTGGTGTCCATATTGGGCATCGCGGAGCTGACGAACATGAGAATCGCGTGGGGCGTTGTGTCGGCGACCCCATTCGACTTCATCGGTCAGTGGGAACTGACCGCTGCGCCGATGTTCCTTTTCATGGGTTATCTCGCGACGGAAGGGAAGCTGACCAGCGGGCTTTTCGGCGCACTGCGCCTGTTCTTGGCGCGGCTGCCGGGCGGGCTTGCGATTTCAAGCGTGGGGGCGTGCACCTTCTTTGCCGCCGCGTCCGGGTCCAGCGTGGCGACCGCAGCGGCGATGTCGCGCATCGCCGTGCCCGAGATGCTGAAGAACGGCTACGATAAGGGGCTGGCGACCGGCACCATCGCGGCGTCGGGTACACTAGGGTCCCTCATTCCACCCAGTGTCTTGCTTATTCTTTACGGTGTTTATGCGCAGGTATCGGTGGGGCAGCTTTTCATGGCCGGCTTCATTCCGGGCCTCGTATCGGCGTTACTTTACGCGATGATGATCATGGTGCGGGTCAAGGCCAATCCGGCGCTGGCCGGCGATGTGAAGGTTGATGCGACGCGCGCGGACAAGATTGCGGCACTAAAGGAGATCTGGCCGCTACCGACGCTTATCTTGCTGGTGCTTGGCGGTATCTTTACTGGCTATTTCTCGCCCACCGAGGCTGGCGCGCTCGGCGCTTTCTTTGCGCTTTGCATCTCGTTGACGCGGCGCTCTCTCGACTGGCAGGGCTTCAAGACCGCGGCCGTCAACACGTTGCAAAGCACCGCGTCAATCTTCCTGATCCTTATCGGCTCGGTGCTCTTTACAAAGTTTCTTGCCATGTCTCGGCTGCCCACGGCATTCTCCGAGATGATCCTGTCGGTCAGCGACAGCCAGTGGTGGATTCTTTTCGCCGTGGCGTTGATCTACCTGCTTTTGGGAATGCTGATCGATTCCATCGGCCTGTTGTTGCTGACGCTGCCTCTTATCCTGCCGCTGGTGGATACGGCGGGGATCGACGCGATCTGGTTTGGTATCATCGTGATCAAGCTTCTGGAGGTGGGCCTTGTGACCCCCCCGATCGGGCTGAACGTCTATGTCATCAAGGGCGCCCTTGGGAATCTCGTGACGCTACCCGAAGTGTTTCGCGGCGTCAGCTGGTTCATCCTGATGGATTTCGTCGCGCTGCTGCTCATCATCCTCATCCCGGCTATGTCGCTCTGGCTGCCATCGCTTGTCTACAACTAAATCAACCGGAGGCCCCAACATGACATCCTTTTCCGATGCCGATTACGCAAAGCGTTCCTATGGCGAGTTGCCGGTTGGCTATGGCCAGCGTCCGGGCATTGTGGTGGTGGACTACCAGAAAGCATTTACCGATGATCGCTATCCGCTGGGAGGTGCGCCGCTGATCATGCGGGGACTGGAAAACACTGCGCGCTTGCTTGAGGTAGCGCGGCGCAACAACGTGCCTATTGCAAGCTGCTATACTGCCTACAAGGACGAGGGTGACATGCCTTACTGGAAAATCTCGGCGGTACGCGAGCAATTTCGGCACGAGCATCCTGGCTCCGAACTTGATCCGGCGATCTACGATCCGGACAATGACGTGAAAGTCTGCAAGACCGGCCCGTCGATCTTTTTCCAGACGCCCGTCGTGCCGTTCTTCATCCGCCGGCGTGTAGATACGGTGATTGTCACCGGATGCACCACGAGCGGTTGCATCCGTGCGTCAAGCATCGACAGCTTCCAATACGGTTTTCGCACCATCGTTCCCGAGGACTGCGTCGGGGACCATGAAGAGCAGCCCCATCTCGACAACCTTCGCGATATCTCGCGTCGCTATGTCGATCAGACCAGCTCGGACGAGGTCATCGCCTATCTTGACCGGGTCGGCCGCCTGAATTCGTAAGAAACGCCCTGCAAAAACGTAAGAAGGAAATCCCATGAGTATGCAGATCATCCGCAACGCCCGTATCATCGATGGCTCGCAGGACCGTCCCACCGACCCGGTGGATATCGTCATCGAAGACGGCTTGTTCAAGGAGGTAGCGGAGAACGTATCTGCGACCTGCGACGACGAGATCGACGCCAGCGGTCTGTATGTCTTGCCGGGCCTGATCGACTGCCACGTGCACGTCATTGCCACCACCGCCGACCTTGGTGCCAACGCGGCGCTGCCGAACTCTCTTCTGGCCTATCGCGCAATGGGGCTAATGAAGAACATGATCATGCGCGGTTTTACCACCGTGCGTGATCTGGGTGGCGCCGATATCGGCATTGTAGAGGCAATCGAGGAACGGCTGTTGGTCGCGCCGCGCCTCATGATCTGTGGCAAGGCTCTGTCTCAGACAGGCGGGCATACCGATTACCGTGGTCCCTACAACCCGCGCAATGTCGATTTTTATCGCGATCAGATCGGCGCCATGGGCCGGATCGTCGATGGCGTCGACGAGCTGCGCCGCGCCTGTCGTGAAGAGATCAAGGGAGGCGCGAAGTTCATCAAACTGATGGCCAATGGCGGCGTGTCCTCTCCCACCGACCCAATCGGTTTTCTGGGCTTTTCGGTGGCCGAGCTTGAGGCCGCGGTGGAAGAGGCCAGAAACGCCGAAACCTACGTGGCGGGCCATCTTTATACCGACGAGGCAATCAGCCGCGCGCTGGAGGCCGGGTTCTATTCCATTGAACACGCCAACCTGATCAAGCGCGAGACCGCCAAGCGCGTGGTCGAAAAGGGCGCCGTCGTGGTTCCGACGAATATCACCTACGAATTGCTCGGTACACGCGGCGCCGATTTTGGCCTGCCACCCGAGTCGGTGGCAAAGGTGGCCGATGTCCGAGATGCGGGGCTTGAGGCGCTTGGCCTTCTGCACGAGGAAGGGGTGACAATGGGCTACGGCTCTGACCTGCTGGGTGGGATGCAGCAATACCAGTCGGGCGAGTTCCCGCTGCGAGGCAGGTTCCTTCCGGCTCATGACGTGATTCGTTCGGCCACGCTGGACGCGGCCAAAGTGCTGCGTATGGAAGGCCAAGTCGGCACCATCGCGGAAGGTGCCTATGCCGATCTAATCATGATGGAGGGCAACCCACTCGACGATCTTTCCCTGCTCGACGGACAGGGTGAAAATATTTCGACCATTATCAAGGATGGCCAATTGGTTAAGCGTGCCTAATAGCGCTTGGTGGGCAGTATTTGATTGGCAGATCGGGTTGACCGAGCTGCCAATCACAATCAACCTGAGTTATCAATGAGCGTTCAAGACCGCCCCGTTTTCAACGTTTAAATTTGACCCACCCTATGTGGCGCAAAGCCCCCAAGCGGGCAGCTCTCATATAGTGAGTCCGTCTGGGGACTTTGTTTACGAAACGTTTATGTTTTTCTGCGCCGCTTGCTTTGTGCGAACCGGTAAGAGGTGTTGCCGCTTTCGATGATGGCACAGTGATGGGTTACGCGATCCAGAAGCACGGTTGTCATTTTGGCATCGCCGAAGACCGAGACCCACTCTCCTAACTCCAGATTGGTGGTTATGATGACACTGGTCTTCTCATAGAGCTCGCTGATCAGATGGAACAGCAATGCGCCGCCGAACTTTGGGAACGGGATGTAGCCCAATTCGTCCATTGCCCGGCAGGTTTGCGTTGCAAATCGCCTGCCGGTCAGTGGAAGATACGCGGGGTGGTAGTGCGCATGACGGCACACCCTACAGCGGGGTGGGCCTGTGGAACCCAACAAAAAGGCCCCGCGCGGGGCGGGGCCTTTGGTGCTCGGAGTGTTTCGAATCAGTTGGGGATCTCGCCGGAAATTCCTTCGACGTAGAAGTCCATGCCCAGAAGGGTGCCGTCGTCGGCCACTTCGCCCTCGGCCAGCCAATCGGAGCCGTCCTGTTTTTTCAGCGGGCCGGTAAAGGGGTGATACTCACCCTTGGCCATGGCCTCTTTCAGGGCCAGCGCCTCGGTCTTCACGTCGGCGGGCACGGCGTCGGTGATTTCACCGATGCCGACCATGCCGGGGCCGATGCCGTCCCATGTCTGTTCGCTTTCCCATGTTCCGTCCATGACCGCCTGGGTCCGTTCGATGTAGTAGGGGGCCCAGTTGTCGATGATGGAACTGACGCGCGGCAGGGGCGCGTATTCGCCCATATCCGAGGCTTGTCCGAAGGTGATGACGTCACCGGCCTTTTCCGCCGCGGCCTGCGGCGCAGTGGAGTCGGTGTGTTGCAAGATCACGTCGGCGCCCTGTTCGATAAGGGCGGTGGCGGCGTCGGCCTCTTTCGCGGGATCGAACCATGTGTAGGCCCAGATGATCTTGAACTCGACATCCGGGTTCACTTTCTTGGCATGGATATAGGCCGAGTTGATGCCCCGGATCACTTCGGGGATCGGGAAGGAGGCGATGTAGCCGATGATGTTGGACTCGGTCATTTTGCCGGCGATATGGCCCTGCACGGCGCGGCCTTCGTAGAAGCGGGCGCTGTAGGTCGAGACATTGGGCAGCGTTTTGAAGCCGGTGGCGTGTTCGAATTTCACGTCGGGGAACTTCTTGGCCACGGCGAGGGTGGGCTCCATGAAGCCAAAGGAGGTGGTGAAGATTAGGTCGGCACCGTTGAGGGCCATCTGGGTGATGGCGCGTTCGGCGTCTGCGCCTTCGGGGACGCTTTCCTGAAACACGGTTTCGACCTTGTCGCCAAAGTGCTCTTCAAGTGCGAGGCGGCCCTGCTCGTGTTCATAGGTCCAGCCGCCGTCGCCCACGGGGCCGACATAGATAAAGCCGACCTTGGTCGTGTCTTGGGCCATGGCCGAGGAGGCAAGGCCCAGCGCCACGGCGGCGGTGGCCAGTTTTTTCAGAAGGGTCATGTGGTTATTTCTCCCAGGTGGTTTTCAAGTGTTGCGGTTTCACGGGGCCTCATTGCGAGGCGTGGAAAATGCGGCCCAATGAGGCGGGCGCGCGGGGTTTGTCGGCCGACATGATGACCAGCACGAGAATGGTGATCAAGTAGGGCGACATCGACAGGTATTCGACCGGCAGGGCGCTTCCGGCGGCTTGCAGGTTGAGTTGCAGAACCGTGACCCCGCCGAAAAGCCACGCGCCCAGCAGGACGCGGCCCGCCTTCCAACTGGCAAAGACCACCAGCGCCAGCGCGATCCAGCCCGCGCCGGCGGTCATGCCTTCGGTCCATTGCGGCACGCGGATGAGGCTGATGTAGGCCCCGCCAAGCCCGGCGCAGGCCCCGCCGAAGAGGATGGCAAGGATACGTACGCGCACCACCTTGTAGCCCAGCGCGTGGGCGGCATCGTGGTTTTCACCCACCGCCCGCAGGATGAGGCCAGCGCGGGTGTATTTCAACATGCCCCAGACGGCGGCACAAAGCCCGAGGCCGAAATAGACCATGATGTCATGGCCGAAAAGGACCGGGCCAAGGCCGGGGATATCGCCAAGGAGCGGGATATCAAGCTTGCCCGTGGGCGGCGGTTTGATGCCTTGGTAGCCTTGGCCCAAAAGCGCGCTGAGCCCGAGGCCGAAGAGGGTAAGCGCAAGGCCCGAGGCCACTTGGTTGGCCAGGGCGATTTGCGTGAGGAAGGCAAAGAGCAGCGAAAGGCCCGCGCCGCCCAAGGCCGCGGCGATGAACCCCACAAGCGGGGAGCCGGTATTGACCGCCGCGGCAAACCCGCAGATCGCGCCGGTGATCATCATCCCCTCGACGCCAAGGTTCAGCACACCCGCGCGCTCGGCCACCAGTTCGCCAAGCGCGGCGATCAGGATGGGCGTGGCCGCCACCATGAGCGAGGCCAGCAGAAGGACGGGGTTGATCGAGCCAAGATCCATCATGCCACCTGTGCCGCTTTGAACCGGATGCGGTAGTTGGTCAGCAGGTCCACCGCCAAGAGCACGAAAAGCAGCATGCCCTGGAACATCTGGATTGCCGCCGAGGGCAGGCCGAGGTTGGATTGCGCGATCTCGCCGCCGATATAGGTGAGCGCCATTAAAAGACCCGCCAGCGCGATGCCCACCGGGTGCAACCGGCCAAGGAAGGCGACGATGATGGCGGTGAATCCATAGCCCACGTTGAAATCAATGCTGACTTGGCCGGCGGGGCCGGAGACTTCGAAAAGCCCGGCAAGCCCGGCCAAAGCGCCCGAGGTGCCAAGGCAGAAGAGAATGAGGCGAGGGGGCGATACGCCTGCGAAACGCGCAGCGCGCGGGGCCTGACCCGTCAGGCGGATTTGGTAACCAAGGATGTGGCGGCCCAGAAGGATATAAGCAAAGATCACGGCGATCAGGGCCGCGACCACGCCCCAATGCATGCCGGTACCACCGAGGATTTCGGCGTTATGGGCTGCCGGATATTCCTGAAAATTGCGACTGCCGGGGAAGCCGTAGCCATCGGGGTTTTTCAACGGCCCAAGCGCCATGGCGGCCAGAAGTTGCTCGGCCACATAAACCAGCATGAGCGAGACAAGGATTTCATTGGTGCCGAATTGCACCCGCAAAAGCGCCGGGATCATTGCCCAAAGCCAGCCGCCCAAGGCCCCCACCATGACCATCAACGGAAAGATGTACCATGCGTCCAGCGGATAGAAGGCCAGCCCCACGGCGGCGCCGGTGAGCGCGCCGATGATATATTGCCCCTCGGCCCCGATGTTCCAGATGCCCGCCTTGAAACCCAAGGCAAGGCCGATGGCGATCAGCACCAAGGGGGCGCCTTTGACCAGAAGCTGCGGGCGATAGTAAAAGGCGTGCTCGCCAAAGAGCGGTTGCCAGAAGATCGTGGCGATCGCTTCGACCGGATCCTTGCCAAGCGCGGCGAACAGCGCGCCGCCCAGTAGCATGGTCAGCACCACCGCCAGAAGCGGCGCGGCCCATGTCCAGAGGCGCGAGGGCTGGGGGCGTTTTTCAAGCTTCAGCATCGGTGCGCCTTATTGGTGTGACTTGGGGGCTCTGCCCCCGACGTTGAAACCCTGCGGCTTTCAACGCCTCCCCCGGGATATTTGGAAAAAGAAGAAAGGGCATCGGTGCGCCGGCTTTCTTCTTTTTGAAAATATCCCCGCCGGAGGCATGCAATCTTTGTTGGACGTGATCAGCCATGCGCCACCTCCATACCATGGGCGCCACCCATCATCAGGCCGATCTCTTCGAGGCTCAGCCCGTGCGTGGGCAGGGCGGCGGAGAGGCGACCCTCGTTTAAGGCGGCGAAACGGTCGGAGATTTCCATGAGTTCATCGAGGTCCTGGCTGATGCAGAGGATCGCGCTGCCATGCGCGGCAAGGTCCAGCAGGGCTTGGCGAATCGCGGCGGCGGCGGCGGCATCGACGCCCCATGTGGGTTGGTTGACGACCAGGACCTCGGGGCGTTGCAGCACCTCGCGCCCGATGACGAATTTTTGTAGGTTGCCGCCTGACAGGGCGCGCGCCGCCGTGTCCGCCCCCGGTGTGCGCACGTCGAAGCGGTCGATCACGCGGGTGGCGAAGGCGCGGGCGGCGCGCCAGCGGATGAACCCGCGGGTCAGCAGGTTTTCGCGGTCGGCCCCGGTAAGCAGGGCGTTTTCGGTCAGGCTCATGTCCGGGGCGGCGGCGTGGCCCAACCGTTCCTCGGGCGCGGTCAGAAGGCCCATGCGGCGGCGGGCGGTTGGGCCAAGCCGCCCGATGGGCCGTTCGCGCAGGGCGATGGAACGCGCGGGGCTACGCGCCTCCCCCGAAAGCGCGGCCAGCAGCTCATCCTGCCCGTTTCCCGCGACCCCGCCGATGCCGAGGATTTCGCCCTCGCGCAGGGAAAGGTGGATATTGCGCAGCGGTGTGCCGAAGGCCGAGGGCGCGGGCAGCGAAAGGCCGGTGACATCAAGGGCCACGGCCCCGGCCGTGCGGGTTTCGCGGGTGGGGGCCTCGAAGCTGCTGCCGACCATCATTTGCGCCATGTCGCGGGCCGAGGTGTCGCGCGGGATACAGGTGCCCACGTTGCGCCCCTGGCGCAGGATCGTGGCGCGGTCACAGAGCGCGCGGATTTCCTCGAGCTTGTGCGATATATAGAGGATCGCCACCCCTTCGGCGGTGAGTTTGCGCAGGGTCTCGAAAAGGATATCCACCTCTTGCGGTGTCAGTACCGAGGTCGGTTCATCCATGATCAGAAGCTGCGGGTCTTGCAGCAGGCAGCGGATGATCTCCACCCGTTGCCTTTCGCCGGCCGAAAGATCTCCCACCATGCGGTGCGGATCGAGCGGCAGGCCATATGTTTCCGACACCCGGCGGATTTGCCCGGCCAGATCGCGCAGGCGGGGCGGGTTTTCCATGCCGAGGGCCACGTTTTCCGCCACGCTGAGTGCGTCGAAAAGCGAGAAGTGTTGAAAGACCATGGCCACGCCCGCAGCCCGCGCCGCACGTGGCTCGGGCGGGGTGAAGGCTTTGTCGTGCAGCTCCATCCGGCCGCTGTCGGGTTTGACGAGGCCGTAGATCATCTTGACCAGCGTGGATTTGCCCGCGCCGTTTTCGCCCAGCAGGGCGTGCACTTCGCCCGGGGCTATGTCGAAAGACACGTCATCGTTCGCCACGACCCCGGGATAGGCCTTGGTCAGTCCCGAGATGGTAAGCAAGCTGGTGGTCACGCGGCGATATTCCGATGGTGGCTTGATCAGGGTTGTCATTGACTAGCGCAGGGGCGGGCGCGGGGGCAATGGGGCTGTGACGCTTTTCTGCGCGGCATGGCCGCATTTGCCCGGTTTTTCGGCAGGGCGGCCTTTGCCCTCTTTTGCCCATGCGCGGGGCGGGATAGGATCGGTGCATGAGC
The DNA here is from genome assembly GCF_030733685.1 of Roseovarius sp. MMSF_3281. GTDB lineage: Bacteria > Pseudomonadota > Alphaproteobacteria > Rhodobacterales > Rhodobacteraceae > Roseovarius. Next base: position 85,018 of record NZ_JASHIM010000010.1, read on the forward strand.
CAAGATCCCCGATTCATTCATCTTCGTGTCCATACCGAATATTCCCTTCTGGAAGGGGCGGTGCGGTTGAAAAAGCTGCCGGGCCTTTGTGCCGATGCGGGCATGCCCGCCGTTGCCGTGACCGACAGCAACAATATGTTTGCCGCCCTAGAGTTTTCGGTGACCGCCCAGGGCGCGGGCGTGCAGCCGATCATGGGCTGCCAGGTGGATGTGGAGTATGTGCAGGTCCAACCGGGCGAGCGGCCAAAGCCCCCCGCGCCGGTGGTTCTGCTGGCCCAGAACGAGGAAGGCTATGAGCACCTGATGAAGCTCAACTCCTGCCTGTACCTGCGCGGCGACGGCCAGTTGGCCCATGTCACGATCGAGGAGTTGGAACGCTATGCCGGGTCAGTCATTTGCCTGACGGGTGGGCCGGACGGGCCGGTTGGGCGGCTGTTGCAGGCAGGCCAACGGCCTGCGGCGCAGGCCTTGATGGAGCGGCTGAAGGCGGCTTTCGGCGATAGGCTTTACGTGGAATTGCAGCGCCACCCCGGCGAGGAGGGCGCACCCGAGGCCGAGCGTCTGACCGAGCGGGGCTTTGTCGAGATGGCCTATGCCATGGACCTGCCGATTGTGGCCACTAATGACGTCTATTTTCCACAAGAAAAGATGTACGAGGCGCATGACGCGATGATCTGTGTGGCCGAGGGGGCCTATGTGGATCAGTCCGCCCCGCGCCGCCGATTGACCCCGCAGCACTATTTCAAGACCCCGGGCGAGATGGTCACCCTGTTTGCCGATCTGCCCGAGGCCGTTGAAAACACGGTGGAGATTGCCAAACGTTGTGCCTTTGGCACCTATCGGCGTGATCCGATCCTGCCCAGGTTCGCCGATGACGAGGTTGAGGAATTGCGCCGTCAGGCCAAGGAGGGGCTTGAGGCGCGTCTGGCGGTGATCCCGCATGCGACCAGCGTCGAGGACTATCACAAGCGGCTGGATTTCGAGCTGGATATTATCGAGGGTATGGGGTTCCCGGGCTATTTCCTGATCGTTGCGGACTTTATCAAATGGGCCAAGGAACAGGATATCCCGGTGGGGCCGGGGCGGGGCTCGGGCGCGGGTAGCCTTGTGGCCTATGCCCTGACGATCACCGACCTTGACCCGCTGCGCTATTCATTGCTGTTCGAACGGTTCCTGAACCCCGAACGGGTCAGCATGCCCGACTTCGATATCGACTTTTGCATGGATCGCCGCGAGGAGGTGATTCATTACGTTCAGGAAAAATACGGTCGCGACAAGGTGGGGCAGATCATCACCTTTGGTGCGCTGCTGTCCAAGGCCGCGGTGCGCGACATTGGCCGGGTCTTGCAAATGCCTTACGGGCAGGTGGACCGCCTGTCGAAGATGATCCCGGTGGAGGGCGTCAAGCCGATCTCGATTGAAAAGGCCCTCAAGGACGAGCCGCGCCTGAGCGAGGAGGCGCGCAACGAGGAGGTGGTGGACCGCCTGTTGAAATACGGCATGCAGGTGGAGGGTTTGTTGCGCAATGCCTCGACCCACGCCGCCGGGGTCGTGATCGGCGACAGGCCATTGGACGAGCTGGTGCCTTTGTACCAGGACCCGCGCTCGGACATGCCTGCCACGCAGTTCAACATGAAATGGGTGGAACAAGCGGGGCTTGTGAAATTCGACTTTCTGGGCCTGAAAACCCTGACGGTCATTCAAAATGCCATCGAACAGATCCACGCCGAGGGGCGTGATCTGCATATCGCGCAAGACGGCAGCACGATTTACGAGCCCTTCGAGGGGGCAGAGAACGACATCGGGCAAATCCCGCTGGACGACGCAAAGACCTATGAGCTTTACGCCCGAGCCAAGACGGTGGCGGTGTTCCAGGTGGAAAGCTCGGGCATGATGGATGCCCTCAAACGCATGAAGCCCACCTGCATCGAGGATATCGTCGCCCTCGTGGCGCTTTACCGGCCAGGCCCGATGGAAAACATTCCCAAGTATTGCGAGGTCAAGAACGAGCTTAGCGACCGCGACTACCTGCATCCTTCGGTCGATCACATCCTCGACGAGACACAGGGCATCATCGTCTACCAGGAACAGGTGATGCAGATCGCGCAGGAAATGGCGGGATATACACTGGGCGGCGCGGACCTGTTGCGCCGGGCCATGGGGAAGAAGATCCAGGAGGCGATGGACGCCGAACGCCCGAAATTCATCGAGGGCGCCAAGGCAAACGGGGTGGACGACGACAAAGCGCTCGAAGTCTGGAACCTGCTGGATAAATTTGCCAACTACGGCTTCAACAAATCCCACGCGGCGGCCTATGCGGTGGTGTCGTATCAAACCGCGTGGCTCAAGGCCAATCACCCGGTGGAATTCATGGCCGGGGTGATGAACTGCGATATTCACCTGACCGACAAGCTGGCCGTTTATTTCGAAGAGGTGAAGAAGGGGCTGAAGCTGCCCTATGCGCCGCCCTGCGTGAACCGCTCGGAGGCGGTGTTCAAGGTGCGGCAGGGCGTGTTGCACTATGCGCTGGGCGCTTTGAAGAATGTGGGCGTCGAGGCGATGCGCCTGATCGTGGAGGGGCGCGGCGAGAAACCCTTTGCCACGCTTTACGATTTTGCCCGCCGGGTGGACCTGAAGAAGATCGGCAAGCGGCCACTGGAGATGCTGGCCCGCGCCGGGGGCTTTGACGAACTGGATACCAACCGCCGGAGGGTCTTCGACAGCATCGAGGCGCTGATGAACTACTCGGCGGCGATTCACGAACAGAAAAACTCCAACCAGGTGTCGCTTTTCGGTGAGGCGGGCGACGACCTGCCCGAACCGCGCCTGAGCCCGGTGCAGGACTGGCTGCCCGCCGAGCGCCTGACCGAGGAATTCAAGGCGGTGGGCTTTTACCTGTCGGGCCATCCGCTGGACGACTACATGGGCGCGCTCAAGCGCCAAAAGGTCAAGACGCTGGACGAGGTCACTGCGGAGGCCGGGCAAAAGGGCGCCGTGCTGGTCAAGATGGCGGGGGTCGTCGCCGCCCGGCAAGAGCGGAAATCGGCGCGTGGCAACCGTTTTGCCTTCGTGCAGCTTTCCGATACCACGGGGGGCTATGAAATCACGCTGTTTTCCGAAACCTTGGAAAAATCGCGCGAATTTCTGGAGACCGGCGCGCAGGTGGTGGTGACCGCCGAGGCGACGATGGAAAGCGATCAGTTAAAGCTTTTGGGCCGGTCGGTCTCGCCCATTGATGGGGTGGTCGCCGATGCAGGCGCCATGGGCCTGCGCATTTTCGTGGACACGGAAAACGCCATCGCCTCGGTCGCGCAGCTTTTGCAGAACGCCCAAAACGCCGCCAAGGGCGCGCGCGGCCCGGTGCAGTTCTGCCTGATGGCGCAGGGGCTGCCCGGCGAGGTCGAGATCGACGCGGGGGACGAGTTTCCCGTCAACCCGCAGATCAAGGGCGCGATCAAAAGCCTGACCGGGGTGGTCACGGTCGAGGAGTTCTAGCGCAGAGGCGTCATGCCCTAGCCCCGCACCCGGCCTGACCCTGCGGATATGGGTATTTGAACCAAGAAAAAGCGAGTGTGGTTTTTTCTTGGTAAAAATACCCGAATCCGACGGAGGCCGCTTGATGCCGGGCGTTGGAAATCAATCGCAGGCGGCGGTGACGATCACTTCGACCTTGAGCACATCGCGGGCCAGTTTCGCCTCGCCGCAGGCGCGGGCGGGGGCGTGGCCTTCGGGGATCCATGCATCCCAGACCTCGTTCATCTCGGCAAAGTATTTCATGTCGGAAATCCAGACGATGGCCTGCAGGATACGCTCGCGCGAGGAGCCGACCTTTTCCAGTAGGGCATCGACGCGCGACAGGCAATCGCGGGTCTGTTCTGCGGCGGTCTCACCGTCGCCCACTTGGCCACAGAGATAGGCCACGCCGTTGTGCTTGACGATCTTGCTCATCCGGGTGGCGGTGTCGATTCGTTCGATCATGGTATTATCCTTTGTTTATCGATTGTTCTGCGGCGTTCTGCGCGGTGCTGTCCATCGCGGCCAGCTCGCCAAGGGTGACGGGTTTCAGGGGGGCGGATGCGGTATAGCCGGTCTCGTCCATGTCTTGCCCGTTGGCCGTGGCCAGTAGCGCCAAAACAGTCAGCCCGCAATAGCGCCCTTGGCAGGGGCCCATGCCCGCGCATGCCACGGCCTCGCGCATATCCCAAGCGTTTTGCGCCCATCTGGTTGAACAGGTGGGGCAGTTGCGCAATGAGGTGTTGAAATGGCAATCGGAGTAGGCGCGATGTTCAGTTTTCAGACCGCGGGGGAAATCCGTTTCGGTCGCGGTGTGGCCGCAGAGGCGATCCCGCGGGCCTTGGGCTTTGGCGCACGGGTGTTGTTGGTGCACGGGGCCACGGTGGCGCGGGCCGGGTGGTTGTCCGAGGCCTTGCAGGCGGCGGGCGCCGAGGTGGCCGGGTTTGCCTGTGGGCGAGAGCCGGACGTGGCGCTGATCGAGGCCGGGGTTAAGGCCGCGCGGGACCATGGCGCGCAGGTCGTCGTCAGCCTTGGTGGCGGGGCAGTGATCGACGCGGGCAAGGCGATTGCCGGTTTAGTGCCCGCCACGCGGCCCATGCTGGACCATCTGGAGGTGGTCGGGCAGGGATTGCCGTTGGAGGCCGATCCCTTGCCCTTCATCGCGTTGCCCAGCACCGCAGGCACAGGCGCGGAGGTGACCAAGAACGCGGTCATCGGCGTGCCGGAGGCGGGGCGCAAGGTTTCGCTGCGCAATGCGCGGATGCTGCCCGATCTGGCCTTGGTGGACCCGGGGCTGACCGATGGGCTGCCCAGGTCGGTGACGCTGGCCAGTGGCTTGGATGCCGTAACGCAGGTGATCGAGCCTTATGTCAGTTCCAAGGCCAACCGGATGACGGATGCCCTTTGCCGCGCGGCGATTGCGCCGGGGCTGCGCGCCTTGCGGCGCTTGCTGGACGAGGGCGAGGACAAAGCGGCGCGCGATGATCTGGCATGGTGCAGCCTGTCGGGCGGTCTGGCGCTGGCCAATGCCGGATTAGGCGCGGTGCATGGGCTGGCAGGGCCGATTGGCGGGGTCTCGCCCGCGCCGCATGGGGCGGTCTGCGGGCGGCTTTTGCCCTTTGTCCTGGAGGAAAACGCACAGCGGGCCGAGGGGGAGACGGCGGCGCGCTTGGGCGAAGTGCGCGGCTGGATTGCCGAGGCCTTGGGCGGTGAACCGGACGAGGCCCCCGCGACGCTGGAGGCATGGGCGCGGGCGGCTGGCCTGCCGGGCTTGCAGGCGATGGGATTGGAGCCCGCGCAATTCGAAGGCGTGGCCGAGGCGGCGGTTGGATCGTCCTCGATGAAGGGCAATCCGGTGGCTTTGGATGTGGCCTGTTTGCAGGGGATTTTGCAACGCGCGGGGTAGTGTTCTGAACGTCATGCCAAGGCGTGAAGGGGCAGGCAAAAGCAGATGCTCGCACTGCGCTTGTTGAGTGGCCGAGATGGGAACGGAGCGCCATTTCACTGCAGCAGTACGAATGGCTGTTTTATCCGGCATGTGGGGTGGATAGCCGGGGCTCCGTGAGCTTTTTCCAGATCACAACGATCAACGCTGTCACTGAGCTTTGCACAACTGCAAAGACGATCATTGCGCCCAGAAGGCCAAGTCTGTCTGCCAAGATGCCGCTGGCGATGACCGGCAGCGAAAACCCGAAATAGGCATAGACGAACAGACCTGCCGTTGCACGCGCACGGTCATCCGGGCCGCGCAATGAGACTTCGGCGAGTGAGGCGAGGTAGGTGAACCCATAGCTGGCGGCACTCGTGATGCAGGTTCCCAAAAGAACGAGGGGCAAAAGCTTCAGCCATACCCCGGCCAGCAGGACTATGAACCCCAGAGGAATCAAGACAAAGCCAAGCGTCAAAGCCTGATTGTTGGTCATACGGCGCGCAATCGGCTGACATAGAAAACCCACGAAGATCGCGAGAAAAATAACCAATCCGGTCCAACCGCCAAAGTCATTCTCGGCCAATTCCAGCGGTACAACAGCAATGGTCATGCCGGTGGTGGACCACGCCAAAGCCATTGCCGCGCCGAACACCCATGTACCTGCTGGAAATACGGGGAGGCGCAACAGTGAAACAGCACGGGGTGTATCCACGCGCGGTAGAGCCAGGGTGATCATCGCAAGGACGGGAGCAATGACAAACAGGATGATGTAACTGGCAGGTAGCAATGTCTGTCCTTGGACGCCAAGGCTTACCCCTGTCGCTAATGCTCCGCCGCCGAAGCCGAGAGATGTGGCTGAGGTCACGATCAATGCAGCTGTTTTTGCCCGATCCACGCCAAGTATTTCGGTCATGTAGGCGGTTCCGGCGGTCGTCGCGAGCCCAGTCCCGACCCCGAGCATGAATCTGGCGATCACGAGGCTGGTCCAACTCGGCATTTGCACGAGGAGTGCCGTGGCTGCGGCTCCGAGAACCAAGGCAAGGGCAATGGGAACCCGTCTGCCGATCCGGTCGGACAACCCACCCAGCAGCAACAAGGTTGGCATCAGCCCAGCAACATAGGCCGCGAAAGCAATGGTCACGGCCGTCGTTCCAACACCGCTTTTTGCTGCATAGACATCATACAGCGGGGCTTGAAGGTTCACGGCGAAGGTGACTGTGAACAGGCCAATCGCGAGTAACGAAACGGGGATCAGTTTGGGCATTGGCGGACCTCGATGGTTGACATGGATCCGCAATGTCATGATGATTTGTGTATGACAATTTTTATATTGTACTAGGTACAGTTCATTGAAGCAGAAACCCCGATACCTGCGTCTTGCGGACACTCTGTCCATCGCGATCCGCGAGGGAACGTTAGCACCGGGAACAAAGTTGCCGACACATCGTGCATTTGCCGAGAAATGCAACGTGGCTCTGGCGACGGCAACGCGAGTTTACAAGGAGCTTGAGCGGCGCGCGGAGGTGGTCGGGGAGGCAGGACGTGGCACATTCGTGCGTGATCTTGGCCTGCCGCCGACACTTGGTGTTCATCAGACCGACACTGAAGGCTTAATCGACCTTGTGTTCAATATGCCCGGTGACGCGGGTGACGCTGAAATACTCCGGGCCGGGCTGCGGCGGCTTTCATCTGCTGGCGATCTCGAAGCAATGTTGCGCTACCAGCCACATGGTGGGCGGGCGCACGAACGCCGGATCATAGCCGAAAGCCTCAAACCTGCCCTTGGTTCGGTCTCGCCGGAAAATCTACTGATTACCTCTGGCGGTCAGCATGGCCTCGCAACCATCTCCTTCGGTTTGTTCCAGAGAGGCGAGGCAATTGCCACCGATTATTTGACTTACCCTGGCTTTAAGTCGGTTGCGGCGCTGCAAGGATTGGATCTCGTTCCGGTGGAGGGAACGGAAGGTATCATGGACCCGGATGCGCTGGAAAGACATTGCCGCGTGCGCAAGCTACGGGCGGTTTATCTTATGCCAACTGTGCACAATCCGCTGGGATCGGTCATGGATTTGGCCACGCGGCTGCGAATTGCCGAAGTCGCACAAGCACACGATCTTCTCATCATCGAGGACGGGGCTTACGCGTTTCTGGAAAGTGATCCGCCGCCGAGCTTCACGGCTCTCGCGCCAGAACAAACAATCCATGTTGGAGGGTTTTCCAAGAGCCTCGCGACAGGGCTGCGCCTTGGCTACCTCGTGTCTCCGTCGCGGTGCATTCCCAGCCTTCTTGAGGCAATCAGGGCAACGACTTGGAATGCCCCGGCATTGATTTCTGGACTTGTCACGAATTGGATTGAAGACGGAACATTGGCTAGATTCGAAAACGACCGTAAACGAGACGGCGCAGAGCGTCAGAACATCTGCCGAATGTCCTTGCCCAATATGTCACACAGCTCCCACCACAATGCCGGTTTTTCTTGGATCTGGCTTGGAAGCAGAATGCGCGCCGAACCGATTGTCGCTGCATTGAAAGAGCGAGGAGTTTCGACATCCAGTGCAGAGCCCTTCGCGACGACAACCGTTATCCCACAGGCATTGCGTCTCGCTTTTGGTGGTATTCCGAAGGCTGACTTACAGAGGGTTCTTGAAACGGTTCGTCTCACGGTGGAAGAAACAGCACAATAAAGTCGCTTCACCCGTTCGCACGACAAAGCCGACGTTCGTACGGAGCGCAGCATCAAGTAAAATGGACCCAACCCGTTATTCGCTGCACGCCAGACGAAAGGCCGCTGTCCGGAAGCGTGCAAGACTTTGCAAATTCCGATCCCTGCGCACAACGGTGGTTTGGAGCTTTATTGGAAAGGGGATGACCGCGCGACCTGTATCAGGTGCCGAGCGTTAAAGCGTTCCGCCTTTAACCTGAGGCATCAGCGAAAGGCGGAACGCGTGCAACGATTGAGCGGAGCACTGCGTTTCGCGAAAATCTGTTGCTCAGGTTTTTCGCGAAACGCTTTAGGCCCCGTCCTGAACAAGGATATCCCAAGCCTCAAGCGCGCTGTCCCTCGCGCTTTCGCGCAGGCGTAAAAGCCGGGTTTCGAGGGTGATCTGCAGCTCTGTGCCGAATGGGTCCAGCAGGGTGCCGGCCTCAAGATCTTGTGCCACCAGAGAGCCGGGAAGCCAGGCCACACCGATGCCATCCAGCGCATAGTGATAGGCCGCCAGCGTCAGGGCGGTTTCGGCCTTGCGATGTAGGTGGGTGCCGGTGGGCAGGCGAGGCCAGACGTGCGACTCCATCACTTGGCCCAGAAAAACCTCGCGCGGGTAGGTGATGACGGGCAGGGGGCCCTCGTGCAGGGTTTGCGCAACCGCGGGGATGCAGACCGGCCGCAGGGTTTCCTGCCCCAGGCTGTGGTCATGGAAGGCCGGGGTCGGCGCGGCATCGGTTCCGGCCAGATCGTAGCTGACCACCAGGTCGACCTCGCCCGAGAGCAGCATCAACAGGCATTCGTCGCGGTTGCCCGAACGCACCCGGACCGAGGCGCCGGTTGCCTCGGTCAGGTGGCGCACGAGCGCGGGTGAAACCGTGGTCGTGATCGCGTGCTGACAGGCCAGCGAGATCGCCCGATCCTGCCCTAGGGCCGCGCCCCGCAGGCTATCGCCAAGCGCGCGCAGGTCCGAGGCGAGGCGGCGCATCTGGGCCTCCTGTTCACGGATCGCGGGTAGCAGGGTGACGGGTTTGTGGCTGCGGTCGAAAAGCGGAGCGCCGAGGCTGTCTTCGATGGCGCGGATGCGGCGGGTGAAGGCCGATTGCGTGAGGTTGCGCCGCTCGGCCGCGCGCACGAAAGAGCCGGTATCGAGCACGGCGAGGATATCTTCGAGCCAATCGAGTCGCATGGGGACGGTATGTGCTGTCGGGCCATAAAGTGCAAGTTTTGCATTTTGGATTGCGTCATTCGCATTTGGAATAGCTGATTACAGGGTGTATCAGTCGAATTAATCAATATGAGAGGATACCCGTCATGCATCTTGCCCGCTTCCCCCGCCATTTCCTTGCCCATCTTCCGACGCCCCTGGAACGTCTGGACCGCCTGAGCGCGGAACTGGGTGGGCCTGAAATCTGGATCAAGCGTGACGATTGCACCGGCCTCAGCACCGGTGGCAACAAGACCCGCAAGCTGGAATTCCTGATGGCCGAGGCCGAGGCGCAGGGCGCTGACATGGTCATGACCCAAGGGGCCACGCAATCGAACCACGCGCGGCAAACGGCTGCCTTCGCCGCCAAACTGGGCATGAAATGTCACATCCTGCTGGAAGACCGGACAGGTTCGAACGACCCCAACTATAACTATAACGGCAACGTGTTGCTGGACCATCTGCACGGGGCCACCACCGAGAAACGCCCCGGCGGCGGCGACATGAACGCCGAGATGGAAGCGGTGGCCGACAAGCTGCGCGCCGATGGCAAGAAGGTTTACACCATTCCCGGTGGCGGCTCGAACGCCACCGGCGCGCTGGGCTATGTGAACTGTGCCTTTGAATTGCTGAACCAGGTGAACAGCACGGGTTTGAAGATCGACCATCTGGTGCATGCCACCGGCAGCGCGGGCACGCAGGCGGGCCTGATCACTGGCCTTCAGGCGATGAACGCGCAGATTCCGCTTCTGGGGATCGGGGTGCGTGCGCCCAAGCCCAAGCAGGAAGAGAACGTCTATAACCTTGCCTGCGCTACCGCCGAGAAGCTGGGCTGTGCCGGGGTGGTCAAGCGCGAGGATGTGGTGGCCAACACCGATTATGTCGGTGAGGGTTATGGCATCCCGACCGAAAGCGGCCTGGAAGCGATCCGCATGTTTGCCGAGCTGGAGTCGATCCTGCTGGACCCGGTCTATTCGGCCAAGGGCGCGGCGGGCCTGATTGACCTGATCCGCAAGGGCCATTTCAAGAAGGGTGAGCGGGTGGTCTTCCTGCACACCGGCGGGGCTGCGGCGTTGTTTGGTTACGACGCGGCCTTCGATTTCAAGGACCGTTGGGTCGAAGCCTGAGCATTTCCCATGGGATGAAGTAAGCGGCCCGCCTCTGTGGCGGGCCGTTTTGTGTTTGGCGGGCAAGGCGTTTCGAAACGCCTTGGGCAAGCGATTTCGAAATCGCTTGTTCGCTCTGGCTTTCTGGATTTGGTGGCGGCGCGGAATCGAGGCCCGCCGCGCCAAGGACGACGCGCCTTGGCAACTGCCGAGCGCCGCTTAAGGCCCTGCGGACACGGCAGCCATAAAGTGCATCCGCCCCAAAGGGTCAATCGCCCCCGCGCGCGTCGTCAATGGCGCGGCTTTCTCCTTTACCGCGCCAGTGCCGCTTTCATCCCCGGTTCGGGAAAGCAGGTGGCGCGCTGGCCGCGCGCCTCCTGCCAGCGGCCGATGGAGCGGCGGGTTTTGAAGCCGGGCAAACCATCGGCGCCGCCCACGTCATGGCCCATACCCTCTAGCCCACGCTGCATGGCGGCGATATCCGAGCGGTACATGCGGTCCACATTGCCCCAGCGCCCCTCGAAATCGCCCATGCCATAGGCGATCCGGTCGCCCACGTGACCGACGAAAAGCGCGTAAAGGTCGCTCATGTTGTAATCTTTCAGGACATAGAAATTGGGGGTCACGATGAAGGCGGGGCCGTTTCGGCCTGCGGGCATCAGAAGGAAGCCTTGGCCGCGTTGTTCATGGGCCGGGAAGGCCTTGCCGTTCACCCGCGTGATGCCCATGGCGGCCCAACGGTTGATCGTGCGGCCCTGATCTGGGCCTTCCAATGTGCAGGAGACCGAGGCCGGAACCCGCACCTCGAACCCCCAGTCGCGCCCTTTGACCCAGCCGTGGCGCGCAAGGTAGTTGCCGATGGAGGCCAGCGTATCCACCTCGGAGCGCCATATGTCGGCGCGCCCGTCGCCATTGCCGTCGGCGGCGTATTTCAGGAAGGACGAGGGCATGAATTGCGGCTGTCCCAATGCGCCCGCCCAACTGCTTTTCATTGCCCCGCTGGGGGCGTGGCCCGCTTGGGCGATTTGCAGGGCGGCGATGAGTTCATCGGTGAAATACTCGGCGCGGGTGCTCATGAACCCCTTGGTGCCCAGAACCTCGAAGACGTTATGCGGAATGGCAACGCGGCCATAGCTGCTTTCTCGGCCCCAGATGGCAAGGATGATATGCCCCGGAACGCCCGTGGCGCGTTCCACGCGGGCCAAGGTTTGCGCGTATTGGCGGGCCAGCTTGCGGCCCGTCGCTGTGGCCCCGTTGACCGAGCCGCGATTGAAATACTTGTCGGGCGCGCCGAATTCGGCCTGCCTTTGACGTTTGGGGGTTTGGGCGCGGCTGCCGGGCGGGACCAGATCGGGCAAATCCCAATTCAGGCGGATGCCATCGAAGGCGGCGTTGAAGGTGGCGCGGCTGACGCCCTTGGCCTTCGCCCGTGGCCAAAGGGTTTGCGACAGCCAGTTCTGGAATTGCGCCTCGACTTGTGCACGGTTCTGGGCGGTGGCGGGCAGGGGGGTGAGCGGGCCCATGGCAAGGCCTAGTAGAAGAATGAGAAGACGCATATTGGCCCTTTGGGGGAAGCTGTAAGATGTGATCCGGCAAAACCGAGATCAGCATATGGACGCAGGCCCGGCAAGCCTTGTGACAGGTTGCGTCGGACAAAGGCCGAATCGCGCCGGGCGGCGATTCGGCCGTGTCTGTTTCGCGACTTGGGCCTTCGATGAGTCAAAGAATCTGAAAATCCTGCCAAAGGGTTGAAAAAGCATAAGATTTTTATCTGCCCGGCGTGCCGCCGATTGGATGGCGTGGCTAAATTGGAAAAATATCTTTACCAATTGCCGCCATCCCTTAGTATCCCGATTGCTGCATCTGTACTGGCCGGGAAGGAGGATCCGCCCAGTGCGACAAATGCATCACAAGGGAGGATAAGACATGACCAACAAACCAATTTCACGCCGCGTGGCCCTGAGCGGGCTTGCCACGGCGGGGGCCGCAGGGCTTGCGGCACCATCGCTTGCCACCGCGCAGGGGCAGACCACCACATGGAAAGTACAGACATCCTGGCCCGGCGGCACCGGCCTGCAGATCTTCAAGGATTGGGCCGGTTCGATCGTCGAAAAGACCGGCGGCGAACTGGCCTTCGAACCTTTCGGCGCGAATGATGTGGTGGGTGACTTCCAGCTTTTCGATGCGGTCAAGAACGGCGTTCTGGATGCCGTGAACCCGTTCACCATCTATGCGCAGGGGATCATCCCCGCCGCGATGTTCCTGACCAGCTACCCGATGGGCCTGCGCAACCCGCACGAGTTCGACACCTTCTATTACGGCCTTGGCGGCCTTGAGATGGCGCGCGAGCTTTATGCCCAGCAGAACATGCATTTCGTGGGGCCCATTCACCACGGGCCGAACATCATCCACTCGAAGGTGCCGATCCGGTCGGTCGATGACTTCGCGGGCCGCAAGATGCGCGCGCCCGGCGGCATGGTGGCGGAACTCTTCTCGGCCCTTGGGGCGAAAACCACGCTGCTGCCCGGTTCGGAAATCTTCCCGGCGCTGGAAAAGGGTACCATCGACGTGGCTGACTACGTGGGGCCGGCGGTGAACTACGCGCTGGGCTTCAGCCAGGTCACCGATTACATCTCGATGGGGCCTCCGGGGTTCATGTCGGTCTATCAGCCCGTGGACATCATGGACCTGACCGTCGGCATGGACAGCTGGAACGCGCTTTCCGACGAGATGAAGCAATTCGTCGAAATGGAGGTGCATACCTATTCCGACATGCACCACGCCGCGATCCAGAAGGCCGATCAGGAGGCATGGGCGAAGTTCGAGGCCGATGGCACCGAAGTTACCCGTCTTGGCCAGACCGACGTGGAAATCATGACCGAGGTCGCCGTGCCGATCTGGTTCAAATATGCCAACCGCGACAAGGGGGCGGCGCGTGTCTTCAAGACACAGCTTGATTACATGATGTCCGGCTCGCTGGGCTATGTGACGCCCGACATGGTTGAGGGGCAGACCCTCGACCTGTGATCAAGGTTGACCCGCAAGGATACGCTGCGCCCCCGCATTGCGCCGGGGGCGTGGCCTTCTTTTCCCGCTCGGAGCGTGTGTCGTTCATTCGCTGTTACGTCCCACGCTCAACCCAATTGATGTCGCATGTCCGAGAAGCGAAAAACCGGTTCCCAGTTTTTCGCGGCATGCTCTAGAACGGACGAATTCCATGCCCAGCATCAACTTCATCCTGCCGCATTGGCTGTATTGGGGGACGCTGCTTGTTTTTCCGCTGATCGCCATGGTGATGGCGCGGCGCAAGCAAACCGGCGGCTATTCCCTGCCCATCGGTTACATGATTCTGCTGACCGGGGGGCTTCTGGGCCTGCACCGGCTGTATCTGCGTAATCTTTGGGGCCTGATCTTTCTCCCCCTTTTCTTTGCAATTCTCTTTGCCAATGCGCAGGGCCGCGAGGCGCGCGAGTTGCAAAGCGAGGCGGCCAACGTCGTGAAAAGCGCCGAACGCGTGATCGAGCGGCTGGAACCCAAGGTGGCGGGCGCGGATGACAGGATTGCCCAGCTTGAGGCCGATCTGGCCGGGGCGGAAGAGGGCAGTTTCAGCCAGATCAGGGCAGAGAAAAACCTTGAAAAGGCGCGCGAGTCGAAGGTTGCGGATGCCGAGCGCCTTGAACGTATGCAGGCCGATCTTGCGCAGGCGCGCCCGGGCTTGGAAGAGGCCGCGGCAAGCCGGGCCTTCTGGTCGAATTTTGCCTTTTATACCTTTCTGCTGATCTGTGTGCTTGTGGCGGTCGACGCGGTGCTGTTGCCCGGTCTGGTCAAGCGCGCGCAGGCCCGGCTTGACGCCGAAGGCGACGGGGAAACCGCCGCCGAACATCGCCTTGAAGAGGTTGAACACGAAGCGGTCGAGGGCGACGAAGCGCATATCCGCAGCGGTTTGGCCGGGGCGATTGACCGGCTTGCGTTCTACGCCGGCGAATTCGTCAGCTATTGGATGGTGATCGCGGTCTTTGCCTATTACTACGAGGTCGTCGCCCGCTATGTCTTCAACTCGCCCACGATCTGGGTGCACGAGGGCATGTTCCTGATGTTCGGGATGCAATACCTTGTCGCCGGGGCCTATGCGGCGCTGACCGATGCGCATGTGAAGGTGGATGTCTTCTATGCCGAATGGTCGCCGATGCGCAAAGCGCTGGTCGATCTTTTTACCTCGATCTTCTTTTTCATCTTCGCCGGTACGCTTCTGGTGACGGGGTGGATTTTCGCCATGGATGCGACCGTGGTCGACGAGGTTTCATTCTCGGAATGGACCATCGCCTATTGGCCTTTCAAATGGGCCATTGTTCTGGGCGCGATCCTGCTGATCCTGCAAGGGATTGCCAAGCTGTTGCAGGATCTGGCCACCGTCGGCAAAGCAATGAAAGGGGCCTGACGCCATGGGTATCGAAATTGAAATCGGTTGGCTGACCGCCCTGATGTTCGGCAGCCTGATGGTGCTGCTGATGGCGGGGCTGCCGCTGGCCTTCGTCACCGGCGGTCTGGCCTGTGTGTTCCTGTTCATCCTTGGCGATGCGCAGACCCTGAACATCGTGCCAAGCCGTATTTTCCCGCTGATGACGAATTATCAGCTGTCAGCGATTCCGTTGTTCATCTTCCTTGCCGCCATGTTGGAAAGGGCGGGCATCATCAACGAGATGTTCGATGTGATCTACAAGTTGCTGGGCGGGGTGCGCGGCGGTCTGGCCTCGGCCACGATCATCGCCTCGACGATCCTTGCGGCGATGGTGGGCGTTATCGGCGCCGCCGTGGTGACCATGGGGATCATCGCGCTGCCCGCGATGCTGGAACGCCACTATGACCCCAAGATCGCCATGGGCTCGATCATGGCGGGGGGGACGCTGGGCATCCTGATCCCGCCGTCGATCCTTGCCATCATCTATGCGGTCGTGGCCGAGCAATCGGTGGGGGAGCTGTTCATCGGGGCGGTGCTGCCCGGGCTGCTGCTGTCGGGGATGTACATCCTTTATGTCAGCGCCATGTGCTATGCCGACCCCAAGAAGGGCCCGCCCATCCCGGTTGAAGAGCGAGTGAGTTCGGCCGAAAAGATGCGCCTTCTGGGCAATATGGCTGCGCCGCTTACCTTGATTGCCGTGGTGCTTGGGGTGATCTTTGCAGGCGTCGCAACCCCGGTCGAGGCCGCGGGGATCGGCACCTTCGGGGCCTTCATCGTCGCCGCCATTCACCGCAAGCTGACATGGGTCACCGTGCGCGAGGCCTGCCTTACGACCCTTAAGGCCAGTGCCATGGTGATCTGGATCATGTTCGGCGCGACCATCTTTGTCGGCCTTTACGTGCTGGAAGGCGGGCAAGAGTTCGTGGAAAGCACCATGACCGGCCTTGGCCTGGGGCCTTGGGGTATCCTGATCCTGATGCAGGTGATCCTTGTGGCGCTGGGCATGTTCCTTGATTGGGTGGGTATCCTTCTTCTGGCGGTGCCAATCTTCGTGCCGATCATCAAGGCCTTGGGCGCGCAGGCCTTCGGCCTTGGCTCGGAAGGGGATTTGGTGCTGTGGTTCGGGGTGCTTTACCTTGTGAACATGCAAATGAGCTTTCTCAGCCCGCCGTTCGGCTATGCGCTGTTCTACCTGCGGGGCGTGGCGCCCGCGCACATCCCGATGAGCGATATTTTCAAATCGGCCTTGCCGTTTCTCTTCTTGCAGATCGTGGGGCTTGTGATGTGTATGTTGTTCCCACAAATCATCACGTGGTTGCCACGGCTAGTCTACGGAGGATAGCCGGGCAGGAATACAAGGATACAGACCATGACAAGCTGGACGGGCGAAGCGGACCTTGGAACACCTTACTGGTGGAAGGCTGCCGCCCCCCAAGACCCCGGGCAGGACCTGCCCGGGGTTTGCGATTTTCTGGTGATCGGCGCGGGCTATTGCGGGTTATCGGCCGCCATCGCCGCGCATGATGGCGGGGCCAAGGTGGTTGTCGTGGATGCGGGCGTGCCGGGCGAAGGCGCCAGCAGCCGCAACGGCGGCATGGTGGGCGCGCACCCAAGGCTTGGCTGGGATGATCTGGCCACGAAATTCGGCCCTGCGGTGGCCGACGCCCTGTTTGCCGAGGCAAAACCGGCGCTGGAATGGGTGAAAACCCTGATCGAGGCCGAGGCGATTGATTGCGATTACCAGCAAACGGGCCGGGTGCAACTGGCCTGGACACCGAGCCATGCAGAGGCGCAAAAGCGACTGGCCGAGCAAGTGCGCGAAAAAAGCGAGGTGGAGGTTGCCCTTTTGGATCAAGAGGGGCTGCGCGGTGAGATCGAGACCGAGCGTTATCACGGCGCGCTTCTTTTCCCCGAACATGGCGCGCTGCATCCGGCGAAATATCACGCGGGTCTGATGCAGGCCGCCCTGCGCCGGGGTATCCCGGTGGTGGGGCATGCGGGCGTCAGTGGCTATGAGCGCGAGGGCACAGGGTTCGTCGTTGAAACCGCCAAGGGCCGGATCACCGCCGGGAAAGTGATGCTGGCCACCAATGGGTATACCCGCAAGCCGTTCAAATGGCATCTGGCGCGGGTCTTTCCGCTGCCCAGTTATATCATCGCGACCGAGGAACTGCCCTCGAACCTTTTGGGTCACATCGCACCGGGGCGGCGAATGATGGTCGAAACCCGCGCGCGGCACAGCTATTTCCGCCTGTCGCCCGATGGCAAGCGGGTGATCTTTGGCGGGCGCGCCTCGATGCGGGATTTGCCGCTGGACCGCGCGGCAGAGCGTTTGCAAGATACCATGTGCGAGGTCTGGCCCGAATTGCGCGATGTGAAGCTTTCCCACGCCTGGAAGGGCTATACCGGGTACAGTTTCACTCATATGCCGCATGTCGGTGAGGACAGGGGCCTGCATTACGCCATGGGCTTTTCCGGGTCGGGCACGGTGATGGCGCCCTATCTTGGGGCCAAGGCGGCATGGCAGGCCATGGGCGATGCGCGGGGGCAGACGGCCTATGCCGATACGCACCTAGCGCGGCATGTGTTGCATCCCTTCGAGTGGCCGCATTTCCTCAAGGCGGCGGATGTCTATTACCGCAACTGGGTGGACCGGATGGAAAACCGCGCGGCGCGACACGATTAGGCCGAGGCCGTAGAACGCATATTTTTTGTCGCATACAAGACAGTGATTGGTGCGTTCCGAACAGACGGCGGAGCCTGCGGCCTGCGACGTGGGCGCGGAACGGCCCGACGAGCGGGCCAAGTCAGGAAGGAATGCGCGATGAAAGATTATTGGCAGAATTATATCGACGGGGCTTGGGTTGATGGCGGCGCGGGCCGGGTGGATGTGGTCAACCCCGGCACGGGCGATGTTCTGGCGGCACAGGCCTTGGCGGATGAGGCCGATGTCGACCGCGCCGTGCAGGCCGCCAAGCGCGTGCATCAATCGGGGGCGCTGCGCGACATGCGCCCGCTTGAGCGGGGGCGCTTGGTGCAGGATATGGGCCGCTATATCCTGGACAATCTTGATGAGCTGGCCAAGGTCCTGACCGCCGAGCAGGGCAAGCCCCTGTGGGAGGCCGAGATCGAACTGCGCGGTGCGGCGCTTTATTTCGAATACTACGGCAATCAGGCGGCCACGGTCGAAGGTAAGTCGATCCCGCTGGGCGCGGGCTATTACGACTTTACCGATTGTGAACCCTTTGGCGTGTCGGCGCAGATCATCCCGTGGAATTACCCGGTGGAAATGACCGCGCGGTCGCTGTCGGCGGCCTTGGCCACCGGCAATACCTGCGTGATCAAGACCCCTGAGTTGACCCCGTTGAGCAATTACATCTTTGCCCATGCCGCCGAGGCCGTGGGCCTGCCCAAGGGGGCGCTGAATATCCTGTGTGGCTGGGGCCATCAGGCGGGCGCGGCATTGTCGGGGCATCCCGACGTCAACCAGATCGTTTTTACCGGCTCGGTGCCCACCGGCGTTGCTATTGCCACGGCAGCGGCGCGGAACGTGGTGCCTTGTGTTCTGGAACTGGGCGGGAAATCGGCGGCCATCGTGCATGACGACGCCGATTTGGAGGCCTTCGAGAATGACATCCGCTGGGGCATCTATTTCAACGCGGGGCAGGTGTGCAGCGCCATGAGCCGGGTCATCGTGCACGAATCGCGGCACGATGAGCTGGTCGAACGGGCGGTGAAGGTGGCCAAGTCGCTTTCGGTCGGGCCGGGGATGGAACGGACCGAGGCAGGCGCCAACATGGGCGCCATGGTCAGCGAAGGACAGCGCGACCGTGCAGCCGGCATGGTATCCGACGCCGAAGCGCAGGGGGCCACGGTGGCCACCGGCGGGCGCAAGATGAATATCCCCGGCGCCTTCCTTGAGCCCACGGTTCTGGCCAATGTCACCCCGGACATGACCATCGCGCAGGAAGAGGTTTTCGGCCCGGTCCTGTCGGTGCTGAAATTCCGCGACGATGCGGAGGCGATGGAGATCGCCAATGGCACGCAATACGGGCTTGTCGGCGGCGTCTTTACCGCCGATCTGGACCGTGCCACCCGCGCCGCGCGGCAGATGCGCGCCGGGCAGGTCTTCGTCAACGAATGGTTCGCGGGCGGGGTGGAAACCCCCTTTGGCGGTTACGGCAAGTCGGGCTACGGCCGCGAAAAGGGGCGTGAGGCGCTGTGGAATTACGTGCAGACCAAGAATGTCGCGATCAAAATGAAGGCATGAGGCCCGACAGAGAACCGGGGGCATTTTGCCCCCAAAGGGGGCGGGCGATTCTTTGTCCGCCCCCCATGTGTCTCGGGCCATGGTGCAAGAGGTGATCCGCGCCAGCCATCGGCGCGAATACGCCGAAAAAACGCGTGACACAGTGTTTTATAGGGTTTTGCGCCAATGGGCCAAAAAGGTGTGTGATTAATTCGTCACAACTTTTCCAACTCGCATCCGGGGGCAGGGGGTTTCGTTGACACCAAGGGCCTGTTTGCCCCATTTCATCCCCAAGCCGTATCCAGCCCTGGAGGCGGCGGAAACGAAACTCTGCTTTGATGGAGGGATACCTTGAAAAAGCATCTTCTCGCAACCAGCGCGATCGCCCTTGGCGCCGCAGCTGCACCCGCCGCGGCCCAGGACTGGAACCTGGACTGGGGTGGTTTCTACAACACCCACGTCACCTACTCGGACGTTGGCGGCACCGCCATTGCCGCGGGTGCTGACTTTGACGGCATCAACATTGCCGGCAACGGCGAAATCGTCTTCACCCCCTCGGTGACCCTGGACAACGGCCTGACCTTCGGTATCAACGTTCAGATCGAAGCGCAAAACCAGCGTTCGTACTCTGCAGCGTCGCCTGCCACCAACCAGAACTCGTCCTACATCGACGAATCCTACATCACCATCTCGGGTGACACGCTGGGTCGTATCGAAATCGGCGGCGAAAACTCCGCTGGTTACAAATCGATGGTCGGCGCACCTGAAGTTGGCTCCTTCGCCATTCAGTCGGCTTCGGTTTCGCTCGCTTCGCCGATCACCCACCCCTTCCGTCAAGCCGCCGGTTCGGCCTTCACCGAAGTTGCCGGTAACAACGACGTGCAGCGCATCAGCTACTACACCCCGTCGTTCAACGGCCTGACCGTTGGTGTGTCCTACGCACCCGACGCCTCGACCAACGCGTCGAACTCGGGCGGCACCAACTTTAACGGTGTTGCTCTGACCGACGTCTTCGACATCGGCGTGAACTACAGCCAGTCGTTCGGCACCGCCGACGTGTCGGTTGGCGCCCGTTACGGCACCGGCAACACCAACGCTGTTGGCGTTTCGGATCCCGAAACCTGGGGTCTCGGTCTGCAGGTTGGCTTCGGTGCCTTCACCGTTGGCGGCCACTATGCTGAGAACGACAACGGCGCAGCCGGTGGCGCAGGCGACCAAGAAGGCTGGGGCCTCGGCGCAACCTACGACGTCGCTGGTCCTTGGTCGGTTGGCCTGACCGGCTTCAACGGCACCACCGAAATGGGCGCCAACGACATGGAATACAACGCCTACAAACTGGCTGGCTCGCGTGAGCTGGGCACCGGTGTTAGCTGGGACGTTTATGCCATCTACGCCGAAAACGAAAACGTTGCTGGTGCGGCCGGTAATGACCGTGACGCAACCATCCTCGGCACCTCGATCAACCTGAGCTTCTAAGTTTAGGCTGATTGCTGAAACGGCGAGGGGGGGATGTACATCCCCCCCTCGTTGTTTTATGTGCAAAGCGAATTTTCCCGTATCACCAAGGGGCTTTGCACCATGAAGAAAAACCTTGTCTGGCTGGCCTCTTACCCCAAGTCCGGCAACACCTGGACGCGGATTTTTCTGGCCAATTACCTGACCAACGCGAAAGAGCCGATTTCGATTAATCAGGCGCGTCATTTCGGGATCGGTGATAATGGGGTCGAAATGTACGACAAGGTCGCGGGGCGCAAAATTGACCCTCGAGATGTGGGACTAACACTGCAACTGCGGCACGGGGTGTTGCGCGGTATTTCGAATAATAATGCGGATGTGAACCTTGTGAAAACGCACTGCGCGGCCAAGCGTGCGCAGGGTGTTCAGTTGATCCCGCACGAATATACGAAATCCGCCATCTATATCATGCGGAATCCCTTGGATATGGTCATGTCCTATGCACGCCACTACGCGCTAACGTTTGAGGAGGCGGTTGACTACATTAACCACAAAAACAATTCCTTGGCCGCGGATGACAAGGTTGTGTGGTCTTATCTGGGCCCTTGGTCCGATCATGTGGCAAGCTGGACCTCGATGAAGCCATATCCCACGCTGGTTTTGCGGTATGAAGATATGCTGGAGCGACCAGAAGAGGAATTTGCCAAGGTGGTCGAGCATTTCGGCATGACCGTGGACCCCGAGCGCCTTGACCGCGCCATCCGCTTTGCCAGTTTCAAGGAGTTGAAGAGCCAGGAAGAAAAGGAGGGCTTCGTGGAGCGGGCACAGAAAAGCAAAAGCTTCTTCACCAAGGGCCAAAGCGGCCATTGGAAAGATGAGCTGCCCCCCGAACTGGCCGATAAGATCATCAAGGCCAACCGGCAAACCATGAAACGCTTTGGGTATCTCGATGAGTGATTTACGGCGCATTATCTGGCTGGCCTCGTACCCCAAGTCGGGCAACACCTGGATGCGCAGCCTTTTGGCGCATTATTTCATGCCCAAGGGGCAGGCGCCGGACATCAACAACCTGCGCCAGTTCACCACCGGCGATGTGCGCAGCGATTTTTTCGATGCAGCGGCGGGGGGGACCTATACCGGCCGGACCATCGAGGAATGGTTGAAAGTGCGCCCCGCCGCCCTGCGGCGGATCGCGGCCTCGAAACCCAACCATCATTTCGTCAAGACCCACTGTCAGACCGTGGTCATGCATGGCGTGGACATCATCCCGCCCGAAGTGACCGCGGCGGCCATCTATATCCTGCGCAATCCCTTCGACCTTGCCCCCAGTTTCGCGCGGCATCAGGGCTGTGATCTGGACGAGGCGATCAACCGGATGACCAACCCCGATATGGTGATGGACACCGAGACCGGGATTTTCGAGCTTCTGGGCCGTTGGGACGATCATATCGACTCGTGGACCGGCGCGCCGGGCCTGCCGATCCATATCATCCGCTACGAGGATATGCTGGCCAAACCCGCGCCCACGGTGCGGGCCTTGCTTGAGAAGTTCCTCAAGGTCGAGGTGGACAAGCCCAAGCTGGCCTATGCCATCAAGTCCACAAGTTTCGATGCAATGAAGAAACAGGAAGAAAACCTTGGCTTCCGCGAACGCCCCGAGGGGATGGAGCGGTTCTTTGCCAAGGGCAAGGCCGGGGCGTGGAAAGAGGACCTGACCCCCGAACAGGTGGCACGCCTGCGCGACGCCTTTCTCCCGGCCTTGGAAAAGTGGTATCCTGAGATGCTGAAGGAAACGGCAGAGTTTGCTGCAGGCGGCTAACCCCGCGTGAAACCAATGATGGGAGAGCGACCATGACGACAGCCAAGATCACCACCGGGGTTGCGGCCCTTACTTTGGCGGCATGCACCACGGTGCAACCGGCAGGCACGACCACACTTGGCGCCAACCCCGCCTTGGATGGCGGCAGTTTCAGCAGCGGCGGCGGCCTGACCGTGGCCGCAGAACTGCGTGAAAGTGCCGGGCGCGTGGCGGTTTGCGGGGTCTGGGCGCAGAGCGAGCGGCAATCGGTCCTGACCAAGTTCAAGGCGGCGCGGGTGGTCGACACCGGATCGGTCGCGGTGAATGGCGAAACGCTTGTGCATGGCTTGGGCTTCATGCCCGAAGTTGCGCCCATGGCCGATTACGCCGGGGCGCAGGCCGCCTGCGTGCGGACCGAACAGGCGTGGAGCGCGAACATGGCGCAGGCGCGCGTGGATATCAACATCGCCCGGCAGGTCGTCGAACGCGACGTCAGCCAAAGCGGCGTTATGGAAGTGGTGTTCAAACCCACCGGCCCGGGGGCCGGGGGCTAAAACCCGGCCAGAACCTCGACCGCCTCGGTAATCGGATAATGGTGGTTGCCGATGAAAAGGCCGTTTTCATCAATGTAATCGGCATTCGGCAACGCGCCGTGACTGTCATGCGGGAAGAACCGCATGACTTCGCTGCGCGCGAAGTTCCCGGCCACGATGGGGCGACATTCAAAGCCTTTTTCGACAAGCTGCGCCACGAATTCGGCGCGCGTGATCCCGGCATCGGGGCGCAGGACGAGCGAAAAGCCGAACCAGCTTGAATTGCCGATTTCCTGTTGGATCTTGAACAGGCGGTGATTGGACAGCTGTTCTTGCACCAATGCACCGTTGGCGCGGCGGCCTTCGATCAGCCCGGGCAGCTTGCGAATCTGCTCGCGCCCCAAGGCGCCGGACATTTCCAAGGGCCGCAGGTTGTAGCCCGGCAGCACGAATCGGAAGCTTTCGTAAAAGGGATCGTCGCTTTTGGTGCCGGTGACGTGGTTTTCCTTGGGCAAATTCCGCGTCCAACCATGGGCGCGCAGCGAAAGCATGACGTGGTAAAGCTCCTCGTCATCGGTGACCACCATGCCACCTTCCATCGTGGAAATATGATGCGAAAAGAACGACGAATAGCTGCCCATCACCCCGAAGGTGCCCGCCTGTTTGCCGTCAAACGTGGCGCCCATGGACTCGCAGTTGTCTTCGATCACCACGATATCGCGGTCCGCGATGATATCGTTTATCGCGTTGAAATCATTGGGATTTCCAAGAAGGTTGACCACCATGATCGCGCGGGTTTTATCGGTGACCGCCTCGCGCAGCGCGTCCAGGTCATAGTTGAGCGTGCCCGCGTCGATATCCACGAACTTCATCCGCAGCCCGTATTGCCCTAGCGGGTAATAAGTGGTTGACCAGCTCACCGCGGGCACGATCACCTCGTCGCCCGGCTGTAGCTTGAGCTTGTCGTTCTGGGTGTAGAACAGGGCCGCCGTCATCAAAAGGTTGGCCGAACTGCCCGAGTTGACCATGACCGAAAAACGGGTGCCGAAATGGGCGGCGAATTCTTCTTCATAGGCCTTTACCTCGGGACCCATCGAGAACATGTCCGAGGCGATCACCCGGTTCAGGGCGTCATATTCCGCCTGGTCCCAGGTCGTGGTGGCAAGGGGGTACTTGGCGCTCATGTGCTTCGCTGCTCCAGATAATGCTGATAGGTGCGGGCGATCCCGTCGCGCAGGGAGGTGGGCGCGCTCCAACCCCATGCCGTTTGCCGCTCCACCGAGCAAAGTTTTTGCTTCATGCCGGTGGGTTTGCTCAGATCATGGGTGAAGTCGCCGTTCCAGCCGATGACATCGGCGACGGTGGCGTAGTAGTCGTTGATCGTGTGGTCATGGCCAAGGCCGATGTTCATGGCGCCGGGCAGGGCGGCCATATCCCCGGCGGCGGTCCAGACCGCATCGGCCAGATCACCGGCGAACATGAATTCACGCCGCGCGGTGCCATCGCCCCAGATTTCCACCGTTTCGGCGCCGCTTTCGCGGGCCTCGTGAACCTTGTGAATGATCGCTGGCACAAGGTGCGAACGGGCCGGATCGAAACTGTCGTACAGCCCGTAAAGATTGCAGGGAATCAAGGTTTTATACTGTGCGCCCTCATCCTCTCGGCGGATGTATTCGCACAGGCGCATGGCCATGATCTTGGCCAGTGCGTAGCCTTCGTTGGTGGGCTCCAAGGGGGCTGTCAGGATCATTTCCTCGCGCAGGGGGTTTTCCGCCTCGCGCGGGTACATGCAGGTTGAGGCAAGGTTCAAAAGATTGCGAACCCCGCCGCGCCATGCGCCCATGATCACGTTGCGCCCGATCATGGTGTTGTCGTCCAAAAAAGCCACCGGGTTGGCCATATTGGCGTGTATCCCGCCCACGCGGCCCGCTGCGTGAATCACGAGATCGGGCTTCACTGCGGCGATATAATCGGCCACGGCCTGCGGTTGGGTCAGGTCTAAATCGGCGCGGGTAGGGGACAGAACCTCCCAATCAGAGGCCGTGGGATGGGCGCGGATGTTGCGCCCCACCATGCCGCCGCCGCCGGTCAGAACAAGGCGGGGTTTATCGCTCATCTGTTGCTATCCTCGCGGGACATGGCCGCGCCGTGGCCGTGATCCATCAGGATGCGCGCGCGTTGCGCCGCGCGCAGGTCTTCGGCCACCATCTCGGCGCACATCTCGCGGGCGGTGATCTCGGGCACCCAGCCCAATTCGCGCTTGGCCTTGGCCGGATCGCCCAGAAGGGTTTCCACCTCGGCGGGCCGGAAATAGCGCGGGTCGATGCGCAGCACCACGTCACCGGGTTTGAGGCCGGGGGCCATGTTGCCGGTGACGGCCTCGACCCTGGCCACCTCGTCAATCCCTTCGCCTTCGAATTTCAACGTGATTCCAAGGTCTTCGGCGGACCAAGTGATAAATTCGCGCACCGAATACTGTTTACCCGTGGCGATCACGAAATCATCGGGTGTGTCCTGTTGCAGCATCATCCACTGCATGCGCACGTAATCCTTGGCGTGGCCCCAATCGCGCAGCGCGTCGATATTGCCCATGTAAAGGCACGGCTCCAGCCCTTGGGCGATATTGGCCATGCCGCGGGTGATCTTGCGGGTCACGAAGGTCTCCCCGCGGCGCGGGCTTTCGTGGTTAAAGAGAATCCCGTTGCAGGCATACATGCCGTAAGCCTCGCGGTAGTTCACGGTGATCCAATAGGCGTACATCTTGGCCACCGCGTAGGGCGAACGGGGGTGGAAAGGGGTGGTTTCGGTTTGCGGGGTTTCCTGCACCAGCCCATAAAGTTCCGAGGTCGAGGCCTGATAGAACCGCGTGGTCTTTTCCATGCCCAAGAACCGGATCGCCTCCAACAGGCGCAGGGTGCCGATGGCATCCACATCCGCCGTGTATTCCGGCGACTCGAAACTCACCGCCACATGGCTTTGTGCAGCAAGGTTATACACCTCGTCGGGGCGCACCTCGGACAGGATGCGGGTGAGGTTGGAACTGTCGGTCAAATCGCCGTAATGCAGGGTCAGGCGCGCGTGTTCGACATGCGGATCTTCGAAAATATGGTCGATCCGCTGGGTATTGAACAGCGAGGCGCGGCGCTTGATGCCATGCACCTCGTAGCCCTTTTCCAAAAGAAATTCCGCAAGGTAAGAGCCGTCTTGACCCGTGATGCCGGTGATGAGGGCGGTTTTTGTCATTGTGTCGTCCGGTGTTGTGGCCGGGCCGTGCCCGGGCGGCGTGCTTGCGCCGTGATACGCCGAACCGACGCCCGGTGGCAACCACCCGGTCACCCGCTGTTCGATATCGGGGCAGGCAAGACGCAGGTGCCATGGGGCGTGACAACGCCCGGCCGGTGACGATCAGATCGTTGTCAAAAGGTGATAGCCCGGCGTGGTGATGGCCTTGACGGTGGTGATCGGGGCCGCGTCAAGCCATGTAGTCCGTTCGATGACGAAAAGCGCGGCGCCGGGGACGGTGTTCAGCAGTTCGGCTGTCCGGTCGTCGGCGGATATGGCGTAAAAGCGCAAGTCACAGCGACTGTAGGGTTTGTTGGTCACAAGCCATTCATTGGCGCTTTGGCGGGTCAGGTCGAGGTCGCGAATCTCGGGGACGGTTTCGAAACTTACCCAGCGATCTTCAAGGATATAGGGCTGACCGTCGGAAAGGTGCAGCGCCTCGATCTGCTGCATGCGGCAGGGTGAACTGATTTCGCAGGCGGCCAGAACGCCGCGCGGCGCGTCCTTCTCGGCGCTGTGGATCAGTTGATAGCCATAGCGCCCGCCTTTTTGTTCGATCTCGCGGCGGGTGACGGGAATGTCGAAGGTGGCCCGCGTGACGGGATCGGGGCGCACCCGCGTTCCGCCCTTGCGGCGGCGTTCCACGAGGCCGCTGTCGGTCAGGTCCTGCATGGCGCGCTGCACGGTTGAGCGGGCGCAGTTAAGCTGTACGGCGATATCGGCATCGCGCGGCAGGCGGTCGCCGGGGCCATAGCGCCCCGTCAGGATGGCCTCGTGAATTTCATCGCGGACATCTTTCCACGAGATGCGATTGGTGGGTGTCATATCTCTTGCCCCAGTTCCTGGGCGGTTTTGATGAAGGTTTCGGTGATACGCTCGCGGTGGATGTGGCGACCTTCTTTTACCATGTGGCGCCCCGCGCTCCAGACATCGGTGATGCAGCTTCGCCCGCGTCCGGTGAAGATCAGGCTATCAAGGGCGGTATCGCCCTGCCGGTTACACAAGAATTCATTGTCGGTCGATACCGCGATGAGATCGGCAAACTGCCCTTCGGCAAGGCTGCCCGAGGCACGCCCGGCGGCCTGCGCCCCGGCCTGGGTAACGGCTTCGAATAACACGCGCCCGGTAGAGTGTTCGGCGGTGGCCATAGCGGCGCGGCTGTGATCGCGTAGGCGTTGGGAATAGTCCAGCGTTGCCAGTTCCTCCCACAGGGCGATATGGATGTTGCTGTCTGACCCTACGCCGAACCGGCCCCCGGCGGCGCTGTAATCCGTGCCGTTGAAAATCCCGTCTCCAAGGCTTGACTCGGTGATCGGGCACAGCCCGGCGACAGCCCCGGTTCTTGCCAGGCCTGTGGTCTCTTCGCGGGTCATCTGCGTGCAATGGATCAGGCACCATTCCGGGGTGACATCGGCATTCTGCAACAGCCACTCCACGGGCTGGGCGCCGTGATGCGCGGTGACTTCCTCGACCTCGGCCAATTGCTCGGCCAGATGCATGTGGATCGGGCCATGCGTGGCGATCTGGCGAAGCTGGGACAGCGCGGACGGGGGCACCGCCCGCAAAGAGTGAGGCGCGATGCCAATGGCGAAATCCTGTGGCCCCTGTGCGACGCGGGCCGCAGTTTCACCGTGCAATCGCGCGAAACGGTCCAGATCACAGCCAAACCGCGCTTGCCCGCCTTGTAGTGACCGCCCGTCGCAACCGCCCTGCATGTAAAGCACGGGCAGAAGGGTCAGGCCGATCCCGGTGCTTTCCGCCGCCGTGGCGATGCGGGCGGCCATTTCGGACAGTTGCGCATAGGGCGCCCCGCCGATGTCGTGGTGCAGGTAATGGAATTCAGCCACCGCGCCGTATCCGGCCTCAAGCATTTCCATGAAAACCAGTTCGGCAATCACCTGCACATCCTCGGGCTTCAGCCGATCAAGGAAACGGTACATCAACTGTCGCCATGTCCAGAAACTGTCGCGCGGGTCGGGGCCGCGGGTTTCGGTCAGCCCCGCCATGGCCCGTTGAAAGGCGTGGCTGTGCAGGTTGCCAGGCGCGGGCAGCAGCATGTCGACCGATAGCGCCCCCTCTGCCGCGCCTGACGTGAGTCGCGAAATCCGGCCATCCTCGATGGTCAGGCACAGATCGCTGACCCAGCCCCCTGGCGTAAGCGACTGCTTTGCATGGATTTTTTGCACCGGCCAACTCCATTGACAAAATAAGTAGCTACATAATATCGTTATGTAGGTTACCAAGCAAGGGTGGATGCATGGAGCACCGCATGTTGATCAGGAATGTCACAGTCGCAACGATGGGAGAGGGCGGCACAGGCTATGGCCTGCGGCCCGATTGCGCCGTGTTGATCGAAGGCGACAGGATCGCCCAGGTGACCCCCGAGGCAAAGCTTGCCCCGACCACTGGCACAGATGGTGAGATCAACGGCGAGGGCCGCTTGCTGACGCCGGGTTTGATCGACTGTCACACCCATATCGTCCACGGCGGCAATCGCGCGCGCGAATTTGAAATGCGCCTTGAGGGGGCCAGCTACGAAGAGGTCGCCCGCGCCGGGGGCGGCATTGTCTCGACCGTCACTGCCACCCGCGACACGCCCGAAACAACGCTTCTGGCGCAGGCCCTGACCCGCGCCGACGCCCTGATCGCCGAAGGGGCGACAACGATCGAGGTCAAGTCGGGTTACGGCCTCGACATCGACACCGAGTTGAAAATGCTCCGGGTGGCCCGCGCCATTGGGCAAGAGCGCCCCGTTCGCGTGCTCACCTCCTTTCTGGGGGCGCATGCCGTGCCCAAGGGGGTGGAGGCCGACGCTTATATCGACGATGTTTGCATCCCCGCCCTCAAGGCCGCCCATGCCGAGGGGTTGGTCGATGCGGTGGACGGGTTTTGCGAGGGCATCGCCTTCACTCCGGCGCAAATCGGGCGGGTCTTCGAGGCGGCACAGGCCTTGGGCCTGCCGGTCAAACTGCATTCCGATCAACTGTCGAACCTTGGCGGCACACCGCTTGCCGCGCAATACGGCGCGCTGTCGGTTGATCACGTGGAATACTCTTCCGAGGGCGACGCCCGCGCCATGGCGCAGGCGGGTAGCGTCGCAGTGCTTTTGCCCGGCGCCTTCTACACGCTGCACGAAACCCAAAAACCGCCCGTCGCGGCCTTCCGCCAACACGGGGTGCCCATGGCCGTCGCCACCGATTGGAATCCCGGCTCCTCGCCCATGGGCTCGATCCTCTTGGCGATGAACATGGCCTGCACGTTTTTCGGCCTCACCCCGGCCGAGGCCTTGGCCGGTACCACCTGCCATGCTGCCCGCGCGCTTGGTCTACAGGACACAGGGGTCATCGCCCCCGGCATGCGCGCCGATCTGGCGCTTTGGGATGTCGAGGCCCCGGCAGAGCTGTCGTACAGAATAGGGGTCAACCCCCTTCACACACGGATTTTCGGAGGGCAGCCATGCCAGTAACATTGGACCCCGGCGCGACGCGCCTTGCCACGCTTGAGGCGATCTGGCGCGATGGCGTTTCGGCCGGGTTGGCCCCGGATGCGCGCGGCGCGGTGGATCAGGCCGCGCAGGTCGTGCAAAAGGCCGCGCAGGGCGGCGCGCCCATTTATGGCGTCAACACCGGCTTTGGCAAACTGGCCTCGGTGCGCATTTCGCCCGAGGATACCGAGACCCTGCAACGCAACCTCATCCTGTCGCATTGCTGCGGCGTGGGCGCGGGGTTGGAGGTGGACACCACCCGCCTGATGATGGCGCTGAAGCTGCTGTCACTGGGGCGGGGCGCCTCGGGCGTGCGCTGGGACATTTGCGCGCTTCTGGAAGGGATGCTTGGCGCGGACGTGACCCCGGTGATCCCCGCGCAAGGCTCGGTCGGGGCCTCGGGCGATTTGGCCCCGCTGGCGCATCTGGCCGCGGTGATGATCGGCGAAGGCGAGGCTTGGCATAAAGGTACCCGCATGCCCGGTGGCGCGGTGCTGGAACAGGCGGGGCTTGCGCCCGTGGTGCTTGGCCCCAAGGAGGGGCTTGCCCTGATCAACGGCACACAGTTTTCCACCGCCTGCGCCTTGGCCGCGCTTTTCGATGCCATGCGGATGCTGCGGGCCTGCGTGGTTACCTCGGCGCTTTCCACCGATGCCATCATGGGCTCCACCCAACCCCTGCAACCGGCCATCCATGCCCTGCGCGGCCAGCCGGGGCAAATCGACGTGGCGCGCGCCATGTCCGACCTGATGGCGGGCAGCGAAATCCGCGAAAGCCACCGCGAGGATGACCCGCGCGTGCAAGACCCCTATTGCATCCGCTGTCAGCCACAGGTCGCGGGTGCGGCGTTGGACCTTCTGCGTTTTGCCGCGCAGACGCTTGAGATCGAGGCCAACGCCGTCACCGACAACCCGCTGGTAACCGATGCGGGCATCCTTTCGGGTGGCAATTTCCATGCCGAACCCGTGGGCTTTGCCGCCGATCAAATCGCGCTGGCCCTTGCGGAAATCGGGGCCATTGCACAGCGCCGCGTGGCTCTGATGGTGGACCCGACGCTGAGTTTCGATTTGCCGCCCTTCCTGACGCCTGAACCGGGGCTGAATTCGGGCTTCATGATTGCCGAGGTCACCACCGCCGCCCTGATGAGCGAGAACAAGCATCTGGCCAATCCCTGCACCACCGATTCAACGCCCACCTCCGCCAACCAAGAAGATCACGTCAGCATGGCCGCCCATGGCGCGCGGCGCCTCAAGCGGATGAATGCCAACCTTTCGGTGATCCTTGGGGTCGAGGCGCTTTGCGCCGGTCAAGGGGTCGAGGCCCGTGCGCCGCTGCAAACCTCGAACAGCCTGCAATACGCCCTCGCAACCCTGCGCGATGCCGTGCCCGCCTTGGGCGCAGATCGCTACATGGCCCCCGATCTTGAGGCCGCCGCCGGGTTGATCCGTAGCGATGCGCTGGCCCAATCCGCCGGGGTTGATGTGACGCTATGAGCTTTCTTGAGATCACCCGCGGCGAAAGCCCCCTTGTTCTGGGCCTGCCCCATACCGGCACCGAACTCCCCGATCAGGTGGCCGAGGCGCTGAACGAAACCGGCCATGCCCTTGCCGATACCGATTGGCATATTCACGACCTTTACGAAGGGCTGGCCCCGGGTGTGACCACCGTGCGCACCCGCATTCACCGCTATGCCATCGACGTCAACCGCGACCCGTCGGGGGCAAGCCTTTATCCGGGGCAAAACACCACCACGCTTTGCCCGCTTACCGATTTCGACGGGCGGCCCATTTACCGCGAGAAACACAGCCCCGATGCGGCGGAGGTCGAACAGCGGCGACAGGCCTATCACGCCCCTTACCACGCGGCGCTGCTGGCCGAGCTTGAGCGCGTAAAGGCCACCCATGGCTTTGCCCTGCTCTACGATTGCCATTCCATCCGGTCGGAAATCCCGTTCCTTTTCGAGGGCACGCTGCCCGATTTCAACATCGGCACCGACAACGGCAGCACCTGCGACGCCAGTATCGAAGCGGCGGTGCTCCAGCGGTGCGAGGCGGCCGAGGGTTTTTCCACCATCCTCAATGGCCGGTTCAAAGGCGGCTGGACAACCCGTCATTATGGCCGCCCGGATGAAGGATTCCACGCCATCCAGATGGAACTGGCGCAATCCACCTACATGCAAGAACAACCGCCTTGGCACTTTGACGCCAGTCGCGCCAAGCGCCTTCGCACCCACCTGCAACCCATTCTGCAAGACCTAGTTCGTTGGAGACCCGCATGACTGATCCCCGCCATAACCTGCGCGATATCTACCCGCCCACCGGCCCCGAGATCACCGCCAAAAGCTGGCTGACCGAAGCGGCGATGCGGATGCTGATGAACAACCTGCACCCCGACGTGGCCGAAAACCCCCATGAACTGGTGGTCTATGGCGGCATCGGCCGCGCCGCCCGCACATGGGAGGATTTCGACCGCATCGTCGCGGGGCTGAAAGACCTTGAAGACGACGAAACCCTCGTCGTGCAATCGGGCAAGCCCATCGCCATCGTCAAAACCCATGTCGATGCGCCCCGCGTGTTGATCGCCAATTCCAACATCGTGCCGCATTGGGCCAATTGGGACCATTTCAACGAATTGGATAAAAAGGGCCTGATGATGTACGGCCAGATGACCGCCGGGTCATGGATCTACATCGGCACCCAAGGCATCGTGCAAGGCACCTATGAAACCTTTGCCGAGGCCGGGCGACAGCACTACGGCGGCGATCTTTCGGGGCGCTGGATTCTCACCGGCGGCTTGGGCGGCATGGGCGGCGCGCAACCCTTGGCTGCCGTCATGGCCGGGGCCTGCTGCTTGGCGGTGGAATGCAACCCCGACAGCATAGATTTCCGCCTGCGCACCCGTTACGTGGATGAGAAAACCGACAGCCTCGACGAGGCGCTTGAGATGATCGACCGCTGGACCAAGGCGGGCGAGGCGAAATCCGTGGCGCTTCTGGGCAATGCCGCCGATATCTTCCCCGAGATTCACAATCGCGGCATCCGCCCCGATATCGTCACCGATCAAACATCGGCGCATGACCCCGTGAACGGCTACCTGCCGCAGGGCTGGACCATGGCCCAATGGCGCGAGGGGCGCGAAAGTGACCCCAAGGCCGTCGAGGCAGCCGCGCGCGCTTCGATGAAGACCCACGTCAAGGCGATGGTGGATTTCTGGAACGACGGGGTGCCGACGCTGGATTACGGCAACAACATCCGCCAGGTGGCGAAAGAGGAGGGGCTGGACAACGCCTTTGCCTTCCCCGGTTTCGTCCCGGCCTATATCCGCCCGCTTTTCTGCGAAGGTATCGGCCCCTTCCGCTGGTGCGCCCTGTCGGGCGACCCCGAGGATATCTACAAAACCGACCAAGCGATGAAGGAACTCTTTCCCGAAAACACCCACCTGCACAACTGGCTGGATATGGCGCGCGAGCGGATTTCTTTCCAGGGACTGCCCGCGCGCATCTGCTGGATCGGATTGGGCGACCGGCACCGCGCTGGGCTGAAGTTCAACGAGATGATCGCCAATGGCGAGTTGAAGGCCCCCGTGGTGATCGGGCGCGACCACCTCGATAGCGGCTCGGTCGCCTCGCCCAACCGCGAAACCGAGGCGATGCGCGATGGCTCGGACGCGGTCAGCGATTGGCCCTTGCTCAATGCGCTGGTCAACACCGCCTCGGGGGCGACATGGGTGTCGCTGCATCACGGCGGCGGTGTTGGCATGGGGTTTAGCCAACATGCCGGTGTGGTGATCGTGGCCGATGGCACGCCGCAGGCCGCCAAGCGGCTGGAACGCGTGCTATGGAACGATCCGGCCTCAGGTGTCTGGCGTCATGCCGACGCGGGCTATGACCGGGCGCTTCAATGCGCCAAGGATCACGGTCTGCGCCTGCCCGGAATTCTGGGGCAATAACCGCTTACGGCGCCAACGCGTCAGAGCCCTGCACGATGATCTTGGCAATCCCCGGTCGGGCCGTATTACGGTGCGATTCCAGGGGATTGCTGGCAAGCCCCGCATATGTGGGCGCGTTCGAGACGATCACGTTGGTCAGGGCAACATCCAGCCTTGGCCCCAAGTACGAGGTGGTCAGCGGATAGCCGAACATGTCGTTCGGATCGTAATAGACCACCAGGGAAAGCGGGCCGCTGTCGCGCCGCGTATTGCGCGCGGCGTTCAGCACCTGAAGGAAATCATCAAGTTGGTTCGATACCTCGGGCGGTGCGGCCTGCTGCGCGGCGAGGTTGGCCGTTTGATAGGCACGCTGGTTGCGCGTCGTACGCGTGGCATCATCCGGCGCAAGGGCGGTGTCCAGCAAAGGCAACTGATGGGTGGCAAGGTGAATGGCCTTCACCGGGCCCAGTGCGCGGGCCTTGCGCGTACCGCCCGCCCCGTCATCCAAGGCAAGGAAGGCATCCAGAACCACCTTTGCACCAAGGCTTTCCGGCACCAGCATCACAGGCGTGTCCGAGGCCCCCGATAGCCCAAGGCACTTGACCGTTTCGGAGGATCGCCCCGTGTTGCGCCCAGAAATCCGCCCGCCCATCAATTCACACAGCGCTTGGCGCATGTTCTTGCGCACTACGTCGCCACGCGGGCCGGTATAGGCCACCGCATCGACGAAGCACTCGTTCATCAAATTGTCTTTCAGGGTTGCGTTCAATGTGCCCCGTTGCGGAAGTTTGCCAGTCGAGTCCGCGATCTGCACGCTATCGATCTCGTCGCGGGCCTTGTCGAATGTCTCGCCCCACAACAGGAAGGACATGTCATAGGTCACGCCGCCCTGTCCTTGCATGGTCATATCAATGCGCTGGACCGCGCTTTGCTGGCCGGGGATGTCGGGGTATTCCTTGGTGGGGGTATAATCGCGCGGCGCAAAGCTTGTGTTGCCAATCGCCTCGGCAATCAACCCCGCGCGTTTCGCAACCCAGTTGTTGGCGCCGTAATACTTGTGAAAGCCCGAACACATGCCATGCGCCATGACCACGCGCACCCGGTTGGTCTTGGATTGGGTGGCCAATGTCATCGCCCCGGGAAACACCTGTTCGCCAACCACATCGGGCGGGTCGTAAGGCGTGGTGCATCCCGCAATCAGCGGGATCAACAGCAAAAGGCAGGCTAGGCGTTTCATTTGGTCGATCCCCCCGAACTGTCCCGGTCCTACAAGCATTCCGGATTTTTCGGCGTTACACAATCTTGAATTGATCTCTTTGGGGTGCGCACAGGCATGAAGGTTCTCATCCGTCGCCGTATCGGGCAGCGCCGCATGCCTTGCATCTTCGCGCCGGCGTTAGCCCTTGCGCCACAGGTCGCACACTGAGCGCTTACAATTCTGCTGGCACAATCTATCCTCATCGCAACGAAGCTCCCGTGACGATTCGCCTGCTGTCGGTTGACGAGGAGACTGTCATTATTCGCTGCGCCAAACCGTTTGCAGTCGCACAGTCGGAGTTTGCTGATGAAGTACCTACGCCCCCTGGTTGCCTTGGTCGGTGTTCTTGCCGCCCTTGCCGCGATTGCCTGGTATGTCTGGGATCAGAGCACTGGTGGCCTGCCAAGCGGCATTGCCAGTGGTAACGGTCGGATCGAGGCCGAACAGATCGATATCGCCACGCGCACACCGGGCCGTATCGACCGTATCCTTGTCAGCGAGGGCGATCTTGTCGAGGCGGGGCAGGTTCTGGCCGTGATGGACACGCGTGAGTTGGAGGCACAGCTTTCCCGTGCCCAGGCCGATGTGGCCAGTGCCCAAAGCCGCGTGAAAGAGATGCAGGCCATGATCGCACAACGCGAGGCGGAACTGGCACTGGCCGAAGAAGAATTCGCCAGGGCGCAGCAACTCGCCGAACGCGGCGCCACCTCTCAAGCCGTAGCCGACCAGCAGGAAACCCGGCGGGCCTCGGCGCAAGCTGCGCTGAACGCTGCAACGGCCCAGTTGCACACCGCCCAAAGAAGTGTCGAGGCAGCGGCGGCGCTGGTACAGCTTTACGAGGTGCAGATCGCCGATGCCACCTTGCTTGCGCCGGTCATGGGGCGTGTCCTCTACCGTCTTGCACAACCCGGCGAAGTCTTGGCAGGCGGTGGTCGTGTGGTGACCTTGCTGGACCTGAGCAATGTCTACATGGAGGTGTTCCTGCCCGCCGATCAAGCCATGCTGACGGCGATAGGGGCCGACGCGCGTGTGCGGCTGGACAGCATACCCTACGCGATTCCGGCCTTCGTCAGCTTTGTCTCGCCAGAGGCGCAGTTCACGCCGCGCACGGTTGAAACAGCCGAAGAGCGCGCCGACTTGATGTTCCGCGTCAAGGTGCGGGTGCCCGAGGAACTG
Source organism: Roseovarius sp. MMSF_3281 (assembly GCF_030733685.1). GTDB lineage: Bacteria > Pseudomonadota > Alphaproteobacteria > Rhodobacterales > Rhodobacteraceae > Roseovarius. Next base: position 121,099 of record NZ_JASHIM010000010.1, read on the forward strand.
GTCATGCAGCATATCGAGCTGGTGCGCACCGGCCTGCGAGGCATGGCTTATGTGCGCCTCGCCGGTGCGGAGGATGTGCCATGGCCAGCGGATTACGTTGGCCGGCCCATTCCCGCCGAGGCACCAGCCCCCAGCGGCACCGAGTGATGGGCGCCGAAGCCGCTGCCGTCGCGCGGGTTGCGGACCTGCGGCACCGATACGGCGACACCACGGCGTTGGATGGTGTCAGCCTTGATTTGCCGCCGGGCCTCATGCTGGGGCTGATCGGGCCCGATGGCGTTGGCAAGTCCACGCTTCTGGGTTTGCTGGCGGGCGCGCGCGAGATCCAGAGGGGTCGCGTGACGGTTCTGGATGGGTCGATGGCCGACAATGCGCATCGCGAGGCTGTGTTGCAGCGCATCGCATATATGCCCCAGGGGCTGGGCAAGAACCTCTATCAGGAACTGAGCGTTCAGGAGAATCTTGACTTCTTCGGACGTCTCTTTGGTCATGACGGCCCGGAACGCCGCCGTCGGATTGACCGGCTGACCAGGGCAACGGGGCTTGATCCGTTCCTGAACCGACCGGCGGGCAAACTGTCGGGCGGGATGAAGCAGAAGCTGGGCCTGTGCTGTTCGCTGATCCATGATCCCGATTTCCTGATCCTCGATGAGCCGACCACCGGGGTCGACCCGCTGTCGCGTGGCCAGTTCTGGGATCTGATCGACGAGATTCGCGCCGAGCGGCCCGGCATGAGCGTTCTGGTTTCCACCGCCTACATGGAGGAGGCGGAGCGGTTCGACTGGCTGGCGGCGATGGATGCGGGCCGTATTTTGGCGACAGGCACGCCACAAGACTTGCGCACCGAAACCGGCAAGGAGGATTTGGAATCTGCCTTTGTCTCGCTTTTGCCTGCCGACAAGCAACACGCGGACGGCCCTTTGGTGATCCCGCCCCGCGAGACCCGGCCCGGCGGGCCCGCCATCGTAGCCCGGAACCTTACCCGGCGCTTTGGCGATTTCACCGCTGTCAACAACGTCAGCTTCGAGATCGAGCGCGGCGAAATCTTCGGCTTTCTCGGTTCCAACGGCTCGGGCAAGACCACGACGATGAAAATGCTGACGGGATTGCTGTCTGCCTCGGAAGGCGAGGCATTCTTGTTCGGGAAACCGGCCGACGCGAGCAATATCGAGACCCGCAAGCGCGTCGGCTTCATGTCGCAGAACTTCTCGCTCTGGGGCGAGTTGATGGTGCGCCAGAACCTGACTTTGCACGCACGTCTGTTTCATATGGAAGGGACGGTCATTGCCGAACGCATCGCCGAGCTGTTGGCAGAGTTCGGCCTTGACACACAGGCCGACGCCTTTGCCAAGGATTTGCCGCTTGGCCTGAAGCAACGCTTGTCGCTGGCTTGTGCGGTGATCCATTCGCCCGACATGCTGATCCTCGATGAGCCGACCTCGGGCGTGGACCCGGTCGCACGCGACGAATTCTGGAATCTTCTAGTCCGGCTGTCGCGGCGCGATGCGGTGACGATCTTCATCTCGACCCATTTCATGAACGAAGCATTGCGCTGTGATCGGATCAGCCTGATGCATGCGGGGGAAGTGCTGGTCTATGACACGCCGCAGAATCTGGCCGAGGGCGGTGGGTCGGAGGGGCTGAACGAAACCTTCATCCGCTATATCCGGCAGGCGAGCGGAGACACCGAACCAAGGCAGGCCCTGGCGACCCTCACCGAAGATGCCCGCCCGCATCGGCGCATGGGGGCGGGGCTTACCCGGTTGCTGGCCGTCAGCCGCCGCGAAATGCTGGAGGTGATGCGCGATCCGATCCGGCTGGCCTTTGCCTTTCTCGGCTCGATGATCCTGATGCTGATGTTCGCCTATGGTATCTCCACGGATGTCGAGGATCTTTCCTATGCCGCCTTCGATCAGGACCGCACCCCCGAAAGCCGCGCCTATCTGGCGAATTTCGAGGGCTCGAAGATCTTTGCCGAGCAGCCCGAGGTGCAAAGCGCGGATCAGTTGCGCGAACGGATGCAGGCGGGAGAGATTTCGCTCGCCATTGAGATACCTGCCGGCTTTGGTCGGGCGCTGACCCGTGGTCAGCCGGTAAGCGTCGCGGCCTGGATCGACGGTGCGAATACCACGCGCGCATCGACCATCGAGGGGTATGTGCAGGGCGCGCATGCGTCATTCATGAGCAACCGGATGATCCGTGAAGGGCAGGTGGCCGCCACCCCGCTGGTCAATATCGAGCCGCGCTACCGCTACAACCCCAGCTTCGAGTCGCTGCCGTCGATGGCGCCCTCGGTGCCCGCGATCCTGCTGATGCTTTTCCCTTCCATCCTCATGGCTGTCAGCATCAGCCGCGAACGCGAGATCGGCACGATCACCAATTTCTATGTCACCCCCACGGGCAAGCTTGAATTCCTTCTTGGCAAACAGTTGCCCTATGTCGGGATCGGTCTTGCCAACTGGCTTAGCCTGACCGCGATGGCGGTTTTCCTGTTCGGCGTGCCGTTGCAGGGCAGCGCCGCGGCATTGGCGCTGGGCGCGCTTGTCTATGTCTTTGCCTCGACGGGGTTCGGACTGATCATCGCGGTCTTTACCAAAAGTCAGGTCGCCGCCGTCTTTGCCACCACCATCATCGCGATGATGCCGACGGTTCAGTTCTCGGGCCTTACGCAGCCGGTCGAGACACTGGAGGGTTTCGCGCGGATCATGGCGGCGCTTTGGCCCACCAATTACTTCATGCAGATGAGCGTGGGGGCGTTCAACAAGGCGCTCACCTTCGGTGAGCTTTGGCCGAACATTTTGCTGATCGCCGCCTTCACGCCGGTCTTCGTGGGCGTCGCGGCGCTCCTGCTCAAGAAACAGGAGGCCTGAGACAATGCGCTGGGGTCTCAATATCTTCTGGCTGATGGGTAAGGAGTTGCGTGTGCTCTGGCGCGATCTGGTCCTGTTGTTGCTGGTCGTCTATTCCTTCGGGCCGGGCATGTATATCGAAAGCTCCGGCGCGGGCGAGGCGATCAACAATACCGCCGTGACATTCGTGGACGAGGATCGCTCCAGCCTGTCCCGTGCGCTTCAAACCGCGCTCTATCCGCCCTATTTCCTGCCCCCTAACGAGGCAGGGCCGGACGAGGTCGAAAGAATGCTCGACTGGGGCGAGACGACATTCGTGGTCGTCGTGCCGGCAGGGTTCGAAGCGGATGTGCGGGCCGGGCGGTCCCCGACGTTGCAGGTCAATATCGACGCGACCAAGACGATGCAGGCCAGCATCGGCACCGGCTACCTGACCTCGATCCTTTCGGGCGAGGTTCAGCGTTTCGCGGCGCGCGCCGATCTGGTGGAAAAACCGCCGCTCGACCTGGTGGTGCGGCGCGCCTACAATCCTGCGGGCAACAATGTCTGGCTCTCGGCCATTTCCGGCCTGCTTAACCAGCTCTCGATGCTGACCATCGTGCTGACGGGGGCCGCGCTGATCCGCGAGCGGGAACATGGCACCATCGAACATCTGTTGGTGATGCCGATCTCGGCCTTCGAGATCGCGCTGGCCAAGATATTCGCCAATTCGCTCGTGATCTTCATCGCCTTTGTCTTCGCGTTGTTCGTGATCGTGCAGGGCGCGCTCGACATTCCGTTTGCCGGGTCCGAGGCGCTGTTGATTGCCGGTACCGTGATCTATCTGTTCGCCGCCGCCTCAATCGGCATTCTGCTGGGCATCTTGGCGCGCACCATGGCGCAATTCGCCTTGCTGATCATGCTGGTCATCATGCCCATCATGATCCTGTCGGGCGGCATGACGCCCATCGAAAGTCAGCCGATCTGGCTGCAACCGCTGACCTTCCTGCTGCCGTCGCGGCACTACATGGAATTTGCGCAGGCGATCACCTATCGCGGTGCGGACCTGGCCATCGTCTGGCCGTCGTTCCTGTGGACGTTCCTGCTGGGCGCGCTGTTTCTCGGCGTCAGCCTGATCCTCTTCCGCCGTTCGGTCTCGGGCGGGTAGATCAATCGGCCTGCTTGGAGCATGCGCCTTCGAGGCTTATGGTAACATTGCACTCGATTTGCAGCTTGTCTGACCTGTCAACAAGAGCGGCCTGTCACCTGCGGCATGGATCGGTACAGGATCACCGATTTGGTCCATGGTACCAAAAATGAGATCGGTGGAAACGGAGCGGAATACAGCAAGTGATTGAAAGGTATAGTAAAATGTCCGTCGCCCCGATGATGGATCCTAGAGACAGCTTATTTTCATCGATTGTCAGATGCTTAAGCTGAGATTCCGTATTTGAGCGAGGCCAAGGTTTGCGATTTCCGCCGCAGGCGAAACGTAACTATGTCTACTCGAAAGTCAGAGGGGTTCTGGGACTGAGCTGCCACGCGAGGGGTAGTGAGTTTTACTGGTTTGGCAGGTGGCCGCCTGAAGTCAGCGCGGAGACTTCGGTGGCTGTGGGACGCACGCAAGCGGAAGAAGATTTGCAAGAGCTACGTGAACGCGTCGGACTTGATCATCATAGGACCGGCGAGGATCAGCGCTACGAGGTCGGCCTGCCGGTTGGTGCCGGTTTTCTGAAACAGGTTGCGCATGTGGAAGGCGATGGTGGTTTGCGAGACGCCCAGCTCCTCGGCGACGTTGACCGTACGGGCGCCGTTGGCCAGAGCGCCGGCGACACGCGCCTCGGTCGGGGTCAGGCCGAAAAGGTCCATCAACAGCGTTTCCGGCGCGCGGCTGCGGCGTTCCGGGGCGGCGAGGAACAAGGCCATTGCGGGCGCATCTGGCGGGTCGTTTTCCTGCGCCGGCAAGGCGCAGGCCAGCGATGAGAGCGCGCCTTTGCCGGTGACGCTATGCAACTGGATGCCGACCACCTTGTCGTCCCCTGCCTTTGCTGCCTTGAGGGTCTCGTACATGGCGCGACGAAAGGCGCGACCTGACACCTGGTCCAGGGGCGTTACACCTTCCCCCTGTATCCGGAAGCAGTCGGCGGTGGTGGCCAGATCGTAAGCGGCGCTGTTGGCGTGAAGCAATCGTCCCGCGCCGTCGAGCAGCACGACGCCCAATGCGACGAGGTCGAGCACCTGAACAGCCCCCTTTCCCGACAGCCCGGCAAGCGCGCGTCGCAAGGTTGCCAGTTCGTCGTGATGGTGCTCGCGGATGCGTTCGACCTGCCGCAGGCGAGCCCCGATCGTCGCCAGCATCAGATCGTAGTCGATCGGTTTGACGAGGTAATCATCGGCGCCGAGGAGCTTGCCCTCGACGACCTTCTGTGGCTCGGAGAGGGCGGTGAGAAAGACAAAGGGGATTGTCGCCAGTTCGGGGGGCATCTCGCGCAGGGATTCAAGCACGCCGTAGCCATCGAGACCGGGCATCGAGATGTCGCAAAGAACCAGATCAGGCGTGGCATCCGAGAGTTTCCTGAGTGCGGCCTCGCCATTGGCCGCCTCGATGGCGCGATAGCCGGATTCCTGCAATTCCTCGACGATATCGCGGCGGAGCGCGTCTTCATCCTCGATCACGAAAATCAGGGGCGGATCGGTTGAATCTGTCATGCCGCGCTCGGTTTGAAACGGGGAAGGGATATACGAAAGGTCACGCCGTCAGTGTCCGGTTGCAGGAAGAGGTCGCCGCCTTGCATCCGCGCAAGCGTGCCGGCCATGAACAGGCCGAGCCCGGTGCCGGCGCTTCCGGTGCTGTTCGTGCCGCGGTAGTTGCGATTGAAGATCAGGTCACGCTCGTTCTCGGGGATGGGATCGCCTTCGTTGTGCACATCGCAGAACAGGTTTTGCCGGTCGCCATGCACGCAGACCGAAACCGGTGATCCGGCAGAGGCGTATTTGACCGCGTTCAGGAGCAGGTTTTCGAGTATCTGTTCCGCATGGGCCGGGTCGCAGAACACGGTATCGTCGTCGTCCGGTGAGGGAAGAATACGGATCTCGCGGGCCGGATCGGCGTCGCGCTGTCGGGTGCAAACCGTGCGGACGATGTCGTTCAGAGCGCATCGCATGCGCTGCGCCCCGAGCTGGCCCGCGTCCAGCCGGGCGACGTCCAATGTGCTTTCCACAAGCCGCGTCAGACCGGCGATCGCGTTGCGGGCGCGGTTGGCCCTGTCCACGACCTCGTCCGAGTCCACGCTGGGGCCGCGACGGATCAACCGTTGCAGGGCGGAATCTGCCACCGCAAGCGGGGTGCGGAACTGGTGCGAGACCATAGCCGCGAAGTTGCGGTAAAGATCGGCGGCGGAGCGTTCACGCCGCAGCGCGTCGTCAAGATCACGCGTGCGCTCGGCTACCAGGTCCTCCAGGCGGTCCCGATCTTCGGCGTCCCGCTTTTGGGCCGCGTGGCGGTCGGTGGCGTCGTGCAGGAAGAGGATTGCGCCGATCACTTCGCCGTCATTGCGCATGGGGAAGATTCGCAGGTCCACATAGCGGGGTTCGGTCTGCTCGTCCCGGAAAAGGGGCTGGAGGGCGAGTTCGGAAGAGTCGCCTTCGAATGCCCTGGCGATGCCGGCCCGAAGCGGGGCGATGCCGAAGAAGCCCGCAAGCTCGGCCAGCGGTTGGCCAGTGGCCTGTTCCGCAGGTTTCCCGATCAGGCCCGCCATGGCGTCGTTCCACAGGGTACAGCGCCCGGCGCGGTCGACCGCCAGGATGCCTTCGCCGCTGGATGAGATCAGCAGCGCCGAGAAATCCCGGGATTGCCGCAGCATCAGGTTGCGCTGATGGGTCTGGCGCAGGGCGACGGCCAGCGTGGCTGCGAGGATTCCGCCGGCCCCCATGATACCGATCAGGGACAGGATGATCTGGCGAAGCTGGGCGCGATAGGTTTCGAGCCGGCCGCCCAGATCGTTCCACTCCGCGATCATCGCCTTGTTCGCCGCGCGCCCGAAAATCCTGGCCGCGGGCTTCAGCGCTTCCCGCAGGCGCGCCCCTTCGCCCGGAGAAAAATCGGCGGCGACCGGCGTCATGGTTTCCAGCGCCGCGGCGATTCGGTCGAGTTCGTCATCAAGGGCGATCTCCTCGACAAACCGGCGCTGCGGGCCGTCATTCAATATGGCGACACGACTCTTCAGAATATCGATGCGCAGGGAAAGCTCTTCGATATCGGCTTCGCCCAGCCCGACGAGGGCCGCCGTTTCGGTCAGGCGGCGTGCGGCGACCTCGCTCTGGTGGAAGACCCAGAGCATGTTCTTTTCCGCCCCGACCCGCATGGCGTTCTCGACCTCGAGCATGCGGATCAGGGAAAAGGTCAGCAGCACCGCGAAGACAAGGACCGCGACAAGGGGCAGAAGCAGGCCGAAGGCCAGGTTGCGGAACCGGATCATTGCACCTCGAGCCGAGAGAGTTGCCAGACCCAGCGGTAATCGTAGCGGATGTCCTGCAATGCCTCGTGCTGGTCACGCGGATACACAATCCAGAGCGGCCCCTTGTCGTCGCGCTGCAAGGGCTTGCCGTCCATTCTGTAGGCCACGATCACGTCGAACTCGCTGAAATCCGACATCGGGATCTCCACCACGTAATCGTTCAGCGCAGAGGCGATGACCAACTCGCCCTGGGCCCCCAGCCGGTCAAGCAGATCGCGCATGAGGAACCCGGTGAAGCTGTGCGTGCCATCGGTGACAACGGTGGATGTTTCGAGTGTCACTTGCGGCAGCTTCTGCAGGGCCTCGCGGTCGAGCTTTGCCGTGCCGTCGGTGATGTCGCCGGTGACGTCCAGAATGATATCATCCTGACCGGCGAGAGCGCCGCCGCCGATCAGCATCAACGCAGCCACCATGCGGGCTGTTCGTTTCAGCATATCTTACTCTCCTTGGTTCGTGCTTTACTTCACCAGACGCAGACCTTTGCGCAAACCCTTATCTTACAAATAATTGGGCTTCCCCCTCTGAATGAACGGGGCGCAACGGGGAAGTTTGACCGACCCTCACCCAAAGTCAGAATCAGGCGGCCGGTGGAAACCTTGGCCCGAAACCGGCGGGACCCTGAACAGGGGGAAGGTGGATATGTGGGATTTTAGCCTTGGCGGCGCACTGGGGATGATGGCACGCACGATGCCCTTCATTCTACTACGCATGGCCGTCTATTTCGGCATCACGCTTGGCTATTTCCTTGTCACTGGCGCAGGGGCCGGGATCGGCTACGGAATTGGCGGTTTCGGGGATGAAGATTTCCGGGCGAGCACCACGATGTGGGGCGGTTTCGCGGGCTTCGGAATTTTCGGCGCGATCATGTACTGGGTGCGGGAATACATTCTCTACATCGTCAAGGCGGGCCATATCGCGGTTCTGATCGAACTGATCGACGGCAAGCAGATGCCGGAGGGCCGGGGGCAGGTCGCGCATGCGACCGCCGTGGTCAAGGAGCGGTTTCCGCAGGCCAGCGTTCTGTTCGCGATTGATCAGCTTATCAAGGGGGTCATCAAGGCGATATCCGGGCTGGTGCGAGGCATTCTAAGCATTCTGCCAATACCCGGGGTGCAGCAGATATCGAGCATCTTTTCGGCCTTCATGCGCGTCGCGGTCGGCTTTGTGGACGAGGTGATCCTAGCCTATGCGATCCGCACCAAGTCGGAGAATTCCTGGATGTCCGCGAAGCAGGCCTTGGTGCTTTACGGGCAGAACTATAAGATCATGCTGAAGAACGCGGCGTGGCTGGCGTTGATCGTTTACGGGCTGGGCTTGCTGGTATTCCTTGTAATGCTCGCCCCGGCGGCGCTTGTCGTCTACATTATGCCCGGAGCTTGGGCGGCCGGTGGCGTCGTCTTTGCGCTGCTGTTTGCGTGGAGCGTCAAGGCAGCGCTGCTGGAACCCTTCGCCATCGCCTGCATGATGCAGGTCTATTTCCGCACCATCGAAGGCCAGACGCCCAACCCTGAATGGGAGGCCAAGCTCGAGCAGATGTCGGGGAAGTTCCGCGAGTTGAAAGAGCGTGCCCTGGGGGCCGTGGGCACGGAGACGGCCCAGGACGGCGGCGCCGGGTCGGCGTGACGCAGTATGACTATACGCCCTCAACGAGTGACGGAGGATGTCTTGCTGATATTGACCAAGCGTTTGATCATCATGCTTTCCTTGCTTCTGGCACCTGCGGCCGCCTTGTCGCAGATGGACGGGCATGGGCCGGACGCGTGGGAGGTCACGGGCGTTGCCTCGAACGACACGCTGAATGTGCGCTCGGGGCCGGGGACGGAGCATCTGGTGATCGGCACATTCGCGCATGATGCCAAGGGATTGCGGATGACCACCTGCGTTCCGTTCCTGACACGGCAGAAATATCATGATCTGACAGAAACCCAACGCGCGAACCTGCCGCCCAGATGGTGCCTGATGGAAAACCGGAGCCGACGGACAAAGGGGTGGGTTTCCGCGCATTACCTGCAGGAGGACATGTCGGGCATGCAAGGACAGATGGACCCGCTCGTCGCCGAGGCACAGGCGCTTGTGCGTGATCTTTACAGCAGCTTCGAAACCACCAGCACAATGGCGGCCAATCCCTTTTCGCCGGGAAGGCGACAAGACTACTTCTTCGCGTCGATTGCGCCTCAGTTGTCGGGACGTGGCGCGGACCTGCTTTACGACGCACAGGATTTCCAGGGCGAGGTGACACGCGTCGCGCCTGACCCCGACCAGCCCATGCTTCGGGGTATGATCACCATCGAAGTGGATTTCACCAACTGGGGCAAGTCGCAGCATGCCGTCTTCCGGCTGCGCGCTGATACGGCAAGGCCAGACGCTCCGGTTCGCATTTTCCGGATCGAACATGAGGGTTGGCAGTTTCCATGATCTGGAGCCCTTTCCGTCATCCCAACCGGATTTTCAGAAGGGTGCAGTAACGCCCGAAGAACAGAGGTATCGTGATGACCACATTTACCGAGCACGCGGCCATCGAGACCGGCTTTTCCAAGGTATTCTCTGACCGAATTGTACCTCGTCTGGCCGAACTTGAGGACAAACGAAAAGCGATCTTGGCGGTGGCCAAGCGACAGGCCACCATCGCGTTGGCCGTCGGGGTGGTTTTCGGGCTTGTGTTCACGGCGTTCGGCGAAGGAACGGACGGGATGGGCGGCCTTCTTGTCGGGTTTCTCATTCCGGTTGCATTTGGGGGTGTCGCCGCGTTCCTCTTGTGGAAGCGGCAGGCCAGGAAATGGCGCGGTTCGGCAGCACAAACCGTGATGCCCGTCATCTGCGACTTCCTTGGCGACATGACATACGACCACGAGGCGCTGAGAGGGTTCGAGCTCGAGCGGATGCAAAAGCTTGGCGTGATCCGCCCTTACAGCGAAACCAGAATCCGCGACCGCCTTGAGGGGACTTATCGCGATACGCCTTTCGAACTGGTCCAGGCGGAGTTGTCTTCGGATTCGCGTCGGCACGGCGACAATTCCGCGAAGACGCATTTCAAGGGATTGCTGATGCGCATCGGTGTGCCCGAACCGATTTCGGACCGCATCCTGATCGCCCGCGATTTCCACGGGCCGGGCAACAAGCTGGCCGAGATGTTCGGCGGTGGAACCGGGCGCGACCTGCCGAAGGTGCATACAAGCCATGAGGCATTTGAAAATCACTTCGAAGTCTACTCCTCGAATCCCTCCGTTGCGCGTGATATTCTGGCGCCGGGCTTCCTCGACAGTTTCGTGAAGATCGCGGAGGCCGAGAGTGGCAAGCATGGGCCCGAGGGGCTGGAAGCGGGGTTTCACGAGGAGTCCTTCTTCATGGCGCTCAAGAGGGAAGACGAGTTCCTGCAGATGGGGGCCCTCACCCGCCCGGCCGACGAGATAGAAGAGGAACTGCACGGTGTCTTCGAGGACATCACCACCGTGCGCCGCATCATCGACCGCCTGCACGGAGAGCATCCGACATGACCGCATCGGGCATGCAACGGGCGGACAGATTCAGGAGACGACCAGAGAGGAACAGGACATGAAACAGATTGCCTTGCGCAGAGCTGCCCTTGCGCTTGCCGGGGGGATGGCGTTTGCCGCGCCCGCCAATGCGGCGGATGAGAACGTCATGATCGTTTTCGACGGGTCGAACTCGATGTGGGGCCAGATTGAGGGCACCGCCAAGATTGAAATCGCCCAGGGGGTGATGGACAACCTGCTGGGAGAATGGACCGAGGGCCGCAGGGTCGGGCTTATGGCCTATGGCCACCGGCGGCGCGGAGATTGCACCGATATCGAAACCATCGTCGCGCCCGGCGACGGAACCCGTGCTGAAATTCTCGAACGGATCGGCGGGGTCACGCCCACGGGCAAGACCCCTCTGACCAGTGCGGTGGAACAGGCAGCGACCGACCTTTCTTACACCGATACGCCTGCCACCGTGGTGCTTATTTCAGATGGGTTGGAAAGCTGCGACCGCGACCCTTGCGCGCTGGCGGAAACGCTTGAAAAGAGGGGCGTCGGGTTTACGGCCCATGTGGTTGGGTTCGGCCTTGGCGATGCGGATACGGGCGCGCTGTCCTGCCTGGCGGAGAATACCGGCGGGCAGTACATTGCGGCTGGCAATGCCGAGGAATTGGGCCGGGCGTTCAGCGCCGTGGCCACAGCAGTGTCCGAACCGCAGCCCGAACCAGAACCGGAGCCGGAACGTCCCGAGGTGATCGTCACCGGCCCCGATACGGCGCCCGCAGGGTCTCTCGTGCGGGTGGGCTGGGACAAGACCCTGGATAACAGGGATTACGTCACCATTGTGCCCGCCGGAACCGAGGCGGGGGAGTACGGTAATTACATCCGCGTGAAGGACAGGTCCGAGGGCGACCTGCGAGCCCCGGCCGAAACCGGTATGTATGAACTGCGCTACATGACCGACGAGGGCGACAAGGTGCTTGGCACCGCAGCCATCGAGATCACCGAGCCGGAGGTGACGGTGAGCGGGCCGGAAACGGCGCTGGCCGGTGAACTGGTTCCGGTGGAGTGGACCGGAACGGTGCA
>NZ_JASHIM010000011.1 GCF_030733685.1 Roseovarius sp. MMSF_3281
CGACAGCGATCCGAGACATGAAACCAAGACGCGACGAGGATAAAAATGGCTGAACTTCCGCAAAAGGCCCGCGTGGTCATCATCGGTGGTGGTGTGGTGGGCTGCTCGGTGGCCTATCACCTGGCCAAGCTGGGCTGGACAGATGTCGTCTTGCTGGAGCGCAAGCAGTTGACCAGCGGCACTACATGGCATGCCGCAGGGCTGATTGCGCAGCTTCGGGCGACGGCGAATATGACCAAGCTCGCCAAATATTCGCAAGAGCTTTACGGCAACCTGGAAGAGGAAACCGGCGTTGCCACGGGATTCAAGCGGGTGGGGTCGATCACCGTGGCCCTGACCGAGGAACGCCGCGAGGAGATCTACCGTCAAGCCGCCATGGCCCGCGCCTTTGGCGTGGATGTCGAGGAAATCAGCCCGGCAGAGGTGCAGGCCAAGTATCCGCATCTCAATATCGAAGGCGTCAAAGGCGCGGTTTACCTCGACAAGGACGGGCAGGGCGACCCGGCCAATATCGCGCTTGCCTTGGCCAAGGGCGCGCGGCAGCGGGGCGCGGTCATCAAAGAACGTGTGAAAGTGGCCGGAGTGGCGCGCAGCGGCCAACGGATCACCGGCCTCGATTGGCAGGCCGAGGATGGGGCCGAGGGTCATATCGAGGCCGAGATGGTGGTCAATTGCGCGGGCATGTGGGGCCACGAGGTGGGCCGGATGCTGGGCACCAATGTGCCGCTTCAGGCCTGTGAGCATTTCTACATTGTCTCGGAACCTATCGAGGGGTTGAGCCAGCTTCCGGTCCTGCGGGTGCCGGATGAATGTGCCTATTACAAGGAAGATGCGGGCAAGATGATGCTGGGCGCGTTCGAGCCCAATTCCAAACCATGGGGGATGCATGGCATCCCCGAGGATTTCGAATTTGACCAACTGCCCGAGGATTTCGACCACTTTGAGCCGATCCTTGAATGGGCGGTGAACCGGATGCCGATGCTGGGCGAGGCGGGGATTCACACGTTCTTTAACGGGCCGGAAAGTTTCACGCCCGACGATGCCTATCACCTTGGGCGTTGCCCCGAGATGGAGAATGTCTGGGTCGCGGCCGGGTTCAACTCCATCGGTATCCAAAGCGCGGGCGGCGCGGGCATGGCGCTGGCGCAATGGATGGAGGATGGCGCGAAACCTTTCGATCTGGGCGATGTGGATATTGCCCGGATGCAGCCCTTCCAAGGCAACAAGCGGTATTTGGTGGATCGGTCGACTGAGACCTTGGGGTTGCTTTATGCCGACCACTACCCCTACCGGCAAAAGGCCACGGCGCGCGGTGTGCGGCGCACGCCGTTCCATGCGCAGCTTCTGGAGCAGGGCGCGGTCATGGGCGAGATGGCCGGGTGGGAGCGGGCCAACTGGTTCGCCAAGCCGGGGCAGGAACGGGAATACCAGTATAGCTGGAAACGGCAGAATTGGTTTGAGAATGCCGCGTCCGAGCATGCCGCGATCCGGGGCCGGGTGGGCATGTATGATATGTCGAGTTTCGGCAAATTGCGGGTTGAGGGGCCGGAGGCCGAAGGATTCCTCAACCATGTTTGCGGCGCGGATATGAGCGTGCCGGTGGGCAAGATCGTCTATACCCAGTTCCTGAACGAGCGTGGCGGGATCGAGGCGGATGTCACCGTCGCCCGCCTGTCGGAAACCGCCTATCTGGTGGTCACGCCTGCGGCGACGCGGCTGGCCGATGAAACATGGCTGCGCCGCCATCTGGGCGAACGCATGGTGGTGATCACCGATGTGACGGCGGGCGAGGGGGTTCTGGCTGTCATGGGTCCGCGCGCGCGAGAGGTGATGCAGGCCGTGTCGCCCAATGATTTCAGCAATGCCGCGCACCCCTTTGGGCAGGCCCGCCAGATCGAGATCGGTATGGGCCTCGCGCGGGCGCATCGGGTGTCTTACGTGGGTGAGCTTGGCTGGGAAATCTATGTGAGCGCCGATATGTGCGGCCATGTTTTCGAGACATTGATGGAGGCCGGGCAGGCGCATGACCTGAAACTTTGCGGGATGCATGTGATGGATAGCTGCCGGATCGAAAAAGGCTTTCGGCATTTCGGCCATGACATCACCTGCGAGGATCATGTTCTGGAAGCGGGGCTTGGCTTTGCCGTGTCGAAGACCAAACCCGATTTCATTGGCCGCGCGGCGGTAGAGCGCAAGCGCGACGAGGGATTGCGCCATCGCATGGTGCAATTCCGGCTGAGCGACCCCGAGCCGATGCTGTATCACAATGAGCCGATCCTCAGGGACGGGCAAATCGTGGGTTACCTGAGTTCAGGCAACTACGGGCATCATTTGGGTGGGGCCATCGGGCTTGGCTACGTGCCGTGCGAGGGCGAGAGTGCGGCGGATGTTCTGACCTCGAGCTATGAGATCGACGTGGCGGGCACGCGCGTGGCGGCAGAAGCAAGCCTGAAGCCGATGTATGACCCGGCATCCGAACGGATGCGCGGCTAATCCCCCTCGCAATCGGTGCCTGTTCGGGCTATGGCCCGGGGCAACGGATTGGGAGTGTGATGATGGACGATGAGGTTCTGGCGCGTATTTCGGCCTCGCCTGCGCGGCGCGTCTTGGGCGTTGTGTCGATGGGTGGGCTTGGGTTGATCCTGGTCTATGTGGCCATGGCCCGCCCGCCCGAGCATTTTGGCTGGCAGATGGTCCTGATCGTGTTCGGTGCCGCTTCGCTTTACCTGGCCAACCGGATGCGCCTTGCCACGGCGGCGGTTCTGGAGCTTACGCGCGAGGAATTGCGTAGCACCGATGGCACCGTGATCGCGCGGGTCGAAGAGATCGAGCATCTGGACCGAGGTTTTTTCGCCTTCAAGCCGTCGAACGGTTTTTTGATGAGGCTGAGCGTCAGGAAAAAGGCCCGTTGGGAACCGGGCCTTTGGTGGTGCCTTGGGCGGCGCGTGGGGATCGGCGGCGTGACGCCGGGGTCACAGTCGAAGGCAATGGCCGAAATCCTTGCCGCCTTGATGCATCAGCGACAAGGATAGCACATCCTTCATACGGCATCTTCGCAATCGCCCGCTTCGAGGGCCGACTTGTAGTCGACTTTGGGCACAAAGCGGGGTGAAATGAAAATACGTGTTTCCATGTCGATCGAGTTGCCCATTCCAACCCGGAAGTAAGGTTTGTAGGTCGAGAAGGTTTCGACAAGGATTATCTGCTGCCCCGATGACAGGGCGGGCAGGATTTCATCCCCGTTGGCAAGTTCGCCCGAAGGTAAACTTTCAAGGTCGCCATCGCCGCGCAGGAATGACCACTTAACCTCGTACTTGTCATTGCTTCCGTCATATTCGACGACGGTAAACCGGATCTGGTTCGCACCTCTGTCGCGCAACATGTCATTGTAAAGGACGAAAGTTTTATCAAGGTAGTTCCTGGTGATCTGGCACCCTTCGCGCGAGATCATGTCGGCGACGGTATAGGTCGCCTTTTCACGTACGGCTTTGTACCTGTGGACCTCGTAAAATTCGAAACTGGCCATCGTCACCCAGAAGAGCAACGGCAAGGCGATCATGCTTTCCACAACGACCGCGCCGTGCATATCCTTGCGCAGTCGGCGCAGCAGGGTTTTAAAGCGCTGAATCAACATCTTACCGGGGCTCCTGCACGAAGGCTGTCATGGCGACGATGCTGGCATCGCCGCTGGAATCCAACTCGAGCTGTTCGCCCATGAAGGCGTTGTTCCAGAACGGATCGAATTTATAGCACGCCCGCAGAACCATCAGCTCGTTTGCGCCGCCGGATTGGAACATCACGGGATGGGTTTCCTCGGCCCGGTCCGTGCAATCCACATCATCGCCCAGCGAGCTGTATTCGCGAATGCTCTTTCTGCGCATTTCCAACCGGAGCATGCTGTCGCACTCCCTTAGCAGACCGGCATTGGCGCAGACCTTTTCCTTGATTTCATCGTGTGTCCATTCGGCCCCCGTGGTCAGGCGAATCTCACGCACCGTCATATCAAGGCCGCGCGACAAAAGCGTACTGCGCAAGGTGATGAACCCCAGTTCGATGGAGAATAGCAGGAACGACAGGAACAAGGGCACGACAAGTACGAACTCCAGCTTCACAGAGCCCGACGTGTCACGCCGGAACCGGCGGAGCAATGCATTGAAACGCTGTGTCATTGGGTCAACTTGAGTGAAAGGACATTCGCCGCGATCGAGCCGAAGGTCTGACTGATGTTGAGCTTGGTCGAGTTATAGTGATTGGCCGAGATGGTAGCACATTTCTCGAGTTCCTCCGAGGCGCTGTCTTCTTCGCCCAATTCGAAGGCGATGGTGTAGATTCGCACGCGCTCTTTATTCGCGGCGTCGCAGACATCGACCATGCGCGCGTTCTTTTCGTCGCTGGTCAGGCGGTTTCTGGATCGAGAATTGTACTGATCGTATGCGCCCCAATCGCCGGTGATATCGGCGTATTCATAGGGTGTCATCAAGCCCCAGGCTTCCTCCCACGAGAAGCGCTCGTAGAATTTGTCCCCTTCCTCTGCGTAGTTTTCTTCAACCTTATCAATGGTTTCCTCGGCCAGATCGAAGGTGTCTACGGCCACGTCGAAGTTTCCGGAAAGATCCGAAAGGATGCCAGTGTGTTCGGGCAGATCTTCGATCTTGTCATTGAATTCGGATGGAGTGAATTCTTCCCCGGTCGCGAAATCATCCTCGGGATCGAGCCTGAGATACCGGTTGCGCGTTGGCGAATAGAGATAGAAAGACGGTTCGGGCAAACCAGGACCGGCGCCTGAAACTTCCACCTCCTCATATTCGCAGGACCAGTACCAATAGCGCGAACACCGCCATTCCTGATCTGATGTATAACCATAGACATGGACGGCGCGGACGAACACCATTTCGGTTTCCGCGGCACGCGGTTCGTTCAGAAGATACAGGTTGGAATTAGGCCCACGGTAATCGTTGCTCGCATGGTTTTCGGGAACATCGGGGTCCAGAAGCCTGTTGGGGTCTTCCAAAACATAACTGTTCGAGTTGGCGCCGTCGCCCATGATGATCATGATCTTCATGGCACGTGAGCTATTGTAATCCTCGGGTATTGTCGTGAGGGCGCTATTGACCGTCATGTTGCGGGTGCCGGTCAAGACGCCGTTTTCATCGGTCAGCGGAATGGTCTGTGCGTTGGTTTTCAACGCGTTCCCTACCGAGCTAAACTTCGGATCCAAGAGAGCCGCACCCCATTTGACCCCCATTTCCGAGGATGTCCCCCCCGCCGGTGCCAGTGCGTCGATCTTGTCGTGCAGGTCGGCTTCATCGCTGGAGTAGGCAAGGATTTCGAAGCGCGGGTCGGCATAACACGATGCGTTATAGGCGCTTGAAGAACTATTAAGCACATTGCCTTCGCCCACCGTGCCGAAATCGGCGTTGTTCCAGCTTGAATAATCCACGGATGTATAGATGGTTTGCGCATAGGCGCGGTTGGGATCGATGTAGGCATCTTCGAAATCGTCTTCGTGGAACGTGAGACAACGCGAATAATGGTGCGTCGTGTTTGCGTTCAGGGCGTCGTAGAGCGCCTTTTGCGGTGCACTGTTGAAGCTGTAGGGCACGATCGAAATCGCGACATGACCGCCGGAATTATCGATGATCTGCGTCACGAATTCCTTGGCTGCGCTTTTGACGGCATCAAGACGCGATTCGTTCCATGAGCCCGAGGCCATGGAGCCGGACACGTCGATCACCAACGCGATCTCAAGCTGTTGAACGCCGGTCTGGGCCGTTGACAGGCCTGCGGCCTCGAGTTCTTTCACGCCCGAAAGGCGCATCAGGTGGGTATCGAGTGTTTGGTTGGCGGATGCAGTGACCTTGGACGTGGTTGCGGTAATCCGCACATCGCCTTCCTTGAAGGTGTTGAGATAGTCTTCCAGCCCTGCTTTCTTGAAGTGGTCCTTGACGAGGTTTTCCGCGGCTTCGCTGCGCCCGTCTTCGTCAAGTCCACTTGGATAAGGTGCCGAGGCCGCGGCCAGAACGGCAGCATCAAGATTGGCCTGCAACTTGGCGCGGTGCATTTCTTGGCGCATGACGTCGACCCCGATGCCGCCCATCATCAACATCAGCATCAAGATGAAGAACGTCATGATCGTCATGGCGCCATCTTCGTCGTGGCGCAAACGCTTGAGCGATTGCAGCGGTGACTGTACGACTTTGAACAACGCGTTGTTCGGTTTCATTTCATTCGTCAGCATTTGATACCTCTCAGGACGGACTAGCCCCAAAGCACGGAATTAACTGGCGATTTATTAACCGGACAGGTGGCGGAATTAGGGCCAAATTGGGAAAGAACGTGGCGGAAGGGCAACCATACGGTGACGATTGTTGAGAAGTCTGGTGATTGTCGAAGTGCCGGCCACAATCAGTTTCGTTTCAGTAAAAATTCGTGGCTTTGCCCGCTGTGGGTGGACAAAATTGTCGCATGCTTTAACGATACTGGAACGTAACCATTGCGACCAGAACTGGCGACAAGACCAGCCAATACCCGGGAGACCAACATGACAAAGACCAAGGAACCGACTTTTCGTGAAAGCGTGGATCTGATGTTCAACCGCGCGGTTTCGCTGATGGATCTGCCGCCGGGGCTGGAGGAAAAGATCCGGGTTTGCAATGCTACCTACACCGTGCGTTTCGGCGTGCGCCTGCGCGGGCAGATTCATACGTTCACCGGCTATCGCAGTGTTCATTCGGAACATATGGAGCCTGTGAAGGGCGGGATACGGTATTCCACCGCGGTCAATCAGGACGAGGTCGAGGCCCTGGCCGCGCTGATGACTTACAAATGTGCCCTTGTGGAAGCGCCTTTCGGGGGCTCGAAGGGTGGGCTTTGTGTGGATCCGCGTGAATGGGATGAGCACGAACTTGAGCGTATCACCCGGCGGTTTGCCTATGAACTGGCCAAGCGCGACCTGATTCATCCCAGCCAGAACGTGCCTGCACCCGATATGGGCACCGGCGAGCGTGAGATGGCCTGGATCGCGGATCAATACCGGCGGATGAACACCACCGACATCAACGCGCGCGCCTGTGTGACGGGCAAGCCGGTGAACGCGGGCGGTATCCAGGGCCGGACCGAGGCCACGGGCCGGGGTGTGCAATACGCCCTGCGCGAATTCTTCCGCCACCCGGAAGATGTGAAAAAGGCCGGGTTGAGTGGCAAGCTCGACGGCAAGCGTGTCGTGGTTCAAGGGCTTGGTAACGTGGGCTTTCACGCCGCGAAGTTCCTGTCGGAAGAAGACGGGTGCAAGATCACGGCGATTATCGAACGTGACGGCGGCCTGATGGATGAGAATGGCCTTGATGTAGAGGACATTCGCAACTGGATCGTCAAGCACGGGGGCGTTGATGGCTATCCGTCGGGCAAGTATATCAAGGATGGCTCGAAATATCTTGAGCATGACTGCGACATCCTGATCCCGGCGGCGCTTGAAGGGGTGATCAATCTGGGCAATGCCGAGAATATCAAGGCGCCGTTGATCATCGAGGCCGCGAATGGCCCGGTGACGGCCGGGGCTGATGCCGTGTTGCGCGAGAAAGGGGCGGTGATTATCCCCGACATGTATGCCAACGCCGGGGGTGTGACCGTTTCTTATTTCGAATGGGTCAAGAACCTGAGCCATATCCGCTTTGGCCGGATGGGGCGCCGACAGGAGGAGGCGCGGCACGAATTGATCGTGAACGAACTGCACAAGCTGGATGAACATCTGGGCAGTTCTTGGTCCATGTCGCCCGACTTCAAGGAAAAGTACCTGCGCGGGGCCGATGAATTGGAACTTGTACGTTCGGGCCTCGATGACACGATGCGCACGGCCTATCAATCCATGCGCGAAGTCTGGCACGAGCGGGGCGATTGCGAAGACCTGCGTACCGCGGCCTATCTGGTGTCTATCGACAAGGTTGCCGCCAGCTATCGCGCCTTGGGGCTGTAACGCCCACGGGGTCGCCCGTAGACAAGAACCTGTCGAAAAACTTGGGGGGCGGTCGCGCCCCCCGTTGCTATTCCGGGGAAGGCTTGGTTCACTCCAGCCCGACCTATGAGGGAGATGTCGATGCGCTTTTCCGGTTTGCGCGTTCTGAAAGAGGGGCTTACAGGCAACAAGGGCTGGCAGGCGCATTGGCGCGATGCGACGCCCAAGGATGCCTATGACGTGGTGATCATCGGTGGCGGCGGGCATGGCCTTTCGACCGCCTATTACCTTGCCAAGGAGCATGGCATCACCAATGTCGCGGTGCTTGAAAAGGGGTATCTTGGCGGCGGCAACGTGGGGCGGAACACGACCATCGTGCGGGCCAATTACTTCCTGCCGGGAAACTCGGAATTCTACAGTCATTCGCTGAAACTGTGGGAAGGTCTGGAAGAAGACCTGAACTATAACGTCATGCATTCGCAACGCGGGCAGATCGGATTGTTCCACTCGGATGCACAGCGGGATGCGGCGATCCGGCGGGGCAATGCCATTCGTAACCAAGGGGACGATGCCGAACTGCTCAGCGTGGCGGACCTCAAGCGGATGCTGCCTTATCTGGACTATGACCAAGCGCGATTTCCCATCTACGGGGGCTTGTTGCAGCGTCGCGCCGGCACGGCGCGGCACGATGCCGTCGCCTGGGGATATGCCCGGGGGGCGAGCGAGCGGGGCGTGGACCTGATCCAGAACTGCGAAGTCACCGGCATTGATATCGAGGGTGGTGTCGTGAAGGGCGTGGAGACCACGCGCGGGGCGATCAAGGCCAAGAAGGTGGCGATCATCGTTGCGGGCCGGTCCAGCCAAGTGGCGCAGATGGCGGGCATGCGCCTGCCGATCGAAAGCCATGTCTTGCAGGCCTTCGTGACCGAGGGGTTGAAGCCCTGTATCGACCATGTGGTCAGCTTCGGGATGGGGCATTTCTATATCAGCCAGTCGGACAAGGGCGGGCTGGTGTTTGGCGGGGACCTGGATTTCTATGCCTCCTACGCTGCGCGCGGCAACCTGCCGATGGTTGAGCATGTGATGGAGGCGGGGATGACCCTGATGCCCGCCATCGGCAAGGCCAAGGTCTTGCGCAGTTGGGGCGGGATCATGGACATGACGCCCGATGGGTCGCCCATCATCGACAAGACCGGGGTCGAGGGCCTCTATCTGGATGCGGGCTGGTGCTATGGTGGGTTCAAGGCGGTGCCGGGATCGGGGTTCAGCATGGCGCATCTGGTGGCCACGGACCGGCATCACGACCCGGCGGCGCGCTTTCGTCTGGACCGGTTCCGCACGGGCCGGGGCCTGATGGACGAAGAAGGCACCGGCATGCAGCACAACCTGCATTGAGGCGCGACATGGGTATTTGCACAAAGCGGATGAGTTGGGAGAGCGCGGCATGAGGATCACCTGCCCCTATTGCGGAGAGCGCGACCGGCGCGAGTTTTATTATCAGGGCGATGCTGTCGCTTTGGATCGGCCCGACCCCGAGGCTGGTGAGGCGGCATGGGATGACTACATCCACAACCGTGACAACCCGGCGGGTGTGACCCGTGATCTTTGGTATCACGAAACCGGCTGTGGCGCTTGGGTGGTCGTGACCCGCAATACCGTCACGCATGAGATTTTGAGTTGTGAGTTGGCGCGTGGCGCCAAGGAGGCGGGCGCATGAGACTTGCAGGAGATGGTCAGATCGACCGCAGCCGCCCGATCAAGTTTCGGTTCGACGGGGTGGAATACGAGGGGCTAAAGGGCGATACGCTGGCCTCGGCGCTTTTGGCCAATGACCGGCGGATGGTGGCGCGGTCGTTCAAATATCACCGCCC
This sequence comes from Roseovarius sp. MMSF_3281, assembly GCF_030733685.1. Lineage (GTDB taxonomy): Bacteria > Pseudomonadota > Alphaproteobacteria > Rhodobacterales > Rhodobacteraceae > Roseovarius. The sequence continues at coordinate 9,823 of NZ_JASHIM010000011.1, forward strand.
GCGCGGGATCATGACGGCAGGCAGCGAGGAGCCCAATGCCCTTGTCACCCTTGGCCTTGGTCCGGCGCAGGACCCGAACGTGCGGGCGACCACGGTGGAACTTTTCGAGGGCCTGATGGCCCGGCCGCAGAACTGTTGGCCTTCGCTTGGGTTTGATCTGCTGTCGTTGAATGACCTTGCCGCGCCATTCCTTGGCGCGGGGTTTTATTACAAGACCTTCATGTGGCCCAAGGCGGCTTGGGAAAAGCTGTATGAGCCTATCATCCGCCGCGCGGCGGGGCTTGGGGCCTTGTCGATGGAGGCCAATACCGACCGCTATGAAAAGGCCTTTGCCCATTGTGACTTGCTGGTGATCGGTGCGGGGCCTGCGGGGCTGATGGCGGCATTGGCGGCGGGGCGTGCGGGCGCGGACGTGATCCTTTGCGATGAGGATATGCGCACCGGCGGGCGGCTCAATGCCGAACGCCTTGAAGTGGGGGGCCAAAGTGGTGCGGATTGGGCCGAGGCCGTGACCGACGAGTTGCAAGCGATGCCCAATGTGCGGGTGATGACCCGGACCACGGTCACGGGGGCCTACGACCAAGGCACCTATGGCGCGCTTGAGCGGCTGGCCCCGGATGTGGCCATGCGCCCCGGTGCGCCGCGCGACTGTTTCTGGCGCATCGTGGCCGAACGTGCAGTTCTGGCGGCGGGGGCCTTGGAGCGGCCCGTTGCCTTTGCCAACAACGACCGTCCGGGCGTGATGATGGCGGGCGCGGTGCGATCTTATGTCAACCGCTGGCGGGTCAGCCCGGGGCGCAGCGTGGCGGTTTTCGGCAACAACGACAGCGCGCATCGCACCGCCGCCGACCTGATCGCGGCAGGTGTGCATGTGAGTGCCTTGATCGACAGTCGACAGGATGCGCAATGCGATCTGGATGTGCCGTTCTATGCGGGCCGCGAGGTGAGCGCGGTACATGGCGGTCGAGGCGTTGAGGCGATCTCGATCAGTTCGATCAGCGGGGTCGAGAAAATCCAGACCGATACGCTGGCGGTGTCCGGTGGCTGGAATCCATCGGTGCACCTGACCTGTCACATGAACGGGCGGCCCGCTTGGAACAAGCAAATCGCGGCCTTCGTTCCGCAAGACGGGGCCATTCCGGGCATGGTGACCGCCGGGGCCTGTCGCGGGGATTTTTCGACCCGCGCCTGCCTTGAAGGCGGAATGGCCGCGGCGCGTGAGGTGTTGCAGGATTTGGGCCATGCGGTGCCGGATATTGACCTGCCGCGCGCCGAGGATAGCACCTATGACATCACGCCGCTTTGGGCGGTGCCGGGCAAGGGGCGCGCGTGGCTGGATTTCCAGAACGATGTGACGGTGAAGGACGTCAAACAGGCCGCGACCGAGAACTTCCAAAGCGTGGAGCATATGAAGCGCTATACCACGCAGGGCATGGCACCCGATCAGGGCAAAAACTCCAACATCGGGGCCTTGGCGGTGCTGGCCGATGCCACGGGGCGGGGTATTCCCGAAACGGGCACGACCACCTATCGCCCGCCCTTCGTGCCGGTGCCGATCGCGGCCTTGGGCGCGGGCGGGCAGGGCAAAGGCTTTGCGCCTGAACGCTTCACCACCTCGCATAAGGCCAGCGTCGCGCGCGGGGCACCGATGATCGAAGCGGGGCTGTGGTTCCGGCCCAGTTACTTCCCGAAGAAGGGCGAGACCCACTGGCGGCAATCCTGTGACCGCGAGGTGTGCATGGTGCGCGAGGCCGTGGGCGTGGCCGATGTTTCGACCCTTGGCAAGATCGATATTCAGGGGCCGGATGCCGGGGCGTTTCTGGATTTCGTCTATACCAACATGTTCTCGACCCTGAAGGTGGGGCGGGTGCGTTATGGCCTGATGCTGCGCGAGGATGGCCATGTGATGGACGATGGCACAACGGCGCGCTTGGGTGAAAACCACTATCTTATGACCACCACCACGGCGGCGGCAGGACAAGTGATGCGACATCTGGAGTTCGTGCATCAGGCCCTACGCCCTGATCTGGACGTGCGTTTTACCTCGGTCACCGAACAATGGGCGCAGTTCGCCGTTGCCGGGCCGAAGGCGCGCGAGGTTCTAAACGGGTTGCTGGACGCGCCGCTGAGCGATGAGGCGTGGCCCTTCATGTCCTGCGGACCTGTCACCCTGGCCGGGGTCGAGGGGCGGCTATTCCGTATCTCCTTTTCGGGCGAGCATGGTTATGAAATCGCCGTGCCGTCGCGCTATGGCGATGCCCTTTTCCGTGCTTTGGTCAGCCGCGCCGAGGGCCTGGGCGGCGGACCTTATGGGATGGAGGCGCTGAACGTCTTGCGGCTTGAAAAAGGGTTCATCACCCATGCCGAAATACATGGCCGGGTGACGGCCTTTGACATCGGCATGGAGCGGATGGTGAGCGCCAAGAAGGATTGCATCGGGAAGACCGCCGCCGCGCGTGAGGGGCTGAATGGCCCCGAGCGCGAGCAGCTTGTCGGCCTGCGTCCGGCGGGCGAGGTCAAGATGCTGGTCGCCGGCGCGCATTTGTTCAACGCCGATGACGCGGCGGTGCGGGTGAATGATCAGGGATATGTCACCTCGGTCGGCTATTCGCCGGTTCTGGAGACGAATATCGGCCTTGGCTTCCTGCGCAATGGCCGGGCGCGGCATGGTGAGGTGATCCGCATGGTGGATCATCTGAATGGCGTCGAGACCCTGTGCGAGGTCTGCGGCCCGGTGCAGTTCGATCCAGAGGGAGGGCGGATGCGTGGTTGAGTTGAAAGCAAGAACGCCTTGCGAGGGATTGCTGCCGCTTGAGGTAGGTGCCCTGCGGCTGAGTGAGGCCGAGGCCGGACCGATGACCTCGGTCGCGGCCTTCCAAGGGCAGGACGCGACATTGTCGACCGAGATGAAGGCGGCGCATGGGGTGACCTTGCCGGAACCGAACTCTGTAACCGAGAGCGGAAATGCGCGCGCCATCTGGTTCGGGCCGCGCATGGCGCTTTTGACAGGTACGGCGGCCGACCCGGGCCTTGCCAGCCATGCCGCATTGACCGATCAATCGGATGCTTGGGCCGTTGTGCGATTGCAAGGCGACGGGGCTGCCGATGTCTTGGCACGTTTGACGCCCATTGATCTGCGCCCCGGCGTTTTTGACCCCGGAGCAACAGCAAGAACCGAGCTTCAGCATATGCAGGCCTCGGTCACTTGTCTGGAGGAGGGCAATTATCAGATCATGGTGTTCCGCGCCTTTGCCGAAACGCTTGTCCATGACCTCAAAACCGCGATGCAGGCCGTGGCCGCAAGGCAAGGCTGAGGGGAGAGCGGGGGCGCATTTCCCCGGCCACCCCCCTTTCATTCCACGCCTCGGGCATTAGATTGCCAAACGACACACAAGATATGACGAGGTGACCATGACCCGCTTTGCCGCAATTCTACCCGCCCTGCTGTTGGCCTCGCCCTTGGCGGCTCAAGACAAGGCAAGCATTTGTGCCAATTCCGCAAAGATCGTGGACTCGGCTGTCGCGGAACGAACAAGCGGTGCGGACCAGCAACAGGCCATCGGAACAATCGGCGATGGCCTGGAGGGCGACGCGGCGATCTACAAACCTGCTGTCGAGCCGATCGTGAACTGGGTCTATACTCTTGAGGAAGGCCAGCTGAACGAAGAGGTCGGCCAGACCTACGAAAAGGCCTGCTTGGCGCAGTAAACTCTGCACTTCACCGGCTTGCCCATTCCGCAGGCTTGCCCATATATGGATATATGAGCTTGCCCCCCGGATTCCTTGACGAGCTACGCTCGCGCCTGTCGCTGACCGATGTGGTCGGGCGAAAGGTCATGTGGGACACCCGCAAATCCAACCAGGGCAAGGGCGACATGTGGGCGCCTTGCCCGTTTCACCACGAGAAAACCGCCAGCTTCCATGTCGATGACCGTAAGGGGTTTTATTATTGCTTCGGGTGTCACGCCAAGGGCGACGCGATTTCCTTTGTCCGCGAAACCGAGAACGTGGATTTCATGGAGGCGGTGCGCATTCTGGCCGAAGAGGCGGGCATGCAGATGCCCGAACGCGACCCGAGGGCACAGGAAAAGGCCGACCGCCGCACGCAACTTATTGAAGTCATGGAAATGGCCGTGCAGCATTTTCGCCTGTCGCTGAAAACCGGCGCGGGGGCTGCGGCGCGTGACTATCTGGCCGGGCGCGGATTGGACGAGGCGGCGCAGGAGCGGTTTGAAATCGGCTTTGCCGCCGATGCGTGGCAGGGCCTTTGGGATCACCTGAAGAACAAGGGAGTCGAGGATCAGATGATCCTTGATGCGGGGCTTGCCAAGCCCAGCCAGAAGGGCGGGCGGCCCTATGATACGTTCCGCAACCGGATCATCTTCCCGATCCGTGACCCGCGTGGGCGGTGCATCGCCTTTGGCGGGCGCGCCATGGACCCCAACGACAACGCCAAATACCTCAACTCACCCGAGACCGAGCTGTTCGATAAATCCCGCACGCTTTATCACCACGGTCCCGCGCGCGAGGCGGCGGGCAAGGGCCAGCCCTTGATTGTTGCCGAAGGGTATATGGATGTGATCGCATTGGCGCAGGCCGGGTTCGGGGCCTCGGTGGCCCCTTTGGGCACGGCGGTCACCGAGCATCAGTTGCAACTGCTCTGGCGTATCACGGATGAGCCGATCATGGCCCTTGATGGCGACACGGCAGGTTTGCGGGCGGCGTATCGGGTGATTGATCTGGCCTTGCCACTGTTGGAAGCGGGTAAAAGCCTGCGGTTCGTGCTGATGCCTGAAGGCCAAGACCCCGATGACCTGTTGCGCGCCAAGGGGGCGGGCGCGGTTCAAAAGCTGCTGGATGAGGCCATGCCCATGGTGCAGCTTTTGTGGCAGCGCGAGACCGAAGGCCGTAATTTCGATAGCCCCGAGCGCAAGGCGGCCTTGGACAAGGCCCTGCGCGAAAAGATCATGTTGATCCGTGATCCGTCGATCAAGGCGCATTATGGGCAGGCGGTGAAAGACCTTCGCTGGCAATTATTCAATCCCCGGCGAAGTGGTGGGCAAAGCGGTTTTAAACCGGGTAAGTGGCAGCCCATTCCGACGGCACGGGCCAGCACCAAAACCTCGCTTCTGGTGGCGGCGGGGGATGAGGCTCGCGTGCAGATGCGCGAGGCGGTGATCCTTGCCACCCTGATTTGTTGCCCGTCCATCTGTGATGAATTCGAGGATGCCCTTGAAGGAATGGAATGCGCCGACCCGGATCATGCGCGGCTGCGCGATTTGATCCTGCGCCATGGCCCGGATGGCGGAGCGGCCTTGTACGACCGGATCGAGGCCGCAATTGGGGGGCAAGCCCTTGAAACCCTGATGGCCTTGCCCCATGTCGCCATAGCGCCTGCTGTACGCCGCCGCGACGATGATGAAGCGGCCCGCATGACCGTGGCCGAGGAACTGGCCAAACTGAAGGCGGAAGTGGGGTGGTCCGCCGAGGTGAACGAGGCCTCCGAGGATATCGCGGGCGTGGCTGACGAAGCGGTGACATGGCGCCTTGGCCAAGCCGCAGAAGCGCGAAATAGGGCACAGCGCAGTCAGCAGGAGGACAAGGCAGAATACGAGGTTGGCGACAACGGTGCGCGAATCAGTCGTGACGAACGCGACGCTTTCGAGGCGTTGCTGGAAAGGATCAGATACTCCAAGTCAGGCCATTGAAGGGCTTTTGGCTAGGATTAGGTAAGAAAAACAGGGTAAACGGGTGTGCGAATCATGCGAACGCGTTATTGATTCGATTTTAAGAATCACCCGATCGCCCTTTCGTTCAGGAGAACTTCATGGCCGCCAAGGACACCGACGACCAGAAACCCGAAGACCAAGAGGCTGAAATCTCGCTTGATATGAGCCAGGCCGCGGTCAAAGCAATGATCGGGGAGGCGCGTGAGAAGGGCTTTATTACCTACGATCAGTTGAACAAGGTTCTGCCGCCCGACCAGGTGGGCAGTGAACAGATCGAGGACGTGATGTCGATGCTCAACGAGATGGGCATCAACATCATCGAGGCCGAGGAAGCCGAGGAGGAGGAAAGCAAATCCACCGCCGTGGCCGAGATCGGCAAGAAGGGTGAGGTCACCCTTGGCTCGGGCAAGGAGCAGAAGCTGGACCGGACCGACGACCCGGTGCGCATGTACCTGCGCGAGATGGGCTCGGTCGAACTGTTGAGCCGGGAAGGCGAGATTGCCATCGCCAAGCGGATCGAGGCCGGGCGCAACACGATGATCGCGGGCCTGTGCGAAAGCCCGTTGACCTTCCAGGCGATCACGATCTGGCGCGACGAACTTCTGGGTGAAGACATCCTTTTGCGCGATGTGATCGACCTTGAGACCACCTTCTCGGGCCAGATGGGCGAGGGCCTGGAAGAGGCCGAAGAAGGCGTGGTGGCCGAGGCGGCCAATGTTACGAGCGCGCCCAAGGAAAAATCCGAGGACAGCGAGCCGGAGCTTGATGCCGACGGCAACCCGATTGCCAAGGACGATGACGACGACGAAGAGGAACAGGCCAACATGAGCCTTGCGGCCATGGAGGCCGCCCTGAAGCCGCGTGTTCTGGAAACGCTGGATCGCATCGCCGAGGATTTCGCCGAACTGAGCGAGATGCAGGACAGCCGGATCTCGGCCACGCTGAACGAAGATGGGTCGTTCAGCAAAGCGGCCGAGGAGACATATCAACAGTTGCGCTCGGAAATCGTGGAGCTGGTGAACTCGCTTCACCTGCACAACAACCGGATCGAGGCGCTGATCGACCAGCTTTATGGCATCAACCGCCGGATCATGCAGATCGACAGCGCCATGGTCAAACTGGCCGACCAGGCGCGGATCAACCGCAAGGAATTCGTCGAGGCCTACCGGGGCCGCGAGCTGGATCCGACGTGGTTGGACGACATGGCGCAGAAATCCGGGCGCGGCTGGCAGATGTTCATGGAACGCAGCCCCGAGAAAGTGGCCGAGTTGCGCGCCGACATGGCGCAGGTGGGCCAATACGTGGGTCTGGATATCAGCGAGTTCCGCCGCATCGTGAGCCAAGTGCAAAAGGGCGAGAAAGAGGCCCGCCAGGCCAAGAAGGAAATGGTCGAGGCCAACCTGCGCCTCGTGATCTCGATCGCCAAGAAATACACGAACCGTGGCCTGCAATTCCTTGATCTTATTCAAGAAGGTAACATCGGCCTGATGAAGGCGGTGGACAAGTTCGAGTATCGCCGGGGCTACAAGTTCAGCACCTATGCGACATGGTGGATCCGGCAGGCGATCACCCGCTCGATCGCCGACCAAGCGCGGACCATCCGTATCCCGGTGCACATGATAGAGACCATCAACAAGCTGGTCCGCACCGGGCGCCAGATGCTGCATGAAATCGGTCGTGAACCCACGCCCGAGGAACTGGCCGAGAAGCTGCAAATGCCGCTGGAGAAGGTCCGCAAGGTGATGAAGATCGCCAAGGAGCCGATCAGCCTTGAAACCCCCATCGGGGACGAGGAAGACAGCCAGCTTGGCGACTTCATCGAGGATAAAAACGTTGTTCTTCCGCTGGATAGCGCGATTCAGGACAACCTGAAGGAAACCACCACGCGGGTTCTTTCCAGCCTCACACCGCGCGAGGAACGGGTTTTGCGGATGCGTTTCGGCATCGGCATGAACACCGACCACACGCTGGAGGAAGTGGGCCAGCAATTCAGCGTCACCCGCGAACGTATCCGGCAGATCGAAGCCAAGGCGCTGCGCAAGCTCAAGCATCCCTCGCGGTCGCGTAAGCTGCGGTCGTTCCTGGATCAGTAGGCGCCGGTATGTCCTTGTTTTCCAAGCTTTTTGGCGGCGGCAAACCCAAGGCCGAACCGGAGGCCGAGGCCGAAGGGGAAACCTATGAAGGGTTTCGCATCTTCCCCACGCCGCAGTCGGAAAGCGACGGCTTTCGCCTTGGGGCGCGGATCGAGAAAGAGGTGGATGGCGAGGTGAAGGTGCATCACCTGCTGCGCGCGGATGTCATCCGGTCATTGGAGGAGGCGCAGGCCTTTTCCATTCGCAAGGCAAAGCAGGTGATCGACGAACAGGGCGAGCGGATTTTCCGCTAGGCCCGGGCCTGCCGCATTCTGTACAGATTGTACATTGACCCCCCGTGTTCTGTACAGAACGCGGGGGGTTTTACGTGGTCTCTGTACAGACTGAAAAGTCGTACGAGTCGTACGTTTGCCCCCGGGTTTCGTACGAAAATCGGCGGGTGTTGTCCGGGCATCGTACGAGTCGTACGACCCGTAGGAGACCGGCCCGCTTATCAGGCCTGACGGCCTTTTGCGCGAGGAGCGAAGCGATGAGCGCCCACCGTGCGCCTTGGTGAGGATTGCGCAAGCTTGGTTAACGCGGCAGTGAAAGCCGCAAGCCAAGGGTAAACAGGGCGCGCGCCCTGTTCATGGTATCGAAAGGGATGGGCCGGGGCGCTTTGCCCGTGCTAGACCTGTTGCAAGGCGAGGAGTGGAGGTTGCCGGATGCGAAAGTTTTTCCTGGGTCTGTCGGTGTTCATGGCCGCCACGGGAGCGGCGCGGGCCGAAGGGTGTTTCGGGCCCGGCGTGCCGATGTTTCATTGTACGGTGAAGGGTGGGGCGAAAACGGTGGACCTGTGTTTGCAGGATCAGGTCGCCTATTACCGCTTTGGCCCCCAAGGCGGCATGGCCGAGATGCTTTTGGCGCGGCCCGTGAGCGAGGTATATATGATGCCGTGGAACGGGGTTGGGCGGACGATCTATGAGGAGGCGAGTTTCAACAACCGGGCCTTTGATTACACCATCCATTACGCCATCGACCGCATTCCCCAAGACGGTGAAGTGAAAGTTTCGGTCTCGGGCGGGGTGACGGTGATCAAGGGGGATCAGACCATGGCGCAACTGGCCTGTGATGCAGGTTCGGTTTCCGTGAATGATATTTATCCGCTTTACGAGGCCAAGCAGGCGGCGGGCCAGTGTTGGGACCGCGAGGCCTTTGAATGGGGGCCGTGTTGAGCGGGGTGCAGAGCGAATTTCAAATCAGCACCCGGGGGCAGGGCCTGTACGAGTTTACCCGCGAGGTGGTGGGCTGGACCCGTGCGCAGGGTGTCGAGGCGGGGCTTTTGACGCTCTTCGTGCGGCATACCTCCTGTTCGTTGTTGATACAGGAAAATGCCGACCCGGAGGTGCAAACCGACCTGCGCAATTATTTCGCCCGGTTGGTGCCGCCCACCAGCGACCCCGCGATGGGGTATCTGACGCATACCTACGAAGGCCCCGATGACATGCCCGCCCACATCAAGGCGGCGATGATGCCGGTGAGTTTGACTATCCCGGTGAGTGGCGGCGTGCCTGTGTTGGGCACGTGGCAGGGGATTTACCTGTTCGAGCATCGCGATGCGCCGCACAGCCGGAACGTGGCGGCGCATCTGGTGTGAGATTTAGCCCGTGGGCATGATCGTGAGGTTGCGGACATCTGCGCGCTTGGGCTGGTCCAGGGCGAAGATCACCGTTTGGGCGACATCCTCGGGTTTGAGCTTGTCTGGCTTGGCCTCGTCGAAGAAGGGGGTATCGACCATGCCGGGCGCGATGACGGTGCAGCGCCCGCCCCAGCTGCGCATGTCCTCGCTCATGTTGCCGCCGAAGCCGTGGACGAACCATTTGGAGGCGCCATAGACCGAGGCGGGCAGGTGGATTTGCCCGGCGACCGAGCCGGTGAGGACAAGATGGCCCTTGGTCTCTTTCAGGGCCTCGTAGGTCGCCTTGACCGTCCAGAGCACGCCCATGACGTTCAACTCCATCATGCGGCGCCATTCCCCGGGGTCGCCGTCGGCCACGCCGGGGGTATCAAGGCCCATGCCCGCGTTGGCGAAGACGGCGTTTATCTGGCCGAATTTGTCCTTGGTGGCGGTGGTGGCGGCGGTCAGGTCATCGTAGTTGGTGACGTCGCCGGTGATGGCGAGGGCGTGGTCGGCGCCCAGCTCCTGTACCAGCGCATCCAGTTTGTCGGCGCTGCGGGCCATGAGCGCCACGCGCCAGCCCCTGGCCACGGCGGCGCGGGCGGTTTCGGCGCCGATGCCGGAGGAGGCACCGGTGATGAAGAGGGTCTTGTCGGTCATGTCGTGGCCTTTCCTTGGTTGGTCTTGGGCATGACCTATGCTGTTGGGCCGGTTCTTAAACCCCTTGGGGTTCGGCCTATCTAGGGGTGTAAATTCCCCTCTACCCAAAACCTTGCGGGTGTCCTATAGTGGCTGTGGATAAGTGGGCCTGCAGACCCACGACCGAAGAGGCAGAGAAGAAAAGGGGGACGGCCCATGCGCTGCCCGTTTTGTGGAAATGTTGACACTCAGGTAAAAGATTCCCGGCCTGCGGAGGATCATGTTTCGATCCGGCGGCGACGGTTTTGCCCGGCCTGTGGCGGGCGATTTACCACCTATGAGCGCGTGCAGCTGCGCGATCTGGTGGTGGTGAAAACCAACGGGCGGCGCGAGGATTTCGACCGTGACAAGCTGGAACGGTCGATCCGGATCGCGTTGCAGAAGCGCCCGGTGGAGCCCGAGCGCATCGAGCAGATGATTTCCGGCATCGTGCGGCGTTTGGAAAGCATGGGCGAGACGGATATCCCGTCGAAAACCGTGGGGGAGATCGTGATGGAAAGCCTCGCGCGGATTGATACCGTGGCCTATGTGCGCTTTGCCAGCGTCTACAAGAATTTCCAGGCGGCCGATGATTTCGACAAGTTCGTGAGCGAGTTGCGCCCCGACGAGGCGATCGCCGAAGCCAAGCAATCGGACGAGTGACCGGGCAAGGCGACGCGCGGTTCATGGCTTTGGCCCTGTCGCTTGGGCGGCGGGGGCAGGGGCAGTGCTGGCCCAACCCGGCGGTGGGCTGCGTGATCGTGCGCGAGGGGCGGATCGTCGGGCGTGGCTGGACAGCGCCCGGGGGGCGGCCCCATGCCGAGGTGGTGGCCCTGGCGCAGGCGGGAGAGGCGGCCCGGGGGGCCACGGCCTATGTCACGCTTGAGCCCTGTGCCCATCACGGGCAGACGCCGCCCTGTGCCGAGGCGCTGATCTCTGCGGGGGTGGCGCGGGTTGTCTCGTGCCTGACCGACAGTGACGCGCGGGTGGCCGGCAAGGGGTTCGATATTCTGCGGGCGGCGGGCATTGCGGTTGACACCGGCGTTCTGGCCGAGGAGGCCGCGCGTGATCTGGGCGGGTTCCTGAGAAAGGCGGCGGGCGGGCCGCCGCATGTCACCTTGAAATTGGCCAGCTCCTTCGATGGGCGGATTGCCACGGCCACCGGGCATAGCCAGTGGATCACCGGGGGGGAGGCCCGCCGCGCGGTGCACGGGATGCGCGCGCGCCATGACGCGGTGATGGTGGGGGCGGGGACGGCGCGGGCCGATGACCCGATGCTGACCGTGCGGGATATGGGGGCCGTTCGCCAACCCCTGCGCGTGGTGGTTTCGCGCCGCTTGGATATTCCCCTGATGTCGCAACTGGCGCGGACGGCGCGCGAGGTGCCGGTGTGGCTGTGCCATGGGCCGGATGCCGACCCTGCGCTGGTGGAGGCCTGGCAAGGGGTGGGGGCGGAGCTGATCCCCTGCGGCCTGACGGGGCGGCAGTTGGACATGGCCGGGGTTCTGCAGCGATTGGGCGCGGCGGGGCTGACGCGGGTGTTTTGCGAAGGCGGGGGCGCGCTGGCGGCCTCGCTTCTGGCGGGCGACCTGGTGGATGAACTGGTGGGCTTTACCGCCGGGGTGGCCATCGGGGCCGAGGGCCTGCCGGGGATCGGTGCGCTGGGCTTGGAGCGCCTTGACGAGGCGCCGCGGTTCGAACTGATCGAGACGCGCGATATCGGTGGCGATGTCATGCACCGCTGGCAGCGGCGATGATTTCGGGGGCTTTGCCCCCGCCGCCCTGCGGGCGACTCCCCCAGGATATTTTTGAAAAGAAGAAAGCGAGAAGGGCGCGGTTTCTTGTTTTTCCAAGGGGTGACCACAGCTCAGCGTTTGAGCGGGGTCATCTGCACGCTGTGATCAGGAGGCGGTAGGGGGTCTGATCGCGGGGGTGAAGCGGCATTCGGTTTCTTCGAGGGAGGCCGGAAAGCGCGTTCCGGGCAGGCCGTTGAACGGCTGGTGGCGGCGTTTCACAGGCCCTAAAGCGTTCCACCTTTAACCTGAGGCATCAGCTAAAGGCGGAACGCGTGCAACGATTGAGCGGAGCACTGCGTTTCGCGAAAATCTGTGATTCAGGTTTTTCGCGAAACGCTTTAGTATTGGTCCTCGAGATCGCAATTGACCATGATCTCGGCCATCGAGGCTTCGTTCGGCATGTCGATGGCAAGCTTGGCGAGTTTCGCGATGTTTTCTGGCTGGGTCATTTGCCCAGGCGGGGTATCGGCTATTGCGCGGGCCATGCTTGTGTTGACCCGTCCCGGGCAAATTGCCGTTGAACGGATGCCATCCTTCCAGCCTTTCTGGCGGATGCCGTGGTTCATCGCCAGCGCGGCGTGTTTTGTCACCGCGTATGAAGAGCTTGCAGCCGAGCGTACGCGCTTGCCGGAAAGCGATACCAGGAGAACCACGCGCCCCGTCTTGGCCTCGACCAGATCGGGCCAGGCCGCGTGCACAAGCCGACGGGGGGATTTCACGTTGATGTCCCACATCAGATCGAGCGTTTCGTCGGATATATCAACGATGTCCTCGGGGATCATTTGCCCCGCCGAGCAGATCAGCGCGTCTATGCGCCCGAAGCGGGTGCGTGTGTCCGCCACCCAAGCGGCTTCATCGGACCTTGTTGCATCCTGTGGAACCACCAGTGCCTTGGGAAAGCGCCGTTGCAGGGGGGCCGGATCGCGGGCCCCGAGGGAGAGCCCCCACCCCTGGGCCGTAAGGGTCTTGGCGATGCAGGCCCCGATACCGCCGCTTGCGCCTGAGATCATAGCAACACGATGTTCCACTTTATTGTCTCCTTCGGATGCGTTTTCTTTTGTCTCTAGTCGGCCCTTGAAGCGTTTCGCGAAAAACCTGGGTCACGGATTTTCGCGAAACGCGGTGCTCTGCTCGAACGTTGCACGCGTTCCGCCTTTCGCCGATGCATCGGGTCAAAGGCGGAACGCTTTAGGGAAGGGCATCGAACATGGGGGTGAGCTTTTCGGGGATTTCATACTGCGGCATGTGGCCGACCCCGTGGTAAAGGTTCAGCGAGGCATGCCCGGGCGCATGGAGCGCATGTTTCCATGGAATGATCTTGTCATCGCGTCCCCAGATGATCCGCGTCGGTGCGGTTATCCTGTCCAGGGCTGGCCGCATGTCGAAGGCTTGCACGCCGTCAGGGAACAGGGCGTTGGCAAGGGCGAGTTGCGATGCGCGCAACGCGGGGTCGCGCCGGGCGGCGGCAGCAGCTTGCACATAGGGCCAGCCGATCGCGTCCGGGTCGGCGGTCAGCAACTTCATCCACGGTCCGAGGCTTTCGGCCCGGGTAGCGCGGCACATGCCTTCGATGGCCGGGCCGTTGATCTGTGGACCAAGGCCGGCAGGTGAAATCAAGGTCAGGGACCCGATAGTGCGGGGGCGTGTATCCGCGATTGCAAGTGCAAGCGCTGCTCCGAGGGAATGACCGATGAGGTGACAACGCTCCAGCCCCAGGTCGTCGAAAGCCTTGCGGAGATCGCGTGCCAGATCCGCGAAACTTGCCAGTTGCCGCATCGGTGAGCGCCCGTGGCAGGGAAGCTCAATGCGGTGAATTCGGCGTTTCGCTTCAAGAGGTCTTGTCAGCTTTTCCCAGCCGGAGGCGTCGGCGAGAAACCCGTGGATCATCACCATGGGCGTTGCCGTGCCGTGGCCTGACGACTGTACCGAAAGCGCGCCCGGCTGGTCTTTGGCCTGAGCGGGGGCATCCGGCGCGGGGGGGCTGGTTATCGCGGCCTGGATATCGGATTTTTGAATGCGCGCCGAGGGGCCCGTACCGGCGAGGCTTTGCAAGGGCACCCCATGCGCCTTGGCTTCGGCGCGCGCCGCGGGGGTGGCGAGAAGCCGTTTCCTTGAGGGACTCCCGGGCTCGGCGGGGGGCGTGGTTTCCGGCGCGGCTGGTTTTCCTGTTGCCGCGCGTTCCTTTGGCGTGGCGCTTGCCGAGGGGGCGGCCCGATCATCCGTCGGTTCCCCGGGCCGGGTCGCAGGTTGCACCTCGGGCGGCGGCCCGACGTCTTCGTCGGGGCCGTAGATCCAGGCCAGGACATCGCCCACGGGGGCGCTTTCGCCGTCGCCCAGGGCGATATGGTGCAGAATGCCCGCATGCTCGGCTTCGACCTCGACGGCCGCCTTGTCCGTTTCGATTTCGAACAGGACGTCCCCCTTGGCGATCTCGTCCCCCTCGGAGCGGAGCCACGTCGATATGCGGCCTTCCTCCATGTCCTTGTCCAGACGTGGCATGGATACTTGCTTTGGCATGCATGTTTCTTTCGTAAATGCGACTGTTTCAGCGGATGGGATGTACCGCCACCGGGATGTCAGGTCACGGTGGCGGCATGGGGTCAGGCGTCGTGCACGTAGAAGCCGCTGTCGGTTTCCGCGGCTTCGCGCAGCTTGTCAAAGGTGGCGACAGAGCCGACCAGCTCTTTCTTGATGTCGTCCCATTCCGGGCGTTGAGCCCCCGCGGCATCGACCCACTGTGCCATTTCATCGTCGGTGGGGGAGTAGAACTGCACTCCGGCCGAGGCCATCTCGTTGATCGCGTAGTTCCGCGATGCGGGAATCTGCGAGAGGTTCTGCAGGAAGGTGATATGCGCCCCCCATTCGATGCCTTCGCGAATGTCGCTGTCGAGCGAGTCGAACCATTCGCCGTTGCACGAATACACCCCGCCATCGGGGACGGTTCGCGTGAAGGTGACGTGAGACACGATGTCCTTGAAGCCGAAAAGGTTCAGGCCCATCGTATTGGGATCAAGCGCATCGGCCACCCCCTGCCTTAGCGCCGAGGGGGTCTCGCCCCAGGCGATCGGCGTCGGGTTTGCCCCCAGCAGGCTGTAGGTCTGCGCAAGGATCTTGGAGCCGGGCACACGGAACTTGATGCCGCGGATGTCATCAGGTGTTTTGATGGGGTCATCGCGCAGCCCGCGACGCACGCTGACGGTACGCGGATCGACCGGTTGATAAAGCAGAACCTTGAACCCGTTCTGTGCGACGCGGGCATCGACCTCGGATTTCCAGATATCGGAGGTCACGAGGTTCACGAACTTCTGATTGTCGCCGCACCAGAACGGAAGGTTGATGACGTCGACAGCCGATGCGAAGGGCGCGAAGTTGGCCATCGAATGCTGCGCGGCCTGAATGGTTCCGTTTTGCACCTTTTCGGCCAATTCGGCCCCGGCCCCCAGCGACCCGTTCGGCACAAGCTTTACATAGACTTTGCCACGCGTCGCGTTCTGGATATTTTCCTTCAGGTGCAGTTGCATGACCGGGAAAGTGCGCGTTGTCCCAAGGCGGTAGGCGGTGCCGATGGTCATCACGTGTTCGGCGGCGGCTTCACGCTCGGCTTCCTCGGCGCTGGTTTGCGCCTCGGCAGGTGCGACGCCAAGCGTTCCGGCCCCCATCGCCGCCACGGCGACGGTGAAGCCTGCAGTGCTGGCCAGTTTCAGGAAGTTGCGCCGATCTTCGGAGCTGGGCGCACTCGTGGGTGTTCTAGGTGTGGTCATGGGGTCTCCTCCTCTGGTTGAACGTCGTTGTCATGATCCGTGGGGTCGGCAAGGCTTGGTGCCTTCCTTTTCTCCTCGCGGAGCAGGTAAATGATTGTCAGCAGCGTTGCCGCCAGAACGATTAGGAACTCTGTCTGCGCCGAAAGGCGCGGGGCCGCGAAATCAATCATCATGGCGAATTTCGCCAAGACGATGTTGCCCATGAATGCCGTGAAAAGCGCGAGCGCGGCGAAACCGGTAAGACGGTGAAAAAGGGTTCGTTTCGGGGGGACGGTCATTCGGTCTGCTCCGTGCTGTCGGGGCCGCTTGACCGATCTTCGGCGAGTTTCTCGATCAGCAGCAGCATGGCGGTACAATCGAGGTCGCCCATCTGCATGGGGCCAGCCAAGGAAAACAGGTCGCGCGCCGGAGCCCCCAGCGCAAGCGGCACCCCGAGTTGTTCGGCCAAGGTCACGCCAAGCGAGATATCCTTTTGACCCATGCCGAGCGGGAAATCGGGCGATACGTCACCGCTTAGAACCTTGTTGGGAAAGTTCACGTTGATTTGCCCACGCCCTGCGGTCGTGTTCTGCAAGACCTCGACCGCGGCGGCGCTGTCTATGCCGGCCTTGCGCGCCATGGCGAGGGTTTCGGCTGTCATCACCATTCCGACCATGGACATGTAGTTATTCACGATCTTCATGCGGATGCCGCTGCCCTTGGGGCCAAGATGCAGGGCTTTGTCGGAAATCGGCAGGATCACGGGTTGCGCGGCCTCGAAATCCGCCGGATCGCCCCCGGCCATCACCAGAAGCGAGCCGCGTTCCGCATCGCGCGGCGTGCGCCCGACCGGCGCGTCAAGAACACGCAACCCGGCCTGTGACAGGGCATCGTGCACCGCCAAGCTGGTGTCGGGGAGAACGGTGCTCATTTCCAGTAGCAAAGCCCCTTTTGCCGCGCTTTCCGAAATGCCGCCGGGCCCGGTACAGACCTCAAGCACATGCGCGTCGCGGGGCAGTATGGTCATGATGATTTCAGCGCCGTTGCAGGCCTCTGCGATGCTGGTGGCGGCGTGGCCGCCATGTGCCTTGAGCGCCTGTCGCCTTGCGGGATCAATATCATAGCCGCGAACGCGGTGACCGGCCTTGGCAAGCCGCGCGGCCATGCCGCTGCCCATGGTTCCAAGGCCGATGAAAGCCACGGTGTGCGGTTCTACGCGTGGGATTGGCAATGTATCTGTCATGGTGTCTGTTCTTTGTGAAATTGCATGAATTCCACCACCAGGCCTTCCGGGCCCTCAAGGTAGAAGACATGGCTGAGGCCGCCGCGCATCGACTGTGGCGTGGAAAATGGCGTGTACCCGGCCTCGACCGAACGGTCATAGGCTGCGCGCACATCGCTGACCTCGAAGGCCAGGTGGGTAAAGCCGGTGTCGCATTGTGCCGGGGGGGCGGATTTCCCGGCAGGTTCGAAGTATTTGAACAATTCGATTCTGTGCGTGTCACAGCGATAAAGGCCCCAGCGGATATGCGTGCCGGGAAGACCAACCACCGTTGCAAGCTCGGTTTCGCTGCGGCTGGAAATCTCGCCTTCTGTTTCAAAGCCCAGAAACGCGACCAGGAACTCTCGCATCGCGTCGAAATCCTGTACGCAGACAGCCGTGTGATGGACACGTTTTACGAGGGGTGCGACACTCATTGGGCACCCTCCGAACGGTGCAGGTTCCGGTCCTCGATGACCTTGCGCAGGGCCGCTTCCACATCCTGCGGGCGGGCAAAGGCGACTTCTTCGAGAACCTTCGAGACAACCGCGGAAGACTCGGTTCCGGTCACGTGCATGATCTCGTAGTCGAGCAGGTTGAACAGCCGCCGCTGGGCATCATTGACGATGCGCGAGCCGATGGACGTGCCCCGCGTCGTCTGTTCGACCACGAGCAGCGCGTTGGTTTTTTCAACGCTGGCTTGGATCGTCGTCCAGTCCAGCCCGAGAGGGTCGAGCGTGCGCAGGTCGATCACTTCGGCATCAAGGCCGGCGTTATCGGCAACGTCGGTGCAGATATCCACCATCGGACCGTATGTAAGGATCGTGGCATCGCGCCCGGCGCGCGCGATGCGGGCCTTGCCGAAAGGAACGATGTAGTCCCAGTCCGTTGTCGGGACGCGGCCCTTTTTCGGGAAAAGCTCATGATATTCCAGAACGAGGACCGGATCGTCGCAGGCCACCGCAGCGTTGAGCAACCCTATGTAGTCATGCGGCGTTGAGGCCGCCACAATCCGCCAGCCGGGGTATTGGGTGAAAAGCCCCGCCGCATCCATGGAATGCTGTGACCCATAGCCCGTGCCCTGGGTTACCCGGCTTCGGACCACGACGGGGACGGGGAACCCGCCGCCGAACATGTGCCGCACCTTGGCAATCTGGTTAAAAAGCTGGTCGGCGGCGACAAGTGCGAAGTCGGGATACATGATTTCCACAACCGGGCGCATGCCGTTCAGCGCCGCGCCGAGGGCGACCCCGGTGAAGCCGTTCTCGCAGATCGGGGTGCCGAGAAGCCGGTCGGGGTATTTTTCGCCGATGCCGCGCGTTGCCCCCGCGGTGCCGCCGCGCAGCCTGTGAACGTCCTCGCCCATGATGAAGAGGTTTTCGTAGCGATCCATATTGAGGAGCATCGATTCCGAGATGATATCCTGAAAGCGCGCCTCGCGGCTTTCATCCTCGGCGATGTCCTGTTCTTCAAGGGCGCGCCGATCAGCCAGTTCCGAAAGATCGCCACGGATACCGAATTCGACAGTCGTCGGGTCGGGCCAGAGGCTTGGGATCAGGCGACGGTCTGCCGCCGATCCCTCGATCAGCCTGTCCAGCGTTGAATCAACCGCGTTTTGGGCGCGGTCGCGAAGCTGTTCCACCGCCTGTTCATCCAGAAGGCCAAGGCGTTCAAGCTGTGCCGGGAAATTTTTCGCCGGATCCCTTTCAAGCCATGCCTGTTCCTCGTCCTTGTCGCGATATCCAAAGGCGCTGCCGCGCATTGGGCCCGATTGGTGAAAGTGGCGGTAGGTGCGGGCTTCGAGAATGACTGGACCCTTATCTTGGGTCATCAGGTCTCGTGCGATTTCCATGGCCCGCCGCGCCGCGATGACATCCATGCCGTCAAAGGTGATCGCGGGAATACCCAGCGCCAACCCCCGCGCGCTTAACCGTGTTTCGCGGGTTTGCTCGGACAGATGCGTGGATACCGCGTATAAGTTGTTCTCGATCACGAAGACGGTCGAGGTGTCGTAGAGCGCTGCAAGGTTCATCGCTTCGTATGTCGTGCCCATCTGCGTGGCGCCGTCCCCGAAGAAGGCCACCGAGATCGAATCGCTACCGCGCATTTTGTCGGCCAGCGAATAGCCCACCGCATGGGGAGGGTTCCCCCCGACGATGGCGTTTGACCCCAAGACACCGGCCTGGGGTTCGCGCAGGTGCATGGACCCGCCGCGACCGCCGCAGTAGCCGGTGGAGAGGCCAAGAATTTCCGAATACGTGGAAAACAGGACTTCTTGCGACTGCTGCGAGAATTCTTGCTCTAACGGGTTGTAGCCTTCGACCCTTGCGTGGTTCAGCGTCTTGGCAAGGAACTGGTGATGCATCCGGTGGGTGCCGTTGATCTTGTCCTCGGAGGCCAGGGCCGACATGATCCCGACGGCTGCGCCTTCCTGGCCAATGCTGGCATGCGCCGGACCATGCAGAAGCCCTTCCTTGCTGAGATCGAGAAGCCTTTCTTCGAAATGCCGGATCAGGAACACCTGTTCGAGCATCGCGGCAAGCTCGGCCACCGGTACGGCGCGGAGGTCGTCATCGGTGGTGGAAAGCGTCCAGCAAGGCGTCTCGATCGGCAACGGTTTCAGGTTCCGAAGGCGGTCGGGATCGGCATTCGTCTTTCTGGCAGCTTGGGTCATGTAGCGCGTCCTTTCGAAAGGATATGGCCCGCGGGCCGTTGGTTCGGTGTCACATCCACCATGTCGATATCCCCGGCACGAAGGCGATCAGCAGCACGACGCAAAGCATCCCGAAGACATAGGGAAGCGCGCGCGCGGCGACCGACATGATCGGCTGGCCGGTCACGGAAGAGATGACGAAAAGATTGAGGCCGAGCGGGGGCGTGATGAAACCGACGCCCAGCGAGGTGATAAGGAAGATGCAGAACTGTATGTCGTTCATGCCGATTTCCTGGGAAAGCGGGAACATGATCGGGGCGAGGATCACGATGTTCGGCGTGGCCTCCATCACGCAGCCGGCAAGGATGAAGACCCCCAGCATGAGCAGAATGGTAAGGCTGGGATCGTCGGTGATCGACCGGATCAGGTCCGCGAAGCCCTGCGGCACCTGTACCAGCGTCAGGGCCTGTGCCAGCGGTAGGGCGACGGCGATGATCGGCACGATGATCCCATTGACCTTGGCCGAACTCCACAACATCGCGGGGACATCCGCCAAGGTCAGCGTTTTCTGACAGAAACCGATCAGCAAGGTGAGTGCCACGGCGACGGCGGCGGCTTCGGTCGGCGTGAATATTCCGGAATAGATGCCGCCAAGGATAACAAAGGGAATGGCGAGCGCGAATTTCGCGTTCCATAGCGCCGACAACCAGTTGGAAAACGAAAAGGCCGCGCTGCTGTTCTCGTAGCCGTGAATGCGGTTCAGGACGATATTGGTCAGCATGATCGAGAGGAGAACCAGGGCCCCCGGCAGGATTGCCGCAACGAAGAGGCTGGCCGCGGAAATTCCAAGGATCATGCCAATGATGATGTAGGCGATCGAGGGCGGGATCAGGATGCCCGTACAGGCGCCGGCCGCGACAAGGGCCGCCGCGTAGCCGGTGGGGTATCCCTTTTCGACAAGCCGTGCATAGGTCATCCGGCCAACGGCGGCACAGCCTGCCGCGTCGGACCCCGAGATGCTGGAGAAAAACCCGCAGCCCAGCACGGTGGATGTTCCCATCCCTGAGCGGACGGACCCCATGGTGGCCTCTGCAAAATCCAGAAGCTTTTTCGAAAGGCCCGTTCGGACGAGTGCATCACCCGTCAGCAGGTAAAGCGGAATCGCGATGAGCGCGTAGTGGTTCACCCCGCTGAACAGGCTTTCGCCCAGCAAGGAAAGCGGCAGCGCACCGGTCAGGGTCAACATCAGCAGGGCGGTGATTCCAAGCGAAACCCAGATGGGAATGGCCAACAGGAAAAGCACGGCGAGCACGATAAGCGGAATGATGACATCCCAACCGATATCGAGCGATGCTTCTGCGGTTCCGTAAAGCATGTCTAGCCCCTTTTAATCGAACAGTTTTTCGCCCGTCGAAGGGGGCTGGTTGGCACGAAAGTTGGCGATATCCTCAAGGATGACGCCGATCGCTCGAAGGAAAACGAGGGTGAAGCCAATGGGAACGGCCACGAGAAACCAAGCCCGGGCAAGCCTGAGGCCTTCGGAGACAGAGCCAAAGCGCAGGGAGGTCTCAATCGGTTCGATTGACCAGTAAAACGCGAAGGCGGCAAAGCCCATGATCGCGAGGTTCCCGAGCATGGAAAGCGCCGTGGCCCCGCGTGGAGGCAGCAGATCCGCCAAGATGGTAAAGCGAATGTGAGAGCGGTTTCGCACGCCGACGGCTGCGCCTATCCAAACCAGGTAGATGAAGGCGAAACGCGCGGCTTCCTCCCCCCAGATGGAAGAGTAGTCAAACACGAAGCGGCGCAGAACCTCGACCACGATGACCACAACGATGAAGGCATAGAGCCATAGCATCGCAAGGCGCTCGGCGTTGCGCAAAAGGGGTCCAAGCCGTGTCATCAGGCGAACGCTGCGTTGGAGAATGGATTCGTCTGGCGTGATTTTTCGCGAAAATCACCCGGTTCAGCGAAGATCATAACCATGCAACCCTCCTCCCAAAATGCTGCAAAGTTCATTATGTGATCTATAATGGATCACTATGTGATCTGTTGTCAATAAAAGTCTTGAGAAACTTCGAGTCCCTTCAGCCCGGCGCCATGCCGGGTTTTTCGAATTTTGCAGAAGCTAAAGCGTTCCACCTTTAACCTGATGCATCAGCGAAAGGCGGAACGCGTGCAACGATTGAGCGGAGCACTGCGTTTCGCGAAAATCTGTGATTCAGGTTTTTCGCGAACCGCTTTATGGGCAGAGCCGCGTTTACTCGGGGTAGGTTTTCGCCAAGCTTGCAGCCGCGTCTTTCATCGCGGGAAGAAAATCGCGCAGGCCTTGCGTTGTTTGGCGCGCGCTTGGGGCGGCCAGCGCGAGACCCATGGTATGAAGGTTTCGCTTGAAAGGTATCGGCACGGCGATACCGATGACGCCTTCGAAGCATTCTTCGTTGTCCAGGGCGACGCCGGTTTCGAGTATGCTGTCCAATTCGGCGCTCAGGGCATCACGATCGCAGATCGTTCTGTCGGTTCGTTGCGACAGGGGCAGGGTATCAACGTATTTCTGCCTTTGTGCCTGGGGCATATGGCCAAGCAGCAATTTACCGATTGCCGAACAATGAAGCGGAACGCGACTTCCCACGTCGAGCCGGAACGCCAATGGCCAGATCGCCTCGACGCGATCCACGTACAGGACCTGACCTGACGATATCGCGCCAATGTTGGCTGTCTCGCGCGTGTCGATGACAAGCTGCCTGAGTATCTCATGGCGCGGTCCGCGCGAAGCGGCGCCTTCAAGCACGTCGCCGGCGATGCTTAATAACGCGTCGCCTTCGATGATACGTTTGCTGCCCAGTTCGCGTTTGAGCATCCCAAGCTTGATCATGTTTCCGATCAAACGATTGGCCGTTGGGCGCGGAAGCGAGAGTTCTTCCGCGATCTCGGAAACGGTCACCGCGTGGCGCGGCGACGCCGTGACATATCTGACGATCTGAAATGCCTTGGCGACCGTGCCGGAATGTGTCGTTGTTTCGGTCTTGAAGGGATTGTCATTCATGAAATCGGCTAGGGCGCTGGTTTGTCATTCGAGTAGCGGTGAGTTCTACTCCAAGGTGGGTTCAGGAGCAATCGGCTATCCACGAAACTTCGAGAATTCGGGGCGGTCGGTCTGGCCGTACATCGTGGAGGCACAAGGCGGATGATCGCCACGCCAAGGGTTCGCGGTGATGCGCTAGCGCCAGAGCCAGGCCTGGCTGGCCAGTGCGCCTTGTAGCTTTGCCGTGAGGCGATTGGCGGGACCGGGGGTGGGCAGTGGACCATGGGCGAGGCGGTCAACCACCAGTTCGGGCGGGCAGGCGGTGCCGGTGACCGGATCGTGGTAGCGCGGGTAGTCGATGAGCGTGGCATGCACCAGCCCGGCAAGGGCGGGGCGCGCGCGGCGGCGGGGCGGCACATCGCCCAGATCGCGGGTGAGGCCCCAACCGGCGTAGAAGGGCGCGCCGGTGGTGGTGACGCGCAGGCCGCGCAGGAGCGCTTCGAACCCAAGAAGCGAGGTCATGGTCCAGACCTCTTGCACGTGGTCGAGCAATTGCGCGGGGTCGGTGTTGGGCAGCACGGTGTCTGCCAGCGTTCTCAGATCGTCCTCGGGGATGCTGCCGGGGCGCAGGCCGGCTTCGACATCGGGGTGGGGTTTGTAGAGGATCACGGCCTTTGGGTTGGCCGCGCGGGCCTTTTGCAGCAGGGCGAGGTTGGTGTTTATCTTGCCCGCGCCGAGGCGGATGGAGGCGTCGTCCTCGACCTGTCCGGGGACAAGGATACGGTGGCCTTGGGGCAGATCAGGGGCCGGGTTGCCGAGGTTGTATTTCGAGAGTTTCAGGTCGATCAGGTTGGCGATTAGCGCCTCGGCGCGGCGCTGTTGATCGGGGCGCAGGGTGGCGCGTTTTTCGATCAGTGTTTCAAGGCGCGAGGGGCGGCTTGGGTCGTAGTAGATGCCCAGATCGTCCAGTACCAGCGACAGCGGCGGGATGAGATCGGCCCCAAGCCCGCGTGACCGCAGGAAGCCGTCCTCTAGGCGTAGGGCGCCTTCGGGGGCCTTGTCGGTGCGGTTGGCCCAGACCATATGGCGGCGTTGACCGTTGGCCTTTGGATTGAAACTGACCCGGTGTGGCCTGCCGAAGAATTGTTGCAGCGGTTTGCGTTTCCACAGGCGCATGCCGTGGGCTGTCCAGCCCTGCCTGTCCTCGCGCCATGCGCGGGTGCGGGCGGCCAGTGTCTCGATGGCCTCTTCCATGGTGCAAAGCCGGTCGTGGTAGGGATCGTACCACGTGGGATAGAGCGCCATCGCCCCGGCGAAAAGCTGTGCGCGGCTGAGGGGGCGGCCCCGGCGGGGCAGGGGGGCAGGGTGGTGATCTTGCGTGAGGCCCCATCCGGCATAGAAGGGTTGGCCGAAAACATGCGGCTTGTGGCCGGCGAAGATCGCCTCGAACCCCAGTTGCGAGGTGACGGTATAGACGGCGATGGCCCCGTCGAGCAGGGCCCAAGGGCTGACCGGATCCGAGAGAAGCGTGATGCGGTCGGTTGCATCCTCCGCGCCGAAATAGCCGGGGCGATGGCCCTTGGCGGTTTCGGGGTGGGTTTTGATCACGATGCGCGCGCCGGGGTGGTCGGTTTGCGCCGCTGTCAGCATTTCGCGGAAGGTGTTGGCATCGGCCCCGCCGTGGGTGACCGAGGCATCGCCGCGGGTCTGGTCGATCACCAGCACATAGCCGGGATCGGGGCAGGGGGTGGTGGGATCGAAGGCAGAATACTTGCTGAGATGCGCCTCTTGCATGCGGGCGATTCCGGCGCGGGCGCGGTCCATCAGCGTGGTGTCGTCGAAGGGATGGGTGGCCAGCAGGGTTTCAAGGTCCGACGGCGTGCTGGCGTCAAAGTAGATGCCTGAGCGGTCGATGATCAGGCCAAGGGGCGACTCGCCTTCGCGGCCCGGATGCAGCGAGCGCAGGAAAGCGTCTTCGAGGCGGAGAAGGGCGGCGCCGGTTTTGGCGGCCACCCTCTCGCCGCGTTTGGCGTAGGGGCTTTTGCCCCAGACGGCGATCAGGTCCCCCGCGCCGGGGCGGCCGAGGTGCAGCGGCAGGCCCGAAAGCGCCATGATGCGGCGGATGCGGGATTGGCGCAGGAAACCCGCGTTGAAATAGAAAACCCGCCGCGAGGGTGTCGCGGCGGGTGGTGTCGCATCCGGTGCGGGCATCAGCCGCCGCCGAGCGTGTCGCTTGCGGTGGAGACGCTGCCAAGCGCACCGAGCGTGCCGGTAAGGGCCGAGATGACCTTGCTCCATTGTGCGAACGGCGCTTCGGTGACGTAGAGCGTATCGTCGTCGCGCACCGAGAAGTCGCGCGCCATGAACATGCCATTGGGCTTGGTCAGGTCGAGCACGTAGATCAGGCGCTGTGCGCCCTGCAGGTCGTTGCGGCCCAGGACCTGGTTGGCGATGGCCGCGGGTTCGTTGCGCATGACGAAGACGCCGGTCGGGTCAGAGGCACTGGCGCTGAGGCCGCCGACCTGGGCGAGGGCTTCGACCGCGCTGAGGGTTTGCGATTCAAAGGGCACGCGGGCCTGTGCGCCGGTGGCCCCGAGCGCGGTGAAGGCGCGGGTGTCTTCCTCGACCAGGATACGGTCACCGGCGCGCAGGGCGATGTCGAACTCGGGGTGTTTGAAAAGGTCCTGGAACCAGACCTTGGAGCGTTGCTCGCCGCGGATCACGGTGATCTGGGCAATCTCGGGTTCGATCGCGATGCCGCCCGCATTGGCCAGCATGGCCGAGAGGGTGCGGGTGGGGCGTTGAATCGGGTAGACGCCCTGGCCCCCCACGGCGCCGATCAGGCTGACCGTTGCGCCATCACCGGCAAGGCGGCGGACCTGCACCTGCGGATCGGGGGTTTGTTCATCGAGCTTGGAGGTGATGATCCGGCGGATGGCCTCGGGGGTGTTTCCGGCGGCGCGGATGCGGCCCGCGTAGGGCACGAAGATGAAGCCCGCGCCATCGACCTGTACTTCTTCGAGGACGGTCTGGTTGGCGGCTTCGCCCGCCAGAAGGCCATCATCGACGTTTTCCCAGATCGTCAGGCCCAGCGTATCGCCCGGGCGGATCGTGTCGGAGCCAAGCCGACCGGCGTTGCGGAAATCATCGGTGAAGCCAAGCGCGGGCTGCACGGCGGTGGCGCGCGTCACGCGGTCATTCACGGTGACAACGAAGGCGTCGCCTTGGCGCTGCACGGAACCTGCGTAGATTTCGCGTTTGTTGGGGCCCACGCGGGGCAGGACGCCACAGGACGATACCATCGACACCATGACAACGAGGGCGACGGACCGCGCCCAACGGTTCGGTTTGGAATTCACTGCTCGGTCT
Source organism: Roseovarius sp. MMSF_3281 (assembly GCF_030733685.1). Lineage (GTDB taxonomy): Bacteria > Pseudomonadota > Alphaproteobacteria > Rhodobacterales > Rhodobacteraceae > Roseovarius. The sequence goes on from NZ_JASHIM010000011.1 coordinate 35,821, forward strand.
CCTCGACCTATTTCTGCCTCGGTGTTTTTTTTGTTAGTGTAGCCAAGCCCTGTGGAAAAATCCAGTCTCTTGGCCTGTTGGGATCAGGTCACGACGCGCAACTGTTGCCTTGGGGCCGCGGTGCCGGATTTCAGCGCATCGTAGGGGTCTTCGGGGGCAAGCATCATATCGACGGCCTGTCGCAGCAGTTGCCGCCGCCCGGACGAGGAATAAAACCCGCCCGCCACCTGGCTGGTTTCCAGAAGGTAGCGGCGGTAATCGGTATAGGCGCGCCTGTCAGGGCGTTCGGCCCCGGCGAAGAAATCGCGCAGCGGTTTGGTGGAAACGAACTCGGGCTTGGCGTAGACCGCCGCGCCGAAGGTCTTGAGCGGGATACCGCGCCACAGCACCTGTTGCGCGGCGGTGGAATTGACGGTGACGGCGCTGCGCGCCTCGTCCAGCAATTGGGCCAGTTTGCCGCCCCGCACGTAATGCACGCGGTTGGCCACACCGGCGGCGCGGGCCAGCCGTTTCAATTCGCGGCGGATTGGTGCGCGGCCATCTTCCAGCGGATGCGCCTTGACCACGAGGTGGTGATGCGGCGGCGCGCCCTTGGCAAAGCCGTCGATCACGGTTTCCAGAAACTCGGTCATGGTGGAGAAGGGCGAATGCATCTGAAAGGAACTGTCGTGTTCCAGTTGCAGCAGTGCCAGGTGATAGGGAAAGCCGCCGTGCCGGATGCGCCAGGTGGCGATGCGCCGGTCGATGGCCTGTGCGGGCATCAGCAGAAGGCGCTGCAGGTAAAGCTTGAATTCCTGTGTCACGCCAAGCGCGCGGTGCGGACGGAAATTGCGATACCGTCGGTTCAGCAGCATCACGCAGCCGTGGTAGGCCGCGCCGTAAAAGATATGTTGGCGCATGTCGCCCCAGCTGGCCGGCGGCAGGGCGGTGTCCATATCGGAGTTTTGCAGCGCCTCGCGCATTTGCGGGACGGTCATTTCCATCAGGCGCGAATTGCCATTGCTGCCATCGCGTTCATAGGTCACCCAATAGGGGCGCATGTAGCCTTCCTCGAACACATGCACGCGCAGGCCTTGATCCTTGGCGATTGAAACCGCTTGGGCGTGGATTGGTCGGGTGTCGCCGTAAAGGACAAGATCGGTCACGCCTTTATCCGCGACGAGGGTGTCGAAGGTGGCGGGCCAGTCTTCGTGGCTGCCGAGGAAGGGGATATAACTGTGCCGGTCGCGCCAGAAGGCCCGGTCGCCGGCGTTGAAGCCGATGCGCCAGACGGTTGCGCCGGCCCGTTCAAGCATCCGCCCCAAGCGTGCGAAAAAGGGCCCGTGCGGCCCTTGCAGGAATAGAAATACCCGATTGTCGCCCGTTAGGGTGCTCATGAATGCGACTGCCTTTTACCGCGTAATATACAACATCGCGGACTAAGTAATGAATAGGGCAAAAATGTGGCTTTGGGGCTGGTGTGTCGGTCTTCGGTGAGGAGGTTCTATCGGGTGCGGGTCTCGTTTGAGCGATAGCGTTGCGCAGGAGTGAGCCTTGCAAAGCCAGCGCATTTCCTGGCAGCTGCTGTTGAGGTCAGACGCAGGGAGTGACGGGTGTGAGCCCTTGCTGGACAGTCATTCACCGTTTCGCCCGGGCTTGCCCCGGGCCGCGCCCGACCCTCCCCCCGGGAGGGCGCATGGGTGGCGTTATGCACCGACTCAATGATTTGCGTGTGACGCTGTCATTCCCTGAATACCTGTTGCAAGGCCCTCCCAGGGTCGGGCGCGGCCCTTCTTGATTTGTTTAAATGCCCGCTTCGTCCGTATCGCTGACCTTTGCTCAGGTGCCTTTGAAGGTCGGGTGTAAGGCCTGCGCGCTTGACAAAGGATAAACCGACCCGCCGAGGTGTGATCTGCTGACGTTCCACACTTGCCGTTCCCTGCCCGGAGCGTTACCTCGGAAGAAAGACCAAGAGGGGTAAAACGCCATGTTCACCGGGATTGTGACGGATGTGGGCCGGGTGCGGGCCTTGGAAAAGCGCGGCGATCTGCGGGCGCGGATCGGCACCGCCTATGATATGGCCGGTGTGGATATGGGCGCCTCGATCGCCTGTGACGGTGTCTGCCTGACGGTGGTGGACAAGGGCGCGGATTGGTTCGATGTGGATATCAGCGCCGAAACGGTATCCAAGACCAACCTTGAGACCTGGACCGAGGGGCGCCGGGTGAACCTTGAACGCGCCTTGAAGGTGGGCGACGAGTTGGGCGGGCATATCGTGTCGGGCCACGTGGATGGCCTGGCCGAGGTCGTGGCCATCAAGGACGAGGGCGACAGTACCCGCGTCACCCTGCGCGCGCCCGAGGCGCTGGCCAAATTCATCGCGCTGAAAGGGTCGGTGGCGTTGAACGGGACATCCCTGACGGTGAACGAGGTGGAAGGCCGGGATTTCGGCATCAACTTCATCCCGCATACCAAGGAGGTGACCACCTGGGGCGACGTAAGCTTGGGCGATATGGTCAATCTGGAGATCGACACGCTGGCCCGTTACGTGGCGCGGTTGAACGAGATGGGCTGACCGCGGCGTGCCGCCCGTGTTTGCAACATATTCATGAAACATATTGCGTAATCGGGCATGGCCCCTATCCTAGGTGCAAATCACCATAGGGAGGATGTTATGACCGTGTTCAAACCCACGCGCCGCGACCTGTTCAAAATGGCCGCCGCTGCGCCGGCCTTTGCGATGCCTGTCTCGGCGCGGGCGGAACTGGGGGCGCCGGAGGGTGGCAACCCGTCACATTTCAAGTTCTCGGTCGGCGATGCGCGGGTGACCGTGGTGTCCGACGGGTATTTCCGCCTGCCGACCAGCGGCCTGGGCGTGAATGCCGACCCCGAGGAGGTTCAGGCCTTTCTCAAGCGGCATTTCCTGTCGCCCGAACTGGGCTATTCGCACACCAACCACCTGTATGTGGAGGTGGGCGATGCGCGGGTTCTGGTCGATGTCGGTTCGGGCAACCGGTTCATGGAGAACACCGGCCAGTTGATGGGGAACCTTGAGGCGGCGGGGATTGACCCCTACGGGATCACCCATGTGGTGATCACCCACGCCCACCCGGATCATATCTGGGGTATTCGCGACGGGTTCGACGAGGCGATCCTGCCGGATGCCGAGTATTTCCTTGGCGAGGCCGAGCATGATTTCTGGATGCAGGACGACCTGGTGAACCAGGTGGCGCCGGATATGCAACAATTCGTGCTGGGCGCGGTGAATTCCATCGAGGTGGACGGCGCGGAATGGACCTTGGTGCAGGATGGGCACGAGGTGGTGCCGGGCCTGACCATGATCGACACGCCGGGCCACACGCCGGGGCATATGAGCCTGCGGGTGGACAGCGGGGACCAGTCATTGATCGCTATGGGCGATGCGATGACCCACGCCTATACCAATTTCGCGCATCCCGAGTGGTACAATAATTTCGACAGCGACGGCGAGCAGACGGTGGCGACGCGCAAGCGCCTGCTGGATATGTGCGCCGAGGATCGGATTGCCATTCTGGGCTATCACTTTCCCTTTCCCGGGGTCGGGCATGTGCAGCGGGACGGCGATGCCTATCGCTTTGTTCCGGCACTCTGGCAGTTCTGAGCCGGGACTATTGGAAACAAGAATGGCCGGGGCAGGCGATGCCCCGGCCTTTTGCCGCAAGCGTGCCGCCTTTGACCCGAGACTTCGGCAAGGGCGGCACGCTTTACGCTTTAGCTACGCGGCACGGCGGCGCGGTAGATGTACCACGTGGCGTGCCCCAGGATCGGCAGCACCACGATCAACCCAAGGAAGGCGGGCAGCGTGCCAAGCAGCATGAGCGCCGCCACGACCAGGCCCCATGCGGCGACGGTGACCGGGTTTTTCCTTGCCACTTTCAAAGAGGTTACCACGGCGATGACAAGGCCGACACGCTGATCAATCAGCATGGGCAGGGTTGTCAGGCTGATGGCAAGCACGAGGGCGGCAAAGCAGGCCCCCACACTCACGCCCAGTATCACCATCATCCACCCGGCGCCGGTAAGCGCGATATCAAGGGCAAATTGCCCAAGGCTTTCAGGAGGCTGCGGGCCCAAGGTCCATTGGTAAATCTGCATGGCCGACAGGATCCAGAGCAGGAAAATGCCAATCAGGTATAGCGCCATGACAAGGATCGGCCCGACGTTTTGCGCCTTGAGGACGGACAGGGCCGCGCCCCAGCCGACATCGTCATCGCGTTCGCCACGGCGGCTCATTTCATAAAGACCGACGGCGGCGATGGGGCCAAGAAGAAGGAAGCCCGCGCCAAGCGGGAAAAGCATGGGCAGGAGTGCCTGATTGGAGGCGAAGACCGCCAGACAGATGCCGATGATCGGGTAGATCAGCACCAGGAACATCACGTCGCTGCGGAAGCGTTTGAAATCCTCGTAGCCCTTGCGCAGCGCCAGCCCGAGATCTTCGATGGTGAGGGTTTTCACCTCGGGCGGTTGGGTGACCTTGCCCCGCAGCCCATCGGTGGCGTCGCCGACCACATGGCCCGCGCCCGAAAGGCCCTGTGCGGCCCAAGATAGCGGATTGCCGATTGTTTTTACCATGGTTCCCTCCTTTATCCGGCGGGCTGAGCGGAAGGCTCGGCCCGGACAGGTTGCGGCGGGACTTGGCAACGGCGGAAGACCCGCCTTTAGTACAAGGTAACATGTTTGCGCCTTGAACGCGGTCACGATTTCGGGACCGGGCGGAGGGAAGGGGCCAAGGATTTTCGAAAATCCTTGGGGCAAGCGGTTTCGAAACCGCTTGGCCGAGCGCCTTGCAAGGCGCTTTGGCAAGGCCTTGCTGGCCCGTCAGTCGTTGTCGGTCAGGCCCGCGCCCGCGCCGGAAAGGCGGCTTTCCTCGGTCTCGGGCGCATAGGTGCGTTCGGCGAAGGCGGTGAGGCGCCGGGCCACGTCGGCGGGCATGTCGCCACGGTTTCGACGGGCAACCGGCGGTGCGGGGCAGGCGACTGGCGTGGGCGAGATCGTGATCTTCTCGGCCATGGGGGCATCGAGGCCGTTGCCCGTGGTCTGCGCCGCATTGCCAAGCGTGATCGTTGTGCCGTTCCACTGCACGGTCAGTGCCGTGCCGCATTGACGCGCGGCGGCATCGAGATAGGGCAGAAGCAACATGGGCGCGGCGGTACGGCCCAGCGAGACCTTGCCTTGTTGCAGGCGCTGGGCATTGTCGCAGAGCACCGCGCCGGAAATCAGCGGGCAGAGGGTGCCACCCTTTGCCACCCATGTGCCTTCCTCGGCTTCCATGGGGCAGAGGGCCTCGTATTCGGCCCCGTCGTTGCGGGTCAGCAGATCGGCCAGCACTTGTGGCCCCGGCAGCCCCGCGGCGGTGAGCCAGCGGGCGGCTTTGCCCGCCTCTTCGGCCAGGCCCCAGCTTAGCCCCGCGCCACGTGCGGCCTTGCGGGAAAGGGTTTCGATTTCGTTCAAAGACCAGCTCATACCACGCCCTCCGTCAGGAAGGGATAGGCCCAGTCATCGCCGGAGCGTTCGCCCAACTCGTGGGGGAAGGGGGCGTGTTGGTACATGTTGATCCGGACCCAACGATCCGAGCGCGGGTCGAAATGGCAGGCGCCGAAAAAGCTGAGCTTGAGGCGCAGCATGTCGATGGGCATGACAGTGGCGTCGATCGTGTTGTCGCGGATTTCGGCATAGGGCAGGCGGCCTGCGATCTGGGCGCGGCGGGCGACATGGCGGTGTTCGGGGTGGCGCATGAGAAAGCCCGCCACGGTGGCCTCGTCCGAGGTTTGCAGATCGGTATACATGCGCGCGGCATCGCGGCCCGGGCAGAGGGGTTGTTCGTAGGCGTCCAGGTCTTCCTCGAAGCGTTCACCGAGGCGGGGTTCGAGCTTGGCCTCGGAGGTGTACCAGATGCGGGCCTGTGCCTTGTGCGCGGTCCAGTCGATGCCGAGCGCCCAGCCGTAGATGTCTTCGACGAGCGCGCGCAAATCATCAAGCGGCATTGCGCCGTTGATGCGCCAAGTGGCGGGTTCGTCGGCGGCCATGCAGGTGGCGAGGTCGTCCACGAGGTGCGGATAGGGTTCCATCAGAAGCGAGGCCAGAAGTTCCTGACCCTCGACCGAGAGCGCGATTTCGGACCAGAGCCAGAGGCGGTTCCATGGCATGTCGGCGGTGAGGTCCACCGTGTCGAGATGGGCCAGAAGGGTGGCCGTGTCGTGGCGCAGGGCGGCGAGTTTCTCGATCTGGACCGGGTGGTCGGAGGTCCATTCCTCGGCGTGCAGGCGCGCGCGCAGGGCGAAGCGGCGGAAGGTTTCGACCTCGGGGGCGTGGGCGGTTTCAAGGCTGCGGATGCGGGCGAGCGCCTCTTCCCGCGCGGCGATCCAGTTGTTCAGAAGCGCTGGGTGGTTGAGCAGGAAGGGCGCCATGCCAAGCCCGGTGGAATTGCCGATACCGAAGCGGCGGCGCAGGTCGGGATCAAGCGGCACGGCGGTGTCGGGCGCGCGCATACTGGCCATGTGTTCAACCAGGTCCATGACGAAGGCGCGGGTGAGGAAAACCGAGAGCATTTCAACTTGGAAGGGGGCGAGGAATTCGGGGCGGTCGGAGGTCATGTCACGGTCGGCGGCCCCGAATTTTCCCGAGCCGTAGACGGCGGTGGTGCGCATGAGATAACCCACATCGGCCACCTTCTGGCGGTCGGGTTGTCGGCCGTGCGAGAGACATTCAACCACGTGGTCCCAAAGCCGGACCGAGCGGTTGGCGCGGCTGAGCGAGAGTTCTTTTTCCGAGATGCGGCCGGCCTCTTGCCTGGGCACGTTGTCTTGCAGGCGGTCAAGGTCTTCGGTGGTGGGCACCCCGTCGAAGAGGGTAAAGGTGGCATCCCATTCGGTGGCAATCACCCGGTCCGAGCGTTTCTCGGGCGGCAGGTCATTGGCGAAGGCCACGAGGCTGTAGCTGCGGTCGGGGCCATGGGCGGAATAGACCGCGCGGCCCACCCCGCGCGCGTCGATATCGAAAACCGGGCGGTCGAAGGTCCAGACCTCGCCCTGCAACCGGCGCAGAAGAATGCGCATGAAACTGAGGCGGGATTGGTGGAAGGCGCCGAGGCGATGTAGTTGCATCACGTGGTTGGGATCGCGCGGGGAAACGGTTTGTCCGGCGGATTTTTCCATGGGGCTCCTCCTTCCTTGTCCAGAAACATATAGGGCGGCCTGTTCAGGCCGCCCCGTGATCGTGTCAGTTTTGCGCCTCGCGGCCTTTGGCAAGGGTGATGCGCAGCGCGTCCCAGAGCGAGGGCAGCAGCACCAGCGACACCGGCACGGCGGTGACGACGATGAAGCTTTGCAGTTTGCCGACGCCGCCGGAGCCTGTGTAGATCAGGATCAGGGCCATGACGCCCATGGCCACGCCCCAGAAGAGGCGGATGGGGAGCGAGGGGATATCCTCGTTCGACATGGCGACCGAGATCACGTAGGTCATCGAGTCGCCCGTTGTGGCGACGAAAACGGTTGTCAGGATCAGGAACAGCACCGAGACGATGAAGCCCATCGGCAGCGATTGGGTGATCGCCAGCAGGGCGGCGGGCAGGTTGAAGCCCTCGAACGCGGTGGAGATCGTGCCGGGGTTGGTCAGTTCCGCGCTGATGCCCGTGCCGCCGACGATGGTGAACCAGAAGCAGGTCACGACGGGGGCCACCACCGACAGCATGATCACGATCGAGCGGATCGACCGCCCGCGCGAGATGCGCGCGATGAACATGGCCATGAGCGGCCCATAGCCAAGGAACCAGCCCCAGAAGAACACGGTCCACCAGCCCAGCCAGCCGGGATCGCCGAAGATGGCGGCGTCGCCCCGGTAGAGGGCCATGCCGAAGAAATCGGAGATATAGGTGGTCATGCCGCCGAAGAAGCCTTTGAAGATGAACACGGTGGAGCCCGCAAGCAGCATGAAAAGCAGCAAAAGCGCGGCGAGGATCACGTTGAAGCGGCTGAGAACCTGGATGCCTTTGGACAGGCCGGTGGCCGCCGAGAGGGTATAGATCGCCACCAGCGCGAGGACCACGAAGGCCTGCGTGATGAAGGTATCGGGGATACCGAAGAGATCGTTCAGGCCATAGCTGACTTGCAGGCCCAGGAAGCCAATGGGGCCAACGGTGCCCGCGACCACGGCGATGATGCAGGAGGCATCCGCGATCAGGCCGATGGGGCCGTTGATCGCACGGTCGCCGAAGACCGGGTAGAGCAGGGTGCGCGGCGAGAGCGGCAGGCCCTTTTCATAGTGGTAATGCATCAGCATGACGGTGGTCAGCGCGCCAAGGATGGCCCATGCCAGAAAGCCCCAGTGCATGAAGCTTTGCGCGAGGGCGGAATTCACCGCGTCCACCGTGCCGCTTTCGGCGCCGAAGTAGGGCGGCGAGGACAGGAAATGCGCCATCGGCTCACCGGCGGCCCAGAAGACGCCGCCACCGGCCAGCAGGGTGCACATGATCATGGCACCCCATTGGAACACCGGAAATTCCGGCGCGGCGAGGTTGCCCATGATCGCCTTGCTGCCGGGCAGAACCACCAGAACGAGGCCGATCAGGAATGTCGCCAGCAGAAGCACTTGCCAGTAAAGGCCAAAGTACTTGGCCGAGAAGGCAAAGCCCGCATCGACCATGCCGGACAGCAGGTCGAGGTCATAGAGGGCCACCAGACAGAAGGCCGCGATGAAGCCGCCGGTGATGGCGAACAGTGGCTTGTTGATGTGGTGCAAGTGGCCTTGGCCGCCCTGCGTTTCGGTTGTGTCGGACATTCTTTCCTCCCTGTGAACATCCCGAGGGCGGGCCAGGGGCCCTTAGGTATCCGGCTGCGCGTTGGCCGGGGTGAAGTTTTCCGCGAAGAAACGGTGCCAGTTGTCGCCCATCAGGCCGGCGACCTCGGTCTCGGAAAAGCCCACGTCGCGCAGGCCCTGTTCGATGTTGCCGAAATCGCGGTTGTCGCGGAACCAATCGGGTTGCGGCGGGAAGCCGGGGTTGGCGGCAGAGCCTTCGCCATAGTCGATTTCCTTCGACCAGCGGCCCACGCGCATCCATTCCACCACGCTGTCGGGTTGATCCTGGCAGAGGTCCGAACCGATGCCGAAATGTTCAGCCCCGAATTGTTCCGCCGCCTGCGCCACCATCTGGCAGAAGGATTGCAGGGTGCAATCGCCCTTGTCCTTGAGGTGGTGGGGGTAAAGCGAAAAGCCCATCATGCCGCCGTTCTCGACCACCGCGCGCACCACGTCGTCACGTTTGTTGCGCAGGGCGGGCTGCCATGCGTGCAGGTTGGCGTGGGTGATGGCGATGGGCCGTTCGGAAAACTCTGCCGCTTCGATGGTGGAGCGGTCGGCGGAATGGCTCATGTCGATGACCAGCCCGACGCGGTTCATTTCCTTGATGACCTGTTTGCCCATGCGGGTGAGGCCGGGATCCTCGGCCTCGTAACAGCCCGTCGCCAGAAGCGACTGGTTGTTGTAGGTCAGTTGCATGAAGCGCGCGCCCAGCTTGTGCAGCACTTCGACAAGGCCGATGTCATCCTCGATGGGCGAGGGGTTCTGGAAGCCAAAGAAGATCGCCGTGCGCCCGGTGGCGCGGGCTTTTTCCACGTCGCTGGCCCATTGCCCGTGAAAGATCAGGCCGGGATATTGTTCGAACCAGCGGTTCCATTTCTCGATATTGAGGACGGTTTCGCGGAAATTCTCGTGGTAGGCGATGGTGACATGCACCGCATCGACCCCACCTTCGCGCATCTGTCGGAAGATTTTTTCGGACCAGTTGGCATATTGCAGACAGTCGATGCGGTAGCTCATGATCTTACTCCGGTGTGCCAGCGGCGGTGTAGGTGGTCTTCATGGTGGTGAAGAATTCGGCAGCGGCCTGCCCCTGTTCGCGCGGGCCATAGGAGCTGTCGCCGCGCCCGCCGAAGGGCACGTGATAATCCATGCCGCCGGTGGGCAGGTTGACGGTAACGACGCCGGTGCGGGCGTTTTGCTTGAAGTGCGAGGCGCGGGCCAGCGACCCGGTGATGATGCCCGAGCTGAGGCCGAAGCGCGTGTCGTTGACGGTGGCCAGCGCCTCGTCATAACTGCCGACCTTGATCACGTTGGTCAGCGGCGCGAAAAGTTCCTCGCGGCTGATGGCCATGTCGTTGGTGGCGTTCACGAAGATGCCCGGCGACATGTAGTAACCTTCGTGCGGCATGTTCAGGCGCTCGCCGCCACAGGCCAGTTCGGCGCCTTCGGCGCGGCCTTTTTCGACCCATTTGAGGTTTTCGACAAGCTGGCTTTCGCTGATCACCGGGCCCATTTGCGTGCCGTCCTCCAGCGCGTGACCCACTTTCATCGCCTTGGTGGCCGCGACCAGTTTTTCGACGAAGGCGTCATGGATGCCTTCATGCACGATCAGGCGCGAGGAGGCGGTGCATTTCTGGCCCGTGCCGCTGAAGGCGCCGTTGAGGGTCATGGCGACGGCGACGTCCAGATCACCATCGTCCATTACCGCCAGCGCGTTCTTGGAACCCATTTCCATTTGCAGCTTGGTCATGTTTTCCAAGCCAGCGGCGGCGATACCACGGCCCACGGGGACCGAGCCGGTGAAGGTCATCGCGTCGATCTTGGCACTTTCGGCCAGTGCCTGACCGATGCCGCCGCCCGAACCCATGACAAGGTTCACAAGGCCCTTGGGGATGTCTTGGCGCGAGATGATCTCGGCCAGCGCATGGGCCGAGCCGGGCACCAGGTTGGCCGGTTTCCAGACCACCGCGTTGCCATAGGCCAGTGCCGGGGCGATTTTCCACGCCGGAATGGCGGTGGGGAAGTTCCAGGGCGAGATGACGCCGACCACGCCGACGGGTTCGCGCTTGATATTCACTTCGACGCCGGGGCGTACGGATTGGGCGTTCTGGCCCAGTTGGCGCAGGATTTCGGCGGCGTAATAGGTGAAATGCTGACCCGAGCGGTAAACCTCGCCGCGGCCTTCGGCGCGCGGTTTACCCTCTTCCCGGCTGAGCAATTCGCCCAGTTCATCGGCCCGGGCCATCAATTCGTTGCCGATGGCCATAAGCACCGCTTGCTTACGCTCCAGCCCGTAGGCGGCCCATTCGGCCTGTGCCTGCTTGGCGGCGTCGAGGGCGGTTTCAAGTTGGTCTTGGCTGGCTTGGGTGTACATCCCCTCAAGGTCGCTGAGGTCGGAAGGATTGCGGTTTTCGATCTCGGATGGCCCGGCCACCCATTCCCCCGCGATATAGTTCAGTTTTGTCTCAGCCATGTCTCGTCCGTCCTGCGTAACCATTGGAAATCCATCTGACGCGGCAGGAAGCCACGGATGGCCGATTCAATCAAACGCAATTTGGTGAAGTATTTTTCAGCTGAGTTGAAGTTTGGGGTGTTGAGTGACGATGTCTTGAAAAGAAATCGGCCCGGACTCTTTTGAAGATTCCGGTTTCAGCCGTGGGTGACCGGGATATTGGCGTTCAGGATCGCGCGTGTCAGGGCCTGGGCCGCCGGGGTCAGCATATGCGAGGGTGGGGTGACCATCCAAACCTCGCGGCGGGCCGAGGTATCGACCAGGGGCAGGAATTTCAGATCGAGGAATTCGGGCAGGACCGCAAGCTCTGGCAGAAGGGTCACGCCCACGCCGCCGCGCACAAGGCTGAGGATCGAGGCGGTGTTCAGAACATTGAGCCGGGAGGCGGCCATGATCGGCGCGAAGCCTTCATCGGTGATGAAATCGCACAGGCCGTTGGCAATGAAATCCACGCCCTCAAGGTCTTTCCACGTCAGTTGCGCCCAATTCTGCGCCAGCGGGTGATCGACCGGGCAGACCACGCCGAAGCGGTCGGTAAAGATCAGGTGACGTTCGAACCCGGGCATGTGGCCGACGCTGGCCATGCCGATATCCGCACGTTCGGCGGTAAGTTCGCGTTGCACCGAGGCGGAATCGGTATCGCGCATGTCGATCCCCACGCCTGGATGAGCTTGCATGTAGCCCTGCAGGATCGGCGGCATGACGACCTGCGCCACCGATGGGGTTACTGCAAGCCGGACCTGCCCCATCTCGGCGCGTGATAGCCCTTCGATGGCGGCGACGGTACGTTCGAAATGCGACAGTTCGCGGTTGGTCTCGGTCAGGATAAGCTCCCCAAGGGGGGTGAGGCGCGATTTCCGGGTGCTTTCAAAAAGCGGTGCGCCGACGTGATCCTCGAACTGGCGCAGCATCATGGAGACCGCCGAAGAGGTGCGGCCCAGAACCTCGGCGGCATCGGCGAGAGAGCCGTGGTCGGCCACGGCGCGAAAACAACGCAGCATTTCGATTTTGATCGCCAAAGTTCAGATTCCCTTGAGTTTTGTGTTTGAACCTTTGTTTTGGCTTAAATCCGTGTTGAGCGCATCCCTGTCATGCGCTTTCGCACCAGAAAAGGGTGGAAAAGCGACGTTTCGGGCGGGGGACGGGGCAAGGCGTTTCGAAACGCCTTGGGCAAGCGGTTTCGAAACCGCTTTTTGCCCCGGCGCGCGCCGGGGGTGCGCAAGGGTTTTCGAAAGCCCTTGGCGGGCGGTCACGGTTTGGCGCGGCGCAGGGGAAGGGTGTTGCAGAAGACGACATAGTGCTGGTGGTTTTCCACCGCCTGAAAGCCGCGTCTTTCCACCTCGTGCAAAAAGGCGTGGCGGCCGACAAGGCGCTCGACATCGCGTATTTTGCGTTTCACCACGCCGCCCTTGCGGGCTTCGGTCGAGGTAAAGACCTGTTGCAGCCAGATATCGGGTGTGAGGTGTCGGGGCAGGGTTTTCATGGGCAGGAGCCTGCCCTGGGAGGGTTAAGGAAAGGTTATCCTCAGAGCACCCCGATATCGGCCAGTGCCGCCGACAGGTCGGCGGGCAGGTCGTCTTCTTCCTGCCGATGGGCGGGCAGGTCGGCGGGGGCATCCTCGGGCTTCAGGTAGCGCCAGCCCTGGAAGGGGCGTTTGGGGGCGGTGGAGGTGCGGATCACCTCGGGGTCCAGCACGAAGGCGCAGCGGCGGATGCCATCGCTGCCGATAACCTCGTCAAAGCGCAAAAGCCGTTGGCGGCATTGCACGAGGCCCTGCACCACCCAGTAGATCGAGCCGCCCTCAAGCAATTCGGCCTCGCGCTTGGGCCACATGCGGGTGATATGCCGGGGCAGGCCATCGGGCCCTTGCGCGCGGGCCGAGGATTGCCATTGGATCAGGCTGTCGACGCTTTCCGATCCGACGCTCAGTTTGATGAGGTGCAGTTTGGCCATGCGATTCCCCCGTGTCAGGGCATATAGGGTAGTGGAAATGTGGGTGGCTTCAAGCTATTGTAGTTGCCTGCCCAAGACAGGATTCGCCGAATGACCCGCTTTGCTGCCCCCATCGCCCAGTCTATTTGGGACATGAAATACCGCCTGAAAGAAGCTGACGGGACGCCGTTGGACGAAACGGTGGAGGATACCTGGCGCCGCATCGCGCGTGCCTTGGCCGAGGTGGAAAGCGACCCGGATCATTGGGAAGAGCGGTTTTATGCCGCTTTGGAGGATTTCAAGTACCTGCCCGCGGGCCGGATCACGGCGGGCGCGGGCACGGCGCGGAGCGTGACGCTGTTCAATTGTTTTGTCATGGGCACCATCCCCGACGACATGGGCGGCATTTTCGAGATGCTGAAAGAGGCCGCGCTGACCATGCAGCAGGGTGGCGGGATCGGCTATGATTTCAGCACCATCCGGCCCAAGGGGGCCGAGGTGAAAAGCGTGGCCGCCGATGCCAGCGGGCCTTTGTCCTTCATGGATGTCTGGGATGCCATGTGCCGCACCATCATGAGCGCGGGCTCGCGGCGCGGCGCGATGATGGCGACCATGCGCTGTGATCATCCCGATATCGAGGATTTCATCACCGCCAAGGCGGACTCTGCGCGGCTGCGGATGTTCAACCTGTCGGTGCTGGTCAGTGACGCCTTCATGGAGGCGGTGAAAGAAGACGCCTCTTGGGACCTGCGCTTTGGGGACAAGGTTTACAAGACCGTCGAGGCGCGTGATCTGTGGAACCAGATCATGCAGGCCACCTATGACTATGCCGAGCCGGGGGTGATTTTCATCGACCGGGTCAATGCCGCCAACAACCTGAGCTATTGCGAGACGATCAGCGCTACGAACCCCTGCGGCGAACAGCCCTTGCCGCCCTATGGGGCCTGCCTTCTGGGGTCGATCAACATGGCGCGGCTGGTGAAGGACCCCTTCGGCAAGGGGGCGGAGCTGGACGGGCCCGCGCTTGACGATCTGGTCGCCATGGCCGTGCGGATGATGGACAATGTCGTGGATGCCTCGAATTTCCCGTTGGAGGCGCAGGCGCGGGAGGCTGCGGCCAAGCGGCGGATCGGGCTGGGCGTGACCGGCTTGGCAGATGCCCTGCTTATGATGGGGCTGCGCTATGGCAGTGACGAGGCGGCGGCGCAAACCGAGGCCTGGTTGCATCAGATCGCGCGGGCGGCCTATCTGGCCAGTGTCGAATTGGCCAAAGAGAAGGGGCCTTTCCCCTTGTTCGATGCCGAGGCTTTCCTTGCCTCGGGGGCCATGCAGGGGATGGACGACGACGTGCGCGCCGCGATTGCCGAACACGGTATTCGCAACGCGCTTTTGACCTCTATCGCGCCCACCGGCACGATTAGCCTTTATGCCGGCAACGTCAGTTCCGGGATCGAGCCGGTCTTTGCCTATAGCTACACCCGCAAAGTCCTGCAAAAGGACGGCACCCGCACCGAGGAAGAGGTGGTGGATTACGCTGTCAGCATGTGGCGCGAACGCTTCGGCGATGCCGAATTGCCCGACTATTTCGTCAACGCCCAAACGCTGGCCCCGCAGGACCATGTGAAGATGCAGGCCGCGGCACAACGCTGGATCGACAGTTCGATTTCCAAGACGATCAACTGCCCGGCGGATATTTCCTTTGCCGCGTTCAAGGATGTCTACATGCAGGCCTATGAAACCGGCTGTAAGGGCTGCACCACCTACCGGCCCAATGATGTGACCGGCAGCGTCTTGAGCGTCTCGGAAAACGAAGACAAGGCCCCCGCTGAGGCCCCGGATCAAGTCCGGGGCACGATGCCGCCCGAGGGTGGCGAGATCGTTTACATGTCCGAGCCGCTGGACCGCCCAACCGAGTTGGAGGGCGCGACCTATAAGCTGAAGTGGCCCGACAGCAATCACGCGATCTATATCACGGTGAACGATATCGTGCTGAACGGCCACCGGCGGCCCTTCGAGGTTTTCATCAACTCCAAGAACATGGAGCATTTCGCCTGGACCGTGGCGCTGACGCGGATGATCTCGGCGGTGTTCCGGCGTGGTGGGGACGTGTCCTTCGTGGTCGAGGAGTTGAAAGCCGTGTTCGACCCACGTGGCGGGGCCTGGATGCAGGGGAAATACATCCCCTCGATCCTTGCCGCGATTGGCGGAATTCTGGAGCAGCACATGGTGTCCATAGGGTTTTTGGAAGGTGAGGGGCTTGGCCTCAAGGCCGACCCGACGCAGACGGTTGTGAACCTAGATGCACCCCGCGGCCCGGCCTGCCCGGCCTGTGGCGGTTATGACATGCGGATGGTCGAGGGCTGCATGACCTGCGCCAGCTGTGGGCATTCCAAATGTGGGTGAGGCCGTGGCGGGCAAGATGTCTGTAAAGGCCGCCGCCGCGCCGTGGTTGCTCGCAGCCCTAGCAAACGGCCAACGTAGGAATTCGGAGAAGCATAACTATCGAAATCGGTTGGCATGCCTTGTTCGAGCATGGAGCCTTGCTCAGGAAGTGAGACGTTGACGGACTAATGGATATCCGTCGCTATGCTCAACGACCTCGAAATCGGAAAAAAGCGCGCGAGTATCGCCAACGACCATATGATGGATTGCGGTGTTCACTCGGCGCATTTCGATATCACCGATAATCGCTCCGCGCAGCTTGAGAAAATGCCGAATCGAGCGCGCGTTCGCAGTGACAGCAATCTCATAAGCGGTTGCGGCCAACGCTCAAGGTTGTCGAGGCCATGCATGTCCTTCGGTGGATCAAAAATCTGACCGACCGTGAGATCTAGAGAGCGCGGTTGAATTCGACAGTCTGCACTGCGCAAATTAACCCCGTCAGCGTCAAGTTCCGAGACTTCCAGCAGTCCATCCTTGATCGCCTCACGAACCTCTGTATCGCCGAGAAGTTTGCCAGCCACTTAGGTTCTCCGTCCAATCATAGCCCATCCGATACAGGTTCCGACATCTGACAGGTGCGATCAACTAAGAAGTATTGCTGCCCACCTTGGTAGGGCCTTGGAATGTCAAGATACCGGTGATTGGCACAAGTCGCTACGGAGGTCCGCTTCGGGCCGTCATTGCCATGCCTCGCGACCAACGTCGGACTCATGCCGCGCCGCATCCGAGGTCTGGAGAGAGCCCACTTTGACGGGGAATGTGTTCGCAGCGGAGGCCGTAGGTCTTCACCTGCACCGCCAATGCTGTTCATTCTGCCAGCGCGCGCATCACTTCAATCAGGTCGGATTTGCCTTCAAAGCCGATACCGGGCAGTTCGGGCATGAGGATGTGCCCCTCCTCGACTTGCACGCCGTCCGGGAACCCACCGTAGGGTTGGAACAAATCCGGGTAGCTTTCGTTGCCGCCGAGACCGAGCCCTGCCGCGATGTTCAAAGACATCTGGTGGCCGCCGTGCGGGATGCAGCGCGACGGGGACCAGCCGAGCTGGTCGAGGACATCGAGCGTGCGCAGGTATTCGACAAGCCCGTATGACAGTGCACAGTCGAATTGCAGCCAGTCCCGGTCGGGGCGCATCCCGCCATGACGGATCAGGTTGCGTGCGTCCTGATGCGAGAACAGGTTTTCACCGGTCGCCATAGGCCCGGGGTAGAATTCGGCCATCGCGGCCTGAAGCTGATAGTCCAGCGGATCACCGATTTCCTCATACCAAAAGAGCGGGTATTGCCGCAGCATTTTGGCATAGGCGATCGCGGTCTCAAGATCGAAGCGACCGTTGGCATCGACGGCCAGTTGCGCCTCGGTTCCGATTTCTGTCAGGACCGCTTCGATCCGGCGCTGGTCTTCTTCGATGGACGCCCCCCCGATCTTCATCTTCACGACGTTGTAGCCGCGGTTGAGGTAGCTGCGCATCTCTTTGCGTAGCGCCGCGTGGTCCTTGCCCGGATAGTAGTAGCCACCGGCGGCGTAGACGAAGACGCGCGGATTCGCCTCGCACCCCTTGCGGTCGGCCAGCAGGCGGAATAGGGGCTTTTCCTCGATCTTGGCGATGGCGTCCCAGACGGCCATGTCGATGGTGCCGACCGCGACCGAGCGTTCGCCGTGCCCGCCGGGCTTTTCATTCTGCATCATGGCCGCCCAGATCCTGTGCCCGTCCAGGTTGCTGCCGTCATCGTTCAGGAGTGATGCGGGGTCGGCTTGGAGGATGCGGTCGCGAAAACGTTCGCGGATGAGACCGCCCTGTCCATAACGGCCATTGGAGTTGAAACCATACCCGACCACCCGGCGTCCGTCCCTGACGACGTCCGTCACGACGGCCACCAGGCTTGCCGTCATGTTGCTGAAGTCGATGTAGGCGTTGCGGATGGGCGACGCGATCGGCTTGGTCACCTCACGGATATCAACGATTTTCATGGCCATGTTCCTTGTTCATGCTTGCTGTCGCCTTTTCGCGTTCAATGCAGAGCTTGTCGGATCGCCTGTCGGGGATGCCCGTACGGATTGGGCCAGTCGTGATTTCTGGCAGGAAGGGCTGGAGATCGGAGGCCTGATTTCACGGCAGGGGGACGTGTAGAACATAGCGAAAAAGAGCGAAGAACGCGATCATGACCGCCATGCCACTGCCAGCATAGAGCACCGCAGTTATCGGGGTCCACCTGTCATGCATCGCCGCGATGAGCCCGCCAGCAAAGGAGATCACGCCGCTGGCGAGAAAACCGATGTGCGGTATGGCGAGGCATCCCGCGAACATGGCAACGATCAGCAGGACCCGACGCCACCACGTGCCGGTTCCGAAGCCGCCGCTCTCTTGTGGGTGAAGAAAGCGCGTGATCAGCGACACCCCGGCCGTCAGGATCATCAGGATCGCGACGGTACGCGGGAACACTTGGCTGTCGCGGTCGGAGTAGCCCGTCGTGTCGTAGAGCGCGATGATCCCCATGATTACGAAAAGCGCGGAAATCACCAGCGATCCGATGTGGCCGTCCGGGTGGCGTTGCTGGTTTGGCATCAGGTCTGCTCCCGTGCTTTCTTGCGGCGCCGTCTGGCCGTGTAGAGTGGCAGGAAGAGGGTGATCAGCGTGAACGCGATGATCCCCTGCGAGATGGGGCGCCCGAAAAACATGCCGAATAGGTTGCCCGTGGCCGAGCCGATGGTCCAGCCCTGCACGAAACCCTGTTCTGCAATGGGGCCAAGGATCAGGCCCAGCACGATGGGCGAGGCCGCGAAACCGAAGCGCGCCACGATCCAGCCGAAGACGCCGAGGCCCAGCATCAGGATCACGTCGGTCACGCTGTTGCGGATCGAGAAGGTGCCGATGATGGTCATGAAGCCCACCGTTGGCACGAGAACGGCCTTGGGGATGTTCACGATCGACTTGTAGGCGTAGCGCCCGATCAGCAGGCCCGCGGGCAGCATCAGAACGGTGGCGATCAAAAGGCCGTAGATGAAGGTAAAGACGATCGAGCCGCTTTGACTGAACATCGTGGGGCCGGTGCGCACGCCCTGCACCAGCAGGGCACCAAGCACGATGGCATCGGGCGGCGTGCCGGGAATGCCCAGCACCAGCGTCGGGATGAAGCCGCCGCCCACGGTGGCGTTGTTGGCCGATTCCGTGGCGAGGATGCCGTCGGGTTCGCCCTCGCCGAATTTCTGATCGGGTTTGCCGGTGCGCTTGACTTCGGAATAGGCGACGAGCCCGGCGACCGAGCCGCCCGCGCCGGGCAGGATGCCGATCAGGGTGCCGATGACGGATGATCGGATCAGGTTGAACTTGGAGCGCGTGGCGATGCGGAACGCCTCGCCGATGCGGACTGAACGCACGTCCTCTTCCATCTTGAGGTGGCGGTCGGGCGTCGCGACGAGGTCAATCAGCACCGGGATACAGTAAAGGCCGATCAGTGCGCCGATCACGCCGAAGCCGCCGACCAGCATCTGGCTGCCGAAGGTCAGCCGGATATCGGCCGAAACTTCGGCCACGCCGACGGTGGAAAGCAGCATCCCGAAGGCGCCGCCCGCCAGTCCCTTCATCAAGTTGCTGGTGGAAAGCGATGCGATCAGCGAGAGTCCGAAGATCGACAACCAGAAATACTCGATCGGTCCGAAGGCCAGCGCCACCTTCGACAGGGGCGGCGCCAGCAGCAGGAGCGAGAACGCCCCCACCAACCCGCCGACGACCGAGCCAAAGCAGGCGAGGGCAACGGCAAGGTCGCCATCGCCGCGTTTCGCCATCGGGTAGCCATCAAAGGTGGTGGCGATGGCCGAGGGCGTGCCGGGCGTGTTCAGCAGGATCGCCGCGTAGGCCCCGCCATAGATTGCCCCGGTATAGATCGCGCCCAGCAGGATCAGCGCCGAAGCGGGGTCCATGCTGAACGTGATCGGCACCAGCACGGCCAGCGCCATTGTTGCGGTAAGGCCCGGGATCGAGCCGATGATCGTGCCCGCCACGACACCGAACAACGCCAGAAGAAGGTTGAACGGTGTCAGGGCGGACAGGAAGTGACCGAATTCCATGAGGTGGGCCTTTGCGCGGGGTCAGTTTATTCGATTAGGCCCGCTTCGCGCGCGTCGCTGAGATATTCCTCGCTGCGCGCGGCCATGAAATCGTCCATGCCATCAGCTTCGACATCCAGCATCGCAAAGCCGTTATCAAGCATCTGCTGACGGAACTCGGGGTCGTTGTTGATCTCGGCGATCATGTCCGACCACATCTGGGTGACTTCGTCGCTGGCGGAATTGGGCAGGGCGATCCCGCGATAAGCGCCGCCCACCATGTCATAGCCCAGCTCCTTGAAGGTGGGCACGTCCGGGAAAAGCGGGTGGCGTTCTTCCATCGCAACGGCCAACATCCGCACTTCTTCGCCTTGGGTGGCGGCGACGGTGGAATAGCCCCATTCCGCCTTGACCTGGTTGCCCAGAAGCGCGGTCACGGCGGCGCCGGTGCCTTTAAAGGGAACATAGGTGGTCTGAACGTCGGCCAACTTGTCGAACTTGATATGCGCAAGGTGGTTGGCTGTTGCCTTGCCCGAACCCGACATGGTGACCTGCGCCGGGTTCGCCTTGGCGTCCTCGATCAGGTCTCCGAGCGTTTCATAGGGGCTGTCTGCGCGCACGATGATCGCGTCCGGCGTGAAGTGGAACATGTGGAAGACATTCAGGTCTTCAGTCTTGAATCCCACATCCTTTTGCGCGGGCTTGATGATAATATGAGGCAGGTTGACACCCATGATGGTCTGCCCGTCATTTGTCAGCCCGTTGAGCGTGGCCCATGCCACCGCACCGCCGCCGCCAGGCTGGTACGAAATTACCATGTCCTGACCGAACTTGTCCTTGAAGAACGGCTGCTGAAAGCGTGCGGAAATGTCGGATTCCCCGCCGGGTCCGAACGGGATGATATAATTGACGGGGCCGTTGAGTTCGGCCGCGCTGGCACCGGTTGCCAGCGATGCCGTCACGGCCAGCGCCGCGCTCATCTTCAGAAATGTTCTTTTCAGCATGTATTCCTCCCAAAGCTGTTGTGTCGGCAGCTTTCGCTGCCGTGATTACGCGTTGGCCTCCTTCAACGCGTTCATGAACCGGTCGCGGATCACGACCGGGTCAGTCTTGATGACGGAAACAGGGATGTTCCCGCTTTCGCATTTACACACGATCACGGTCATCCTGTCACCTTCCAGTGCGTCTTTCATGACGGAGGCGCAGTCTTCGGCCTGACACTCGATGACGTTTTCGCACCCGCAGGCCTCGGCCACCTTGGCCAGCGAGGTCTTCATGCCGGCATAGGTCGGTTGGTCGCCGGTCGAGCCGTAGCTGCCATTGTCGATGATCAGCAGGATGAAATTGTCGGCCACGTTGTTGGCGATGGTGGGCAGCGTGCCGAAATTGGTCAGGACCGAGCCGTCGCCGTCGATCGAGATCACCTTTTTCGACTGTGCCAGTGCCACGCCGAGCCCGATCGACGAGGCGAGGCCCATAGTCCCCAGCATGTAGAAGTTGGTAGGCTGGTCATCCAGCATGTGCAATTCTTGGCTGGGCAGGCCGATGTTGGAGATGACGAAATGGTCCGAGATCACCGGGACCAGCGTGCGCAGGACATCAGATCGAATCATGTCAGTACCCTTTCCAGAAGGTGGCATCCGTCAGTATCGCGACCGGTTTGTTGCACATGAAGGTGTATTCCAGGATCTTGTCCAACTCGTCGGCGTCGGATTCATGGTGGAAGTGATAGGTCGGGATGTGAAGCTGATTCAGCAGCGCCTTGGTATGCACGGCCATCTCCACCTGGCAGGCCACGGGTTCGCCCAGCTCTCCGCGATATGAGATCAGCATGGGCAGGGGCATGCGGTAGAATTGCGTCAGCGTCACCAGTGTGTTGACCGTCACACCAAGTGCGGTGTTCTGCATGATGATCGCGGACCGCTTGCCGCCCATGAACGCCCCGGCACAGATGCCGATACCTTCGTCTTCCTTGTTCGCGGGGATGTGGTGGATGTCTTCGCACTGGTCGATTTCGGTTATGACCCCGGCAAGCTGTTTGCACGGGACCGTCGTGACCAGTTTGACGTCGTTCTTGACCAGATCCGCAACGATCTTTGAGTCTATGCTCACGCGCAGGTCTCCTCCTCGATGAGTTCTTATGTTGCGATCTTGCGGCAAAAGAGACGCTTTAACAAACCAACATTCTTTTCCTATTCGTAAATCTTTGCTTTAGTGCGTCATGTATTTGGCCCTGTTGTGAAAGCTGCTCAGAATGTCGATCTCGCTGTTCAAAACCCTTATCGCTGTCGCCGAGGAAGGCAGTTTCAATGCTGCAGCGGATCGTGTCTGCGTGACTCATGCGGCGGTGGGCCAGCAGATGAAGCGGCTGGAAGAGACGCTGGGCGTCGCCTTGTTCGACCGCTCGCAGAAGTCCCCACGCCTGAACCAGCTGGGGCGCGCCATGGTGCCCAAGGCGAAGGAGGTCGTCGCCGCTTACGAGACGATCCTTGATGACCTGACCGGCGATCCGCGCCTGATCGGGGATATCGTTTTGGGGGCGGTGCCGTCGACGCTGCGCGGACTTGTGCCCAAGGCGATGAAGGGGCTGATTGGGCAATATCCGGACCTACGCATCCGGGTGGTGCCGGGGTTGAGCCCGACCTTGCAGGAGATGGTCGAGACCGGCACCGTCGACGCCGCGCTGGTCAGCGAGCCGAACCGGACGCCGGCCACGATGACCTGGACGCCCTTTGCGGTGGAAAAGCTGGTGCTGCTGACCTCGGTGGAGGTGACCGAAACCGACCCCGAGCGCATCCTGTCTGCGAAACCCTTCATCCGGCACAGCGCGTTGTCGGCCCAGGACTGGCTGGCGCGACGCAAGCTGAAGGTGCGCGACATGATGGAGATGAGCTCGCTTGACACGATCGCGAGCATGGTGGCGCATGATCTGGGCGTGTCGATCGGGCCGGATTTCTGCGTGCCGGACCCGATCTTCGGCAGCCTGCGCAAACTTTCATTGGGGCCTACGGCGCCATCGCGGACGCTGGGTATCCTGAGCCGCTCGGATTGCTCGAAATATCGGCTGGTCGAGCGGTTCCTGGATGAACTGATCGAGACGGTCACGGCGCATGGCGGGCGCACGGTTTCTAAAGAGATCGCTTAGATAATCGTAAATTATCTTGCCTTGCTAAAGGATGCTTTTGCCACAGAATGAGTCAGAACGAGGATTCAGACGACAGGAGCACCGGGCAGTTGGTGGCTTTCAAGACCGCGGAAGAAAGAACTTTGAACGATATCAGGGCGATTGTCGGGGAGGCCGGCTGCAAGTCCGGTCAGGATGCCGCGCGATACTATGAAGACCCGCGCGGCAGCTTCACCGGCAAGGACTGTGTCGTTGTCCTGCCCGAGACGACCGGCCAGGTGTCGCAGATCGTGCGGCTGTGCAACGAGGCCGGCATCGCGATTATCCCCTATGGCGGGGGCACCGGCGTGGTCGCCGGGCAGCTTTCTCTGGACAGCGACGCGGCCATCATCCTTTCGCTGGAGCGAATGAACCGAGTGCGCAGCGTGTCGCCAGACGATTTCGTGATGGTGGCCGAGGCTGGCTGTGTGCTGGAAAATATCCACGCCGAGGCCGAGCGGCACGACCTGATGTTCCCGCTCAGCATGGCGTCGAAGGGCAGTTGCACCATCGGCGGAAATCTGGCCACCAACGCGGGCGGTATACAGGTGCTGCGCCACGGCAATGCCCGCGACCTTTGCGTGGGGATCGAGGCGGTGATGCCGTCGGGCGATGTGCTGGAGGAACTGAGCCCCCTGCGCAAGAACAACACAGGTTATGACCTGCGGCATCTGCTGATCGGCAGTGAAGGCACCCTTGGGATCATCACCGCCGCCAGCCTGACGTTGAAGCCGCTTGATCCAGAGGCCGTGACAGCCTTTTGCGCCATCACGTCGCCGGCTGATGCCTTGCGGACCCTGCGCGCGCTGCGCGCGGCCATCGGCAACCGTATAAACGGGATGGA
Organism: Roseovarius sp. MMSF_3281; assembly: GCF_030733685.1. Taxonomy (GTDB): domain Bacteria; phylum Pseudomonadota; class Alphaproteobacteria; order Rhodobacterales; family Rhodobacteraceae; genus Roseovarius. The sequence goes on from NZ_JASHIM010000011.1 coordinate 59,575, forward strand.
ATTGATGAGCGGCTTTGGCGTGGACCTTGTTTGCGAGCATTTCCCGACGCTGAGAAAACCCTTTGCCGACGATCATCATTGGTACTTGCTGATCGATGCCGCGGGGAGCCTAGGCGTGCGTGACGAAACCGAAGCGGCGCTGGCGGACTGTATCGAGAAGGGGGGCGTGATCGACGTGGTGATGGCTGAATCTGAAGCTCAGCGCAGCGCACTCTGGTCGCTGCGTGAACATACGCCCGACGCCAACCGCAAGACCGGCGCGTTCTGCAGTAGCGATACCTCGGTGCCTATCGGTCAGATCGACGCGTTTGTGTCGCGAACGCATTCGGCGATCACCGGCGTTCACGAGGGGTTGCGGACGAACAGCTATGGTCACATCGGTGACGGGAACATTCACCATAACGTCTTTCCGCCAGAGGGCATCTCCAAGGCCGACTTCCTGCAAGCCCACCCCGGCATCGCCAATCGTGTACGGAGGGCGATCAACGAAGCGACCTTGGCACTGGATGGATCAATCAGTGCGGAGCACGGGATCGGCCGCCTGAAACGGAAAGACCTGCAGAGACATGCAAGTTCCAGCAAGATGACCGTGCTGCGCCAGATCAAGCAGGCCATCGACCCCAACAACATCATGAACCCCGGCGCGCTGATCGATTAGAGCGGCCGGGGCGCTGAGTCTCCAGCCCCGGCAAGAGGCTGATAGGAGTTCAGAAGACCTTCCATAGTCAGCTTTCGGCTGATTTTGTTGCGAAATGGCTGTGAAAGTGGCCGGAACGTGTTTCGTGATGAACGGGATGGTCTGGTACACACCCGGCGGGCCGTGGTGCTTTCCGACAGCAGCGCGCATTCGCGCCGATGGACACAATGTGACGGCAAGAACGCTTGTCACAACGGACTCATCTTCGTGATCGCCCACAAGGAGAAGAACGAGGGGGGGGCATGTCCATTCTGATCCCCCCGCACAGGCAAAAAACACCTGTTTGGTAAGATGTCCTTTCTCGCCTCGCTTCCGCGGCGTACGCCGTTTGCGTCGGGCGTGGTTTGGAAACGCATAGCCGACTACAGGGCACCACGGGACCTGTTGCGATTATGCGGGCTTTATGCGGCGGACAGCCGGCGGATCGACCCGGTCATCAGGAATTATCTTGCGACGGGGCGTGAAGAGACATCTTTGAATCTCAAAGGCGGTTCGCTTTCAAGCTGAGGCATCGGCGAAAAGCAGACGCGCGCAAGGGCAGGGTGCTGCATTGTATTAAGCGAGGCTCTGTGCTTCGGGGGCTCGGCGACACGCTTTATCGCCGCAGGTCGTTGATTGCGTCGCGCAAAAGGTCAATGCCGCTTTCGATAAGATCAAGGTTGATCGAAGACACGCCAAGCCGAAAGAACTTTTCGCCGGTTGCAGTGTCGGAAAAGCACGGCGCCAGTGGTTCCACGATGACCCCTTTTTCAAGCGCGGCCTCGGTAATGGCCTTGGCATTCAGCCTTGGATCGTCGTTGGCCAGAACGAAATTCGTTCCGCCGTATTCCCCTGATTGCAGGAAATCGGGCAGCCGGTCGCGAAGTATCGTGTCGGCCAGACGCCAGCGTTGCTCGTAATCCTGTCGGAGCCTGCGAAGTAACCCGTCATAGCACCCCTGCCGGATGAAAGCGGCCGCGGTCTGTTGGAGGATCATCGGTGGATGGCGCAGCATCATGCCCCGGCAATCGCGCGCCGCCTCGATGTATTCCTCTGGGGCGGTCAAATAGCCCAGCCGCAAGCCCGGCGAAAGCCCCTTGGACAGGCTGCCAAGGTAAATCAGCCGCCCGGTATTATCCAGACTGTGCAGCGGCAACGGGGTGGAGTGCCGGTAGTCCACGTCACATTCGTAGTCGTCCTCGACGATATAGAAATCATAGGCCTCGGCGGCTTGCAGAAGCGTTTGCCGACGGCGTTCGGACATGGTGACCGTTGTCGGCACCTGACGATTGGGAGTCACGAAAACCAGATCGACGTCGCGCAGGCGTTCGTCGACGATCATGCCCTCGTCATCCACCGGCTGAAATTTCAAAGCCCCGAAATTCGACCGCAGGATCTTGCGTGCATCCGGGTATCCGGGGTCTTCCATCGCGGCGATGCGATCACGCCCTCCGAACAACAGGCTTGTGATGAACAGCCCGTTCTGGGTTCCCAGCGTGATCAGAATTGAACTGCCGGGTTCGAAGATGCCCCGGCGGGGAAGAATACGTTGGCTGACCTGTTCGATCAGTTCCTCGCTATCGCCGTAAAAGCCGTCGGCCGACCAGATCTTGAGGTCTTTGCGGCTCATGGCCAGTCGGGTGCATTCGCGCCATTCGGTGACCGGGAAGCTGTCTTCGTTGATCTGGTTGCAGACGAAGGGGTAATCATAGGCGTGCCAGTTGTGCGGGCGGGTGATGGTTTCGATGTCATCGGCGCGCCGCAGCTTGTTGATCTTATCGCCGATAGGCGCGCGCCGGCTGGCTTTCTTCCGGCCCTGCCTGGCATTGTCGAGGCGCATGCCGTGGTCGGAAGACACGAAATAGCCCGACCGGGGGCGGGCCTTGATCAATTGTTCCTCTTCCAGCTTGCGATAGGCCGAGACCACCGTGTTGATCGACACATCAAGTTCGCGGGCCAGTTTCCGGCATGATGCAAGCTTCATCCCATTGGGCATAAGGCCTTGGAAAATCAGGCGTGAAATCTGCGAAACGATCTGGTCGCGCAGCCCGTTGGACAGTGTTTTGTCGATGGTGAGCCGCTGCATCATTCGAAAGCTCGTGGGGGTTGGGGCCTGCCCAGTTTGGACGGGTCCGTGAAATATGTCAGTACGTCAATTGATCGAAGCATGGGCTTGGATGCAAGGCAAGCCGTGGGGCGCGGTTTTCCCTGATTGGATCGACAAGCGGCGCCGGGGAGGTTAACGGCGCCGCTTTGGTGGCTGGTGGTCAGGCGTCCTTGCCACTTGTGAAATTGAACTCGGCGCCGGTGCGGATGCCCGACGGCCAGCGCATGGTCATGGTTTTCAGCCGCGTATAGAACCTGACACCTTCCATGCCATGGATGTGATGATCGCCAAAAAGCGACCGCTTCCAGCCGCCAAAGGAATGATAGGCCACAGGCACCGGAATGGGGACATTCACCCCGACCATGCCGATATGCGCCCGCGCCCAGAAATTGCGCGCCGCGTCGCCGTCACGGGTGAAGATCGCCGTTCCGTTGCCGTATTCGTGATCGTTGATCATCTGTACGGCGGTATCATAGTCGGCGGCCCGCACGACCGACAGGACCGGGCCGAATATCTCTTCCTTGTAGATCGACATGTCGGTTGTCACGTTGTCGAACAGGCAACCGCCGATGAAATACCCGTTTTCGTACCCCTGAAGCGTGGTATCGCGGCCGTCAACGACCAGATTTGCCCCCTGATCCAGACCATCGGCGATCAGGTTGTGAATCTTGTCGTAGCTCTGTTTCGAAATGACCGGCCCCAGTTCGGACTCGGGGTCGGTGTAAGGTGCAATTTTCAGCGCGCGAATGCGCGGCTCAAGCGCCGCAACAAGCCTGTCGGCGGTTTCCTCGCCGACCGGAACGGCCACCGAGATCGCCATGCAGCGTTCCCCGGCCGAGCCATAGGCCGATCCGATCAGGGCGTCGGTTACCTGTTCCATATCCGCGTCGGGCATGATGACCATGTGGTTTTTCGCGCCACACAGGGCCTGCACGCGTTTCCCGTTGTCGGTGCCGCGCGTATAGATGTAATGGCCGATCGGTGTCGAGCCCACGAAACTGACCGCCTCGACCTTGGGATTGTCGAGCAGGGCGTCCACGGCCTCCTTGTCGCCGTTGACGACGTTGAACACGCCTTCGGGCAGCCCGGCCTGTGTCAGCAATTCGGCAATTCGCATGACGACGCTGGGGTCCTTTTCCGAGGGCTTAAGCACGAAGGTATTGCCGCAGGCGATGGCGACCGGGTACATCCACAGAGGCACCATGGCCGGGAAATTGAACGGGGTAATCCCCGCCACCACGCCCACCGGTTGGCGCACGCTGAAACTATCGACGTTCTGGGCGACGGCTTCGGAATATTCCCCCTTGAGAAGCTGCGGAATACCGCAGGCGAATTCGACAACTTCGATGCCGCGCGCGATTTCACCTTTTGCATCGGGGAGGGTCTTGCCGTGTTCGGCCGACAGCAGGTTGGCCAGTTCGTCGATGTGTTTCTTTAGTAGGTCGCGGAATTCGAACATCACCGCTGCGCGCTTTGCCGGAGGGGTCGCAGCCCAATCCGCAAGGGCATCGGCGGCGGTGTCCACCACGGTATCGACGTCCGATTTGCTGGCAAGCGCGACCTGTCCGGTTACGGCGCCCGTGGCGGGATTGCGAATGTCTGCAGTTCGGTCAGAGGTTCCGACCCAAGGTTTATTCGACATGAAGTGACCGATCTGGCCCATTTGGTGTTCTCCCTATATTGGTGTTTCGCAGTCCCGGGCCGACGCCTTGGGCAAGCGAAACATGTTGGTTTTCGCTTTGTGTCCTGACCATTGGTAAGCCGATACGAAAAGGCGCGACAGGTACAGTTGAGAACGTCAAAGGGGACAGTTGGGCGATGTGGATTTGCCGGGCGGGGCATGCCCGGTCTGTGGCGAAACGGCAGTATGGCAAGGCGTCCTAGGGCGTAGATCGTGGCGTAACCGACAGGAAATCCAACCACAGGGGCGCGGCTTGAACCTATGTATCCTGTTGCGATTCATGAGGTTTCTCAACGTTGGCCGGAGGGGAGGGCCTGGCGGTATGAGAGGCCCCGCCGGTGGGGGATCCGCCATACAGATCCCTTCGCTGACAGAGGGTGGAATTTTCAAACGTCGAGGCAAAGCGGTTGTATCCGAGCGCGTGCCGCCTTGGCAATCTGTACCCTTGTTTAGCCGCATCTGTATCTTTCCTCCCCCCGGATCATGTCGTTTGCTGTATCAACGTAAAATGGAGATCGCGCAGTCGAGACCGGCGCGCCGATCTGTGCTATCGTGATAAATGGGGGGCTGATTGCATGGCGCTGTTTATCTGCAAATCAACCGGGCAAGCCCGCGTGAAGGGCCATCTGGTGCGTGGTGGGCCGCGAAACCCACTGACGAGCGCAGGAGGGCGTCCGCAAAGGGGCGGCGCCTGTCCCAACTGCAACCGCAGCCCCGAGGTGGCATAACGATCTTGAAGGAGACCGATCTCATGAAAACTCGACAGGTTGCACGATGCTGATGCGCGGGCTTGAGTGGTTGACCGGCGCGATCTCCGGGGTCGCGGGGTATATTGGCTGGTTCCTGATCCTTTATTGCATGGCTTTTGGCGTCTCGGACGTTTTCATGCGCTACGTGCTTAACGCGCCGTCGCAATGGATAGGAACTTCATTGCAGGCGGCTATGGTTCTCATGGCCTGTGCGGGAGGCGTTTATGCGCTGCAGCATGAAAGTTTCGTCAAACTTGATCTGTTTTACGCGAATGCCAGCAGCCGGAATAAGGCTATTCTGGATGTGCTGACAATGCCATTCGCCTTGCTGTTTCTGGGGGCGCTGATCGTGAAGGGTTACGAGGCGGCATCGCTTTCGCTGATGCTTAACCAGCAAACCCCGACGGCCATTCCGATTCCCATCTACCCGATAAAATTCGCGATACCACTGAGTGCATGCTTGGTGCTGCTGATCGTGCTGAAACATTTCATTCGCGACCTGAAGATCATTTTCGGCCGCGATTGAAATTCCTGCCTTCGAAAGCGGCTTGCCGCTTTCAGGGCCAATAAAAAATGACCGAACCATCAACAAGGAGGAAACTAAATGACGATCAATAGATTTATTCACTCGACCATGTGGGCGGGCGCTTTCGCGGTAACTGCGAGCGTTGCCGTAGGGCAGGACGGCCCCCCGGACGAGGTAACCGAATGGACCTTTCAGCCCGCTTTCGACCAAAGCGATGCCGGCTGGGCCGGTGGCCTGATGCCATGGGTGGAAGCCGTCGAGGAAGCCACCGAGGGGACCGTCAAGATCCGGGTCGAGCCGGCCGGCGCATTGGTCAGCGGCTCGGAGGCCTTCGGTGCTGCGGCTGCGGGTGTTACCGACGGCTACGCCGGTTGGGGCTCGGTCTATGGCGGGGACATGCCGGAGGGTATGCTTGCCTTCGGTCTGGCCATGGGGGCAGAAAGCGCCGAGGAAGCCTGGGAGGTGATGTGGGGCAACCCTGATTACCGCGTTGGCGACATCGTTCAGGAAGCGGCGCATGCGCGCAACCTGCACTGGGCCGGCTGGACCAACCAAGGCCCGAACGCGATGTTCACCAAGTTCCCGGTCGAGAAGATCGAAGACCTTTCCGGGCGCAAGATGCGCGCGGGCGGACCGCAGGCGATTTTCCACTCCACCGTGGGCGGCTCGCCGGTGTCGATGAATGCCGGTGAAATCTATACTGCCATCAAGCTTGGTACGATCGACGGGACCTACTGGGACACAGGCGGGATTGATGACATGTCGTTCCACGAAGTGGTCGACTATGCGATCATGCCTGGCTGGAACCCGGCGCAGCATCAGGAGATTTTCATCAACCTCGAAAGCTGGAATGCCCTTACCGATTGGCAGCGCGAACAGATCGATGGCATCTTCAAGGAAACCTACTTTGAGACCAGCCGCATTCATGCGGAAGGTGTCGAAGGGGCCTTGCAAGCGTTGCGCGATGCCGGTGGTACGGTGATCGAGATGAGCGACGAGGAAGTTCAACGGATGCGTGAGATGTCGATCGAGAAGGTATGGCCGCAGGTCGCAGAAGCCTCTGACGGCAACGCCAAGGGTGTCGAGATCTACAAGCAGTTTCTCGAAGACAAGGCCGCTTCGGAATAAGGCCCCTGAGACGTGACCCGTCACAGACAACCCTAAATAGACTACGCTGGCCTGCCCGGCAGGCCAGCGTAATGCCAGACCGTTGCGCGCCGACCGCCGTTGAGCTGAGCCATCAGAGAAAGGTGAAACGCGCGCAAGGATTGGGTGTTGCACCGTATTTCGCGAGAATCCGTGATTCAGGTTTTCCGCGAAGCGCTTTAGGTAAGGAAACCGAAGATCATGAGTCTCGAATTAATCACAGCGCTGTATTTTCTGGTCTTGTTCAGCATCTTGTTCATGGGCCTGCCGGTTGCGTTTGGCCTTGGAGGGACAGCTGTCCTGTTTGCCATTCTCGTCGAGCCGCGCGCGTTGCTTGCCGTTCCCAGTGCGTTCTATTCGACACCATGGAATTCGGTTCTGGTCACGGTACCATTGTTCCTGTTCATGGGGTCACTGATCCGGTTTTCCGGCATAGCCGAGGCCGCCTATGATGCGGTCTATAAACTGATCGGCCATATCCATGGCGGGCTGGCCATGGGGACGGTTCAGGTTTGTACCGTCTTCGCGGCCATTACCGGCATCACGCCGCCGGCGACCACCACGATGGGTCAGATCGCTTATCCTTCCATGGTGCGTTACAATTACGATCGGCGGATCGCCATCGGCTCGATCGCGGCGGGCGGTGCCCTGGGCGCGTTGATCCCGCCCAGCGTTCCGTTCATCTTCTATGGCCTGCTGGCCAAGGTATCGATTGGTGATCTGTTTATGGCAGGCCTGATGCCGGGGCTCATGCTGGCAGCATTCTACACGATCTACATCGGTGTTCGCTGCCGTGTGCAACCTGAATTGGGGCCGGCACTGCCGTCGGAGAAAAAGTTCACGCCGAGGGAAAAACTGACTGCTGTGCTCAGCATCTGGCCCTTTGCCCTGCTTATCGTCATCGTTTTGGGCATCATCTGGGGCGGTATCGCCACACCTGCGGAAGCCGCGGCATTCGGAGCGGCGGGCGCCTTCATCATCAACCTGATTTACGGCAAGCTGACCCGGCGCGTCCTGCTGGATTCGCTTATGTCCACGCTGAAACTAAGCGGTATGGGCCTGTGGATCCTGATCGGCGCGACGGTATACCTTAACGTCTTCAACACGTTGGGCAGCCAGGACCTGTTGACCGATCTGGTGCTTTCCATGCCGGGCGGCAGCACGGGGATCCTGTTGATGATGATGCTGATTATCCTCGTGCTGGGGATGGTCATGGACGACTGGGCCATCATCATGCTGTGTACCCCGCTGTTCATCCCGATCGTGGATGAACTGGGGATCGACAAACTGTGGTTCGGCGCGCTGTTCATCGTCAACATCCAGATCGCCTATCTTACCCCGCCCTTCGGCTTTGTCCTTTTCTGGATCAAGGGGGTGCTGCCGCGGGATGTCAGCATGGGCGATGTCTACAATTCTGTCGGCCCCTTCGTGGCGCTTCAGTTCCTTGGCCTGACCCTGATCTTCCTGTTCCCGCAAATCGCCACTTGGCTGCCCGGCGTCTTCAAGTAAATCGGAGATTGAGATGTACAAAAATATCCTTGTTCCGGTCGCGCCCGACCACATAAACGATTGTGAAGCCCAACTGGACGCTGCTCAGCGCCTTCTTGCCCCTGATGGAAATCTTTCGGTACTGTCGGTGGTGGAAGAACTGCCATCCTATGTCGGATCGTATTTCCCCAAGGATCAGGTCCGCGAGAGCATCGACAGGTTTGACAAGGCGCTCAAGAAGGCGATGCCCTCGGATAATATCGAAACGCATGTCGTGTCCGGGCATCCGACGAACACGGTCCTCAACTGGGCCAACAAGAACCGTGTGGATTGCATCGTTGTCGCGTCGCACCGGGCGGGCCTGTCGGGCCTTTTGCTTGGGTCGACAGCAGCAAGGGTTGTCCGGCACGCCAAATGTAGCGTCGTGGTTTTGCGCTGATTGTAACTCGTTATTGCCGTCGTTGGGGCAAATTGGGCCTTCGTTGACCGATTACTTGCCGCCGTAGATTGCGGGCGCTCGGTGACAAATGGGCAAGCTGAACTCGAATGCCTGAACACAGGGCCATTCGCCTTCGGGGCATTCGGCGTTTTGAAGAAACCGAGGAAGATTGGAATGGATTTCTGCCGTGCCGACAGGCTCGAGGCAGGTTTACCCGGGATACATGGCTAGTCTTGCCGCCCTACGTTCACGTAGACGTTTTTCAGCCGCCCAGAAGGGCGGCTTTTGGTATCCGCTCAAGAAACGCGCCGTCTTTTTCTTGGTGCCATAAGCTGGCGCAAATGAAAACGGGCGCGAGGTGCCTCGCGCCCGTTTGGTGTGAGCTTAGGGGGCGGGTTATTTCCAACCCACTTCGTTAAAGATTTTTTGCGCGGTGGGCACGTTTTTCGCCACTTCGCTCAGGTCGACGTCATCGGGTTTGAAGATACCCAGTTGGGCAACCGAGTCGCTGAGGCCGACACCGGGTACGGCCGGATATTCGTCATTGCCCGCCGAGAAATACTTCTGCGCTTGATCTGAGGCGAGGTATTCAAGGAATTTCACCGCGTTGTCGCGGTTGGGCGCGTGGGCCGCCACGCCGCCACCCGAAAGGTTCATGTGCGCACCTTCGGCATCCTGCGCGGGGAAGACCCAGCCGATGTTTTCCATGGCGTCGGCGGGCAGGCCGCTGACGTCCCTGCGCAATGCGCGAGCGAAGTAATAGGTGTTGCCGACCGAGACATCGCATTCACCCGAAACCAGGCCGCGCAGCTGATCGGTGTCGCCGCCCTGGGGGTCACGTGCGAAGTTGTCGACCACGCCTTTGGCCCATTCCTTGGCGGCCTCTTCGCCGTGGTTTTCGATGACCGACGACAGCAGCGTCAGGGAATAGACGTTGGTTGAAGAACGGTGGCAAACCATGCCCTTGTAGGCGGGGTCGGCCAGTTCGACATAGGATTTGGGCGGATTCTCCACATCGGTTTTGTCGTAGAAGATAATGCGCGCGCGTTGCGAGAAGCCAAACCACTGGTTGTCGTCGTCTTGCAGGTAGGCCGGGATGCGGTTTTCCAGAACATCGCTGTCCACCGACTGCAAGACGCCTTCGTTCTTGGCGCGTTCAAGGCGCGAGGTGTCGACCGTCAGCAAAACGTCGGCGGGGGAGTTGTCACCTTCAGCCTTCATGCGCGCGATCAACTCATCAGCCTTGCCTTCGATGCGGTTGATGGTGATGCCGGTCATCTCTTCGAAGTCGCTGTAGAGGCGTTCATCGGTGTCGTAGTGGCGCGAGGAATAAAGGTTCAAGTCTTCGGCCTTGGCCTGAACGGCGGCCCCCAGCGCGATGCTGGCGGCAAGGGCGAGGATGGATGTGGTGCGAAGGGATGACATAAGGTCCTCCTGAGGTTCCAATGTTTACTAATTTTGTCAGATACCATGTGGGCCACATGGGTCAACAATTATATGACTGAATTAGTCGGAAATTGTCCGCTCGGAGAAATACATTGACTTGCGGCAAGCAATTTTGCTTGTGAACCATAGGCGTTGACGCCACGGTAAATGGCATAAGAATAAGGGGCAGGGGCGCATGACACGGGTTTTCATCACCGGAACTGCGGGGTTTATCGGCTATCATCTGTCAGACCTGTTATTGCGCGAGGGGCATGCCGTTCTGGGCCTTGACGGGATGACCGATTATTACGACGTGGGCCTCAAGCGGCGTCGGCACCAGATGCTGTCGCAGCACCCCGGGTTCGTCGGGGTCGAGGCGATGCTTGAGGATGTGGAAACCCTGAACCGCATCACAGATGAGTTTCGTCCGGAAGTCATCGTCCATCTGGCCGCCCAAGCGGGGGTGCGTTACAGTCTTGAAAATCCGCGCGCCTACATCGACGCCAATGTCATGGGCAGCTTTAATGTGATGGAAGTGGCGCGGCGCCACGCGGTCAAGCATTTGCTGATGGCTTCGACCAGTTCGGTTTACGGGGCCGAAACGGAAATGCCTTACCGCGAGACGCAAAAAGCCGATACGCAGATGACCGTTTACGCCGCGACCAAAAAGGCGGGTGAGGCATTGGGCCATTCTTATGCGCATCTGTGGAATATTCCGACCACGATGTTCCGGTTCTTCACTGTCTACGGCCCGTGGGGACGGCCGGACATGGCGTATTTCAAGTTCGTTGATGCGATCCTTAAAGGGCAGCCGATTGACGTTTATAATCACGGTGACATGTACCGCGATTTCACCTACATAGACGATCTGGTGCGGGGCATTCGGCTGTTGATCGATGCAGTCCCGCAGCGCCCTGAAAACCCAGATGAGATTGCCGCACAAGACAGCCTGTCACCTGTGGCACCCTATCGGGTTGTCAATATCGGCAATTCGCAAACCGTGCGTTTGCTGGATTTCATTGAAGCCATCGAAGAGGCGCTGGGTATGAGTGCCACGCGCAACATGATGGAGATGCAGAAAGGCGATGTTCCGGCCACATGGGCCGATGCCACACTATTGCAGGATTTGACGGGTTATTGCCCGCAGACCGATGTGCATGAGGGGATCAAGCGTTTCGTGGCGTGGTACCGCGATTATTACGAGACGTGAGCCACCCGTGGCCTGCGACGATTTCTTCAAAGATTTCGGCCCCCTCAGGTGGCGTAGTGCAGGGTCGTGAATTCGGCCCGGAGGGCGGCGACCTCCACGGCCACGGCGCGGGCCTTGGCTACGGAATGTTCAAAGAGGTTCAGGCGTCCGCCGATGGTGATCAGCGCGGGGGTCACCTTATGGGCGGATCACGCAGGCCGTCGATGTCCACCGAATAGCGGTCGGCCAGCACAGGCGCCGGAGCCGGATTTTGCGGTTTGGCCCGCGATATCCTGAAACCGCGCTTCTCAGGCCTCGGGCACCCGGCCTCGTTTCGATAAAGTCATGCCGCGCCCTTTTCCTGAATCGGTGTCCATCCAGATGGTCACCGGTCCATCGTTGAGCAATTCCACCTTCATGTCGGCGCCAAATTCCCCGGTTTCCACGGGCAGGCCTTGGTCAGCTAATTGTTCTGCGAAATACTGGTAAAGCTGCTTGCCCTCGTCGGGGGATGCCGCGGTGGAAAACCCGGGGCGGTTGCCGCGCGATGTATCGGCGGCCAGCGTGAATTGACTGACCACAAGGGCCGATCCGCCGATATCGCGGATCGAGCGGTTCATCTTGCCCGCCTCATCAGTGAAAATCCGCAGCTTGGCGATCTTGGCGGCCAATTGGTCGGCCTGCGCCTGCGCGTCGCCCTGCATGGCGCATATCAGTACCAAAAGGCCGGGGCCGGTCTGGCCGATCACTTGGCCGTCGACAGTGACCGAGGCGTGGGAGACACGTTGCAAAAGCGCGCGCATGGTCGGGGTCCTTTCCTTGGCTCAACCGCGCAGGTCTAGGATATCGTCAAGCGCCGCGCGCTCGGTGCGGAATTGGTTGGCAGGGTGGTCCGGGTCGGGGTAACCAAAGCTGATGGCGCAAAGGATGTTGCGCGTGTCGGGCAGGTCGAAATGTGCGCGGATCAGATCAGGATAGGCCGCGACCGAGGCTTGCGCGATGGTGCCCAAGCCCCGCGCCGTGGCCGCCAACAGAAAGGCGGTGACAAAGCCGCCGGTGTCCATAGCCCCGTATGGGCCAAGGGCCGCCTCGGCATGTATAATCGCCACATGCGGCGCGCCGAACAGGTGATAGTTCTGCATGGATTGCTCGGCGCGACCTGCGCGATCCTCCCGGGCGATGCCGACAGCCTCATAAAGCCGATAGCCGCAGGTGCGCCGCCGCTCGCCGTAAACGCCGGGATAACCTTCGGGCCATGGCATGTCGGCCCCGGGTTTGCCGCGCTCCACCTCGGCCAGAAGGGCCGTGCGGAAGGCTTCGGTTTCCGCGCCTTGGGTGACGACCACCTGCCATGGCTGCGCATTGCACCACGACGGCGCGCGGCCCGCATCGCGGACCACCTCGGCAATCACCTCCGCTGACACCGGATCGGGGCGGTAGGCACGGCAGGAATAGCGCGCATCAAGGGTCTCGCGCAGAGTGTCGGCTTGGCTCATGCCTCATTGTCCTTATCGTTGGGCCATGTATCGGAGAGGCGATACCCGTGCGGCCATGGATCATCGGGGTCGAGCATATGGGTGTGCATGCCGGTGATCCATCCCCGGCCCGAGATTTCAGGGATCACGGCAGGGGTGCCTTGAAGCTCGGTCAGGGCCTTGATCCGTCCCTCGAAGCGCGAGTCGATCAGCGAGGCCGCAGCGTAGCGATCCCCTTTGCCCATCTGCCCGCGTGCGTGCAACAGCGCCATGCGCGCCGACAGGGCCGTGCCGGTGGGGGAGCGATCAATCTTGCCGGGGCGGATGGCCACGGCGTGCCGCGCCTCAAGCCCTTGGTCGGTTTCGCGCGGGGCATGGGTGAAGAGGCAGAAGGAGATATGCTGCCAATCGGGATTTGTGGGGTGGTGAAAGCCCAACTGTTCGGTTGCTGCCCTAGTAATGCGCGTGCCAAGTTCCGCGAGGGGTCGGGCGTTTTCTGGCACCAGGTCAAAGCCTAAACCTTCGGCATCCACAACCACGAAACTATCCCCGCCAAAGGCGGTATCGACGGTCAGGCTGCCCAGTCCCGGCACCTCGATTTCCGCATTCATTTCTGCGGCGAAAGACGGGATGTTCGTTACGTGAACCCGCTGCGCCTTCCCACCCGCACAGTCGGCGCGTATCTCAACCAGCCCGCCGGGGGCTTCCAGCGTCAGCTTTGTGACCGGCTCCTGCATCGGGATGATCCCGGAATCCAAAAGAACCGTTGCCACGCAGATCGAATTGGAGCCGGACATGGGCGGCGTATCGCAGGGCTCCATGATGATGAACCCCATATCGGCGCGCGGGTCCTTGGGCGGGACAAGTAGATTGATATGCCGAAAGACACCACCGCGCGGTTCGTTCAAAACGAACTGCCGAAGGGTGTTATCGTGGGCAATAAAGCGCGATTGATCCCATAGGGTTTCGCCGGGCGGCGTGGCCACGCCGCCGGTGATCACATCACCCACCTCGCCCTCGGCATGGGCCGATATCACCTGAACGTTCTTCAGGCTGCGCACCATCAGAATTGCCCTTCATTCATCGCCACGGCATAGCCCACGGCGCCCGCGATCAGCAGGCCGATGACAACGGCAAAGGTGATCTTCCATGCCGACCAAGGCCGTTCGCCCTGCACCCGCCCGGTCCGGCCATTGACGACGAACCGATAGGTTTCGCCACGGTATTTATAGGCCGCCAGCCAGACCGGCAGCAGCACATGCTTGAAGGTGACATCGCTGACCCGGGTTTGGATGTCGTGGATGCGCTGCCGATCCCCGCCGATGTCGAACTTCACATCGCGGGCGATCACCCGGTCCATATGGGCGCGCGCCTCGGTGAAGCCCTCCCCCAACTCAACCGTGTAACCCTCGGCGCGAAAGCCTGCGAGGTATTCGGGGTTGTAGGGTTCAAGGGCCGACAAATCCCACGGTTCCAACGCATCGGTAAACCGCTTGGGCAGGCTACGTGAGGCCAGCACCAGCACATCGTCGAAAAACCGCGCCACGCGCCCCGACACCCGCTGCCAACGGACCTTGGGCACGCGTACTTGTTCGAGCTTGCCATCGCGATAAACGGTTTGGGTCTCGTAATAAATCGTCCCACGCTCACCGCTGTATCGCGAGGCTGTGTCGGCATCGAAGGTCCAGTAGGGGACGTAAATCCCCTGCATCTTCCGCCCCTTGCGGGCATAGGCCTGCAACCCGTTGGGCGCAAACCAAAGCCCCCCCAGCCAATCGTTCATCGCCTCGCGTGCCTTTTCCTCGTCCAAGGCAAATGGCAGCAAACCACGTGGCTTGATGTGGCGGTGCGAGCCGGTGTCGGTCACAACGGGGGTTGCGCAAAACGGGCATTCGGCGGCGTGCACGCTGGCGTCGAATTCCACCTGCGCCGCGCAATTGGGGCAGTTCAGAACGCGGGTTTCCTCGATCTCCTGTTCGGGCAGGTCCTGCGCCAAGGCACGGCGGAAATCCAACTCCCGGATTGTGCTTTGCCACGGGCCTGATTGGGAAATCGCTTCGGTATGGCCGCAGTGATCGCAGACCAATTCACCCCTGTCTGGGGCAAACCGGTAATCCGCCCCGCATTGATCGCAGGGAAAGCGGTGTTCTTCGACGGGACTGGCTGTCATGACGATCACCTGTCAGGGCAAGGCACACCGCGACAGGTCAGGGCCCGCGCGGCGGCGATCACGAGGTGGGGATCACGCCCCCGGTGGGGGCGGCGGCAAAATGGTGAACAGTTGCGCCAGTTCCTGCACGTCCTCGGCCCGCATCCAGCCATCCTGCCCGGCAGTCCAAACATAGGTGTCACGACTGATCTTGCCTTCGGTGGCCATCCGGCCAAGTGCGGCCTTGGAGTAGGGCCCCTTGGTCTCGCCCCCTTCGGCAATATGCCAGACATGCTCCACCGGCGGAGGCGGCGGAGCGGCGGGCGATGATTGCGGCGCCTGCGCCCCCCAAGGCTTTTGGTCCGCCATGTTCTGCGCCATGGCCATGCCCATACCCATCCCAAGGCCCGCACCCATGCCGCCACCGCCCGAGGGTGTGCCAGCGGCGGAGGTCATGGCCTCGGCCGCGGAATACTGCGTGAACTTGCCCAGGTCACCGGCCAGACCCATCGAAGTACGCTTGTCCAATGCCTCTTCCACCGCAGGGGGAAGCGAGATGTTCTCGATATAGAATTCGGGGATCACCAGGCCGTACTCGGAGACCACCTTGGTAATTTCCGCCGCCACCAGCTTGCCCAAATCCTGGGTATTGGCAGCTATGTCGAGCACCGGGATGCCGCTACCTGCGATGATCCGCGAAAAGGCCTGCACGATGATATTGCGGATTTGATAGCTGATCTCGTCCATGGTGAACTCACCATCGGTGCCGACGATCTCGGTCAGGAATTTGGCCGGGTCGCTGACCTTCACCGCATAGGTGCCGAAGGCGCGAATGCGGGTCGGCCCGAACTCGGGGTCGCGCAGCATGATGGGGTTTTTCGTGCCCCACTTCAGATCACTGAAGCGGGTGGTGTTGACGAAATACACCTCGGATTTGAAAGGCGATTTGAAGCCGTGATCCCAATGATTGAGGGTCGTCAGGATCGGCATGTTGTTGGTTTCTAGGAAATAAAGGCCAGGTGTAAAGACATCGGCCAGTTGGCCCTCGTGCACGAAAACCGCCGATTGCCCCTCGCGCACGGTCAGCTTGGCACCGTACTTGATCTCATGGCCTTCGCGCTCGAAACGCCAGACCATTGTATCACGGCTGTCGTCGACCCAATGGATGACGTCGATGAACTCACCAGTCAGAAAATCGAAAATACCCATATTTCAGGTCTCCTTCATATACGTCAGATCGGCCCGCTGCCCAACAGGATGCGGCGGATGATTGGGCGGGCCTCATCCGGAGTCATGCCGGGTTTCAGCGCCGGGTTGTAAAGCAGGCGCAGCAATTCCTCGTCATGGGTGGTCAGCAGCGCGAATTCATCGTCGTCATTGAAAATCGAAGGCCGCGCCTGTGGGCTGTCATTGGCAAGCCCAAGCCCTTGGGCAAGTTCTTCATGAACGCAAGAGCGGCGCATCAATTCGGGGTGTTCCGAGCGGATAAACGCGATTGCGCGGCTATAGCGATAGTCATTGTTGCTGTCGGAAAAGGCCACGACAAGACAATGGATCGAGCGCGGCAAGGTGCGGAACAGGGCCAGTGAATTGGTGCCGATGTTGGGCACGATCTGTTGGATGCGGTTGACCGCTTGGTCGCGGTCGTCCTCGCTCATGAACAGGACGTGGAAGTTGGGTTTTGAACTGCCCGCGCTGATCGGGTGGCCAGTGATCTGCCTAAGGCGCGCGGCATAGCTGTTGACCATGGATTGATCGGTGGCGCGCTGATCACGCGGCACATTGGTGCCGAATTCTACCGCCATACGCACCGGGCCTGTCCATTTGCGCAACCCGCCGGGCGTGTCGGCGGCACGCCTGAAGCCCCCGTCGCGGGCATATTCGTCATAAAAGGCGATCCGCTCGAAGTTGCGCATCACGTCGGTGTCGGTATAGGGCGTGTCCACCCCGCCGCCACCCGTGCGCAACAGCCCTTGAGCCAGCAAATCGGCCTGCACGGCGGAATAATAGCGCGCAAGGTTCCGGCTGCGTTGTGACGGCTCGGCCCGGGCCGGCCCGGGCCGGGGAGCCGGAGCCATGCCCGCCGGGCGCGCCTGCGGTTTGGTCGAGGGCGGAGCAGGCGGCGCCGCCATACAAGCCGACAGGGCCAGCAATGCCAGCCCTGTAAGCCCTGCATGCAGTGTGCGATGCGCCTTGCCCATTTGGCTTAGGCCTTCGGCACGGCAGTGCCGGTGTTGTCGCCCACGCCATCCTTGCGCGCCTTGGCCGAGGCCAGCGTATCGCGCAATTCGGTTTCCATCTTCTTGAGGTCTTCCTCGGCGGCGGCGCGCTTGGCCTTGCCTTCGTCGGCGATCTGCAGGCTTTCCTCGATGGTGCCAATAAGGTCGGCATTGGCCTTCTTGACCGCTTCGATATCGAAAACGCCGCGCTCCATCTCTTCGCGGATCATCTTGTTGCTTTCGCGCAGGTTTTCGGCATTCGAGGTCAGCAATTCATTGGTCAGGTCATTGGCGTCCCGCACCGCGGCTGCGGCTTCGGCGCTGCGCTGGATGGTGACGGCTTGGGCCAGTTGGGTTTCCCAAAGCGGCACGGTGTTGACGAGGGTCGAGTTGATCTTGGTGACCAGCGATTTGTCGTTTTCCTGCACCAAGCGGATCGAGGGCAGCGATTGCATGGTCACCTGACGGGTCAGCTTGAGGTCATGCACCCGGCGTTCCAGATCGTCGCGGGCGGCGCGCAGATCGCGCAATTCCTGCGCCTTGATCACCTGGTCGTTTTCCGGCGCGGCCTGAACTTCGGCCTCCTTGGCCGGGATGATCTTTTCATCCAGCTCTTTCAGTTTTTCTTCGCCTGCCGAGATATAAAGGGCCAGTTCGTCGTAGAATTGCAGGGTTTTTTCATAAAGCAGGTCCAGCGATTTGATATCCTTGAGCAGGGTATGCTCATGGTGCAGCAACTCGTCGGTGATCTTGTCGATCTGGCCTTGCACGGTCTCAAAACGGGCGGTGAACTTGGCAAAGGGGGCAGCTTTACCCAAAAGTTTTTCCCACCATGTCCTCTCGCGGCGGACATCTAGTTCCGACACCGAGAAACCGCGAATGGTCGTCACGATCCCACGCAAGGAATCCCCGGCCGGCCCCACATCCTTGTTGCGCACACCGTGCAACATGCTTTGCGAGATTTCCTGCAATTCGGCCTGCGCGGCGGAGCCGAAGGAGACGATCGAATTGGTATCGCCCATGTCGATCTCGTCCATCCGTTTGCGGATTTCGGCCCCCACAGGTGCATCGGCGCTTTCAAGCGGGACAATCGAATTGGCATCCGCCGGTTCGGGCAGGATCGCGCGGCTGACTTCCTCGACCTCGGCCAGCGCGGCCTCGGCTTTCTGACGGGTATTCTCTGACATGGTTGTCCCCTTACTCGTTGTTGCTGTCCGGGCGGATGCCCTCGCGCTGCAACCGGTCGCGCAGCACGTCAATTTCAATCGTCAAATCGCTGCGATCATCCAGCAGTAGCTTTTCTGTCCGGGCGGCAAAGTTGCCTTCCAGATCGTCCAGAAGCGTCAGGTAATCCTGCCGCGCTGCGCTATCGCGGTTGCGGCTGTAGATATCGGCGAATTTCACCGTCGCGTCCTTGGCCCCCAGCAAGTAAACTGACAGGTACTTGCGTGCCGCCGTCAGGTCGCGGGGGTCTTCCTCGACCGTGCGAAAGAGGTCGCGTGCGGTGGATTTGAACCGCTCAACACGGCCCTCGAGCTGTCGGTCGCCGGCGCGCTTGATCGCCTCCGACATCGCGACCAGGTGCTTTTCCGCCTCGTCCACGGCGCGCGCCACGCGGTCGGTTTGAAACATGTCCACGCCCTCGGCGCCCTTGTCTTTCAAGGGGTCCAGCCCGAAGGCAAAGCTGTGGATCACCGCGCCCAGCGCGGCGAAAATCACAGCCTCCAGCGCCCCAAATCCGGCGAACCCCGCAATCCCGAGGCCTAACCCGGTGGCCAGCGACCCCACGATCTTGCGCGGCAGGGCAGGGCGTCGCGCCACTTTGCGCGCCTCATAGGCCTCCTGTGCCAAGATCCCTTCACGCGTTAGCCACGCCGCCAAGATCAACAGGCCAAGCGCGGCCAGATACATCGCCATGTCAATCGGCTCAGACGTGAAGGCCTTGAAAATCAGAGGCAAAGGGGCAAGAAACAGCAGGTTCACTCGCCCACCGGCCTTGGTACGTTTCGCGCCTTGGAAACTGCCGCGATCCACCGGTGCAGGCCCGCCTTGCCCGCCATCGGGGCTGTATTTCCCGCCGTATCTTTGGGCCATATCAAGCGCCTCCTGCGATTGAGACGTAAAGCATCAATGCAACAAGCAGAAAAAACGCCAGTTTTTGCAACCCGGTATCGGACATAAATCCCCCATAGCCCAGCGGTTCACAAGGAACTTAGGCCATGCTGCGTTTGCATGCTAGGGGGAAGATTCGGGTGAGTGGCGCACCGCCTCACGGCGTTCGGACAGTGCGCCACCGGCGCGGGTCAATGCCGCGGGGCGGTCCGCCGTTCGGCATTGAGTTTGCGGGTATAGCCCGATTGGATCACTTCGACGGCCACGAGAACGAGGACCGAGAAATAGAAGGTAGTCTTGGACATTGGGATCACTTCGTAGCCAAAGAACTTAAGTGCCAGCGCATCGTCATGCATGGCGTGGGCCGCCGCTTGGCCCGCTTCGCCCAGCAAAACAACCCCCACGATCAACAGGATGAACAGGCCCAGAACCTCGTACATCCGGTTTTTCTCAAGAAAGGCCGTTACACCATCGGCAAGAACCAGCATGGCAAGCCCCGAGAGGATGATCGCGAAGGCCAGGATCGGGAAAACATCGGTGATTGCTAAGGCCGACAGCACCGAATCGAACGAGAAGATCAGGTTCATCGTCACGATCAGCATGATGACTTGTGTCGCCGACTTGCCGGATTTTCCGGCCATATCTGTATCCAGTTTCTCGACGGTCAGCATATGGCCGATTTCCTTGACGGCGGTGTAGATGATGAAAATCCCGCCAATGATGAAGACACAGGTGGCAAAGTTCACGCCGCCCTCGATCACGCCTGTCCAATCGAAGATATAAAAAGGCTCGGCCATGGCGTCGATCAGTTGGATCATGGTGAAAAGCAGTATCACCCGTAACGCCACAGCAATGATGATGCCCCAGTAGCGCACCGCTTTTTGCTGTGCCACCGGAGCGCGCTGCGATTCAATCGAGATATAAAGCAGGTTGTCGAAGCCCAGCACCGCCTGCAAAAAGCACAGCATAAGCAAGTTACCCAGGTTTTCGATAGTCAACAGATCGGCCATGTTTGAAAGCCCCTCGTTCGTTACATGTGAGGGGGCGCTTTAGCCCAGGCTTGTCGCAAAAACAAAATGAAACGCGTGTCTTTACCCTATGACGCCGGATTGGCCGTGATATCCAAAGCACATGATGACACGTAGTTTCGTGCCCCGCGGTGCGGCCAGTTTTCGGGTGGATTACGACGGCCCGCCACGGGACGTGCACTTTCTGTTGCTGCCTAAACTCACGCTGTTGGCCTTCACCTCGGCGCTTGAGCCGCTGCGCGTGGCCAATCAGGTGGCCGGGCGAGAACTCTATCGTTGGTTCTTGATGAGCGAGGATGGCGGCCCGGTCTCGTGCTCCTGCGGGGTGACGATCACGCCCGACAGCGGCTTGCAGGATGTCCCGCGCGAGGCCTTGGCCTTCGTTTGCGCCGGGATCGAGCCAACCGAAACCGTCAGCGCCCGCGCCACCCGCTGGATCAGCCGCCAACGTGCCTTTGGCTGTACCGTGGGCGGGATTTGCACCGGGGCTTTCGCGCTTGCCCGCGCCGGGCTTCTGGAAGGGCGGCGCTTTACTTTGCACTGGGAAAATCAGCCCGCCTTCATCGAGCGTTTCATCGGGCTGGAACCCTCCGGCGCGCTTTACGAGATTGACCGAGGCTTGATTACCTGTGGCGGGGGAAGTGCCGCCACAGATATGATGCTGCATCTGATTGAGCGCGATCATGGCGCGGATTTGGCCAGCGTGGTGGCCGACATGTGCCTGCATTTCCGCGCCTCCACTCATGAGGCACCGCAGCGATCGGGCTTTTCCCATGCCCTCAGTAGCCGCAACCCCCATCTGATCGCCGCCATGCGGGCGATGAACGAAACCATCGAAGCCCCGCTTGAGATCGGGAAACTGGCCGAGCAGCTGGGCATTTCGCGGCGTCAGCTTGAAAGGCTGTTCACCGGTCACGTCGGTACCACCCCGGCGCAATTCTACATGGATTTGCGGATCGCCCGGGCCCATGCGCTGTTGAATGAAACCGATCTAAGCGTGGCCGAGATCGCGGCGGCCACCGGCTTTAACAGTGCCTCGCAGATGGGCGCGCGATTCCGCAAGCGGTACGGCATGTCGCCGCGCGCCTACCGCAAAAGCTGGCAGGTGCCGGGGTAGGGCATCTTATTCACCAAAGTAATACCGGCAAAAATCCGAGGTTTGACCGAAAGCTATTTTTGCCGCGGTTTGCCCGGTTTCCGGCGGGTCCGCTTCGGGGTCGGTTTGCCGGGTTTCTTGTCGTCCTCGCCCTGCATCCCAAGCTGATCCTTCAGAACCCGGGGGCGAATTTCCTGTACCTCTCCGCGCTTCAATTGGCCAAGTTGGAATGGCCCGTAAGAGATGCGGATCAAACGGTTCACCGACAGCCCCACAGCCTCCATCGCGCGTCTGATCTCGCGGTTTTTGCCCTCGCGCAGGCTCACCGTCACCCAGGCGTTGGCACCCTGTTGCCGGTCCAGCGAAACGGTCATGGATTGGAACTTTTCGCCTTCTATTTCAATGCCTTGCCGCAGCGGCTCCAATGTTTTGTCACTTGGTCGGCCTTTCACGCGCACCCGGTATTTGCGCAGCCATCCGGTCGAAGGCAGTTCCAGCTTGCGCTTGATCCCACCGTCATTGGTCAACAATAGCAAGCCTTCGGAATTGAGGTCCAACCGCCCCACGCTCATCACGCGTGGCAGGTCTTCGGGTAGCTCGTCATAAATCGTTGCCCGGCCTTGCTCGTCGCGGGTTGTGGTCACAAGGCCCGTGGGCTTGTGATAGAGCCAAAGCCGCGGCGGTTCGGGGGCTGACAAGTCCCGCCCATCCACGGTTACCTTGTCCTTGTCCGTTACGTTCAGGGCCGCCCGCTCGATGACCTTGTCATTGACCTTGACCCGGCCGGACTCGATCATGCGTTCGGCTTCGCGCCGGCTGGCAACGCCGGCCCGGGCAATAACCTTGGCGATCCGCTCGCCCTTATGTTGGCTTTCTGTCATGCGCCCCGATTAGCGCAAAGCCCGGGCTTGCGAAAGCACGGATCGCGCGGCAATAGGGAGTATGCGTTTCACCAGCCACATGGATTTGGCCCTGTCCGAGGCCCGCGCCGCCGCAGACCGCGGCGAGGTTCCTGTTGGTGCCGTGCTCGTAGATCCGCGCGGCCAAGTGGTGGCACAGGCGGGCAACCGTACTCGTGAATTGCACGACCCCACCGCGCATGCCGAAATTCTCGTGATCCGCGAGGCCTGCGTCAAAGCGGGCAGCGAACGCCTTCCGGGCCACGCGCTTTATGTCACGCTAGAGCCTTGCGCGATGTGTGCCACGGCCATCTCGGCAGCCCGCATCGCGCGGGTATACTATGGGGCGGGCGATCCAAAGTCCGGAGGGGTGGCGCATGGCGCGCGGGTCTTTTCCCACCCGCAATGCCATCATGCTCCGGAGGTCTACGATGGCATCAGCGCGGTGGAGGCCGAAGCCCTGCTGACTGACTTCTTCAAGGCAAAACGCCTCTAATCCTTTCTACTTTTTGCAAAATATCCTGGGGGAGGGGCCAAGGGCCCCGGGGGCAAAGCCCCCCAAATCACAGCTCGATCGGCACCAGGACCTCGGGCTCGATCACGTCCACCCCGGGCAGGGCCTTGGCCAGTTCCTCGGCCGATTGTTCGAGGATGGGGAAGGTCTTGTAGTGACAAGGGATCACGGTTTTGAAGTCAAAGAATTCCTTGGCGGCATACCCTGCGCGGCGCATGTCCATGGTGAAATGCCCGCCTGCACACAGGATGCCGATATCGGGTTTGTGCAACGCGTTGAAAATTTTCATGTCGGCCATGACGTCAGTATCGCCCGAGACGTAAATCGTCCGGCCTTCGCCTTCGATCATGTAGCCGCATTCGGTGCCCGGCACATTGGGTCCATTTTCGCCCCCAAAGCTTGAGGAATGCACCGCATGCACCATCGTTACTTTGACGCCCCCAAGGTCCACGGTGCCGCCCTTGTTGAAGCCGACAACCTCGATCTTTTCGGTTTTTTCCCAATAGGACATCAAATCGAATTGTCCGACGACGGGGATTTCCTGTGCTTTCGCGACGCCAAGAACGTCTGACACGTGGTCAAAATGCGCATGGGTCAGAAGGATATGCGTAGCCCCTTGGGTGGCTTTGTCGCGTTTGTCTTCAGGCATCATCGGGTTGCCTGTCAGCCAAGGGTCAACAAGCAGGCACTGACCGCCGATTTCGATCCGGAACGAGGCATGGCCCAGCCAAATGATTTTCATCTTGTCCTCCATAATGTTGTTTCCCCAAGCCTAACATGGGTTTGATCCGCGAAAAGGGGGATTTGCGTGGTCGGGGTGCTTGCGGGTCATGGCCTGCGACGCTAAACGCAAGGCAACCGAAATACGGGAGATCAGGCAATGTCGATCGACAAGGAAACCGCCGCCAAGGTGGCCAAGCTGGCCCGCATCCGCGTGGAAGACGATGCACTGCCCGCGCTGGCGGAGGAATTCAACAACATCCTCGGCTTTATCGAACAATTGAGCGAAGTGGACGTTGAAGGTGTTGAGCCAATGACCAGTGTCACCCCTATGCGCCTCAAACGGCGCGAGGATAGGGTGACCGAGGGGGGCATGCCCGAAAAGGTTCTGTCCAACGCGCCCGATGCGCGTGAAGGATTCTTTGCCGTGCCGAAGGTGGTGGAATAATGACCGATCTGAACAAACTGACCATCGCCGCCGCCCGCGATGCCCTGCGCAAGGGCGAGGTGACAAGCGCGGAACTGACCGAGGCCTGCCTTGGGGCTGTCGAAGGGGCAGGGGCGCTCAACGCGTTCGTGCACGATACGTCGGATCTGGCGCGCGATCAGGCCAAGGCGGCGGATGAGCGGATCAAGGGGGGCGATGCGCCCGCGATGTGCGGTATCCCCTTGGGGATCAAGGATCTCTTCTGCACAAAAGGCGTGGTCAGCCAAGCGGCCAGCGGTATTCTCGAAGGGTTCAAGCCCGAGTATGAGTCGACCGTCACGCAAAACCTGTTTGATGCAGGTGCGGTGATGCTTGGCAAGCTCAACATGGATGAGTTCGCCATGGGCTCGTCCAATGAAACCAGCGTTTACGGCAATGCCGTGAACCCGTGGAAAGCGGGCGGGCAGGAGTTGACGCCCGGCGGGTCTTCGGGTGGGTCGGCCAGTGCGGTTGCCGCCGATCTCTGCCTTGCCGCGACCGGCACGGATACCGGCGGTTCGATCCGTCAGCCTGCCGCCTTCACCGGTATTACCGGTATCAAGCCCACCTATGGCCGTTGCTCGCGTTGGGGCATCGTGGCCTTTGCTTCCTCGCTGGATCAGGCGGGCCCGATGACCAAGGATGTGCGTGATGCGGCCATCATGCTTGAGGCGATGTGCGGTCATGACCCCAAGGACAGCACCAGCGCCGATATCCCGGTGCCGGATTTCGAGGCGATGCTGACCGGTGACATCAAGGGCAAGGTGATCGGTATTCCACAAGAATACCGTATGGACGGCATGCCCGAAGAGATCGAAAAGCTTTGGGCCGATGGCACCGCGATGCTGAAAGATGCAGGGGCGGAAATCCGCGATATTTCCTTGCCGCACACCAAGTATGCACTGCCCGCCTATTACGTGATTGCCCCGGCCGAGGCGTCTTCGAACCTCGCGCGTTATGACGGGGTGCGTTATGGCCACCGCGCCAAGCTGGAACAAGGCGACGGCATCTCCGAGATGTATGAGAAAACCCGCGCCGAGGGCTTCGGTCACGAGGTGCAACGCCGTGTGATGGTTGGCACCTATGTGTTGTCCGCCGGGTTCTACGACGCTTATTACAACCGTGCTCGCAAGGTTCGTACCTTGATCAAGCGTGATTTTGAGCAGGTGTTCGACCAAGGCATCGACGCGATCCTGACCCCGGCCACGCCTTCCCCGGCCTTTGGTCTGGGTGAGATGGCCGAGGCCGACCCGGTGCAGATGTACCTTAACGACGTTTTTACCGTCACGGTCAACCTTGCCGGTCTGCCGGGCATATCGGTGCCTGCGGGACTGGACAAACAGGGCCTGCCGCTTGGTTTGCAACTGATTGGCCGCCCATGGGAGGAAGGCGATTTGCTGAACACCGCTTACGCGTTGGAGCAGGCCGCCGGTTTTGTGGCAAAGCCCGAGAAATGGTGGTAAACCCTCCGGCAAGTTAATTGGCAGGATAAAAGCAGATGCGTGTTTTTCTTTGTGCAGTCGGCCTTACGGTCCTTGGCGCTTGTACCACGAGTGTTCCTGATAGTGGGGCCGGTGTTGGTTTCGATAACTATGATGGCTACCTTGAGGACAAGCGTGCGCGCGATGCGCAGCTATCGGGCGGCGGGGCATTACCCGCGCCCGATGCGGTTTCTTCGGAAAGCCTGAATACCAGCGGCGCAACAGTGTCGGACAACGATGCCGAGGCGATCGCCGCGGAAGCTGAGGCCGCCCTGGCCGAGGCAGACGCCAACTCTGGCGAAAGTGTTGTTCATGCCAGCCCAAGCAATCCAGCCCCGGCAACGGTGAATACCGCGACAGGGATTTCGGGTGAGAATGATTTTGAGGCCGTTGGCGAACAGCGTTCCATCGAAAGTGACGCCGCGCTGATCGCCCGAAATCGTGCGCGGTATAAAGTCGTGGATGTCGAGGCCCTGCCATCGCGAAGCGGTACACAGGAGCCGAATATCGTGGCCTATGCCTTGGCAACAAAACATCCCGTTGGCACCCAGGTTTATAATCGTGTGGGTTTCAACAAGGAGGCCAAGTTCCGCAGAAACTGCGCGAAGTATGCGTCACCCGATCGCGCGCAGGAAGATTTCCTGGCACGCGGCGGTCCAAAGAAAGACCGGCTTGGGCTTGATCCCGATGGCGATGGCTATGCCTGCGGTTGGAACCCGGCCCCTTTCCAAAAGGCGGTTGGCGGGTAACGGGCGGTGCCCGTGACTGTCACACAGCGACATTCGCCGAATTACGGGCCGCGACGCGAAGGCGCGCGGCCCGATTTGATTGTCTTACACTATACCGCGATGGAAAGCGCCGAAGCGGCGCTTGATCGTCTGTGCGAGCCTGACGCCGAGGTTTCGGCGCACTACCTGATCTGTGAAGCGGGGCAGGTGGTGTCGATGGTCCCGGAGGATCAGCGCGCATGGCATGCCGGGGCAGGGGCTTGGGGCGCGGTCTGCGATGTCAATTCCCGCTCCATCGGGATTGAGCTTGCCAATACGGGCGCGCATCCTTTCCCAAACCCACAGATGACAGCACTCTGCGACCTCATGGGCGGGATCATGCAACGGTGGTCGATCTCGAAGGACCGGGTCATTGGCCATTCGGACATGGCCCCGCAACGGAAGTTTGATCCCGGTCGAAAGTTTGACTGGCGCCGCTTGGCGCGAGAAGGGCTTAGCATCTGGCCCGGGGCAGGCCATGCACCCGGCGATTTCCTGCGTGATGCGCAAGTGTTTGGGTATGTGCTGTCTGACGACGTTGGCGAAACCGAGATTTTGGATGTCTTCCGTCAAAGGTTTCGGCCATGGGCCTCTGGGCCACTATCCGACACGGACCGGGCGCTTATGGCCAACCTTGCCGCACGCTATCCCGTTGACCGTGCTGCACCGAACGCCTAAGTGCAAGATGCGCGGAGGGCCGGATGGCCGCGGGGCTCAAGGGCCGCGAGGAAAGTCCGGACTCCACAAGGCAACGGTGCCGGGTAACGCCCGGCGGGGGCAACCCCAGGGAAAGCGCCACAGAGAATAGTCTGCTCCGGCCTGCCGGAGTGAGGGTGAAACGGTGGGGTAAGAGCCCACCGCGGGACTGGCAACAGGACTGGCATGGCAAGCCCCACCGGGAGCAATGCCGAATAGGGATCGCACGCGGGGGCCGGTCCGGGAGGAAACTCCGGGATACCGCCCGCAGGCCGCCTTGGCCCTGCGATCCGGGTTGGCAGCTAGACGCGTGTTGGTGACAACACGCCTAGAGGAATGGTCATCCAGCCCCGCAAGGGGTGGACAGAATCCGGCTTACAGGCCCTCCGCGCTTGATTCTTCACCGTATCCAGGATCGCGGCGGATTTACGCGGGGCTTGGTGCAACTGCTCCCTTTTCAGCACCCCAAGCCGCGCTAAACTATAAACATGCCATATGAATGGAACGAAGATACCCGCGGTCACCGGATCCAGCTTAAACTTTGGCCGCACAGGTCATTGCCGCGCCGTGGCTTTGCGGCCTTCGTTTTGGGGACCTTCATCCTTATCACCTTTCCGCTTTACCCGCTTTTGGGAACCTTCGTTCTTTGGGGGCTCTTGCCCTTCTTGCTGATTGCGGTTGGCGGTATTTGGTGGGCTTTGGAGAGGTCGTACCGTGACGCCGATATGATCGAGGAATTGATCATCGACCCAGACAAGGTACACCTCAAACGCACCGATCCCGCTGGCAAAACGCAGGAATGGGATTGCAACAGCTATTGGGCCAAGGTGGATATGTACCCCACCGGTGGGCCGGTTGCGCATTACATTACCATGAGCGGCAAGGGCCGCGAAGTTGAGATCGGGGCATTCCTGTCCGAGGATGAGCGTAAGGCGCTGCATGGCGAGTTGGTGGAGGCGTTGCGCAATGCAATCACGCCTGAACCCGCGCAGTAAAGCGCGGCTTTAACCCAATTTTGCCTTGACCCGCGGCCCGACGGCACCGAAATCCATCTGGCCTGTGTATTTCTGCTTGAGCTTGCCCATGATCTTGCCCATGTCGCGGATCGACGTGGCACCGACATCGGCGATTGCCGCGTCTATCGCGGCTTCGACGTCGTCATCGGAAAGCTGTTGCGGAAGAAATTCTTCGATAATCGCGACTTCTTGTCTCTCGCGCTCGGCCAGGTCTAGCCGACCACCTTCTTCGTAGGCGCGGACGCTTTCTTGCCGTTGCTTTGTCATCTTGCCGAGAATTCCGAGGATATCGGCATCGCTTACCCCCGTGTCGTCCTCGGAGCCGCGTCGCGCGATATCTTGATCCTTGATGGCCGCATTGATCAGGCGCAGCGTGCCCAAGCGGGCGCTGTCTTTTTCTTTCATGGCCGTCTTGAGGGCCGTGTTGATCCGCTCTCGCAAACCCATGGCAATGCATCCCCTACTATGCGTGCAAGTTTGCGACCCTATCTAAAACATGGGTCAGTGGCAACCGTTTCGAAACGGCAGGCGGGTGTCCCGGTGGCCCTGAAAAAGCAGGTTCAAATGGCGCATCTTGTGGCTTGACCCTTGTTGTCGCGCCCCATAGGTATACGCCAATTTGCCCATATCGGAGACTCACGTCATGGCTTCAGAGAACCAGGACCGCCCAACCGCATGCCTCGCCCTTGCCGATGGGACCTTGTTCTATGGTAAAGGTTTTGGAGCAACGGGCGATACCGTGGCCGAGCTTTGTTTCAATACCGCGATGACGGGGTATCAGGAAATCATGACCGATCCCAGCTATGCCGGGCAAGTCGTGACCTTCACGTTCCCGCATATTGGTAACGTCGGCGTTAACCCGGACGACGATGAAACCGCCGACCCGGTGGCCGAGGGCATGGTCGTCAAATGGGACCCGACGGAACCAAGCAATTGGCGCGCGACCGAAACGCTTGGGGATTGGCTGGCCAAGCGTGGGCGGATTGCCATTGGCGGGGTCGATACCCGGCGTTTGACGCGGGCCATTCGACAGCAAGGTGCGCCGCATGTGGCCTTGGCCCACGATCCCGAAGGCGATTTCGATACCGAAGCATTGGTTGAAAAAGCGCGTCGGTTTGCCGGGCTGGAAGGGATGGACTTGGCCAAGCAAGTCACCTGTGCGCAATCCTATCGCTGGAACGAGATGCGTTGGGCCTGGCCTGATGGCTACAGCCCGCAGACCGATACCAAGTATCGCGTCGTTGCCGTGGATTACGGGGCCAAGCGCAATATTCTGCGGTGCCTTGCCAGTGCCGGTTGCGAGGTGACGGTTCTGCCCGCCACGGCCACGGCCGAGGAAGTCTTGGCGCATGATCCAGATGGGGTTTTCCTGTCCAACGGTCCGGGTGATCCGGCCGCGACCGGCGAATATGCCGTGCCGATGATCAAGG
This sequence comes from Roseovarius sp. MMSF_3281, assembly GCF_030733685.1. GTDB lineage: Bacteria > Pseudomonadota > Alphaproteobacteria > Rhodobacterales > Rhodobacteraceae > Roseovarius. The sequence goes on from NZ_JASHIM010000011.1 coordinate 89,069, forward strand.
GGATTCTGGACAAGGGCTTGCCAATGTTCGGAATCTGCCTTGGGCATCAGATGTTGGCCCTCGCGCTAGGGGCAAAGACCGTCAAGATGAACCATGGCCATCACGGCGCGAACCACCCCGTCAAGGATATGGAAACCGGCAAGGTTGAAATCACGTCGATGAATCATGGTTTCGCGGTCGATAGCCAAACCTTGCCGGAGGGTGTCAAGGAGACCCATGTTTCTTTGTTTGATGGGTCGAATTGTGGGATCCGGATGATCGATGCGCCGGTTTTCTCGGTTCAGCACCACCCCGAGGCAAGCCCCGGCCCGCAGGACAGTTTTTATCTTTTTGAACGGTTCGCGGCCTCGTTGGCAAAATGACGCCCTGTCGGGGTTAACCAGTTGTTAACCCCTCGTTTACCCTAGATTAACCAAACATGTTCAAGCTGTCCTGAAGGGGACAGCGAGGGACATAAGATGGGAATCTCGGAATTGCGTCAGGCTGCACTCGGGCCTGAAAGCGACGGTGGCGCATTCGATACGCTTGGCGATGAATTGGTTCGTCAAGGCGTGATCGACGCCGAAGACATGGCCCTTGCCAGCGTCGTGCGGCGCCACTGCGACGCAACGCTGGATCGCGTGCTGATGGCAGAAGGTCTTGCCAGTCAGGATGCTTTGCTTGACGCACATGCCCGCCGTCTCAACAGCCGCCGCCTCTCGGAGCAAGAGCTTGTAAACCTTGAAGACTGTCGCATGGACGCGGATCCACGCGATCTGATCAAACACGCGGCGATGCCAGTTGTTGACCGTGATGGCACAACAGCGATCTTGACCGGCCAAGCGGATGCGGTTGGGCTTGGCGATGCACAAAGCCGAAAAGAGGGCGATGAAGCGCGGCGTGTACTTATCGCCGATCCGCAGGCTGTTCAGTCCGAGATCGCCAAGCGGAACAGGGCCGAGTTGACAGCCCTGGCACAAAGCCGTGTTCCCGAGATCGAAAGCTGCCGGACGTGGGGCGGTCGCGGAACACGCCGCTTGGCCTTCAGTTTGGTTGTCTTGCTTGTTTTGGCCTTGGTGGTCTGGAGCGCGCCGACACTGGTGCTGGGCATTTTCGTTGCATGGGCCGCGATAACCCTGATTGTCTCGGCCGTCATGAAAACAGCGGCTTTCGTGGCCCGGATGGCAACCATGGAAGAGGGTTTGCCCGACACCTCACCAAAGCGCAAAGCGCCCTTGCCGAAGGTTTCAATCCTTGTCCCGCTCTTCAAAGAGACCGAGATCGCGCATCACCTGATTGCCCGGTTGTCACAACTGACCTATCCCAAGTGCCTTCTGGACGTGGTGCTTATTCTCGAGGAAGAAGATGAAACCACGTGGGAAACTCTGGCGTCGATCGACCTTCCTTCGTGGATGCGTGCCGTGGTCGTACCGGATGGACAGCCACGCACCAAACCGCGCGCCATGAACTACGCGCTTGATTTTTGCGAGGGCGAGATCGTTGGCATTTTCGATGCCGAAGATGCGCCTGACCCGGATCAAATCACCACCGTGGCCCGTCGGTTTCAAGAGGTGCCTGATGATGTCGTCTGTCTTCAGGGGGTCTTGGATTATTACAATTCCAACCAGAATTGGCTGGCGCGCTGTTTTACCATCGAATACGCGACGTGGTTTCGCATGATCCTTCCCGGTATGGAAAAACTGGGCTTCGCGATACCGCTTGGCGGGACCACGCTCTATTTCCGGCGTGATGTATTGGAAAAGCTTGGCGGGTGGGACGCGCATAACGTGACGGAAGATGCTGACCTTGGCTTTCGTCTTGCCCGGCACGGCTACCGGACGGAAATGATCGGGACAGTCACCGGCGAGGAGGCGAATTGCCGCCTGTGGCCTTGGATCAAGCAGCGTTCAAGATGGCTCAAGGGATATATGACCACGTACCTCGTTCACATGCGGCGCCCGCGGTTGCTGTATCGACAGTTGGGGGCTTGGAAATTCCTGGGCTTTCAGGCCCATTTCATAACGGCCCTGTCGCAGTTTCTTTTGGCCCCCTTGTTGTGGACCTTTTGGCTGGTGCTTTTCGGGCTGCCGCATCCACTTGACCCGGTTCTTTCGCGAGCTGTGCTAGTTGCATTCGGGACGCTTTTCCTGATCATTGAGGCCATCAACATCGCGATCCATTTGGTTGCCGTATCTGGCCAAAGGCACCGACATCTGATTGCATGGGTTCCGACGATGCATTTCTATATCCCTTTGGGATCCTTTGCAGCCTACAAGGCGCTTTACGAATTGATCGCCAAGCCCTTCTTTTGGGAAAAGACGGTCCATGGCTTGTCGCTGCAAAGGGCAGGCACTGCAGGATCAGACGATGCTGTCGACTTCACCGGAGTCAAGCTTGAGGCGGGTCACAAAAGCCTTTGAAATATGCGCTTTTAAGGCTTCGCCGGCGGTTTCTGAATCCCGCGCCTCGATTGACCTGACGATGCGGTCATGTTCCTTGATGGCATCCTCGGGCCGCCCTGCCGCGGCCAGTGACGTTGTGGCCATCAAGGCCATGGAGCGATGCACAAGGTCAAGCTGTTGAACCAAAAAGCGATTGTGAGAGGCAAGGTGAATCTGCTTGTGAAAGCGGCGGTTGGCCCGCGCCATGGCCTGCGGATTATTCATGAGTTTCCGGTCATCCTCGACCATGTCGCGCAGCACGCGCACCTCTTCGTCCGTGGCGTGGCGCGCTGCAAGGTTGGCCGCCAAGGCCTCAAGCTGTGCGCGGACCACGTAAAGCTCGGCCAATTGGTTGTGATCCAAAGAGGCCACGATCAGGCTGCGCCCGTCGCGGGTTAGAAGGGATTGCGTTTCAAGCCGCTGCAGGGCTTCGCGGATCGGAGTGCGCGACATGCCGAATTGCTCGGCCAAATCGCTTTCCACAAGGCGATCCCCGGGCTTGTATATGCCCATGTCGATCGCTTCGAGGATCAGCGTATAGGCATCTTTTTGCGGCGCTTTCATGATTGGTTCCGTCCCTGCGATTTTGTTATCGGCGAACCGTACGCGCCGAATTTGGTGCGATCAAGCCTTGGCGCGTTGCGCCCATTGTCGCGGCGCACTACCTTGGCCCCATGCCAAAGCAGCATTTCTCACATATCGAGACTTGGGTCTTCGACCTTGATAACACGCTCTATTGTCCAAGCGTGCGCCTGTTTGACCAGATCGAGGTAAAGATGACCGAATACGTCATGCGAGCCTTGAAAGTGGATCGCGCCGAGGCGGACCGCCTGCGCGATCATTACTGGCACCTGCACGGTACCACGCTGGCCGGGTTGATGCGCGAACACGATATGGAACCGCATGATTATCTGGTCGCCGTGCACGACATTTCCTTCGACGCGCTGACCCCTGACGCCGAACTACGCGCGCGAATTGCCGCGCTGCCAGGTCGCCGGATCGTCTACACCAACGGTAGCGCGCCCTATGCCGAACGTGTGATAGATGCGCGCGGTTTGTCAGGCGTATTCGACGCGGTCTATGGCGTCGAACATGCCGCGTTCCGCCCCAAGCCTGACCCCGAGGCATTCGACACCGTTTTCAAGCGTGACGGGGTGGTCCCGGATCGGGCCGCGATGTTCGAAGACGATCCGCGCAATCTTGCAGCCCCCCACGATATGGGCATGAGAACCGTGCATGTCGCCCCCGAAGCACGTGAGGCGGCATATATTCACCATCACACAAATGACCTGAGCGCATTCTTGGCCAAGCTGGTGTAGCGCGCCTCCTGCGGCGAAACGCGCCTTTCACCCACGGGCAAGGTGCCTATGTAGAGGGTTAACCCACCCTAAGCAGAGGCAGTTATGACCGCGCCAGATACCCAGACCATGACCGACACCACCGCTCAATCCGTATCTGACGGGGGGGAGGGGCGTCTTGCCGCCAAAATCCTGATAACCGTGCTTCTTGCCGTGATCGGCTGGGGCCTGAGCGTGGCCACATGGGGCATCCCCGGGCTGTATATTCCGGCGCTTGCCATGGTGCCTGTGATGATGGGGATATTGTTGCTCATCTCGCGCGGATAAGGCATTTCTTCTGAAAGCGGAGGGCCGGAAAATGACCACAAAAGATGTCGATATCGTCGTATCCGGAGGGGGCGTGGCCGGCCTGTCGGCGGCGGCTATTTTCGGCTCGGCGGGGTTCTCTGTGGTTTGCGTCGACCCTGCGCCGCCGGTGACGGAACGAGATGCGCAAGGCTCTGACCTGCGCACGACGGCTTTCTTGCAACCCTCGCAAGCGCTTCTTGAGCAGGCTGACGTATGGGCGCGATTTGCACCTCATGCCGCCGATCTGCAAGTCATGCGTATCGTGGATGCAGGCGGCGAAGTGGCCGAACCACGCATCGTCAAAGAGTTCGATGCCTCGGACATTTCGGATAAACCTTTTGGCTGGAACCTGCCCAATTGGCTTTTGCGGCGCGAACTGGCGGCCCATCTGGAAAGCCTTGAGACGGTTGAGTTTCGTCCGGGCACAGGGTTCAAATCGCTGTTCACGCGCGAAAGCGAAGCGAGGGTTGAATTGTCGGATGGCGCGCGCCTCCGGGCGCGCTTGGTGATCGCCGCGGATGGGCGAAATTCGCCTGTGCGCGAGGCAGCTGGCATTGACGTGAAAACGACGCGCTATGGCCAAAAGGCCCTTGCCTTCGCAGTCACCCACCCGATCCCACATGAAAACGTGTCGACCGAAATTCACCGCTGGGGCGGGCCTTTTACCCTTGTCCCTTTGCCGGATTACGAGGGGCGGCCCTCGTCGGCGGTTGTGTGGATGGAGGAAGGGCCGGAGGTGCAGCGCTTGTCAGCGTTGACGAAGGCCGAGTTCGAGCAGGAAATGAACGAACGTTCATGCCTTTTGTTCGGACCTCTTGAATTGGCCTCTCACCGCACCGTCTGGCCGATCATCAGCCAAATGGCCGAGACGATGTATTCTGAACGCGTGGCCCTTGTGGCCGAGGCGGCGCATGTTGTCCCGCCCATCGGTGCACAGGGCCTGAACATGAGCCTTGCGGATATGCGCGTGCTTCTTGAACTGGCCCAAGCCAACCCCGGCCAGTTGGGCGATGCGGCCATGTTGAAGGCGTATCAAGATCGTCGGCATATCGAAGTCAAGGCGCGGGTCACGGGCATCGATGTATTGAACCGCGCCTCGATGATGCGGGCCAAGCCCCTGCGCGACGCGCGCGCCATGGGGCTCAATGCCATCTATTCGCTTGCCCCGGTGCGCAAGACCCTGATGCAACTGGGCCTTGGTGCACGCGGCTAAGGCCTAAAGCACCTTGTCGAGCACGGTTTTCAAACGGCTCAGGCTGGCCTCTACATCATAGAGCTTATCGAGGCCGAAAAGGCCAAGGCGGAAGGTGCGAAAGCCCTCGGGTTCATTGCATTGCAGCGGAACACCGGCAGCAATTTGCATCCCTTCAGCGGCGAATTTGCTGCCATTCTGAATGTCCGGGTCATCCGTATAACTCACCACAACACCCGGCGCGCCGAACCCGTCTGCCGCAACCGAGGTGACACCCTTTTCGGCCAGCATGGTCCGCACACCGTTGCCCAAGGCCCACTGCGCGTCGCGCAGTTTTTCAAACCCATAGTCACGGGTTTCCAGCATCGTATCGCGGAAGGCGCGCAGGGCATCGGTGGGCATGGTGGCATGATAAGCATGGCCGCCAGTTTCATAGGCCTGCATGATCTGGTGCCATTTCTTGAGGTCGATGGCAAAGCTGTTCGAGGTCGTGTTTTCAAGCCGTTGCAAGGCGCGATCCGACATCATCACCAGCCCGGCCGAGGGCGAGGCCGACCAGCCCTTTTGCGGGGCGGAAATCAGGACGTCCACGCCGGTTGCCTGCATGTCGATCCAAGCACAGCCCGAGGCGATGCAATCCAGAACCATTAATGCGCCCACCTCATGCGCGGCCTTGGCCAGTTCGGTTACATAGTCATCGGGCAGGATAAGCCCGGCCGAGGTTTCCACATGCGGGGCGAAAACAACATCGGGCTTGGCCTCGCGAATCTGGGCGCAGACGTCTTCAATCGGGGCGGGGGCAAAGGGCGCTGTATCGCCATTGCCGTTCTGGCGGGCCATGCAAACGGTCGTGTCCGAAGTGAACTGGCCCGCGTCGAAAATCTGTGTCCAGCGGTAGGAAAACCAGCCGTTTCGCACGATGAGGGCATGGGCATCATGGCCGAACTGTCGTGCAGCGGCCTCCATCGCATAGGTGCCGCCGCCGGGGATCAGGGCCACGGCATCGGCCTTGTAAACCTCCTTCAGCATGCTTGAGATATCGGTCATCACTGTTTGGAAGGCCTTGCTCATGTGATTGAGCGAGCGGTCGGTGAAGACAACCGAGAATTCAAGAAGGCCGTCGGGGTCGATGTGATCAAGTAGGGCGGTCATTTCAGTCTCCTGCGCAACTGTGTTTGAGGGTAACTGACCTCAACGGGCCGTATAAGTCCATGCGTGGAAGCGCCACGTTCGGGGCCAAGCGCGCCACTTCGTTCACCCGATAGGCCCGGGGCGGCGTTCTTCGCTTAGCAGGACATTGGCCTCGATATCGCCTACACCGGGCAGCATCATCAGACGCCGCCGCAAGATACGTTCGAAATCCGAGATATCGCGGGCCACGACGCGCAGACGATAATCGTAAAGCCCGAGGATATGTTCCACGGTTTGCACCTCGGGGATGGCCGAGACCGCGCGTTCAAAATCATCAAGGCTGACGCGGCCCTTGGTGGCAAGTTTGACCCCCAGGAAAACCGTCACCCCGAACCCCAGCTTTTCCGCATCCAGATCAAGGCGTTGTCCGCGGATGACGCCTGCATCGCGCAGGCGCTTGATGCGCCGCCAAGTGGCCGGTTGCGACATGCCCAGTTTGCGGCCAAGGGCACTGGCGCTTTGGGTGGCGTCCCGGCTGAGTTCGCGAAGCAATTGGCGGTCGGTGGTATCAAGGTCGATCATAGCGGCAGGATCTCGTCGGATTTCAGCCGCGCGACATGCATGAGCGCTTCGATATCCGCGATATGCGGCAGGGTCAGGATCGCGGTGCGATAGAGCTGTTGATAATGCTGCATATCCCGGGCGATCACCGAAAGGCGCAGATCAACCCGGCCCAGAAAAGACTGTATTTCAACAACTTCCGGTATGGTCTTCGCCTTGTCGGTGAAGTCTTCGAAGGCGCGGGACTGTGTCTTGTCGAGTGTGATGCGCAGGGAAACCTCGACTTCGTAGCCAAGTACGCGCCAATCGATTACGGCGCGATTGCCCCGGATCACGCCATGCACATGCAGTTTGTCCAAGCGCCGGGCGCAGGTGGCCGGCGTCAGGCCCGCGAGATTGGCCAGCTCGGCGGGGTTTAGCGTGGCATCGCGTTGATAATGGCGCAAGATGCGACGATCTATATCATCCAGAATGAAAATGGTGGTTTCCTAGAGGGGTCTTGTAAAATCCATGCGCTTTCTAGCGTAGCATGTTAAATTCCATTCATTCAATAAGCAGCTAAATTGCCACAGCCTTCGGTCGAATGCAGGTGAGGGACTTGTTCTGCTTAAAGCGCCGTAAGGTCATGCTGGAATTACATAAAAAATGGCTTAAATCGGCCACGATGAGGGCGGACGCGCGAGGCGGGTAATTGTAAATGAGCGAACGTACGATTTATGTCACGAGTGCGGGCGACGTCACGATAACACGTGATGGCGGTGCGCCGACGAGCCAGCAGGATATCCTTCAAAACGCGCTTAATGGCGATGCGTTTAGTTGGGAAACGCCCAATGATCTTCAGATTACCTTGTCCGGGCCGCAGGTCGGGATCTCCTTTGACGACTCTGATGGCGTTTTGCAGGACGATCCCTTTGCCGGTAGCGAAGTGGCCGATCAACTGCTGACGCAATCGGTGACAATTGACGGTGAAACCTACGCGCCAAGCGGGGAGACCGTCCGTTGGATGGATCCACCCCCGGTCAATGTCGAGGCGGAATACCGTGTGACACTTTTTGATGACGCAGGCACGGCCTATGAGATGATCGGTGTTAGCATTGCCGAAGGCTACGACACCCAGGTCGTCGGTGTGATGTTCAATGGTAGTGCGCCGCCGCCGGGGACAACTTTGAACTATATTCAGGGTGTATCGTCTTATAGCAAGACTGCGGATGGTGGTGTGACAATTCCCGATGGTGTGCCGTGTTTCTTGTCGGGCACGTTGATAGAAACCCCGGGCGGGCCCTGTCGGGTCGAAGACTTGCGCAAAGGCGATTTGGTTTTGACGCTAGACAACGGCGCGCAACCTATACGTTGGATCGGGGGCAGCACGGTTTGCGGCTTGGGGGCGCTGGCGCCGGTGCGTATCGCGGCGGGATGGCTGGGCAATGAACGAGACCTTTATGTGTCACCCAATCACCGGGTCCTGTTGCGTTCAGCCGCGGCAGAGTTGAATTGCGGGCATCTCATGGTGTTGGCCGCAGCCAAGGACCTTCATGGGCATCCACATGTCAGCCGTGCGCCGATGCGCCGGGCAGAGTATCTGCATATTTTGCTGGACGGGCATCAAATGGTGTTCTCCGAAGGCCTTGCAACCGAAAGCCTTTTTGCCGGCGCCGTCGAAACCGGGGCTTTGGATGCCGCTACGGTGACCGAATTACGCGGGGTTTTTCGACAAATCGGAACGCAACCTCAAGCGCTTGGATATCCCGCCTTGTCTTCGTGGGAGGCGCGGTTTTTGGTTCAACAGTCGCGTTCCGGAATGGATGTCACCGGAATTGCCCGCGGGACCGGCGCAGGGATGGTGGCGCCATATGCGGCTTGAGGGCGCGCATGAAAAACACAGTAAAGCAGATATAGGCACATGAAGTTTGCATATTATTCGGCGAGAGCTGGTGAAATGTGCGCATTTTCGGCATGATTTGCTTAAGCTACTCCGAGAATCAAGCAAGAGGACCTGAACATGCGCGTTTATTATGATCGCGATTGCGATATCAACCTGATCAAAGACAAGAAAGTCGCCATTTTGGGCTATGGCAGCCAAGGCCATGCCCATGCCCTGAACCTGCGTGACAGCGGTGCCAAGAACCTTTGCGTCGCCCTGCGCGAGGGCTCGGCCTCGGCCAAGAAGGCCGAAGCGGAAGGCCTTGAAGTCAAAGAGATTTCCGAAGCCGCGGCCTGGTGTGACGTGATGATGTTCACCATGCCCGACGAGCTTCAGGCAGAGACCTACAAGAAATACGTGCACGACCACATCAAACCCGGCGCGGCCATTGCCTTTGCCCACGGTCTGAACGTGCATTTCGGCCTGATCGAGCCGAAAGAAGGCGTCGACGTGATCATGATGGCCCCGAAAGGCCCCGGTCACACCGTGCGCGGTGAATATGTCAAAGGTGGCGGCGTGCCTTGCCTTGTGGCCGTGGATACCGATGCTTCGGGTAAAGCGCTTGAAATCGGGCTCAGCTACTGCTCGGCCATCGGCGGCGGCCGTTCGGGCATCATCGAAACCAACTTCCAGGAAGAGTGCGAAACCGACCTCTTCGGGGAGCAGGCGGTGCTGTGTGGCGGCCTTGTGGAGCTGATCCGCATGGGCTTTGAAACCCTTGTCGAGGCGGGCTATGCCCCTGAAATGGCTTACTTTGAGTGCTTGCACGAAGTGAAGCTGATCGTTGACCTGATCTATGAAGGCGGTATCGCCAACATGAACTACTCGATCTCGAACACGGCCGAGTACGGGGAATATGTCAGCGGGCCGCGGGTTCTGCCGTATGAGCGCACCAAGAAAGAGATGAAGGCGATCCTGCACGACATCCAGTCGGGCAAGTTCGTGCGTGACTTCATGCAGGAAAACTCCGTGGGGCAACCGTTCTTCAAAGGGACCCGTCGCATGAACGACGCTCACCAGATCGAAGAAGTGGGTGAAAAGCTGCGCGCGATGATGCCTTGGATTTCGGCCGGAAAGATGGTCGATAAAGAAAAGAACTAAATTTCAATAGCCTACATGAAAAACTTGATCCGGCCCCAATGGGCCGGATCAGCAAGTTCTTAAACCTTGCGATACGATGATTTCGCCTTGGCGCGGCGCGGTTTCTCATCATTTTCATCGTCAGACGGATGGCGTAGGACGAAAACGCCCAACAAGGCCATGAGTGTCAGGGTCACGATGGGTATCACAAAGGTATTCATGGTACGCTCCTTTCGTTGCTTACCTGCCCGACAATATGGGACGAGGTGAGGGCAGGAAAACCGAGGCGTCCTGTCACAGGGGATCAAGGCATTGACGAATAAGGAAAAATTGCCTGAGATCACCGCGCAAAGCTGGATGATGGTGGGCGCTTTGGGCCTGATCTGGGGCGCGACCTTCACGGTGATTGAACTGGCCCTGGAAGGCATTACTCCCTTTTGGCTGGCCGCTGCGCGCATCGGGTTTGCGACCCTTTTGATGATTGCGTTCTGGGGTTATCGGGGCTTTAAGTTATTTGCTGAACCTGTTGAAAAACCGGATATTTTCCGACTTATCGTGATCGGGGCACTATCTTCGGCCATGCCTTTCATGCTGCTCAGTTGGGGGCAGCAATTCGTGACCTCGGGCTTTGCGGGGGTCTCCATGGCCGGGGTGGCCTTGATCGTTTTGCCGCTGGCCCATTTCCTTGTTCCGGGGGAGCGGTTGACGCTGCGAAAGACCTTTGGGTTTGTCGTTGGATTTATCGGGGTGGTCATCTTGATCGGCGGCCAAGCCTTTGAAACAACTGGGGAATATCTTGAGCCGCTCGGGCGGCTGGCCTGTCTTTCGGCGGCGGGATGCTATGCCTTGAGTTCGGTGCAGATGCGGCTTTTGCCGGATGTGGATTCCATCGGATTGAACGCGGTGACGCTTTTGATCGGCGCGGTGATCGTTATCGCGGCGGCTTGGACCGTCGAGGGGCCGCCACCAGAAGTGGATCGTAACACCCTGTATATATTGCTTTTTATGGGATTGGTGCCAACTGCCGGGGCAAGCCTTTTGCGGGTTCTGGTGATCCGTACGGCGGGGCCGGTTTTCATGAGCCTTGTGAACTACCAAGTGCCGGTCTGGTCGGTGGTTCTGGGCGGGCTGATCCTGTCGGAGCCTTTGCCACCCAGCCTTTTGAGCGCCTTGGCATTGATCCTTTGCGGTGTGGGAGTGAGCCAATACGGCGCGCTGCGCCGCTTGTTCAGACGTCGTTAACCTATGTACGGTTTGTACGTTCTGTAGGTGACTTTTGTACGTTTTTTGCAGACCTTGTGACAAGGTTTGTACATTTTGTAGAAAAGCGCCGGATTTGTGCCGCGGTGAAACCCTAACGTCAGCTTACCTGCCCCAATGTCGCGGCCTGCCAGAGGCGCAGCGCCTCGGCGGTTTCGCGAACGTCGTGGACGCGGAGCATCTGCACCCCTTGGGCCACCCCGGCCAGTGCCACGGCGATGGAGCCGGGGGCGCGATGACGAGCCTCTTCGGTGCCGCCGAGGGTGCCGATGAAGCGCTTGCGCGAGGCCCCCAGAAGGACGGGACAGCCCAGCGAATGGAAGAGCGCGAGATTTTGCAGAAGCGTGAGATTATGTTCCAGCGTTTTGCCGAAGCCGATGCCGGGGTCGGTGACGATCCGGGCGCGCGGGATGCCCGTGGCCTCAAGCGCGGTGATGCGGCTTTCGAGATAGTCGTAGATATCAAGCGCCACGTTATCGTAGCGCGGATCGGCCTGCATGATGTCGGGCGTGCCCTGGGCGTGCATGACACAGACGGGCAGGCCCGCCTTGGCGGCAAATGGCGCAAGGGCGGGGTCGAAGGTGAAGCCCGCCACGTCGTTGACGAGGTCGGCCCCGGCCTCATGCGCGGCCTGGGCGACGGGGGCCTTGCGGGTGTCGATGGAAATCGGCACGGGCGAGGCTTCGCGGATCGCCTTGATCACCGGGGCGGTGCGGCGCACTTCTTCGTCAATGGCCACTTCTTCGGCACCGGGGCGGGTGGATTCGCCGCCCACGTCGATCATGCTGGCCCCTTGGGCCTGCATGGTGGCGGCGTGGGATGTGGCGACCGCGGGGTCGAAATGCTGCCCCCCGTCCGAGAAGCTGTCGGGCGTGACGTTGAGGATGCCCATGAGTTGGGGAGCCTCGAAGCCAAGGCCGGCGATGGGGGCGCGCGGGGCTGTGAGGCGCTCAAGCGCGTGCTGGGGCAGTTCGGAGGCGGGCAGGAGGCGCGAGGGCGCATCGCGGTACAGAACTTCGACCGTGTCGAACCATGTCCAGCCGCCTGCCAGCGTCAACGCGCCTGCGGGGCGGGCGTGGTCGGTGCGGGGAATGGGGCGGTAATAGGCGGTCATCGGGGCGTCCTTTGCAGGGGGATGCCCCTTTATTGATCCTTGAGGCCCCGGGTCAAGCCCGGGGCGTGCGCTTCAAAGGCCCGATTGCGCGATGTCTTGCACCAGGACCGGCACGGGCGCCTTGCCCTCGGGCGGGGTGGCACCGATGAGCAGCAGGTCGGAGGCCTCGATATGGCCTGCGAACCACGTGGCGAGGGCGACGGGATCGTCGGGGCCGGTTTCCGGGCCGTCGACGGCATCGAGCACGATCTTGGAGGGGGCCCAGACGCTGATCTGGCCGTTCTTCATGGCCCAGTCCAACTCGGTCCGGGTGCCGACCACGACGCAGCGGTCGTCGCGGCCTGCCAGAACCCATGCGTTTTGTTCCAGTGCCAGAAGGTCGACCCGGCGCTGGGTCATCTTGTGGCCGGTTTTGGGGCTGTCGGTATCGGCATGCCCGACGCAGAGGATCACCGGTTCGGCCCGCGCCTCAAGCTGATCGAGCCAGCGGCCAAGGTTGGGGGAGCGGACCGCGGGGTTGGTGAGGTAGACCACATGCGGATGCGGCGCGGTATCGGCGTGGGGGGCGACGGGCGTGGTGGCCAGATCCTCGACCGAGCGGACGATTTCGACGCCAAGCGCGCCGGGGCCGCGATCCAGCTTTTCGATGCGGACAAAGGTGCGCACCGCCTGCGGTTCCCACAGGATGAATTCTGCGATGCGGTCGGCCAGTGTTTCCAGAAGGTTGAGGCGTTCTTCGGCCAGCGCGGCCTCGATCGCCTCGGTCACCTTGTCGTAGCTGAGGATACGGTCGACATCATCCTCCAGCGGGTCGGTGATGGGGCGCACCTCGACCACCACGTTGAAACAGACCCGTTGGGTGACACCGCGTTCGGCCTGAAAGGCGCCGATCTCGACCTCGACGATATGGTCGCGGACCGAGATGCGATCCAGCGGCCCGTCGGGGGCGGTGGCATCGGCGCGCGCGGAGGGGTGTTCGAAGGCGAGGCGGATCTCGTTGGACATGGGGCTTTCCTGCGTCTGTTGCGGGCGGGGTAGCATGCGCGGTGCTGTACGGGAAAGGGTGAATGCGACAGCTGCGCGGCGTGGCGCGTCACTTGGCGGTGCGGAGCGCGGTTTTCAGCCGCCAGAGCAGGGAGCCGAGGAAGAGGGCCAGCAGGAGTATACCAGCGGCGTAGATGATATATGCGAGCGTGACTTCGAGGGTATGCGCGGCGCTGAAGCGGTCGGGCACCTGGGTATAGCGGCGGGGGATTTGCCCGAGTGTCAGGGGCTGCACGATGGGGGCGAGGGCCAGCCCGCCCGCCAGGGGCCAGAAAAGCCAGCGGGTGAGGCGGGGCAGGTACATCGCGCCAAGCATCTGTTGCAGGGCCGGAAAGGCCGTGACAGCGAGCAGGAGTGTGCCGACGAAGCGTGCGAGGCTGAAACGGTCACCCAAGGGGTAGGCCCCCTGCAGGGGGCCGCTTTGGTCTGTGGGCACAGGGCGGACGGTATCCGAGGCCTGTGACAGGAGGGTGGGCAGCAGGTCCATGACGGTACCCGTGGCCAGAAATGCGAGGCCGGTCAGCCCGTAAAGCCAAAGCGGGCGCGCGCCCTTGGCGTGGATCAGCGCGGCGGCGGTGAAGATGACGATGCAGGTGATGGCATAGGGGGACATGGCCGGGCACTCGTGACGGTCTACGAAAACGGGCCCCGGAGGGGTTCTCCGGGGCCCGTGGTTGTCAGGTCAGCCGAGGCTTAGTGCGCCGGTTGCTTGTCCCAGTCTTCCTGTTTGGGAAGCTGTTCGAACGTATGCTCGGGCGGCGGGCTGGGCAGGGTCCATTCCAGCGTGTCGGCATATTCGTTCCAGGGGTTTGCCTGCGTGCTGCGGGCACCGCGGGTCAGCGAGTAGAACATCACGCCGAAGAAGAACACGAAGCTGGCGAAGCTGATGAAGGCCCCGATCGACGACCAGTAGTTCCAGACCGCGAAGGCCTCGGGGTAGTCGATGTAGCGGCGCGGCATGCCCTGACGTCCCAGGAAGTGCTGGGGGAAGAAGGTCAGGTTGGCACCGAGGAACATGGCCCAGAAGTGCAGCTTGCCGGCCCATTCGGGGTACATCTTGCCGGTCATCTTGGGGAAGTAGAAGTAGATCCCCGCGAAGATGCCGAAGACGGCGCCAAGGCTCATCACGTAGTGGAAGTGCGCCACGACATAGTAGGTGTCGTGATAGGCGCGGTCGACGCCGGCCTGTGACAGGACGATGCCGGTCACGCCGCCCACGGTGAAGAGGAAGAGGAACCCGAAGGCCCAGAGCATCGGCGTTCTGAATTCAATGGAGCCGCCCCACATGGTGGCGATCCAGCTGAAGACCTTCACGCCGGTGGGCACCGCGATGACCATGGTGGCCAGCATGAAATAGCTTTGCTGGGTCAGGGACATACCGACGGTATACATGTGGTGCGCCCAGACGACGAAGCCCAGAAGGCCGATGGCGATCATCGCCCAGACCATCGGCAGGTAGCCGAAGATCGGTTTGCGGCTGAAGGTGGCGATCACGTGAGAGATGATGCCAAAGGCCGGCAGGACGATGATATAGACCTCGGGGTGGCCGAAGAACCACAGGATGTGCTGGTAGAGGATCGGGTCACCGCCGCCTGCAGGATCGAAGAAGGTGGTGCCGAAGTTACGGTCCATCAGCAGCATGGTGATGGCACCGGCCAGCACGGGCAGGGCCAGAAGGATCAACCATGCGGTGACGAAGATCGACCAGGCAAACAGCGGCACCTTGAAGAGCGTCATGCCCGGGGCGCGCATGTTCAGGAAAGTGGTGATCATGTTGATCGCGCCGAGGATCGAGCTTGCGCCCGAAACGTGCACGGCAAAGATCGCCAGGTCCATCGAGAAACCGGCCTCGGTTGTGGAGAGCGGCGGATACAGCACCCAGCCGACACCCGAGCCGAGCTGACCGTTGCCGCCCGGTGTGAGCAGCGAGGCCACGCCCAGCGATGTCCCGGCCACGTAGAGCCAGAAGCTGAGGTTGTTCATCCGCGGGAAGGCCATGTCGGGCGCGCCGATCTGCAGCGGCATGAAGTAGTTGCCGAAGCCACCGAAGAGCGCCGGGATCACCACGAAGAACATCATCAGGACACCGTGATAGGTGATCATGACGTTCCAGAGGTGGCCGTTGGGGGTACATTCGCCCGCCGCGGCCGCGGTGAAACGTGCGCCTTCTAGGCACATGTATTGAACGCCGGGCTCCATGAGCTCCATGCGCATGTAAACGGTGAAGATTACCGAAATCAGGCCGACGATTGCCGAAGTAACCAGGTAAAGAAGGCCGATGTCCTTGTGGTTTGTGGACATGAACCAACGGGTGAAAAACCCGCGCTGATCTTCGTGCTCGTGGCCGTGAATGGCTGCGTCTGCCATTGTGTGCCTCCTGCTGATGGTCGTTGAGCACACGAATCCAATCACCGCGTGCCCGCTATCCATTCAGGTTTTAGAATGGCAGGCGGGGTAGGGCAATGCGCGAGTTTGACCCAGATCAAATAAATTTGTCGCACCCTGTCCCGTCAAGGGCGGGGTAAAAGAAAAAGGGCCCGGCACAGGTCGGACCCTTTCAAGTTCTTGATATGGAAAGATTTATTCGGAAAAGGTTGCCAGGAAAGCCGCGATGTCCTCGCCGCCCTTGCGCAGCCTGAAGGTCATCTTGCCGCGCCCGTCGAGGAATGCGTTGGGATCCTTGGCGTATTCGACGATATTGGTTTCGTCCCAGACAAGGCCGTCCTCGGCCTTGGCGGCGAGCGCGTTGGAGTAGCGGAAATCCTCGACCGAGCCGGCGGTGCGACCGATAACGCCGTAGAGGTTGGGGCCGACGCGGCCGCCCTTGACGATCATTTCACCATCGGGGGACTGGATCGAGTGGCAGGCCTTGCATTGGCGGAAGGCCTTTTCGCCCGCGGCGGCATCGCCTTCGGCAAGCGCGGGGGCGGCAAGGGCCAGCATGGCGGCGGTAGCGGTCAGAAGCGTTTTCATTGTGAACCTCTTGGTTGTCTGGGTTGAACCGGGTGGTCCTGTACGTACTGCGCGTTCGGCAGCGAATGAACCGTAACCCAGGGCAGGGCGCAAGCGCGACTTTCGGGTGAATTGTCGCATCCGCGACTCAGGATTCGCGAGGGCCAAAAGGCGCGGCTGATGCCGCACGGGTTCAAGCGTGCTGTCGCGCGCCGCAAAGTCATTTTCTTAACGGAGGTTATGATTGATCGGCGTCCCTTGGCACGTTACATAGAGTCATACAAAGGAGGACGACCTCCCCCATCTTGGGACGTAATGACCAGGACGACCTGGCCCCGTAATATTTCGGAGGGGTCAATGCCTTGGATTTACCTTCTTGTTGCCGGTGTACTTGAGATTGTGTGGGCTTACGCGATGAAGCAATCTCATGGCTTCAGCCGGCTCATACCATCAATCATTACAATTTCCGCAATGATGGCTAGCTTTTGGCTGTTAGCGGTTGCGATGCGAACCATTCCACTTGGAACCGCCTACACGATCTGGACGGGCATAGGGGCTGTCGGCGCTTTTCTTGTCGGAATTGCATGTTTGGCGGAACCGGTTAACGCCGCGAGACTCATTGCGGTGACCCTTATTGTTTCAGGACTGGTGCTGATGAAGCTATCCAGCGCCTGAGATAGAGGGTGTTAACGATGGATCTTGTTGCTGGGCTTATCGACCTTTCGGATTAGGGGGACGAGGCCCCATCAGCCATTAATCCGCCTATCCGGTATCTTGGAAAAGGAAGAAATCCGTCAGGGTGTTGGGAAGCTGTCGGGGAAGGTGCGTTTGAGGGCCACGTCGAGGTCATCCATGGTGACCGGCAGGCCCAGGTCCACAAGGCTTGTGACACCGTGATCGGAGATACCGCAGGGGACGATCCCGGTGAAATGGTCAAGCTCGGGTTCGACATTGATCGAGATGCCGTGGAAGGAAACCCATTTGCGCAGGCGGATGCCGATGGCGGCGATCTTGTCCTCGGGTTTCTGGCCGGTGGCGGTCAGCGGTTTGTCGTCGCGTTGGACCCAGACGCCGACGCGGCCCTCGCGAATCTCGCCGGTGACGTTGAACTGGTCCAGCGTGGCGATGACCCAGTGTTCGAGCTGTTTGACGAAGGCGCGGATATCGCGGCCGCGTTTGTCGAGGTCGAGCATCACGTAGATCACCCGTTGGCCCGGGCCGTGGTAGGTATATTGCCCGCCGCGTTTGGAGGGGTAGACCGGGAAACGGTCGGGATCGGTGAGATCGGCGGGGTTGGCGGAGGTGCCGGCGGTGTAGAGCGGCGGGTGTTCGAGCAGCCAGATGGCCTCGGACGCCGTGCCGAGGGCGATGGCCTCGGCGCGGGTTTCCATCGTTTGAACGGCCATTTCATAGTCTGTGAGGCCGGGGGAGGTGATCCATTCTACCATGCTGTGCGCTTTAGCCCGAATGGCGCGCTTTGGGAAGCATTGGGCGGTGCGGGGGACGGGCCGGATCGGGGCGTTGCGAAAATTTTCAAGCCGCGGGCAAATTCCATGCGTTTTGCCCTTCACAAGCGCAAAGGATTTGCGTATACGCCGCCCACCTACCGGATCACGTGCGGTCGTGGCGGAATTGGTAGACGCGCAGCGTTGAGGTCGCTGTGGGGTAACACCCGTGGAAGTTCGAGTCTTCTCGACCGCACCATTTGACCAAGGGCCGTTCCTTGTATCATTGAATTCCGGGCATTCGTGCCGCGCTGTTGCTTTGGCATAACCCCGCTCGTCCATGCGGGAGGTCTTGCCCGGCAGGGTCGGTTCGGGGGCAGTGCTCATTTTATCAGCGGGGGAAGGCGGCATCGATCGGCCCGCAGGATTTCCTATGGATACTCGGACGCGAAGAGGCTAGGAAGCCGGTGTCGCAAATACATCGCGGCAAGAATCCGTTATTTTGGGGTCGAAACGTATGATGAACCGTTCCATCCTTGTCAGCGCGACGTTGGTCTTGGGCTTGACTGTTTCCAGCCTTTTCGCCGGGCGCGCATTGTCTCAGCAGGCACAGGGGCCGGCGCCTGTCGTGGTCGTTACCCTGCAGGCGCAGACGGTGACGCTTACCTCGACCCTTCCGGGTCGGGTCGCGGCCTCGGCGGAGGCGGAGGTGCGCCCACAGGTCAATGGAATCATCACCGAACGGCTGTTCCGTGAGGGCGCGCATGTCGAGGCCGGCGATGCGCTTTACCGTATTGATCCGGCTACCTATTCCGCGGCGGTCGAGCAGGCGCAGGCGGCGGTGACGCAGGCCCAGGTGCAGCTGGATGCGGCAGAGATCGAGGCCGAGCGGCTGGTGGAGCTGCGCGAGCGCAACGTGACGAGCGAGCGCGCCTTCGACGATGCCAAGGCGGTTCGGGACACGGCGGCAGCCGCGCTTGAAGTGGCCCGGGCGCAATTGCGGTCGGCGGAAATCGAACTTGAGCGCACGACGATCCGGGCGCGGCTTTCGGGCGAGATCGGCCTGGCGCGGACCAGTCCGGGCGCCCTTGTGACGGCCAGCCAGGCCGAGCCGATGGCCGTGATCCGTGACATTGATCCGGTTTACGTGGATGTGACCCAATCCGCCGCGGACCTGCTGCGGTGGACCCGCGGGCAGACGGAAGACCAGTTGAGCAATGCCGATACGACGGTGCGGCTGACGCTGGCGGACGGGTCGGATTATGGCGAAACCGGCAAGATCACCGCCGCCGAGCCGAGCGTCGATCCGCAGACCGGGGTCGTGGTGTTGCGGATGCAGTTCGACAACCCGCACGAGCTGTTGTTGCCGGGCATGTATGTGCAGGTCGAACTTCCGGTGGGCACCGCCGAGGACGTTCTGCTGGTGCCGCAGGAAGCCGTGCAGCGCGACCGGCGCGGGCGTCCGATCACCTGGGTGGTGAACGGCGATAACGTGGTCAAGGAACAGCAGGTGACGATTCTTCAGGACCGTGGGTCCGATTGGGTTGTCACGGGCGGGCTGGAAGACGGCGACCGGGTTATCGTCGCGGGATTCCAGAAAACAGCGGTCGGTGCGACCGTTGCCCCCGAGGAACGCCCGAACGCCGACGCCGATGCAAGCGGCGAGCAAACCGAAGAGCCCGCCGAGGCGGGCGAACAGACATCCCCATAAGGATCTTAACCGATGGCGCGCTTTTTCATTGATCGCCCAGTCTTTGCCTGGGTCATCGCGATCCTGATCATGGGGATCGGCGTTCTGGCGATCCGCTTGTTGCCGGTCGCGCAGTATCCCGAAATCGCGCCGCCATCGGTCTCGATCAACGCAAGTTATCCCGGGGCCTCGGCCGAGACCGTGGCAAACACGGTGACGCAGGTCATCGAGCAGCAGATGACCGGGCTGGACGGCTTGCGGTATTTCTCGTCCAACTCGACCTCGGCGGGGCAGGCGAGCATTACGCTGACCTTCGAGACGGGCACGGATGTCGATATCGCGCAGGTGCAGGTCCAGAACAAGCTGTCGCGCGCCACGCCCTTGTTGCCGGAAACGGTTCAGCGGCAGGGCGTGACCGTCGAGAAATCCTCGGCCGGGTTCCTGATGGTGATCGGGATGATCTCGCGCGGGGAGGGGTTCGACCAGGTCGATCTTTCGGATTACATGGTCACCAACCTTGTCGATGAACTGAGCCGGGTCGAGGGTGTCGGATCGGTTCAGGTGTTCGGCGCCCAGTACGCGATGCGGATTTGGCTGGACCCCTCCAAGCTGTCGGCGTTCGAACTTACGCCGGCCGACGTGGTGGCCGCGGTCTCCGCGCAGAACGCCCAGATTTCGGCGGGTGCATTCGGAACGCGGCCAACGGTGGAGGGTCAGCAGCTGAACGCCACGATCACCGCGCAGTCGCTGCTGACGTCGCCCGAGGATTTCCGCCAGATCGTCTTGCGGGCCGAGACCGACGGCGGGCTTGTTCTGCTGGACGATGTGGCGCGTGTCGAGATCGGCGCCGAGAACTATTCGACCATCGCGCGCTTCAACCAGGACCCGGCCTCGGGCCTTGCGGTCAGTCTTGCGCCCGGCGCCAACGCGCTTGACACGGCGGAGGCCGTTAAGGCGCGGATGGACGAATTCGCGGAATTCTTTCCCGAAGGCGTGGAATACGTCATCCCCTATGACACGACGCCATTCGTCCTGATCTCGATCGAGGAGGTCATCAAGACCCTGTTCGAGGCGATCATCCTGGTCTTCCTGGTGATGTTCCTGTTCATGCAGAACTTTCGCGCCACGCTTATTCCGACTCTGGCGGTGCCGGTGGTCCTGCTGGGCACCTTCGGTGTTCTGGCCGTCGCGGGGTTCACGATCAACACGCTGACGATGCTGGCCATGGT
Source organism: Roseovarius sp. MMSF_3281 (assembly GCF_030733685.1). GTDB lineage: Bacteria > Pseudomonadota > Alphaproteobacteria > Rhodobacterales > Rhodobacteraceae > Roseovarius. Next base: position 109,754 of record NZ_JASHIM010000011.1, read on the forward strand.
TCTGGCGATCGGCCTGTTGGTCGATGACGCCATCGTCGTGGTCGAGAATGTCGAGCGGATCATGGAAGAAGAGGGCCTGTCCCCGCGGGAGGCAACCCACAAGTCCATGGGACAGATCACCGGGGCGCTTATCGGGATCGCGCTGGTGCTGTCGGCGGTGTTCGTACCGATGGCTTTCTTCCCCGGCTCGACCGGCGTGATCTACAAGCAGTTCGCGATCACGATTGTTTCCGCGATGGCGCTGTCGGTGGTGGTCGCGCTGACCCTGACGCCGGCGCTGTGTGCGACGATCCTGAAGCACAAGCATCGCGACAAGACGAAAGGCGCCTTCGGCTGGTTCAACCGCGGGTTCGACGCGGTGTTGAAACGCTATGGCGGCACCGTCGCCTGGACCGTCAAGCGCCCGTTTCGGGTGGGGCTGGTTTACCTCGCGCTTGCCGTTGCCATGGCATTTCTGTTCACCCGCACGCCGACCGGGTTCTTGCCCGACGAGGATCAGGGCATCCTGTTCACGATGATCCAGACACCCACCGGGGCAACGGCGGAGCGGACGCTGGACGTGCTGGAACAGGTCGAAGATTATTACCTGACGCAGGAGACCGACGTGGTGGATTCCATGTTCGGCGTCGTCGGGTTCAGCTTTGCGGGGAGCGGCCAGAACATGGGCCTTGCCTTCGTGCAGTTGAAGGACTGGTCCGAGCGCAAATCGCCTGGGCAGAGCGTGCAGGCATTGGCCGGGCGCGCCTTCGGGGCGCTTGGCGGGATACGGGACGCGATGGTGTTTCCGATCGTGCCGCCCTCGGTGATCGAACTTGGCAACGTTTCGGGGTTCGATGTTTACCTTCAGGCACGCGGGGGGCAGACCCACGAGGAATTGCTGCAGGCCCGCAACCAACTGCTTGGAATGGCGGCGCAGAGCGATCTGATCGCCTCGGCCCGGCCCAACGGTTTGGAGGACGCATCCCAGTTCAACCTTGAGATCGACTGGCGCAAGGCGGGCGCGATGGGCGTGACGGCCAGCGACGTCGGCCAGTTGCTGACGGTGGCATGGGCAGGGTCCTACGTGAACGACTTCGTCGACCAGGGCCGGATCAAGCGCGTCTACGTGCAGGGCGACGCCGCCGACCGCGCGACCCCGACAGATATTGACAAGTGGCGGGTGCGCAATGCCAGCGGCGGCCTTGTGCCGTTCTCGAACTTCGCGAAAGGCTCGTGGAGCTACGGCGCGCAAGGCCTGTATCGCTTCAACGGCATCCCGTCGATGCAATTGCAGGGGGCACCGGCCCCCGGCGTGTCCACCGGCGCGGCGATGGCCGAGATGGAGCGCCTGGCCGAACAATTGCCGCCCGGTTTTGCGCTATCCTGGACCGGCCTGTCGCTGGAGGAACGGCAATCGGGCAACCAGGCGCCCTTGCTTTATGCGCTATCGCTTGCCGCGGTGTTCCTGTCGCTTGCGGCCCTTTATGAAAGCTGGTCGATTCCCTTCGCCGTGATGCTGGCCATGCCGATCGGCGTGGTGGGGGCATTGTCGGCCGCCTATTTCGGCGGGTTCGACAATGGTGTCTTCTTCCAGGTGGGGCTGCTGACGGTGATCGGCCTGACCGGCAAGAACGCGATTCTGATCGTCGAGTTTGCACGCGACAGGCACGTGGCGGGCGAGCGCGTCATCGACGCCGTGGTCGAGGCCGCCCGTCAGCGTTTCCGTCCGATCATCATGACCTCGATGGCATTCTCGCTTGGGGTCTTGCCGCTGGTTCTCAGTTCCGGCGCGGGGTCCGGCGGGCGTAACGCGATTGGCTCGGGCGTTCTTGGCGGCACGATATCCGGTACCGTTTTGGGCGTCATATTCGTGCCGCTGTTCTTCGTGATCGTAACCCGGTTGTTCAGGTTCGGGCGTAAAACCGACAAAGGTTCGGACGCGGGATAGGGTTTGCACCGCCGCCCTGCAGAAGGGCGGCGGAACGCTAAGCGCTTGGTGCGGGCATCGGGCCGAGGCATCGGGTTGCAACGCTAGCCCAACGCTTTGCCTGTGTCAGCTTGACGGTAAGAATAACCCCAAGAATTCTTGAGTTTAATGAAGGATTTCACTGCCCAGTGGCGGAGGAGGTGGGATTCGAACCCACGGTAGGCTTTCACCTACGCCGGTTTTCAAGACCGGTGCATTCGACCACTCTGCCACTCCTCCGGTCTGGATGCTCTACACCGCCGATTCCGATTCTGAAAGATGTCTGGTGTGGAAATCCGCCGAAGTCCGATGCCCGGACTTTTCTTGTGATGCGCAAGGCGTTAGGATACGCGCAAGTGGGTGTCCCACGGGGGCGTAACAAAGGCCGGGCAAACCGGTGTGCGCGCAACGTCGCGTGTGACAGGCAAGGGGTGAGGCATGACAGTCAAAGGTAATGAGAGCCGGTGTGGCATGTGGCGCATCGTGATGGTGGGTGCCGGGGCGCTGTTTCTTTCGGCATGTGATGAAAGCGGGCAGTTTGCCAATCCTTTCCAGAACACGGCCCCGACCGGCGAGGAGGCCGCCACGGGCGAGACATCCTCGGTCAAGCTGGTGGAGCGCGATGTCGAGGCGCCGGATGTTTTTCAGGTCACCGATATGGGGCTTTGGGATGGCCGCCCCTCGCTGGGCGGGGTTTGGGTGGCGCACCCGGACGTGAAAGAGCCCGAGCGGGTGATCATCCGCAACAACGAGAATTCAAAGTTCGTGATCGGGGCCCTGTTCCGCCGCGAGCGTGAAAACCCCGGCCCGGTTTTGCAGGTGTCGTCGGATGCGGCGACCGCGCTGGGCATGTTGGCGGGGGCGCCGGCACAATTGAACGTCACGGCCCTGCGGCGCGAGGAAGCGCAGGATCCGGCGGCGGCCCCGGCGGCGGCGGCCCCGGCCGGTGAGCTGGATGCTCCGGACAGTGTTGAGGAAACCACGCTTGGGCCTTCCGGCGCGGTGGCGGGCGCCGCCGCGGCGCTGGACGAGGTGGAAGGCACCAACGAGATTACGCCCGCCGCGGCGGCTGCACCGTCGCCGTCGCCCGAACCGCGGCCCAAGGCCTCGTCGCTGGACAAGCCCTATATCCAGATCGGGATTTTCAGCGTCGAGGAGAATGCCCGCAATACCGCGACCGCCATGCGCCAGGCAGGGATGGTTCCCGTGGTGAAAGAGCAAACCTCGCAAGGAAAGACATTCTGGCGGGTGATCGTCGGGCCGGCGGCGTCGACCTCGGAACGTTCGGTTCTTTTGAAGAAGATCAAGGGGGTAGGATTCGACGATGCCTATCCCGTTACAAACTAGGGGCTGATCCGCCATGATCCGCATCTGCAGAGTTTTCGCCGCGTTGCTTTTGACCGTTGCGGTGGCCTTGCCCGCGCAGGCCTTCGATACGCGTGCCAAGGCGGCCTTCGTGATGGACATGAGCACCGGCACGGTGCTTCTGAGCAAGAATGCCGATCAACCCTTGCCGCCGGCCTCGATGTCCAAGCTGATGACGCTTTACGTGGCTTTCGAGGCCATCCGCGACGGGCGGCTGACGCTGGATGAACGCCTTCCGGTGTCGCGCCATGCCATGAGCTATGGTGGTTCGACCATGTTTCTGGACACCACCGACCGGGTGCGGGTGGAAGACCTGTTGCGCGGGATCATCGTGTTGTCGGGCAACGATGCCTGCGCGGTGATTGCCGAAGCGCTGAGCCCCGATGGCACCGAGGCGGGGTTTGCCCGCTTCATGACCCAACGGGCGCGGCAGATGGGCATGACCAATTCCACTTTCGCCAATTCGAACGGCTGGCCCGCCGCCGGCCACCGGATGAGCATGCGCGATCTGGCGCTCCTTTCGCGCCACCTGATCGAGGATTTCCCCGGCTTTTACCCGATGTTCGCGGAAACGGAATTTGCCTTTGACGGGCGCGCCCCGCAGAACGTGCACAACCGCAACCCGCTTTTGGGGTTGGGCATAGGGGCCGATGGTCTCAAGACCGGGCACACGCAGGAGGCGGGCTATGGCCTGACCGGATCGGCCAAGCAGGGTGATCGGCGGATTGTTTTCGTCATCTCGGGGCTTGAGACGACACGCGCCCGTGCCGAAGAGGCCGAAAGCATCGTCAACTGGGCCTTTCGCCAGTTCGTGGAAAAGCCCATTATCAGCGCCGGTACCGAGGTGGCGCGCGCCGACGTCTGGATGGGCGATGCCACCAGCGTGGGCATGACCCCGGCGGAGGATGTCATCACGCTTGTCCCGGTTCTGGGCAGCGATGAATTGCAGGCCGAGGTCGTGTATCACGGCCCGCTGCATGCGCCGATAGAAAAGGGCGACCCCCTTGGGGAACTGGTGTTCGCCCCCGGTGAATTGCCCGAAACGCGGGTGCCGCTGGTCGCGGTGCGCGATGTGCCGCGCGGCGGTTTCATGGCGCGGCTGCGGACGGTTTCGGAGCATTTGCTGACGCGGCTGCGCGAAAGGTCCGAGGGCACGCTTTGAGCCTGCCCGGACGGTTCATCAGTTTCGAAGGTATCGACGGGTCGGGCAAATCCACCCAGGCGCGGCGGCTGGCCGCGTATCTGGAAGGGCAGGGGCATTCCGTTGTGCTGACCCGCGAACCGGGCGGCAGCCCCGGGGCGGAAGATATCCGTGCCTTGGTTCTGGAAGGCGACCCCGACCGCTGGTCGCCCGAGACCGAGCTTTTGCTGTTCACCGCCGCGCGCCGGGATCATCTGGAGCGCACCATCCGGCCCGCGCTTGAGGCCGGGCAAATCGTCATCTGTGATCGCTTTGCCGACAGCACCCGCATGTATCAAGGCCTTCGCCTTACGGGCCTGCGCGCTTTGGTCGATCAACTGCACGACCTGATGATCGGGCAGGAGCCGGACCTGACCGTGCTGATCGACATGGACCCCGAAATTGGCCTGTCACGCGCCCTTGGGCGCAATGGCGGGGAGGAACGGTTCGAATCCTTCGGCAATGACCTTCAGGCCAGGATGCGTGCCGGGTTTCTGGACCTCGCGGCGGAATTCCCCGACCGTTTCGTCACCATCGACGGTGGCCGCGAGTTGGAGGAGGTGGCCGAGGATGTCACCCGCGCCGTGACAGGGTGGCTGGCATGAGCGACGACGGCACCCCGCTTCCCGACCGCATAGAAGGCGCACCGCATCCGCGCGAAACCCAACGCCTGATCGGGCAGGGGGCCGCCGAGCAAGGGTTCTTGGAGGCCTTCAATACGGGCCGTTTGCATCATGGCTGGCTGATCACCGGGCCGCGGGGTGTGGGCAAGGCGACGCTGGCATGGCGGATCGCGCGCTTCCTTTTGGCCACCCCGCTGGAAGATGACGGCGGGCTTTTCGGAGATGCCCCGCCACGGCCCGACAGCTTGGACATCGACCCCGACCATCCTGTCGCCCGCCGTATCATGGCAGGCTCGGACCCCGGGCTTTACCTTGTGCGCCGGGGGGGCGCGGGCAGCAGTGACCGCGACCGCGACAAGAATTTCGAGGAGGGCAAGTTTTCGCAAGACATCCGGGTCAGCGAAATCCGGGGCCTCGCCAAGTTTATCCACCTCAGCTCCACCGAGGGGGGGCGGCGGGTGGTGATCGTCGATGCCGCCGACGAGATGAACACGCAAGCCGCCAACGCCCTGCTGAAGATGCTGGAAGAGCCGCCGGCGCGCACCACGCTTTTACTGGTCAGTCACCAACCCTCGCGCCTGTTGCCGACCATCCGTTCGCGTTGTCGCGAATTGCGGCTTTCGGCGCTGAACGCGCAAGACATGGCGCAGGCCCTCAGCCAAGCCGGGGTCGAGCCGGGGGGCGATACCACGGCCCTTGCCGAGCTTTCCGGCGGCTCGGTGGGGGAGGCCGTACGCCTGATGAACCTTGGCGGTTTGCAAATCTACGCCGAACTGGTGGCGATCTTCCAAGGCTTGCCGCGCCCCGACCGCGCCCGTGCCCTCAAACTGGCCGAGGCGGCGGCGACCCGTGGGGCAGAGGATAAGCTTGACCTGCTGATCTGGCTGGTGGACCTGTTTCTTTCGCGCCTTGCCCGCTGTGGCGCGCTTGGCCCGCCGCAGGTCGAAGCCGCCCCCGGCGAGGCGGAATTGTTCACCCGGTTGGCCCCGCACCCCCAAGCGGGCCGCGCATGGGCCGATTGTGCGCAGGAGGTCGGCGCGCGAAGCCGCCACGGGCGGGCGGTCAACCTTGACCCTGCCGCGCTGGTCCTAGATACCGTGTTCAAGATTCAGCAAACCGCGGCGGGATAATCGGCCCGCCATGCATGGGGCGACATGACCGACACGATCCAGATCACCGACAGCCACTGCCACCTTGATTTCCCCGATTTCGACGAGGAACGCCCCGCCGTTATCGACCGCGCGGTCGAGGCGGGTGTGACCCGCATGGTCACCATCTGCACCAAGCTGCGGCTTGAACCCCAAGTGCGCGCCATTGCAGAGGAATTCGCGCCCGTCTTCTATGCCGCCGGCACCCACCCGATGAGCGCCGCCGATGAGCCGATGACGACGGTGGAGGAGTTGGTGCAACTGGCCCAACACCCCAAGTTCGTGGGTGTTGGCGAGACGGGCCTTGATTATCACTACACCGCTGAAAGCGCCGAGGTTCAAAAGCAAAGCCTGCGGGTGCATATCGAAGCGGCGCAGGAAACCGGCCTGCCGCTGATCATCCATGCCCGGGCGGCGGACGACGACATGGCGCGCATCCTGACCGAGGGCTACAAGGCCAAGCCCTATAGCTGCGTGATGCACTGCTTTTCGTCCGGGGCCGAACTGGCCAGAACGGCCATCGACCTTGGGTTTTACCTGTCGATGTCGGGCATCGCGGCCTTTCCCAAGTCCACGGACCTGCGCGAGATTTTCGCCGCCGCCCCGGTGGAGCGTATCCTTGTTGAAACCGATGCGCCCTATCTTGCGCCGCCGCCCTATCGCGGCAAGCGGAACGAGCCTGCCTATACCTTGCACACCGCCCAGAAAGGCGCCGAGGTTTTCGGCATGGACTGGCCCGATTTCGCCGCGCAGACGCAGGCCAATTTCGACCGCCTCTTCTGGAAAGCGGCCAAGTATGAGGCCGCTGCGTAATGGGCGAATTGCGCTTCACCATCCTTGGCTGCGGGTCGTCGGGCGGGGTGCCGCGCCTTGGCGACAACTGGGGCGATTGTGACCCCGAGAACCCCCGCAACAACCGCCGCCGCTGTTCGCTTCTGATCGAACGCGAGGGCGAGGGCGGTATCACCCGTGTGCTGATCGACACCTCGCCCGACCTGCGCGCGCAATTGCTGGACGCCGGGGTGGGGGAGTTGGACGCGGTGCTTTACACCCACAGCCATGCCGACCACGTTCACGGCCTCGACGATCTGCGGATGATCGTTTTCAACATGAAACAGCGCCTGCCGGTCTGGGCCGATGGCGATACGCAGAACGCGCTTTACGCGCGCTTCGGCTATGCCTTCATCCAACCCGAGGACAGCCCCTATCCGCCGATCCTCGACATGCACACCATCGACGGTGACGTGACCATCGAGGGCGCGGGCGGGCCGGTGACGCTGACGCCTTTCGAGGTCAACCACGGCTCGATCGAGGCGCTGGGCTTCAAGGTGAACAATCTGGCCTACCTGCCGGATGTGGCCCGGATCCCCGAGGATGTCTGGCCGGTGTTGGAGGGGCTGGACTGCTGGATACTGGATGCGCTGCGCCGCACCCCGCATCCCACCCATTCGCATCTTGAACAGTCGCTGGAATGGATCGCCCGCGCCGCGCCCAAGCGCGCGGTGCTGACCAACATGCATATCGACATGGATTACCAAACGCTGGTCGAGGAAACCCCCGATCATATCACGCCTGCCTATGACGGCATGACGCTGACTTTCCCGGTCTGACCGCGATGCAGGCGCTGATCGAGGTTATCTTACCGGTTTTCGTGGTCATCGGCTTTGGCTACCTGGCGGTCTGGCGTGGCTGGTTCTCGCAGGCCGGGGTTGATGGGCTGATGAAGTTCACCCAGAATTTCGCCATTCCCTGCCTTCTGTTTACCGCCATCGCCCGGCTTGACCTGGGCCAGCATTTCGATTGGCGGTTGCTGCTCAGCTTCTATACCGGGGCCTTGACGGGGTTCCTTCTGGGCCTGTTCGGCGCGCGGTTTATTTTTGGCCGCGATTGGGAAGATTGCGTTGCCATCGGGTTTTGTTGCCTTTTTTCCAACTCGGTGCTTCTGGGCTTGCCGATCACCGAACGCGCCTATGGCGTGGAGGCATTGGAGGCCAACTATGCCATCATCGCCGTCCACTCGCCCTTTTGCTACGGCATCGGCATCACGGTGATGGAGGTGCTGCGCGCGCGCGGCACGCCGGGCCGGGCGCTGGTGGGCAAGGTGCTGAAGGCGATGTTCTCCAACGCGTTGATCATCGGCATCGCGGCGGGGTTTTTCGTCAACCTCACCGGGGTGCCGATCCCCGGCATCCTGCAGGAGGGGCTGGACATGATGGTGCGCGCGGCCCTGCCTGCGGCACTTTTCGGCCTTGGGGGCGTGCTGGTGCAATACCGCCCCGAGGGGGATTTGCGCATCGTGCTTTACGTCTGCGCCGTGGCGCTTCTGGCGCATCCACTGGTGACAAGCCTGCTTGGCCGGGGCTTGGGCCTTTCCACCGAGGGCTACCGCTCGGCCATCCTGACCGGGGCCATGGCCCCGGGCATCAACGCCTATATCTTCGCCAACATGTACGGCCGCGCCCGCCGCGTCGCCGCCTCGGCGGTTTTGATCGCCACGGGGGTGTCGATCCTGACGACCTGGATGTGGTTGGGGACTTTGCCATAGCGCTCATCGCTGCGCGCTTTGTGAACTCGTATTAAGCCCTGAATTTTAACGCCTATTGCGATATTTCTATGGGTGAAATGAAGTCGTCGATTGATAGGCTCTGCCGAACAATTGTTGCCTGCACTTCAATCAGATATTGCTACGGTGGTCGGAAATTTTGGGAGATAAAAATTGGCGAAATGTGCAGGGTGCGAAACATAGATTGGCATGTTCAATTCTTATGGCCCGGGTGGGGCCTATTGTAAGCGGTGTAACAAAGAGCGTCTTGTGGACAGTGATAGCCCTAAAGTTCAGGAAAGGAGGGCCAGAGATGCCGGAATTGAAGCCGTCATACTTACAACTGAAACCTATCCAGAGGGCATAAAGATCACCGAGCGGATAGAGGTGATCACTGCGGAATGCGCGTTTGGTATGAATATCTTCAAAGACCTCTTCGCCGGCGTCCGTGATGTTGTTGGAGGTCGGTCTGAGGCGGTTCAAAAAACTTTGAGGGATAGTAGAAGGACGGCTCTTTATGAACTCAAGCGCGAAGCTCATGAAGTGGGGGCCAACGCCGTGATCGGGATAGATCTAGACTACGTCGAGTTGGCGTCAGCGGGAAATATGATTCTACTGGTCGCAAGTGGTACTGCTGTAAAGGTCGAGTAAGACTCGATCAGTTTGCAAACTTAGTTTGCGCACATTTCCAAGTTATGCGTGAAAATTCGGTACAACCTTTCCCGCAATCCTAGCATACCTTATTAAAATCCGTAGGAACTTATGAGGGTGTCCAGAGCAGGGAAACGTATCACAAGCCCTTTCTCGACGAGTATTCTGCAGAAACCCAAGGCGCGGAACCAAGGCCGAAGGCCGCCGCGCCATCGCCGGGCCGCCTCCTTGGCCCGGCGATTGGGTTGGCCTTGATGCATCGCGTATGTGTTGCGCGCCAGTGACGTGGATAAAGCGCTTTTGCCCAAACGCTGGATCGCCGCGCCGCGGCCCGTCGCCGCCGCGGCTCTTCAAAGATGGCTGAAGATATGGATTGTCCAAAAGCCGCCTGTCATAAACACCTATCCTTTGCGAAGACATCTGTAAGGTTGGACGATCTCTCCCGTCAAAACGTAGGTTTTGTACGAAACCCACCGCAGGCCCTGTTCCCTCGCCGGGGTACAGACAAAACATACCGATGCGATACAGACAGGGGCTTTGGTGGTTACCAATGGGCCAGGGGCGACCCGCCCGGCCATGGGATCACCCGCAGAATTGCCGGTACAAAAGTTCGATCAATTCCTGGGTCTTTTCATCGGCCAGACGGTAGTAGATCGTCTTGCCCTCGCGGCGCGTGGCGACCCGGCCTTCCTGCCGCAGCCGGGCCAATATCTGGCTGACCGCCGCCTGTCGCATGTTCAAAAGCGCCTCCAGCTCGCCCACCGATTTCTCGCCCGATCCCAGGTGGCAGAGCGTCATCAACCGCCCTTCATGCGCCACGGTCTTGAGGAACGCTGCCGCCTCCTTGGCGCTTTGTTCCATTTCCGTCGGCGGGGCGATGGTTTCGGGTTTGGTCACTTGGGTCGTCCTGATGCTGCGCGTTTGGCCTTATTTAACACGGGCCTTCGCAAAGGCCCAGATCACTCCGCCTTGGGTGGGGCACCGCCTGCAAAACAGTTGCCGTTGACGTAATCGCAGGGCGCTTCCTGCATCTGCAAATGCAGGTCCGTGTCCTCGTAAGGGTGGGCACGCGCCAGCGCTTCGTCAACCTCGATGCCCAGTCCCGGGGTCTCTGGCGGGGTGATAAAGCCCTCTTCGACCCGGATTTTTCCCTTTATCAAGGCATCGTGGAACGGGGTTTCGATGGTTTCGGCCATCAGCAGGTTGGGGATGGAGGCCGCAAAATGCACATTGGCGGCCCATTCCACGGGGCCGGCGTAAAGATGCGGGGCCATCTGGGCGTTATAGACCTCGGCCATGGCGGCGATTTTCTTGCACTCCCAAATCCCGCCCGCACGGCCCAGGGCCGGTTGCAGGATCGTCGCGGCCCCCTGGCGCAGGACGGGGGCAAACTCGGCCTTGGTACAAAGGCGTTCGCCGGTGGCCACGGGGATGCGCACGGCGCCCGCCACCTTGGCCATTTCGGCCATGCAGTCGGGCGGGGTAGGTTCTTCGTACCAAAGCGGGCTGTAGGGTTCGATGGCTTGGCCAAGGCGAATGGCCCCGGCGGTGGTGAACTGCCCATGGGTGCCAAACAGCAGATCGGCCCGCGTGCCCACCGCCTCGCGGATGGCGCGGCAGAAATCGACCGACATCTGGATGTCGGACATCGCCGGCATATGCCCGCCGCGCAGGGTGTAGGGGCCGGCAGGGTCGAACTTCACCGCCGTATAGCCGCGCTCGATGCAATCGAGAGCGGATTCGGCGGCCATCTCGGGCGAGGTCCAGAACGCGGGCATCTCGTGCTGCGGCAGGGGGTAGAGGTAGGTATAGGCGCGGATGCGGTCATTCATCCGCCCGCCCAGAAGCGCCCAGACCGGCCGTTCGCGCGCCTTGCCGAGGATATCCCAACAGGCGATCTCAAGCCCCGCGAAGGCGCCCATGACCGTCAGGTCGGGGCGCTGCGTGAAGCCGCTCGAATAGGCGCGGCGGAACATCAGCTCGATATTCTCGGGGGTTTCGCCCTGCATGTGGCGGGCGAAGACATCTTCGATCACCGCGCGCATGGCCCTGGGCCCGACAGTGGCGGCATAGCATTCGCCCCAGCCGGTGATGCCGGTATCGGTGGTGAGCTTCACCAGTATCCAATAGCGCCCGCCCCAGCCGGGGGCCGGGGGCGCGGTGACGATGATATCGAGGTCTTGCAGCTTCATGGGTGGACTCCGATGGTTATGTCTCGGATCGCTTGCGCGATCCG
>NZ_JASHIM010000012.1 GCF_030733685.1 Roseovarius sp. MMSF_3281
ATGGAAGACGGGCTGCGCTTCGCCATCCGCGAAGGCGGCCGCACCGTCGGCGCCGGCGTCGTGTCGAAGATCATCGAGTAAGGGTAGCTTCGCGGCGCCCGCGCCGCGAAACGCCCGTGGGTGACAGGTGAATTGCAAAGCAAATCACCGGGAACCTGATCTTCACGCCGCTTGGAATTGTAAAGGGCGTCCCGCCGGGGCGCCCTTTGCGTTTCATGGTGCGGATGAGGGCCAAGGGCACGAAGCGCAGTGACCGGTTCGGGCCCATGACAACCGCCTTTGAAGGCAAATCCTTGGCAAGCGCGCCCGGCGCGGAAGCCGGGCCGAAAATATAATTCTCAGGTCCCGACCCAGCGTCAAGCTGGACACAGCAACCGAAAACACCTTCAATCCATGCTGGGCGAAGGAGACGACCGTGACCGAACCAAGTAAGGCTGAAATCATAGACCTCGTGAGCAAACGCGCCAGAAATCGGATAAAGGGCAGTGTGCGGCTGGAAATGCCGGGTACGGCGACGCTTTACGTGGACGAAACCGGGGCAATTGAGAGCGATCAGGCCGCTGACATAACTCTGACGGCGGATGCTCGTGTATTCTACGACATCGCTATGGGGGCCAAGAACCCTGCAAAGGCGTTCATGATGCGCCAGCTAAAAGTCGATGGAAATCCGGTGAAGGCGCTCAAGATCGGGGAAATCCTGAGCGCGGCAGACTAGGTTTCGTGGGACATAGGTCATGCCCGCCAGGAACCGGGCCATGAGTTGCAGTATTTCATGCCAAGGGCGTCCCGCCGGGGCGCCCTTTCTTTTTGCCGGATGATCCGTTAAATACTTTCCTGTAACCGATGGAGAGTGCCGTGAACAAAGCCGCCTGATCGCCCGTTTTTCCGAAACCCGATCTTTTGAAAGGCCGCTTTACCATGCCTGCACCGTTTCCCCCTGCGCAATCCGCGCACCCGCTGACCCTGCCGGATGGCGAGATCCATCAAGGCACCGTTTTCCTGAAACCGGCCATCGACCACCCGCGTATCGAGGTGGGCGATTTCAGCTATGCCAGTGCTTTTGAGCCGCCCGCGAATTGGGCGGCGCATCTGGCCCCCTATCTGCACCCGCTATCGCCCGAGCGGCTGATCATTGGCAGGTTCTGCCAGATCGCCGATGGGGTGGTCTTTGTCACCGCCTCGGCCAACCATCGGCGGGATGGGTTTTCGACCTATCCCTTCGCGATCTTCCAGGGCGATTTCGACAGTGGCCGCCCCTCGCTTCCGCAGGGGCCGGGGCCGGATACGGTGATTGGCCATGATGTCTGGATCGGCAAGGAGGCCCGGATTCTGCCCGGCGCGCAGATCGGCGATGGCGTGATCGTCGGGGCCGGGGCCGTGGTGGGCGGTAAGGTGCCGCCCTATAGCATCGTGGCGGGCAACCCGGGCCGGGTGCTGCGGCGGCGCTTTGACGAGGCGACCATTGCGCGGCTTTCGGCCGTGGCTTGGTGGGATTGGCCGATCGAGCGAATCCTGCAACATGAGGCGGCGATTTGCGGGGCGGATTTGCCCGCGCTGGAGGCCGCAGCCGAGGCCGGCCCGGGGTAATGGGGCAATCTGCCGCAAGGCCGGGGCACGGGCGCGGGTGTTTTCAAATGCAGAAAATGCAATGTGAACGCCCCCTCCCGGCCCCGCCGCGAAAGGCGAATTCCCGATGGAAAACAAGGCGAAAGCCCTAGGTTTCGCAGGTGCAGCATTTGTATTGCATACCGTGGTATCCAACTAAGTTATTGAAATATTGATATTTTTTGCAATCTCCCGCAGCCTTTGAGGATGCAGAAAGGGAGGTTTGCCATGGATCAGTTGAACGTGAGGGCCTGGGAGGAGCGCAGCGATCTTCAGGAGGGGGTGATCAGCCCCGCACAGGCCGCACAGATCAACGCGACCCTCGGGTCGTCCCGCCGTGCCGCCCCCGCCATGGGCGAGGCGATGGACCCTTTGTGGCACTGGTGCGCCTTCACGCCCACCAACCCGATGGGCGAACTGGCCCGCGATGGCCACCCGGTGCTTGGGGATTTCCTGCCGCCCGTGCGGCTGGAGCGGCGGATGTGGGCCAGCGGGAGCCTGAGTTTCGGCGCGCCCCTGCGGGTGGGCGAGCGGATGACCAAGCGATCCTACATTCGCAGCGTGACCGAGAAAGAGGGCGCCTCGGGCCCCATGGTCCTCGTTTCGGTCGATCACAGGATTTACGGCGAACAGGGCTTGGCCATCGAGGAACGTCAGGACATCGTTTACCTGGACATTCCCGATAGCTTCCGCCCGCCGCGCCCGCGCGCCCTGCCGGATAACCCGGTGCTGCATGACCACCGCCGGGTCAGCGAGCCGCTGTTGTTCCGCTATTCGGCGATCACCTTCAACGCGCATCGCATCCATTACGACCTGCCCTATGCGCAGGAGGTGGAGCATTACCCGGGGCTGGTGGTGCATGGCCCGCTACAGGCCACGTGGCTGATGCAGGCGGCCTGTGTTCACAAGGGGCGGCGGCCGAAGCATTTCGATTTCCGGGGCGTGCACCCTGTGTTCCTGACCCCCGGCGAAAGCCGCGAGATCGAGGTCATGGGCCAAGAGGATGAAATGGGCGGTCTGATCCTGTGCACGGGGCAGGGCGGCCATCAGGGGATGCAGGCCACCGCGATGTGGGAGGAAACGCAATGAACCGGGTTCTGGACGGAATGCGCGTGGTCGAAGGCTCGGCCTTCGTGGCGGTGCCCTTGGCGGGGATGACGCTTGCGCAGATGGGGGCCGAGGTGATCCGCTTTGACCGGATCGAAGGCGGTTTGGACGCCGGGCGCTGGCCGCTTGCGCCCTCGGGGCAAAGCCTGTTCTGGGCGGGGCTGAACAAGGGCAAGAAATCGGTGGCGGTGAATATGCGTAGCCCCGAGGGGCAAGAGCTTGTCACCCGGATCATCACCGCGCCGGGCAAGGATGCGGGGCAATTCCTGACCAACCTGCGGGTGCGCGGCTGGATGGATTACGAAACGCTGAGCCAGTACCGCCGCGATCTGATCATGGTGACATTGATGGGCGACAGGCAGGGCCGCCCGCAGGTGGATTACACCGTGAACCCGTCACTTGGCATTCCCGATATGACCGGGCCGGAAGGGTATGACGCGCCGGTGGCCAATGCCCTGCCTGCATGGGATTTGGTGGCCGGTAACCTCGTGGTCTCGTCGCTTTTGGCGGCCGAGCGGCACCGGCTGCGCCATGGCGCGGGGCAGGAGGTGGAGATCGCCCTAAAGGATGTGGCCGCCGCCACGCTGGGCCATCTGGGGATGATCGGTGACGCGGTGGTCAACGGCCATGCGCGCGAGAAATCCGGCAATGCGCTTTACGGGGCCTATGGGCAGGATTTTGAATGTGCCTGCGGTGGGCGGGTCATGGTGATCGGCCTCACGGGGCGGCAATGGTCGGGGCTGGTCAAGGCGACCGGGACCGGCGATGCCATGGAGATGCTGGGCAAGCGTACAGGCCGCGATTTGCGGGACGAAGGTGTGCGCTGGGAACTGCGCCATGAGATCACCGAGATTCTGCGCCCGTGGTTTGCCGCCCGCAGGATCGCCGATTTCGGGGCGGAGTTCGACAAACGCGGGTTGACGTGGTCGGTCTTCCGCTCGGTCCCCGAGGCGGTGGCGCAAGACCCGGACCTGAGCGAGGCGAACCCGATGTTCTCGCAACTGGATCAGCCGGGCCTGGGCCGCTTCCCGGTGCCGGGCTTTCCCGGCGATTTCTCGGCCAGGCCGCGGATCAAACCGCAACCGGCCCCAGAGCTGGGCCAGCATACCGAGGAAGTGCTGGGCGATGTGGCGCGCCTGACCGAGACCGAGATCGCGCAATTGCACGACAAGGGGATCGTGCGAAGCCCCGGCTTTGCCGCGCGTTCGGCGGCGTGACCGGGCGGGGAGTAGACGCAGGCCGAGAAAACCGCCAAAGGGCGCTTGATTCCCGGTCCAAGGTGTCTTAATCCCTCCCGTGGCCTTAGGGGTATAGCTCAGCTGGTAGAGCGACGGTCTCCAAAACCGTAGGTCGCGGGTTCGAACCCTGCTGCCCCTGCCATTTTCCGGTTTCCCGATCATGTGGCTTGGTCCGATGGGGCCTTGGGCGTTAACCCTGTCCGGAAATTTGCATTTCCTAGCCATGATTTGGCCCATATCGGCCCCTAGGTCTGCCGCGTAGGGGGGGAGTGCCCTTTTCCCGTATGCCCTGCGTCGGGCGGAATCAGGACCGGTGAACGCGCTTGAGACAAAGTTCCAAATCCAAACATCCCGGCAAGCCGGAGGCACATGGCGCATTGCAGGTGCGGGCCGGTGGCAAGGGTGGCCTGTCTCATCACGACAACCGGGACACCTCGGATGAGACGATCCGCAAGATGATGGCCGAGCAACGCCGCGCGCAAAACCTGCGCAGCTTGCCCGATATCATGCCCGAAACGTCCGACGACGACCGCGCGGCGATCACGGCGCGGCACATGCGCCGACAGGCATGGAACAATGCCTTGGATACACCCCCGGCAAGCCATTACGACGCCGAGACCGAGGGGGCAGGCCGCCCCCGCACGGGGTTCTGGGGGCGGTTCGTGCCGGGGGGGCGCAAACGCGGAGTGCGCAGACCCGCGCGCAGGGCGCGCCCGCCACGGGGGGCTTGGGTTGCCGTCAGCCTTGCCTCGGTCTTGATCTTCCAGCCGACGTTGATCCCCGGCCTGTTGATGATGGCATTCTGGGTGCTTTTCGTGGCCAGCCTGTTGTTCGGGCCAGGCCGCGTTGTCGATTTCCTCCTGGGGCTATGGGGGGTGCTGCTGCGGCACAATCCGGTCTTGGCCGGCAAGTTGCGCCAGATCGGCGATACCGCCGCGCGTTGGGCGCGGGCGGGTCTGAGCCGCTTGCCCGGCAAGCTGGGTAACCGGTGGTCAAGCACCGATCGGGCGGGCGACCGGATGAATTCCGGCGCGGAGGTCAAGGAAGGTTTTGACCGCCGTCGTCAATCCGGCGTCTTCCGCGGGTAAGGGGCCGTGACCGGCTTTGTCGCATCTGGCCTTGAATTCACGGGCGGCTGCGCGTATGTGGCCCTTCACGTCAGGTAGAAAAGAAGACAGCGCAGATGGCACGTACGAATCCGCTTCAGTTTATTCAGCAGGTCCGCTCGGAAGTGGCCAAGGTGGTTTGGCCCACGCGGCGCGAGGTCCTGTTGACCACCGTGATGGTGTTCATCATGGCGGCCTTGACGGCGGTGTTCTTCGCATTGGTCGACCTGGCGATCCGCAGCGGGCTGACCGGGGTGCTGAACCTCTTTGGGTAAGGCCGGGGGCATGATTGGCGGAAAATCGCGCCAGCCCCTTGAATTCAGGCGAAAACAGGGGTAAGTGACGCCTCACTTCCTGACAGGGCGCGTGGCGATTCGAGTTGCGCGCCGATTTTTTGTTTAGGAATGCGCAGGGTAAACCCCTGAGATTAAAAGAATTTCGGCCCAATGGCCGACAGTGACAAAGGCATGGGTCGAAGATGGCAAAACGGTGGTACTCGGTCAGTGTTCTCTCGAACTTCGAGAAGAAAATCGCCGAGCAAATCAGACAATCCGTTGCCGAGCAGGAACTCGAAGACGAGATCGACGAGGTTCTGGTGCCCACCGAAGAAGTGATCGAGGTGCGCCGCGGCAAGAAAGTCACCGCCGAGCGCCGCTTCATGCCGGGGTACGTGCTGGTGCACATGGAGATGTCGGACAAGGGCTATCACCTGATCAACTCGATCAACCGCGTCACCGGTTTCCTTGGCCCGCAGGGCCGCCCGATGCCGATGCGCGACGCCGAGGTGAACGCCATCCTCAACCGCGTGCAGGAAGGCGAGGACCAGCCCAAGCTGATGATCAGCTTCGAGGTGGGCGAGAAGGTCAAGGTCAACGACGGCCCGTTCGAAGATTTCGACGGCATGGTCGAGGAAGTGGACGACGAGAACCAGCGCCTCAAGGTGACGGTTTCGATCTTTGGCCGGGAAACCCCGGTCGAACTGGAATTCACGCAGGTCACCAAACAGGCCTGACGTGCAAGCCGTGGGAGGCGAGGGCATCGCGATGCCCGGACCGGACCACACAACATAGGCTTCTTGGGACGCGTCCCGAGGAGGTTGGAAAAGGAGAAGGCCAATGGCCAAGAAACTCGCAGGCACGATGAAGCTGCAAGTGCCCGCAGGTCAAGCAAACCCGTCCCCGCCCGTGGGTCCGGCGCTTGGTCAGCGCGGTATCAACATCATGGAATTCTGCAAGGCGTTCAACGCCAAGACGCAGGAAATGGAGCAGGGCGCACCTTGCCCCACCGTGATCACCTACTATCAGGACAAGTCCTTTGAAATGGACATCAAGACGCCGCCCGCGTCTTATTACCTGAAGAAGGCTGCCAAGCTGAAATCCGGGTCGAACACCCCCGGTCGTGCGACCGCGGGCTCGGTGACCACCAAGCAGGTGCGCGAAATCGCCGAAGCCAAGTGGAAAGACCTGAACGCAAACGACGTCGAAGCCGCGATGAAAATCATCCTCGGCTCCGCACGCTCCATGGGCATCGAGGTGAAGTAAGATGGCAAAGCTTGGTAAACGTACCCGCGCCGCCCGTGAAGCCGTTGCTGGCAAGGAAAACCTGAGCGTGGAAGAGGCCGTTGCGCTGATCAAATCCAACGCCAATGCCAAGTTCGACGAAACCGTCGAGATTTCGCTGAACCTTGGTGTCGATCCGCGTCACGCCGACCAGATGGTTCGTGGCGTTGTCGGTCTGCCCAACGGCACCGGCAAGGACGTGCGCGTGGCTGTTTTCGCCCGTGGCCCCAAGGCCGACGAGGCGAAAGAGGCCGGTGCCGATATCGTGGGCGCCGAAGACCTGATGGAAACCGTTCAGGGCGGCACGATCGAATTCGACCGCTGCATCGCGACCCCCGACATGATGCCGGTTGTCGGCCGTCTGGGTAAGGTGCTTGGCCCCCGCAACCTGATGCCGAACCCCAAGGTCGGCACGGTAACCATGGACGTCGCCGAAGCGGTGCAGAACGCCAAGGGCGGCGAAGTGCAGTTCAAGGCCGAAAAAGCGGGCGTCGTGCACGCCGGTGTCGGCAAAGCCTCGTTCGACGAAGGCAAGCTGGTTGAAAACGTGCGCGCCTTCGTGGCTGCCGTGAACAAGGCCAAGCCGACCGGCGCCAAGGGCACCTACGTCAAGAAGATCTCGCTGACCTCGACCATGGGGCCGGGCGTCAGCATCGACGTGGGCAACGCCGCGTCGGAATAAGAATTTGCGCCGGTCCCTGTCGGGGCCGGGGCGAATGGCGGGGCCAATCCGGCCCCGTCCTGTCCGAGATGGAGGGTTAGGCGCAAGCCTCGTAATTCCTTCCTGAGATGGGGAACGAGATGAGATTTCAACGAAGGCTAGGCCTTCGGGTGATCTTGGCCTCGGGACCCTGACTTTGGACCCGAACGCTGCCCCATACGGGGTGGCAAACATGAGCCGGGGGGAGACCCCCAAAATTGGAGTGAAACTGTGGATAGAGCCCAGAAAGAGAAAGTGGTCGAGGAACTCGGCCAGATCTTCGAAAGCTCTGGCGTCGTAGTGGTTGCCCACTACGCGGGTCTTACAGTTGCGCAGATGCAAGACCTGCGGGCCCGTGCCCGCGAGGCCGAAGCCTCTGTACGCGTCGCGAAAAACAGGCTCGCCAAGATCGCCCTTGAGGGTAAGCCGTGCGAAAGCATCGGTGAATACCTGACGGGCATGACCGTTCTGACCTACTCGGAAGACCCGGTTTCGGCTGCGAAAGTGGCCGAAGGGTTTGCCAAGGACAACTCGAAATTCGAGATCCTCGGCGGTGCCATGGGGTCGGATCACCTGGACCGTGCCGGTGTCAAAGCCGTGTCCGATATGCCGTCGCGCGAAGAGCTGCTTGCTCAGATCGCCGGTATGCTGGGCGCACCCGCTTCGAACATCGCCGGGGCCATTGGCGCACCTGCTTCGAATATCGCGAGCATCCTTTCGACCATCGAAGAGAAGGCGGAAGCCGCGTAAGCAACTGAAAAGGACCGCGTAGGGAATTCCCCTGACGTTGGAACACATCTTAAAACGGAAAGAGCTGATAAAATGGCTGATCTGAAAAAACTCGCTGAAGAGATCGTTGGTCTGACGCTTCTCGAAGCACAAGAACTGAAAACCATCCTCAAGGATGAGTACGGCATCGAGCCCGCTTCCGGCGGCGCCGTGATGATGGCTGGCCCCGCGGAAGGCGGCGGCGAAGCGGCTGAAGAGCAAACCGAATTTGACGTTATCCTGAAATCGGCCGGCGCGTCGAAGATCAACGTCATCAAAGAGGTTCGCGGCATCACCGGCCTGGGCCTCAAAGAAGCCAAGGAACTGGTCGAAGCCGGCGGCAAAGCCGTCAAGGAAGGCGTCGACAAAGCCGAAGCCGACGAGATCAAAGAGAAACTCGAAGCGGCTGGCGCCGAGATCGAGCTCAAGTGATCCCGCGGGCGGCGGGATCATCCCGGACGTGCTCCGGGATCTCCTGTCCCCCACGCGAGGCCCCGGATCAGGTCCGGGGCGTGGATCGCAAAAATCCTGGCTGGAACGGGGCAAACCCGTTCCAGCCGAACCTGTCTTAGAAAGGGCTTTTGCAGCCCTTGGTTGGAAAGCCCTTTCTAAGGCGCGGTTCTCGCGATCGGGAGGCCCCTGGTGGGACAGGGGCCGGGAATGGATCGCACCCGCCGTCTCGTATGGGTACGCCGCTGTAGCCCGACAGCAGGCGCTTCCGGTGAGAAACGAAAGGTGACATCGACCATGGCTCAGACCTACCTTGGCCAGAAACGTCTGCGTAAATACTTCGGTAAAATTCGCGAAGTTCTCGACATGCCGAACCTCATCGAGGTTCAGAAGTCGTCTTATGATCTATTCCTGAACTCCGGCGACCAGCCCCAGCCGATGGACGGCGAAGGCATCAAAGGCGTGTTCCAATCGGTTTTCCCGATCAAGGATTTCAACGAAACCAGCGTGCTGGAATTCGTCGATTACGAGCTGGAAAAGCCGAAATACGACGTTGAAGAATGCATGCAGCGCGACATGACCTATGCGGCCCCGCTGAAGGTTACCCTGCGCCTGATCGTCTTCGATGTGGACGAAGATACCGGCGCCAAGTCGGTGAAGGACATCAAGGAACAAGACGTGTTCATGGGCGATATGCCCCTGATGACGCCGAACGGCACCTTTGTCGTCAACGGCACCGAACGCGTGATCGTATCCCAGATGCACCGCTCGCCCGGTGTGTTCTTTGACCACGACAAGGGCAAGACCCACAGCTCGGGCAAGCTGCTCTTCGCCTGCCGCATCATTCCCTATCGCGGCTCGTGGCTGGATTTCGAATTCGACGCCAAGGATATCGTCTTTGCCCGGATCGACCGTCGCCGCAAACTGCCGGTGACGACCCTGCTTTATGCGCTGGGTCTGGATCAGGAAGGCATCATGAATGCCTATTACAACACGGTCGATTACAAGCTGAAGAAGAAACCCGGCGGCTGGGTCACCAAGTTCTTCCCCGAGCGTGTGCGCGGCACCCGCCCGACCTATGATCTTGTCGATGCCAAATCCGGCGAAGTGATCGCCGAAGCCGGTAAGAAAGTCACCCCGCGCGCCGTCAAGAAACTGATCGACGAAGGCGAAGTGACCGAGCTTCTGCTGCCCTTCGATCAGATCGCGGGCAAGTTCGTGGCGCGCGACATCATCAACGAGGAAACCGGCGCGATCTATGTAGAGGCCGGCGACGAGTTGACCGTCGAGCGCGACAAGGACGGTGAAATCATCGGCGGCACCGTGCAGGAGCTGCTGGATGCGGGCATCACCGATATCCCCGTTCTGGACATCGACAATATCAACGTCGGCCCCTACATCCGCAACACCATGGCGCAAGACAAGAACATGAACCGCGAAAGCGCGCTCATGGACATCTACCGCGTCATGCGCCCGGGTGAGCCGCCCACGGAAGAGGCCGCAAGCGCCCTGTTCGACACGCTGTTCTTCGATTCCGAGCGGTACGACCTGTCGGCGGTTGGCCGGGTGAAAATGAACATGCGCCTGGCGCTTGAAAAGCCCGATACGCAACGCACGCTGGACCGCGAAGACATCGTCGCCTGCATCAAGGCGCTGGTGGAATTGCGCGACGGCAAGGGCGACATCGACGACATCGACCACCTTGGCAACCGCCGGGTGCGTTCGGTCGGCGAACTGATGGAAAACCAGTACCGTGTCGGCCTTCTGCGGATGGAACGCGCGATCAAGGAGCGCATGAGCAGTGTCGAGATCGACACCGTCATGCCGCAAGACCTGATCAACGCCAAACCCGCCGCGGCGGCGGTGCGTGAATTCTTCGGCTCCTCGCAGCTGTCGCAGTTCATGGACCAGACCAACCCGCTGTCGGAAGTCACCCACAAACGCCGCCTCTCGGCGCTGGGGCCGGGTGGTCTGACCCGCGAGCGTGCAGGCTTCGAGGTGCGCGACGTGCACGCCACGCACTATGGCCGGATGTGCCCGATTGAAACGCCGGAAGGCCCGAACATCGGCCTGATCAACAGCCTTGCGACCTTCGCGCGCGTCAACAAGTACGGCTTTATCGAAACGCCGTATCGCAAGGTCGAAGGCGGGCAGGTGACCGACGAGGTTTCCTACATGTCCGCCACCGAGGAACAGCGCCACGTCGTGGCACAGGCCAACGCCACCCTCGACGACAGCGGCAAGTTCGTGAACGAGATGGTCAACACCCGTCAGGCCGGGGAATACACCCTGTCGCCGGTCGATGCCGTGGATTTGATCGACGTCAGTCCCAAACAGCTGGTCTCGGTTGCGGCCTCGCTGATCCCGTTCCTTGAAAACGACGACGCCAACCGCGCGCTGATGGGCTCGAACATGCAACGTCAGGCCGTGCCGACGCTGCGCTCCGAGGCGCCGCTTGTGGGCACTGGTATCGAAGAGGTCGTGGCACGCGACTCGGGCGCGGCCATCATGGCCAAGCGCGCCGGTGTCATCGACCAGGTCGATGCCCAGCGGATCGTGATCCGCGCCACCGCCGACCTTGAG
Organism: Roseovarius sp. MMSF_3281; assembly: GCF_030733685.1. Taxonomy (GTDB): domain Bacteria; phylum Pseudomonadota; class Alphaproteobacteria; order Rhodobacterales; family Rhodobacteraceae; genus Roseovarius. The sequence goes on from NZ_JASHIM010000012.1 coordinate 11,117, forward strand.
GTGGGCGACCCCGGCGTTGACATCTACCGCATGCGCAAGTTCCAGCGGTCGAACCAGAACACCACCATCAACCAGCGTCCGCTGGTCAAGGTGGGCGATACCGTCGAAAAAGGCGAGGTGATCGCCGACGGTCCGTCCACGGATATGGGTGAACTGGCGCTTGGCAAGAACGTGGTCACGGCCTTCATGCCATGGAACGGTTACAACTTCGAAGACTCGATCCTGATCTCCGAGCGGATCGCGCGCGATGACGTCTTTACCTCGATCCACATCGAGGAATTCGAGGTCGCCGCCCGTGACACCAAGCTTGGGCCAGAGGAAATCACCCGAGACATCCCGAACGTCGGTGAAGAAGCGCTGCGCAACCTCGACGAGGCGGGCATCGTTTACATCGGCGCCGACGTTGAGCCGGGCGATATCCTCGTGGGCAAGATCACCCCCAAGGGTGAATCGCCCATGACCCCGGAAGAAAAGCTGCTGCGCGCCATCTTCGGCGAGAAAGCCAGCGACGTGCGCGATACCTCGCTGCGCGTGAAGCCGGGTGACTACGGCACGGTCGTGGAAGTTCGCGTTTTCAACCGCCACGGCGTTGAAAAAGACGAACGCGCCCTGCAGATCGAGCGTGAAGAGGTCGAACGCCTTGCCCGTGACCGGGACGACGAACTGGCGATCCTCGATCGTAACATCTATGCCCGTCTGAAATCGCTGATCCTTGGCAAAGTGGCCGTCAAAGGCCCCAAGGGCGTCAAGGCAAACTCGGAAATCACCGAGGAATTGCTGGACACGCTGACCAAGGGGCAATGGTGGCAACTGGCGCTGAAGGACGAGAAAGACGCCCAGATCGTCGAAGCCCTGAACGAGCAATACGAGCAGCAGAAACGCACGCTCGACGCCCGTTTCGAGGACAAGGTCGAGAAAGTCCGCCGTGGCGACGACTTGCCGCCGGGTGTGATGAAAATGGTCAAGGTCTTCATCGCCGTGAAGCGCAAGCTGCAGCCGGGCGACAAGATGGCCGGTCGTCACGGGAACAAGGGTGTGATCTCGAAGGTCGTGCCGATGGAAGACATGCCGTTCTTGCAGGATGGGACCCCGGTCGATTTCTGCCTCAACCCGTTGGGTGTGCCGTCGCGTATGAACGTGGGTCAGATCCTTGAAACCCACATGGGCTGGGCCGCCCGCGGCCTTGGCATCAAGATCGACGAGGCGCTTCAGGAATACCGCCGCTCCGGCGACCTGACGCCGGTCCGCGAGGCCATGAAAATCGCCTATGGCGACGATGTCTACGAAGAAGGCATCGCCGGTATGGACGAAGGCCAACTTGTCGAAGCCGCCGGCAACGTGACCCGCGGTGTTCCCATCGCCACGCCCGTCTTCGACGGCGCGAAAGAGGCCGATGTGAACGACGCGCTCAAGCGGGCGGGCTTTGACGAAAGCGGTCAGTCGCTGCTGTTCGACGGTCGCACCGGTGAGCAATTCTCGCGCCCCGTGACCGTGGGTGTGAAATACCTGCTCAAGCTGCACCACCTTGTCGACGACAAGATCCACGCACGTTCCACCGGGCCGTACTCGCTTGTCACGCAGCAGCCGCTGGGTGGTAAGGCACAGTTCGGCGGTCAGCGCTTCGGGGAAATGGAAGTCTGGGCCCTGGAAGCCTATGGCGCCGCCTATACCCTGCAGGAAATGCTGACGGTGAAATCGGACGACGTGGCCGGTCGGACCAAGGTCTATGAAAGCATCGTCAAGGGCGAGGACAACTTTGAAGCCGGCGTGCCGGAAAGCTTCAACGTTCTTGTCAAGGAAGTGCGCGGCCTCGGCCTCAACATGGAACTCCTGGATGCGGAGGAGGAGGAAGACGCGGAGTGACGTTTTCCAAAGGGTGCGCAGCTTCTGCGCACCCCACGCCACCCCTCTCCACCGCACCCTCTCAGAATTGAGGACATAGAATGAACCAGGAACTCACAAACAACCCTTTCAACCCGAACGCCCCCGCCAAGGTGTTCGATGAAATCAAGGTCAGCCTTGCCTCGCCCGAGCGGATCCTTTCGTGGTCCTTCGGTGAGATCAAGAAGCCCGAGACCATCAACTACCGGACCTTCAAGCCCGAGCGTGATGGCCTGTTCTGCGCCCGTATCTTCGGGCCGATCAAGGATTACGAATGCCTTTGCGGCAAGTATAAGCGGATGAAATATCGCGGCGTTGTCTGCGAGAAATGCGGGGTCGAAGTCACCCTGCAAAAGGTTCGCCGTGAACGCATGGGTCACATCGAACTGGCCGCGCCCTGCGCCCATATCTGGTTTCTCAAGTCGCTGCCAAGCCGCATCGGCCTGATGCTGGACATGACCCTGCGCGATCTGGAACGCGTGCTTTACTTCGAAAACTACGTGGTGATCGAACCGGGCTTGACCGATCTGCAATACGGCCAGATGCTCTCTGAAGAAGAGTTCATGGATGCGCAAGACGCCTATGGCGCGGATGCCTTCACCGCGAATATCGGGGCCGAGGCGGTGCGCGAAATGCTGGCCAATATCGACCTTGAATCCGAGGCCGAGCAACTGCGCGCCGATCTGGCCGAAGCCACGGGCGAGTTGAAGCCCAAGAAGATCATCAAGCGCCTCAAGGTCGTCGAAAGCTTCCTTGAATCCGGCAACCGCCCGGAATGGATGATCATGACCGTGATCCCGGTCATCCCGCCCGAGCTGCGCCCGCTGGTGCCGCTGGACGGGGGCCGGTTCGCAACCTCGGACCTCAACGACCTTTACCGTCGCGTGATCAACCGGAACAACCGCCTCAAGCGCCTGATCGAACTGCGCGCGCCCGATATCATCGTCCGCAACGAAAAGCGGATGCTGCAGGAATCGGTCGATGCGCTGTTTGACAACGGCCGCCGTGGCCGCGTGATCACCGGTGCCAACAAGCGCCCGCTGAAATCTCTGTCGGACATGCTGAAAGGCAAGCAGGGCCGCTTCCGTCAGAACCTTCTGGGCAAACGGGTCGACTTCTCGGGCCGCTCGGTCATCGTGACCGGGCCGGAACTCAAGCTGCACCAGTGCGGCTTGCCCAAGAAGATGGCGCTGGAACTGTTCAAGCCCTTCATCTACTCGCGGCTGGAAGCCAAGGGGATGTCCTCGACCGTCAAGCAAGCCAAGAAGCTGGTCGAGAAAGAGCGCCCCGAGGTCTGGGATATCCTTGACGAGGTGATCCGCGAACATCCGGTCATGCTCAACCGTGCGCCGACGCTGCACCGTCTGGGCATCCAGGCGTTCGAGCCCACCCTGATCGAGGGCAAGGCGATCCAGCTTCACCCGCTCGTGTGTTCGGCCTTCAACGCCGACTTCGACGGTGACCAGATGGCCGTGCACGTGCCGCTTAGCCTCGAAGCGCAGCTGGAAGCCCGCGTGCTGATGATGTCGACGAACAACGTTCTGTCGCCCGCCAACGGCGCACCGATCATCGTTCCCTCGCAGGATATGGTTCTGGGCCTTTACTACACCTCGATCATGCGTGACGGCATGAAGGGCGAAGGCATGGTCTTTTCCTCCATCGAAGAGGTGCAGCACGCGCTGGACGCGGGCGAGGTGCATATGCATGCGCGCATCACCGCACGTGTGCCGCAGGTCGACCCGGAAACCGGCGAAGTGGTTGCAAAACGCTATGAGACCACCCCGGGCCGTGTTCGCATCGGCGCGCTGCTGCCGATGAACACCAAGGCACCTTTCGAACTGGTCAACAAGCTGCTGCGCAAGAAGGAAGTGCAGCAAACGATCGACACCGTCTATCGTTACTGCGGCCAGAAAGAGAGCGTGATCTTCTGTGACCAGATCATGTCGATGGGCTTCAAGGAAGCCTTCCGCGCCGGGATTTCCTTCGGCAAGGACGACATGGTGATCCCCGACAGCAAATGGACCATCGTCGAGGAAACCCGCGAACAGGTGAAAGGGTTCGAACAACAGTACATGGACGGCCTGATCACCCAGGGCGAAAAGTACAACAAGGTTGTCGATGCATGGTCGAAGTGCAACGATCAGGTCACCGAGGCGATGATGGGCACCATCTCGGCCGAGAAGCGTGACGAAAAAGGCGCGGTCGAGGAACCCAACAGCGTTTACATGATGGCCCACTCGGGCGCGCGGGGCTCGGTCACGCAGATGAAACAGCTGGGCGGGATGCGCGGCCTGATGGCCAAGCCAAACGGCGACATCATCGAAACGCCGATCATCTCGAACTTCAAGGAAGGCCTGACCGTGTTGGAGTACTTCAACTCCACCCACGGCGCCCGGAAGGGTCTGTCGGACACCGCCTTGAAAACCGCGAACTCGGGGTACCTGACGCGTCGCCTGGTGGACGTGGCACAAGACTGCATCGTGCGCGAGCATGACTGCGGCACCGAACGCGCCATCACCGCCGAGGCCGCCGTCAACGACGGCGAGATCGTGGCGTCCTTGGGCGAACGTATCCTTGGCCGCGTCGCCGCCGAGGATATCGTCAACCCGGTGACCGAAGAGGTGGTCATCGCCGCCGGTCAACTGATCGACGAACGTATGGCCGACGCCGTGGAAGAGGCCGCCGTGCAAACCGCGCGCATCCGCTCGCCCCTCACCTGTGAGGCCGAGGATGGTGTCTGCGCCATGTGCTACGGGCGTGACCTTGCCCGCGGCACCATGGTCAACACCGGCGAGGCCGTGGGCATCATCGCCGCACAGTCGATCGGTGAACCCGGTACACAGCTGACCATGCGGACCTTCCACATCGGCGGCGTTGCCCAGGGTGGCCAACAGTCCTTCCAGGAGGCAGGGCAGGCCGGCACGATCTCCTTCGAGAACGCGCAGACGCTGGAAAACGCTTCGGACGAAACCCTTGTCATGAACCGCAACATGAAACTGCGGATCATGGGCGAGAACGACGCCGAGCTGGCCAGCTTCAAACTGGGTTACGGCACCAAGCTGCACGTCAAGGACGGCGACAAGGTGGATCGTGGCGACAAGCTCTTTGAATGGGACCCCTACACTCTGCCGATCCTGGCCGAGAAGGGCGGCACCGCCAAGTTCGTCGATCTGGTCAGCGGCGTTGCCGTGCGTGACGTGACCGACGAGGCCACCGGCATGACGCAGAAGATCGTCACCGACTGGCGCGCGGCCCCCAAGGGCAACGAGCTCAAGCCCGAGATCATCGTCGTGGGCGAAGACGGGGAGCCGGTGCGCAACGACGCGGGCAACCCGGTGACCTACCCGATGTCGGTGGATGCCATCCTGTCGGTCGAAGACGGGCAGGAAATCCATGCCGGTGACGTCGTCGCGCGTATCCCGCGCGAAGGCGCCAAGACCAAGGACATCACCGGTGGTCTGCCGCGTGTGGCCGAACTCTTCGAGGCACGTCGCCCCAAGGATCACGCCATCATCGCCGAGATCGACGGTTACGTGCGTTACGGTCGCGACTACAAGAACAAGCGCCGGATCAGCATCGAACCCTCGGACGAGTCGATGGAGCCCGTCGAATACATGGTGCCCAAGGGCAAGCACATTCCTGTCCAGGAAGGTGACTTCGTTCAGAAGGGCGACTACATCATGGACGGCAACCCCGCGCCCCACGACATCCTGTCGATCATGGGTGTCGAAGCGCTTGCCGATTACATGATCGACGAGGTGCAGGACGTCTATCGCCTGCAGGGTGTGAAGATCAACGACAAGCACATCGAGGTGGTCGTTCGCCAGATGCTGCAAAAGTGGGAGATCCTGGACTCGGGCGAAACCACGCTGCTCAAGGGCGAACATGTGGACAAGGCCGAATTCGACGCCGCCAACGAAAAGGCGATTGCCAAGGGGGGCCGCCCGGCACAGGGCGAACCGATCCTTCTGGGCATCACCAAGGCAAGCCTGCAAACCCGCAGCTTCATCTCGGCGGCCTCGTTCCAGGAAACCACCCGCGTGCTTACCGAAGCCTCGGTTCAGGGCAAGCGCGATAAGCTGGTCGGCCTGAAGGAAAACGTCATCGTGGGCCGCCTTATCCCGGCGGGCACCGGTGGCGCGACCCTCAAGGTCCGTCACATCGCGCAGGGCCGGGACAACGTGGTTATCGACGCCCGCCGCGAAGAAGCCGAAGCCGCCGCAGCGCTTGCTGCCCCGGTCGAGGATGACGTGGTTGGCGGGGATGAATTCGACACCTTCGTCGACACCCCCGAAAGCCGCGACGAGTAAACGCGCCCTGATCGAAACATCAAAAGGCCCCGCCCCGCGCGGGGCCTTTTGCCGTTTGAAAGGTAAGGGAAAGCCCGCAGTGGGTTCGGAGCGCAATGAACGCTTTGATGCTTTGCTGGACAGTCATTCACCGTTTCGCCCGGGCTTGCCCCGGGCCGCGCCCGACCCTCCCCCCGGGAGGGCGCATGGGTGGCGTTTTGCACCGACTCAATGATTTGCGTGTGACGCTGTTATTCCCTGAATACCTGTTGCAAGGCCCTCCCAGGGTCGGGCGCGGCCCTTCTTGATTTGTTTAAATGCCCGCTTCGTCATGCACAGCCGACATTCATCGCAACCAGCGCCCGAAGGTTTCTGCGGCTTGCAAGCCCATGATCAGACATGGTTTTTGCAATTCCCCCGAATGCAAATGATGGCCGGGCGCGGCGTGCCGGGCCGCGTTACCGGGCGGCCCGCTGCGCGCCTTTTGGCCGACCGGGGCAAAACAAATTGACGGGTTGCGAGAATTGATACTACCCTGAGTTGAGGCTCCTTTAAGCCCTTTTCGAATACTTCTTGTTTTTCATGGTTTCTTCTTTCGTCGTGTTTTCAAGGGATCGCGATGTCTGGGTCATCGAATTTTTCGCCATCGAATTTGGCATTGTCCTATCAGGTCTCGGCAGATCGCTTTACCGGGTCGGCACAGGTCAGTCTTGATTTCGACCTCCCCGAGGGCCGCAACGGTCTGCAGCCGACCCTCGGTCTGAGCTATGCCTCCTCGCGCCTGCAGGGGGCCTTCGGGCGCGGTTGGGTCCTGATGGGCCTGCCGGTGATTACCGTCGACAGCAGCGATCACCTGCCGCGCTACGATCAAAGCGATGGCTATACCGCCACCCTGGGCGGTTCGCTTGTGCCCAGGCGCGACGCGGCGGGCCGGGCCGTGGCCCGCACCGAGGCCGGGTTCCGGGTGGAAGCTTTCATCGCGCAGGAAAACAACAGCCGTATCCGGTTCGAACGCTGGGTCGAGATCGCCACCGGCGCGGTCCACTGGCGCAGCCGCGACACCACCGATGCGGTCACCGTCTATGGCCGCGACCCCGAGGCCGGCACCTGCATTGCCGACCCGGCGCAGCCCCGGCACATCTATCAATGGTTGCCGGAACTGACGGTCAATGCCCGGGGCGATGCCATCTGGTACCAATATCTGTCCGAGGATCTGCGCGGCGGGGCAGGCGGGCGATTGGCCGACCGCGCCCGGCGCGGCGCACTGGCGCAACGCTATCTCAAATCCGTGCATTGGGTGAACACGACCCCGGCGCAGGATGCCGACGCCTTCGACCCGGCGACCAGCGGATGGGCCTTCCAACTGGTCTTTGATTATGGCGATCACGCCCCGGATGCACCCGGCCCCGTGCCCGACCGCGCGTGGCCCGCTCGGCCCGATCCCTTTTCCACCTGCACTGCGGGGTTCGACCTGCGGACATGGCGCCTGTGTCAGCGCGCCTTGCTGTTTCACCAATTCGATGCACTGGGGCCGCAGCCCGTCCTGACCCGCAGCATCGCCTTCGATTATGATGAACGCAGCAGCGGCACCTTGCTGACCGGCGTGACCAAGACAGGCTGGCGCGAGGGGGCCAGCCGCGCCATGCCGCCGCTTCGGTTCGACTATACCCAACCGTCGATCGCCGATACCTTCGCCGCCGTGCCGGCCCCCCTGCAGGCCACCGCCCCCGGTGGCCTGTCGAATGCCAAGACGCTTCTGGCCGATCTCTACGGCGAAGGCTTGCCGGGCCTGTTGCAGGATGACCCCGCCGGGTGGTTCTTTCAACGCAACCTCGGCGGCGGGCGGTTCGCGCCGCCCGTCTGTGTGCAAAGCCGCCCGGCCCACAGCCTTGCGGCGATATCGCTTGGCGATTTCGACGGTGACGGCAACATGGATGCGGTGGCCTATGCCGGGCAGGGGGCGGGGCATTACACATTCGACCGCAGCAAGGGGGAATGGAGTGCCTTTCACCCCTTCGATGAAATGCCCGCCCTTGGCAGCCTTGCCGGGCTGCAACGGCTGGACATGACGGGCGATGGCCGCGCCGATCTGGTGGTGCGCGACGGCGAGGGCCTGCGCTATTACGAGGCGCGCGGCCGCGCCGGTTACGCGCCCCAGGCACAGCGTACCCGCCTGAGCGAAGCGGCCGCCCAAGGCCCCACCGGCGCCCCCCCGCTCGGCAGTGATCCGGCCAATGATTACCTTTTCGCCGATATGACCGGCGATGGCCTGCAGGATCAGGTCTTGGTGCGCAGCGGCATGATTGCCTATTGGCCGGGTCTGGGCGGCGGCCGTTTCGGCGTGCCGGTGGTTATGGAAAACGCGCCGGTTCTCGATACCGCGGGCGGCTTTGCGCTGGATCGTATCCTGCTGGCGGATCTGGATGGCGCGGGCACGGCGGACCTGATCCTTCTGGGCGAAGGGGAGGTCCGCATCTGGACCAACGAGGCCGGCAATGGCTGGAGCGCGCCGCGCATCCTGTCGGGCCTGCCGATGATCGACACCAAAAGCACCGTCGAGGTGGCCGATATCATGGCCGACGGGCGCCTGTCGCTGGTCTGGACCGAAGTGCGCCCCGGTCGCATCGCCACATGGCAAAGCCTGCCTTTGTCCGGTGCGGTGCCGCCGGGCCTGATGCGCGAGCTGCGCAATGGCATGGGCCGTTGCGACCGCCTGGAATATGGCCACTCGGCGCAGCATTACCTGCGCGATCAAGGCAGCGACCGGGCATGGGATACCAGCCTGCCCAGCCATCTGGTCACGGTGGACCGGGTGATCACCGAAGACCTGATCACCGGCACCCTATATGAGACGCAACTGCGCTATCGCAACGGGGCCTATGACGGGCGAAGCCGCAGTTTCGCGGGCTTTGGCGAGGTCGAGGTCGTCACCGCCGATTTCCTGCACACCGGGGGCGACGACCTGCCGGTCAGTGAACCGCTGATGACCCGCGCCTTCTATGATCACGGGCAGGGCGATCCGGCACAGGCGCGCTATTGGCAGGGCGATCCGCAGGAAATCAAGGTTCCGGCCTTCCATTTCGAACGCCCGCCCGGTGCGCCGGTGCCTGATATGGAAACCCTGCAGGACGCGCGCAAATGCCTGCGCGGGCGTGTCCTGCGCGAAGAAACCTACGCCATCGGGGCCGATGGCCCGGCCCCGGTGCCGATGTCGGTCAACCAATCGGGCTTTGCCCTGCGCATGGAACAGCCCCCCGCCGCCGCAGCCGCCCTGCGCAACCGCAGGCGGCCACAGGATCGCGCGGTGCTGGCCTGTTTTGACCGCGAAAGCAGCGCCGCACTTTATCACGGGGTCGCCGATGATCCGCGTGAATCGCATGCCTTCATCCTGCACCGCGATGACCATGGGGCCGATACGCTGGTCGCAACGCTTTGTTACCCGCGCCGCGCCGGACAACCGGTCGAGGATACGGGGCAATCCACCCTGACATGCGAGATCACGCGCAAAACCCTGCACCACGCGGACGAGGACGCGCTTTTGTCGCTCAACCTTTTGCGCGAACAGGAAGAGTTCGTTTTGCCCGGCTTGGCAGCCCCGGCGCGCGGCTGGTTCCGGTTTGACGAACTGGCGGCGCTTGTGGATACGGCGCTGGCCGACCCTTTGGAGTTTGCCGCCCCGCCGGTGCCCAACCGCGCCCTGCGCAGCCATTGGAGCCGGCAAATCCACTATGACGCGGCAGGCCTGCCCGCCGATTTCGACCGCCCGCAGGATATCGCGCAACCGCCGCGCCTGCACCACGCCGAAAGCGCCGTGTTCTCTGACCTTTTCGCCACCACGCATTACGGCGGCAGTATCGGCCCGCGCCTGACCGATCTGGGCCATTGGCAACGCGATGGGCATTGGTGGCGGGCAACCCCGGTGCTGACCTACCTCGAGGCTGCCGGGTTCTTCCGCGCCACGGGGCATATCCTGCCCGATGGGCGGCGCACGACAAACGGCTTTGACGCGGCGCATCTGTTCGCCGTGGCGATGACCGACCCATTTGGCGCGGTCGCGACCAGCGTGATCGACTATCACGCGCTTGCCCCCCGCCGCAGCGAAAGCCCGACCGGCGCATGGAGCGAAACCGTGTTCGACCCGCTGGGCATCCCGCTGCGCGCCGCCCATGGCGGCAGCGTGGTGGATGACACCGGCACCCCGCAGCCTTGGGGCTTTGATCCGCCGCCCGCCGGGCCGGTTCCCGATCTGGCAACCGCATTGGCCGATCCGGCGGGGGCGCTTGGGGCGGCCTCACAGCTGATGATCTACGATCTTGAGGCGTTTGAAAGGGATGGCAGCCCGCCGGTACAACTGTCCATTCTGGCGGGCGATCTGCGGCATGACGGGCAGGGCGCGGCGCAGGCCATGGGCCATCTGCGCGTCGAAGTTTTGTATCACGACGGCTACGGCGAGGTTCTGAGCGGCAAACAACGGGTCGAGGGCGGCCCGGCCATTCACCGCGATGCGCAAGGCGACGTGGTGCTGGCCGCCGACGGCACGCCCGATCTGCAAGATGCCGCCCAACGCTGGAGCACCAACGGCTGGGTCCAGCGCAACCAGAAGGGCGAGCCGATCCGCGCCTATGAACCTTATTTCTCGGACCGCCCCGATTACGAGGCCGACGAGGTGCTGCAACAATTCGGCCAGCCCACCGAACAGTATTTCGATGCCTTCGGACGGGTGGTGCGGCGGCTTCTGCCCGGCGGGGCCATGGAACGCTCGGACTATGGCGCGTGGGGAGAGCGGCATTTCGATGCCAATGACACGGTCGATCAATCCGCGTGGCGGCTGTCGCGGGACATTCTGCCCGCCGATCACCCCGACCGCCGCGCGCTTGACGGCAGCTTGCCCCATGCAGGCACCCCGGTGGAACGCATCTTCGATGCCACCGGCGCACAGGTGCGCCTGCGCGAGGATGGCGGGGCCGCGGGCCTGCGCGAAATGCGCAGTCTTTATGACCACTACGGCGATATCACGCGCGTCATTGATGCGCGCGGGGTCGAAACCTCGCGCCATGTCCATGACATGCAGGGGCGCAAGATCACCGAATGGCTGGCCGATGCCGGCCAGACCCGCGCCCTGTTCGATGATCGCGACAACGCCGTGGAATTGACGCTGGCCAATGGCACCATCCGGCACACGCGGTTTGACGCCACCGACCGGATCGTCGCCGTGGATGTCGATACCGGCGCTGGACTGCGCCGGGTTGAGACGGTGAGCTATGCCGATGACCACACCGATGCCGACACGCTGGCACGCAATCTTTTGGGGATGGCCGTGATCACGCGGGACGATGCGGGCGAACACCGCCTGCTGGATGCCCTGCCCACCGGGCAGCCCACCCGCAGCTCGATGCAACTTCTGGCCGATGCCGAGGCCGCGCCCGATTGGACGGGCGCCGTGGCGCTGGAGGCGGATGTCTTTACCACCCGCATGCACCACGATGCCTTTGGCCGCCCCTTGAGCGAAGAGCGCCCCGATGGCACACGCCTGCGGGCCGCCTATACCGATGGCGGCCATCTTGCCGCCCTGTCGGTGGCCACGCTGGACGGGCAGGTGCCCGAAACCGAAATCCTTGGCGATGCGCGCTACAACGTGGAGGGGCAGCGCGAATTCGCCCGTCTGGGCAACGGCGTCGAACTGACCCGCAGCTATGACCCCGACACCCGTCTGGTCCGACGGATCGAGGCCCGCCGCCCCGCCGCCGGGGCGCGCGTGCGGCTGATCCAGAACCTCAATTATACCTATGACCCGGTGGGCAATATCACCGCCTGTCACGATCTGGCCCATGATCCGGCGGGCGGCGGGGCTTCGGCCTTTTTCCGCACCGCCCCCGCCGTCAGCGCCGCGCGCTTTTATACCTATGATCCCTTCTACCGGCTGACGCGCTGCGAGGGGCGGGCGCATAACGCGCTCACTGCCGGGCCAACCCCGCAGGCCGGTTTCGCACTGTCGGATGGCTCGGCCACCGAACGCTTTAGCCAAACCTACGAATACGACCTTTCGAACAATCTTGAGCGCCTGCGCCACACCGGCACCCTGAGCAACTTTACACAGGATTTCTGGATCGACGCGGCCAGCAACCGATCGCGCCCCGCCTTGGGGGCCGATGGCCTGCCCCATGCCAACCCGCAGGCCGATTTCGCCGCCTCGGGCGAGGTGCAGCGCATGGACCACATCGCAAGGTTGGAATGGCGGCACGATCAACGGCTGGCCCGCGCGGTGGTGATCGACCGCGCGGATCAGGGGCTGCCGGATGATGACGAGGTTTATCTTTACGATGGCGACGGTAACCGCCTGCGCCGGATCACCCGCCGCATGCTGGCCGGTGGCATCATTGAACGAACCGAGGTGACCTATCTGCCCGGCGCGCAACGCCGCCGCATCTTCCGCGACGATCGGATGATCCTTGAGAGGTTCACGACCACGCTGTCCGATGGCCTGTCCGATATCGCCGAGCTTTACCGCTGGACCCTCGACAGCGGCGCGCGGGAAACCGACGACGTGACCGCGCACCGCCTGCGCTATACGCTGGGCGATCACCTGGGCTCGGCCTCGCTGCGGCTGGACGAGACGGGCAATATCATCTCCTACGAGGAATACCTGCCCTTCGGTCAACGCGCCTTTGCCGCGGGCGACAATGCCCGCGAGGTGGCGCTCAAGCGTTTCGGCTTCATCGGGCGCGAACGCGACGATGCCACCGGGCTGCACCATATCGGGCAGCGCTACTATGCAAGCTGGCTCTGTCGGTGGATTTCTCCCGATCCGGCGGGCGACGAGGATGGCCCGAACCTTTATATCTACGCGCAATGCAACCCGATCACCTATCTTGACCCCACCGGCCTGCAAACCACCGGCAGCGGCGAACGGGGCAAACGCATCCCGGTCGAAGTGGCCGAAACGCCCGACGCGGTGATCAACGCGATCATCGGTCTGAGAACCTCCAACCCCGAGCGTTTCAGGGAACTCAAGGCGCTCTATGACGCCAGGAATTTCGCCTATTTCATCGACACGCAGGGCACCGTGCACATGGGCAGCAAATCCGAGATGGCGGCGCTTGTCGAACGCAAGCTGGCCGCTGGCGAAGACGTGCAGGTGGCCACCGCCCCGGGTGGGTCCAACGATGGCACCGGCACCGGCGATGGCACGGGCGACCCCAATGACGACACCGACCCCGAGGATACCTCCGACAGCACCGACCCCGGTGCCAACACCTCGGGCGGCGGCGGCGAAGGCGACGACAGCCAAGAGGCCAAGGACGGCAAGAAAGACGGCGCCGACCTTTCCCAAGGTGATGACGATGGCACCGGGGCGGACACCACCGGCAAGGATGGGGAAGGCAAGGCCAGGAACGGCAGCGACCAAGGCGATGACGACGGCACCGGAAGCAACCCATTGTCCGAAAGCAACGGCGACGGCGGCGGCGGCACCTCGGACGACGCCAACGCCCATGGTTTGGGCGACACGGGCACGGGCCACGGTGCGGGCAAAGGTGACCCCGTCAAAACCGGTAGCGGCAAGGGCGGCGAGCACACGCGCCCCGGCGCCAGCGGCAGCGGGCTGGGCGATGCGCATAAACCCGGCGGCAGCGCCGAGGGCAAGAAAGGCGGCAAGGGCAACGGCACCGGCACCGACCCCGAGGCCAACGGCACCCTGCCCGATGGCGAAAAGGGCGGCACCGGCAAAACCCCCGGCGGCCAACAGGGCGGTCAGGAAGGGGGCATGGCCGGCGGCAGCCTCAAGGGGTCGCTCAATGGGCACCCCGACGGCGCGGCCACCGGCGAAGGCAAGGGCACGGGCGGCGAACGCAGCACCGGCAGCGGCAACGCCGGGCCGCAAACCGGCGGGGCAAATGGCAAGGGCGGCGCCAGCGGCGACGCCAACAAGAACAAGACGCCGGGCCAAAGCGGCGACGAAGGCGGCGGCGGTCAGAAACCGGCCACCGTCATGGACAAGGTGGTCAAATACGCGGGCTACTGGAACCTTGAATTTGGCGGCGACAAGAAAGGCGGCGAATCCGGCGGTATCCCCGGCGGCATGGGCAGCCTGAACCTCGGCGCATGGGGGCAGGGGCTTTACGTGGCGTTGACGGTGGTGGATATCGCCCTGACGGTGGTGACCCTTGGTGGCTTGGCGGCCATCAAGACCGGCCTGAAAGTGGCGGTCAAAGCAGGGGTGAAAGCCCTGACAACACTGGGCCGCAAAGCCGCTAAAAACCTGTCGGTCAAAGGGCTGAGGCAACTCTCGGCCAAAGGCGCGAAACAAATGAGCGTCTATGCCGACAATCTCTTCAAATGGGTGGCCGGCGATTATGCCCTGCAAGGCAAGTTCTACAATTGGGCCATGAGCAAGGGCGGATGGCGTGCCGCCATGGCCGACAGCGCCGTGGGCCGCTGGCTGCTTTACGGGATTACCCCCGGGGCCGGGGCCTCGCCGACCGGGGGCGGCAAGTTCCTTGGCTTCTGGCCCTATGTGAAAACCACGATCACCAATACCGCCACCCGTCTGCCCAACAAACTGGACGGCGGCGCGCACGAGGCCTTCCATGCCTTCACCAACCTGGTGGCCTGGCCGGTCAAGCAATTCATGTGGAAAACCCCGAAAGGACAGCCGGTTTTCGCCATCCTCAGCCAATTGGATGAAATGGGGGCCTATGCCGCGGGACGGCTGGCCACGGGCCGCTTGCATGCCTTGCCGATGGTGCCGTTGAATGCCCTGCACTCGACCTACCAACTGTATTTCCAGATTGGCGGACAATCCATGGCCCGCAAGGCCATGGGATGGACCGCCGCAGGAATGGCCGGGCTGGGCGGGGTTGCCTATGGCGCCTACCGCTACTTGACCGGCGACGATGAAAAACCCGCCGCCGCGGCAGGCGCACCATGAGTGCGCCGGGCCTCAACCGGGTCAGCGCCAAGGCGCAAGCGGCCAGATTGGCCCGCTTGGCCAAGGCCGGGCAACTGGTGCAACTCGGCGCGATAAAAGGCGGCCGGGTTTTGCATACGGGCTGCGGTTTCGGGCCGGAATTCTGGCTTTTGCCGGATGGGGCCGATCCCGACAGCATCGCTTTCGATAGCCAAAACGCCGCGCCCATCGGTGCCGCGCTTGTTTGCGACGGGCTCGACCCCGTCACCACCCCGGAGGCCCTGCGCGCCCGGGGGGCCGAGATAACCATGCGCATTCCACAGCTTTAGGACGGATCGCGCCAATACATTTGGGAGACTTGTCATGCCGGAAGAAATTCTTGATCTCAAGGGACTGCGCGAACTGGCCAAGAAACGTAACCTCTCGGTGGCCGAAGCGGCCCGCGAAGGCGTGACCAAAACCGTCTTGGCCGAAGTGCGCAGGCAGCAGGTTCTCGGCTCCCTCGAAGCGGTCCCCGATGCGCTGCGCGCCCGGATCAAGGAAATCTCGGATAGCGAGATTCTGGAGCGCAAGGCCAGCGAGGCGATCGCCGATGCCATCAAGACCGCCGATATCGAAGACAGCGAGAAAGCCCGGCTAGAGGCCGATTTGTCGACCACGGGCATTGCCGAACGCCTGGCCGGGCTCGATACCGGTAACCAGGACGCAAAACTGGATGACATGCCCTTTTTGCGCCGCGAACTGGACCGCTCGCGGGTGGCGGCGCTGGCCGATCTGGCCGATCTGTCCGATGACGGGGCCAAGGCGCTGCTGGAGCGTGTGCCGTCGCTTGAATCGCTGTCGGATCAACGGGTTGGCAGCTTGGCGATCGAAGGCAAGCTGAACAAGGAAGACGCCAAGCGGCTGGGCCTCCTGTCCGGCTTCGCGCAGCTTTTGGGCGACGATATCGCGGCGGTCGAACGTGTCGCCAAGACACAGGTCAAGGCGCTGGGCCGCAGGCCCGAAAAGCTGCAGGACCTGTTGTTCGCCAGTGACCGGGAACTGGCCAAAACCACCGCGGCCGAGTTGCTTGAAAAAGACCCCGAGGGCGCCAGGGCCAAGGCCGATTCAATCCGCCACCGTATCGAAGAGCGGTTTCCCGATACCGGCCTCCGGGCGCGTTTGACCGCCCCGAAAAAAGAGCAGATCAGCAAAGGCTATGCATCCATCCGCGACCTGCTCAAGCAAAACCCCGAGGCGCTCTTTGATCCCGATCTGCCCGCGCGTCTGGACGACAAGGAAAAGGCGGCCCTGTCCGAGGTTCGCGCCACGGTGGGGGCCTACCCCGGCCTTGAGCTTGAAAAGATCGCCCAATCCGGCGAGGCGGCAAACCGCGTCGCCGCCCGGATCGGTGAACGCCTCGCCGTGTTCGACAGGTTCCTTGAGAAAAACGGCGACATGGACTTGATGCAGCTTGACCTGATGCCGGGGTCCGACGACCTGCGAAAACTTGACTTCGACGGCCTCGACGCCAAGGACCAAGCGGCGGTCCTGACCGTGCTCAAGGCCCGGACCCGCGCCTACAAGGTGGGCGGCACCGTGCGCAACGCCGCCGCGCTGATGCAGGGGGGCTTTCATTCCGCCGTGGCCGTCGCGGCCAGTGACCCGATGACCGTCGCAAGCCTGACCGGCATGCCGATGGTCGAGGCCGAGATGGTCTATGCCCGCGCCCGCGACACCCGCCTGACGGTGACCAACCTCGTCGCCACCCTCGCCGATGAATTGATCTGGCAACCCGGCGGTTACACATGGCTGCCCACCCCGCCCGAGGATGTCACCGACGGCCTGAAACAGCTGCCCGGCTACGAAGACCTGTTCGGCGATCAAAGCTTCTGCGACTGCGCGCATTGCGATTCGATCCTCAGCCCGGCGGCCTATTTCGTCGACCTGATGAATTTCGTCGATGAAAACGTCACCAAGAAGGAATTCACCGGGGCCAAGGCCAATCATGCGCTCAAGCTGCAGAACCGGCGGCCCGATCTGTGGACAACGCCGCTGACCTGCGACAACACCCATGATCTGGTGCCCACCCTCGGCATCATCAACGGCATCCTTGAAACCGCCATCGCCCAACGCGCCGATGCCGGGATCGACATCTCCGACCGTGACGCGGTGCACGACAAGGTCTATGGCGATGACCTGCCCGCCGCCACCCGGTCTTTCGTCACGCCCTTCGTCCTTGGCGCGGCCGAAGCCGATGAATATGTCACCGATTTCGATACCGACCGGGCCGAGATCATGGGCCTGATCCGCCCCGACGCCCCCAACGACGTGGCCAACGCGGCGGCGCTTCTGCTGTCGATGCCCGCCTACGGGATGATCACCACGGCCCGCAGCCAATGGGGTTTCCTCGAAGCGCTTTACCGGATGGAGTTTCCCCGCTCTGGCAATACCGCCGATGCTTTCGATGTACAGGACATCATGGCCGGAATGGAGATCGGCCGCGATGACTTCGGTGCGCTGGTCGAAACCGATTTCGTCCAAGGCGGCGGCAATATCCGCATCCGTGCCCAGAAACGCGCGCCCTCCAGCGTGCAGAATGATATCGAGCGCGTCACCGGCATGACCCGCGCCATGTTGGACCGGGCGCATCGCTTCTGGCGGCTGGCGCAGGCCATCGGCTGGGATCCGGCCACGCTGGACGCGGTGATGACCCGTGTGGGCGGCGGCCTGACCGATGCCGCCATTGCCCGGGTACTGCGCGTGGCGCATACCGCCGATGCGCTTGGCCTTGATCCCGATCAGGCCCTCGCGCTGGGCGGTGACATCCCCCGGATCGCCATGGGCCATCACGACAGCGCGCTGATGGACCGGCTGTTCAACGAAACCCTGCGCACCGATGGGGCGGTGGCCTTTCCGGCCCCGGCGCTGCGCTTTGTCCATCCCGGATTGCGCAACGATGCCTCCTTGCCCGATGCAGGCCCCAATGCCGGGGTCTTCATTTCGCAACGCATGCGCATGGCCTTCGGCATCAGCGAGGAAGACCTGCTTGCGCTGATCGTCAACCTTGCCCCGGCCCTTGGCTTTGATCCCGAAGCCGCCGCCGAACAGGATCGCGGTTTCCTGCTGACGGCGGAGGCGCTGTCGCTGCTCTATCGTCATGCCCTGTTGGCCGAGGCGCTGGGCCTTGAAATCCCCGGTCTTTTCATGGCCATCCGCATCGCCACGGGGGCCTCTGCCGTCACCACGCCCGATCACGTGACGGCCCTGCTGGACTTTGCTGAGCGGGCCGAAACCATGCCCTTCGATCTGCCTGTCGTGGCGGCCTTGACGGGGGTGGCGACCGATCCGGCGGAGGACGGGGAATTCTTTGATCCCACCGCCCTGACGGCGCATGTGGTCGCCGCCATCGCCGATGGCGAACGCGGCCTGTTCGCGCCCACGGTCTTTGCCTATCTCGATGGCGTCAGCGAGGATCAATCCCGCGCCATAACCCGCGCCAACGAAAGCCTTTTCGACAGCGCCGAGCGTGACATGCTGCGCCTGAAGCCGGGGGTCGGCCTTGCGCCTGCCATCACCGCCCCGGCGGCGGGCTTTCCCAGCGGTGTGACCGAGGCGGATTTGCAGGCGGTGCTGGACGGGTTCAACCTGCGGCGCATCCTACCCGAGGAACTGGCCCTCGCGCTTGACGTGCCACAAGACAAATTCGATGCGCTGGCCACCTTGGCGGGGGCCGATTTCACACAGGCCAGCGTGATCGACGCGGCCAGCGGCGGGTCCGCCGGGCCGCTTGAAACGGCGCTGGCCCGCATGCGCCGCCCCATCGCCGCCCTCGCCGATGATGTCATCACGGCCGAACGGGTGCGGTTTGTCGATACCAACCGGGCGCTTTTCGCCTTGGCAAACCCGGTCGCGGTCTGGACCCGTGCCAGCGTGGGCGCCATCGCGGGCTATATCGACGCCCTGCAAGACGGCGATGGTGACGACCACGCCGAGGCGGTCGAGGCGGTTCTGGCCGCCCATACCGCCGCCAATGGTTTCGCCGCCGCCGACACCGGCCAATTCGCCCGCGCCACGGGGGCCGATATCGCCACGGTGCGCGTCTTCGAAGCCGCCGCCAGCCTGCCGGATTTGGCGGTGCCCGCCCTGACGCATATGCGCCGGATCGTCGCCTTCGCCGAGGACCGCCATCTGGGGGCCGATGTCATGGCCCTGCTGGCCTCCGAGACCGCCGAATCCCTGAAAGAAGGGGCCGAAAGCCTCAAGGCGGCGCTGCGCCTGCGGCTGGGCGACGAGGCGGCCTTTGCCTCGGCCTCCGAGGCGCATGAGGACGCGCTGCGCGGCAAACGCCGCGATGCGCTGGCCGACAGGATGATCCGCGATTCCGCCGGGCGTTTTGCAAGTCGCGGCGACCTTTACAACTACTACCTCATCGACCCGGATATGGAGGGCTGCGCGCGCACCTCTCTGGTGGTTTCGGCCATCGGTTCGCTGCAAAGCTACGTGCACCGCGTCGTGCTCAACATGGAGCAAGACCGCCGCGCCGCGAATGCCGCGGATCACGTCCATATCAGCCCCTCGCGCATCCCCGCCGATGAATGGGAATGGCGCAAGAATTACCGCGTTTGGGAGGCCAACCGCAAAGTCTTCCTCTGGCCGGAAAACTACATGCTGCCCGAACTGCGCGACAACAAGACCCCGCTGTTCGAAACGCTGGAAAAAACCCTGCTGCAACAGGATGTCACCGAACAAACCGTTCTGGATGCCTATGGGGCCTATATGCGGGGCTTCGAAGAGGTGGCAAACCTGCGCATCGCCGGGGCCTATCACGAACATGTCTGGTCGGACGGGCAGGACGTGATGCATGTCTTCGGCTGCACCGCCGACGATCCGCCCGGCTATTATTACTGGACCATCCACAACCTGACCTTCGGCAAGATCCTCGACAATCGCCGGGTGACCTATTCGGCGCGGCGCAAGATCGACGTGGCCATCCCGGTGCGCGATGTCTCGCCCTTCATGTACAACAACCGGCTGCATCTGTTCTGGCTGGAAACCAGCACCGCCTCGCGCAGCGAGGTGGAAGGCGGCGAAAACAAGTTCCGTGGCTACAAGCACACCTTCAAGATGATGTTCACCTTCCTGCGCCTCGACGGCACATGGGCCACGCCGCAACAGCTCCGGCTTGAACCAAACTGGATCCTGCGCGAGGGCGGCGTGCTGCTTGAAGGCCGCTTTGCAAAGAATCCCCCCTCGTCGTCCCTTATCCCCAGTTTCTCCGATGAACTGATCCCGCACAACGACTACCACGAAGGTTACCGCCTGAACGCCCCGGCATGGCAAAAGGTCTATCCCGGTGTGCTTGACGGGGAACTGTTCCTCAGCCTCGGCGCACGGCACGTCCCCTATCACGTCGATCTTTACGAACGCCGCGCCATGGCCCCCACCGACGATCAGAAGGAAAGGATGGCCTCCGCCTGGGGGCGCAATCGGCAGGCGATGCACATGCGCGGGTCCTCGGATCGGCCGCGCCTCTACGAACAGGCGATGCACTGGCAACCGGGACTTTTCCCGGCCCCGGTCGGCGCGCGGCTCGACTTCGTGAAATCCCGCCGCGCGCTTGATCGCAACCTTCTGGCCAGCGGGTTCAACAAGAATATCGCGCGCGATATCCGCGATGACCTGAATTTCTTCGGCAGTGACCTGGGCGCGTCGGTTGCGCGGGTCAATACCCCCGATCCGCATCTCGTCGTGCCGCAATCGGATTTCGGCTTTCCCTGCCTGTTCGTGCAAAAGCAAAGCGATGTCAGCTTCTTCAGTTACAACTTCAACAGCTCCGCCCGCCCCTACGAGGCCCGCCGCATCGGCACCACCGTCCTTAACGAGTTAAGCCGCACCCTGTTCTACGGCGGGGTGGATGCGCTGCTCGATAAAAGGGCGCAGGCCGATTTCAAGGAAAAGGCCCACCTGGTCACCAGCAGCAACATGCGCACCCGGCTGCGCGGCACCACCAGCGGCCTTGACTACGCAGGCCCCCTTGGCACCTATTTCCGCGAGATTTTCATGTATATCCCGGCGCTTCTGGCCGGGCACCACAATGCACGCGGGGATTATTCCGCCGCGCAGGGCTGGTACCAGACCATCTTCGACCCCACCGCCAAGTTCGACAGCGGCGTCGATCTGGCCGGCCTGTCGGACAGCGCCCGCAAACAGGCCGAGCGCGATCGCGTCTGGCAATATGCCGAGTTCCACGGCATGGCCCCGCCGACCCTGCGCAGCATCCTCACCGATGAAGACGCACAAGAGGCCTACCGCAAGGATCCCTTCAACCCCTATGCCATCGCCCGCCTGCGCCTGTCGGCCTTCCAGAAGAATATCGTCATGCGCTATGTCGATAACCTGCTGGACTGGGCCGACAGCCTGTTTCGCCAGTTCCAGCGCGAAACCGTGGACGAGGCGCATATCCTTTACGATCTGGCCCGCCAGATCATGGGCCCGCGCCCCGCTGATGCCGGGGATTGCGGCGAAGGCAAGGTGCGCCCGCGCAGCTATGAAAAGATCAAGCCGCACATGGAGGCCGGTCAGGATTTCCTGATCGAGGCCGAAAGCTTCTGGGTGCACCACGGCATCATGCACGAGGCCATCAATACCGGCTTTGTCGCCAGCCGCGATTTCGTCGCCATGGAACGCGCCGATCTCCATTTGCTCGACCTCAAGGCCAAGACCGAATCCATGGTCATGGCCGAAATGACATTCGACAGCGCCCGCACCAAGGGCGCCGCCGAACGGGTCGACAAGATAAGCCGCGGCCAGACCGAGTTGCAGATCAACGACGACCCAACCGTCGCCATGCTTGCCGATCGCCCGTCGTCCGAACCGGCCGAACCGGCCCTGGCGCCGCATGCCGCGGCCGAGAAACGCTATGCAACCGCGCACCTCAAAGACGGCATCCCGGGGCGGCAAATGACGTGGAACGGCACCGGCAAGGTCTATGCCGAACGCGGCCATATGCGCGCCACCGAAACCCTTGATCGCAACTGGCGCCACTGGAACCGGATCAGCCCCGATGCCTTCACCACCTCGGTTGTCCAGCAGGTCGGGCCGGTCTTCTGCGTGCCGCGCAACAAGGACTTGATGAAAATCTGGGACCGCATCCAAGATCGCCTCTACAAGATCCACAATTGCCGCAACATCGATGGCGAGCGGGTGGATATGGCGCTCTTCGCGCCCGAGATCGACCCGATGGCGCTTGTCCGCGCCCGCGCCGCCGGTCTCAGCCTCAGCGATATACTCGGGGCCAGCGCGGGCAACCTGCCGCCCTATCGCTTCTCCTACCTGATCTCCAAGGCCCGCGAATATACCTCCTTGGTGCAGGGCTTCGGCGCCAAGCTGCAGGGCGCCATCGAACGCAAGGATGGCGAGGAACTGGCCAAGCTGCGCCTGCAACAGGCGATCAACATGCAAAACCTTGTCACCAAGGTGCGCGAGAACGAGGTCAAGACCGCCGAGGAAAGCCTTGAAGAGATCAACCGCCGCAAGGAAGCGGTGGAATACCGCAAAGGCTATTACGAACAGAATATCACGGACGACCTGCTGTCATGGGAACGGGCCGAGCAAATCTCGACCCACGGTGCCGGCATCAGCAAAGGCCTCAGCGCGGCGCTCAGTGGCACCGCCGGTATTTTCTACCTCATCCCGCAACTGGGGTCGCCCTTCGCGATGAAATACGGCGGTGCCGAACTGGGCGGCTCGGCCAAGGAATGGGCCAAGGTCTTCAGCGATACAGGCACCATGCTGGATATCTTCGGCAAATCCGCCTCGCTTGAGGCCAAGTATCAACGCCGCCGCAAGGGCTGGGAACACAGCAAGAAACTCGACGAACACGAACTCAAGCAGATCGAGAAAAAGATCGCCGCCGCCGAACTCCGGCTCGAAATCGCCGAACGCGCCTTGGAAAACCACCTTCAGGCCATCGAGGATCAGGAAGAGGTGCTGGAGTTCTACGAAAGCAAGTTTTCCGGCGAAGAGCTTTACACATGGATGGTTTCGACCCTGCAAACCATCTATCGCCAAGCCTTCAATGCGGCCTTCTCCATGGCGCAACTGGCCGAACAGGCCTATCGGTTCGAACGCCCCGACGATACCGCCACCCTGCTTGACCTCAGCTATTGGGAACCGGGGCAGGCGGGCCTTTTGTCGGGCGAGAAACTGGCCGTCGATCTGGTGGCGATGGAAAAACGCTTCCTCGAAACCAACTACCGCAAGCTGGAAATCTCGCAACCCTTCTCCCTGGCCGAGATCGACCCGGCGGGGCTGATGCGCCTGCGCGAGACCGGGGAGTGTACCTTTACCGTGCCCGAACTGGCCTTCGATCTGCTCTATCCCGGGCAGTACCGGCGGATCATCAATTCCGCGCGCCTGTCGATTGCCTGCGTGACCGGGCCCTACGTCAACATCCCCGCAACGCTGACGCTGACCGGCTCGAAACTGCGGGTGGAGCCCACGCAGGATGGCCCGGCGGGCCTGACAGACAGCCTTTTGCGCCATACCGTGCAGATCGCCACCAGCACCGCACAGTCCGATGCAGGCGTCTTCGACTTCAGCTTCGCCGATCCGCGCTACATGCCCTTCGAAGGGGCAGGGGCCGTGGAAAGCACATGGAAAGTGACCCTGCCGCGCAACTTCCGGCCCTTCGATTATGCCACGATCAACGACGTGATCCTGCATATCTCCTATTCGGCGGAAAGCGACGGGGTGCTGCGCGACCGGGTCGAAGATGCCAATGCCTCGCTCGAAGGGGCCTTGGCCAAGGCCTTGACCGATAATTCACTGGCGCGGGCCTATAGCCTGCGACAGGAATTCGGCACCGTGCTGCATCAACTGTCCACCGGGCCGGTCAATGTCGATGCCATGCTGACGCTCGATCAACGCGCCCTGCCCATGGCCTTGCGCAACCGCTCGATCAGCCTTGATCAGGCCCTGTTGCTGATCAAACCCCGTGACGGGCTGTCGGCCACCGGCACCGAAATCAGCATCAACGGGACACCCGTTTCCGGCTTTGCCGCCTTGCCCGATTTCCCCGGCTATGTCGGCGCCAGCGCCGCGGCGGGATTCGGGGCGGGGCTTTTGGGTGATCACCTCCTGCGCATCACCGACGCGGGCGATCTTGCCCCGGGGGATGCGGGCGCCACCGCGGCCTTCGACGAAGGCGCGGTCGAGGATATCGTGATCCTCGTGCAGATGTCGCTGGATTGACCGGCGGCGGGTGGGGGCGTCCGGCGCGTCCGGGGCATCGCTCCGGGCGTGCCGGGCATCGCTTTGACGGCGGGATTTCGTACGACTCGTACGATCCTCCGGCGGACCCCCTTGAGTTTCGTACGAAACCGGGGGCATCTTCGTACGACTCGTACGAAAATTCTGCACAAAGGCCGCCATGACACCTGATGACCTTGTTTTGACCCCGCTGGGCCTGCGTTTTCGCGGGCGGCGCTATCCCTGCTCTATCGGTAAGGGTGGGCTAAGTGCTTGTAAACACGAGGGAGATGGCGCAACCCCCATTGGTGTACATCGTATCGTGGGGTTGATGTACCGGCCCGACCGCATGGCGCGGCCCACCCCTTGGGCCGTGCCCATCACCCCGCGCGACCTGTGGTCGGACGATTCGGGGCGCGAAGATTATAACCAATTGGTTTCAAAGCCTTATTCCGGCTCTCACGAGACCATGCGCCGGGCCGATCCGCTCTATGATCTGGTCCTCATCACCGATTGGAACTGGCCCTACGCCATCCCAAATCGCGGATCATGCATTTTCTTGCACCAATGGCGCAGACCGCATTACCCCACCGAGGGATGTATCGCCTTTCGTCGCGATCACCTGCGCCAGATCGCGCGCGGACTCCGCTATGGAAGCCGCCTGATCGTGCGCGGGTAAGCGGTTGATTTCAGGGCGTTATTCGTAGTTTCTTTCGCCGAAGATCGCGCTGCCCACCCGCACATGGGTGGCGCCAAGGGCAATGGCCTTTTCAAAGTCGCCACTCATCCCCATCGACAGCCCTTCAAGGCCATTGCGCGCCGCGATTTTCGCCAGAAGGGCGAAATGCAGGCTGGCCTCTTCCTCGACCGGGGGAATGCACATCAACCCCTCGACGGGCAGGTCCAAGCCTTTGCATTCATTGATGAAATCATCGGCGTCGGCGGGCAGAATCCCGGCCTTCTGCTCCTCTTCCCCGGTGTTCACCTGAATGAACACCCCCGGGCAATGGCCTTCCTCCTGCGCGATCCGGGCAATGGTTTTCGCCAGCTTGGGCCGGTCCACCGCATGGATATATTGGCACAGGTCAAAGGCCTGCCGCACCTTGTTGGTCTGCAGCGGCCCAATGAGATGCACCTTGACGTCATCAAATTTTTCCCGGAATTCCGGCCACTTGGCGGCAGCTTCCTGCACGCGGTTCTCACCGAACACCCGGTGCCCCTGTTCCAGAACCGCCTCGACCCTTTCATCGGGCTGTTTCTTGGACACCGCGATCAGCGTCACACTACCCGCTGCACGGCCCGCATCGGCCTCGGCTTTCTGAATACGGCTCTGGATTTCCTGAAGGCTCATCTGCGGCCCCTCATCTGTTCTGCGGCAATGCTTCAGCTTTGCCACAAAGCTGCGGCTTACTACAATCCCCGCAAACTCCTTGCCCCGTGCCGCGACGTTGGATAGTAGGGAAGGGAAACTAAGGTGGACGGTAGCACAATGACCTTTTCCTCGAAAATCGCCGCTCTGGCCATGGCATCTCTGGTCGTGTTGGCAGGCTGCGGTGAGCGCGAGACAAAGCTTAATCCGAAAGCCTGGGAGGTCGAATCCGGGCGCGAGGCTGACTCGTACCGCAACGAAAGCGGATTGTTCGATATCTTCTCCGGCAACGCGGACGCCGGTGTAAAGGTCAACCGCTTCCTCTGGACAGCCTCGCTTGACGTGCTCGACTTTCTTCCCATCCAGAACGCCGATCCGTTTACCGGCGTCATTTCAACCGGTTACGGCACCCCGCCGGGCGGTGGCCGCGCCTATCGCGCGTCCGTATTGATCAGCGATCCGGCGCTTGATGCCCGGTCCCTGAACGTGGCGCTGCAAACCCGTGGCGGCCCGGTGAGTGCCGGAACGCAACGCGCCGTGGAAGACGCCATCCTGGCCCGCGCGCGGCAATTGCGCATTCAGGCCGGGCGCTACTAAAGCGTTGCACGCGTTTCGCCTTTCGCAGATGTCCCAGTTTAAGGGCGGAACGCTTTAAACCCGGCCCCGGTCGTCCACATCCATTTCGCTCAGGGCGTTGACCCATTCGACCTGTCGGGGCAGGCAGATGGTTTTCAGATCGTAGTGATCCTGCATCAATCTGCGCGCCGCCGCGCCAAGGCTTTGGCGCGCCTCGGGATCCTCCAGCAAATCGCAAACCTGCGTGACAAGCGCGTCGCGGTCGAAGAAATCCACCAAGCGGCCGGTTTCGCCATGGGTGATGACCTCCTCGACGGGCGCAACCCGGCCCGCCACGATGGCCGCCTCGCAACTCATCGCTTCCATCAGGCTCCAACTCAGGACAAAGGGGTACGTCAGGTAGACATGCACCCGGCTTACCTGCAAAAGCTGGGTGAACGTGTCATAGGGAATACGGCCAAGGAAATGCACCCGCTCCCAATCCCGCGGTGCGATCTGGTCTTTCACCTCGTCGATAAAAATCTGTTTCCACGTCTGCCCGTTGGGCGGCCGCGCGCCATAGCTCACCTCGTCGCCACCGACGATCAGGATCTTGGCCCTGGGCCGCTCCTTAAGCAACCGGGGCAGGGCGCGCATGAAAACGTGGTACCCCCGGTAAGGCTCCAGGTTGCGATTGACGAAGGTAATCACCTCGTCCTCGCGGGTCACATCCACCTTGCCTTCGATGGTCAGGCGAACGTCGGGATCGGGGCAGGCGGTCGCGGTATTGATGCCATCGTGGCTGACGGTGATGCGCTTGCGGAACTCGGCCGGGAAGGTGTCGGCCTGAAACGCCGTCGGGCTGATTCCGGCATGGGCTGCGGGGAAATGCAGGTGGTTGTTGATATTCTTCATCCGGATGCGCAGGGCCTGTGCCTGCGCGTCGGTGGATTTGTCGAACTCGGGGTCGAAGTTCAGGTGCGGGTATTCGGCATGGTGATAAAGCTCGCAATACAGCCCGATCCGCGCCTGCGGCCACAGATCGTGCAGGAACATCGACTCGCCCCATCCCGGATGCGCAAGGATCAGGTCGGGCATGAACCCCTGTTCGCGCAGCTTTCGCGCAGCTTTCCAACAGGCCTCGCCGCGGGTCACCTTGGTATCAAGGTCCACCAGCCAAGGGTGCAAATTCTGCCCTGACCGTTTCGGCAGGCTATAGGGGATCAACTGTACCCCGTTCCACATGGTGGGCTTCTTGACCCGTAAGGTCAGCGAAACGCATTGATGCCCCTGTGAGGCCAAAAGCGGCGCAAGGTGCTTGTACTGTCCCGGGAAATTCTGGTGGATAAAGAGGATTTTCATGAAATGGCCGCTCGATCTCGTTTTTCTCGTTATAGGCACGCCGGGATTGGCTGCAAAGCCCTGTCTTTTTGCGCGCAGGCACTGGACCCTGCGCGCCACGCGGCCTATCACGCTTGGGCAAATATCAAGACCACCTTGAGGGTAAGTTACACATGTCGCGCTATTCGCCATCCGAGATTGAAGCCAAGTGGCAAAAGGCATGGGAAAAGGCCGGGGTCTTCCGCGCCACCCGGACCGAGGACAAGCCCAAGTACTATGTGCTTGAGATGTTCCCCTATCCCTCGGGCCGCATCCACATGGGGCATGTGCGCAACTATACCATGGGCGACGTGATCGCGCGTTACAAGCTGGCCACCGGGCACAACGTGCTGCACCCCATGGGCTGGGATGCCTTCGGAATGCCCGCCGAGAACGCCGCCATGGCCTCGGGCGGCCACCCCAAGGATTGGACCTACGGCAATATCGACGACATGCGCGCCCAGATGAAGCCGCTGGGCCTGTCGATCGACTGGAGCCGCGAGTTTGCCACTTGCGACCCTGAATATTACGGCCAGCAACAGGCGCTGTTCCTCGACTTCCTTGAAAAAGGTCTGGTGTACCGCAAGAACGCCGTGGTCAACTGGGACCCGGTGGATATGACGGTTCTGGCCAACGAACAGGTGGAAAACGGGCGCGGCTGGCGCTCGGGCGCTTTGGTGGAACGGCGCGAGTTGACGCAATGGTTCTTCCGCATCTCGGACTTTTCCGGTGAATTGCTGGACGCGCTTGATGGGCTGGATAATTGGCCTGCGAAAGTGCGCCTGATGCAGGAAAACTGGATTGGCCGGTCGCGCGGGCTGCAATTCGCCTTCTCGCTGATCGACGGCCCCGAAGGCCACGACCGGATCGAGGTGTATACCACCCGCCCCGATACCTTGAACGGGGCCAGCTTCATTGGTGTGTCCCCTGATCACCCGCTGGCCCGCCAGTTGGAAAAAGACAACGCTGATCTGGCCGAATTCAACGCCGAATGCCGCCGCATGGGCACTTCGGAAGAGGAACTTGAAAAGGCCGAGAAAAAGGGCTTTGACACCGGGCTGCGGGTGCGCCACCCGTTCGATACCTCGTGGGAGCTGCCGGTTTACGTGGCCAACTTCATCCTGATGGATTACGGCACCGGCGCGATCTTCGGTTGCCCCGCGCATGACCAGCGCGACCTTGATTTCGCCCGCAAATACGACCTTCCCGTCGCCTCGACGTTCGAGCCGGAAACCCCGGCGGATGATTTCACCCGCCCCGAAGAGGGCGGCGCGGCCTTCGTGCCCCCGAAAACCGAAAAAGTGCGCTACGTCAAAGGCTTCGCTGGGGAAGACGTGCAAACCGGTGACGAGGGCATCGACGCCGCCGTGGACTTCTGCGAGGCCAATGGCGTCGGCCAAGGCGTCACCAAGTACCGCCTGCGCGATTGGGGCCTGAGCCGCCAACGCTACTGGGGCTGCCCGATCCCCGTGGTGCATTGCGACGCCTGCGGCGTGGTGCCCGAGAAGAAAGAAAACCTGCCCATCCAGCTTCCCTATGACGAGGGCGGCAAACCGATTGATTTCTCGGTCCCCGGCAACCCGCTGGATCGTCATCCCACGTGGCGCGATTGCACTTGCCCGTCCTGTGGCAAGCCCGCGCAGCGCGAGACCGACACCATGGACACCTTCGTCGATAGCTCATGGTATTTCGCCCGTTTCACCGCGCCCCGCGCCGAGACCCCTACCGACATGGCCGAGGCCGAGTATTGGATGAACGTCGATCAGTACATCGGCGGCATCGAACACGCGATCCTGCACCTGCTTTATTCGCGCTTTTTCGCCCGCGCGATGCAGATTTGCGGCCACCTGCCGGAAAAAGCGATTGAACCCTTCGATGCGCTCTTTACCCAAGGCATGGTCACGCATGAGATTTACCAGACCCGCGATGAGAACAACCGCCCCGTCTATCACTTCCCGGAAGAGGTCGAAGGCGGCAAGCTGAAGGCCACGGGCGAGGCGGTGGAATTGGTTCCCTCCGCCAAGATGTCGAAATCCAAGAAAAACGTCGTCGATCCGGTCAGCATCATCGAGGCCTTCGGCGCCGATACCGCCCGCTGGTTCGTCCTGTCCGACAGCCCGCCGGAACGCGACGTGGAATGGACAGCCGCCGGGGCCGAGGCCGCGCACAAGCACCTCAGCCGCGTCTGGAACCTGTGTGACCGCATCGCCCAGATGGAATCCGGCACAACGGGCGAGGGCGACGAGGCCCTCCTGCGCGAAATGCACAAGGCCATCCATGACGTGACCATGGGCGTCGAATCCTTCGGCTTCAACGCCGCCATCGCGCGGCTTTACGCCTTCACCAACACGCTGGCCAAATCCAAGGCCGGGGCGGCGGCGCAGCGTCAGGCCATCATGACGCTGGCGCAACTCATGTCGCCCATGACCCCGCACCTTGCGGAAGGTATCTGGGCGCACCAAGGCGGCGAGGGCCTTATCATCAACGCGCCCTGGCCCAAGGCAGACCCCGCCATGCTGGTCGAAGACAGCGTTACACTGCCCATCCAGATCAACGGCAAACGCCGCGCGGAAATCGAAGTGCCCAAGGACATGGACAAGTCCGAGGTTGAAAAAATCGCGCTCTCAACCGATGCTGTGGTCAAGGCGTTGGATGGGGCCCAACCCAAGAAGGTCATCGTTGTCCCCGGTCGGATCGTGAATGTCGTCGTTTAACCGCCGTCTTTTCCTGCTTGGCAGTGCCGCCTTGGTGGCGGGCTGTGGCTTTGCACCCGCTTACGGGCCAAACGGCGCGGCCACCGCGCTGCAAGGCACCATCGCGGTCGATGAACCCGATAGCCGCCCGGCCTACCTGCTGACCCAAGAACTGGAAGATCGGTTGGGCCGCCCCGCGCCCGCGCGCTATGGCCTTGCCTATTCCATCACCCTTGATGAAGACCCCATCGCCATTTCCGCCAGCAACGTGAATACCCGGTTCAACCTTCTGGGCCGCGTTACCTATGCCCTGCGCGACCTGTCATCGGGCGAGGTTCTGACCTCCGGCAAGGTGGACAGTTTCACCTCCTATTCAGCCTCCGGCACAACGGTTGCCACACAGGCCGCCGAACGCGACGCCGAGGAACGGCTCATGGTGATCCTTGCCGACCAGATCACCACCCGCCTGATCGCCGCCTCCGGGGGCCTGCCGGCATGAAACTGACCGGGCGCGACGCGCCGGGCTATTTCGCCAAGCCCGAAGCGCACCGCACGGGCCTGTTGATCTATGGCCCCGACGGGATGCGCGTGGCCCTCAAACGGCAAGAGGTGATCGCCGCCCTTATCGGCCCCCAGGGCGAAGAGGAAATGCGCCTGACCCGCATCCCCGCCGCCGACCTGCGCAAAGACCCCGCGATGCTTTTGGACGCCGTCAAGGCGCAGGGCTTCTTCCCCGGCCCGCGCGTGGCCTTCGTCGAAGACGCGACCGACGCCATGGCCCCCACCATCATCGCGGCGGTGGAGGAGTGGCAAGAGGGCGATGCCCAGATCATCGTGACGGCAGGACAGCTCAAGGCCAGCTCCAAGCTGCGCAAGCTGTTCGAAGGGCACCCCAACGCCTATGCCGCCGCCATCTATGATGATCCCCCCTCGCGGGAAGAGATCGAGGCGACCCTCGCCAAATCCGGTCTGCGCGACATCAGCGGCGATGCCATGCGCGACCTGACGGCCCTGGCGCGCGAGTTGGACCCCGGCGATTTTCGCCAGACCATGGAAAAGCTGGGCCTTTATAAACTGGGCGACGATGGCCCGCTCACGCCCGAGGACATCGCCGCTTGCGCGCCCAGTTCCACCGAGGCCGTGCTTGACGATATCCTCAACATCGTGGCCGAGGCGCGTTCGGGCGAAATCGGCCCGGTGATGAAACGTCTGCGCGCCCAAGGGGTGCAACCCGTGGGCCTTTGCATCGCCGCCACCCGGCATTTCCGCACGCTTTACACCGCCGCCTCCGATCCGGGCGGCCCGGCCCAAGGCATGGGCCGCTTGCGCCCGCCCGTCTTCGGCCCGCGCCGCGACCGGATGCAGCGGCAGGCGCAAAACTGGGGCGCGCCACGGCTGCAAGATGCGCTGAGCCTTCTGACGGAAACCGACCTGCAACTGCGTTCGGCGGGGCAACATGCGCCCGACATGGCGCTTGTCGAGCGCGCGTTGATCCGGCTGGCGATGATGGCGGCGCGCTAGCGGCCGTCAATGCACCCCGCCGGGCGCGCGCTAAGTTATTCTGCGGCACTCTTGAGCGTTGCGATCAGGCTGTAGAATTTCTCGCCCTGAATGGCCACATGCCCCCGCAACGCGGTGGCCGCCGCTTCGGCATCGCCTTTCTCCAAGGCCTCCAGGATGGCGCGATGCTCGCCCATGGATTGGGCCATGCGCCCCCGCAACCTAAGCTGTTGGCGGCGGAATGGCTGTAGGCGGCGATGCAGGGTGCCGGTTTCTTTCGCCAGGAACCCGTTGCCCGACTCGCGATAGATGATCGCGTGGAATCGCTCGTTCTCCGCGTAATACGAATCGGGATCGTTCGCTTCGACCGCCGCTTGGCACTTCTCGTTCGCGTCATGCAAATCCGCCAACGCCTCGTCCGAGATGCGCCTTGCCGCCAGCCTTCCGCAGACGGCTTCGAATTCGGCCATCACTTCGAACATCTCCATCAGTTCGACCGGCCCGGGCTGACGTACGAAAGCCCCTCGGCGGGCCACGAGTTCGACAAGGCCGGATCGTGCAAGTCGTTGTAATGCCTCTCTTAATGGTGTTCTGGAAACGCCGAAATGTTCCGCCAGCCGCACCTCGTCCAGCCGGTCCCCATCCTGATAAGTCCCGTCGAAAATCCGTTCTTCCAGCTGTTCGGCGATGATATCTGCACGACGTTTTTCCATGGTTTCGTATTACCAGTGCCCTTTTAGAAATTCAATAACGAAACTCTTGTATACAAAATCATTGACTGCAAAAACATTGCATGCCTAGGCTAAGGGCATCCCCGAAGTCATTCGGGTTGGAGTTTTAGGGAGGAGAAAATGAAATCACTTTTGAAGTCAGCCAGCGCTGCGCTGGCCATTGCGGCTGTCGGGACGATGGCCAATGCAACCGAATTGCGCTTGTCGCACCAATGGTCAAACAAGGATATCCGCCACCAGGTGGCCAAGATCGTGGCCGATGAGGTGGCGGCCGCCGATGTCGATCTTGAGATCAAGATTTTCGGCTCGAAGTCCCTGTTCAAACCCCGCGAACAGTACAAACCCCTCAGCCGCGGACAGTTGGACATGACCGTTCTGCCGCTCAGCTACGCAGGCGGACAGCAACCCGCCTATAACCTGACGCTCATGCCGGGCCTTGTGAAAAACCACGACCACGCCGCGCGCCTGTCCAATTCGCCTTTCATGGAGGCGCTTGAGGAAAAAATGGCGCAAGATGACGTGATGGTTCTGGTGCATGGCTATCTGGCCGGTGGCTTTGCCGGTAAGGACAAATGCATTACCGCGCCGGAGGACGTCGACGGCCTGCAGACCCGCGCCGCCGGCAAGTCGTTCGAGCAGATGCTGGCCGGGGCCGGGGCGTCCATCGCCTCGATGGCGTCGTCCGAGATCTACAATGCCATGCAAACGGGCGTTCTTCAGGCCGCCAACACCTCGTCGTCGTCCTTCGTCAGCTACCGCATTTACGAGCAGGTCAGCTGCTACACCCCGGCGGGCGATGTGGCCTTGTGGTTCATGTATCAACCGCTTTTGATGAACAAGACCACCTTCGAGGGCCTCACCGAAGAACAACAGGCTGCCCTTCTTGCCGGTGCCGAAAAGGCCGAGGCGCATTATCTTGAAGAAGCCAAGAAGCAAGACGCGGCCTCGGCCGAGGTCTTCAAGGAGGCCGGTGTCGAAATCGCCCGGATGAGTGCCGAGAATTTCGAGGCATGGCGCAAGCTTGCGATGGAAACCTCTTATAAAAAGTTCGTTGAAGAGGTCTCCGACGGGCAAGAACTTCTCGATATGGCGCTGGCCGTGGAATAACGCCGCGCGGGGCAGCCGCGCGCTGCCCCTCCAACTTCTCGACACAAGATAATACGAAGGGAGGCGAACATGGCCGGAGGGCATGTTTCTGCCGCTGTTGCGCAAACCGGGAATAACCCGTTTCTCAAAGCCGTGGCAGCCATCTCGACACTGGCGGGATGGTGTTCTGCCGGGATGATCGTCGCGGCCGTGGCGATCACCTGCCAGATGATCGTCATACGTTTCGTCCTGAACGGCTCGACCATCTGGCAGACCGAGGCGGTCGTCTATCTGGTCATTGCCGCCACGTTGATCGGCCTGCCTTATGTTCAACGCCTGCGCGGCCATGTGAACGTGGACCTGATCCCCATCTCTTTGCCGCCGCGCGCCCGGTTTGTCCTGGCGGTTGTGACATCGCTTCTGTCGATCGCGATTGTCGCCTTGATGCTGTTCTACGGCTACGATTACTGGCACTTCGCCTGGGAGCGGGGCTGGCGCTCCGACACGATCTGGGGGGTGCGCCTGTGGATTCCCTATCTGTCGATCCCCGTGGGCTTTGGCCTGTTGCTCTTGCAGCTCATCGCCGATCTGGTCGCCGTTCTGACCGGCGTCGATAAACCCTTTGGATTGGAGTAAGCCCGATGGATCCGCTTCTGCTTGGTGGGATCGTGGCGATTGTCACCATCCTCGTTCTTTTCTCCGGCGTGTCCGTGGCCATGGGCCTGCTGATCGTATCTGCCGGATTCCTTATCATCTTCGACGGCGTGCGCTCGCTGGAGCTGATGCCGGAAATCCTGTTCGGCAAGCTTGATAACTTCGCGCTGCTGTCGATCCCGATGTTCATCATCATGGGGGCCTCCATCGCCTCAACCCGCGCAGGCGCCGACCTTTACGAGGCGCTTGAACGCTGGCTGACCCGCGTGCCCGGTGGGCTTGTGGTCTCGAACCTCGGGGCCTGCGCGCTTTTCGCGGCGATGTCGGGCTCGTCCCCGGCCACCTGTGCGGCCATCGGCAAGATGGGCATCCCCGAGATGCGCAAGCGCGGCTACCCCGATGGTGTCGCCGCAGGCTCCATCGCGGCGGGCGGTACGCTGGGTATCCTGATCCCGCCCTCGGTCACCATGATCGTCTATGGCATCGCCACCGAAACCTCGATTGGCCGGCTGTTTCTGGCCGGGGTGATTCCGGGGTTCTTGCTGGTGGGGCTGTTCATGGCATGGTCGCTTTATTCGACATGGCGGTCGGGCGATGCCACGATCCTGAGTGCCGGAAACTACTCCTGGGCCGAACGGTTCGAGATCCTGCCGCGTGTTCTGCCCTTCCTGCTGATCATCCTCGGCGTGCTCTACGCCATGTACGGCGGCGTTGCCACGCCCTCGGAAACCGCCGCGGTGGGTGCTCTCTTGTGCCTGCTGATCGCGATGATCATCTACAAGCTATGGCACCCCGGCGCGCTCTGGACGGTGCTGCGCGACAGCACCAAGGAAAGCGTGATGATTCTCTTCATCATCGCCGCCGCCGGTGTGTTTTCCTACATGCTCAGCTCGCTGTTCATCACCCAGTCGATCGCGGAATGGATCGGCACATTGGATGTGAACCGCTGGGTGCTGATGGGGGCGGTGAATATCTTCCTGCTGATCGCCGGGTTCTTCCTGCCACCGGTCGCGGTGATCCTGATGGCCGCGCCCATCCTGCTGCCGATCATCACCACCGCCGGGTTCGATCCGATCTGGTTTGCCGTGGTGCTGACCATCAACATGGAAATCGGCCTGATCTCGCCGCCTGTCGGCCTGAACCTCTACGTGATCAATGGCATCGCGCCGGATATTTCGCTAAAAACGATCCTGACGGGATCACTGCCTTTCGTGGCCTGCATGGTGATTGCCATCATCCTGTTGTGCCTTTTCCCGGGCCTTGCCACATGGTTGCCCAACGTTGTCATGGGGGGCGCGATATGACGCTGCTGGCGGATCTTCTTTCTACCGTGTTCGAACGGCGCTACCGCCGCGAGGCCCCCGGCCTCGCCAAGGATGGCCGCCCGCTGACCGAAATGGCCACCGCCTTGGTCGGCTCGGCGGGCGAGACATCCGGATTGGCACTGGCGCGGGAAATCCTTGCACGCTTTCCCGAATTGGACGACGCCGAGAAACTGGCCTTTTTCAGTGACATCGCGACCACGATGAATATCGACCCCGAGGTGGTCCGAACCACGCTCGACGCCTATGAGCGCACCCCCTCCAAGGCCACCTACCGCGCCTTTGCCGAAGCGTCCGAACCCGCCCGGCAAGAGTTGATCCGCAGGCTCAATGGCGTCCCCGGCGCCACCGGCGCGCTTGTCAAGATGCGCGCCGACCTTCTCCGGCTGGGCCGCAACGACCCCGAGCTTCAGGCGCTCGATCTGGATTTCCGCCATCTCTTTGCCTCGTGGTTCAATCGCGGCTTCCTGGTGCTGCGCCCGATCAACTGGGAAAGCCCGGCGCATATCCTTGAAAAGATCATCGCCTACGAGGCCGTGCACGCAATCGACAGTTGGGATGACCTGCGCCGCAGGCTACAACCCCGGGACCGCCGGTGTTTCGCCTTTTTCCACCCGGCCATGCCCGATGAACCGTTGATCTTTGTCGAAGTGGCGCTGACCCGCGGTGTGCCCGGCTCCGTTCAGGCGCTCTTGGCCGAGGACCGCGCCGCCTTGCCCGCCGAGGAGGCCGATACCGCCGTTTTCTATTCGATCTCGAATTGCCAAGCGGGCTTGGCCAGCATTTCCTTCGGCAATTCCCTGATCAAACAGGTGGCGTCGGACCTGGCAGCGGAATTGCCCGGTCTGAAAACCTTTGTCACACTGTCGCCGATCCCCGGCTTGACCAAATGGCTTGATCAAGAAGACATCGCTTGGGATACCGACCACTCCGACAGCATGAAGGCGCTGGCCGCGCATTACCTGCTTAACGCCAAATCCGAAAACGGTGCCCCATTCGATCCGGTGGCGCGCTTCCATCTGGGCAACGGGGCCATTGTCCATGCCGTACATGCCGATGCCGACACCTCGGACAAGGGGCGCGCCCAATCGGGCGGTGCGATGGTAAATTACCTTTACGATCTGTCCCGCGTCGCGCAAAACCACGAAAACTTTGCCAATACCCGCGATGTCGTCGCCACCCCCGAGGTCAAGGCCTTGGCCGGACAGGCGGCATCGCCCAAGATCGAGGAAAGATAACCCCATGGCTAATCCACTCTACGATGGTCTCTTCGGAATTCATGCCGGAAAAACCACGCCTTTCCTTCATCTGCCAGACGGTCAGACAGTTACCCACCGGGATTTTCTGGCCACCAGCGCCCGGATTGCCAATGTCACCGCGCAAATCGGCCTTGTCCCCGGTGATCGGGTCGCCGCCCAGATCGAAAAATCCCCCGAGGCATTGGCGCTTTACGCCGCTTGCGCACAGGCCGGGTTGATCTTTCTGCCGCTCAACACCGCCTATACCACCGACGAGCTTAGCTATTTCATCGAGAACAGCGGCGCCGCGCTGATCGTTTGTGACGGCAAGAACCAAGGCAGCCTTGGAAAGCTGGCCGGCGACCTCGGCACCAAGATCGAATCCCTGAACGCCGATGGCAGCGGCAGCTTGATGGACAAGGCCAAGGACATGCCCGACAGCTTTGACACCGTCGCGCGCCGCGCCGATGATCTTGCCGCCTTCCTCTATACCTCCGGCACCACGGGCCGCTCCAAGGGCGCGATGCTGACGCAGGACAACCTGCTGTCAAATGCGCGGACCTTGGTGACCGAATGGCGGTTCACTGCGGATGATGTCCTGCTCCACGCCCTGCCGATTTTCCACACCCACGGGCTTTTCGTGGCCACGAATATCGCGCTGGCCGCTGGCAGCAGCATGATTTTCCTGCCGAAATTCGACCTTGATCAGGTGATCGACCGCCTGCCAGATGCAACCAGCATGATGGGCGTGCCAACCTTCTACACGCGCCTTTTGGGGGATGAGCGGTTCACCAAGGATCTTGCGCAACACATGCGGCTTTTCGTGTCGGGCTCCGCGCCGCTTCTGGCCGAAACCCATCTCCAGTTCGAGGCGCGCACCGGTCACCGCATCCTTGAACGCTATGGCATGACCGAAACCAATATGAACACCTCCAACCCCTATGACGGCGAACGCCGCGCGGGGACCGTAGGCTTCCCCTTGCCGGGGGTCGAGTTGAAGGTGACCAACCCCGACACGGGCGAGACCCTGCCAAACGGCGAGGTCGGCCAGATCGAGGTGCGCGGGCCAAACGTCTTCAAAGGCTATTGGCAAATGCCCGAGAAAACCGCCGCCGAACTGCGCGAGGATGGCTTCTTTATCACCGGCGATCTGGGCAAGATCGACGTTGATGGCTACGTCCATATCGTGGGGCGGAACAAGGATTTGATCATTTCCGGGGGGTACAACATCTACCCCAAGGAAATCGAACTGGTGCTCGATGAGCAACCCGGCGTTCTGGAAAGTGCCGTGATCGGCGTGCCGCATCCGGATTTCGGGGAAACCGTACTGGGCGTTATCGTCCCCGAAAACGGGGCCACGCCGGATACCGAGGCCATGCTTGACGCGGTCAGCGCGTCGCTCGCCCGGTTCAAACACCCCCGTAAACTCGTCGTGCTGGACGAATTGCCGCGCAACACGATGGGCAAGGTCCAAAAGAACGTCCTGCGGGATCAATATCAGGGAATGTTCTCGTCCTGAGAAACCTGTGCCCCTGGTCGCGACCTCCGAACCCTGACGAAATCAAACCTTGGGGGCGGACCGGGGGTAGGGGCAGGCATGTGCCTCTACCCTGTGACAGGCCGTTACGACCACTCAGGCCAAAAACGTACAAAAGTCACGTACGTTCTGTACGTTTTGTACAGTGCCTGTGCCGATGCCCCGGGCGGCGGCGCGGTCTGATGAGCCGCGCCGCAAAGCCTTATTTCAGGCGCTGGCCATTGGCCAGAACATGACCGTCTTCATTGACCACGATTGTCGAGGTCAGGGTATCTTCACCTTCACCCGGCACGGCGAAAAGGCCCATCATCATCCGCGCGCCCATGGCCTGATCCTCGGGCAGCAGACCCATGGACACCAGGTTATCCAAAAGGGCATTGCCGCCAACCAGTTTCAGGTCGGCTTCACCCTCGGGGGCCGGTGCGCCGCCAAAGCTTTCCAAGTCACTGTTATCAAATGTAAAATCACCCTTGCCGGTCAATTCGGCCCCGGCCATGCGCAGGGTGATGTCCTTGATTGTCAGCGCGTCCAGTTCGCCGAAGGTCGTGTCGCCGGTTTCCACCTCGGCCATCGCTTCGGGGTCCATCATGTCGACGAACATCTTCGCCTTGCCCGCCAGATCAAGCACCACCGTCGCCGGATCGCGCGGCAGTGTTTCGCTGGGGTCGAACATTGCCCAGATCATATCCGACATGGTGAAATCGCCCATGGTGACCGACAGTGCGAAATCCTGCGGCTCTTCGCTTCCACTGACCGGCATGGTCAAGCCAAAGGCCGATGTTTCCATAGCAATTTCAATGGGAAAGGGGATTTCTCCCCCGCTGAAGGACATATCCAACCCTTTCGCAGTCCCGCCATAGCGAAGCTGGTTCTGGCTCATCGCCACTTCCAATTCGCCGCTTTCCGACTGGCTGTTGCCGGTCATGGTCTCATCACCTTCGGTGACCGAAAACGTCGAAGACCCGCCGCCGTGCTGAAACTGTCCGACCATGTCAAAGCCCGCTTCAAGCAGGGCCGCCATATCCATGGCATTTTCTGTCACGGGGGTCTTGGCCGAC
Organism: Roseovarius sp. MMSF_3281; assembly: GCF_030733685.1. Classification (GTDB taxonomy): domain Bacteria; phylum Pseudomonadota; class Alphaproteobacteria; order Rhodobacterales; family Rhodobacteraceae; genus Roseovarius. The sequence goes on from NZ_JASHIM010000012.1 coordinate 50,546, forward strand.
CCGCTGTAGGCAAGATCGTTAAGTGTCCCGGAGACTTGAATGCGCTCGCCACTGTCGGCGTCGGTCATATCAAGGGTATAGGCCGCCGGGCCACTTGTCATGCTGCCGTCGGTGCTGCGCAGGGTGCCATCGTTCGTGACATCCGCTTGCCCTTGCAAGGCTTCAATCGTCATCTCGGCCGCACCGAATTCAACGTCATTGGGCTCGGCCACGATATCGACGAGCGCCATGGTCATTTGCTCGGCGGAATAGGTGTAGGTCATCGCCTTGGGATCGCCCGAAACGACAAAATCCAGACCCGTGGTACGGTACTCCATGGCCAGACTGCTTTCCATGTCTTCCAACCCCGTGAACGACACGTTGATCGGCATGACCTCCGGCAGCAGAACGGAGACCGTCCCATCGCCGTTCTCGCGAAATTGCAGTTGCCCCACGTCCGTGACCACAGACCCAGTGCCCTCATCGCCATCGGGGACTTCCATGGTCAAGCTGACATTCTCAATGGTCAGCGTGTCGCCCGATTGCGATTCATCGCCCGACACCTGATAGCCGAACCCGGCCATGTAGCCGGACCAATCCTGCCAAACGTCTGCGGCCGAAACATCGGCATAAGCTGCGGAATTCGTGATGAAAATTGTAATTGCGGCCGCCGAGGTCGCTGTGCGGATCGAAACTGTCATGATGGCCTCTTGTCCAGAATATCTTGGGCCAAGCTTCGGCTCTCTGTTCGGCGGGGTCAAGGGGTGTTCTGACTGGACCCGGGCGGCGCAGGGGGTTACCACTTGGGCCAAAGCAACCAGAGGTGGGAAAATGGATCTGACGGGAAAAACGGTTCTCATCACCGGGGCAAGCAAGGGGATCGGCGCGGCCACGGCGCATGTCTTTGCCGAGGCCGGCGCAAATGTGGCGCTTGTGGCCCGAAATCGGGACGCTATTGCCGATCTTGCCGGCGACATCGGCAAAACCGCGATAGCGATCCCCTGCGATGTGAGCCGTTACTGGGAAGTGGAGGCCGCGGTGAACGCCTGCATCAAGGCCTTTGGCGGTTTGGATGTCCTGATTGGCAATGCCGGTGTGATTGAGCCGATCTCGCATCTGGCCAACTCGGACCCCGAGGCCTGGAGCCACGCCATCGACATCAATCTCAAAGGGGTCTACAACGGCATGCGCGCGGCCATGCCGGTCATGCAGGACGCCGGGGGCGGCACGATCATCACGATCAGTTCCGGTGCCGCGCATTACGCGCTTGAAGGCTGGAGCCATTACTGCACCTCCAAGGCGGGCGCCGCGATGCTGACCATGTGCGCCCATAAAGAGGGGGTGGAACATGGTCTGAGGATCATGGGCTTGTCGCCCGGCACCGTCGCGACCGACATGCAGCACGAGATCAAGGACAGTGGCATTAATCCGGTCAGTCAATTGGACTGGTCCGATCACATCCCGCCCGATTGGCCCGCCAAGGCGCTGCTGTGGATGTGTGGCCCCGATGGGGATGCCTATATGGGCCAGGAAATCAGCCTTCGGGATGAAGGCATTCGAAAGAAAGTAGGACTGATATGATCAATCTGGACAAGGACAACGGGCTGTGGGTGGCCACCATCAATCGCCCCGACAAGGCCAATTCATTGACCGAAGATATGCTTGTGGAACTGGCCCGTATCGCCGAGGCGGCCCATGAAGCGGCGCGCGTTCTGGTCCTGACCGGGGAGGGAAAGGTGTTTTCCGCCGGGGCCGATCTTGAGGCGGCGCGCGCAGGGCTTGCCACCTCTGCCGTTTGGGAGCGTCTTTCGTCGGCCATTGCCGGCTTTCCGGGGCTGTCGGTTGCCGCGTTGAATGGCACGGTTGCGGGTGGGGCCATGGGGATGGTGCTGGCCTGTGATCTGCGCATCGCCGCGCAGGGGGCCAAAGCCTTTTACCCGGTGATGAAGCTGGGCTTTCTGCCGCAGCCCTCGGACCCTGGCCGCCTGACCCGATTGATCGGCCCGTCGCGGGCCAAGATGATCTTGATGGGCGGGCAGAAAGTGACCGATCAGGAGGCATTGTCGTGGGGGCTGTTCGACCGGGTCGTGCCGGGCGAGGAGCTTCTGTCGAACGTGCGCGAGATCGCCAGCGATACCTTGAGCGCTGACGCCGTACACGCGGCCACGATCAAAGGGATGTGCCGCCCCGCGCCCTGAGCTTTTATGGAAAAAGCTGACTTGTCGGGATCATGTGCTACCTTTCCTTTACGTCAAAGGAGGGAAAGCCATGATCCGCGTTGTCTTGCTTTTACTGACGATGGCCACGGGCCTTCAGGCACAGGAGCGCCGCCCCAGTCATTGCATTGCCATTGCAGAAAACACGCCCGGTATTGAGTTTGTGCAAAAGGCCAGTTTCCGCGCGCCGGTGCCTGAGTTCTCGGTGCGGCTGCAGTATATCGCCCATGCGTCCTTCCTGATTCAAAGCGAGGACGGGCTTTCGGCGGTCACGGATTTCACCGGGTTCATCGGCAACGTCGATTTCATCCCCGACGTGGTAACGATGAACCACGCCCATTCCACCCACTGGACGCCCAACCCCGATCCGGCCATTCCGCATGTTTTGCGAGGCTGGGGTGACTTCGGGGAGGGGGCGGATCATCATGTCGATCTGGGCGGCATGGTCATTCGCAATGTGCCTACCGATATCCGTTCTTATGGAGGGGTTGAACCCAAGGGGAATTCGATCTTCGTGTTCGAGGCGGCGGGTCTTTGCATTGGCCATCTGGGCCACCTGCATCACGAACCCGGTGACGAGCAATACGCGGCCCTTGGTCGGATGGATGTGGTCATGGCGCCGGTGGATGGCGGGTACACCATGCCGCTTGAAAACATGATGAACGTCCTGCGCCGCCTGAAGGCGCGGATCGTCATCCCGATGCATTGGTTTGCCGATGGCTCACTTGGCCGTTTTCTGGCGGGCATGGAGGATGAGTTTCGGATCATTGATACAGGCGAAAGCGCGCTTACGGTGTCCCTACGCAATCTTCCCGATGACCCGACGATCATGGTGCTACGCCCGTCTTACCTGCGCGACTGACCTATTCGTCCAGCGACCCGTGGATCGCGAATTGCTCTAGCCCCGCATCTTGGGCTTCGATCACGCGGAAACTTTCGCGCACACCGGATTCGGTCAGTTCCCGCGCGACGGTCAGCAGGGTGTTAGGCGCGTGATCTTCGCACATGTCGATCATATGGGCGATTTCGTCATCGGCCACGGGGCGGGCGGCCTCAAGACTGGGCGCGCCGTAGATATCGACGAAATGCTGCGCGAGGGCCTGTGACAGCGCGCTGCGCTCGGACTCTTCTATTTGCGTCACGGCGACGAAGGTCACCCGGCCAAAGGTCTCACACCCAAGCCAGCCATTGGCGAAGGCTTGGCGCTGTTTGCCGGCCAAATCCCCGTCGGACCAGTTGGAAAACTCGAACCCGCCCGAGATGCACCATTCGCCGGTGCGCGCGGGGTTGGCGTAAACGCGGGTGTCGCTTTCGTCGAAATGAATCGCACGGGCCAGTTTCATCTGTCTTGCTCCAATACGCTGCTAAGGGGGATCAGCGCGGTTTGTTCATCCCTGCGCAGCAGCATGCCAAAATCTTCGTCCACCCCAAGGAAGGTTCCGCTTTGAGCGTTTTGCACTATGTCTTCACCGATGCCATGGGCCAGACCGCGCCATTCGGAATGTAGGGGGCGGGGGCCTTCGTCGTCCCACCGGGTGATCCAATTCAGGGTATGCCGTGCCCAAGCCTCCAAAAGATTGGTGGCATCCACATCGGCACAGCCTTCCTCGTAAAGCGCGGTTTCATCGGGCCGCTGGCCCGGCTGGCCACCTGCCAGAACGAGAGGCAGCTCAAGCCCGACGACCAGCCAATCAGGCTGTGCCTTGGGGTCATCGGTGCTGGCCATCCCCCGCAAGCGTCCACAGGCCGCCCCATTGATGCGCAGGCCGCCTGCCCATTCCAGATGCACGGCCACCTCGGGTGGGCCAAGCGCGCCGAGGGCGTTTTGAAACCCCACGCCACAGGCCGGCAACATGGCCATGGCTTTTTCAAGCGGCACTTCCGGGGCCATGACAAGCGCCGCGGCCAAACGATTGGCCGCCACGTTGTAGACGATAAGCCCCGCATCACAGCCAAGTGCCGCCATGGCACAGGCCTTCTCGAACGGGTCGATCCCTGCATCCACCGGGTGGCCCGACATCAGGGGGGGGAAGGCCGGTGCGCTCATGCGACCCCCTGTGCCACCATTTGCTTGGCGATATCGCGGAAGGCCTGCGATTGCGGCGCCTCGGGTTTCGACACCACGATTGGCGCCCCGCCATCGGCTGCCACGCGAATATCGATATGCAAGGGCACCTCGGCCAAAAGCGGCACGCCCAGCTTATCGCATTCCGCCTTGACGCCGCCGTGACCAAAGACATGTTCTTCGTGCCCGCAGCTGGAACAGATATGCGTGCTCATGTTCTCGATCATGCCAAGCACCGGCACGTTCAACTGGTTGAACATGTCGATCCCCTTGCGCGCATCAAGCAAGGCCACGTCTTGCGGGGTGGATACAATCAACGCGCCGTCCACCACGGTTTTCTGCGCAAGGGTCATCTGCACGTCACCCGTGCCGGGGGGCAGGTCGACCAACAGCACGTCCAAAGCGCCCCACTGTACCTGCATCAACATCTGTTGCAGCGCGCCCATAAGCATCGGGCCGCGCCAAACAACGGCCTGATCCTCGTTCGTCATCAGGCCGATGGACATCATGGTAACGCCATGGTTGCGCATCGGCAGGATGGTCTTGCCATCGGGGCTGGCCGGGCGACCGGATACACCCATCATGCGCGGCTGACTGGGGCCGTAAACATCGGCATCCAAAAGGCCCACGCGCCGCCCTTCGGCGGCAAGTGCGCAGGCGAGGTTGGCCGACACAGTGGATTTGCCCACGCCGCCCTTGCCGCTGGCAATGGCGATGATGTGATTGACGCCGGGCACCCGTTCCGGGCCTTGTGGCTCGGCTTTTTTCTGGGGTTTGAGGTCGGGCGGGGCCTTGGCGCTATGGGCCGTGAGAATCGCCGAAACCTCGGTTGCGCCAAGGGCCTTGATGGCGGCTTCGGCGGTATCGCGTACAGGTTCATAGGCATTCGCCTTGGCCGGGTCGATTTCCATCACGAAACGCACGGTTTGCCCTTCGACATTCAGGCCGCGCGTGACGCCTGCCGAAACGATATCCGATCCGCTGATGGGGTCGGTGATCTGCTTGAGCGCTTCCAGAACGCTCTCTCTTGTTACTGCCACGGTCAGCCTTGCCCTTTAATCACGCCGGTGACTTCATGTTCGATGTCCAGTCCTTCGACGGTAAGAACCACCTTGGCCTTGAATTCGCGGCCCTCGGTATCACCGGCTTGGCGCAGTCCCTCCTCAATCGCCTGTTGCGAGGTCACGCCGACCTGCTTGAGGAACTTGCGCATCGACATGTTGAACTCGCTGATATCGTCGCTCATTTCGTCTTCCTTTCTTCAAGATCATTGACGCAAGGACGCTTGGGTTTCTACCCTGTGTTCCATGCGCCCGTTTGTCGTTCTGCTCAGTCTTGTACTTATCCTACCCTTCGCGGCGGGCAAGGGGCGGGCGGCAGATGATCTGCGACTCGCCGCGCCGCAGGCGTTGCAGGACAGCGGGCTTTTGCAATACGTTCTGCCGCGATTTTCGCTTAAAACCGGGGTGCATGTCGAGGTTGTCAGCGAACACGCACAGGCCGACCTTGTGCTGACCAACCAAGACGCCGGAACGGCGGTGTTTCAGGGGCCGAACGCGACGTGGAGCCTGATGGTTGTGACCGAAAACGAGGGAACCGCGCGACTTTCCGATTGGCTGACAGGAAAGATCGGCAAGCGGACGATCACAAGTTTCGAAGTCGATGGAAGCGCGCCTTTTTCCCTGCCTCGATCGCGCAAGGCCAAGGTTGCGGCGGTGTCCTTCGAGGGCGACGCGGTGCTTGGCAAGGCACTTTCGGTTGATCTGTGCGGGCGGTGCCATGTTGTCGATCCCGGTGAACGGATGAACGATATCGGATCGACCCCTTCGTTTTTCGTGTTGCGCGCCATGCGGGATTGGGACCGCCGGTTTCAGACCTTCTATGCGAACAATCCGCACCCGGCCTTTACGCAGGTCGAGGACGTGACACCGGCCTTTCCCATCGACCGCCCGTCGCCGATCATCCCCGTTGAGATGACATTGGGCGATCTTGAGGCGATCTTGGCCTATGTCTCGGCCATGGAGCCCGCCGACCTTGGTGCCCCGTTGCAACATCAGTGATCTCGGCGTTTGCTGAAGTAGTCGTCGGTTGTGCGCACCTGTGGACGTTCGCCGCCTGAGAAGGGGTTATCCTGCGAATGGAACTGCGCCTTGACCCGGCAATTGTCGCACATCTGGATCATGCGGGCAGCGCCCTCGTTGGCGAACATCGAATGCTTTCCAGCCAGCTTTTCGGTGATCTTTTCGATGGTGGATTTCACGCCAAACAGGCTGCCGCACTCGATGCAGGCGAAGGGTTCCTCCTCATGTAGAACGACTTGCGTCAAGGCTTCATCGGCAAGGTTCATGCGCGGTTCATAGCTGATCGCGTCTTCGGGGCAGACATTGGCACATAGCCCGCATTGCAAGCAGGCATCCTCTTGGAAGCGCAGTTGCGGCATGTCGGGGTTATCCACTAGGGCGCCTGAAGGGCAAAGTGACACGCAGGACAGGCACAGGGTGCAGGCATCGGTGTTGACCAGAACCGCGCCATAGGGCGCAGCTTCGGGAAGGGGCAGAACCTCGTCGGGCTCATGCAGGGCCTTGGCGCTGAGCCGGGCGACTTGGCGGCGGCTGCCCATGGGCAGGATCGGCCCCTCGCAATGGGCCGGGGCGTCATCGGCACCGTAAAGCGCATCGCAAAGTGCGTCGGGGTCGGCCAAATCCAGCAGCGCGACTTTCTCAGGCCCTGCCATGGCCTGCGCCAGTGGGATTTCCTGGTCAAGCGCGTCGCGTTCGGTCGTGGGCGCAAGCAGAAGCTTCACATCGGCGAAGCCCGAGGCAAGCGCAGCAAGAATTTCGGCATGCCCAAAGCCCGAAAGCGCCGGTACCTCGAGCGGGATCACATCCGCTGGAAGGCCACGCCCATGCCGTGCGGCAAGCGCGATCATCTCGCGACCGAAGTCGCTGTCATGCACCAGAAGGCGCGGGGTGCCGCCGCCCGCTTTACGATAGCTCGAGGCAAGCGTGTGAATGCGGCGGAACACCATGTCGGGGGATGGTGCATCATAGGTAATAGCGCCCGAAGGACAGCGCGCGGCACAGGCCCCGCAGCCCGCACAGATCATCGGATCGATGCTGACGTCATCTCCATCGGGGCTGATCGCGCCAGTGGGACACAAATCAAGGCATTTGGTGCAGCCGGTCTTTTCGGCCCGCGAATGGGCACAAAGCAAAGGTTCTGTCGCCACATAAAGCGGTTTTTCAAAGGTGCCGATAAGTTGCGAGGCTTCCAAAATGGCATCGGCGACGGCGGGCAGGCTTCCAGGGTCGGACCGGACATATCCTTCGCGCTTTTGCGGGGCCGGGAACAGGGGCGTTCCTCCGGTCAGGTCCAAAATCACATCGCATTCGGTTTGCCCCCCGTCTTGCGGGGCTGTCCAAGTCAGATCACCGCGTCCTGCCGGGTTGACCTGTTGCAGGCCGTCAATCCGCAACTGAAACTGTCCCAAGGCGCCTGTCGCTTGCTTGAGGTGACCGCGGATCACGTCGAAAGCCCTCGTTTCAGGGGGGGCTGCGTCATCCGTCAAAAGCACTGTTACACTCAGGATGGGCGCGAGTTTTTCAGCCGCGCTGATGGCCACATCCGAAGCGCCGATGATCAGGCAAATCCCTTCCGAAACCACGTCAATTGTCTTTTCCGCAGGCGAATTCAGGGTTGCTTCGGCCAGCAATGCGGCCATTTTGGGTATTTTCGACCGGGGGTCGTCACTCCATCCGGCCCGGTCGCGGAGATCGGTAACAGCGGGGGGCGGGACCCCTATATCGGCGGCGATATCGTCGAAAATACGCTGTTCTTGCTGACAACAAATAATCGCGTCTTCGCTTGCGATCTCCTTGGCGGTCAGGTCGGTCTGCGTGGTGCATAGGGCCGAATGGACCTTGGAGCAGGCCAATCCGGTAGCCGCTTCGAGTGCCCCTGAGTCAAGAACTTGTGTTCCAGAACAATTGCACAAAATCAAACGCTTAGCCATGGCATTCCTGTTGTCGTCCGAGTGATAACACAGCGTAAATCGCACCGGTGGAGGGCAAGGTTACACATGATTCGCAGCAGTCGTAAACAGGATTTGCGCGCTCTTTTGTACAGGTCGGACGCCGCCGAGAAGGCAGGCGATTCCCAATTTGGCGCTGATCCCCCGGCGGGTTCAGAAATGCTCACGACGTTCGGCTGGGACTTTTTGTCCGATCGTGCCCGCTGTGGCATGGGGGCCTGCCCAAACTGACCCTCTGTGCCGATTGTGCGCCACATAATGCAGTTTTCGCTTTGTGTGGTCTGAAAACTGTACCAGTCTGGGAATATCCGAAATTGGGGAGGATCGGAGTGGTTCACAATCCGGCACGGTACGAGGTCTTGCCACTTGGCGTGGTGATCCGGCGCACGCCGGGTGCAACCCGTTGGGCCAAGTGGGCGTGGAAGGCTGTTGCCGTATTGCCCGGAGCATCCGATGCCGATTGGCGTGAAATGCGCCGCGAGGGCGATGCCGTCGAATATCACGCCTCGACCTTACTTTTGGAATTGCATGGCGCGGAAACCGATGCCTACCTTCACGGCCTCGCGGCACGCACGCCCTCGATTTACGTGGTTTTACGCGAAAGCGACAATGTCGATGGCCCCCCGTTGGATGCGTTGCTTGTGACGGCCTCGCCCTACGAGGCGCAGGATTATGCCGACAGTGGTGAGGAAATCATCGAGAAGGTGCCTATGACAGAGGGGCTGATTGCTTTTGTGCAGCAATTTGTCGAGACCCACCATGTCGAGGAAGAGTTCAAGAAACGCCGCCGCGATCGCATTCGCACTGACCGTGTTGAGCATGGTGTCGGCGATCCGCGCATTCCACAGCTGAATGATGTCTACACCGCGCCGCAGATGCGGAAAGGGAGGATGAATTGAGCCGCCGCAGCGATTTCTGGTCGCGCCGCAAGGCCAAGGTGCTGGAGGAGCAGCAGGACGATCTGCGCGCCGCCGAAGCGCGCGATGCCGCTGCTCGCGATGCCGCGCTTGAGGAAAAATCCGACGAAGAGGTGTTGGAAGACCTCGGCTTGCCCGATCCCGATACGCTTGAGCTGGGCGATGATTTCAAGGCTTTCATGGCCAAGGCCGTGCCCGACCGCATACGCCGCCGCGCCTTGCGGCGCTTATGGCTATCCAATCCGGCGCTTTCCAATCTGGACGGGCTATTGGACTACGGTGAGGATTTCACCGATGGCGCAACCGTCGTTGAGAACCTGCAAACGGCTTATCAGGTCGGCAAAGGCATGTTGAAGCATGTCGAAGAACTGGCGCGTCAGGCCGAAGCGCAAGAGCAGGCTGAGGAAGCACCTGTGCTGCTTGACGCAGATGAGGAAACCGGGGTTTACGCTGTCGAGGATGAGCATGAGATTGCGCCGGAAAACGAGTGCATCTCGGAACCTTGCCGCACCGATGTCGAAGCCGAGGAGGAGCCATCGTATCAGGTGCCACCGCGCCGCCGGATGCGGTTTTCCTTCGATGCCAAGGCGGGTGCCCAAGCATGAGTATGAGCGAGACAGTCATGGAGAAACCGAACGTGTCTGAGAGCATAGCCGAAGAAGATCGGCTTCGCGCTGACCTTTATGACTTCCTTGGTGTTCTTCTTGCCGGACCGCCCGATCAGGCCTTGCTGGACAAGACCAAGACCCTGAGTGGCGACGAGGGCGATCTGGGTACAGCGATAGGTGCTCTTTCGCGTGTAGCGCGGCATATCAAACCGGTCGCGACCGAACGTGAGTTTAATGCCCTCTTCATCGGTTTGGGGCGCGGGGAGTTGCTGCCCTATGCCAGTTACTACCTGACCGGGTTCCTGAATGAAAAACCGCTTGCAGCACTGCGGCGGGACATGGCCGCGCGGGGCATGACGCGGGCGGAAAATGTTTACGAACCCGAAGACAATATCGCGTCTTGTATGGAGATGATGGCCGGGATGATCCGGGGCCGCTTTGGCAAGCCTGCCTCGTTGGCCGATCAGAAGAGCTTCTTCAACAAGCATGTCGGCCCTTGGGCCGGTCACTTTTTCACGGATTTGGAAGCCGCCAAGAACTCGGTATTCTATGCCCCGGTCGGCGCTGTTGGCCGGGTGTTCATGGAGATCGAGGCCGAGGGCTTTCGGATGAGCGCGGAGTGATCCGCACTAACCGGCGGGCTTGCCCGTCATAACCAGAGAGGAGGACTCTCATGTCGAAGAAAGTTGAGGACGGCACCAGCCGCCGCGATTTTCTCAAACTGGCCGCCACCGGCGCGCCCGCGGTCGCGGTCGTGACGACAGCGACTGGTGGGCAGGCCGAAGCCGCCGAGCCCGACCTGTCATCCGAACGGATGCAGGACACCGCGCATACGCGCGCCTACCTTGATTCCGCCCGGTTCTGAGGCCGGACGAAGTCACTCGACCCGCTGACGACTGGTTGCAATTGGCCCGACTGTTCAGTGGATAACCTTAGTACCCAGCACGCCCTGATCCGGGGCACAGCTCGGGAGGAGATGAAAACATGCTTAGGAAAAAGACCAACGGGGTTGCGAGACGCCCCCAGCGGACAAGTATCCTGTCTGAGGTCGCCGGGACATCCGTCGACCGCCGCGCGTTTCTGCGCGGCAGCGGTCTGGCCATCGGTGGCCTTGCCGCGATCGGGGCCACAGGTGGCACCGTAACCAAGGCCAATGCGGCCACGGCAGCGGATGGCGCTGTCGAAACAGTAAAATCCGTATGTACGCATTGCTCGGTCGGCTGTACGGTCATCGCCGAGGTGCAAGACGGTGTCTGGGTCGGGCAGGAACCCGGTTGGGACAGCCCCTTCAACCTTGGGTCTCACTGCGCCAAGGGCGCATCTGTCCGGGAACACGCCCATGGTGAGCGTCGCCTGAAATACCCGATGAAGAAAGAAGGCGGTGAGTGGAAGCGCATCAGCTGGGAACAGGCCATCGACGAGATCGGCGATCAGATGATGTCGATCCGCGACGAAAGCGGCCCGGACAGCGTGTATTGGCTGGGATCGGCCAAACACAACAATGAACAGGCCTACCTGTTCCGCAAGTTCGCCGCCTACTGGGGCACGAACAACGTGGATCACCAGGCGCGGATCTGTCACTCGACCACCGTTGCAGGCGTAGCGAATACATGGGGCTACGGCGCCATGACCAACAGCTACAACGACATCCACAATTCCAAGGCCATCTTCATCATCGGCGGCAACCCGGCCGAGGCGCACCCCGTTTCGCTGTTGCACGTTTTGAAGGCCAAGGAGCAAAACAACGCCCCGCTCATCGTCTGCGACCCGCGCTTTACCCGCACGGCGGCACATGCCGATGAATATGTCCGGTTCCGGCCGGGCACCGACGTGGCGCTTGTCTGGGGCCTTCTCTGGCACATTTTCGAGAACGGCTGGGAAGACAAGGAGTTCATCCGCACCCGTGTCTGGGGCATGGACCAAATCCGCGAGGAAGTGGCCAAGTGGACCCCTGAAGAGGTCGAGCGCGTCACCGGCACGCCGGGCAGCCAGCTTGAGCGCGTTGCGCGCACCATGGCGAACAACCGCCCCGGCACCGTGATCTGGTGCATGGGTGGCACCCAGCATACCAACGGCAACAACAACACCCGTGCCTATTGCATCCTGCAACTGGCCCTTGGCAACATGGGGACATCGGGCGGCGGCACAAACATCTTCCGTGGCCACGACAACGTGCAAGGGGCCACGGACCTTGGTGTCCTGAGCCATACCCTGCCGGGTTACTATGGCCTGTCGAAAGGCGCATGGGGTCACTGGGCCCGTGTTTGGCAAGAAGATCCCGAATGGCTTGCGGCTCAGTTCCAGACCGTCAAGGACAAGAACGGCAAGGATAAATCGCTTCAGAATCTGACGGGGATTCCGGTTTCCCGCTGGATCGACGGCGTTCTGGAAGATCCTGAAAATACCGATCAGCCCAACCGGGTGCGGGGTATGGTTCTGTGGGGGCACGCGCCCAACTCGCAGACCCGTATGACCGAGATGAAGACGGCGATGGAAAAGCTCGACCTGCTTGTCGTGGTCGATCCTTATCCGACTGTCTCGGCGGTGCTGCATGATCGTACCGACGGGGTTTACCTGCTGCCGGCGGCAACGCAGTTCGAAACCCGCGGATCGGTCACGGCGTCGAACCGTTCGCTTCAGTGGCGCGATCAGGTGGTTGCCCCGCTGTTCGAGTCGAAGCCGGATCAGGAAATCATCGGTCTTTTCGCCAAAAAATTCGGTTTCCACGACCGTTTGTTCCGTAACATCGCACTTGAGGATGACGGAGTAACCCCGGATATCGAAGATACCCTGCGTGAGATCAACAAGGGGATGTGGACCATCGGCTATACCGGGCAATCGCCTGAACGGCTCAAGTTGCATATGGCCAACCAGCATACCTTTGATCGCACGACATTGCAGGCCGTGGGTGGCCCGGCAGACGGCGATTATTATGGTTTGCCGTGGCCAAGCTGGGGTACACCCGAGATGAACCATCCGGGTACGCCGAACCTTTACGATATGTCCAAGCCGGTGGCCGAAGGTGGCCTGACCTTCCGCGCCCGGTTCGGGGTGGAGCGTGACGGCGATAACCTGCTGGCTGAAGGTGTCTATAGCCAAGGGTCGGAAATCCAGGACGGTTATCCTGAATTTACCTACCAGATGCTTGTTGACCTGGGTTGGGACAGCGACCTGACCACGGAAGAAAAGCGGGTGATCGGACGCGTTGCCGGGATCGAGGCAATGGATGCTCTCGGTGAAAGCGATGACGGCGATACCGCTGGCCTCAGTCAATCCGGCGGTGAGCAGGGAAGCAGCGAGGAGGTCGGCGAACAGTCGATGTCGCCTTTCCCATCCGATTTCAACGATAAGGCTTCGAGTATCAACTGGAAGACCGACCTGTCGGGCGGTATCCAGCGGGTCGCGATCAAGCATGGTTGTGCACCTTTCGGCAATGCCAAGGCCCGTGCCGTGGTCTGGACGTTCCCCGATCCGGTGCCGCTCCATCGCGAGCCGCTCTATACCAACCGGCGTGATCTGGTGGCGGATTATCCGACCTATGAAGATCGGAAGTTCTATCGTCTGCCGACGATGTACGCCTCCATCCAGAAGCAGGACTTCTCAAAGGACTATCCGATTATCCTGACCTCCGGTCGCTTGGTCGAATACGAGGGCGGCGGGGATGAAACCCGGTCGAACCCGTGGTTGGCGGAGCTGCAACAGGATATGTTCGTCGAGATTAACACTCGCGACGCCAATAACCTTGGTGTGCGGGATGGAAGCGATGTCTGGGTTGAAGGGCCCGAGGGCGGCAAGGTCAAGGTCATGGCCATGGTCACCGAACGGGTGGGCGAGGGCGTTGCCTTTATGCCCTTCCACTTCGGTGGTCATTTCCAGGGCGCGGATCTGAGGGACAAGTATCCCGATGGTGCCGATCCTTATGTCTTGGGTGAATCGACAAACACTGCCCAGACATATGGCTATGACTCGGTCACGCAGATGCAGGAGACCAAGGCGACTCTCTGCAAGATCAGCGCAGCATAAGGAGAAACAGATATGGCTAGAGCTAAATTCCTCTGTGACGCCGAACGCTGCATCGAATGCAACGCTTGTGTCACTGCCTGTAAAAACGAGCATGAGGTGCCTTGGGGTATCAACCGCCGTCGGGTTGTCACCATCGAAGATGGTAAACCCGGTGAACGGTCGATCTCGGTCGCCTGTATGCACTGTTCCGATGCACCCTGTATGGCGGTCTGCCCTGTGGATTGCTTTTACCAGAACGAGGAAGGGGTGGTTCTGCACTCCAAAGACCTCTGCATCGGGTGTGGCTATTGCTTCTACGCGTGCCCCTTCGGGGCGCCGCAATATCCGCAGGCAGGCAACTTCGGCAGCCGTGGCAAGATGGACAAATGTACATTCTGTGCCGGTGGCCCCGAAGAAAACCATTCCCAAGCCGAGTTCCAGAAGTATGGGCGCAACCGGATCGCGGAAGGCAAATTGCCGATCTGTGCCGAGATGTGCTCGACCAAGGCGCTTTTGGCCGGTGACGGTGACGTCGTATCGGCCATCTACCGCGAGCGTGTTGTCGCGCGCGGTTTCGGTACCGGCGCTTGGGGCTGGGGTACGGCCTACGAACAAAAAGGCGGCTGATCCCGGATGGATCGGGAGGCGCGCGGCCTTGCGCGCCTCATGCCTTTGACAAACAGACGGGCGATATATCTATCGCCCGTCTGGCTGGCCCTTTTAATTCTTGAAACAGGACAGATCGCCATGACACGTCTTCTGTGCACTCTACTGCTGTCTATGCTGTTGTTTGCGCCCGCTTCGGCCCAAGAGGCCAGCGAGGTCTCCCAAATTGATCGCTCGGCCACGGGTGGTGCGCCGACCCTGGAAGATATCCTTGCCCGCCAGCGAGGAGAGAAAGTCGATAACAGCTATCGGCGTGGCGGCGATGAGGATGGCGAAGCCGCCCCCGGGCTTGGTCCGCTTGGGCCGGCCTCGGATGCAGATATCTGGCGTGACCTTCGATTTAACGATGCCAATGTGAAGGTGTCCGCGGGCGGAGAAAAGGCCAAGGTGCTTGTGCAAGATGGCGGCATGGCATGGTTGCAGTTCCGTCAGGGTCCATTGATCACCTACGGCGGCTGGGGGCTTGTCGCCACGCTTGGGCTTTTGGTCCTGTTTTATATTATTCGTGGCCGCATCACGATTGACGGTGACAAGACGGGCCGAACAGTGACCCGTTTCCAGTTCATGGAACGCTTTGCGCATTGGTTGATGGCAGGGTCTTTCGTTGTCCTTGGGATCACCGGCTTGATTTCGTTGATGGGGCGCAAATTCCTGATCCCGACCTTTGGGCATGAAGCCTTTGCAACGATCGCCGTGGCCAGCAAATGGGTGCACAACAATATCTCGTGGGCCTTCATGTTGGGCCTGATTCTGGCGTTCGTTTTCTGGGTTGTTCACAACATTCCGAACAAGACTGACCTGAAATGGTTGGCCGTTGGTGGGGGTATATTCAAGAAAGGCGTCCACCCGCCCGCCAAGAAGTTCAACGCGGGCCAGAAGGTGATCTTCTGGTCGGTGATCCTGCTGGGTGCGTCGATCTCGGTGTCTGGTCTTTCGCTTTTGTTCCCGTTCGAACTGCCGATGTTTGCCAAAACCTTCGCGATTTTGAACGATATCGGTTTGCCGCAACTGTTTGGTTTTGGCGCATTGCCCACCGATCTGGCCCCGCATGAAGAAATGCAATTTGCGCAGTCCTGGCACGCCATTGTCAGCTTTGTGCTCATGGCGATTATCTTTGCGCATATCTATATCGGCTCGGTTGGCATGGAAGGTGCGTTTGACGCCATGGGCTCGGGAGAGGTGGAGGAACAATGGGCACGCGAACACCACTCTCTGTGGCTTGAAGAGTTGCAGGAGAAGGACGAAGCTCCTACCCTGGGCAAGGCATCAACTCCCGCAGAATAATGCGTGTGCTTTGGGCCAGCTTGATCGCGCTGCTTCTGGCCGCCTTCCCGGCGGCCAGTCAGCAGTTCACGACCCTCAAGGGCCATGGAGGCCCGGTGATGGGCATCGGGGTCAATACAAGCACCGGGCAGGTCGCCACGGCCAGTTTCGACAATTCTGTCGGCCTGTGGGAAGGACGTACCCCGGTTTGGCTTGAAGGGCACGAAGCGGCGGTGAATACCGTTTTGTTTCTGAATGATACGAGGCTTGCCTCGGCGGCAGATGATTTTTCCATAATTCTGTGGGGCGCAGATGGTGCGGTGACGACACGGCTGGAAGGGCATAAAGGGAAGGTCATGGATCTTGGGGTCTCTCCCGATGGCGGTACCTTGGCCTCGGCCAGTTGGGACGGAAGTATCGGCATTTGGTCACTGGAAAACGGCGCGCGGCGTTTCCTGCAAGGGCATGAGGCCCCGGTGAACGCTGTTTCCTTTGGCCATGACGGGCGGCTGTTTTCCGCGTCGGCAGATGGGTCGATCCGTATCTGGGATGTTGAAACGGGAACGTCCCGCGTGTTGATCAATCAGGGCTTTGGTGTGAACAGGATCGTCCTTGCTCCTGACTTGAGTTGGCTGGCCTATGGTGCGGTCGACGGGATGACACGGGTGATCGACCCAGAAGAGGGGCACGCGCTTTATGATTTCTCATTGGATCGGCGTCCGATCCTCTCCTTGGCCCATCATGCCCAGACCGGACAATTGGCCGTGGGGGATGGGCATGGCTATATCATGGTGATCGACACGCAAGACTGGCGGATCGCCCGTGATTTCAGGGCCATGCAGCGTGGACCGGTCTGGGCCCTTGCGTTCAGCGCGGATGGACAAAACATTCTGGCCGCAGGCCTGAGCGATGTTGTTTACTCATGGCCCGTGGCCCTTTTGGATACATTCGATCCCGCAGGCCAAGCTGGGCGGAGCTTCTTGCGAGATCCCGACGAAATGCCAAATGGCGAACGGCAATTCATGCGCAAATGCTCGATCTGTCATGCCTTGACGCCGCCGCCCTCGCGCAAGGCGGGACCAAGCCTCTATGGGGTGTTCGGGCGAAAAGCCGGGGCATTGCCGGATTATCCTTATTCGCCCACATTAGAGACTGCAGATATCACATGGACAGACGAAACAATCGACGCCCTGTTCGACATCGGGCCCGACCATTATATCCCGGGCTCCAAGATGCCGATGCAGCGCATATCGGCAGAAACCGACCGTGATGATTTGATCGAATACCTTCGCAAGGCAACCGCCATCAAGGAGAACTAAGATGAAAGCCATGTACACTGCATTCGCTGCGGCGGTGGTTATTACGATTGTTGCATACTATGGCCTCAACGAGGCCGGTTTTTCGTCCGGGGAAGTTTCTGCCGGGAACGCGGTGCGCCTCGGTGATGCTACCGAATGACGGCCCCATTGTCGCAAACAGGGCGTGAAACCAGCGGCGAGTATGGTGAAACCCTTGCCGTTGCCTCGATCCTCGTGATCGATGACGAACCGGGCATGCGCAATTTTCTGACCAAGGTGCTTGAGCCGCATTGCAAGCGGGTTGAGCAGGCAGCGTCGTGTAAGCAAGCGACTGAATTTCTGGATCAATCACATTTCGATCTGGTCATTCTCGACAACATCATGCCGGACGTGACCGGGTTGGATTGGTTGGCCGAACAGCGCCGGATCGGGCTTTTTGCCGATGCGATCCTGATCACGGCTTACGCCGATCTTGATACCGCCATCCGGGCGTTGCGGGCGGGCGTGGCGGATTTCGTTTTGAAACCCTTCCGGGCAAATCAAATCCTGAATGCAGTGTCACGCGCGCTTGATCGCAAGTACCTGCGCCGGGAAAACGATCTTTTGAAGCACGAACTGTCCGAGATTGGCCAGACAGCCCGCGGGCGGCTTTTGGGGAATTCCCCGGCGATTGCCAAGGTCCGTGACATGCTGGATCGCGTCGCGCCTTTGCCGACCTCGGTGCTGTTCACGGGGGCCAGCGGGACGGGCAAGGAAATTGCCGCGCGGACGCTTCATGGCATGTCGGACAGGGCTGAAAAACCATTTGTTGCTGTCAATTGCGCGGCGATTGCGCCGGATCGGATCGCCGATGATCTGTTCGGCGTGATTCAATCGGACCGGGGCCGCAAGGACGGTTTGTTCCTTCATGCCGATGGCGGCACGCTGTTTTTGGACGAGGTGGCGCAATTGCCCGAGCAGGTGCAGGCCAGCCTACTGCGTGTTCTGGAAGATTGCCGAATCCGCCCCACCGGGGCCGAGCGAGATATCCCACTGAACCTGCGCTTTTTCTTTGCCACCAATGCCGACCTTGAGGCCGAAGTGTCGGCGGGCCGTTTCCGCGCCGACCTGTATCACCGCATCAACGTGATGAATATCGAGATGCCGCCGCTGCGCGAGCGTACGGAGGATATCGTCGAACTGGCTGCCTTGTTTATGAGCGATTTTTCCCGTGTCCTGGGCCTGCCTGCGCTGGAGTTGAACGAAGAGGTTTTTCTAAAGCTTAGCCGCTATGACTGGCCGGGCAATGTGCGAGAGTTGCGCAACCTGATCGAACGCTCGGTTATCCTTGGGCAATTCCCTGAAGAATTCGAAGGTTCCGGCCGTGTGACCGGCACAGAGGCCATGGAAACACTGGAACTGGTGGAACAGCGTCATATCATGACCGTCCTGGATGCCTGCGGCGGGAACCGGGCGGAAGCCGCGCGCAGGCTTGGGGTCTCGCGCAAGACCGTGGATCGCAAATGCGCTGCTTGGGGCGTGTAATTTTGCCTTTCCCGGCCTTTGGGTCGGGCTAGAAAGCACGAAGCGCTGTTGGCTGGCCGGTGCCCTTCGGTCATCACCATGCATGAAATGGCCCGGGTGCCGCGAAATTGGGCCCCTTGGCAATATGCTTTGGCTGGTGTCCTATGCGGGCATGGAATGGCGTGATCAGGGCATACTTCTTTCAAACCGGACCCATGGTGAAACCTCGGCGATCATCGAGGTGTTCACGCCGGGGCGCGGGCGGCATGCGGGTGTGGTGCGGGGGGGGACATCGCGCAAATTGGCCCCGGTCTTGCAGCCCGGCGCGCAATTGGACCTGACGTGGCGCGCCCGGCTGGAAGATCATATCGGCACCTTTACGGTTGAGCCTTTGCGCTCACGCGCGGCGTCGTCGATGGGGGATAGGCTGTCACTGGCGGGGTTGAACGCGGTGACGGCGTTGTTGCTGTTTTGCCTGCCCGAGCGTGAGGCCCATGCACGTCTTTATGAAAAAACCGAGCAATTACTTGACCTTCTGGGCCAATCGGAAATCTGGCCCTTGGCCTATCTTCGATGGGAAATGACCCTACTGGATGACATGGGCTTTGGCCTTGATTTATCCACCTGCGCGGCGCTGGGGCGGCGGGCGAATGACCTTAGCTTTGTGTCGCCGCGGACCGGGCGAGCGGTGTCGAGGGCCGGTGCCGGGGAATGGGCGGATAAGCTTTTGCCCTTGCCGCCGTGCTTGTTGGGGGAGGGGCCTGCGCCGGACGCGGAATTGGTCGAGGCGTTTCGCGTGACCGGGCATTTCCTGCAAAATCACCTGGCCTCGGAGATGGGTAACACGCCGCTTCCCGGGGCGCGGCAACGGTTCGTGGACAGGCTTCGTGCAAGGGCGGAAATGGCATAACAAAGCCCGGCAAAATGGGCCGGGCTTTGAAGGTGATCAGGTAGGCGTAATTACGATACGTCCTTGTAATTGATCTCTTTTTCGTCTTCGCCGACACGGCCACGGCGGACCAGCAAACGGTTCAGCGCGTTGACATACGCCTTGGCAGAGGCGACGACGGTATCGGTATCTGCCGATTGGCCCGTGGCGATGTTGCCATCTTCTTCAAGCCGGACGGAAACCGTGGCCTGCGCATCTGTACCTTGGGTTACGGCGTGCACCTGATAGAGCGACAGATGGGCGGAGTTGGGGTGCAACTCACGTACGGCCTTGAAAGTGGCGTCGACCGGGCCGTCGCCGGTTTGCTTGGCGGTCTTTTCTTCGCCGTCGATGGTCATGATTAACTCGGCCTCGGCCGGGCCGCCGGTGCCGCAGGCCACGCGCAGGGATTTGACGACAAGGCGGTCTTTCGCCTCGTCCTCGCCCGCGCGCATCAGGGCGATAAGGTCTTCATCATAAACCTCTTTTTTGCGATCGGCGAGATCCTTGAAGCGCACGAACATGTCATTGAGCTGGTTCTCGGCCAGGTCGTACCCGAGGTCTTTCAACTTCGCGCGCAGGGCGGCGCGGCCCGAGTGTTTGCCCAAAACGATATTGGTTTCAGAAAGGCCCACGTCTTCGGGGCGCATGATCTCGAAGGTTTCGGCGTTCTTGAGCATGCCGTCCTGGTGGATGCCGGATTCATGCGCGAAGGCGTTCTTGCCGACGATGGCCTTGTTGTACTGCACCGGGAAGCCCGACACAGTGGCGACGCGGCGCGAGATGTTCATGATCTTGCGGCTGTCGACATGCGTGAAATAGGGCATGATGTCGCCGCGCACCTTGAGGGCCATGACGACCTCTTCCAATGCAGTGTTGCCGGCGCGTTCGCCCAAGCCATTGATAGTACACTCAATTTGACGCGCACCACCGGCGACGGCGGCCAGTGCATTGGCCGTCGCCATGCCCAGATCGTTGTGGCAATGGGTGGCGAAAACGATCTCGTCGGCACCGGGGACTTCGGCGATAAGCCGTTGAATCAACTCGGCGGATTCGACGGGGGCGGTGTAGCCGACGGTGTCGGGGATGTTGATGGTGGTGGCGCCGGCCTTGATGGCGATTTCGACGACCCGGGCCAGATAATCCCACTCGGTGCGAGTCGCATCCATGGGGGACCATTGCACGTTGTCACAGAGGTTGCGGGCGTGGGTCACCGTCTCGTGAATCCGCTCGGCCATCTCATCTTGGCTGAGGTCGGGGATCGCCCGGTGCAGGGGCGAGGTGCCGATAAACGTATGAATTCGCGGGCTTTTCGCGTGTTTCACCGCCTCCCAGCAGCGGTCGATATCCTTGGGGTTGGCACGGGCCAAGCCACAGATCGTCGAGTTTACGGAATTTTTGGCAATTTCCGAAACTGCCCTGAAGTCCCCTTCGGAGGCGATGGGGAAACCGGCCTCGATGATATCAACGCCCATGTCATCGAGCATGGCGGCGATTTCGAGCTTTTCATCATGGGTCATGGTGGCGCCGGGAGATTGTTCGCCGTCGCGCAGGGTGGTGTCGAAAATCACCACGCGGTCTTTGGAAGTATCAGTCATGTCGGGTCTCGTTCGTTATCCTAAGCCATTGGCGCGAAAGAGAAAAAGCACACCCTCTGAGCGGTCGCGCCGGATGATGGCACGCTCAGAGGCGGCTTAGGAGTAGCAGGAGGGAAACGCAACCCGCATTGCGGGGCGTCTGGCCAGAAAGGATATGGTCCTGCTTCATCATGCGTAAAAGTATAGGGATGATGACGGGCGATGAAAACCCCGAAATGTTTTGTACGTTTTGTACGTTTTGTACGTGAGTTTTGTACGAAAATCGGGGGCGGCGCGAAGACGAACGTACAAGTCGTACAAAATTCTAAACTGTTTCGTTCAAATGTCGGGGTCGTGAAATGGAGGCGGATGCTTGAAGGGGCGCGCCGGCCCGCTAGCTTCCTCCACATGGAAAGAGCATTGATCATCGGCGCCTCGGGCGGGATTGGAACGGCCATCTCGGAGGCTTTGGCCGCGCGTGGTGTCTCGGTCACCGGGCTGTCGCGGCGCGACGATGGGTTGGACGTGACCGATGAAGGGTCGGTCGAGGCGGCTTTGGGCCGGTTGGAGGGGCCGTTCGACTTGGTGTTCGTCGCGACCGGCGCGTTGGAGTTGGAGGGACGGGGGCCGGAGAAATCCCTGAAGCACTTGGACGCAGAGGCGATGCGCGCGCAGTTCATGTTGAATTGCGTCGGGCCCTCCTTGGTGATGAAACATGCCGTCCGCCTGTTGCCCAGGGAGGGGCGGAGCGTGTTTGCTGCGCTTTCGGCGCGGGTGGGGTCGATCGGCGATAACGGTTTCGGTGGGTGGTACAGTTACCGGACGGCCAAGGCGGCGTTAAACCAGATGATCCACACCGGGGCGATCGAGATTGGCCGGAGCCACCGCGACGCGATTTGCGTGGCGCTGCATCCCGGCACGGTGGAAACGCCGCTGACCGAGAAATACGCCAAGGGGCACCCCACCGTCACGGCGCAGGAAGCTGCCGTTAACCTTTTGAGCGTTATTGATGGGCTGACCACGAAGGACACGGGGCAGTTTTACGATTGGGCGGGGAAGCGTGTGCCATGGTGAAACGGTTGGTTCTGGTCCTTGGGGACCAGTTGAGCGCGGGGCTTTCGGCGCTGCGGGAGGCGGATAAGGCGAATGACTTGATCGTCATGGCCGAGGTGGGGGACGAGGCGGGATATGTGCCGCACCACCCCAAGAAGATCGCGCTGGTGCTGTCGGCGATGCGGCATTTCGCGGCTGAGCTGGAAGAGGACGGCTGGCGCGTGGCCTATACGCGGATGGATGACGCGGAAGCCTCGAAATCCATCGTCGGTGAATTGATGCGCCGGGGCCAAGAGCACGGGGTGAGCGCGGTTCTGGCCACCCGGCCCGGTGAGTGGCGGTTGATTGAGGCGCTGGAGAATGCGCCGCTTAGCGTGACGCTTTTGCCCGATGATCGGTTCATCTGTTCGCTTGATGAGTTCGACGATTGGGCCGAGGGGCGCAAAGAGCTTCGGATGGAATATTTCTATCGCGAGATGCGGCGCAAGACGGGCCTGATGATGGAGGAGGGCAAACCGGCGGGGGGCAAGTGGAATTACGACCACGACAACCGCAAGCCTGCCTCGGACGATATGCTGCGATCCCAGCCGATGCAGTTCACGCCCGATGAGATGACCGAGGAGGTGCTTGATCTGGTCGAGGCGCAGTTCGGTGAGAATTTCGGGGCGTTGCGGCCCTTTCATTTTGCGGTGACGCGGGCGCAGGCCCTGCGCGCGCTGGATCATTTCGCCAAGCATTTACTGGAGGGGTTCGGCGATTATCAGGATGCGATGTTGCAGGGGGACAAGTTCCTGCATCATTCGGTGTTATCGCCGTATTTGAACATTGGATTGCTTGATCCTGTGGAAATCTGTGCCCGTGTGGAAGAGGAATGGAAAGCCGGGCGCGTGCCGATCAATGCCGCCGAGGGGTTTATCCGGCAGGTGACTGGCTGGCGCGAATATGTGCGGGGCATCTATTTTCGCGAGGGGCCGGACTATACGGCGCGCAATGCGCTGGGCCACAAGCGCGATTTGCCGTGGATGTATTGGGGCGGTGAAACGCGGATGAATTGCGTCGGCCATGCGGTGGCGCAGACCCGCGAGGAGGCCTATGCCCATCACATTCAACGGCTGATGGTGACGGGGAATTTTGCATTACTGGCCGGGGTCCACCCGGGGCAGCTGCATGAATGGTACCTGGCGGTCTATGCGGATGCGTTCGAATGGGTGGAGGCCCCCAACACCATCGGGATGAGCCAGTTTGCCGATGGCGGGATCATCGCCAGCAAACCCTATGTGAGTTCGGGCAATTATATCGCCAAGATGTCGGATTATTGCGGCGGTTGTGCCTATTCGGTGAAGGAAAAAGTGGGCGAGGGGGCCTGCCCGTTCAACCTTCTCTTCTGGGATTTCATGCAGCGGCACAGGGAGCGGTTCGAAGGCAATCCACGCATGGGCCAGATGTATCGCACGTGGGACAGGATGGACGAGGGCAAGCGCGACGCGGTTTTGGATGGCGCGCGGCGTATTCTGGATAAACTGGACGCGGGCGAGGTGGTTTAAAGCGAGGTCCCGGGTCAGGCCCGGGACGGGTGGCTTGGGGATGTCGCGCCCCGGGCTTGATCCGGGGCCTCGTTTCAAGCGGCGTCAGCGCAGGGCAAGCACCAGATCGACAAGAGAGCCGATGGCGCCGGTATTGTCGTGGTCGTGGATTTCGCCGAGTTGCGCCATGCCGATGCCGCTGGCCAGTATAATGCGGGCCATTTCGGGGTTGGAGATACCGACCTCGGACAAAAGTGCGTGCAGGCAATCGAGCCGGGCGGCATCGACGCGGGCCAGCGTTTCGGCCGCGCCGTCGTGGCCGCGCGCCCATGCGCGGATGGCGGCATCGGCGCCGGCCTGATCGGCTAGGGTTTGGGCGGTGTGGCGCAGGCGGCTTGTGGCCGTGCCAGAGCCGGCCTGAGCCTGTGAGAGGGCGGTTTGTGCGGTTTTCTCCCACAGTTCCAGAAGGCCGCGGTGAAACGCGGGGACATCTTCGAAATGCCAGTAGAAAGAGCCCTTGGTGGTGCCCATGGTGCGTGCCAGCGGCTCGGCCTTCAATGCTTCGGGGCCGTGGGTGCGCAGGGCCGAAAGCCCGGCGGTGAGCCAATCGTCACGGGTCAGGCGTTTGGGGGCGCGTGTCATGGGGATGTCCTACGCCCGGCGCAGGGCTTGGGCAAGGGATGCGGTGACGCGGGGGCGGGGGCGGTGCCTTTTCGCCCATCGCCCACGTTACAAAACTTTCAACGAACTGTCGCAGAGTTGTCAGGCGGGGCACGTAGGTGGGCGCCAAGACAAAGGGGGATGTGCATTGCTGACAGTAAGCAATCTGACGCGCAGGTTTGGCAAGAACACGGCCGTGGATGCCGTTTCGTTCGACGTGGAGCGCCCGGCGATGATCGGGATCATCGGGCGTTCGGGGGCGGGCAAGTCCACGCTGTTGCGGATGTTGAACCGGCTGACCGACGCCAGCGAGGGCAAGATTGCCTTCGAGGGGCGCGATGTAACCGCACTTAAGGGCGCGGATAAGCGTGCTTGGCAATCCGATTGCGCGATGATCTTTCAGCAGTTCAACCTTGTGCCGCGGATGGACGTGGTTTCGAACGTGTTGCATGGCACGCTTAACCGCCGTTCGACCTTGGCGACGATGTTCAACCTCTATCCCGAGGCGGACATTCACCGCGCGATTGATATTCTGGATCGTCTGGGCATTGCCGAACATGCGCCCAAGCGGGCCGAGGCGCTTTCGGGCGGGCAGCAGCAGCGCGTGGCGATTGCCCGGGCGCTGATGCAGGACCCCAAGATCGTTCTGGCCGATGAACCGATTGCCAGCCTTGACCCGATGAACGCGCAGGTGGTGATGGATGATCTGCGCCGTATTCACGAGGAAGACGGGCGCACGGTGATTGCCAACCTGCACACGCTGGATACCGCGCGGCGTTATTGCGACCGGGTGATCGGCATGCTGCATGGGCGGATCGTTTTTGACGGAAGCCCCGAGCAACTGACCACCGGTGTCGCGCGCGACATTTACGGCGCGGATGCCGGGTTTTCCGAGGCCAGTACCTCGACCGCGATCGAGACAATCGAGCGTCCGGGCCGTGCCGCCATCCGCGAGGCCGAGGCCGCGCTTTGAAATTTCCCCGAGCCTTCAACCTAAGACTCACACAATCCAATCGGAGAGAAACCATGAAAAAACTGCTTGCCGCCATCGTGGCCACCACGGCCCTGACCAGCCCTGTGCTGGCCCAGGACATCAGCGAATTCCGCATCGGCATCCTGGGTGGTGAAAACGCCCAGGACCGCATGAATTCAAACGAGTGCCTGCGCGAGAAGACCGAGGAGCTGCTGGGTGTTGAAACCAAGCTGTTCGCGCCCGCCGATTACAACGGCGTGATCCAGGGCCTGCTGGGCGGCACCATCGACATGGCGTGGCTGGGCGCCTCGGGCTATGCCAAGACCTATCTGGAAAACCCCGACGCGGTTGAGCCGGTTCTGGTCAAGGTGAACCTTGATGGCGGCTATGGCTACCATTCGATCGGTTTTGCCCGCAAGGACAGCGGCATCACCTCGCTGGACGACATGGAAGGCAAGGTCTTTGGTTTTGGCGATCCGAACTCGACCTCGGGGTACCTGATCCCGTCGATCGAAATCCCCACCGAGATCAATGCCACCATGCAATCGGGCGATTATTTCGGTGAAGTGAAATTCACCGGCGGCCACGAGCAGACCATCGTTGCAGTGAACAACGGCGACGTGGACGCGGGCGTGACATGGGCCGACGGTCTGGGCAACTGGGAAGACGGCTATAACTCGGGCGCGCTGCGCAAGGCGGTTGACGCCGGCCTGGTCGACATGAACGACCTTGTTCAAATCTGGCAATCCAAGCCGATCCCCGAGGGCCCTGTTGTCCTGCGTTCCGAGCTGCCCGAGGATGTGAAGCTGAAGATGACGGGCCTGATGGCTTCGCTCAAGTCGATGGACGAAGAGTGCGCCTATGGTGTTCTGCAGGGTGACGCGAAAGGCTTCATGCCGATCACCCACGACGCCTACCTGTCGATCATCGAGGCCCGTAAGGCCAAATCGAACTGATCCAGTTTGAATGACAGATGGGTCCACCCGCAAAGGGTGGGCCCTTTTTGATACGCAGCCGGGGGACAGGGCATGGCAGACCTGAGCGCGCAGGCGCCGATCACGACGGATGGAATTCGTAGCGCCTACATGGCGATGACGCGCCGCAGGCGGCTTTATTCCGGTGCGATGCTGGCGATTTTCGTGGCGCTGATGGTGGCGGGGTTCAACCTTGCCGACAGCCGCAATGCCGGTGGCTTTTGGGATGGCTGGCACAATGTGCTGGATTTCCCGGCACAGGTCTGGGGCGAGGCCATCGAGAAGGCCCATGAACTGCCCGGTCATTTCGTGACGTTTTTCCCCGCGCTTCTGGAGACCGTGAATATCGCGGCAGCCTCAACCCTTTTGGGGGCGTTGCTGGGTATCTTGATGTCGCTGTTATCGACGCGGGGCATGGCGCGCTGGCCCCGGATGATCCCGGTGTTCCGGCGGATCATGGATATCCTGCGCGCGATCCCCGAGATCGTGATTGCATTGGTGCTGATCTTTGTCTTGGGCGGCGGTCCGGTGCCAGCGATGATCGCGATTGCGCTGCATACCGTGGGCGCGCTGGGCAAGCTGTTTTCGGAGGTGAACGAGAATGCCTCTCTCAAGCCCGTGGAGGGCTTGCAATCGGTCGGCGCAAGCTGGTCGCAGCGGATGCTTCTGGGGATCATTCCGCAGGTGGCACCGAATTACCTGAGTTACGCGCTGCTGCGGTTCGAGATCAATATCCGCGCCTCGGCCATCCTTGGGTTCGTGGGCGCGGGCGGCATCGGGTACGAGCTTAAGAACGCCATGTCATGGGGGCAGGGCAAATTCGACGAGGCAGCGGCGATTTTCATCCTGCTGTTCCTGACCATCGTCTTTTTCGACCAGATTTCATCCTATTACCGGGATCGCCTGACCAAGGGGGCGCAGCAATGAGCATGACAGCGACAGCCGATTTCAAGGGCGAGGCAAGCCGCCTGTTCCAGCGCAAGCGCCTGTTCAATTTTGGCCTGCCTGCGGTGATCCTAGTCTATTTCGTCTATATCTTCTTTGCCTTCGATATCCCGGGGTTGAGCGAGCGGGCGAGCATCGACAATGCCCGCGCCCTGGTGGCCGATAGCTATAGCCACAAGACCCATGTTTTATACGATGCGCGGTCGGAGAGTATCGAGATTGCCATCGAGGGTGAGCGCAAGGGCACCTATGCCGAGGGCACCGCGCCCGACTGGGTCAACCTGACCGAGACCGGCATGGTGGCGCAACTGGGCCGGGGCCACGTGGTGACCTATGAAGGCGATTGGGTGCGTTACGATATCCCCGAGTTCGGGGTGATCGAGGCACGCCCCTCGCGCAGCGGGGTCGAGATGGTGTTTCCGCAAGGCGACATGGAGGACCAGCCCGAGTGGATCAATGCCTCGAAAAACCGGCTGGCTGTGACCACCGACCGGGGCCGTCTGACGGTGACGCGCACGCGGGCGGAGCTGTTCAAGTATGACATGGGGTGGGAGCTGTTCTTCTTCACGCTGGACAGCCCGTTTCATGGCAAGGGCTTTGGCGAGTTGCTGGGGCTTGCGGTATCGGGCGACCCCGTGCGCCCGGAGGTGTCGAACATCGCGGCCATGTGGCATGATTTCTGGAACAACGCCATGTGGCGGCATTCGGAAGTCATGTGGGCGGTGTTCGAAACCATCCTGATGGCCTTTCTTGGCACCTTCGGGGCCGCCATGCTGGCGCTGCCCTTGGCCTTCATGGCGGCGCGGAACTTCTCGCCCTTCATGGCGGTGCGCTTTGGCGTGCGGCGGGTGTTCGATTTCGTGCGGGGGGTGGATGCCCTGATCTGGACCATCGTGTTGGCGCGGGCCTTCGGGCCGGGGCCGCTGACCGGGGCCTTGGCGATCCTGCTGACCGATACTGGGACGTTTGGCAAGCTTTTCTCGGAAACCTTGGAAAACGTGGATGAAAAGCAGATCGAAGGGGTGCAATCGACGGGGGCCAAGCCGATGCAGCGGTATCGGTTCGGGGTTATTCCGCAGATCACGCCGGTCTTGTTGAGCCAGCTTTTGTATTACCTTGAATCCAACACCCGCAGCGCCACGATCATCGGCGCGATTACCGGCGGCGGGATCGGGTTGTTGCTGACCCAGGCGATCATCACCCAGAAGGATTGGGAAGAGGTGAGTTATTACATCGTGCTGATCGTGTTGATGGTGATGGCGATGGACACGATCTCGGGGTGGTTGCGCCGGCGGCTGATCCAGTCGGACGATGCCGGGGTTTAACGATCCGAGGGGTGGTTGATGCCGTCGCTCCAGGGGATCGGCTCGTAATCGGCGGGGTTTACGCCTTCGATGCAGCCAAGGTTGACGCCGTATTCGTTCGGGTTCGAGCGGCGTTGATGGTGGGTGTAGATGCCGCAGGTTTTGCAAAAATAGTGCTGCGCGGTGCCGGTGCCCCATGTGTAGAGCGTGAGGTTATCGGCGCCGCGCACCACGGTCAGCGCCTCTAGTGGGACCGAGATATTGGGGGCCGCGCGGCGACGGCAGAAGGAACAGGTACAGCGGTGGGCCTGTTGAATGCCGTTCGGCAAATCAAGGTGAAGTTCGACGGCGCCGCAGTGGCAGGTGGATCTGGTTTTCATTTGCGGCGCCTCCTGACGCGGGGGATATGGCTGCGTTGATAGCGGTATTCGGCCTCGGGGTGGGGCGGGTGACCTTCGGTGCGGTCCCAGAACCCTATGCCGCCGCGGCGCAGGAAGACCGGCACGGTCAGGATGGCCCCCACCACGAAGCCGCCCGCATGCGCCCAGTAGGCCACGCCGCCGGTCGTGGGATCGGCCCCGAAACCGCCAAAGAGTTGCATGGCGAACCAGACCGCCAGCATGAGCCATGCCGGGACCGGGATCACCTTGATGATAAAGACGATGAAGACGAAGATATCGACCTGCGCCTTGGGGAACAAAAGCAGGTAGCCGCCCATCACGCCCGCGATCGCCCCCGAGGCGCCGACGGTGGGCACCTCGCTATAGGGGGCGGCGAGATAATGCGCCAGCCCCGCGCCAAGGCCGGAGGCGAGGTAGAAGAGAAGATAGCGGATATGGCCCATCTCTTCTTCCAGGTTGTCGCCGAAAATCCATAGAAACAGCATGTTGCCCAAAAGGTGCATGATGCTGCCGTGCAGGAACATGGAGCTGAACATCGTGCCCCAGGTGCCCTGTTCGGTGACCAGGACCGGGACCATGCCCCATTCGAGAAAGAACATGCTGATGGCGCGGTCGTTCGTGAAGAGGCCCCAGTAACTGAGGAAAATCGCCACGTTCACGGCGATCAGGGCATAGGTGACCCATGGGGTCTGCTCGGACGGGTTATGATCGCGGATGGGCAGCATGCAGGATAGTTGGCCCGCCTGCCGCCCCGCGTCAAGCGCGTGGTGTACGCTGCGAGGTGGGTGCGACACGCCCCGGGCTTGACCCGGGGCCTCTTGGCTGGTCGTGAGGTCCCGGGTCAAGCCCGGGACGGGGGGCGCGTCAGGACATACCGCCCAGCAGGGCAGCGTTGCCGCCTGCGGCGGTGGTATCAACACAAACGTGGCGTTCGTGCAGGGCGTGGCCGGTGTCGGGCTGGCCGGCGATCAGCGGCAGGATCGGCCCCGCGCGGCCGGCAAGCGCCTGCGCATAGGCGCGGGCGGTGGTCTCATCGCCCCACCAAAGCACGCCGGACAGCCCGCCCATGCCGGTCAGCGCCTCGGGCGCGACGTGGCCCGTGGCCTGCACGGCGATGCCGCCCAAGGCTTCGACCAAGCGGGCCTGTTCGGCGGCGGCCTCGGGCCCCGGCCCGAGACACAGCAGCGCCTCGCGCGTGTGGGTGGTCAGGCGGTTGGATTCGCCCGTTGGCCCCGGCAGGACCAATGCGTCGCGGCGCTCGGCCTGATGGGCATTGGCCTTGTCGAGCGCGCCTTGCAGGTCGTCGCGGCCCATGTCGCGCGGCCAGTCGCCGCCCGCCTGCCCGGCAGGGTGCGCCGTGAACCGCGCAAGATAATGCGGGCCGCCCGCCTTGGGGCCGGTGCCGGAGAGGCCCTCGCCGCCAAAGGGTTGGCTGCCGACGATGGCGCCGATCTGGTTGCGGTTGACGTACATGTTGCCCGCATGGATGCGGTCGGTGACATATTGCACGCGGTCGTCGATCCGGGTCATCAACCCGAAGGTCAGGCCATAGCCGGTGCCGTTGATCCGGTCGATCACCTTGTCCAGTTCGGTGGATTTGAAGGTGGCCAGATGCAGGACCGGGCCGAAAATCTCGCGTTCCATATCCTCGATCCCGCCGACCTTGAGCAGCGTCGGCGCGATGTAGGTGCCGGCGTTTGGTGTTTTCAACTCGTGCATCAAGCGGCCCTCGGCGCGGGCGGTCTGGATGTGTTCGGTGATGCCGGAGCGGGCGGTCTCGTCAATCACCGGGCCGACATCGGTCGAAAGGTGCCACGGCAGCCCGATGTTGAGGGCATCCATCGCCCCGGTAAGCATTTCGATGAACGACTCGGCGATGTCTTCCTGCACGTAGAGGCAGCGCAGGGCCGAACAGCGTTGACCCGCCGATTGAAAGGCGGATTCGACGATGGCCTGTACCGCCTGTTCGGGCAGGGCGGTGGAATCGACGATCATGGCATTCAGCCCACCGGTTTCGGCGATAAGCGGCGCGCCGGGGGCAAGGTTTTCGGCCATGGCGGCGCGGATTTTCATCGCCGTGGCGGTGGAGCCGGTGAAGGCCACGCCATTCACGCGCGCATCCGAGGTGAGCGCCGCGCCCACCTCGCCGCCGCCGGGCAGGAGTTGCAGGGCCTCTTTCGGCACGCCCGCCTTGTGCATCAGGTCCACGGCGAGGGCCGAGATGATCGGCGTCTGCTCGGCCGGTTTGGACAGGACGGCGTTCCCGGCGGCCAAGGCGGCGCTGATCTGGCCGGTGAAAATGGCCAGCGGGAAATTCCATGGCGAGATGCAGGTGAAGGTGCCGACGGCCTGCCCTTCGGGCGCATTGGCGGCGTAGTAGCGCAGGAAATCCACCGCCTCGCGCAACTCGGCCACGGCATCGAGCACCATTTTGCCCGCCTCGCGGTGGATCGCGGCGAAAAGCTCGCCATAGTTTTCCTCGTAAAGGTCGGCCACCTTGTTGAGCACCTTGGCGCGTTCCTCGGGTGTTGCGTCCCAGGGTTTGGCCGAGGCGAGGGCGGTTTCGATGTCTGCCGTGCTGGCGGTGGCGACGGTGCCCGGCTGATCGGCGGGATCGGCGGGGTTGATCACCGGCTTTGGAGCCTCGGGCGCGGTCTTGCCCGCAAGGATCGGCCCCACGTCCCACGTATGGTTGGCAAAGGGGTCGCGTGCCGCGTCGATGGCATCGAGCGTGGGTTGGTGTGCTAGGTCAAAGCCCATGGAGTTCTTGCGCTCGGGCAGGAAGAGTTCCGGCCCGGTGGGCAGGTGGGGCGTTTCATCATTGATCGCCTCGAAGGGGTCGCGGGCGACCAGTTCGGGCGGCACGTCCTCATCCACGATCTGGTTGACGAAGCTGGAGTTGGCGCCGTTTTCCAGAAGGCGGCGCACGAGGTAGGCCAGCAGGTCGCGGTGCGCCCCCACGGGGGCATAGATACGGCAGCGGGTGCCTTCGTTCTTCAGGATGATGTCGTGCAGCGCCTCGCCCATGCCGTGCAGGCGCTGGAACTCGAACTCATCCTTTTGATCCTTGCCCATCTCAAGAATCGCCGCTGCCGTATGGGCGTTATGGGTGGCGAATTGCGGGTAGATCCGGTCGGTCATCGACAGGAGTTTACGGGCATTGGCGATATAGCTGATGTCGGTGGCGGGTTTCGAGGTGAAGACCGGGAAACCATCGACGCCTTCGACCTGCGAGAGCTTGATCTCGGTATCCCAATAGGCACCTTTCACCAGCCGCACCATGATCTTGCGATCAAGGCGCGTGGCCAGATCGTTGAGGAAATCCAGAACGTGCGAGGCGCGTCGGCCGTAGGCTTGTACCACCACGCCGAAGCCGTCCCACCCCTCAAGGGCGGGCTCGGACAGCACGGTTTCGATCACGTCCAGCGAAAGCGAGAGGCGGTCGGCCTCCTCGGCGTCGATATTGAGGCCCATCTTGGCGGATTTCGCCAGAAGCGCGAGGCTACGCAGGCGGGGAACAAGGACATCCATCACCTGTTCGCGCTGGGCTACCTCGTAGCGGGGATGGAGCGCTGACAGTTTCACGGAAATGCCGGGGTTGTCACGAATATCGGTTTGCGTGCAGGCATTGGCGATGGCGGTGATGGCGCGCGAATAGCTGAGGTGATAGCGGGTGGCGTCGGCATCGGTGCGCGCGGCCTCGCCCAGCATGTCGTAGGAATAGGAATAGCCCTTCTTCTCCATCCCCGCCGCGCGGTCCATGGCCGATTGGATGGTCTCGCCCAAAACGAACTGCCGGCCCATTTCCTTCATCGCGCGGCCCGTGGCGGTACGGATGACAGGCTCCCCCAAGCGGCGCACGGCCCCGCGTAGGGTGCCGACGATGCCCGGTTTTTCATCTTCCAGCACCTTGCCGGTGAGCATCAGCGCCCAAGTGGAGGCATTGACCAGCGGTGAGGCGGAGTGGCCCATGTGCTTGCCCCAATCCGACGGCGCGATCTTGTCTTCGATCAATGCGTCGATGGTATCGGCATCCGGCACACGCAGAAGCGCCTCGGCGAGACACATCAGCGCGATACCTTCCTCGGTTGACAGGCCGTATTCGGCAAGGAAGACTTCCATAAGTCCGGGGCTGGATTGGCCGCGGATATCTCGGACCAGATCGGCGGCGCGTTCGACAATCTGGGCGCGGTCGGTTTCCGATAGTGCCGCAAGCTCGGTCAGGCGGGCCACGGTCCGGGCCTCGTTGGCATAAGTGCCGAGGTCGATGGCGCGGCGAATGTCGGTGTCATAGGGCATGATTGATCCTCCCGAAAAGGCGATTTGCTCAAGGATATCACCGATATGCGAGTTGTTTTTCCTCAATCTTGCGGTATACATGGTGAAAGTGAGCATAAAAGCGGCCCAAAACAATGCAAAGTGACCAGATAGAGCTTGACCGTTTCGATCGTGCGATTCTCAAGGCGTTGGCGGCGGATGGCCGGATTTCGATCACGGAACTGGCGCGGCAGATCGGGTTGTCGAAGTCGCCCACGCAGGCGCGTTTGCGGCGGTTGGAAAGCGATGGGATCATCACCGGGTACCGGGCGTTGTTCGATCCCATCCGTCTTGGCATGGATCATGTGAGTTTTGTCGAGGTGCGGCTGAGCGATACGCGCGAAGCCGCCTTGGCCGAGTTCAACGCGGCGGTGGCCAGGATCGCCGAGATCGAACAGGTGCATCTGATCGCCGGGAATTTCGATTACCTGATGAAGGTGCGCACCCAGAGCATGAGCGATTATCGACGGGTTCTGGCCGATTACATCTCGACCCTGCCGCATGTCGCGAACACCTCGACCTATGTGGCGATGCAGGCGGTGAAGGAAAAAGCGCTTTCGGACGTGATTTGACCGGCGGCGCCGGGGAAAGACGATCTTTGGCGCTTATCGGGCTTTGCAGCCCTTTTCGCGGCTTTACACCCTGCCAACATCCGATATTGTCCGCGCCGCTGGCCCGCGTGGTGGAATGGTAGACACAGGAGACTTAAAATCTCCAGGCCGAAAGGCCGTGCCGGTTCGAGTCCGGCCGCGGGTACCAGCGGTGTTTCCCGAAAACGCCGCCAAAAGGAGTGGCTGCGCCACGCTGGCTTGAGCGCGCGGGCGCGCACAGGCAAGGGGCTTTGCCCCTCGTTGAAAATGGGATTTTCAACTCACCCCAGGATATTTTTTGGCCAGAAGAAGAGGGGAGGCGCGCTGTGGTTTTTTCTTGGCTTAAATACCCTGAGAACACCGATTGGTTTTGCATGCGGCTGCAATTGATGCGTCAGGTTGGACACAGGTGCGAGCCGGGCGCCAAAGGCGCACTGGCGAGATACCCTGTGCGCGCCTTTGGCGCGCGCTGCTTAATCGCGGGTGCCGGAAAAGCGCGCCTGCCAGTCTTCGCGTTGATCGTCGGTGATCTTGGCAAACAGCACCTCGGGCACGGTGAAAGCATGGCCGGGGGCGAGGGTGGCCAGCGCGGTTGGCAGATCCTCGGGCCAGCCGGTGTCGCTGCTTTGCATCGCCTCTTGCATGGTTTTTGCCGCATCCGGGATGAAGGGGCTTGAGAGCACCGCGTAAAGGCGGATGAGGTTCAGGGCGAGGCGGATTTGCATGGCCGCTGTTTCGGGGGCTTCCTTGAAGGTGGCCCAGGGCGCGGCCTCTTGCAGGTATTCGTTGCCTTCGACCCAGATGGCGCGAAGTTCCTGCGCCGATTTGCGGACATCCATCGCCTCCATATGTCCCTCGTAGGCACGGACGCGGGTGGTGAGGCGGTCGATGAGGGCGGTTTCGCGTTCGCCCAATTCGCCCCCCTCGGGGACGACCTCGCCGAACTTGGAGCGGCAGAACTTGGTCACGCGGGAGGCGAAATTGCCCAGCACGTCGGCGAGGTCTTTATTGACCGAGGACTGGAAGTTTTCCCAGGTGAATTCGGCATCCGAGCTTTCGGGGGCGTGGCTGAGCAGCCACCAGCGCCAGTAGTCGGCGGGCAGGATATCAAGTGCCTGATCCATGAAGACGCCGCGCCCTTGCGAGGTTGAGAACTGGCCGCCGTCGTAGTTGAGGTAGTTGAAGGATTTGATGTAATCCACCAGTTTCCAATCCTCGCCCGACCCCATAAGCGTGGCGGGGAAGGAAAGCGTGTGAAAGGGGACGTTATCCTTGCCCATGAACTGGGTATAGCGGACATCATCGGCGCCTTTCTCGGTGCGCCACCAGCGTTCCCATGCGGATTGATCCAGACCGTTGGCCTCGGCCCATTCGGCGGCGCAGGCGATATATTCGATGGGGGCGTCGAACCAGACGTAGAAGACCTTGCCTTCCATGCCGGGCCAGTCCTCATCGCCGCGTTTGACGGGGATGCCCCAATCGAGATCGCGGGTGATGCCGCGATCCTGCAACCCGTCGCCATCGTTGAGCCATTTGCGGGCGATCGAGGTGGTCAGCACCGGCCAGTCGGTTTTGCTGTCGATCCATTTGTTCAGGGTATCGCGCATCTGGCTTTGGCGCAGGAAGAGGTGCTTGGTTTCGCGCACTTCAAGGTCCGTTGAGCCGGAAATCGCGCTGCGCGGGTCCAGAAGGTCGGTCGGGTCAAGCTGCTTGGTGCAGTTTTCGCATTGGTCGCCGCGCGCCTTTTCGTAGCCGCAGTTGGGGCAGGTGCCTTCGATATAGCGGTCGGGGAGGAAGCGTTTGTCGGCGTTGGAATAGACCTGTTTCTCGGTCACTTCCTCGATCAACCCGGCCTCGTAAAGCTTGCCGGCGAGGTGTTGGGTGAGCTTTTGGTTTTGCGGGCTGGACGAGCGCCCGAAGTGATCGAAGCTGAGCCGGAAGCCTTGGGCGATGTCGGCCTGTACCTTGTGCATGCGGGCGCAATAGTCGGCCACGGGCTCGCCCGTCTTGGCGGCGGCGAGTTCCGCGGGCGTGCCGTGTTCATCGGTGGAGCAAAGAAACAGAACCTCGTGCCCGCGTGCCCGTTGGAAGCGTGCAAACAAGTCGGCGGGCAGTTGGCTGCCCACGAGATTGCCCAGGTGTTTGATCCCGTTGATATAGGGGATTGCCGAGGTGATCAGGTGCCGTGCCATGGTCTGTGTTCCGCCTTTCGCGCCGTGCTGTCTTGGAAGGGGGTTTAATGCCCTTGGGCGCGAAGGACCAGAGGGCGCGGCGCGGATTGCACAAAATCGACATTCCTGTCGCGTTCCGGTTTGACGGTGGGCGCGATGCGCTGCTAGGCGCAGGCAAGACACCAAGGCAGAGGGGCCACGCCATGTTCCAGGTACTTGCCAGCGTTTGGGCCCTGCTTCTGGGGATGATCCTGATCATGATCGGCAATGGCATGCAGGCCACCCTGATGGGTGTGCGCGGGGCCATGGAAGGCTTTGGCACGCTGGAGTTGTCAATCATCACCTCGGGCTATTTCCTTGGCTTCCTGGTGGGCAGCCGCATCGCGCCGGAATTGATCCGCCGGGTGGGGCATGTGCGGGTCTTTGCCGCGCTGGCCTCGTTCATCTCGGCGGGGTTGATCGCCTTTCCGATCCTGACCGATCCGATCAGTTGGACGCTTATCCGGGTGATCCTGGGGTTCTGTTTGTCGGGGGTGTATGTCACCGCCGAAAGCTGGCTGAACAATGCGGCCACCAACCAGACGCGGGGGATGGTTCTTTCGGTCTACATGGTGGCGCAGATGATGGGCCTGATCGCTGCGCAGGGCTTGATGAACCTTGGCGAGGCGAGCGGCTTTTTCCTGTTCGTGATCCCGTCGATCCTTGTATCGCTGAGTTTTGCGCCGATCCTGTTGTCGATCACGCCGACACCGGCCTCGGATACCACCAAGCCGATGAGCCTGATCCAGCTTTACCATAAATCCCCGCTGGCCAGTGTCGGCACCCTGTTGTTGGGCGGGGCCTTTGCGGCGCAGTTCGGCATGGCCTCGGTTTACGGGGCGGCTGCGGGGTTGAGCGTGGCGCAGATCACCGGCTTTGTCGCGGCAATTTTCACCGGGTCCCTGGTGTGCCAGATCCCGGTTGGGTGGCTGTCGGACCGGATGGACCGGCGGCTTTTGATCCTTGCGCTGGCCGCGATCGGTACGGGCGCCACGGCGGTGGGGTTCGTGGTGGGCGCGCAGTATGAAACCCTTCTTGTGCTGGCCTTCGTCGTGGGCGGGGTCGCGAACCCGCTTTATGCGCTTTTCATCGCGTACACGAACGATTACCTGGAAGTGGATGACATGGCCGCCGCTTCGGGCGGATTGGTCTTTGCCTATGGTGTCGGTGCGGTCGTGGGGCCGATGGCGACGGGGCAAGTGATGGAATTGACCGGCCCCAAGGGGTTCTGGTTGTTTCTGGTCGTGGTTTTCACCGCGATCACCCTTTACGCGGGTTGGCGGATGACACGGCGGCCCGGCGTGCCGGTGGATGAAACGGGCAGCTACCTTGGGGTGTTGCCCACCTCCACGGCCGTGGCGGTGGAAGCGGCACAGGAATGGTACGTGGAGCAGGCCGAAGAGGCGGCCGAGGAAGAGGGCGAGGCCTAAAGCGTTCCGCCCTTGGCCCGAGCCGTCATCGAAAGGCGGAACGCGTGCCGAGATTGGGGCTTGGGCCGCATTTCGCGAAACGCTTTGGCCCCAAGGGGGCAAGGATTTTCGAAAATCCTTGTTCAAGCTGTTTCGAAACCGCTTGGGTGTTGTTTCGGCCTTAAGTCTAGCGGCTGATCCGTGCGATGATGCGCAGCCCGATGGTATCGCCCACCATGCCCGAGTATCCCGAAGCGCCGAAGGCCGCGCGGCTGATCCGGCCTGTCAGCAGCACCGCGAGGTTGCGACGGTCGTTCGGGGCGGTGCCGCGTGGCCGGTAGAGCCGGGCGTCGAGCATGACCGGGCGGGTGACGCCGCGCAGGGTCAGATCGCCTTGAACCTTGGCGCCTGAAAGGTCGCCCGTTACTGCGGTTGAGCGAAAGATGATCTCGGGGAAGGCCTTTGTGTTCAAGACCTTGGGGTCTTTCATCGCTTGCGTGGCGATGATGAAGCCGGCGCGCGCGCCGGTGGCGTCAAGCGTGACATGCACGCGGCTGTTGGGCAGGTTGTCGAGGTCAAGCGTGATCTCGGCGGATTTGACGGGCATGGTGCCTTGGGCCGCTGCGCCGTCGATGTCGTAGGAAAAGCCGACGGTGGAGCGCGCCGTATCAAGGCGATAGGCCTGTGGCGCGGCCATGCTGAGCGTGGCAGTAAGGATAAGGGCAAGGGCAAGCAGGTTGCGCATTGGGTGAAGATAGGGGCAATCCGGCGGGCTGACCATTCACCTTTGCGTCACATGCCAGTGGCCCGGTCGCCCGGTGGGCACCAAGATGGCGGGAGGCGCACCTGTGGTCGGGGCCGTGCCAGCCAGCACCGCAAGCGCCGGGCAGGCATCGTGGGTTTTGCGAGACAGTCGTGGGGCGATCATGCGGACAAGATATGATGTTCATCAAGTGTTCTCAATCCTGAAGTCCGAAAGCCCTTTCGAAAAACCGGGGTGACGCGGGCGGGAAAACCGCTAGGTTCAGCGCCGAACACGAGGGACAAGGGACACCGACAAAGATGAAGAAAAACCAATTGGGCCGCACCGGAATCGACGTAAGCGCATTGTGCCTTGGGTCGATGACATGGGGCAGCCAGAATACCACCGACGAAGGCCATGCACAGATCGACCGTGCCTTGGAACGCGGCATCAACTTCATCGACACCGCCGAGATGTACCCGGTGAACCCGGTGGCCAAGGAAACCATCGGCCGCACCGAGGAGGTGATCGGCGATTGGTTTGCCAAGAGCGGGCGGCGCGATGCGGTGGTTCTGGCCTCGAAACACTCGGGCGAGGGGATGGCCCATGCGCGCGATGGCGCGCCGATCAGTTCCAAGACGATTCCCGAGGCGGTGGAAGGGTCGCTGCGGCGGCTGAAAACCGATTATATCGACCTTTATCAGTTCCATTGGCCCAACCGGGGCAGCTACATGTTCCGTAAAAACTGGACCTACGATCCGTCGGGGCAGGACAAGGCCGAGACCCTGGCGCATATGGAAGACGCGCTTGAGGCCCTGCAAAAACAGGTGGACAAGGGCAATATCCGCGCCTTTGGCCTGTCGAATGAAAGCGCATGGGGCACGGCGCAGTGGTTGCGTCTGTCTGAAGAGAAGGGCCTGCCGCGGGTGGCGAGCATCCAGAACGAATATTCCCTGCTGTGCCGGCTTTACGACACCGATCTGGCCGAGCTGAGCGTGAATGAAGACGTCGGATTGCTGGCTTTCACACCGCTGGCGGCGGGGCTTTTGACGGGCAAGTACCAGGGCGGCGCGATGCCGGACGGATCGCGCATGACGCTGAACGAGAGCCTTGGCGGGCGCAAGACCGAGCGCGCCTTTGAGGCGGTCGAGGCCTATTTGGGTATTGCCGCAAAGCACGGGTTGGACCCGGCGCAAATGGCGCTGGCGTGGTGCATGACGCGGCCCTTCATGGGCTCGGTGATTTTCGGTGCGACCTCGGTTGCGCAACTGGACATGGCGCTGGATGCTGCGGATGTGACGCTTTCGAATGAGGTGTTGCAGGAGATTGACGCGGCGCACAGGGCACATCCGATGCCGTTCTGAGGATAGGCTGTTAAAGCCCTGAAAAACCGGGAAAATCGCCGTCGGTAAAACGTTGGAATTTTGTCGGTATCGCGTCAGTATGAGTGGTGCCGAAATCTTGAAAAGATTTCGGTCCGATTTCTTTTGAAGAAATCGGCGCCCGCTACATATCGGCCATCAGCGCGCGCAGGTGATCGGGGAACTGGCGTGCCGTCACCTGCGCCTCGCGCACCAGGTGGTCGAAGTGCTGGGTCAGGGCCTGCACCCTCTCGGTATCGCGGAAGGCCATGTAGGTTTGCCCGATGTACAGCACCGCCATTTTCGGCCCGAAGATGGTGATCGGTGCCGAGTAGAGGCGGCGCGCATCGAAGAGGTAGAGGCGCAGGCGCGGGTAGAGGTCTTGGCTAACCTCGATCAGTCGCTGCGCTTGGGCTGTGCGGATATTTTGCGGCAGGTCGGCGTAGTAACCTTCGCCGCGTATCATCGAGAAAACCTCGTAGAGCGGCATGGCGATTTCATAGTCGGATTGCGTGCTGCGCATCCAATCCAGCCGGTCTTGGGAGGCGCCGATGGCCTGTTGCGTGCTGCGGCCAAGATGCGGGGTGTATTCCCATTCTAGCATCTCGTGCGTTTTGAGCATATCCGACAGGCCCGCGGGAACGTGGCGGATTTTGAAACCCGCGGCCTCTTGGTGCCAGCGGAAGATTTGTTCGTCCACAAGGGCGCGGGGGGCTTCAGTCAGCGAAAGCGTATTGGCCAGCAGATCCGCGGCGGTTTCGGGCCGGTCGGTCAGGCCCAGAAGCCAATCGGCCGAAACCCCGAGCGTGCGGGCGCATTCGCCAACCACCTGCGCGTTGGGCAGGCGCGCGCCGGTGCCCTTGAGCAATTGCGAGATGGTGGAGCGATCCACGCCCACGGCGCGGGCGAGGGCGCTTTGATTTGTACCGCGATCCGTCATGGCCTGTGAAAGCCGGGCACGGAAGAGATCGGCGCGTAGGCGTTTGTCGGTTTTTTCCATCATTGATGACAAATATCACCAATGCGAAAAAATGTTAACTACATTCGGACTGCGACGCGGCGCGATTTTCACGTAGCCCTGTCCCTGCACTCAGACAAAGGAGGGACGACATGGAGACGCGTCGGCGTACGCTGGTCAAGGCCGTATTGTGGAATGTCATGGGCTTGGCGACGATGGCGATTGTAGGGCTGATCATGACCGGGTCCGTCGCCGTCGGCGGCGCGATGGCGGCGATCAACACGGGTATCGGCCTGACCATGTATGTCCTTTACGAGCGTTTTTGGTCACGGATCAACTGGGGCCGCATCTATGGGTAAGGC
The DNA here is from genome assembly GCF_030733685.1 of Roseovarius sp. MMSF_3281. Taxonomy (GTDB): domain Bacteria; phylum Pseudomonadota; class Alphaproteobacteria; order Rhodobacterales; family Rhodobacteraceae; genus Roseovarius. The sequence goes on from NZ_JASHIM010000012.1 coordinate 91,380, forward strand.
ATTCATGGCACGGCTGCGCGAGGAGTGGCCGACAATTGCATTGCTTGTGGTCTGCTATGGCGGTTGGGCCGTGGCCACCACGTGGCTGGCGGCCCTTTGGTTGCCCTTGGGCGTTGTCGCGGCGGGAGTATTCGCGGCGCTGCATTCCTCGCTTAGCCACGAGATTTTGCACGGCCATCCGACAGGCAATGACAAGATCAACGAAGCGCTGGTTTTCCCCGCGTTGAGCCTTTTCGTTCCCTACCAACGGTTCCGCGACACCCATCTTGCGCATCACCGCGACGAGTTTCTGACCGACCCCTACGATGACCCGGAAAGCAATTACATGGACCCCACGGTTTGGCGACGGCTTCCGGGGTGGGTGCGACGTATCCTGTTGATGAACAACACGCTTTCGGGGCGCATGGTCATCGGGCCGGTGGTATCGCAGGTGGTCTTCCTGCAGGGCGATTGGCGGCTGATCCGGGCCGGGGTGCGGGGTGTCTTGCGCGCATGGCTGTGGCATATCCCGGCGGTGGCGCTGGTGCTTTGGTGGATCGTGGCCGTTTCGGAGATGCCGGTTTGGGCCTACGTGATTTCGGCCTATATCGCGATCTCGATCCTTAAGATCCGCACCTTCCTTGAACATCGCGCCCATGAAAAGGCGCGCGGGCGGACCGTGATCATCGAGGATCGGGGCCTGTTGGCATTGTTGTTTCTGAACAACAATTTCCACGTGGTGCATCACATGCACCCCAAGGTGCCGTGGTACAGGTTGCCCGGGCTCTACCGCGCGCGCCGTGCGCATTACCTTGAGCGCAACGATGGCTATCGCTATGCCTCTTACGCTGAGATTTTCGCGCGGCATTTCCTGCGGTCGAAAGACCCGGTCCCGCATCCACTCTGGCCCAAGCGGTAAAAACCGTGCATGAGGGCCTTCATGGAGGCCTGGATCATCCTTTCGGTTGCGGCGGCGGCGTTTCAGACGCTGCGCTTTATGCTGCAAAAACAATTGAGCCTTGGCACGCTGAGCGCGGGCGGGGCCACTCTGGCGCGCTTTGCCTATTCGGCGCCTTTCGTCGTGGGGTTGGCCGCCGGGTACCTGGTGAGTCAAGGCGAAGGCCTGCCCCGGTTGAACGGGTTTTTCTGGGCCTATGCCTTGGGCGGGGCCCTGGCGCAGGTTTTGGCGACATGGTGTGTCGTGGCCTTGTTCGCGGCGCGGTCTTTCGCGGTGGGCATTACCTTCAAGAAAACCGAGGTGATCCAGACCGCGCTGGTCGGGTTCATTGTGTTGGGCGACCGGGTGAGCGCGCCTGCCATGGCGGCGATCGTTCTGGGCCTGGCCGGCGTTTTGATCCTGTCGGACAACGCGGGGCTGCCGGGGCTGAGCCTGCGGCGGGTGGCCAACAAGGGCGCGGGGCTTGGCCTGTTGTCAGGGGCGTTCTTTGCCGTCTCGGCAGTGGGCTATCGCGGGGCGACCTTGGAGATTGACAGCGGCGACCCGCTGTTGCGGGCCGGGGTGGCCTTGGCAGTGGTCAGCACGGTGCAGGCGCTGGGCCTTGGCCTTTGGCTGGCGTGGCGCGAGGCGGGACAGTTGCGCGCGGTGTGGCAGGCGCGGCGCGTGGCGATCTGGATGGGTCTCACGAGCATGGGCGGCAGCCTGTGCTGGTTCACCGCCTTCACCCTGCAATCGGCGGCCTTGGTCTTTGCCGTGGGGCAGGTCGAGGTGATCTTCTCGGTGCTCGCCTCGGTCTTGGTGTTCCGTGAGCGGATCACGACCCGCGAGGTCTGGGGCATGGGATTGCTGACGGTCAGTATCCTGGTGCTGGTCTTGATTTGAGGGCGACGAAGTCTTGAAAAGACTTCGGTCCGATTTCTTTTGAAGAAATCGGCGTCTAAAGCGTTTCCCGTTATTCTTGCATCACCAATACCCTGCCAGGCCTGCGGCCTTCTCGGGACATTGGTGATACAATTTGGTTCAAGGTAAACTGGAGACGCTCTAAAGCGTTCCGCCTTTAACCCGAGACATCGGCGAAAGGCGGAACGCGTGCAACGATTGAGCGGAGCACTGCGTTTCGCGAAAATCTGTAATTCAGGTTTTTCGCGAAACGCTTTAGCTTAGCGGGCTTTGCCCGGCGAGGCGCAGGAAGAGGCTTTCTTCTTCGTCGTTGCGGAAGAAAGGCACCGATGTTGGCGGGCCTGTTTCCGCCGCGCGGGCGGTGATTTCGGCCAGCACGACCTCGGTGATGAAGGGCAGGTCAAACTCGCGCGCCTTGGCCAGCGGGATCCATTGCAGGTGGGAAAGCTCTTCGCAGGCGGCGGAGAAATCATCGGGGTCCGAGGCCAGTTCATCGGCATCGACAAGGAAGAACCGCGCATCGAAGCGGCGGGGGCGGCCCGGCGGCGTGATGGCGCGGAAGACGAACTGCAGGGCATGGGCCGTGGGCAGGTAGCCGCGCGCGGCAAAGGTTTTCCAATCCTCCGGCACCTCGCCTTGCCAGGTGCCGGGAGTGCCCAGCAGAAGGCCGGTTTCTTCCCAAAGCTCACGAATGGCGGCGGCGGCGAGGGCATGGGACAGATCGGTTTTGCAATCCTCGCCCAGGCGTTTGGCGCAAAGGCCGGGCAATGGGCGGGCCAGCGGGATCTCGGCGTCGCCCGCATCCACCGCACCGCCGGGAAAGACGAACTTGTTCGGCATGAAGGCCGCTTTCGATCCGCGCTGTCCCATCAGGACATGCGGATCGTTATGCCTGTCGCGCAGGGCAATCACCGTGGCGGCGTTGCGGATGGCTGTTTTGTCGATGGTCTGTTCGCTGCTCATATCCGTCCCCTTTGCGCGCGCATGCGCGGTGAAGGATCAGGTGGCGGAGCCGAAGCCATGCATCAGGCGTGCCCATTGGAAGCCCACGATCATCCCCTTCATTCTGGGCAGAAGGTATAGCGAGAGCGTGACGCAGCCAACCGCGAAAATCGTGAACAGCACCAAGGGTTCGGGCCGCCATGCCACGAATACGATATGCAAGAGCGGGGCCATCAGGTGCCCGACGATCAGGATGGTCAGGTAGGCAGGCCCGTCATCGGCGCGCGCATGGCTGAGGTCTTCGCGGCAAACGGTGCAGGTGTCGCGCAGCTTGAGATAGCTTTTCAGCAACGGACCGTTGCCGCAATTGGGGCATTTGCGGCGAAAGCCCTTCCAGACGGCGGGCCATAGTTCGCGTTCTTCGCCGTGATGTATGGTATCTGACATGTTCAACCTCGTGCCTCGTTATCGCGTCAATCTGAGTGAAGTGAGGACGGATTAAAAGGTGGCACCGTGCCCTTGCGGCGCCATGTCGCAAACTCATTCGGCCCTCACGGTTTCGTGAAATGAAATTTGTGCCAAGGGCGACGGAATAGCGCCCTGACCGCGTGAAAGAAGGGTCAGCGCAAGGTCATCGGGGCCTTGGCGCGGGGCGGAATGGAAGGGGGCGCGTCGTGCGCCACCCCGGAGAAATGGAGAGAGCAGATGCAAGCAAGGACCATGATTTTGAGTGTGATTGGTGCCGCGATGGTGGTGACCGCCGGAGCCGGTGCCATGGCTCAGGGCAAGCACGGCGATCACAAGCGCCCGTCGTTCGAAGAGGTCGATGCCAACGGCGACGGCAAAGTCTCCCGTGACGAGATGCAGGCCCGGGCCGCGGCGCGGTTCAATGACGCCGACAGTGATGGCGATGGCGCGATCAGCCGCGATGAAATGATTGCCCGGGCGATGGCGCGCGTGGAAAAGCGCGTTGACCGGATGATGAGCCGTTTGGATGCCGACGACGATGGCATGGTGACCGAGGCCGAGATGCAGCAGATGCGCGACAAGCATATGGGCAGGATGTTCAAACGTATGGACAAGGACGGCGACGGCGCCCTGAGCAAGGAAGAATTTGCCCAAGGGCATCGCAAGGGCCATCATGGCAAGCACGGAAAAGGTAAACATCGCATGGGCGATGATGACTAACCCGTGATTTGGGACAGGGACCGTGCCGCTGGACGATATGCAGGATGTGAGTGACGAAGCCATGTTGGTGTTGTTTGCCAACGGTGATCCTGCGGCGGCGCGGGCCCTGACCCTGCGGTTGACGCCACGGGCCTTTGGCCATGCGATGCGCCTTTTGGGCAATCGCGCCGAGGCCGAGGATGTGGCACAAGAAGCCATGTTGCGGCTGTGGCGCGTGGCGCCCGAGTGGCGGCAGGGCGAGGCCAAGGTGACCACCTGGCTTTACCGGGTGGTGGCCAACCTGTGCACCGACCGGTTGCGCCGGTCGGGCCGGGGCGTGGCCTTGGAGGCCGTGCCGGAACCCGAGGACGACGCGCGCGGACCGCATGAGCGCATGCAAGAGGCCGCGCGGCTTGATGCCTTGCAAGATGGGTTGAACATCCTGCCCGAGCGGCAGCGTCAGGCGGTTGTCCTGCGCCATATCGAAGGGTTGTCCAACCCCGAGATCGCCGACGTGATGGAAATCAGCGTGGACGCGGTGGAGAGCCTGACCGCACGGGGAAAACGGGCATTGAGCGCGGTTCTTGAAGGGCGGCGCGAGGAGTTGGGATATGCCGATGACCGATAAAGCGAAACATGACAGCACGCTGGACGCTGCGTTTGCCGCGGCACGGGCGCAACAGCCCGAGCCTTCGGCAGAGTTGATGGCGCGGGTGCTGGCCGAGGCCGAGGATGTTCAGGCCGGCCTGGCCCGCCCGCCCGAGAGATCACGGCCCAAGCGTGGGTATTTGCGGCAGTTCCTGGATGCCATGGGCGGCTGGCCGGCGATGACGGGCCTTGCCGCTGCGGGGGTCGCCGGGGTTTGGCTTGGCATCAGCCCGGTTGTCGGCGTTTCGGATGCCTTGGTCAATTACCTGGGGACGGGCGATACCTTGGGGTATGCGGTGGATGTGATGCCCGGGGCCGAACTGGGCCTGGCTTGGGAAGAAGGGGCGCTGTGATGGGTGACACCGGCGAAAAGAAGGCGGGCATGCGCGGTTGGCTCAAGGTGGTCTTCGGCCTGTCCTTGGCATTGAACCTTCTGGTTCTGGGGGCGATCGGCGGTGCCGTGTTGCGCCATGGCGGGTTTGAAGGGCGCCATCACATGTCCCGGGGCGATATGGCCGGCGGGCCGTTGACCCGGGCGCTGACAAAGGATGAAAGGCGCGCTGTGGCGCGCGAGATGCGCCGCGCCTTTCGCGAGGCGGGGCACGCCGGGCGCGCCTCCTATCGCGAGACCATGCAGGGGTTGCTGGTGGAGTTGCGCGCGCAGCCTTTCGATCCGGCCCCCGTGGCGGCGCGCATGGAAGCCATGCGCGGTATGATCGGCCAGCGCATGGATGTTGGTCAAACGGTGCTGTTGGAGTATTTGACCGAGATGGAGCCGGAGGCGCGGCAGGCCTTTGCCGCCCGTCTGGAAGAGGCCTTGGCGCGGCGTTACAAATCCCGCAAGTAGGCGATCAGGCGGCGGGCCGGGTGGCGCAGAACGACACCGTGTCGCGCCCGCCCGCCTTGGCCCCGTAAAGGGCGCGGTCGGCCCTTGCGATCAGGGTTTCGGCATCAGCACCTGCCTGAAGCGATGTTGCCTCGACCTGCGCGACCCCGATGCTGAGGGTGACATGCACCGGCGCGCCATGTCCGTCCAGGACGAATGGGGTTTCGCGAACGCAGTGGCACAGCCGCCCGGCAACGCGCTTGGCGCGGTCGCGCGGGGTATCGGGCAGGGCGATCAGGAATTCCTCGCCTCCGATGCGCGCGACAAGGTCGTCGTCGCGCAGGGTGTTGCGCATGATATCGGCCACCCGTCGTAAAACCGCATCGCCCGCGGCGTGGCCAAACCTGTCGTTGATCTGCTTGAAGTGATCGAGATCGGCCACCATCACGGCAATCGGCTGACCGGATGTTGCAGCCTGGGCCAGCGTACGGGACAGATGGGTCATCGCGTAGCGGCGATTGTAAAGGCCGGTCAGCGGGTCTGTGACGGCCGCTTGCAGACCGGTCTTCAGCTTGGCGCGTTGGTTGTCCTCGTCGCGTTTGTGCCGCATCTGGTTTTGCAACCGCAGGGCCAGTTCACGGGTGTCGGCTGTGCCACAGATGATGTCATGCGCCCCCATGTCGAGAACGGTCCCGGCCATGGCGCGGACCTCGGGGCAGAGCACCGCGAGGATGCGGCAATTCTGTGTGGTTGCATCGGCCCTGAGATCGGCCATGAAACGCAGGCCAAGTTCACGGTCGGCGGCCCCGATCCGCAGCACGACCACGTCGGGCGGGGGCACGAGATCGGATAAAGCCTCGGGCGCGTCAAAGGTAAGAATGGCCATTTCGTGGCCTGTGCGATGCATAAGATCGGCCCGCAATTGCATCGCGGCGGTGGCAGGTTGTGCGACGATGGCGATACGCCCCGGCCCATGGAAGGCGGCAGGTCTTTCGCCAAAGCCCAAGGCGACCGCCGTGTCGGCATGCATGCCGAGTGCCTGATCGGAATGGTGCTGTCGCAGCAGGCTGCGCAGGCGGGCAAGGAAATGACTGTCGTCCAGTGGTTTCGTCATCACGTCATTGGCACCGGCGCGCAGCGCGTCAAGCCGACCGTCGGGGTCGTCTTGGGAAAAAACAAGCACGATGGGCGGCTCTGGCGCAGATGCGGGGCCGCGCAGGGCTTGAACGATCCGGGCCGAACTGCGCCCGGCAAGATCCGCCGAGGCCAGTATGAGATCGGGCGCGTCCCGGGCAATAAGCTTGCGCGCCTCGGACAGGGAGGCGGCCTGCAAAACGCCATACCGCGCGCCAGACAGTTTGACCTTGAGGACAATCCTGTTGGTGGCGAGTTCGTCGACAATCAAAACGTTCCGTGGCATACGCACATGCCTTTCCGACTTGCTCTTTTACCTCTGTCGACTATCCATGGCATTGGTTAAGAAATCCTTTCCGGGAGCGTAACACTCTTGAACATCACGCGAGATTCCGCCGAGACAGTGGCACTGCAATGTCTGGCCTGGCTGGCCGGAAACGAGGAGTTGCTGCCGGTTTTCATGGGGGCCACGGGAGTGTCCGAGGCCGAGCTGCGCGAACAGGCGCAAGACCCTGTTTTCCTTGGCTCCGTTCTTGATTTCCTGTTGATGGACGATGCCTGGGTCATCGCCTGCAGCGAGGCGCAGGGCTTTGATCCGCAGCTTCCGCAACAGGCGCGGGCGGCCTTGCCGGGCGGTGAGCAGGTGAACTGGACATGATGAACAGCGCGGCAAGAAAAGTTGACGGCATCCTGTTCGACAAGGACGGCACGCTGTTCGATTTCCATGCCACCTGGAACGTCTGGGCCGCAGATACGATCCGCGATCTGGCAGACGGCGAGGCACAGGTGATGGCGCGGATCGCCGATGCGATCGACTTTGATCTGGATGTCTCGTCGTTCCGGCCGACAAGCCCGGTGATCGCGGGCACCAACCGCGAGGCCGCGGAATGTGTGGCCAGTGCCCTGCCGGGGCGCAGCACCGATGAGATCGAACATTTCCTGATGGTCACCTCGGCCAATGCGCCGCTTGCTCCGGCGGTGCCGCTGGCCCCCTATCTTGCTGATCTGGCGGCGCGCGGGCTGGCCTTGGGCGTGATGACCAACGATAGTGAATACGGCGCGCGCAGCCATCTGGAAAGCGCGGGCATCGCGGCGCAGTTCGACTTCATTTGCGGATTTGATACCGGCCATGGGGCAAAGCCCGCACCGGGGCCGCTTTTGGCCTTTGCCAAGCATGTGCAACTTGCGCCGGAACGATGCGTCATGGTGGGCGACAGCGCCCATGACCTGATCGCGGGGCGCAGGGCCGGGATGCAGACGCTTGCCGTGCTGACGGGCATGGCGGGCGAGGCTGAACTTGCCCCACTGGCCGATGCGGTGTTGCCCGATATCGGCCATATTCCCGCATGGTTGGGCGCGTGAGGGCGCATCCGCTTTACGGCTTGGCATTGGCCGGGATCGGTACGCTGGTTCTGACGCCCGATTCCCTTTTCATGCGCCTGTCGCAGATGGACGGCTTTCAGATGACAGCATGGCGTGGCCTGTTGATGGGGGCCGTCATGATTGGGCTTTGGGCCATTCTGAGCCGGGACAGGGGCGGTGAATTCCGCCAGCTTTTCACCCGGGCGGGGGCCTTGATCGTGATCTGCCAGTTCTTCAATTCCCTGCTGTTTTGCCTTGGGATCGCGATGGCCCCGGTGGCGGTCGTCCTGTTCGGTCTGGCCACTGTGCCGGTCTGGGCCGCGCTTTTGGCGCGGCTTATGCTGGGCGAGGCAACGCGACTGGCCACTTGGATCACCATTGCGGCGGTGATGACGGGGATCGGCATCGCCGTTCTGGGCGGCGAGGGCGAGGGGGTTGAGCTAAACCTTGCGGCCTTGGCGGGCGCGGGCCTTGGCCTTGGGGTGGCTTTCGTTCTGGCGCTGAATTTCGTTGTCATTCGGTCGGCTCCTCAATTGCCCATCATGCTGGTGATCGGTGCGGGGGCCCTGTTGGCGGGTGGTTTCGGCCTTGCGGTGACAGGGGGCGAGCGGATGGGCGACGGCCATGTCTGGGCCATGGCCACGACGGGGATCGTGGTTCTGCCGGTGTCGTTTTTCCTGTTGTCGCTGGCCTCGCGCTATACCCATGCGTCGAACGTCAGCCTCTTGATGTTGCTGGAAACCGTGCTTGGCCCGCTTTGGGTCTGGCTGGGTGTGGGCGAGGCGCCAACGATGATGATGATCCTTGGAGGCTTCATCGTGGTGGGAAGCCTTGCGATCTACATTCTTTGGACGGGTCGGCGCCGCCGTGGCGCAGTCGCCAACTAAAGCGTTTCGCGAAAAAACCTGGATCACAGATTGTCGCGAAACGCAGTGCTCCACTCAATCGTTGCACGCGTTCCGCCTTTCGCTGATGCATCAGGTGAAAGGCGGAACGCTTTAGCCGATTTCAAAAACGACACGATCCGTCGCAAAGTGGCAAACCATTTGGCGAATCCAGTGTTTCCTAGAGGAAGAACGCATCAGGAGGCTTGGAGTCCATGGCAGCAGAGGCGAAACGCAGGCGGCGCGGCGGGGGCCGCGCGGGCAATGCCGAACGGCGCGGCACGGCAGTGATCGACCAGATGCCGTGGAGCCCGCCCATCAACATCGACCGCCCCGTCGAACCTTTGACCGACGAGGGCGTGGCGGCCATTCACGATGGGGCCATGCGCATTCTCGAAGAGATCGGGATCGAGTTTCTGAACCCCGAAGCGGTTGAGATTTTGCGCGGCTCGGGGGGCTGCACGATTGATGGCGAGAACGTGCGGATGGGGCGCGATTTCGTCATGGAGATGATCGGCAAGGCGCCCGAACAATGGACCATCACCCCGCGCAATCCCGCGCGCGAGATCACCATGGGCGGGCCGCATCTGAATTTCGGCAATGTCTCTTCCCCGCCCAGCTATTGGGATCTGACCACGGGCCGAAAGGTGACGGGTACCCGCGAGATGTGCCAGAACCTTTTGAAATTAAGCCAGTATTTCAACTGTATCCATTTCATCGGCGGCTACCCGGTGGAGCCGCAGGACATCCATGCCAGCGTGCGGCATCTGGATGTGCTTTATGATAAGCTGACCCTGACCGACAAGGTTTCGCATGCCTATTGCCTTGGCAAGGAGCGGGTCGAGGACGTGATGGAAATGGTGCGCATCGCGGGTGGTTTGACGGACGAGGAATTCGAATCCAAACCGCATATGTTCACCAATATCAACTCTACCTCGCCGCTCAAGCATGACTATCCGATGTTGGATGGGTGGATGCGAATTGCCCGGCGAAACCAAGGGCTTGTGGTGACGCCCTTCACGCTTGCCGGGGCCATGGCGCCGGTCACGATGGCCGGGGCCGTGGCGCAATCGCTGGCCGAGGGGCTTTGTGCCGTGGTCTTGGCGCAGGTGATCCGGCCCGGGGTGTGTTGTGCCATCGGCACCTTTACCAGCAACGTCGATATGAAATCGGGCGCGCCGGCTTTCGGTACGCCGGAATACATGCGCGCCACGCAAATGACCGGACAGTTGGCGCGCTTTTACAAGCTGCCGATGCGGGCCAGTGGCGTTTGCGCGGCCAATGTGCCGGACGGGCAGGCGATGTGGGAAACCTCGAACAGCCTGTGGTCGGCGGTGCAGGCGCGGGCCAACATGGTCTATCACGCCGCTGGATGGCTGGAGGGCGGGCTGATTGCCAGCCCGGAAAAATTCGTAATGGATTGCGAGATTTTGCAGCATATTCAACGGTATATGGACCCGATGCTAACAGCCACCACGCCCGACGACATCGCCATCGAGGCGATCCGCGAGGTGGGCGACCAGGGGCATTTCTTTGGCATCCAGCACACGCAAGACCGCTATACCACGGCCTTCTACCAACCCTTCCTGAGCGATTGGCGCAACTTCGAGGCATGGCAAGCGGCGGGCGGCACGTGGACCGCCGAGCGCGCGCATCAGACCTATCACGATATCCTCGCCAACTTTGAGGCCCCACCGATGGAGGAAGCGATCCGCGAGGAACTGGCCGGTTTCGTGGAGCGGCGCAAGGCAGAGGGCGGCGCGCCGACGGATTTCTGATCCGAAGCGGGAGCGGCGCGGGGTGAACCCGGGCAGGACGGTGATAAAATGTTGCCTTGGATCTCTAAGCCGATGTCAGTTGCGGTCGGGCAAAAAGACTGCTTCGGCATGACGCCGCCCCGTCGCCCCAAAGGGGCAACCGACCCTAAAGCGTACCGCCTTTAACCCGAGACATCGGCGAAAGGCGGAACGCGTGCAATGATTGAGCGGAGCACTGCGTTTCGCGAAAATCTGTTACTCAGGTTTTTCGCGAAACGCTTTAACTTGCCAGTTTCTTTCCCAACCGGCCCAGCATGTCGATGCATTGCTGCAACTGGTCGAGCGAGACAAATTCGTCGGGTTTATGCGCCTGGTCGATGGAGCCGGGGCCACAGACCACCGCCGACATGCCGTAGCTTTGGAAAATCCCCGCCTCGGTGCCGAAGGGGACCACGTCGGCGGCATTCGAGCCGGTGAGCTCCATCATGATGTCCTTGGCCTCGTTCAATTCGGCGGGTTCCAGGCCTTCGACTTCGCCGATCACCTCGGTGGTGATCTCGGCCTCGGGGCAGATGGTGCGCATCGTGGGCAGTAGCACGGTTTCGCAATACTGGCGCAGGTCGTCCTTGACGAATTGCGCATCCGAGGCCTGTACGGGCCGCATTTCCCATTCGATCGAGGCGTTGGAGGCAATGACGTTATGGGCCACGCCGCCCTTGAGGCTGCCGGTGTTGATCGTGGTCCATGGCGGGTCAAAGCGGCTGCCCGAGGGGGCGCGGGCGCGCAGGGCATCCTTGAGATCCAGCAGGCGATTGACGTAGCGCGAGGCATATTCCACCGCGTTCACCCCGCGATCCGGGGCCGAGCCATGACCCGCCATGCCGCAAAAATGCGTGGTATATTCATAGCAGCCCTTGTGCCCTTCGATGATCCGCATCGACGTGGGTTCGCCGATGATGGCGACGCCGGGGCGGATGCCCTTTTGCTTGAGGCTGTCGACAAGGGCCTGTGCGCCGAAACAGCCGACTTCCTCGTCATAGGTGAAGGCGAAGTGAACGGGGCGGTCGCGGACGTGTTCGGCGAAATAGGGGGCCATGGAGGTGGCCGCGGCGATAAAGCCTTTCATGTCGCAGGCGCCGCGCCCGTAAAGGCGGCCCTCGTGTTCGATCATCTCGAAAGGGTAGCTGGCCCAATCCTGTTCGGCGACGGGCACCACGTCGGAATGGCCGGAAAGAACAATGCCGCCATCGTTCTCGGGCCCGATGGTGGCGAAAAGGTTGGCCTTGTGGCCGATCTCGTCGTGGAAGATATCGACAGCGGCGCCCGCGCTCTCAAGTTGGTGGGCCAGGTAGGCAATCATGTCGAGATTGCTGAGCTCGGAAATGGTTGGAAATGCGATCAGTTCCCCCAGAAGGGCAACGGTATCGGAGAGCTGTGTCGTCACGGCGCAATCGTCCTTTGAATTTTGGGGTTTAGGCGACCTTGTGGAGTCGTGTGCGCCCCGTCAAGCGCGAAGTCGGTTTTGTCGCGTTACAACCTGGTTTCAGGTTCAAGTGGCTGTTTGAAACCGACATCCAAGGTCGTTTTTCGATGGTGGGCCGAGGGTCGGCAAAAAAGCCGTGTTGCACAAAAGACTCAGAAAATTCGCTACTTGCGCGCTTTTTGCACGCCGTGCGCGAATTTCGCGTGGCTATCCCCTTTGGGTCGCGGGGATCGAAAAAATATGTAGCGAGGGTGTCTGAAAAGCGGTATTTATTTGGCAGAAAAAAACAAGACGGCACGAAAAGATGCCGTTATCTGAGGTAGAGTGGTAGTGTTATGAAGGCGATTGATTATGTCGCCCGCACAAATGCGGGTGTTTCGCAGCGTGGTTCGGTTTCTGAAGGCAATGACGTCAGTGTCATTCCGGCGGGTAACGGACAGGAAATTTCTCTGAATCTTCGGCAGATCGACATCGCGAATTTTGATCGCGATGGCAGCAATCTGGTGATCAATCTGGCCGATGGTCGGGTTGTTGTCCTTGAGGGGTATTTCGGTGAGGATGGCACGGCGGAAAGCCGGTTGTTCATCAGTGCCGATGGTTACCTGAACGAGGTGACCCTGATCGAGGGTAGCGAAGGGTCGATTTATGCCCAGTACGGCCCCACCGAAACATGGGGCAAGTGGAGCCCGTCGGACGACCTGATCTTCCTTGACGGGAGCGAGGTTGCCCCGGCGGTCTCGGGCGAGGAAGAGGTCTCGATGCTGGGGGCCGGCCTGTTGGGCGGTTCCGGCCTGATGAGTGCCCTGGGTCTTGGGGCCGCCGGTGTTGCGGCGGCTTCGGTTGTGGCTTCTGACGACGGAGATGGCGGGCCCACGCGCATCGAGCCGAAGGTCAACGAGGACGCGCCGATTGTGGTTGGCGGTGATGACACCACCGAAGACGACAAGTCGATCACCATCACCGGAGAGGCCGAGCCGGATTCCGAAGTGACCGTCACGATTGGGGATGAGTCGCAGACCACCACCGCCGATGAAAACGGCGAATGGGACGTGACCTTTGAAGGCGAAAATTTTCCCGACGATGGCGACTATGCCGTCGACGTGACGGTGACCGAGCCCGATGGCACCGAAACCGAGCTTGATGGCCCGTCGGTTTCCATCGACACCACCCCGCCCGAAACATCGGTCGAGGAAGGGACGCTATCGACGACCGGCATCGTCAACGATGACGATTTTCAGGACGGTGTCGATATTTCCGGCACTGGCGAGGCCGGATCGAGCGTTTCGGTCACCATCGAAGAGCATACCGAAACCGTCACGGTGAGCGAGGATGGCACCTGGAGCGTCACCTTCGACCCCGCAGATTTGCCGGAAGGCGATTACGAGACCGAGATGACCGTGGTGTCGACCGACAGTCTGGGCAATTCCAGCACGATCACCGAAACGGTTTCCATCGACACGGTTTATAACGCTCTTGAAATTACGACAGGGTCGAGCAGTTCCAACAGCCTGATCAATGCGGAGGCGGTGCAATCCGAGGGCGGCGTTGTCATCACCGGCACGACCGAACCGGGCGCAACCGTGATCGTCGACGTCGGCGGCACCTCGCAAGAGGTTACCGCGGATGGCGACGGCAATTGGCAGGCCACATTTGACCCCGCCGATTTACCAAGCCAGCAATTCGAGGCGACCGTGACGGCGACGACCACGGATGAAGCGGGCAACACCACGACCACAAGCAACACGGTCGAGATTGACCTTGTGGTGCAGAACTTCAGCCACGAGGCCGATATCGGCGGCGACGACAATGTCATCAGCGCCAGCGAGGTCGCAGATGGCTTTACCCTGACCGGTACGGTCGAGCCGGGTTCGACCGTGAAGCTGGAGTTCGAGGGCAGTACGGTCTGGGCCGACGTGGACCCCGAGACAGGCGCCTGGACCGCCAGTTTCAGCGGTGCGCAAGTCCCCGGTGGCGATTATTCCAGCGATGTGATCATCACCGCCACGGATGCGGCCAACAACGTGCAGCAACTCAGCCAGAGCGTGCGGGTGGATACCGACCCGGGCAGCCTGACCATGAACGGGATCGGCGATAACGGCGTGATCAACTTCGATGCCTATGACGCGGGCATCGAGGTGACCGGCACCGCCAACCCGAATGCGCAGGTCGAAGTGAATTTCAACGGCGTGGTGCATACCGTCACCGCCAACGGCAGTGGGCAGTGGACAAGCACCTTCACCAAGGCCGAATTGCCTTCGGGCGATTATGACGCGCAGGTGACGGCCACGGTGGGCGATGTCTATGGCAACTCCTATTCGGTGGACCAGACGGTTGATATCGACACCATCGTCGAGAACCTGACCGTTGAAACCCCCGAGGGGATGCCGACAACGGCCGAGGGCCTGAGCGTCATCAACCAGGACAAGGCCGACGGCGGTTTCGAGATCACCGGGACCGTTGAAACCGGATCGACCGTCTGGGTCGTAATCGACGGGGTGCGCCGTCAGGCCGAGGTGGACGAGGAAACCGGCGAATGGGTTGCCCGTTTCGAACCCGGTGCCATGGACGGCCATCAGGGCGAAGTGGACATGGTTGTCGAGGTGGAAGACGGGGTCGGTAACCTTGATACCATCCCAAGCCGCGTTTTGATTGACACGGTTGTCGATAATCTGGGCACCGAAGGCTCCCCCGAGACAGTCAACGGGGTTGTCGGTTTGGACGCGGCACGCGACGGTATGGAACTGACCGGCACCGCCGAGCCGGGTTCGGCCATCGCGGTGTCACTTTTCAACCAGAGCTACACCGCCACGGCGGATGCCAGCGGCAATTGGTCCTTGATCGTGCCGCACGGCGATATTCCCGCCGCCGAGGACGCGGCGCAGTTCACCGTTCAGGCGACGGATATCTACGGCAACGTCGACACGACGCAGGGCAGCGTGACCTTTGATATGGTCGCCCCCGATCAACCCGATATCGTGGGGTATTTCCGCGAGGGCGGCGGGTATCGTTACGTGACCACCATGACCAATGAGGAAGATGTGACCATCCATCAGGTCGAGGGTGGCGGTATCAACGAATTGTCGATCCATGACGATGTCAGCACCTTTACCGGGGAAACTGATCACTTCTTCCTCAATGACGCGGGGCAGGCCACGTCGATCCCCGATGGATCGCAGTTGATCGTGACCAACACCGATGACGCGGGCAACGCTTCGAGCACCTACGTGGTGCTGGACGAAGTCACGACGACGGTGGTGGACCTGTCGAACGGCAACCTGAACGACTTCCAGATCGAAACCGTCGATCTGCGCTTTGGCGACCAGTCGGAAATGACCATCACCGAAGAGCAGCTTCTGGCGCTGTCGGATAATACCGATACGCTGATCGTGGAAGGCGGGGCCGATGACACGGTGACCATCACCGGCGCGAACAAGGTGGATGGCGGCGCGGATGAACCCGCAGGCTATGACATCTACAGCCTTGGCGACGATGCCACCCTCGTGGTCGACGAAGATATCGAGATCGTCACCTGACAAGGCGAGTGCGGCGCGCATCCAACGAGGTGCGCGCCGGTTTTAAAAGACAAGCTACCGGTCAAGGGGCGGTCATGGGGCAGAGGTACGGAATGGGTGTCCGGGCGATTGGGTTGATGGCCCTGCTTGGTTTGGCGGGCTGTATGTCGACGGGCGGCGGCGAGGTGTCGCGCTTTATGTCGAAAGACCCCGCGCCGAAGATGACCGCGGCCGAAAAAGAGGCCGCCGAGTCAGCGATCATTTCCGATTTGCAGGCCCGGCGCAGCGTGCTGCCCCCGGGCAGTGCCTATGCGCAGGTGGTGGCGCCCGTGCTGGAGGCTTACAGCCGCCCGGCCGAGGCCGAATTGCGCAGCGCGCGGTTGCGCGCGAAGGCGGCTTCGAAGAACTGGCTACCGCGGATCGGGCCGAACATCAGCCTGACCAGCCTGAGCGATATCGTGGCGCAATTGGTTGTTGAACAGGTGTTATTCGACAATGGCCGCAAGAAGGCCGAGCGCGCCTTTGCCAAGGCCGATGTGGAGGCCGCCGCGGTGACGCTGGCCGAAGACACCAACGAAAGGGTTTTGACGGCCCTGACCCTTTATCTGGACGCCGCCAAGGCGCGGGAGCGGATCACGCTTGAGCATGCGACGCTCAAGGATATGAAGCATTTCGAATGGGTGATGAACGAGCGCGTCAAGGGCGGCGTGTCGGATATGTCGGACCTCAACGTGCTGCGTCAGAAACTGGCCGAGATTCAATCCACCCTGTCGGCCAAGCAGGAAGAAGAGGCCACCGCGCTGGCCGAGTTGAACGCCATGTCGGCACGGCCTTTGAACGAGGTGTCGGGCCTGGGAGATCTGGCCGTTTCGGGCATCGTTGCCAAGCCGCTTTCGGTTTTGCAGGCCGAGGCCGAGAAAGACCGCGAGATCGCCAGCGCCAAGATGGAGCGCGCGGGCCTTTTGCCGGGGGTGACCGCCGGTGGCACGCTGGGCGATGGCGGAAGCGGTATCGGCGTGAACGTGAAATCCGATCAATTGCTGGGCCTTGGCACGGTGGACAGCATGAAGGCGCTGGACGTGGCACGCGAGGCCGCGAACCGCCGTGTGGGGCAGGCTGAGGAAGACGCCAACCGCCGTCTGCGCCGCTTGGAAACGCGCCTGAGCGCGCTATCGCGGCAGGTGAGTGAGGCCGGGGCCTTGGCGCAACAGGCCAAGGCCAATCTGGACCTGTTCCAACGGCAGTATGATGCCGGCCAGCGGCAGGTCATGGATGTGGTCGGCGTTTACGAGACCTTCGCCGCGCGGCAGGCGGCGCAATTGGACCTTAAGTACGACTTGGCCCGCACGCGATTGGAACTCGCCCGCGAGCGGGGCCTTTTGGCGGATGGGAGCAGCATTTGACGAAATCCCCCGTCGCCTTGACAGTCACCTCTGGCACCGGGCCAAAGCTGCGCCCGGTGAATGACCCAAATGCGCCGGTGGCCGAGGTCCCGGCGCAAGCGCCTTTGCAATCCCGTTTTGGTGAGCGGGCGGTGGCGCGGGCGGAACTGGGGGCGACCTATGCCGCCGTTCTGGGCCAGGAGGTGATGGCGCGCGATATCCTCGAAGCGATGATGGCGAGCGAACGCACCGACGATCAGCCACAGCCCGAGGCGCTGGCCGAAGGGCTGGCCGCCGTTGGGCTGCTGACCGAGGTGGGAAGCGTGGCGCATTGCATGGCGCATCACTGGCCCGCCCTGGCGCAGATGACCAGCGGGCAATTCGTTCTGGTGCTGGCGCAGCAGGGCCAAGAGGTGGTGATCTACGACACCACCTGCACCGACAACCGGGCCTATGTGCCACTGGCCGAGTTCGAACCCTATTTTACCGGCATCCTGGTGCAGGCCGAGGCACCGATTCAGACGATTTCCAAGGCCCATACCGAGGAAGCCGCCCCGTCGCATTGGTTCTGGGGGCAGTTCGCGGGCTTTCGGCGACAGATCGGCGAGATCGTTCTTGGCTCTTTCGTGGCGAACCTTTTGGCAGTGGCCGTGGCCTTGTTTGCCTTGCAGGTCTATGACCGGGTAATCCCGCATCAATCGGAAGCCACGCTTTGGGTGCTGGCCGCCGGGGCCGGTTTGGCCCTGATGATGGAGGCATTTTTGAAAATCGCGCGGTCGCGCCTGATGGACGGGGCCGGGCGGCAGATTGAATTGAACGTGCAGGGCCTGTTGATGAACCGGGTGCTTGGCATGCGTTCGGAACAGGCGGGGCGCGCGCCCAGTCAGTTGTTCAGTTCCATGCGCGAGTTCGGCTCGGTCCGGGAATTTTTCACCGCCTCGGCCATCGGCACGCTGGCCGATGTGCCTTTTATCTTCATATTCCTGTTGCTGGTGGCCTCGATCGCCGGGAACGTGGTTTGGGTGCTGGTTCTGGGCGGTATCCTGATGGTGCTGCCGGGGTTCTTCCTGCAAAAGAAGATGATCCGCCTGACCCAGGAAATGCAGGGGGCAAGCGCCAAATCCTCGCGCCTGTTGCACGAGGCGATTTTCGAGTTGGATACCCTCAAGACCCAGCGGGCCGAGGATCGGTTTCGCCGCCTGTGGATGGAACTGACCACGCTTCAGGCCGTGAAATCCAGCGATCAGCGCAAGCTGGCCTCGACCCTCACGTTCTGGAGCCAGGCGGTTCAGCAGGCGACCTATATCACCGCGATCATCACCGGCACCTATCTGGTGTTCGCCGGTGAATTTACCGTGGGGTCGATCATCGCGGTCAGCATCCTGACCAGCCGCACCCTTGCCCCGCTGACCCAGCTTTCTGGCACCATGGCGCGATGGAGCAACGTGAAATCGGCGCTCAACGGCTTGGACACGATTGCCAATGCCGAACAGGACAGCGCCGAGGGCCGGACGTATATGCGCCGCGAAAGCATTAACGGCGGGTTCGAACTGCGCGAGGTGCAATTTGGTTATGACGAAGGGACGGCGCCGGTTCTGGACATTGCCGCGCTGTCGCTGAAACCGGGGCAGAAGCTGGCCATTCTGGGGGCCAATGGATCGGGTAAATCCACCTTCCTCAAGCTGCTGTCGGGGCTTTATTCCCCGGCCAAGGGGCGGGTGTTGTTGGATGGCGCGGATATGCATCAGATCGAGCCGCGCGATTTACGCCGCTTGATCGGTTATCTGGGCCAAGACGTGCGCCTGTTTACCGGAACCCTGCGCGAGAACCTGAATCTGACGCTTTTGGAACGCAACGACGACCGGCTGTTGCAGGCCTTGGATTTCGCCGGGCTGGGCCAATTCGTGAAAAGCCATCCCAAGGGGCTGGACCTTGAAATTCGCGATGGCGGGCAGGGATTGAGCCAAGGACAGCGGCAATCCATCGGTTGGGCGCGGCTGTGGCTGCAAGACCCCAAGGTGTGCCTGCTGGATGAACCGACCGCAGCGCTTGATCAGACGCTTGAGAAAACCTTGGTCAGCCGCTTGGAAAGCTGGCTGCAGGGGCGGACGGCGGTGATTGCCACGCACCGGGTGCCGATCCTGCAACTGACCGACCGGACGATGATCTTGCAAAACGGGCGTCTGGCCGTCGATGGGCCGCGCGATCAGGTGCTGGCGCATCTGGCCCAAGGCGGCAAGGGAGGTGCCTGAGATGAGCGCAAGCAGCACGAACCTTGCCGTGCAGTTGAACGAGCGGCTACGCGGCCCCAGCCTGACCATATGGCTGTGCGCGATCACGGTCTGGCTGTTCATCCTTTGGGCGGCCTTCGCATGGGTGGATGAGATCGTGCGCGCCGAAGGATCGTTCATTTCATCCTCGCGCCCGCAGATCATTCAGAACCTTGAGGGCGGTATCTTGTCGGAATTGATGGTGCAGGAAGGTGACATCGTGCAGCGCGGCGATGTGCTGGCCCGGTTGCATGGCACGCAATTCAAATCCTCGGTCGAGGATCTGCGCGATCAGATCACGGCGTTTGAAATTCGGCGCTTGCGGTTGGAGGCCGAATTGGCCGGGCAGTATGATTTTACCGTGCCCGATGACATGGCCCTGCGCAGCCCCGAGATGGTGGCCTCGGAAAAGGCCCTTCTGAAGGCGCGGCAGGAGGATTTCGTCAAGCGCAGCGAAGGCGCGAAACAGGTGATGGAGCAGGCGGGCGAGGAAATGCGCCTGTTGGAAAACCTGCTGAAGAAAAAGATCGTGGCCTTGATCGAGGTGACCCGCGCGCGCGGCGCCTATGCCGATGCCAAGACCCGCTATGACGAGATCGTCACCCAGACCGAGTTGGAGCGCGCCAAGGAATATTCCGAGACCTTGAAGGAATTGGGCACGCTCAAGCAGAACCTGAAATCCAGTCAGGACCAGTTGAACCGCACCGTGCTGGAAAGCCCGATGCGCGGGATCGTCAATAACCTCAACGTCACGACAATCGGCGGCGTGGTGCGCCCCGGCGAGCAGATTCTTGAGATCATTCCGTTGGACGAGGAATTGTTCGTCGAGGCCAAGGTGGCCCCGGAAAACATTGCCAACATCCGCAAGGGTCAAGAGGCGACCATCAAGCTAACGGCCTATGATTACACGATATTCGGATCGCTCAAGGGGGTGGTGGATTTGATCTCGGCCGATACCTTCGAGGATGAAAAGGCCCGCGACCCGGATGGTAACCCGCATTACAAGGTGACGCTTCGGGTGGATACCGACAACTTGACGCCGCGGCAGGAACGTATCGAGATTCGCCCGGGCATGCAGGCGCAGGTGGAGCTGCACACCGGCGAAAAGACGGTGCTGCAATATCTGCTCAAGCCGCTGTACAAAAGCCAAGAGGCCTTCCGCGAACCGTAAAGCCACAGTTTTGCAGGTGCAGCATTCCATGGCTTGAGCGCAATTCAGATATCCTTTAGGGGCGGTTCCCAACCGGTGTTGGCCGCTGTAAAGCGGGTGTTTGACGCCGCAAACGATACGCTGACAGGATCGCGCTTTGAAACATGCACTCCTTTCCGGGTTTGCCAATCGCCTTGGTATGCCCGATCTTCGCCTTATGCCACGTGAGGGGCTGACGCTCGCCCGTGTGCGCATTGAACTTTTATCGGGTCTTACGGTTGCCCTGGCCTTGGTGCCCGAGGCGGTGGCCTTTGCCTTTGTCGCCGGGGTTCACCCGTTGGTGGGGCTTTACGCGGCCTTTCTGGTTGGCCTGATCACCGCGCTTATCGGCGGGCGGCCCGGGATGATCTCGGGGGCGACGGGGGCCTTGGCGGTTGTCATGGTTTCGCTCGTGGCGCAGCACGGGGTGGAATACCTCTTTGCCACGGTGGTTCTGATGGGGGCCTTGCAGATCATCGCTGGTGTCATGCGCTGGGGCAAGTTCATCCGGCTGGTACCGCACCCCGTGATGCTGGGTTTCGTGAACGGTCTGGCGATCGTGATTTTCCTGGCCCAACTGGGGCAATTCAAGGTGCCCGGCACCATGGAGAACACCGGCCATGGCATGAGCGGCGGTGAGTGGCTTTCGGGCATGGCGATGTGGACCATGCTGGGCCTTGTGGCGCTGACCATGGCGATCACCTGGATCATGCCCAAGATCACCCGGATTATCCCCGCGCCGCTGGCGGGGATTGCGGTTGTCGCCGGGCTGGTGATTGCCCTTGGTCTGGATGTGCCGCGGGTGGGCGACCTGGCCTCGATCCAGGGGGGATTGCCCAGTTTCCATATCCCCACCGTGCCTTTGACGCTTGAGACCTTCGAGATCATCCTGCCCTATGCGGTGATCCTTGCCGCCATTGGCCTGATCGAAAGCCTGCTGACCCTGAACCTCGTGGGTGAGATGACCGGCGAACGCGGCGGCGCGAGCCAGGAATGTATCGCGCAGGGCATCGCCAATACCGTGACCGGGTTCTTCGGCGGCATGGGCGGTTGTGCGATGATCGGGCAGTCGATCATCAACGTGAAATCCGGTGGGCGGATGCGCCTTGCGGGGGTTGCGGCGGCGCTGTTCCTTCTGATCTTTATCCTGTTTGCCGCGCCGGTGATCGAATTGATCCCGCTGGCCGCGCTGGTGGGTGTGATGTTCATGGTGGTGATCGGGACATTTGCTTGGAACTCTCTCACCATCCTGCGCAAGGTGCCGTTGACCGATGCCATGGTGATCGTGCTGGTAACGGTCGTGACAGTGAAATACGACCTTGCGATTGCCGTGGTCGTGGGGGTGATCGTGTCGGCGCTGGCCTATTCGTGGAACAATGCCAAGCGTATTCACGCGGTGACCGATATGCAGGACAATGGCACCAAGGTGTACCGCGTGCAGGGGCCGCTTTTCTTTGGCTCTGCCGAAGGCTTCAACGAGATGTTCGACCCCAAGAACGACCCTGAAACCGTGGTGGTCGATTTCGCCGACAGCCGGGTCGTGGACCAATCCGCGCTGCAGGCGATCGAGGCGATGGCCGCGAAGTACGAGGCGGCGGGCAAGCGGCTTCAACTGCGGCACCTGACGCGCGATTGTCACAAGCTGCTGACCAAGGCGGGGCATCTGGTGGTCGATAGTGACGACGACCCCGATTATGCCGTCGCGGCGGATTACAGCGTCAAGACCGGCATTCTGGGTGGCGGTCACTAAGGCGCAATGCGCAAAAAAATGCTTGGGCCGGACTCTTTCGAAGATTTCGGCCCGATTGCTTTCCGGAGGCTGCGACACGCGTTTTTCCATCCGCCCAGCCCGGCGGATACACCGGGCTGGGCCTGCCCCCTCGGCAGGCGCAATCAACGTTGCAAAACATTGAATCGTATGAATTTTACCGAGACACGCGCAAATTGCTTCGTGCCGCGCAAGCGCCTAAAGCGTTTCGCGAAAAACCTGAATCACAGATTTTCGCGAAACGCAGTGCTCCGCTCAATCGTTGCACGCGTTCCGCCTTTCGCTGATGCATCAGGTTAAAGGCGGAACGCTTTATCCAAGCAGGCGCAGCCCGCTTTTCAATGCTCCAAAGGGGGCAGAGGTCTCTTTCAAGACATCGGGTGCTCATCCCGGACGTTTGAGCGAGAAGGTCTCGCGCACCACCGTGTAATCCTGGTAACCCATCCGCGCCAGTGGCCTGTAGGCGGCGGGATCGAACAGCCCGTCACGCAGGCAATCGTCACGCATATGGATGCCCGTCACCTCGCCAAACACCACGAAATTCGCCTTGCCCGGCAGGGTGACGATCTGGGTCAGTTTGCACTCCAGCGCGGCGGGGGCCGCGGCCACGCGGGAACAGGCGATGGTTTCGCAGTCTGCCTTCTCAAGGTCCGCGTCGATGAATTCATCCACCTCGCGATCCCACGCGCCCGAGGTGCGGTTCATGGCGTCGCGCAGATCTTCGCCAAGAATATTGACACAGAACACGCCGGTGTCGCGGATATTGGCGACGCTGTCCTTGGTGTCGTCCCGGTCGGGCTTGGCCGAGGTGGAGGAGAACATCACCTGAGGCGGAACATAAGCCACCGCGTTGAAAAACGAATAGGGCGCGAGGTTGTCCTGCCCATCCGCCCCGCGCGAGGAAATCCAGCCGATGGGGCGGGGGGCGACGATGGCGTTGAAGGGGTTATGGGGCAGCCCGTGGCCCTGATCGGGGGTATAGAACATTGCGTATGCTTCCTGTTTTTTCCGTCTTTTGCCAGAGGTAACGCCGTGCTAGGCGCAATTCCAGTTTAATTCACAAGGGCTTCGCAGGTACCCCCGTGTTCGAGTTACGGCCAGAAACAGACGAGGATTGGTGGGAGGTCGAGGCGCTTTACGACCTCTGCTTCGCGCCGGGGCGCGAGGCGCTATCGTCGTACCGGTTGCGCGATGACGTGCCGCCCGTTGCCGGGCTGAGCATGGTGGCGCGCGATCCGGACGGTATTTTGGCGGGCGCGATCCGGTTTTGGCCGGTGCGGGTGGGCGATGCACGGGTGCTGCTTTTGGGGCCGGTGGCGGTCCACCCCACGCGGCAGGGCGAAGGGCTTGGCGGGGGTCTTATCCGCGAAAGCCTGCATCTGGCGAAAGACAGCGGCTGGCAGCGGGTGCTGCTGGTGGGGGATGCGCCCTATTACGGGCGGTTCGGATTTACCAAGCTGGAGGGCGTGCAGATGCCACCCCCCACCAACCCCGAGCGGGTTCTGGGGCTGGAGTTGCAACCCGGCGCTTGGGCGGGTCTTTCAGGGCTTGTGGAACGTGCCGCTTGAAATCCGGCGCGCATGCCCTGATCTATAAGGGGTGACAGCGCCGGGGGCTTCCGTGGAAATCATTGAAAAACAAATAGATAGTGACGAGGTGGAACGCCGCTTGCGCGCCTTGGCGCAGGTCCATTCCGGGGCGTCGAACGCGGGTATTCAGGTGCTCAACCTGATCGGTGGGCAGGCCGAAAACCTGCTGGACCGATTGCCGCCGCAGGTGCGCGGGCGTTTGGGCGAAGGCACTGAAAACGCGTTGAGAATCGCCATGGAGGCGGCGCATCGGTCGCGCGACGTGGTGGGCGAAAGCCCCGGCTGGATGACGCGGGCGGTCACCACCGCGATGGGGGCGGCGGGCGGCTTTGGCGGGTTGCCAAGCGCCATGGCAGAGCTTCCGGTGACCACGACGGTGTTGTTGCGCGCGATACAGGACGTCGCCGTCGAGAATGGATTCTCGGCGCAGGAACAAGGGGTTAGGCATGATTGCCTGCAGGTTTTCGCCGCTGCCGGGCCGTTGGATCATGACGATGGGGCCGATCTGGCCTTTCTGAGCACGCGGGTGGCGGTGACCGGCGCCAGCGTGCAGGCGGTGATCGCGCGGGTGGCGCCCCGGCTGGCCACGGTGTTGGGCCAAAAGCTGGCGGCGCAGACTGTTCCGATCCTGGGCGCCGCCGCCGGGGCGGCCACGAATTATGCTTATACCAGCTATTACCAGAAGATGGCGCAGGTGCATTTCGGGCTGCGGCGATTGGCGATTGATGCCGATCGGGATCACGCCGAATTGGTCGAGGAGTTCCGCGCCTTGGTGATCCGTTCGCCGGTCAAACGGGCCTGAGATTTTCGTACGAGTCGTACGATGACCCGCCGCGTTTCGTACGAAAATCACGGGCCGCGCAGGCCCGACCGTACGAGTCGTACGATCCTTGGCCGGTCAAGCGTTTTCGAAAACGCTTGATAAGGGGTTTCGAAACCCCTTTGCGCGCCCTTTGCAAAGGGTGCAGGGCCAAGCATTTTCGAAAATGCTTGGCGGTCAGACGCGGATCAAAGCGTTTCCAGTTATTGTTGTCTCACCAATACCCTGTCAGGCCTACGGCCTTCTCGGGACATTGGTGATGCACTTTGATTCAACGTAAACTGGATACGCTCTAATAGGGGTGATCTTCGCCGTCGTAGGTTTTGAAGCAACCGGTGGTTTCAAGGCTGAGGTCGTCGAAGCGGTCGATCAGGCCGACGGCGGATTCTTCGACCGTGATCGCCGCCGCGTCGCCGCCCATGTCGGTTTTGACCCAGCCGGGGTGATAGGTTCCCACCGCGATTCCCAAGGGGGCCAGATCCGCGGCAAGGTTGCGCCCGAGGTTCAGCGCGGCGGCCTTGGACGAGCGGTAGATATAGCTGCCGCCCGGGGCGCGGGTGTGGCTGGCCATCTGGCTTGAGATGATCGCCACCCGCGCGCCGTTTTCCATCTGCAGGTTGGGCAGAAGCGATTGCACCGTCAGGAACACGCCGGTGACATTGGCGGCAAAGGTTTCGGCCCACATCTGGGCGGGGAAGCCATCGGCCAGGTTTTCGCCCTTGTCGAGGTAGACCCCGGCATTGCAGATCAACAGATCAATCGGCTTGCCATCAAGCGCGCGGGCCAGCGCCGCGTGACTGTCTGGGTTGGTGACATCCAGCGTGGCGAATTCGCCGCCTTGGCGGGAGGTGCCTGTCACGTCATGCCCCGCGGCGGTGTACCGGTCGAATAGTTCGCGTCCGATGCCACGGTTCGCGCCGGTGATGACGATATGCATGGGCCTGATCCTTTCCGCCTGACAGGGATGCCGCCATGCGGCCCCAGCGGCACAGGATTGTCAACCGTGGATCAGTTGGACTTGCGGCCCGGTACGAAGGGCAGGGGGGCCACCGGCACGCCGTCTTCGATCAGTTTGCGGGCCTCTTCGGGCTTGGCCTCGCCGTAAATCGCACGTTCAGGGGAAAGGCCATCATGGATATCGCGGGCCTCGCTGACGAAATTCATGCCCACGTAATCGGCATTTTCCTCGACCTTGCGGCGCAGCTCGGCCATGGCCTGTTCGGCGGCGGTGGCCGGGGTGCTTAGCGGGCCGGGGGTGGCCCTGCCCCGGTCGTCGGGCGACGTGGCGTTCTTGCGGCTGGCCTGTACGCGCGGGGCCATCATGGCCTTTTCCACTTGGGTTGAGCCGCATTCAGTGCAGGACACCATGCCCGCCGCCTGCAGTTTGTCGAAGGCCTCGGAGGATTGGAACCAACTGTCGAAGCGGTGATCCTTGTCACATTTCAAAGTGAAGTGAATCATCTGTCATCCCGGAAAACACGTTGGTCGATAATTATGCCTTTATCGCCCCAGATCAAGCACAGGGTTCAGCGTTTGCGCCCCAAGAGGCGGGGGTCGAAGTTGCGCAGGATTTGCGCCAGTTCGGGTTCCGACACCCGGTCGGCG
Source organism: Roseovarius sp. MMSF_3281 (assembly GCF_030733685.1). GTDB lineage: Bacteria > Pseudomonadota > Alphaproteobacteria > Rhodobacterales > Rhodobacteraceae > Roseovarius. Next base: position 117,555 of record NZ_JASHIM010000012.1, read on the forward strand.
GCCTTTTTCGGCCGCATCCATTTGCGTTTGCGCTGCCCCGCCTCGGGAAAATCCGTGGCCAGGGATTTGACCTTGACCGGATAGACAAGCGCCACGCAGGGCAGGAATTGTTTCGCCCCCATGATCTTGCGATAGGAATAGAGCCCGAGGCAGATATCAACGGGTTTGCCGATCACGCCAGCCTCTTCCCAGGCTTCGGTCATCGCGCTTTGGGCAGGGGTCTTGCCATCCATCGGCCAGCCCTTGGGAATGATCCAGCGCCGCGAGGCGCGGCTGGTGATCAGGAGAATCTCGGGTTTGCCTTTGCTCATCCGATAGCAAAGCGCGGCAAATTGCGTGCGCACGTCACTTTTATGTTGTGTACGCAAAGAGATAGGCAACTGTTTAATCGTATGAAGCGTCATGCCGGGCCTTTCCCTTGCGCTTCGCTGCTCGGATACGGGCCAATTGTACTAGATATCGTATATCGGCGCCAGAATTATCGCGGAAAATTAACCGACTAAAAGAATCGGAATTGACAAATCTGACTGAAAGAGTCATGAAATGGGCAATTGCCTAGCCAAACCCAACGGTAAGCCCGGCGCAGCCTGCGACAGCAACGGGAGAGAGCCGATGAAACAGCAGACCCATTCGCCCACCCTAGGGATTCCAGCCTTGCGCGAGGATATCTTGCAGGAGGCCATGGCCGGGCACTGGCCCGGCGAGGTGTGGCTTGAAAAATTCCTTGACCGGATGGAGACGCGGCGATGATCCGGGCCCAAAGCAAAGCCGAACCCGAACTGCGCCCCGATCCCAAGTGTCATGACGCACGCAGCCTGACCATGGGTGGGTCGACCGCGACCATCGTTCTGGATGGCAAGCTTTACACCCTTCGGATCACGCGGGCGGGCAAGTTGATCCTGACAAAGTGATTGCATGGCGTGGCGATGGCCCTGGGCGGGCCGGCCGAGGGTCTTTCTGTATATCTTACGGATAGGGCAGGGATGAGTCCCGCGCATTGGCCAAGGTGCGGGGCGTGACCTTGGGGTCCAAGCCCTGCTTGCGGTGGCCCTGCGCGCCCCCGGGGCGGCGGCTCTGGATTGATCAAGGCATCGAGAGCCGCGCCAACCCGCGGCATGGCCCCTGCGCCGTTATGCCGTAGAGTTTTTGTCGGGAATGGCTGGAATGCCCGGGGCTTTTGTGGCAGCCATGGCAGGGAAATCCCTGTCGGTGGCGCCTTTTCATGTCTGAACGTCTTTTACATCGCTTGGCCTGGATCGTGGTGATCCTTTGCGTCGCGCCCATCGTGACGGCGGGCTTGGCCGCGCTTACGGGGGACTGGCAGACATGGACCGATGTGCTTGGCCCGGTCCTGCCGCGTTATGTGGGGGCGACCTTGGCCTTGGTGGCGATCGTGGGGGTCTCAACCGCCGTGGTGGGCAGTATCACCGCGTGGTTGGTCACGGTGTACCGCTTTCCCGGTGTGCGGCTGTTGGAGGTGGCGCTGGCGCTGCCCTTGGCCTTTCCGGCCTATGTTCTGGCCTATGCCTATACCCATCTGCTGGATCATCCCGGCCCGGTGCAGACACTGTTGCGCGAGGTGACGGGATGGGGGCCGCGCGACTACTGGTTTCCCGAAATCCGCAGCCTTGGCGGTGCGGCCCTGATGCTGACCATCGTGCTTTATCCTTACGTTTACTTGTTGGCGCGGGCCTCGTTCAAACAGCAATCCTCGAACGCCTTCCTGGTGGCGCGGACGCTGGGGCGCTCGCCCATTCGGGCGTTCTGGCGGGTGGCCCTGCCCATGGCGCGGCCGGCGATTGCCGGTGGCGCGCTTTTGGCGGTGATGGAGACCATCGCCGATTATGGCACGGTGGCGTTCTTCAACGTGCAGACCTTTGCCACGGGCATCTATCAGGCGTGGTTTTCCATGGGGGATCGGGGGGCCGCGGCACAGCTTTCCCTGTGCCTGCTCAGTTTCGCGCTGCTGCTGGCGGGGTTGGAGCGCGCCCAGCGGGGCAGCGCGCGCACCGCCGGGCGCGGTGCGCGGTTCGAGACCATGGAAAAACCCCGGCTGAGCGGCGCCAAGGGGTGGCTGGCGATGGTGATCTGCCTGCTGCCGGTGCTCTTGGGCTTTGTGATCCCGGTGGTGATGCTGGGGGTCATGGCCTTCGGCTCGGGGCAAAGCCTGTTGTCGGCCCGCTACCTGGGGTTCATGCAAAACTCGGTCACCGTGGCGGCGGTGGCGGCGGTGCTGACCATGGTGGGCGCGGTGCTGATCGGTTTCCGGGCGCGCACCAACCCGGGGCGGCGTTCCAAGGGCATGGTGATCGCCGCGGGGCTTGGCTATGCGGTGCCGGGCGGCGTGATCGCGGTGGGGTTGATGGTGCCGATGGCGGCGCTGGACAACCTGATTGACGATATCATGGAGGCCACCTTCGGGATCGACACGGGGCTTTTGATCACCGGGTCGATCTGGCTGATGGTGGTGGCCTATATGGCGCGCTTCATGGCCGCCGCGCTCAATGCCTATGACAGCGGCATGGCGACCGTCCCGGCGCATTACGACGCGATTGGCCGGTCGCTGGGCCAGCCGGGGCCAAGCCTTCTGTGGCGGGTGCACCTGCCGGTGGCCAGGACCAGCGTGCTGACCGCCCTCCTGATCGTCTTTGTCGACGTGATGAAGGAACTGCCCGCCACCCTGATCCTGCATCCCTTCAACTTCCAGACGCTGGCGGTGCAGGCGCACAGGCTCGCCTCGGACGAGCGGCTGGCACAGGCGGCGGTGCCCTCGCTGGTGCTGGTGGGCTTCGGCCTCATCCCGGTGGCCCTGTTGTGCCGCACCCTGGGGCGTGACAACAGCACCGGACGGCGCAGCGCCAAGATCGGCAGGGCGATCCACGCGGGCTGACCGCCCTTCTTCTTTTGGTAAATATCCAGTCTGTCGCTGACGTGTAAGTATGTTTGCGGGCGGGAGCTCGTAAGTATCCGGATGCTCTGATTGCTC
>NZ_JASHIM010000013.1 GCF_030733685.1 Roseovarius sp. MMSF_3281
GGCGGACGGGGGCAATCGGGGCGTCATGGTGGGCAGCTGTGCGGTCTGTGCCGTGCCGGTGGGCGTCGGGGATGGCGGGGCCGGCGTTTGGGACAGGGGCAAAGGCGGGTCGCCGCGACCCCGGGCCGGCGCCTCGCGCGCTTGGCGTGGCGAGGCGCCGTTTTCCGACGCCGCCACATGCCACGCCATACCGCCGGATGCAGGCGCCGCATCCTTGGCGGCAAGACGTCCCGTGGCCGCGCGCGGGGGTGTTTGCCCCTCTTGACCGGCCGTTTCCGACACGGGCGGGCGCACCATCGCGTGCCCCGCCCGATCCGGCATCGCAAGCCGTGGCGGCACAGGCGCATGGGCCTCAGCGGCCTGCCCATTGCCCGGAATCAGCGGTGCCCTTGGTGCTTTCGAGGAGATTTCAAGCTGCTTTTGGGCGGTATCAGAGCCTGTTTCCGTGGTTGTTGCCGGGCCGGGCCCGAACACCGGGTGGGGCCGCCCCCGCGTGACCGATGCCTGAGCCCCCGATATCAAGCTGTCGGACGCCCCACCTTGCCCCGGTCGCGCGGGGTCTGCGCCGGGCAAGGTGGGTTGCGCCATCTCCACCGCCTCGGGGTCTGCCGTGTCCGGTTTGGGAGGCGATGCATCAACCTGCGGCACCTCACCGTCCAAAGGCGGCGAGGTGCCGGGGCCCTCGCCCCCCTCGGCCTTGGGCAAATCGGTTTCCGGCTCCGCTTGCGGCGCAGGCGATTGCAGATGCGCCGCCCCGAAAACGGCAAGAAAAGGCGGATGCGCCGCCTTGGGGGCGGGATGCGCGGGCGATCGCGGTTTCGACGTCTGATCCTGTGCGACAGGCGTTGTATGAACTGGCAGCATGCTGCTCTCCGGGATTTCTTCCTCAGTTGGGGAAAGCATGGCAGATGCCGGTTACCGGTTCTTTACCGAATTGCGGTCAAATGGCGGGGTCTTGTCCACAATTCGAGGTAAAACAGTGACTGATTTTTTACCGATTCCCCCCAAGGGCGCGGCGCCAAGGGCGGCTTTCTCCGACCTGTCGCCGGCGCGCGAAGCAGCACGGAAATTGGAAGCGACCTTCCTGGCCGAGATGTTGAAAGGCGCCGGATTCGGCACGCAGGAAAATTCGTTTTCCGGTGGGCCGGGCGGGGATCAATTCGCCTCGTTCCACCGGCAGGCCGTGGCCGAGGAGATCGCCAAAACCGGCGGAATCGGCCTGGCCGAACATTTCCTGAACGCAATGATGGAGACCCGAGATGAACCATGAAGACGCGCAAACCCTGATAAACCGTCTGGATGACCTGCTTGAACAAGAGCGCGCGGCGCTTTTGGCAGGCGACCTGGAGGCCATCGCAACGCTTTTGGAAAACAAGGAGCGGCTGATTGATGCGCTGAATGCCCTGACCGAGGCCGAGCGCCCGGAAATGGGCGCCGTGGAGGCCAAGGTATTGCGCAATCAGGCGCTTTTGGATGGCGCGTTGCAAGGGATACGGCACGTGGCCGCGCGCATGGCCGCCCTGCGCCGGGTCAGGCGCGGGCTTGAAACCTATGACGCCAAGGGCACCAAGACCACCATCGAAGGAGAGGCCGATTTCAGCGTGGAAAAGCGGGCCTGAGGGATTTGTGTCAAATGCCCATGATAACGGGGGCGCGTTTTAGGGTTCCGTTAGCATCTCAAGGCCCATGCTGTGCCTGCATCCGGAACGGGTGGCGCGGCAGGGGCACAAGCCCCATCGGCTGCAGATGTCAGAACGACTGTTTGGCCCGGCCTCTGGCGGAGGCGGGTGTATGAAACATGGCGCAAAAGCGCCAAGCGTTAAAGGAACATGCTATGTCGAGCATTCTGACGAACAACAGCGCGATGGTGGCGCTGCAAACCCTGAAATCGGTCAATTCGAACCTTGCCAAGACACAGGACATGGTGTCGACCGGCAAAAAGATTTCCTCTGCCAAGGACAATTCGGCCATCTGGGCGATTTCCAAGGTGATGGAATCGGATGTCAACGGCTTCAAGGCGGTCTCGGACTCGCTTGCCGTGGGTGAATCGACGGTGGCTGTCGCCTCGGCGGGGGCCGAACAGATCGTCGACATCCTGGGCGAAATGCGCGAACTTGCCGCCGCGGGAACCAGCGAAACAGCCGATTTCGGCAAGATCGAAGCCGATATGACCGAGAAGGCGAACCAGATCACCGCCATCACGGGGGCCGCGCAATTCAACGGTGTGAACCTTCTGGCGACGGATGTGGACGGCAACGGCGGCACGCAGCTAACCGTTCTGTCCTCGCTTGACCGGTCAGGGGCCAACGACGACAGCAATTCAAACCCACCGACGATTTCCACCATCGACGTGGCCGGGGTTGATTTCGAAGCCAACCTTGACATGACGTCGCGCACCTCGATCGCGTCGGCCGCCGATGCGCAGACGGCCCTGGACGAAATCGAAGGCTTTTTGCAAATCGCGGTTCAGGGGGCGGCGGATCTTGGGGCCTCGGCCAAGCGGGTCAGCGACCAGAACGATTTCGTTGGCAAGCTGACCGATGCGATGAAATCCGGCATCGGTGCCTTGGTGGATGCGGATATGGAAGAGACCTCGGCGCGGCTGCAGGCCCTTCAGGTGCAACAGCAGCTTGCGACGCAATCGTTGTCCATCGCCAACCAGGCACCGCAGGCCATCCTGTCCTTGTTCAGGGGCTAACACTGATCGGGGCGCCCCGCACCGGGCGCCCCGACGCATCCTGACACGACAGACCCAAACCGGAAGGATTTGATGTGAACGCGATCCAAATGGCACAGAATGCCTATCGGCAAGATGCGCAGGCCACCCGCACCCATCGCGGCGTTGAATATGACGCCATCGCGCGCATTACCCATGCGCTGAAAACGGCATCGGAGCGCGGGACGACAGGGTTTCGCGATATGGCCGCCGCCATTCATGACAATCGCAGGCTGTGGACCCTCCTGGCCGCCGACGTGGCGGATGCGGGAAATCCGCTTCCCCAGGCGCTGCGCGCGCGGATTGTCTATCTTGCGGAATTCACCCGGCTGCACAGCAGCAAGGTTTTGACCCAAGGGGCAAGTGCCGCGCCCCTGATCGAAGTGAATACCGCGATCCTCAGGGGGTTGCGCGATGGGGGGGCATCGGCATGAGCGGTCTTGTCCTGAAACTGAGCCCGAAAGAACGGGTTTTGATCAATGGCGCCGTGATCGAAAACGGCGAGCGGCGATCGCGCCTTTCCATCGTGACGCCCGAGGCGAATATCCTGCGGCTGCGCGATGCCATTCACCCCGATGAAGCCAATACCCCGGTGCGGCGCGTCTGCTATGCGACGCAATTGGTGTTGTCGGGCGATGCCGAACCGGACGAGGCGCGCCTGCGTCTGTTGCGCCGGATCGAGGAATTGAGCCGGGTTTTCACCGACCCTGACAGCCATGCGCATCTGTCCCGCGCGACCGAGGCGGTGTTGAACGCCCAGTATTATCAATGTCTCAAGGCGCTTCGTGGATTGCTGCCCCGGGAAGACCGGCTTTTGGCGCAGGGTGTGCAATGAGTTTTCAACCCGTCATACCGATGTCGGGCCTGAGCGGTTGGGCCTTTTTGAATGCCACGCGGGACAGCCAGGCCGAGGCCTTTGAGAAATCCCCCGTCATCAGCCGCGATACTACCTATTTCGAGACCAGGATCGGCGAGATCACCAGCGCCGAGGACCTGGTGGCGGACCGCCGGCTTTTGCGCGTCGCCCTGGGGGCCTTCGGGTTGCAGGATGACCTGGATAACCGCTTCTTGATCCGGCGTATCCTGGAAGGCGGGGTCGAGTCGCAGGATGCGCTTGCCAACAAGCTTGCCGATGACCGCTACAAGGCGCTGTCAGAGACTTTTGGCTTTGGCGATGGGGGCACTCCGGCGACGCAAAGCGAGGGGTTCGGCGCCGAGATCACGGCCCGTTTTCGCGCGATCTCTTTCGAGGTGGCGGTGGGCGATCAGGACGAAAGCCTGCGCCTGGCCATGAATGCCGAGCGTGAACTGGCCGAGATCGCGCAGGAACGCCCGGACAGTGACGAGTCCCTTTGGTTTCGGATCATGGGCACGCCCCCCCTGCGCAAGGTGTTCGAGGTGGCGCTTGGGTTGCCGGACAGTTTTGCACAGTTGGGCCTGGATCAGCAGCTTGAGGTTTTTACGGACCGCAGTGAAAGCCAACTGGGCATCGCCCGCCTTTCGGATTTGGAAGATGCCGAGGTTCTGGATGGGCTGATTGAGCGATACCTGCTGCGCGATCAGGTGGCCGGGATGCAGGCGCAAAGCGCCAATGCCATCGCCCTGACCCTGTTGCAGCAGGCGCCGCGGCAGTTCTGATGCCCTTGTGCGGCGGGTCTTGATGTTGGTGGCGCCGGGGGATGCGACCCGCCTAGGGATCTGACCGTTTGGGTGCATGATGCGGGGTGGCCCGCGCCGTGGTCTGGCGGGGGGCGGGCAGGCCGTGTTCGGACCTGCGCGCGCGGCCTGTGGCTGCCCCACGCCGCAGGATCAGGCCAAGGCGCGCAAAACTGTCGGTGATCGTATTCGGCTCGGATTCCGCCAGGAATGCATCCAGGTCCGGCCAGATGCGCACCGCCTGATCCAGCTCCGGATCACTGCCTTCGCTGTAAAGCCCGGCCCTGATCATCGTTTCGGAGGCGGCATAGGCCCCCAGACGGGCACGCGCCTGCGCAATGAGGGCATTCTCGTCATCACTGGCGGCGGCGGGCAAACTGCGAGAGACCGAGCGTAGCAAGTCAATCGCCGGATAGCGGCCGCGCTCGGCAATCGTACGATCCAAAACCACATGGCCGTCCAGCACCCCGCGCAAGATATCGGCGACCGGCTCATCCATATCCGAGCCGGCCACCAGGACACTGAACAGCGCGGTGATGTCCCCCGCCGCCCCCGCACCTGGCCCCGCGCGTTCGCACAGCGACATGATCATATGCGACGTCGAGGCCGGGTAACCCCGCAGGGCGGGCATTTCACCCGAGGCGGTGGCCACCTCGCGGTGCGCCTCGGCAAACCGGGTGACGGAATCGGCCAGCAACAAGACGTGCCGCCCCTGATCACGAAAATACTCGGCCACGGCCATCGCGGCCCAGGCACAGCGCCGCCGGATAAGCGGCGACATGTCGGAGGTGGCCGCAACGATCACCGCCCGCCGCATGCCATCGGGGCCAAGCACCTTTTCGACGAATTCGCGCAATTCGCGCCCGCGTTCGCCAATCAGCGCGAAAACCACCAGATCGGCCTGCATATTCTTGCCCAGATGGCCCAGAAGGCTGGATTTCCCCACACCGGACCCGGCGAAAAGGCCAAGCCGCTGCCCGCGCACGATGGGTAGCAGGGTGTTGAAGGCGGCCATCCCGGTCTCAAGACGCGCGCCCAGCGCGCGGCGCTCGGCCGGTGCAGGGGGATGCGCCCGCAAGGGATATGGCGTATGGTCGGCTGCCAGTGGCATTCCATCCAGTGGGTTTCCGAAGGGATCAATCACCCGCCCGACCCAGCCCGTCGTCGGCGAGATCGTCGCGGCATCCAGCAAAAGCGCCGAATCGCCCAGCGCCACGCCCACGGGCACCTCATCGGGCAAAACGACGGTGCGCCCTTCCTCAAGCTGCACGACCTCGCCGAAAAGCGGGCCTGCGCCCCGGTCGATGCGCACCCGATCCCCCAAACGCGCCTCGCCCGAAAGGCCAGACAAACAAAGGCTATGCCCCTGCACGGCGCTGACCCGGCCAAGGGGGCGCACGGCCTTGAGCCGCGCGATATGAGGGGTCGGGGGTGTCAGGGTGTTTTCCGTCATCGGGAACTCCAAAAGTTTTTCCGCAAACCCTTTCTAAAGGAATCACGGTTAAGCCTTGATTGAAGCCAATCGAGGGAGAAGCCCCGATGTTTGAAAACCTAGACATCTTTCGCATGTCGCATGCCATGGCCCGCCACGCGGGAGCGCGACAGGCCTTGATCGCGCAGAACATGGCCAATGCCGACACCCCCGGCTATGCCGCGCGGGATTTAGCGCCGTTTCAGGCCTATTTAGAGACTGATACCGGTGATTTTCGCCCAAGGGCCACACGGGCCGCACATCTGCATGGAGCGGGTGCCAACCGCGCTTATGACCCGTCCATTCGCCATGACGCAGAGTCCGATCCGAACGGCAATTCGGTGTCGATCGAGACCGAGATGGTCAAGGCCGTTGAGGTCAAGCGACAGCATGATCGCGCCCTGGCCATCTACAAGCATTCCCTGACGGTTCTGCGCAACGCAGTGAGCGCAAGATAGTAGGGCCAGGGATGAGTGAATTTGCCAAATCCCTTGATGTCACCGCCAGCGGGCTGAAGGCGCAGGCACAGCGCCTGCGCCACCTGTCGGAAAACATCGCCAATGCCGATACGCCGGGATACCGGCGCAAGACGATTTCGTTCCGCACCGAGTTCACGGCGGGCGAGGGTACGGGCCGGGTGGAAACCGGGCCTGTGCAACTGGATCGCGGGGACCTGAAACAGGTGTACGACCCGACGCATCCCATGGCCGACGAAAGCGGCCATTACGGCGGGTCCAACGTGGATCTGGTGATTGAAATCGCTGACGCGCGCGAAGCGCAGCGCAGCTATGAGGCGAACCTCAAGATGTTCGAGCAGGCGCGGCAAATGTCCTCGGGTCTGATGGACCTGCTTCGCAAATAAAGGAGATCCAGAATGGATATAAAACCTCTTTCCGCTGTTCAGAAATATGCAGCCGCCCGCCCCGCGACCGAGGCAAAGCCCGGCGCGGGCGGCCCCGGGGAGGCGCTTGGCAATGTGGCGCGCGATTTCGCCGCCACCCTGCGCGAAAGCGAAGCCACCGCAAAGGCCACGATGACCGGCGAGGCCGATCCGCATGCCCTCGTGCAGGCCTTGGCGCAAACCGAACTGGCCGTGGAAACGGCGGTAACGGTGCGCAACAAGGTGGTCGAGGCCTATCAGGAAATCCTGAGAATGCCGGTCTGATCATGCTGGACCAGGTGATTTTCTTCGATTCCATGCGCCAGGGGCTTTGGGTGGCGGTGATCATTTCATTCCCGATCCTGACGGTGGCCTTGCTGGCCGGTGTCACGGTGGGCCTGTTCCAGGCACTGACCTCGATCCAGGAATTGACCCTGACCTTCGTGCCGAAACTGGCCGCCATCGTCGCGGTTTTCTGGCTGACCATGGGGTTCATGACGCAAACACTGGTCGGATTTTTCCAAGACCGGCTGATCCCGCTGATCATCGGAGGATAAGATGGAAAACGCAGGTTACACGACCCTGACACGGCAATCGGGCCTGTTGCGCGAATTGCAGGTGGTGGCCAACAACATCGCCAATGCCGCCACCACCGGGTACCGGCAGGAGGGGCTGATCTTTGCCGAGCATGTAACGCGCACCGACGGCGGCCCCTCGCTTTCGATGGCCACGGCCAATGTGCGCAATACCTCGATGCTGCAAGGGGCGCTGACCTCCACCGGCGGCACGCTTGATCTTGCGATCGAAGGCCCGGGGTTCTTCCTGATCGAGACGCCGCAGGGGGAGCGCCTGACAAGGGCGGGGAATTTCACCCTCTCGGCGGCGGGCGAGATGGTGACCAACGATGGCTTTCGCGTGCTGGATGCGGGGGGCGCGCCGGTCTTCGTGCCACCCGATGCCGCCGATGTCGCCATATCGCGCGATGGCACGCTAAGCGCGGATGGCCGCCCGCTTGGGCAATTGGGGCTTGTCCGGCCCGTGGAAGCCCATGACCTCATTCGCGAGGATGGCGTGATGTTTCGCACGACAGGCGGAACAGAGCCTGTTTTCGACGGGCGGATCGTTCAGGGTTTCCTTGAAAGCGCCAATGTCGACCCCATCGGACAGATCGCGCGCATGGTGGAAATCCAACGCGCCTACGAGATGGGGCAAAGCTTCCTGGATGCCGAGAACGAGCGCATCCGCACGGCCCTCAAGGCCTTTACACGCTAACCGCAGGAGAACGATATGCGCGCCCTCAAGATTGCCGCCACGGGCATGGCCGCCCAGCAGATGCGGGTTGAAACGATTTCCAACAACCTCGCCAATATGTCGACCACAGGCTACAACACCCGGCGGGCGGAATTTGCCGATCTGCATTACCAGCAGATGGCCCGCCCCGGCACCGTGAACGCCAATGACGGCACGGTTTTGCCCACCGGCGTGCAGCTTGGCCTTGGGGTGCGGCCCGCCGCCGTTTCGGTGAACCTTGCGCAGGGGGCGCTTTCGCCCACGGGCGGCGATCTGGACGTGGCGATCGAGGGCAATGGATACTTGGAGGTCACGCTGCCGTCGGGCCAATCGGCCTATACCCGCGACGGGGCGCTGAAGCGTTCGGCCGATGGGCTGATCGTGACTTCGGATGGCTACCCGGTGCAGCCCGAGATCACCATCCCCGACGATGCGCGCAGCCTGTCGATCAACCCGGCGGGGGAGGTTTATGCTTACTTCCGCGATGCCGCCGAGGCGCAGTTGATCGGGCAATTGAACCTGGCCGGGTTCACCAACGCCAAGGGGTTGGAGGCCATGGGTAGCAACCTTTTCCTTGAAACAGAAGCCTCGGGCGCTGGGCTGATCTCGACGCCCGGGCAGGACGGGCTTGGCACCCTGCGACAGGGATACCTTGAGGACAGTTCGGTTGACCCGGTGCGCGAAGTGACCGAACTAATCGAGGCGCAGCGCGGCTATGAACTGAATTCCAAGGTCATTTCCGCCGCCGACCAGATGCTTGGCGCGACGACGCAGGTGCGCTGATGATCCGCCTTGCCGCCTTCCTGCTGGCCCTTGGGGCGCCCGCCATGGCCGATACGGTCTTGGCCGCGCGCACCATCCGGGCACAAAGCATCATCGGCCCCGGCGATGTGATGGTCAAACCCGTCGAGATCCCCGGCGCGGCCACGACCCCCGAGGCGGTCATCGGACTGGAGGCGCGGGTCTCGCTTTATGCCGGGCGTCCCATTCGGATGGGCGATCTGGGCAAACCCGCCTTGGTGGATCGCAACCAGATCGTGCCACTGATCTTTGAGCGCAACGGGCTGCGGATCACCACCGAAGGCCGCTCGCTTGGCCGGGCGGGGGCGGGTGAAGTGGTGCGGGTGATGAACATGTCCTCGCGCAATACCGTCTCGGGCCGGGTTTTACCGGATGGCCGTATCATGGTCTCACGTTAAGGAAAAATTATGCTTTTGCGCCTAAACAGTTTCTGGTTTTTTATCTTGCTCGGCTTGGCGGGCTGTGGCCGCTTGGACCATTTCGGCAAGCCGCCCAGCCTCAGCCCGACCGAAACGACCCCGGAACATGTGGCGATGCTGCAACCCGGTTTGCCGCTGCGCGCCGAGGTTCAGCGCCCTGTCGACGAGGCCTCGCTCTGGTCGGGGAGCCGGCAATCGCTGTTCGGCGACAGGCGGGCGGTGCAGCGGGGGGACATCCTGACCGTCGTGATCGAGATCGACGAGGAAGCCGCGATTGAAAACTCGACCTCGCGCTCGCGCAATGCCTCGCAGAACATGGGGGTGCCGCAGCTTCTGGGCCTGCCACAGCGGATCGACAAGCGCCTGCCCGAAGGGGCCAGCATGGCGGATGCGGTTTCGCTTGACTCTTCGGGGTCGTCGGGCGGCGACGGGTCCGTCAGCCGCCGCGAAGAACTGACCCTGCGGGTGGCGGCGACGGTGACGCAGGTTCTGCCCAATGGCGTCATGGCAATCCAGGGAACGCAGGAGGTTCGGGTGAATTTCGAACTGCGCGAGCTTTTGGTGACGGGCTACGTCCGGCCCGGCGATATCTCGCGCCAGAACGAGATCACCTATGACAAGATCGCCTCGGCGCGGATTTCCTATGGCGGGCGCGGCCAGATCACCGATGTGCAACAGCCCCGCTATGGGCAGCAGGCGCTGGACATGATCCTGCCATTCTGAGGGAAACGACATGATCAAGAAACTTCTGCCTGTTCTTATGCTTTCGGTCGGCCTGGGCGGTGGCGTTGGCGCCGGCCTAGCCCTGCGCCCCGACCCCGTGAAAAACGAGACTGTTCCGGCAGAAAAAAGCGAAACACCGGGGTATCAAGACCCGGCGAAAGGGGACCATGCGGCAGGCAATGCGGGTCACGCGGATGACGACATGGCCTATGTCAAGCTGAACAACCAGTTCGTGGTGCCCGTGGTGCACGATGAGCTGGTTGAATCGCTTGTGGTCATGTCCCTGGGCATCGAGGTGGATGCGGGCCTGAATGCCGGGGTTTACGAACGCGAACCGAAGCTGCGCGATGGCTTCCTTCAGGTGCTGTTCGATCACGCGAACATGGGCGGGTTCGAAGGTGAGTTCACCAATTCCAACAATATGGACGTCCTGCGCGGCGCCTTGAAAGAGGTTGCGCAAGGCATCCTTGGCAAGGGTGTCCGCAGTATACTCATCACCGATCTGGCACGACAGGATATCTGAGGCCCCCATCGCGGGGCCCGCCCGCGACGTCAAAGTGACATTTTCAGCCTGATCAGATCCTGAACCGCCTCAAGCTGTGCCTTGTCCCGGGCACCTGTGCGATCTGTGGCCTCTTGGTGTTTCATCGCGGCCACGGCCTCGGCCCGGCCGAAGGCCTGCTTGAGGCCCGCCATTTTCGCGGCTTTTTGCGCCAGCACCCGGGCCAGCTTTGTTTGCAGGTCGCTACGGCTTTGAGCGGCCCAGCGCCGCCATGCCATATCCCCGCCCACGCGCTGCAAGTCCATGGTATCGGCGAGCGGCAGCGCGGCACTGCCGCTGACATTGTCTTCCAGATCGGCCAAGGCCCGGCGCAACCGGCGCTCTTCGGTCAAAACAGGCTCTAATTCAGCCTGTTTTGCCCGGTACTGCGCCTCGGTCAGCGCCGCAAGGTCCGTCAAGCCGCGGCTCATCCGAAGGCCTTTGCCTTGCGGCGCATGGCATCGGCAAAGCGGATCGCGGCGGCCACGGCGCGGTATTGCGAGGTGTCGATTTCCTGTCCGATCTCCGTCATGGAATGGATGGCGCGCGCGGTTGGCGGATCGCGCCGCACGGGCACACCATTCTCGACCGCAAGGTCGCGGATGGCCAGCGCCAAGTGCCCGGTGGCTTTCGCCACGCAGACCGGGGCCGACCCGGATGCGCGGCTCCATTGCAGGGCAACCGCGTAATGGGTGGGGTTCATGATCACCACATCGGCCTTTGGCACCTCCGCCATCATCTTGTTCGAGGCAATCTCGGTCGCGCGTTGGCGGCGTTCCTGTTTCATATGGGGGTCGCCCTCGTGCTGTTTATGCTCTTCCTTCAGGTCGCGGTGTGACATGCGGTTTCGGCGGCGATGGTCATGATGTTGGAACACAAGGTCGATGCCGCCGATCACCAAAGCGATCACCAGAACGACCGACATGAACTCAACCATCATCCGGCTGAGCAATGCGCCAACAACTTGCGGTTCGGCATGCAAGGCACCGGTCATTTCGGGCAACCGGTAGGTCAGGTAAACCCCGAGAACCACCGAGTAGCACAGGAGTTTGACAAAGCTTTTCGCAAACTCGAACAGGCCGGAGGGGCCATATTTCTGCTTGGCGTTCTGGATCGGGTTGAGGCGCGAGGCCTTCGGTTTCACCTTGCTTGCGGCCACGACAAAGCTGCGCTGTGCGAGGATCGACAACAGCGCCATGCCCGCCGGCACAAGAAACCATGCCAGCAAGGCCATGGCCATCGTGGCCATCAGCCCCCCCATAAGCGGGGTGGCCGGGCCATCGAAAACCACCGGGGCAAGGCCCGAGGCCTGCCCGATCAACACCATGAAACCTTCGCTGACGGTCCGGATCGCGCTTGCCCCGGCGACAAGACCCGCCAAAAGGAACCCGGCATAGGCCGCGGCCGTTGTCATATCCGCCGAGCGGGCCACCTCGCCTTTCTTGCGCGCCTCGTCCAGCTTGTGCTGTGTCGGCTCGTGGGATTTATCGGTGTCGTCGTCCTGTCCGGCCATTCACCCGCCCCCCAGGGGATTGGCCAGGAACCTGTCGAGCGCATTGGCCCAGATCGTGAGGATCGTGGGCGCAAGCAGGAACAAGAATAGCAACCCAAGGCCGGTGATGACCGGCGCGCCGACAAACACCACCATAAGCTGTGGCATGGCGCGGTTTATGATGCCCAGCGTCAGGTTATAAAGCACCGAAACGATGACAAAGGGCGCGGCGAGGGTGAAGGCCAGTGCAAAGGCCCCGGCCACCTGCCGCATACCCCATTGCCCGACCGAGGCCGCCTCGGGGAAAACCCCGACCGGGAAAATCCCGTAGGTCAGCACAAGCATCTGTATCGCCCGGACGTGCAGGCCAAGGATCATCACCAAGGCGATGCCGCCGATCACCAGGAAATGGCCGATGGCCGGAAGGGGTGTCACCCCCACGCTGCCAAGGATATGCGACAGCGACGTGGATTGCCCGGCGATGGACCCGGCGGTTTGCAGGGCCATGACGAACAGGCGAATACCCAGCCCAATAAGCAGGCCAACGGCGCTTTCACTCAGGGCAAGCCACACGACGTTGCCCGGCGCGACCTGCGACGACGGCACGAAAGGCGCCACCGCCGGGGCCATGACGACCGTAACCATCAAGGCGATCACAAGTTTGATCCGCACCGGAAGGGCCTGTTCACCAAAGCCGGGAAACAGCGCAATCGCGGGGCCGACCCGCAACAAGACCGCAAGGTGTAGCCAAAGAAGGCCGCGCGACAGGTCAATCGCCTCGGCCATCTGGGTCACGCGGCCACCATGCCGACAAGGCTTGGCCGGGCCTCGAGGCCGATTTCTTCGAAGGACAGGACAGGCGTGTTGATCCGTTTGGCCGAAAGCGCCGTCTTGAGGAACCGGCGGCGCGCGGTCGAGGTGACGATAGCCGGCGAAATTCCCTTTTGCCCGGCCCTGTTGACCTCCTCGGCGATGCCGCTTGTGAGGGTATTGAACAGCTCCGGCGGAAGCGCCACGTCAAGCCGCCCGCGCTCTCCATCCACTTGGTAGGTGGAAAATGTCTCTTCCCATTCCGGGGCCAGCTGGATCAGTGGCAAGCTGCCATCGGGTTGTTGCAGCCCGGCCACCAATTGAAACCCCAGACGCTGACGGACATGTTCGCAGATCGCCTCGGGGGTTGCATGGCCCTGCCGGGCCTCGGCCGTGGCCTCGAGGATCAGGGGCAAGTTCCGGATCGAGACCTGCTCGGCCAACAAAAGGCGCAGCACCGCATGAAGCAGGTCCGAGGGGACACGATCGGGGATGATCTCGTCCAGTAGCTTACGGTTTGCCTCGGCCCGCGCGGGATCGGACAGATTGACCATTTCATCCAGCAGGCGGCGCATGGATTTCATCGTCAGCAACCGGCTCAAATTGCCGCGGATCACCTCAAGAAGATGCGTGGCAAGCACCTCGGCGGGGGCCACGATGGTGGCCCCGGACAGGGCCAGGTCCTCCTGCGCCGAGGCGTCGATCCAACGGGCCGGCGCGCCGTAAACAGGCTCTGATACCGCCTCGCCCGGGGGCAAGCCGGCAAGGCTGTCCGGATCAAGCACCAAAACCTGGTCGGGGCGCAGGGTGTCGCGCGCCTGCTCAACCCCTTGTACGCGGATCACATAGGTGCCGGGCCGTAACCCCGGCTCATCCGTCAGGCGCACTTCGGGCAGGATCACACCGAAATGGGTGGCCACATGTTTGCGGATATTCTCGATCCGGGTGTCCAGCCCGGTGCCCGGATCCAGAACCATGTTCACCAGGTCGGGCGCGAATTCGACGTGGATATCGTCAAGCTCAAGGATATCGCCAAGCGAGCGTTTGGCCGGAAGGGGCGTTTCGGCCATGGCCTGAGCGGTGTTGTCGGTCTCGCCGGGCCTGTTGCGATGCAGCCAGAACGCGACCCCGCCAAGCCCCAGCCCGCCAAGCATGAAGGGAACGAAGGGCAGGCCCGGCACCAATGCGAAAAGCACCATCAAAAGGGCGACCGTCGCGATGGCGACGGGATGCTTGCCAAGCTGCGCCCCCAAGGCAAGGTCGGTTGCCCCCTTGGCGCCGCCCCGGGCCAGCAAAAGCGCCGAGGCAATGGAAATCACCACGGCCGGGATCTGGGTGACCAAGCCATCCCCGACCGTCAGGATCGCATAGGTTTCAAAGGCCGTCCCGATCGCCATGCCATGCACAACCGTTCCCATGATCAGGCCCATCACGAGATTGAGCAAGGTGATCAGCAACCCGGCCACCGCATCGCCCTTGACGAACTTCGAGGCCCCGTCAAGCGAGCCGAAAAAGGTGGTTTCCTGCTGTTCTTTTTCGCGCCGCTCCCGCGCTTCGGCGTGGTTGATCGCACCGGCGGAAATATCGCTGTCGATGGCCAATTGCTTGCCCGGCATGCCATCAAGGGCAAATCGGGCGCCAACTTCGGCCATCCGCGCGGCGCCCTTGGTGATCACCATGAAGTTGACGATCAACAGAACACCAAAAACAACCAGCCCCAGGAACACGCTGCCGCCCATGACGAAATTGGCAAAGCCCTGGATCACATCGCCCGCCGCCCCGGTGCCGGTGTGCCCTTGCCCGATGATAAGCTTGGTCGATGACACGTTGAGCGACAGCCGCAGCATGAGCGAGGCCAGAAGGATCGTCGGGAACGAGGAGAAATCCAGCGGTTTCTCGATAAACAGCGTGACGGTGAAAATCAGGATCGCCAAGGCGAAAGAGGCCGCCAACCCCACGTCCAGAACCGCCGCAGGCATCGGCAGGATCATCATGACGATCACCGCCATCAATGCCAGTGCCAAAAGGACCGTGGGCTGAAACAGGGCCCGGATTGAAAACCCCGCCATGATCAACGCCCCCCTTTCGATCCTGGGCCATTCACCCGATACCGGCGCCTGGCAGGGGGTGCGGTGCGATCACGCATAACGGCCGGGGCCGACGTCCTGCGGCCCGGCCCCCCGGCGCAAAGCGCGACACCCCCACGCCACCAAGGGTTTGCCGGGTCTTGCCCGGAACAAGCGCGCCGTGCTTTTGCGCGGCCATGGCCGTTATGCGTGGTGGGATCGGCGATTCCGCGACCCGTAGGGCAACCGTCGGACACTTTGTGACCTTTCCTTGATGGGCGTTCTGCACATGCTCCACAGCTATCGAAAGAGAGTTGATTTTAAGTAACCAAGAACCAGGGAATTTCGGCAATCTACCGGGATGCGATGCGGCACGGGCCCTACCCGCCCGGCCCCTCCAGGCCGCGCGTATCCAGCAGGTTGCGCAACATGTCGCGGATATCCCCGCTCTGCCCCAGAAGGTCACGGCCCCTTCGCAGCTGCCCCGCGGTGCGCCCTGTGCCGGGTGCCTCGGGCTGGCCGGTCATGTAGTCCGCGACTTGCGCCAAGTCCGTCTCGGGGTTGGCTGCAAGGCGTTTCCAATCCTCGGCCAGCCATGCCTGCAACTCGGCCGCCTCATCCTCGCCGACACTTGCAAAAAGTTCGGATGCCGCGCGATGTTGGCCAAGGCGGCTTCGGGCCTCGGCGCGCAGGCGATTCACATCGCGCCCGTCCAGGCCCAATAGCTCGGCTTCGGCCTGCCTGGGGCGATCTGTTTGCAGGGCCTTGCGGGCACGCAGGATTTGACGCTGTCGATGATTCGGCGCCTTTACGCCCCCCTCAAGGTACAGGCCAGCGGCCTGCGCGAAACCAAGGTCCAACAGCCGTGCCGCGGTGGCATTGGCCACCGCCGGCGAAAGCCGGGTCATGGGCCGATCCTCGGGCGGAAGCGCATATTGCAAAAAGTCGAAGTCTTCGGCCCGTGCCGCAAGCCGCCCCATGACATCGTCGACAAGCGCATCATGCGTCATGCTACCCTTTTCCTTGATGCGGTCGATTTCGTCGAAAGCCTGATGAAAGGCCCCGGACGCGGCCAATGCGACCACCTGCGCCCAGGTCAGATCGGCATGAAGGTCCGTGCCCCGGGTCTCGCGGGCATAGGCCCCGGCCAGTTGCGCCATGTCAAAGGATATCTCCTTGTCCTCGCGCCACAGGGTTTCAATGCGGCGCACCAGCGCGCGCGCCGATGGCTCGGCCCCGTGTTCGACGACGCCGTCAAGCGTATCGGCCGCCTCCTCAAGCGCCCCCTCGGCCAGTTCGGCCTCGGCCTTTGCCAATCCGATTTCCGGCGTGTCCGGCCCCGGCCCGCGCTCAAGGATGCGAAGGATGCGATTGGCCACATCGGGCCGGTTCGCCTTCAGGAACCGATCCGAAAGCCAAGGCCCGACATAGCGGCGCAAATGCCGGGGCAAGGCGGAAAACCCCCTGAGGATGGCATCGGTATCCACGGGCGTATTGGCAGGCAGATCGGCGTGGGCCAGTGCGGCCCAAAGCGCAACAGAGGATGTGCAATCCAGTTGCCCGGCAAAGAGCGAGGCATCGGGCGCTTTGCCATGCTGCAGGATGTCGGCCATGGCCATGGTCATCGCGCGCCCCTGTGATGGCGTCGCAACCAGGCGCAGGGTGCGCCGCGCTTCGGCACCAAAGCCGAAATAGACATAAAGCCGCGCCAAACGCAGGGCTGTCTCTTCGTCGGGTTTGTCGAATTCGCCGAAAAGCCGCGCGTTGAGCGGACCGATTTGCGCCCCGAAAGGAGCGTCGTTTCCCCAATCCGAGACACGCACCACGGCTTCGGGCAGGCATGCGCGCCCGTCGCTCGTGATCCCGGTCATGGTGTCGGTATGGCGCAAGAAATCCCGGTCGATACTCGATTGCGCGCGGATGTTGTCAAGGAGGTTATGTTTGCCGGCCGGTGGCCCGTCATTGGCTTGCGGCGCGGACCCGCCGCCCGGTGCAGGCGATTTCGGTTTGGCCTGCGCCCCTGCCCCTGCCTTGCCTGACAAACCCGCCTTGGGCGATAACAACCCCTGCGAGGCGGCGCGGCCAAGTTGCTCCATGATCTGCTGGCGCTTACGGCTTAGCGCCTCGGCCTGCCGCATGGGGGGGTGAAGCCTTGGGGGCTTGGGCCGAACGCTTTCGGCGGGCGGGGTCAGTTGGCGCTGCAGCAAGGCCGCCGAAGGGCGGGTTCGAGGCCACTGGTTCCGGGCGATCATCCGGCGCGTGTCCGGGACGGCCTGCCGTTTTTGGCGCATTGTATCGCGCGGTGGGCGCAACCGCGGCGTGACAAGATCGCGACGCGCCGGCGGGTCCGCAATATCGATGACCAGCATGGTTTCGGCATGCCAGAACATCGTCACATCACAGGCACAGGCCAGATCGAGTTGCAGACGCCCCGGCGAAAGTTCCCGCAAACCCGTCAACCGGTCGCGCGGGATACGGTCGAACACCTCTGCAACGTCAAATCGAAAGGGCCGCTGAAAGCTCAGAACCGGGCTTTTGCTGTCATTGGACATGGTCCAATCCGCCCGCGGCGGAACCGTTAGGACAAGCCGCGTAAAACTGTCGTGCTCTCCTGACCGGATGGGCACGCTTTGTGCAAAGGTGGGTGCCGCGAGCACTGCCCAGACCATCAATATGCCAAGCAACCGCATCATGCTGCATCCTGCTTGACGCCCTTCAGGGCCGCTTCCAGATCCGAGAAACTGGGCCGGATATGCGAGGGGGTGTTCTGCCGCCCGACCTCGATACAGATATTGGTCGCGTGGTTGTGCAAATTGGCAACCAGAACCTCGCGGATCAGGTGGTAAAAGTGACTGTCCTCCTCGACCACGGCCTTGACCTTGCCCGCGAACGGGCCAACGAAACCATAGGCCAGGAACACCCCCAGAAAGGTGCCGACAAGCGCGCCGCCGATCATCTTGCCCAGGATTTCCGGCGGCTGGTCGATCGAGGCCATGGTCTTGATCACACCAAGCACGGCGGCCACGATACCCAGCGCCGGAAGACCATCGGCCACCGTTTGAAGCGCATGACTGGAATGCATGGAGTGATGCAGTGTCGCCTCCATCCGCTTGTCCAGAACCTCTTCCACCTGGTGCGGATCGTCATAGTTCATCGAGGCCGAGCGCATGGTGTCGCTGATCAGGGCCACCGCTTCCTTGTCGCCAAGGATTTTCGGGTACTTCGAGAAAATCGGCGAGTCCCCGGGTGTCTCGATATGTTCCTCGATGGCGACCGGATTTTGCCGGGCCAGCCGGATCAATTCGAACAGCAGGCACAAGAGATCACGATAATCCTCGGGCTTCCACTTTGGCCCCTTGAACACCTTTCCCACATCCTTGCCGGCCTGCTTGACCGCCGACATGTCATTGCTGATCAAGAAGGCCCCGACAGCCGCGCCGCCGATTATCATCATCTCGAACGGCAGGGCCTTGAAGATAATACCCAGTTTGCCCCCGGCGGCCAGATAGCCACCAAAGACCATGGCAAAGATGACCAGGATACCGATTAAACCAAGCATATGCTTCTCCAGCCTTTCGTGGGGGTGTGGGGCGTGCGCGCCTTTGCGTCATTCCTTGGGGACATTGGCGTTGCGCCCGGCAAGGACCACGCTGAAGGTATGCGCCGCTTGCGGTGTCAGGCCCGCCATGATCTCGGCCGCGGCCTCGGGACGCATCCGGCCAAGGAAACCGGCCGCGAAATTCGGGTCCATTTCCTCGAACAAGGCGGCGGCCTGTTTGGGCTTCATGCTTTCATAAACCTTAGTAAGGCGCGCCAGGTCCGAGTCCGAGGCGCTTTCGGCCATGGCGATCGTGGCCCGCAAATCCGCTTCCGCCTCGATCAGTTCCTGCAGTTTTCGTTCGGTTTCCCGCTTGGCCACCGACAGGGCCTGCATCCGGTCACGCAATGCAGTTTCACGCCGGGTCAGGCCCTGTTCACGGGTCTTGATCGCCGCAAGCACGCGCCTAAGGTCGTCTGGCGTGTCACAGGCCTGCGGCGCGGGTTTGGCAAGGGGGCTGGCGTCAACCCCGTCTTGCGCCAGGGCAAGGGCCTGCCCCGCCCCGCCGCCAACCCGGAACCCGGCCGACAGCAACAGGATACTGGCGATCAGAACAAGGGCCCCACGGCCCGGCTGTCGGCGGCGGTGTTTGCCTTTGCGCGTCATTGCGCCACCTCGCTGTCAATCGCTTGATGACGTTTGAACACCGCGCCTTGCGGGGCTTTGGGCGGGGGGGCCGCCGGCAGATCGTGCATCGAGGCGACCATCAGTTCCAGACGTCTGGCCACCGCTTCGGCGCGCTCCGTCAACCCTTCAAGCGAGTCGGTCGAACTGCTGGCCGTGCTTTGCGCGGCCTCCAGCGTCTTGGCCAGGTCATCGACCTGCGCGGACAGAACGGCCACCGCCCCGCCAACCCCGTTTTCAAGATCATTGAAGCGGCGTAGCCGCCGGGCCAGAACGAAACAGTAAAACCCCGCACCCAAAGCACCTGCCACAAGCAGTATATCGGCAATCAATTCCATTCCGTCACCTCAGTTCAGTACAAATTCCATGATCAACAGGTCCCTTACCCGGTCGCCGCCGGTGACGATCTGCACCCGGCGCAGCATCTGCGCCCGCAGGCGAATCAGGGCCGATCCCGCCGCAATATCCTCGGGCTCCAGCGCGCGCAGGTAACTGTTGAGAACATCGACAACCCGCGGCATCAGTTTCGCCACCTCGGATTCGTGGGCGGTGCCAACCTCAAGCTGTGCCTGGAATCGCAGGTGGCTTGCCCCGCCCGACCCAAGCGAGATGACCATGGGATCAACCGGCACGAAGGCCACATCGGACATGTCTTTCACTTCGCCCGATGCCGCCTTTTGGGCCGCGTGTTCGGTCACCTCCGGGGCAAGAATCAGGCCCGAATACACCGCATAGAACCCACCGCCGCCGCCCAGGATGGCCAATACCAACCCAAGGACAAGCGGCAGTTTCGATGCCTTTTTCGGGCTGTCTTCTTCCGTGTTTTCCGTCTCGGCCATCTTTCTCACCTGCGAGTCGCCTTTGACGCACTATAGGCACGCAGGAACTAACCGATTGTTAAGCCGGATCAGCCAAAGATGACCTCAGCGAACGGCAGAAGCCGGGGATCAGGAGGCAAAGAATTGCAGCAAGTTTTTGACGTCTGGAACAAACTGGATGCACGCCGGCGCGTGATCGTCGTTTTGGCCACGGGGGCCGTCTTTGCCGCCGTTCTGGGCCTTGCCCGCATGGCCTCGTCACCCAGCCTGACCTTGCTTTACGCGGGTCTTGAGAACGGGGCGGCGGGCGATGTCGTGGCCGCCTTGGAACAACGCGGCGTGGCCTACGATGTGCGCGGCGGTGCGATCTTTGTCGAATCGGCGCGCCGCGATGAATTGCGCATGACCTTGGCCAGCGAAGGCCTGCCCGCCACCTCGACCAAGGGCTATGAACTGCTTGATTCGATGTCGGGCTTCGGGACCACCTCGCAGATGTTCGATGCCGCCTATTGGCGCGCGAAAGAAGGCGAACTGGCCCGCACGATCCAGGCGCACCCCGCCATTACCGGCGCGCGGGTGCATCTGGCCAGCACCGGATCGAACCCCTTCCAAAGGGATGTGACGCCCTCGGCCTCGGTGATGATCAACACCTCCTCGGGTACGCTGACCGCACAGCATGCCCGCGCCCTGCGCTATCTTGTGGCCTCGGCGGTCACCGGTCTGGCGCCCGAGGATGTCTCGATCATCGACAGCACCGGGGGTTTGATCGGTATGTCCGAAGATACGCCCGCGAATGCCACCGACGATCGCGCCGAAGCGATGCGCAAACGGGTCCAGCGCCTGCTTGAGGCGCGCGTCGGGCCCGGCAATGCGGTGGTCGAGCTTAGCCTCGATACCGTCACCCGGACCGAATCGATGCGCGAACGCCGGATTGATCCGCAAAGCCGCGTCGCCATCAGCACCGATTCCGAGGAACGCACGAATACCTCTTCTGATCAGGGCGGTGGCGATGTCACCGTGGCCTCGAACCTCCCCGATGGAGAGGCGGGCGGCACCGATAGCTCCTCCAGCCAAAGCAGCGAAACCCGCGAGCGGATCAATTACGAGGTGTCGGAAACCGAACGGGAAATCACCGTCGCCCCCGGTGCGATCAAACGGCTGACCGTGGCGGTTCTGGTCAATGGCACCATGGGCACTGGCACCGACGGGGCCGAGGTTTTCACCCCCCGCCCCCAAGAGGAACTGACCGCGCTGCGCGAATTGGTGGCCTCGGCCGTCGGTTTCGACGAAGCGCGCGGCGATGTCATCACCCTCAAGACCATGCAATTCGAAACCGTTTTGCCCAGCGGCACCAGTGCCGAACCCGCGTTCCTCGCGGGCCTCGGGCTTGACCTGATGTCGATCGTTCAGGCCGCCGTTCTGGGCCTTGTTGCGCTGGTTTTGGGTCTGTTTGTCGTTCGGCCCGTGTTGATGAAGCCCCGCGCGGGCGCCTCCACGTTGCCGCCCCCCGCGCCCGATTCCCCATCCCCGGGCGAAGCCGCCGCCCGCGTTCTGACCGGCGAGATCGACGATGGCCCGCGCGACGCCGCGGATATGTCGCTTGTCTCCGGCCCCGAGGGGGCCGCCTCGGAAGACGAGGCCGAGGTTCCGGCGCTCACCCGCGGCGGTGACGACCCTGCGGAACGCCTGCGCAACCTCATCGGTGAACGACAGGAGGAAACCGTCGAAATCCTGCGCAGCTGGCTGGAAGAGGAAAACGCCTGATGACCATTTCGCATCTTCTTGAGGATTTCAGCACCCTGGCAGATGGCGATCCGGTGGCGATCACCGATGTCGCCCTCGAAGAGGAAAAACTGGCCGCCTTTGAAAAGGGCTATCAGGCCGGGTGGGACGATTCCACCAAGGCCTCCTCGGAAGAGGCCAGCCATGTTTCGGCCGATTTCGCGCAGAACCTGCAAGACCTGTCCTTCACCCTGCACGAGGCACAGGCCGCGGCGCTGAAATCACTCAAGCCCTTTCTTGATCAACTGGTTGAAACCGTCCTGCCTCGCCTTGCGCAGGACAGCCTTGGGGCAAGGGTTCGGGAAATCCTGCACGGCTTTCTTGACGAACAAACCCCCGCGCCGGTGTCGCTTCTGGCGGCACCGGAAACGGTGCCGGTTCTCGAAAAGCTGCTCGAAGGGCCCGACCATCCGCCCGCCACCATTTCCGCCGATCCGGCGATGAGCGAAGGCCAAGTGCGCCTGCGGTTTGGCGATACCGAGCGCGAGATCGACACCAAGGCCGTTCTTGCCGGGATCTCGGACGCCATCGAAGCCTATTACGCCGACACCCTGAACGACATGAAGGATACCACCTGATGACCGAAACATCCCAGACCCCGCAACAGGCCGAGCTGAAAACGCCCTTTTCCTCGGTTCCCATCGAGATCACCATTTCCGTGGGCAAGGCCCGCCCCTTGATCCGCGAGTTGCTGACGCTCAAGCGCGACGCGGTGCTGCCGCTCGACAAACGTGTCGACGACGCGGTTGAGCTTTACGTGGGCGAACGCCTGATTGCGCGCGGACAACTGGAAGAAATGGAAGGCGATCAGGCCGGGCAACTGGCCGTCCGCCTGACCGAGGTGGCGGACCTTCAAGATGGGCTGGGGTAAGCGGCCAATGCCGGCACGGCTTTTTCTCACGGCGCTGCCACTCTTGGCGGCCCTTCTTGCCGCCGGACCGGCCCCGGCACAAGAGATCGCCATTTCGCTTGGTCAGGATGGCTCGATCAGCGCCCGCACGATCCAATTGATCCTGCTGATCACCGTCCTCAGCCTCGCACCGGGCCTGGCGATCATGATCACCTGCTTTCCTTTCATCGTCACGGTGCTTTCGATCCTGCGGCAGGGGATCGGGCTGCAGCAATCACCGCCCAACATGCTGATCGTCAGCCTTGCACTGTTTCTCACCTATTACGTGATGGAGCCGATCTTTTCCGAGGCTTGGTCCGCAGGCATCGCGCCCCTGCTGGACGAGGTGATCGAGGTGGAAGAGGCCGCACAGCTTGCCCTCGCGCCGTTTCGCGACTTCATGGCAGGCCGGGTCGATGGCGCGACCTTCGCCAGCATGGCCAACCTGCGGCCCGATACCACCGGAATATCGGCCAGCGCCGAGGCGCCGCTGTCGGTGCTGGTGCCCAGTTTCATGCTGTCCGAAATCGCCCGCGCCTTCCAAATCGGCTTCCTGATTTTCCTGCCCTTCCTGATCATCGACCTTGTCGTTGCCGCCATCCTGATGTCCATGGGCATGATGATGGTCCCCCCCGCGATCGTGTCCCTGCCCTTCAAATTGGCCTTTTTCGTCATCGCCGATGGCTGGACCCTGATCGCCGAAAGCCTTGTTCGCGGGTATTTTTAGACCCTGTTACACCCTAAAATGCCCATTCCGCCTTTGCACCGCATGCCCTGCGGCGCTGGCTTCCAAAGGCTCAAAACTGTCAGGCTTCTACGCATGGGGCTGAGAACGGGGCGTTGCGAACCGCGCATGACGGCCCATTCATTCGACCAGGCAACTCATCGGTCCAAGCGCTATCATAACCCGCTTTGCGCCCGTTTCGCGCCCCGGGGCACCCGTCAACACCGCTTGAAAGGCAGCAGATTTGCGGCCTGACCCATCCCGCAAGCCCGAACGCAGAGGTCCCGGGTCAAGCCCGGGACGGGCCGCCGGTGACGTCAGGCCATCACGTATCGGCCCAAGATGAGGGGGCCGCGATCATCAGGGGGCGGCCCATTCACCAGAACATCCGGTGATTTGGGTCGCCTCGACAGTCCTCGCCCCAACAATCACGCAGGGCTGACCATGCAAGCCACCTTTGAAAAACCGGCTCTAATAAAGGAAAAAAGCGCCTTCTTGGCAGAAGCCGGGATCACCGCACCACGAATTCCGCGTGCAGCGCCCCGGCCGCCTTGATGCTTTTCAGGATGTCGATCATGTCACGCGGCGCCACGCCCAGCGCATTGAGCCCGGCAATCACCTCCGACAAGGAGGTTCCCGGCGGTACCTCGGCAAGGCCAATGCCCTCGTCCTCTTCGATATCGGCGGCGGTCCGGGGCACCACCACGGTTTCCCCCTCGGCAAAGGGGTTGGGCTGTACCACCACCGGGGCTTCCTGCACCCGCAGGGTCAGGTTGCCCTGGCTCACCCCCACGCGGGAAATCCGCACATCCTGCCCCATGACGATGGTGCCCGACCGCTGATCCACCACCACCCGCGCCTTGCGTTCGGGCTGGACCAGAATATTCTCGATCCGGCCCAGCATATGCGCCGGGGAGCGCGCCCCGGTCGCGGCCACGTCAAGCCGCACCGTCCCGGAATCAAGCATCAGGGCCACGCGCCGCCCGAAGGTCTGGTTGATGGCGTTTTCAATACGTGCGGCGGTGGTGAAATCCGGCTCCCGCAGGGCAATGCGCAGGGTGTCCAGCGACGAGAGGGCAAAGTCGATCTCGCGCTCGATCCGCGCGCCCGAGGGGATCACCCCCGAGGTCGGAACGCCCTGCACCACCTCTGCCGCGGCCCCCTCGGCCGCCGCACCGCCGGCAATGATCGTCCCCTGGGCAACGGCATAGATCTGCCCATCGGCAGCATTGAGCGGCGTCATCACCAAGGTCCCGCCCAAAAGGCTACTGGAATCGCCGATGGCCGAAACGGTCACGTCGATCTTGCCGCCCGCCCGGGAAAACGGTGGCATGCTGGCCGTTACCAGAACCGCGGCCACGTTCTTGGGGCGAAACTGCTCCCCTGTCACGTTCACGCCCAGCCGCTCAAGGATGTTTGTCATGATCTCCTCGGTGAACGGCGCATTGCGCAGCCCGTCGCCGGTGCCGTTCAACCCAACCACCAGGCCATATCCCACAAGGTCATTGCCCCGGACCCCGTCGAATTCCACAAGGTCTTTCAACCGGATCGGGGCGGCATGGGCCACACCCGAGGCAAGGATAACGGCAAACAGCGTGGCAAGGCCCGCGGTCGCGATCAGAAGGCGGCGCATCAGGGTCATGACAGGAAATTCACCAAGCTCAGGCGCGAGGATCGCGCGGTGATCGTGTATAGCGATTCAAGCTGAAGCTGTACCGCCTCAAGCTCGGTCGCCGATGTGAAACGGTCCACCGCCGTCAGGCTGTTACGGGCCTGCTCAAGCCCCGAAATCTCGCTGGCGATGCGGCTGCTGGACTGTTCGATGCGATATTCCGCATGGCCTAGGTCGGCGCGCAGCACGGTCATCTGCCCCTGTGCCTGCCAAAGCCCTTCTCCGGCCCCCGCCAAAAGGGCCTGCCGATCCCCATCGCCCAGGGAAAGGCCCTGGTCCCCGGCCAGAACCGCCAAAACGGTATTCTGCAAGCTCTGGCGCAGGGCCGGTGAATCGGCCCTGATGTCCAGGGTCACCGCTTCGCCCGCGCCCAGCGGGATGGCCCCCATGGGATCGGTCCCGCCTTGGTAGACCACGGTTTCGAAATCTCCGCCGGGGGCAAAGAAACCAGCCACGGCCGTTTCCACGCTGGCCGCATCGCTTGCCCCGCCCAGCGCGGCTTTCACGGCGGTCAGGATGTCATGCGATGGCGCCAAGGCCGGGGTTGTCACCGCGGATCCGGAAAACAACGCCCGCCCCGAGGCCCGGGCCGACAAACTGCTGACAATGGTATCCAGCACGTCACGCGCCTGCCCCGCCATGACCGGCAGGGCAACGCCACCACCCGTGGTCGTGGCCAAGGCAAGGCTTTCGGCCAAGCGCCCGGTTTCGGCCTCAACACGCCCAAGGGCCGCTTGCATCGCGCTGGCAATGGCACCCGCCTCGGTCGCCGCTGTCTTGTAACTCCGGTTCAGGGTCAGGCTCTGCTCGATATCGGCCAGCCCGGACAATTGCCCCGACAGGTGGCGCACCGGATCGGCGGCGCGCCCGGTCGTAACCTCCTGGGTCAGGCGTGTCATCTGGGTTTTCAATTCGGTGTTCTGGCGGCGCAACATGACGCTACGCGCCAGATCACCGATGGTTTGCATGCTCATGGTTCAAATCCTCAGAAGGCGGTCCATCATGGTATTGATCGTCTCGATCAGGCGGGCATTGGCGGCATAGGCCTGTTCGACCTGCAGCAGGCGCTGCATCTGGTCATCGCTGTCGACGGCGTTGCGCGCCGCCATATCGGACAGCTCCGAATGGCGCGCATTGGCAAAAGTCAGAGACTGATCCTGCGACAAACGCTCTTGCCCGATCCGCGAGACAAGCGCACCGATGTGGCCCGACAAATCCCGCTGTGTCGCCCCAAGCCCGCCCGAGGCCATGCTTTCGGGGTCCGCCAGGGCATTGACCATTGCCTGCAAAAGGCTGCTGTCTCCGGCCGGGCCGGGCCCCGCCGCGCCCAGGCCGTCGCGCAACCGCCATGCCGCGCCGCCTTGTCCGGGGTCGGCTTGGGCGTTGAGGGCGATGCGCCCGGCAAGGCCCACTTCCCCGGTCGCGTCAAAGGCGGCGCCCGCATCGGTGAACAACCCGGGATCGCCCGGGCTTAAACCCGGGTCCGGGCCGGGGGCCTCAAATCGCGTGATCAGGTCACGCGCCACCGCGTCCAGATCGCGTTGCGCCTCCACGGCCACCCCATCGCGCAGCTCGAACAGCGCGGACAGGCGGCCACCGCCGACAGGGCTGTTTGGCCCGCGCGGCTCTACCGCCACGCCGTTGATCGTCAACCCCGACAACAGGCCGTTATCGCCGGTCATATGGGGGGCCACGACATTCGATTCGGTGAACTCCAGCCTGGCCACCGTCCCATCCAGAAGGATCGCCCCCCCGGTGGTGAAAACAGCAATCGCGCCATTGTCGCGCGGCACACTGCGGATCGGCACCACCTCGGACAGTTGCGCCAGAAGCTGATCGCCCTGGTCCAGAAGCCCCGCCGTCACATGGCCCGATGTCGTGGCCGACACCACGGTACGATTGATGCGCTGAAGCTGCTCCAGGGCGGTATTGACCTGCTCGACCGCCTGCGCAATCTCGCCATCCGCCCGGGCCCGCGCGGTCTGGATCGCACCCGAGGCGGCATCCAGCGCCCCAACCACTTCGCCCGCACGGGCAATTGCCGCGCTCAGCCGGTTGTCGTCCTCGGGCCTGGTGGCGGCCGTCACAAGGCTGGCCTCGAATGCGGCCATCCGCCCGGGCAGGGATTGCGCCTCGCCCGGAAGGCCGATGGCACGCTCGACCCCCTTCAGGAAATCGGCCTTTGTCCAGGCCTCTGCCCGCTCTCCCGCCGACAGCATCATATCGGCGGCAAGGGCCTGATCCACGTGCCGTTGAATACCTTCGACCCGCACACCGCCGGTGGTGTTGCGCGCCGAAAGGCTGACCTCGCGCGTGGCATACCCTTCGGTCAGGGCATTGGCGAGGTTGCCCGAGATCACCTGCGCGGTGCGCGATGTGGCCGATAGCCCGCTCAGCGCATTGTTAAGGGCGGTCGATATACCCATGCCTATGGTCTCCTTATCAAGGGGTCAGGCGGTGCGCTTACCGCTTGATGTTGGTGGTTTCCTGCAACATCTCATCGACGGTCTGGATCACCTTGGCGTTCGAGGAATAGGCCCGCTGCGTCTGGATCATATCGGTCAACTCCCCGGCGACATCGGTGGCCGACTCCTCCAGCGCGAAAGACACCACATCACCGGTCGGGCCATCCCCGGCATCCCAAAGGAAGAAGGATCCGCTTTCAGGCGACGGCAGGTAGGTTTGCTGATCCATGGCCACCATCCCGTTGGGATTGGGCAGATCGACCAGCGGCACCTGATAGATGATCCGCGTGGTCCCGGTGTCGAATGAGGCATGAACAAAGCCGTTCTCGTCCACCTCCGCCGAGGTCATGCTGCCCACGGGTGAGCCGTTCCTGGACATCGACATCGGGGCGAAACTGTCCGATAGCTGGGTCATCCCGTCGCGGGCCCCCAACTGCCCGATGTTGATCTCCATCGGCCCGCCCGCCACGTTGACGATCAGGTTGCCCGTGGCCGCGTCATAGGCCCCGCCAGTGCTGGCGCTGACGCTTTGCAATGTGCCCCCCGAGGGGCGCGCATTGTCGAATTGCAGGGTATATTCCCCGATCACCGCCCCGCCCTGGGCCGAATCCGTCAGGGTCATGGTCCATTCGTTGGACGACCCCGAGGCCGGCACCGTTGGCGTGAATTCGATCAGGATATTCTCGGATTTTCCAAGGTTGTCATAGTACTCGACCGGCAGTTGTTGCGGCGTACCGCTCGCTCCTGCCGCGGTACCCGTCGCCGGAAGGTTCACACCAAGGTCAAGCGCCGTCGTGGGTTCCCCGGTCAACTGGTTGACGTTGATCTGCACCGGCTCCAGCCCATCGCTGGTATCACGCGGAAAGGCCGGGATCGTGCCGTCGGGGTTGGCGGGCCATCCCATAAGAACAAGGCCCGATTCCGTGCGCAAACGCCCCTCGGAATCGGTGCGGAACGATCCGGTGGTGGTCAGCATCATCTGCGCATTGCCATTGCCCACTTCCACCTCGCTGGCCGCCGCCACGGGAAGCATACCGCGCCCACGCACCGCAAGGTCGGTGGGGTTCGATGTGGGCACAAGTGACCCGCGTTCATCGATCAACCGCTGCGTCCCGGCCCGGACACCACCGGCCGAATAGCTGCCGCCATTCGACGAGATCACAAGCGATTGGAAATCGGCCTCGACCCGTTT
The DNA here is from genome assembly GCF_030733685.1 of Roseovarius sp. MMSF_3281. Classification (GTDB taxonomy): domain Bacteria; phylum Pseudomonadota; class Alphaproteobacteria; order Rhodobacterales; family Rhodobacteraceae; genus Roseovarius. The sequence continues at coordinate 28,630 of NZ_JASHIM010000013.1, forward strand.
GTAGCCATAGGTGGCCGAATTGGCGATATTGTCGGAAATCGCGGCAAGGCGCGTTGCATTCGCGCTCAAACCCGCCACACCGGCATTCAACGAGGAAGAAATAGTCATGGATACGCCTTTCTGCTGCATCGACAGGAGTCGGGCACCAGATGTAAGGCGTTCCATTTAACAGCGGCCTAACAGATAAAATGCCGCCTATTTCAATCGCTGTCCGACCGCAGAAAGATCACCTCGATCCGATTGTTGCGGATCGCCATGGGGTTGCGCACCGCCGGTTCCCTGTCGGCATGGCCCGTGACCCGCTGTATCCGGTCAGGGGCCAGCCCACGATCCTGCAAAAGCTGTCGCATCGCATTGGCACGCTCGGCGGATAACTCCCAAACAGGGTTATACGCCAAAACGACCGGCGCGGCACGAATATGCCCTTCCACCGCCACGCCGTTTTGCACCAATGCGCCCGCCTCGTTCAGGAGACCCGCGATCTGGTACAAAAGGTCCGTGGGCTCGGCCGTGCCTGCCTTGAAAAGCTCTGCGCCCGGCAAATCGAATATCTCGATCAGCAATCCCTCGTCGGTCAAACGCGTGAGGATATGCCGCCGCGTCTTGCGCGAGATCGTGCTTTCCCCGGCCTTGCCGCTAAGCATATCGTCCAGCGTCTCAAGGTCACTGTCCGGTTTGGCCTCGGGCGTTTTCACGGCATCGCTTTTCTCGGCCCCTTTGACCGCCACGCCCATCTCGCCCCGCGCTTGTTGCGATTCGGTCGGGCGCCGGTTCGTGGCGCCGGTGCCATTCTGCGGCAGGGCCTCTTCCGAGAACACGCTTTCGCCCCCGAAATTACCATCACCGCCCCCCGATATCCGGTTGATCGGAATCGTCGGGCTAAAGTAATCCGCAATGCCTTTTCGTTGTTTTTCCGTCGTCGCGTTCAGCAGCCACATCAAAAGAAAGAACGCCATCATGGCGGTCACGAAATCGGCATAGGCAACCTTCCACGCCCCGCCGTGATGACCATTGCCAACCGTGACCTTCTTTCGTTTGATGATGACCGGCGCGGCGTTACCACCCGGCGCGCTCATCTTCACCACCTTTCTCTCACCCGGGGGCAGGGATATCAGGCGGGCATTAATGGCCGCTTAACATTTACAATTGTTAAGACTTTGGCGTTTCGTACGACTCGTACGATCATCTTCCAGACCCCTGCGGTTTTCGTACGAAAACCGGCGGTCGGTCGTACGACTCGTACGAAAATCAGTAATCCTGCGCCTTGCGGATTTTGGTCATCCTTTGTCCGGCGGCAATGGCATCGCCAAGGGTGTGAATCCCGGCCGCCTGCATCACCCCGATCATCTGCAGGAACACCTCTGCCGTCGCCATGGCATCGCCCAGCGCGGTGTGCCGCAATTCCGGCGATATTGTCACGCCGAACCGTTCGGCCAAGGCATCCAAGGTATGCTCGCCCGTATGTTCGTAAAGTGCCGCAGACAGAAGAACGGTACATAGAACCGGGTGGTCAAACTGTTGCCCGATCACGGGTTCATCGCGCCTGAGAAAGGCCATATCGAAGGGCGCGTTATGGGCAACAAGCACGCCGCCCTCGCAATACCTATGAAACGCCTTCCCTGCCGCCACGATATCTGGGGCCTCGGTGACCATATCATCGCTGATGCCATGCACCTTGGTCGAGGTCGGCGGGATCGGGCAACCGGGGTTGACCAGCGTGTCGAACACCTCTCCCCGCAGGATACGCCCATTGACGATCCGAACGCCCGCAATCTGCACGATCCTGTCTCCGCCGCTGGGCGCAAGGCCCGTTGTCTCGGTGTCGAAGACAACAAACGACAGATCCGAAAGCTTCCGCTCGGCGATCTCGCCAACATTCGTCGGCAAGTTGAAGTCATAGAACTCGGGCCGCACATCTCCCGCGGCCAGGGAAGGCGCGCCCGACGCGTCGAGTGGAAGCACGATGCGATGCCCGTAACCCCCTGTTTCTGACCAGATTTCCGTGCGATGCCCTTCCACGACATCGCGCCCCGAATAAGCGCCATAGCTTTCCGACAAGGGCTGTTTCAGCCATGTCTCAAGGTCGCTTTCACGGACCTCGGTGCCTTGCCATTGCACGCTTAGCCAGACCTCGGCGCCATGTCGTTCGGCCCGCAAGGCAAACTCATCGCGCCCCGCGTCCTGCGACAGGCCCTGCACGACGCGGGCCATGACCTCCATGATGGCAAAGCCATCACACCGCAGGAAATGCGCGCCACCCTCGGTTTTCACGGGCAGGTCAACACGCGCCTTCAGCCCTTCAAGGATGTCATCCGCCGCCACTCTGGACATCGGCCAATGGCGTGTGGTGATTTGCGCATGCCGGGCATCAACCTCACGCAGGCAATTGAAAAGGCGCGATAATTCTTCGTTCATCGCGGCATCGAAGGTGGCCCGCGTTTTGGGCGGAATATCCGCGTCCGACTGCAAGACATCCAGAACCGCACCAATCGCCGCCGCCGGGCGACGGACTTCTTCCATCAGCGTGTTGAACAGGTGGTCCCGCTCGGCATGGGCCTGCAAATCCTCGGTCGCGTCATGGAAAATCAGGACATGACCCAAACGGTCCTCCCCCGACAAAACCGGGCTCACCCGCCCCAACAAGAAGCGTTCGCCATCCGTTGTCGGCACAAGGAAACTTTCGGCCTCCGAATGGCCCCGCGCCAGGTTTCTGTCCAAACGCTCAATCGCGTGGTTCAAGGGGTCCAATCTTATGTACGCGCGCAATGGCCGGTCCAACCCCAGATCGCCCAGCAAATCCTCGGCCGCGCGGTTGAACAGCATCAGGCGGTTGTCAGGCGTCACCACCACGACCCCTTCGGCCAAATCCCGCAGCAAGGCCTCGAACAGGGCCTTTTCGCGCGCCAGGCGGTCGGTTTCGCGCGCAACGGCGCGTTCCTGTGCCTCGCGGGCTTCGGAAAGGGCTTCGTGAATGGCCCGCGCCGCCGGGGCCAAGGCCCCCAGATAGCGGGCCTGTTCCTCGTCTATCCCGGCCCCGACATCGGCCCGCGCCCGGGTATTCAAATCCGAGGCCAGCCCAAGGATCGGGTGTGCCACGTTCTCATCGAAAAGGTAACCGATCCAGGCGGTTAACCCCAGGATACCAAACCCCGCCGCAAGCCCGGCCAGGACATAACCATCGACCGGCCCGCCATTGCGACCATAGCCAAGCCACAGGGCACCGATCAGGATCGCAACGCCCCCAAGGCCAAGCGCCGCGAAGAACAATGCAAAGCGCAATCGCAATCCAAAACGCTCACGCATTGGAGGGCTTTTCCAGCAGGGTCTTGATACGGTTGGTCAGGTCCGACGTGGCAAAGGGCTTGGTCATGAAATCATCGGCCCCAAGCGCCATGCCCTTGCGCCGCTCCACCTCGCCGCCACGGGCGGTCATCATCAGAACCTTGATATTTGCCAGCCTCGCGTCACGACGGATGGATTGGCAAATCTCATATCCCGAACTGCCCGGAAGCATGACATCCAACACCACCAGATCGGGGTGATCCTTGACAATCGCCTCCATCGCCCGGGTGCCATCCGCAATCCGTTTCAGGGTATATCCCTGCCGCGCGATCAGGTGCTCAAGGGCAAGGGCGATATTGTCCTCGTCCTCCACCAGCAATACTTTCTTCCCCTCCATCGCTCCGGCCTCCCTCCGGCTCAATCGGTGCAGACCGCACCGTAAATCGGATCCGCCCGCGTCACCGGCAACCATTTGGCCGCCTCCTCGGGATCGGCAAGCGCCGCTTCGGTCGCAAGCGCGCGGGCCGGGTCATCACAACGGACCAGTTCCATCACCTTCCCCGGCGCCTGCCACCGTTCGAACAAATACAGATCGACAAGCCGCGCGCCTTGAACTGAATCATTTTCGCGGATTGCCGCGACATCCGCGGCCATGATGCGTGTCGTCTGGGGCACAACATAGGTCCAGGGCTTCCAGAAACGCGATACCTCGACGGTGTCGATCACCTCGACCCCCTCGGGCAGGGCCGCCTTGGTTCGGCCTGCCCAACTGTATTCCGACCAGATGGCAAAGCCGATCATGGTCACACCCGCCGCCACCGGCATGACCCATTTCGGCAAACGGTTGCCCGTCACCATGTTGATCACCAAGACAACGCCGGCAGCCGCGAACCCGGCAACAAAACTGGCTATTAGTTCCATGAACATCGCGATTTACCCCAATGCGCCTTTGCCCTGCCCGACCGCCGATTGCATGGTCTTGATCACCATGAAGGCATCGCGCAGATGGTTGCGTTCCAACTCCGAAAGCGCCCCGGGCGCCATGAAATTATCGGGGCTTTCCCCATTCCTGATCTGCATGGCCTGATGGCGCAGGCGGGTTTCCGCGATCAGCTCGTAAGCATCCAACAGGTCATGCGCGCCCGATTGGGAAATCACGCCCCTTTCGCGGGCCTCTTCGATCCGATCAAGCGTATTCACCGCCTCGAACCCGCCCTGCAAGGCATAGATCCGGCCCAGATCCACCACCGGCACCACGCCGGAAAGCTTCAGGTCCACCATGTTCTTGTGCTCCCCCGACCGGATCAGGGCAAAACCCCGGAACAGGTTCAAAGGCGGCGTATGCTTGAGCGAGTTGGAAATCATATGCGCCACGAAGATCGAATTCTTCTGCGCCATTGCAAGGGTTGCGGCCTGCATATCCTCGAAAAGGGTTTCATCCCCGGCAATCGGGCGCAGATCGAACATGACCGAGGCCAGCATTTGCGCCTCGTTGTCGGGCTGTGCGATCCAGCCTTTGAAGTACTCCTGCCAGACCCGGCGGGGTTGGCGCCAACGCGGGTTGGTGGCCATCATGTCGCCGGGGCAATAGATGAACCCACAGGTATTCAGCCCATCACTGACAAACTGTGCCAGCCGGGCGAAATAGGCGTCATGCTCGGGCGTCATGTCATCGTGCAGGATCAGGCAATTGTCCTGATCCGATAGCCCGGTCTGTTCGCGCCGGCCCTGGCTTCCACAGGCCAGCCATAGATAGGGCACCGGCGCAGGGCCAAGCTTTTCCTCGCCCAGAACCAGCAAACGCCGGGTGATCGCATCGGTGATATCGGTGATCCGCCGCGTGACCGCCTGCGGCCGGGTGCCCGCGCTTACCAGTTGCGACAAAAGCTCCGGCACACGGTGCATCACCTGCGCCATGGTCTCGGCATCATCGGCCTGCACGATATCGGCGATCATGTGGCTGGCCGTGGCGGCCTGTCGGCGGAACAGGTCGGTCTTGCCGATCATCCCCACGATACGGCCCCGGGATTCCACGGGCAGGTGGTTGATCCCGTGGTCCGACATCATCATCAAGGCATCCAGCCCAAGGGCATCGGGCGCGATTGTCATCGGCTTGGGCGTCATCACCTGCGCCACGGGGATATCCCCGGTCAGGCCCTCGGCCAAGACCTTGTTGGTCATGTCATGCACGGTGACAATGCCGGTCAGCGCCGTATCCTCCATCACCAGAACCGAGGAAATCTTCTTGTCGCGCATCACCCGCGCCACATCTGTCACGCTGTTGGTTTCCGGGCAGGTCACCGGCGTTTGTGCCATCAGGTCCGCAACCTGCAAGGCGGTCAGGCCCGTCGCGTAAGGGCCTTCATCCCGCTCCCCGTCGGCAGGGGCAGAGCGGCCGAACCAAGCCGACAGGTCTTCACTACTTTCCAAGGCGGTCAGGAACACCTTGGCCGGGATCAAGATAAGCTGACTGTCCTCGGTCACCCGCGCGGTCAGCATGGCCCGCCCGTCTCGCAACAGGCCCCGCTCCCCCATGATATCGCCCGGGCCCCGCTGCGAAATCAGGTCGGCGTTGCTCGACTCGATATCCAGCATGCCGCGCTCCACAAGGTATAACCCCTCAAGCGGCCCACCTTCCTTGAACAAAACCGTCCCGGCAGGGGCGGTGATGCGACTGGCCGCTTTGGCAAGCGATCGGCGCTTGGCCTCGGACAGCATGTCGAAAGGGGCGTTATGGGTCAGAACATGCAGAATCTCTGCGGGGCTTTCGGCCATGCAAGTGGCTCCTGTCGGATGGGGATAAACTATCTGTCAAAAAGACATCGCCCGTCTATGCAAAATAGCATGGGCAAGGATGAAGGGGCGCCATTGGCGCCCCTTGCAATACCGTTCTAGTGATCGGCAGCAGCCGCGCCTGCACCTTTCGGCACGCGGACACTTTCGACCAGATCGTCGATTTCCTGCGGGATCGGATCGCTCGATTTCGACACGATGAAGGCCACGGCAAAGTTGATCATCGCACCAACCGCCCCGAAGGAGGTCGACTTGATGGTCCCAAGCAGCGGATCGGCATCGGTGAAGCTGTTCGTATCCGGGATGAAGAACCACCCCTTATGCAGGAAGATATAAACCAGCGTCACGATCAGACCGGCCAACATGCCCGCCACGGCGCCCTTGTTGTTCACCTTGGTAAAGATGCCCATCATCAGCGCCGGGAAGATCGAAGCCGCCGCCAGACCAAAGGCAAGCGCCACGGTCTGCGCCGCGAAACCCGGCGGGTTCAAGCCCAGGTAGGAGGCCACGACAATGGCCACCGCCATCGCGATACGGGCCGACAGAAGTTCGCCCTTCTCGCTGATGTTCGGGTTGAACTGCCCCTTCACAAGGTCATGGCTCACCGCCGACGAGATCGCCAGCAGGAGGCCCGCCGCCGTGGACAGGGCCGCCGCCAGACCACCAGCCGCAACCAGACCGATCACCCAACCCGGCAGGTTGGCGATCTCGGGGTTGGCCAGAACAAGGATATCGCGGTTGAAATTGGTCAGTTCATTGCCTTCCCAACCGGCTTCGGCGGCCTTGGCCTGCATCTCGGCATTGCCGTCGTTGTAGTACTGGATGCGGCCATCGCCGTTCTTGTCTTCCCAACCCAAAAGGCCAGTGGTCTGCCATGTCGCCATCCAGTCATAGGCCGGGTCGCTTTCGATCTGCTCAACCGAAACGGCCTGACCGCTGGTGCCTTCCGGCCACATCAACTCGGTGATGTTGAGACGCGCCATGGCGCCAACCGCCGGGGCCGTAAGGTAAAGCAAGGCAATGAAGACAAGCGCCCAACCAGCCGACCAACGGGCATCCGCCACCTTGGGCACGGTAAAGAAGCGCATGATCACGTGCGGCAGACCCGCAGTCCCGATCATCAGCGACAGGGTGAACAGCACCATGTTCAGCGTATCGGCGTGGTGCGCGGTATACTCGTTAAAGCCCAGTTCGGTCACGATCTGGTCCAGCTTGGCCAGAAGCGGCTCACCCGAAGCGGCGTGATCACCGAACAGGCCAAGCGCCGGAATCGGGTTGCCGGTCAGTTGCAGCGAGATGAAGATCGCCGGGATGGTATAGGCAAGGATAAGCACGATGTACTGCGCCACCTGCGTATAGGTCACACCCTTCATGCCGCCGAAAACGGCATAGGCGAACACCACACAGGCCCCGATCAAAAGGCCGGTCGTGTTGTCCACCTCAAGGAAGCGGCCAAAGGCCACGCCCACGCCGGTCATCTGGCCGATCACATAGGTGGTCGAGGCCACGATCAAACAGATCACGGCAACCAATCGCGCGGTGGGGCTGTAGAAACGGTCACCGATAAATTCCGACACGGTGAATTTGCCGAACTTCCGCAGGTACGGGGCCAGCAGCAGCGCCAGAAGCACGTAACCACCGGTCCACCCCATCAGGAAGGACGAGTTGTCATAGCCGGTAAAGGCAATCAGACCCGCCATCGAGATGAACGAGGCCGCCGACATCCAGTCGGCTGCCGTCGCCATACCGTTGGTCACCGGGTGAACGCCACGCCCGGCGGCGTAGAATTCGCTGGTCGATCCGGCACGCGCCCAGATGGCGATCCCGATATAAAGCGCGAAAGACGCGCCGACGAAAAGCAGGTTAAGTGTAAACTGATCCATCTGTCAGGCCCTTACTCTTCGCCAACGCCGTGTTCGGCGTCCAGCTTGTTCATCCGCCAGGCGTAAAAGAAGATCAGGCCAAGAAAGACCAGGATCGACCCCTGCTGCGCAAACCAAAAGCCCAGGTCGGAACCGCCTACGGCAATCCCCGACAGGGCCGGGCGCAGCAGAATACCGAACCCGAATGACACGAGCGCCCAGATGATCAGGCTCCCGATGATAAGACGCAGATTGGCTTTCCAATACGCGTTGTTTGAAGACTCTTCGGACACCTCTTGTCCTCCCGTTCCAGTTTCCTCTTTGCCGGTGACGCGGGCGCGCAACCGGCTCTCCCTTACGCGACCACCTGTTCGACGATCACGGTCAGTTCTTTTGCGATGGCGTCGATATCGCCCATCGCATCGACACGCTTCAGCGCGCCCATGTTGTCGTAGTATTCAATCAGCGGCGCGGTCTGCGCGTGATAGGCCTTGAGACGCTGCGAGACCGTCTCGGCATTGTCATCGGCCCGGCGCTTCATCTCGGTCCCGCCGCATTTGTCGCATTTGCCCTCGATCTCGGGCTGCTTGAATTCGTCGTGGTAGCCTTCGCCGCAGACGCCGCAGGTGTAGCGGCCGGCAACACGCGCCACCATGGCCGCATCGTCCACTTCAAGGCTGATCGCGGCCCCGATCTGGCTTCCGCTTTCAGCCATAAGTTGATCCAAGGCCTCGGCCTGTGCCGTCGTGCGCGGGAAACCGTCAAGGATAACACCGCGCGCGCAATCATCGTCGCCCAGTCGGTCACGCAGGATCGCGATAACGATCTCGTCGCTCACCAAATCCCCGGCTTCCATGACGGCTTTCGCCTGTTTGCCAGCCTCGGTGCCCGCGGCAACCGCCGCGCGCAAAAGGTCCCCGGTGCTCAGTTGCACAAGGCCGAACCGCTCTTGCAGCATCCGTGCCTGTGTTCCCTTTCCCGCACCCGGCGGCCCCAGCAAAATAAGATTGGCCGCTGTTTGCGGCGCTTGCGATCCGTCCATCGGTCGAGTCCTCCTGTCCCTATCCGGCATCACCCCCGCAACATCGGGGTGATTGCCCTTGGGTTAGCCGCCGCACTCCTCCGTTTGCGGCGTCGCAGCAATAATGTTGCGACTTGGGCAGCCCTGCTTGTCCATTCGTTCGCGAACATTACATGGAATCTGTAAATTTTGGAATATGTCCTTGTTAATCCGAGATTTTTTCGGAAATTTCTTTTCAGAAAAGCCTCTGTTTCTGTAAATTATTTCACACCGCCGGGAATTTGTTTAGTTTTCAAAGCTCTGCTGCCCTTGGGTAAACCCCCGCACATGCCGCACGACTCTGCATTGCAGCAACCGATCGCCGGCGCATCAACAGGGTGACAAACCGACGCGGCGGGCGACTCAACCATTTAGCGAATCATCCCCGGCAACGCCCGGCTCATACACCATCAATGCGATCTGCTCCGCGCCTGCCCCCGAACCGGTTTGTTATGTGAAATTTGAAACAGATGCTCAGGACTTGCCGTTTGGCAGGCAGGGCAAGCTGCGGTAATGTGCATCCAACAGGCCAGGATGGCCGGAACCTAATCCAGAGACGCGTGTGGTGTGTAGGGAGCACGTGGGGTAACGGAGGGGACTGGCATCCGCCGATTTCCCTCCGTTTTCACATCAAGACGCTGAATCAGGCCGAAACGCCTGCCAACTCACAAATGATCTGCCATTCGGACTCGCTTACCGGCTGTACGGACAGCCGCGAATTCTTGACCAGAACCATATCGGCAAGGCGCTCGTCCTGCTTGATCATGTCCAGCGTCACGGGGGTTTTGACACCCTCAAGTGCCTTGATGTCCACGCATTCCCAACGTGGGTCATCCGTGGTGCTGTCCGGGTGGGCCTCGGCGATCACTTCGACGATACCCACAACCGCCTTTTCCTTTTGGCTGTGATAGAAAAAGCCCCGGTCGCCCACCGTCATCTCGCGCATGAAATTGCGCGCCTGATAGTTGCGCACGCCGTCCCATTCCTCACCCGCATCGCCCTTGGCTTGCTGGTCGTCCCAACCCCAGGTCGACGGCTCGGATTTGAACAGCCAATATCGCATGGCTCAGATCACTTTCTTCCACGGGATCAAGTCGACCGACGCAAAAAGCCCGGCCTTGGCATAGGGGTCGTCATCGGCCCAAGCCTGTGCCGCTGACATGTCTTCGACCTCCAGAATGACCAAAGAGCCCGTCATCTCCCCTTCATCATCCAAAAGCGGTCCGGCTTGCGACACCACGCCGGTTTCCTTGACATAGGACAGATGCGCATCGCGGTTGGCTTTGCGTATGTTCAGGGCGCCGGGCTTGTCGCGGGCGATCAGGGCAATCAGCATTCATTCTTCCTTCAATGGTCGTGACAACAACATATCCATAGCCTGCTCCACCTGCAATTCCCCGGCGATCAAACCGGTGATCGCGGCGGTGATCGGCATCTCAAGGCCAAGCGCCCGCGCCTTGGCATGCACCGCTCGCGCCGTGGCGGCCCCTTCAACGGTTACCGATGGGTCAAAACCCTCGTTTCGACCCAAACTCAGCCCAAAACGATAGTTTCGAGATTGATCCGAGGTACAAGTCAGCACCAGGTCGCCAAACCCCGACAGCCCTGCCAAGGTCTCTGGTTCGGCTCCAACGGCCTCGGCCATGCGGGTCATCTCGGCAAAGCCACGGGTCATCAGGGCCGCGCGCGCGCTATCGCCCAGGGCGGCCCCCATGACAACACCTGCGCCAATGGCCATCACGTTCTTCAACGCCCCGCCCAGCTCGGCCCCGGTGGTATCACTGGTACGATAAAGCCGTAAGTTGGGCGTTGTTAGAGACTGTTGCAGGGTTGGTCCGGCCGCATTGTCACCACAGGCCAATGTCAGGGCGGTTGGCAACCCCTTGGCAATATCCGCGGCAAAGGATGGCCCGGTCAGAATGGCCGCCGTCGCCTTGGGGCAAACCTCTTGAATAATCCCGATTGGGCCTTGGCCTGTGCTCAATTCCATCCCTTTGCAACACGCCACAAGCTGCGCCTGACCAAACGCGCCTTGATGCGCCTCCAAAACGGCGCGCAAGCGCTGCATCGGGACAGCCAAAAGTATGATGTCTTGCTTGGAAACAGTCTCTAACTCACTGCAAAACGTCATATTCTCGCCCAAGGGCACGCCGGGCAAACGCCGCTCGTTTCGCGCCGTGCGCTGCATCTCGGCGATATGGGCCGCGTCATGCGCCCAGAGTCGGACCGGGCGAACCCGTGCCATTGAAACCGCCAAGGCGGTACCAAATGCGCCCGCGCCCATCACCGTAATCATGCCTTGGCCCCCTTCTTGCCACTGCCCAGCATCGCGGGGCTGTTTTGATCCAAAGGCCATCGGGGCCGCGCCGCAAGATCCATGCCATCACGCCGGCCCAGCGCGAACAACTCGGCACCGGCATAGGCAATCATCGCGGCATTATCTGTGCACAACCTTAGTGGTGGCGCAAGGAACGCCGCGTCGTGCCTTGATGAAACAGTCTCTAATGCACCGCGGATAGCGCCATTCGCCGCAACTCCACCGGCCACTGCAATCAGCGGCTCAGGCGGGTTTTCGTCACGGTAAAGCGCCATGGCACGCCGGGTTTTCTCGGCCAGAACATCCACCACGGCGGTTTGAAACCCGGCGCATAAATCGGCCCTGTCCTTATGGGTCAACCCGCCCTTTTGCGCCACCAGGGCATCCCGCGCTCGTAAAACGGCGGTCTTCAATCCCGAGAACGACATATCGCATCCCGGCCTGTCCAACAGCGGGCGGGGCAGATTGAACCGGTTTGCATCGCCCTTGGCGGCCTCTTGCTCCACCGCCGGGCCGCCCGGTTGCGGCAGGCCCAAAAGCCGCGCAACCTTGTCAAAGGCCTCGCCCGGGGCGTCGTCGATGGTCCCGCCAAGCCGCGAGAAATCCTCGGGCCCCCGCACGATCAGGAACTGGCAATGCCCGCCCGACACCAAAAGCATCAAGTAGGGAAAAGCCGCCCCATCCGTCAGGCGTGGGGTCAGGGCATGACCGGCCAGATGGTTCACCCCGATCAAGGGCAGCCCCGTGCCCGCGGCAATCCCCTTGGCGCACATCACGCCCGACAGAACCCCGCCAATCAGGCCGGGACCGGCGGTGACCGCCACGGCATCGAGATCGTCAAAGCCAACCCCGGCCTCGCGCAGCGCGGCGGCAACCGAACTGTCCAGCTTCTCGGCATGCGCCCGCGCCGCGATCTCTGGTACGACACCGCCAAAATCTTCGTGCAACGCGGTCTGGCCGTGTACGACCGACGACAAAACCGCCGCCCCCTCCGGCCCAACCCGCACGACAGCCGCTGCCGTATCGTCACAGCTGCTTTCCAAGCCGAGGATCGTCAGGGTCTGGTTCATGGGGTGCCCGTTGCATGAGTGCTGTCAGGCAGGTAACACCAAGGGGTGGCACAGACAACTGCGGACCCCTAATGACGGCAACCATCCTGATCACCCGGCCCGAGCCCGCGGGTTCAGAGTTTGCCGCGGCATTACGTACAAAACTCGGCAAAAAATGTACGGTTTGTACATCGCCGCTCATGCAAATCGAGGTCTGTGCCAATTTGCCCGACCTCTCGAACGTCGGCACCCTGATCTTCACCTCTCGCAATGGGGTTGAAGCCTTTGCAAAGCTTGCGGACCGGCGGGATATACCGGCCTATGCCGTCGGCCCGGCCACCGGTGACGCCGCCCGCGCCATCGGCCTGTCCGTAACCGAGGGAGAGGGCGACGCAGAACGCCTGATCCCCCAGGTCATCGCCGATCTGCCCCCGCGACCTTGCCTGCATATCAGGGGCGAGCACGTCGCCGCACCCCTGGCCAAAATCCTGTCTGGCGCTGGAATAGACACTGATGAAGCCATTTTGTACCATCAGCGCCCAGTGCCCCTAACACCCGAAGCGCACCGGATTTTGGAGCGGGAGGAAAACGTTATTCTCCCCCTGTTCTCCCCGCGCAGCGCGCGGTTACTTTTTGCCCAAGCGCACCATGCAAATTGGCGTGCGCGCCTAACCATCGTCGCGATCAGCCAAGCCGCGGGCAATCAAGTGCCAGAACGCTACCTTGATGGCGTGGTCGTCGCCAAGGCCCCAAATGCCGAGGCCATGCAGCAGGCCGTCGAACAGCTTTGTATCAAAGCCAACCGACTTGAGGGTCGGTAACCTGCACAGTAAGGTCCAGAAGGTGCGCCCCGCGCACAAGATTCGAAAGGGTTTTTATAGTGGCTGGAAAAAACAAATCTTCAAAAGACAGTGCGGTGGATGACAGTTCCGCAACTGACACGGAAAATCCGCTGTCCGAAGACAGCCAGACCAACGAGATTGACACGACAGACGCCAAAGCGGATGCAACCCCGGATTCCAAGGCAGATGACAGTACGCCCGAGGAAAACCCGACGGATCAGGAAGAAGACGCAGACGCAGACGCAGACGCAGACGCAGACGCAGACGCAGACGCAGACGCAGACGCAGACGCAGACGCAGACGCAGAACCCGAGCCGGCAAGCGAAGTCGCGTCAACCGGCAACGACAGCGCGTCTGAAGCTGCCCACGCGGCACCACAAGCCACAGAAACTTCAGAAAAACAGGTTGTCGTTCGTAAAGGCGGTTTCTTTCCCATGTTGCTTGGCGGCCTTGCCGCCGGGGCCATCGGCATCGGTGCCGCACAGTATATACCCGAGGGTTTCCTGCCATTCGGCGCGCAATCCGAAGACATCACGACAGCCGATCTTCAAGCCGCGCTTGACGAGCAGGCCGCCCGTATCGCCGATCTGAACAACAAGGTCGAAGCCGCCGCACAAGGCCCTGATCTGAGCGGTATCGAAACGGCGCAGGAATCGATTGCGGCCTCTGTCTCGGATGTTTCCAGCCAACTTGCAGATGTCAAAAGTCAGCTTTCCACGCTCGACTCGCGGCTGACCGACGTTGAACAACGCCCGATTACCGAAGGGGCATCTGATGCCGCCGTCGCCGCCTACGAAAGAGAGCTTCGCGCCCTGCAGGATGCAATGGCCGCGCAGCGTTCGGAAATCGAAGCGATGACCGCGGAAGCGCAGCAAATGGAAGATAACGCCGAAGCCACGGCGCAAGCCACCATGCGTCGCGCAGCCCTGACTCGGATTCAAACTGCACTGGATGCGGGCACCGGATTTGCACCCGCCTTGGCCGATCTGCGAACTGCCGGGGCGGAGGTGCCTGAAGCGCTTGAAACCGTCGCCGAAGATGGTGTTGCCTCACTGACGGCACTACAGGAAAGCTTCCCCGAAGCGGCGCGGCGGGCGCTTGCGGCGTCGCGCTCTGTTGCGACGGACGACGGCGGTGGATTTTCCGATTTCCTTTTCGCCCAACTGGGCGCACGGTCGCTTGAACCGAGAGAAGGTAACAGTGCCGATGCGGTGCTAAGCCGCGCCGAGGCGGCGTTGCGCGAAGGGCGTTTGAATGATGCCTTGGCCGAAATCGAAAGCCTGCCCGAACAGGGCCGCGCCGAACTGTCGGACTGGGCCGGCAAGGCCGCCCGGCGTTTGGATGCCGTGGCCGCCGCGCAAGCGCTTGGCGAGAACCTGAACTAAACCTGAAAGGGCGTTTTTATGCTTTGGTCGATTATTAAAATAGTTGTTTTCGGCGCCCTGGTTGCTGCGGCCGCTTATGGCGCTTGGTTCCTTCTGGAACTTGACGGCGGGGTACAGATCGTCATGGCGGGATATGAGTTCAACCTCAGCCCGATGATGGCGGTGATCGGACTTTTGCTTTTGGTGCTGGCAATCTGGATTTTCCTGAAGCTGGCCGGGCTTTTGATCGCGGTTCTGAAATTCATCAACGGCGACGAAACAGCCCTGTCGCGCTACTTTGATCGCAACCGTCAGGAAAAGGGGTATCGCGCTTTGTCCGAGGGCCTGCTTGCCTTGGCCTCTGGCGAGGGTGATCTGGCGATGAGCAAGGCCAACAAGGCCGAAAAATATCTGAAGAAACCCGCCCTGACCAACCTGATCACGGCACAAGCCGCCGAAATGTCGGGTGACCGCAAGAAGGCCGAGGCGGTTTATAAGCGCCTTTTGAAGAACGAGAACACCCGCTTCGTGGGCCTGCGTGGCCTGATGAGGCAGAAGCTTTCGGACGGGGATACGCAAACCGCTTTGAAGCTGGCCAAAACCGCCTTTGCCCTCAAGCCCAAGCATGGCGAGGTTCAGGATGCACTGTTGCAACTGCAGGCCAAAAGCGAGGATTGGCAGGGTGCGCGTGAGACCCTGAACGCCAAGCTTAAATACGGCACCTTGCCGCGCGATGTTCACAAGCGGCGCGATGCGGTCCTGGCCTTGTCCGAAGCGCGCGAGGTTCTGGACGAGGGCCAAAGCATCGAGGCACGCGAAGCCGCGATCGAGGCCAATCGCCTGTCGCCCGATCTGGTACCAGCGGCGGTGTTGGCGGCACGCGGTTATATCGAACAAGGCTCCAAACGCTATGCAACGCGGGTGATCAAGAAAGCATGGGATGCCCAGCCGCACCCCGATCTGGCCGCAGTCTTTGCCGAGATCGAACCCGATGAAACCCCGGACAAGCGTTTAAAGCGGTTCAATAAATTGCTGCGCGTTCATCCCGACAACCGTGAGACCAAACTGCTGGAAGCCGAGCTGCATATCGCCGCCGAAGATTTCCCGGCAGCGCGGCGGGCCTTGGGCGATTTGGCCGAAGGAGATCCGGATGCGCGCGCCCTGACGATCATGGCCGCGGTAGAGCGGGGCGAAGGCGCCTCGGACGCGGTGGTCAAGGGATGGCTGGCGCGGGCGCTCTCGGCACCGCGCGGGCCGCAATGGGTCTGCGACAACTGTCACCACATCCACGCCGAATGGGCGCCGGTTTGTGAACATTGCGAGTCGTTCGACACGCTGTCGTGGAAAGCGCCGCCCGCTCAGGCCGTCAGCACAGCCACAGGCGTTGAGATGCTGCCGCTGATTGTCGGAACGATTGAAGACAAGTCAGTGGATCAGCACGAGGAAACCGAGGCTGAGGCCGACGTGTTGGATGCCGAGATCGTCGAGGACGACGGCAACAAGTCTGAGGAAAGTTCCGAAAAATAACGCTTCCACAGGGGCGCGCACGGTGCTATAGCCGCGCCCCGAGTGCCGGTGTAGCTCAGCTGGTAGAGCACGTCATTCGTAATGATGGGGTCGTAGGTTCGAGTCCTATCACCGGCACCATTACTCTTCACCAACCGTGAAAATTTTCTACTGTAATCAACACCTTCGGCATAGCCGCAAGGTGACGTTTACGCTTTCGATTTTCAGGCATCCTGATTAGGTTACGTTCAGAATTGGCAGAAAGAGCCGATCTCGGGACTTAATAACCCCACCGCAAACGGCCGGTGTCGGCCAAAATGACACCTCCTCGATCCCTATGGTCAGGGAGGTACTGGCGTATGTTCAGGGCTCCGGCCTAAAGGCCAGCGCGGTCGTCTCTTGACGGCTTACTAACTCCCCAGCCGCCAGAGCCTCCAATCCGAAAACCGCGCATGCGTCCCAGATTACCGGACAACGTACAGTTAAGGCCTGTCAGCAAAAGCGGGGCCTGGCATTTTTCATGGGGTCGACCGTTCAGTCCATCATCGAGAAGTAATTCGCCTGACGATCCACAAGTTCCTCGTGTGTGCCCGCCTCGACAATGCGGCCTTCGTCCAGAACGACGATACGGTCGGCGTGGCGGATAGTCTGAAGGCGGTGGGCGATGACAAGCGTCGTGCGCCCCTTTGACAAAGCTTCCAGCGCCGCCTGCACTTTGCGCTCCGTGCCCCTGTCCAACGCCGAGGTGGCCTCGTCCAGAAGCAGGATCGGCGGGTCGCGCAGGAAGACACGCGCAATGGCAACGCGCTGTTTCTGCCCACCTGAAAGCATGACACCACGTTCCCCTACCATCGTATCGAGACCATGCGGCAGCTCGGCCACCATCTCGGACAGCTGTGCCTGGTGAACGGCGTGCAGTATCTGGTTTTCAGACGCATCGAGCCGCCCGTAGGCGATGTTGTCGCGCAGGGTGCCGCCGAATAGGAAGACATCCTGCGACACTAGACCCACCTGCCGCCGCAGGCTGTCGAGGGTCATGTCCGCGACGGACTGGCCGTCGATCCGGACCTCGCCCGACGTCGGCGCATAAAACCGCGGAAGCAAGGCCATCAGCGTGCTTTTGCCCGCGCCAGACGGACCAACCAGCGCAACCGTCTGGCTTGGTTCCACGGCAATGGACACGCCATGCAATACACCTCGCGCGCCATCGTAGGAAAAGGCAACGTCGTCGAACTCGATCCGCCCGGTCAGGTCCGGCGCGGGCTTGGCGTCCGGCGCATCGGCAATCTCGGCCCGCTCGGCCAGAAGCGCCTGGAACCTCTGGAACCCGGCAATGCCGCGCGGATAGGTTTCCACCACCGCCGCTATCTTCTCCAGCGGGCGGAAGAACACGCCGACCAGCAGCAGGAACGCCACGAAACTGCCCGTCGAGAGCGAGCCGGAAAAGACATATCCCGCGCCCGCCACCATCACGATCACCTGTACCGAGCGTAGCCCCATGTAGTGCAACGTCGTCAGCGCCGCCATGATGCGGTAAGCTTCCAGCTTGGTCTTTCGATAGCCCCTGTTGGCATCCGCGAAAAGCGCGCGTTCATGCGCCTCATTGGTAAAGGCCTGCACTACGCGGATGCCGCCCAGCGTTTCCTCCAGCCGCACGTTGAACTGGCCCACCCGGCCATAGATCGCCTGCCAGGCCCGGGTCATTCGCCCGCCATAGACGGCCAGCAACACGACCATTACCGGCACGATCACCGCCGTCATCAGCGCCAGCGGCACGTGCAGCCACAGCATCAGGGCAAAGGCCCCGATGAACGTCATGATGGCGATGAACAAGTCCTCGGGGCCGTGATGCGCCACCTCGCCGATCTCTTCGAGATCGCGGGTCACGCGGGCCACCAGCTTGCCGGTCTCGGCCTTGTCGAACCAGCCCCAGTTCAACCGCGTCAGATGATCGAAGGCCCGCGCCCGCATCTCGGTCTCGATGTTGATACCCAGCTTGTGGCCCCAGTACATCACCACCGCCATCAGGCCTGCGTTGATCAGATACACCACCACCAGCCCGACGGCGGCCCACATGGTCAGCGCCCACTCTCCGCGGGGCAGCAGATGGTCGATGAACCCCGCCACGGCCAGCGGAAAGGCCAGCTCCAGTAAGCCCGAGATCACCGCGCAGCCGAAATCCAGCCAGAACAGGCCCATATGCGGGCGGTAATACTCGAAAAACTGACGCAGCATGGGAAATCCTTCAGGACTGGGCCACGTCTGACCGGCGCGGCTCATGTTCTCGGTCCACTGTTTAAAAGAGCTTTACCTTGCCGTCCAGTAGGCGGCCGCCCGCGACTCACCTTTCTGGAATCCCCTTTCGTTCAACCACTTGCGCGCCTGCTCTGCCTCGGACTTTTCGGCGGCGAAGAAGATGTGCCGGTCATTGTCAGGAAACGGCAGGCTGGCCAGTGCCGACAGCGGCGTTTCCCCCTTGCCCCGGATACACCAGCGCAGCATGACACCTTCGGGATGCGATATCTGCTGAATGTCTTCCGAATGCGGCACGACGATCGCAGCCGCACCGCGCGCGTCGCTCGGCAAGGCGGACAGGATTCGCGCCATGACCGGCATCGCGGTTTCATCCCCGACCAGCCCAAGCCAGCCAACCGGCGCGGGATAGCCCCTCCCGCCCGGGCCGGTCAGGGCGATCTCGCCCCCCGGGCTCACCCGGTCGCACCAAGCCGTCACACGCCCGCCATCATGGCGAAACACGTCAAAGCTCAGGCGCGTGCCCTGCCGCGTGGGTTCAGCCTCGCGCGTGGTATAGACCGGCCGATGCCACTCACCGATCCCGCCGGGCCAGTCCGTCGCGCCCGTTTCGTCCGTCACCGGCCAAGGCGCATCCGCCGGCCCCATCAACAGACGGAAATGCAGCGGCTCGTTGGCAAACCGCCCGAGATCCTCGCCCTCGATCACCACCCTGCTGTAGGACGGTGATATCCGCGTCACCCCGGCGATCCGGGCAAGCGCTTGGTTTCCGGGCCTTTTTCCGGCCATATCTTCCTGCCACTCGGGCACAAGCCCCATACCGGCCAGCCGTTCGACAAGTGTGTCGCAGATCAGCTGCAGGCCGGTCGCATCGGCTGCATCGACGGTGATCGCCGTGTCCTTTCCCCGTGGCTCGATAACAAGACCGCCCGCCATCAGGCCGATGCGAATCCCGTCGCCATGCGGCTCGACCGGCCGCTCGGCGGCTTCTGCAAAGGCCCGAAAGGCGGCGACGGCGCGTGTGCCGTCAACCGCCAGCATCGCTTTCGCAACCGTCATCCTCGCCTCAAAACGTGTAGTCGAGCTGCAGGCCGATCTCTTGCCCGTTACCCAACCCCTGAAGGCTCGCGCTGCTGTTCTCGTAGACCAGGTAATCCTCGTCGAAGAGGTTCGTCGCATAGGCCGTGATCCTGGCCTGGTCCCATGCGTAGCCGACGTTCAGATCGAGCGTGGTGAAGGCGCTGAGCGTGTCCGGCGTCGCGTTGTCAAAGCGCGATTTCTGCCGCCCGGTATGTTTGACCACCCCGGAAGAGAACCACCCGGTCGGCGCCCCCCAGCGATACCCGACCGCTGCCGTGAATTCCGGCGCATTCGGAAAGCCAAGCCCGGTGTAATTCACGCCGCCGGTGTTGAAATCCTTGAACTCGGTGTGAAGCAGACCGAACGAGGCGAAGAGATCCAGCTTGCCGGTTGCCGCGTAGTCCAGCTCGAACTCGGCACCGTAGGATTCGGATTCACCCGCGTTGACGATACTGTTGTTCGGAAACAGGCCGATCTCGACCTGCTGGTCGTCCCATGTCTGCCAGAACGCCGTCGCCGAGAAACCCAGCTGGTCCTGCAGGAACCGCCCCTGGTAGCCCAGTTCGACGACCGTGGAGGTTTCCGGATCGAAGCGGTACGCGCCTGTCACGTTGTTCCCGGCGCCGCCGGGACGGTAGCCCTGCTGCACCACAAGCGATATCCTATCCTCGTTGGACAGTTCGCGCGTCAGGCCCAGCTTGCCCAGGGCGACCACGTCGTCATAGGAAAAGCTGGTCGTGACGCCGGAAACCACCTGCGTCGTTGTTTGGTCGATATGATCCAGCCGTCCGCCTGCGATCACCGACCAGCCGGGCGCGAATTCATAGGTCGCTTCGCCGAAAACCGCCGTATTGTTGGTTTCGATGTCCGTCATCTGGTTGATGCCCATGGTCAGCGGCTGCGTCGGATCGGCAAGGATTCCGGTGTTGAAGTAGGTGCCACGGCGATACGTATCCCGCACCTCGCGGCCGGCATAGGCGCCCAGCACCCAGCGCAGACCCTCGTCTTCGTAGTTCAGGCGGAATTCCTGCGTGAAGAGGTCCTGCTGCTGCCCCGCATCGGCCGAAGTAAGCTCACCCGGGTTGCCGAAGTTCAGGGAGCGCACATCGGTTTCCGACATCGACACGCTCGTCATGGAAGTGAACTCGAGGTTGGGATTGATATCGTGCGTGATCTCCAGCCCGAAGTTGTCCGTGGTCGTGTTGCGCACTTCTTCCAGAACCGTCAGCAGCCCAAGCTGGTTTTCCGGCGGGATGCCGAAAAACGTGCTCAACGCCGCCGAGTTCGCCTGCAGGACCGGAAAGTTCGGGCTCAGCGTCCCATTGACATCACCGCGGTTGGTGCCACTGGCAACGATATTGGGGCTGGTGTTGTCATAGGAGTGAGAATAGCTGAGCAACACCCGCGTGCGGTCGGTTGGCGTCCACAAAAGCTTGCCGCGCAGCGTGTGATACTTGTCCTCGCTGATGTCGTCATAGCCGCTGAAGCCCTGGTAGGAGGGATAGTCGATCGAACTGTCCTTGTGGTACCACTCGCCGCTAAACCGGATCGCAACGGTGTTTGAAACCGGGCCCGTTGCCGCGATGCCCACGGTTTTGCGGTTGTCGCTGCCATAGGTCAGGCGCATCGCGCCCCCGGGTTCGAACTCCGGGTCCTTGGTTTTTACATAGACGGCACCAGCCAGCGCGGCGCGGCCGCCGAGCGTGGATTGCGGCCCGCGATAGACCTCCACCTGTTCGACATCGAAGGTCGAGCGTGCGCCACGGCGCGTGCCCTCGACCGTTTGCTGGACACCGTCGATATAGAAAGATGCCAGCGGCGCGCCCAGCCCCGGCGTCTGACCTTCGGAATTGACGCCGCGGATGACAAAGCCGGTCAGCGCACTGTCCCCGCCCTGCACGTTGGGGATCAGGCCGAACGTGTCCTCGATTGACGCAATGGTGGCATCGTCCAGTTGCTCACCCCGCACGACGCTCAAAGGCGCAGTACTGCCCTCGGCATCGGTCGAAGTGCGGTCGCCATAGATTTCCAGTGTACCAAGGTCGAACGGAATTTCGCCGTCCTGCGCCTGCGCGGCCGTAACGGCAAGGATCGGAATGCTGCTGGTCAGAACCAGCTTCAGGAGCGGAGAATTAAGCAAGGCCAGTTGTCCTTCGAAAAATCGTTTGGAAAAGAGCTGGCTGGCGCATCGCTTGCTTTGTTGATCAAACTACTCAGGCAAACCGCCCAAGCAAGGGAGTATGATGTTCAACGACGTGGTTGTATCAAACTAGCAACTTATTCCGGCAGTATGGAGCGGGGGATGCACATCGGCCGCCCGGTCGCGGGGTCCTCCAGCACGTCGACATCCACGCCAAAGACTTCGGCCAGGCGGTCCTTGGCCAGGGCTGCGCGCACCGCGCCTTCGGCAACGATTCGGCCTGCCTTCATCATGACCACGTGATCGGCGTGCCGCGCCGCCTGGTCCAGGTCGTGCAGAACCGTAACCACGGTCAGGCCATCCTCGTCCACCAGTCGCCGCATCAGGCCCAGCACTTCCATCTGGTGGCGCAGGTCCAGCCACGTCGTCGGCTCGTCCAGCAACAGTACAGGCGCGTCCTGTGCCAGTACCATTGCGATCCAGGCTCGCTGTCGCTGCCCGCCCGACAGTACCTCGACCGGCCGGTCACGCAGCTCCGCCAGGCCGGTCTGTTGCAAGGCCCGGTCCACCGCCTGCTGATCACGGGCCTGCCACGGACTGAACGGTCCACGATGCGGATAGCGGCCCTGCCGCGCAAGCGCCTCGACGCTCAGACCCTCGGGCGGCTCGGCCCCCTGAGCCAACAGGCCCAGCGCCCGGGCGGCCTGCTTGGCTCCGAGAGCAGCAATCGCGCGCCCGTCCAGCAGGACCTGCCCCTGAAGCGGCACCAGTTGCCGTGACAGCGCTTTCAGCAGCGTCGATTTCCCACAACCATTCGGCCCCAGGATCGCGGTGAAACGGGCCTTGGGTAGAGCGACCGACAAGTTCTTCACGATCGGTGACGCACCATAGCCAAGGGTCAGGGCTTCGGCGACGAGACCGGACTGCGCTTCGGTGGTATCAAAGCTCATTGCGACGGCTCCAGAGAAGGTATCCAAAGAATGGCGCACCGATCAGCGCAGTGGCCAGACCAACTGGCACCTGCACCGGCGCAAGCAGTCGGCGGGCGGCCAGATCGGCCACCACCAGCAGGATCGCGCCGCAGACCGCGGCGACCGGGATCAGCCGTGCGTGATTCCGCCCGGTCAAAGCTCGCGCCACATGCGGCGCGGCCAGTCCGACAAAGGCGATCGGTCCCGAGGCGGCCACCGCCGCGCCCGCCAGCAACGCCACGGCGACGATCACCAACCCCCGTACGAGATGCACCCGTTGTCCGACACCGCCCGCCACCCTGTCGCCCAGCGCGATCAGGTCCAGTTCACGGGCCGCCAGCCACAGCGCCAGCGCGCCCGGCAGGCCCCACAGCACAAGCCATTCCAGCTTGACCCAGCGCGCATCCTGCAAGGATCCCGCCGACCATGTGATGGCCCGCTGCACCTCTGCCGCCGGACCGAATGCGGCGATGAAACTCGCCCCGGCCCCGGCCAGTGTGCCTACCCCCACTCCAACAAGGATCAACCGCAGGGACGACGTTCCCGCCCGCCAGGCGAACATCTGGATCGCCAGCGCGGTAACCAGCGCACCGGCGAAACTGACGACGGGCAGAACGCTCTCGGGGAGGCTGGCAACTTCGACGATCACGATCATCGCGGCACCGGCCAGTGCCGCAACCGGCAGGATGCGCCGGTAATCCGCCCCGACCGAAAGGCGCACCATAGCCCGACAAAGCTCAGCGGCCCCGCCAGCGCCGCGGCCGCTCCTGCCAGTGCAACTACCAGCGTGGCCGAGGCCAGCCGCCACAGGGTCTGCGCCTGCCCGATGCTCTGCGCCACCTCGGCCCCGAGACTCAGCGCCGTCACCTGCCCCGACAGGACCAGCGCCAGCCCCATCGGAAAGGCCACGTAGGGTACCAGAGGCAGAACCACATCGAGCGTCCGGCCGTGCAGGCTGCCGACCGTCCACTGCCGCACCACGTCCTGTGTCTGCGTATCCAGCACGAGGATCGCGGCGGTCAGTGCGCCGATGAAACTCGCCACGATCACGCCTGCGAGGATCAGGCGCACGGGGCTCCTCGCTCCCGAACGGCCTGCCGACCCCAGCGCCAGCACCAGTGCCGCCGCCAGCGCCGCGCCGAGAAAGGCCAGCCAGACCAGCGCCGCCATCGCGTCGATACCCAGGAAGGCGATACCGCAGACAACGGCAAAGGCCGCGCCCGCGTTCACGCCAAGAAGTCCCGGATCGGCCAGCGGATTGCCCGTCATACCCTGGATGATCGCGCCGGCCACGGCCAGCGCCGCGCCGGTCAGCAGCCCGGCCAGCAGACGCGGCAGGCGCACTTCCTGCATCACAAGGTTCGCGCGGTCGGACCCGTCGGCGATCAGGGCCTTATACGCCTCCGACCACCCCATATCCGACGCGCCCACGGTCAACGCCCAGAGCGACAAAGCCAACAACGCCAACGCGCCGGGCAGCAGTATCGACCAAAGCCGGAGCTTCAAGGCGTGCCGATCAGGTATCGCTCAACGTCGTCCAGAACCGCGTTTGCCGCATCCAGCCCACTGAACTCCATCCAGTGGGCATGATCCACGCGATAGGCACGCCCCTCCTCCACCGCCGGCAGCATCTGCCACAACGGGTTGCCCGTCACTTCCTCGAACCGACCATCGCTGTCGGAGTC
The DNA here is from genome assembly GCF_030733685.1 of Roseovarius sp. MMSF_3281. GTDB lineage: Bacteria > Pseudomonadota > Alphaproteobacteria > Rhodobacterales > Rhodobacteraceae > Roseovarius. The sequence goes on from NZ_JASHIM010000013.1 coordinate 52,834, forward strand.
GTTGGTGCCGCCGACAATGTAGAACAACACGTCACCATCCAGAGCAGCCAGTTCCTCGAGGTCGGGACGCTTCATCGACAGGCTGGGGTCTTCCGTGGTCTCGTATGCACTGCGTTGCACACCGAGTTCCCGCAAAAGCGCGAAGGGCGCATAGGTCACCGGGGCATCCATGTAGACCTGGAAATCCCAGGATGTGATCCGCACCACCGACAGGGTCCGGTCCCGGGGCACCCGCGTGCGCAGGTCCGCCATCCGTGCCTCGAAATCGGCAAGCTTGGCCTCGACGGCGGCCGCAGATGCCTTGTCCCCCAACGGCGCAAGCAGGCGATAGAAACCTCGCCAGTCAAGATTGGTATAAAGCAGGGTTGGCGCAAGCTGGCTGGCCATCGGATGAATGCCCGACGCCATGCTATCGGACCCAGCAAACCCCAGGATCAAATCCGGCTGCAAAGCCACGATCGCCTCCATGCTGGGCTCGGTCACGGCGCCTATGCTAGTCACACCCGCCCGCTCGGCGCGCGCCTTCAATGTCTCGTCACTCATCAGGTCCAGCGGCGCGCCAACGACCTGCAACCCGGCATCCAGCGGCGCGCCAACGACCTGCAACCCGGCATCCAGCGCCACGCCCAGTCCGAAACTCGGGTCCAGCACCACGACCCGCTCCGGTACCGCGTCAAGGCACAGATCCCCGCCGTAGATCGCCGGGTCCTCGACCGCGACACCCTCACAGGCCACGGCGCTGCCGACCGAAAGAAACAGGGCGGCAATAACCAAGGATGGGAAACGCATGCAGACTCCGGAATGAGGTAAATGTCTGGCTTCGGGCAAGGCCTGCACGCGTGGCTGAACGCATGCTGCGAAGAATTACACGGGATGTCAACCTGACGAACCCGGCAAGCTGAACCCGCGCGTTCGCTTGTCTAACGTAAACAGCGATGCTGTTGAATAGCTTTTTCAGAAACAGCTAGGGCACTGAAATTTTCAGTAACTCTGGCCCGCCCAGGCCATGTTGCACATATGATTGAGGCCCGAATAGGCGGGCGTTATCGTTTCATTTCAGGTGGCCATGCGGTCTTCGGCATAGGTATCGCCTCACAGAGTGCGCAGGGCCCGCATAACGTCAAAACCCTTAATCGTGGCGCAGGCCGATTTACCGCGCTCTCATACACCAGCGCATGTATTATTTTACTCCGGCCTGCCCATCATCAGGCGGAGCGGCTCATAAACCATCACGTCGCGGCCTTCCTGGTTGCGAACAGTGTTTCGTGTTCGCACCAATCCGCGGTCGCCCTTGCTTTCTTGCCTGACCTCAAGAATTTCAATCTCTACGTCCAGTGTATCACCGGCCTGAACCGGCCCCTTGATGTCGAGCGAGGACAACCCGAGAAAGGCCAGCCCCGTTTCCTGGGCCGTGGCATTGAGCGAAAGCGCCTCAGCGACAGAGAAAACCAATGCACCGGGTGACGGCTCACCTTTTATGGCGCTTTCGGTACGCCGATACTCGGCATTGGTGAACAAGATCTCAATCATCCCGGCCAGACCGACAAAGGTGCTGATATCGGCCGAAGTGATCGTCCGGCCATAGGTTAGAAATCGCTCCCCAGGGCGCAATTCCTGCCAATAGAAACCGCGCCCCAAACGTGTCGGTGTCGTTGTCATACCTGATCCCCATACTTGTTCTGAATCTCCAGGATACGAACCGCCCTTTTCAGATGCGGCATGTCGATCATTTGGCCATCAATATTGACTGCGCCCATGTCAGGGTTCTCCTCGAAGGCATGAACGATCCGCCTGGACAGCTCGATTTCTACGCGCGTTGGCAGGAAACAGCGGTTGATAACCGGCACCTGCGCTGGATGGATGGCCATCTTGCCCGTGAAGCCATCGCGACGGGCAGCATGGCATTCGGCCTCCAACCCCTCCAGATCACGTATCGCCGTCCAAACTGTATCAATCGGCTGGCAACCCGCGCGCGAGGCGCCAGCAAGCATCAGGTTGCGCGCGAGCTCAAAAGGCCCGGTCAACATACCTGCCTCATCACGGCTGCTCGCGCTGCCCAGATCGGCCGAAAGGTCCTCGGCCCCCCAAGCCATACCATAAAGTGTCTTTTCCAACCCGGCGTAATCGCCAAGACCAAAAATCGAACCCGCAGTTTCCGTCGCAATCGCAAGAACAGGGGGGCAATCCCCGCCGGTAAGCCGAACAAGTTCACGGACTGTACCTCCATTCTCCGATTTGGGCAGAACCAGGCCATCGGCACGCCCCATCAGCGCCACTTTGACATCTTGCTCACAATGCTCGCTGTGAACGGGGTTCACGCGCACCCAGACCTGGGAAGTGCGATCAATGCTTGTAAGCGCCTCGGCGACAACCTCGCGCGCCTCTACCTTGCTCTGAGGCGAGACGGAATCTTCGAGATCCAGTATCACAGCATCGGCACCGGCCTGCGCGGCCTTGGCCATCATATCTGCACGGTTTCCAGGAACGAAAAGCCAGGACCGCATCACGTTTCCTCGCATTGCACACGCGCCTGCATGAGCGCCGCCCGACGGCATGAAGCAACAAGTGTGTTATCCTGATTGTAGGCACGGTGCTCAAATTCGACGATTCCCTGGCCGGCGCGGGACTTTGATACGCGCACCGAAATCACCTCGGTCTCCACACGAAGACTGTCGCCATGAAAGACCGGGGAAGGGAAAGTTACGTTTGTCATCCCGAGATTGCCGACAGTGGTGCCCAATGTCGTTTCGTGAACCGAAATCCCGATCATGATACCCAGCGTCAGAAGCGAGTTTACCAGCGGCTGACCCCATTCACTTCGGGATGCAAAATCCCGGTCGATATGAAGCGGTTGCGGGTTCATTGTTTGCGTGGAAAAGGCGATGTTGTCGGCTTCGGTCACGGTCCGCGTGATAGCATGCCGGATGATCTGCCCTTCCTCGAATTCTTCAAGCCAAAGTCCCGCCATGTCAGGCCCCTTTCACACTTTCGTGTCCGCGAACCACACCACGCGATACCATCGACTGGGCCTCTTGATCGCCATAGCCCAACTCGCCCAACAGCTGTAGGCTGTTTTCGCCCAGCAATGGGGCCCGCCGGTCGCGCGTGACCTCGGCACCATGTGTCCGCACCGGCTGAGGAACCGAACGTGCCCGGTCCAAGGTGTCGTCGGTTGCATCGAAGAATCCGACAGCCTGGAGGTGAGGATCTCTAAGCAGGTCCTCCAATGAACTGACGCGCGAATGAGGCACGTCCAAACGCTCAAAGGTAGCAACCCATTCATCCGTCGTGCGTTCCGGCATCGCCAGGGAAAGGATCTCGTACATGTCGCATGCATGACTGGAGCGCGTCGAATCGTTTTGAAACCACTTCTGCTCCAGGATATCCTCGCGGCCAATCTCTGTGAAAGTCCGGCGCCAATGAGCCTCGGTATATGGCAGAACCGCTATCCACCCATCAGAGCTGCGAAACGGACGGCGGTGACGATTGAGAAGCCTTTGATACCCTGGCTTGGCCGTATCATTGAAGGTAGCAGCCGCCAAATGTTCGGTCATCACAAACGAGCTCATGACCTCGAACATCGGGACCTCGATCTCCACACCAAGACCGGTCTGGGCCTTACTGTAAAGTGCGGCTGAAATTGCGTTTGCAGCATAAAGCGCCGCAATCTTGTCGGCGATCACCCCGGGTACGTATGCCGGGTCCGCACCTGTATAGGTCGGAAGCCGCGCGATACCCGAAGCGGCCTGAATGACGTCATCATAGGCCGGCCGGTCAGCATAGGGGCCGTCACTTCCAAAACCGATTGCCGAGCAATAAATGAGGCCTGGATTGATCTTGCGCAGGGTCTCGGCGTCAAGCCCGAGACGGGCAATCGCCTTCATTCGCATGTTGTGCAAGAAAACATCTGCCCCGGCAATCAGGCGGCGGATAATCTCGCGGCCTTCATCCGTCTTGAGATCGACCGACAGGCTCTGTTTGTTCCGGTTGCAGTTCACGAACATCGAACTTTCGCCCGAGGCCGAACGCGGCTCGACTTGGCGGGCAAGGTCCCCATTGGGTGCCTCAATCTTTATAACCTCCGCTCCGTAGTCGGCCAGAACTTGCCCGGCCATCGGCCCGAGAACAATGGTTGAGAGTTCGACAACACGAACACCTTTCAAAAGATTCAGCACACCAGCCTCCTTGCCTTAGTGGACGGCGGCAAGGATGCCGCCGTCATTCTCTGGTTGAGATCAGTTTCCTTCTGCGCGCAACGTCTCTACCTGCTCGCGGAAGGCAGACAGTGTGTCGCTGCCCTTCTTGCCACGGCTGTCGAGAGTCTCGGCCCATTCCTGCGCGACGCTTTCAAAAGATGCGCCCAATTCGGCAGTTTCCTCGTCAGAAAGCTTGAATACAGTCGCCCCTTTCTCGGACAACTCTGCTGCCAGTTCTTTCTCGGCCTCGTCAAAGGCGGAACAGGCGCTTTCGGTCACTTCCTGGCCGACACGAGTAAGCACGTCCTGAATATCCTCGGGAAGGCTGTTCCACTTTGCCTCGGAAATCGAATAGGTAATACCCACGGTGCCGAAATTGGCGTTCTCGGTCGCTGAGCCGACAATCTGATCGAGACCATAAGAAAACGTCGACGTGAACGGCAACAACGCGCCGTCGATCGTTCCCTTGGTCATTGCGTCAAAGATTTCCGGCGGGGTCATCCTCACCGGCGCCGCACCGGCCGATTGCAAAGACAACTCCATGGCGCCGGGGTTAGAACGCATCTTCATGCCCTCGAAATCACCAAGCGATTCCACACCCGCGCGCTTGGAAAAAATGGCCTGGTAGGGAGACAGGGCAACATTATAGAGAACCCGGATTCCATTCGGCTGGAATTCAAGCTTGTCCAGCATACCACCCGGCTGCACCAGGTTGCGGAAGGCAAGCGAGCCCTCGCAAGACGAGCTGATTTCCCCCGGCAATTCGACGACACCCCCCAACGGCATCTTCTCGGACACATACGAGGGCACGATATAGCCGATGTCGGCAATACCGGCCTGCGTGATCGAAAGGATGTCCTTGGCCTTGGCCAACTGTTGGGCCGGGTAGTGCTCGAAAGCCACCCGGTCGCCAAGCTCTTCCTTCACACGTTCCATGAACACATCAGTCGTGTTTTGCGTGATAATGTGATCAGCCGGCAGGCTGTCCGCAATCTTCAGCGTAACCTCCTGGGCAAGTGCCGGGCTCATCGCTGTCGCCGCGCAGAACGCGATCGTGGTCGTCTTGAGTTTCATGATCTTTCTCCTCCTTGGATCATTGTGTGCAATTCTTTCAACAGTCGACGCGAGCACCTTCGCCGTAGGGCGGCGCATAGCAGATCAGGACACGCACCGGCGTCTCGCCGATAGCAGTGAACGTGTGAGGCATATCAGCCGCGAAAAAGCAGCTCTCCCCGGCCCCGATTTCCTGTTCATAATCGCCTATCGTCACGCGGGCCCGGCCTTCCAGCATCCAGCAGAACTGATCGATTCCCGGATGAAAGTGCGGCGTCGCTCCTTGCCCGGGTTCGATGCGACCGATCAAAACTTCCATTTGCGTGGCGCCGGTCTCCGGCGAGACAAGTCGGCGGTTCACGGTCCCTGTATGCCCGCTCGGCGCATAAGGCTGCGCCTTGTCTTCGGTCATGAAGAAGACAGAGGGGTCGAGGTCTGAGGCTTTGGTCATGGTCATAGCGTTCCTTCCGCTCAGTTGCTGATCGTTCCAGGCAGCCACAACACCAGTTGCGGGAAGGCCACCAGAAGCGCGATAATGATGAGATGCGTGAGCACATGCGGGGCGACCCCGCGGAAAATTTCCGCAAGCGGCCTTTCGGCATAGCGCGCCACCACGAAGATGTTCATTCCAAGCGGCGGTGTGATCATCCCCACTTCTGCGGATACGACGACAAGCACACCAAACCACACCGGATCAAAACCCAAGGTCATGATCGCAGGCACCATGACGGGGACAGTCAGGATCAGAATTGCCAGCTGATCCATGAAGCACCCCAATACGAGATAGAAAAGGATGATACCTGCCATCACGACATAAGGGGAAACCTCAAGCGTGGTGATCCAATTGACAAACTCCGGCGTGATCTGCCCAAGCGTCAAAACATACCCGAAGATATGCGCGCCAATGATGATCAGGAATATCATGCAGGTCGCCCGAACCGCGCGGGAAAGCGCGCCCCAGGTACTCGCCCAGGTGAGGGTCCGGAACGCCGCCGCGATCACGAAGGCGCCGAATGCACCCAGCCCCGCCGCCTCTGTGGGCGTTGCCACACCAAGGTAGATTGAGCCGGTGACACATGCCAACAGGATCAGCATTGGGCCAATTTCGCGGAAGGCATAGATCTTGTCCCGCAAAGGCCATGGCTGGGCCGTCGGGGCAATGGAAGGGTCGCGAAGGATCAATATGTAGATTGTCGCGATAATGCCGATCGTCACCAGGACACCGGGAATGATACCACCGATCAGCAACGAGGCGATGTTCACCTCAACGATAATGCCATAGAGAACCAGGGCGATTGACGGCGGGATAAGCATCGCGAGCGTGCCGGAAACCGCAACGACACCAGCAGAGAATTTAGCCTCATAGCCGGCGCGCCCCATGGCCGGTATCGACGTCGAGGACAGCGCCGCGGCCGCCGCGGTCGAAGAGCCGGAAATCGCCCCGAAACCCGCCCCGGCAAGCGCTGTTGCCACGGCAAGGCCGCCCGGCAAACGCCCAACCCATATGGTGATGGCCTTGAACATGCGATCGGCGATTCCACTGACGATCACGAACTCGGCCATCAGTATGAACAAGGGCACCGCAATCAGTTCATACCCGTTCGTGGTAGATAGCGGCGTGGTCGACAAAACCGAAAGGGCGCTGTTGAAGCCGACAATATAGATCATGCCAAGCATCCCCGTGAAGGCCAGCGCCAACCCGACCGGAACGCCAATGATCAACAGGAAAAGAAGTCCTAGAACGACGAGAAGGGATGTCATACAGCGTCCTCCTGATGCTCGGAATGTTCGGGCATGGAGGGATGAACCCCCGATTTGACAGATTGAATGGCCAAAGCGAGACGGGCGAGACAAACGACAACCATCGCCAGCGACCCCGCCGGCACCAGCACATAGCTGAGCCATGCGGGCCAGGGCACGATACTCGCGATCCTCTCACCGTTGGCAAAGCTCGACCACGCACGGTCCCATGAAACCCAGACCAGCAACACAAAGATGAAAAGACCGATCAGGGCACCCGCGATATCGGTCAGGGCGCGTGGCCGGGCAGGTAATTTCAAAACGAGCAGATCAACTGCCAGGTGTTCGTCATGCCAATAGGTCGGACCGACCCCGAAAAAGAACAGCGCAGGCGTCAGGTAAAGGACCACGACATCATGCGCAAAGAACAGCGGCTTTCCGATTCCATAACGAAGGGACACATCCGCCACCACCAACAGCGTCAGAGAGGCGAGCGCGACAACCGCTACCAAGCTGAACCCTGTGTCCACAGCCTGCATGAACCTGCGCATCACGACGCCCCCCCGCTGACATCGACCTGCGCACGGATTGCATCAATCGTACGACCAAGTGCCGCGGCGATTTCTTCATGACGGCCTTCCATGCGATAGTTGGGGCCAGCCACCGACAGCCCAAGCTTCCTGCCCGCCACGTCCAAAAGCATTCCAACGCCGGACACTTCCGGCGTGAACTCGGTGGCGTTCAGAAACCAACCGCGCTGGCGGCTTTCCGTGATCGTGCGGAAAAGTTCATCCGGATCGGTAATCGAGGTGCTGCTGGCCTTGGAATAGTCCATTGCCGCGAGTTCGGACTTCAACTCATCATCACGCAATGAGGACAAGATCGCCTTTCCTGCGGAGATGGCGTAGAGCGGGCGGCGCTCACCGGCACTCGCGGAGTATCGGACCCCTTTCTCGGAAACCAATGCATCAAGGTAAATGGCTTCGCTGCCGTCTCGCGCGGCAAGCAATACCGTCTCCCCTGTCTCAGATCGCAGATCTGCCATATGATGGCGCGCCATCTGCAGGACCGGGTCACCTTCAACGATGCGCCGGTTAACATCGAACATCCGACGCGTCGGATAAAAGCCCCCGCGACGGCGAATTTCAAACAAATAGCCGTGCTCCCTCAACGTACTGACCAAGTTGCTGGTGCTCGACATTGGCAGCGACAGCCGTGACGACAGATGGGTCAGCGTCGCTGGCGCCTGTTCCTCTGAGAAAAACTCAAAGAAACGCAGCACATTCTCGACTTGTCTCACCGACATGTCACTCCTCCCTTATCTCTTGGCCCCCTCCGAGCCAATGTATACTTCATATATCTGAAGAATCATTCTCATATATGAAGTAAATGAGGTAGGAGGTGCTGTCAATGCTTGGGAGCACTCCATAATAAATATAATAATATCAAATATTTAATGAATATTCTCTTCAAGGCAGTCATCACCGGCTCTGTTGCAAAGCTTTTCTCGTGGCGTCATTTCCGTGATGAGATCGTGCTTTGGGCGGTACGCTGGTATTACCGCTATCGGGTCTGCTCTCGTGACCTCTAAGAGATGATGGCATAGCGCGGCCACCGCGCCGACCACTCGACGATTTGCCACTGGGTTCAACACCATGCCCCGAGGTCGAAAAGCGGACGCGATGGCAGTGGCGCCGCCCGAGATCTGACAGCCGTCGGATGGATGAAAGCTATATCAAGCTGCGCGGGAAATCGGCCTGCGCCACGATCAAGGGTTTGATGTTATGCGGGCACTGCGCACTCTGTGAAGCGATACCCATGCCCGAAGACCGTATGGCCACCTGAAATGAAACGATAAAACCCGCCTATTCGGGCCTCAATCATATGTGCAACAGGGCCGATATTGACAGGCCCAATCTATTCCAGCGACCCGGATACGGCGGCCCCCGGCCAGGCAAGCGCACAGCGGATCCGTCCCGCGACCGTCGGGCATGAACAGTTGATAATCTTTTCCGATGCGAATAATCTGCGCGAAGCAAGGCAATGCCCAGCCAAAACCTATCAATGGCGGAGCGATGTCCTTTCACCCCAGAATGTATGCTGCTGTCCGCGGCTTCGATCCGCTGGACGAGATGCGCTGCCTGCGGTTCGACGACATGGTCGTCGACTATTGGCGTGTGCAAGGACAGTCCCGGGCCACCGGGCGGTATGTCTCGATGTACCCGCGCCTTGTTCTTGTCCTCGATGACCGTGCACTGTCGCTCTCACGCGGGAAAGACGCCGCATCCAGCGCCGCCGCCGCGTGCTACATTCCGGCCGGTGTGCAGGTCTGGGCCAGCCTCGACGAACCCGGCGAGCTCAAACACATCGACATTCACTTTTCGATGCCGCGCTTCAAGGCGCTTGCAGAGACCGACGCGCCCATCGACCGTATGATGGTTTTCCCGTCGCTCGGGCCGCTGGCCCCGTTGGTACGCGTCCTTCAGGACGAATGCCTGTCGATCCGCCCCTCCCTGTCCCGCGTCGACAGGCTGATCAGCGCCATGATTCAAGAGATGTGCCTGATCGACCGTGCCGGCCTTGGCGATGGCGACAAGGGGGATGCCTGGCTCCATGCCATGCGCGCCTATGTCTTCGAACGAATGGAACATCGGATCGCGGTGGATGATCTGGCCGCATTGTCCGGCCTGTCCCGAACGCATTTCAACCGCATCTTTCGCAAACGCACGGCCATGTCGCCGCACAGCTGGGTCACAGGGATCAAGATCGATTACGCCAAGCGCCTCCTGTGCTGCGGACTACCCCTTGCCGAGGTGACGAACGTGACCGGGTTTGCCGACCAGGCCCACTTTTCCCGCAGTTTCAAGCAGGGAACCGGCCAATCGCCGGGGGCGTGGGCCCGGGCGAATGCGCCCGCGCAGGATGGTCCGATTATTCAAGACAATCCTTCCTGATAGTTTTAATCGGGTATCCTGAAAACACTCTGTGCGCTCCATCTTCTCCGACCGGGTCGATGGGTGACTCACCGTGACATCTGTAGAGAAGGGTGCCGATATGGCCGAAACGACAAACCGCCACCGTGGCATGGCCAGGCTCAGCAGCGCAGCGCTGATGCTGCTGGGGACCGCTGCGGTTTCCACCGCCCAGCCCGCCGATGAGACGCTTGATCTCGGGACGATCACCCTGCGCAACCAGGAAGACGCCACCGGCCCCGTGGGCGAGGACAAGAATCCGCCCACCGTCACCGGCAGCAAGGTGCCGCTCACCGTGAACGAGATACCCCAGTCGGTCTCGGTTCTCGGGCGCGAAAAGATCGAGCGTTTCGGCGCAGACCGCGTCAGCGAGGCCCTGCGCTATTCCGCCGGTGTAACGGCGGACGTGTTCGGCGACGACAACGACTATGACTGGCTGCGAATCCGAGGCTTTCAGGCCGACCAGACCGGGATCTATCTCGACAACGCACAGAACCTCTCGTTCGCCTTCGGCTCCTTCTTCATCGACCCCTACACGCTGGAACGGGTCGAGGTCCTGCGGGGCGCGTCCTCGGCTCTTTACGGCGGCTCGAACCCGGGCGGCATCGTCAACTATGTGTCCAAGCGCCCGGGCGGTCGAATCCGCGAACTGACATTCGGCGTCAACGACGCGACCGCCGGCTGGGTCGAGTTCGACTACGGCGACGACATCGGCGACTCAAGTTCGTATCGCCTGACCGGGCGGCTCGAAGGCGGCGACAAGTACGACGCGTTCAATGACGGTGTGCGTGGCACCTTCGCCCCGTCCTATCGGTTCAAGACCGATGGCGGCACCGAGGTGACGCTGCTGGCCAACATCCACATCGCCGACGAACACCACAACGGCAGCACGTTCCTGCCTTATCAGGGCACGGTCGTGCCGACCCCGCAATTTGGCTATATTGATCCCGACGCGAACTTCTCGGACCCCGACTGGGACAAGTACGAGCGGCGGCAAGCCTCCTTTTCTGCCATCGTGGAACGCGAACTCGACAACGGCTTTACCTTCACCGGCATAGGGCGCCTAGGGTACGCGGATGTCCACGAGCGCTACTACTATCCGTTCGGGTACAACGGCTTTGCCACCACCCCGAGCGACCCGCAGGGCACGCTCAGCCTCGTAGCTTTCGAACACGACACGCAGGTCTACACCGCCCAGACCGATCTGCGCTACTACGGAACGGTCTCCTCCGGACCGGTCGACCACGACCTTCTCTTCGGCCTTGACGCCAGGTACTACGAGATCGACGAAATCCAGGCCTCGGGGTCTGGCAGCAACACCGTGGTCAACCCGACGGCCCCCGGAACGCCGGTCATCGGCGCGCCCTACCAGGATGCCACGACCACCCAGCGTCAGATCGGTTTCTACGTGCAGGATCAGATGCGCTGGGGCAGTGGATGGATCGGTACGCTCAACCTGCGGCATGACTTCGTTGAAACCAAGCAGCGTGGCTCGACCAACTTCAGCCGCAGCGACAGCGAAACCTCCGGGCGCGTGGCCATCGCGTACGAGGCCGCATCCGGCTTCACGCCTTACCTGTCCTACTCGACATTCTTCAACCCGCTGATCGCATCGCCCGCCGCCGGCGTGACCCGCCCGGAAACCGGCGACCAGGTCGAGCTCGGGTTCAAATGGGCGCCGCTGGACGGCAACTTCTCGTTGACCGGCGCGGCGTTCCAGATTGATCGCGAAGGGGTCGTCGTCGGTGTCGCGCCGACGCAGACACAGCTGGGCGAGGTGCGCTCGCGCGGCCTCGAATTCGAAGCGGAATACGACTTCGGCAACGGGCTTTACCTGCAGGCCGCCGCAAGTTTCATCGACGCGGAAATCCGCAAGGACGCGAACCCGGCCCTTATCGGCACGACGCCGACGCTCATTCCCGAGACCGAGCTGTCGCTCTTTGCCAGCTACAATTTCACAGGTCCGCTTGACGGTCTGAAAGTTGGGGCCGGCGCGCGCCACCAAGGCGAAAGCTATGCCGACGCGGCCAATACGTTCAAGGTGTCCAGCGCAACCCTCTACGACGTTTTCGCAACCTACCAGGTACGCGACGGACTCGAAGCCAACCTCGCGGTCACCAATATCGGCGACAAGCGCTACGTCACCGGTTGCCAGGATCTCTATACCTGCTCCTACGGCTCCGGGCGCGAGATCAGCTTTTCGGTCACCTCTCGCTTCTGAGAACTAGAACTAAACCCGAAGCATGGAGATGCGGCAGCGATGCCGCATCTTTCTTCATTCCGCCCTCGGGCAAAGGTCACATTCCGGCGGAGAGGACAGGTTCTGCCGGTTCCAGCGGTACGACCATGGGCGTCCCCGTCACCGGATCGGGAATAACCCGTGCCTCCAGATCGAAAGCCGTAAGGAGGTTGTCCGGCGTCAAGACCTGCTCGGACGCGCCCGAAGCGACCACCCGTCCGTTCGCCAACAGCACCAAGTTGTCCGAATAGCGGGCCGCAAGGTTCAGATCGTGAAGCACGCTGATGATCGTTTGCCCGGACTGCCGGTTCTGTCGCCGCAGCAGGGCCAGAACGTCCATTTGGTGCGTCAGGTCCAGATAGGTCGTCGGCTCGTCCAAGAGCAGGCAAGGCGTCTGCTGCGCCAGCACAAGGCTCAGCCACGCCCGCTGGCGCTGTCCGCCCGACAGTTCCGACAGTTCCCGGTCGGCCAGCCCGGTCATGCCGACCGCCTCCAATGCCGTCTCGCAGGCTGTCTTGTCCGCCTCGTTCCACGGGCTCAGGAACGTGCGCCACGGAATCCTCCCCCGCATCACGAGGTCCGACACCCTGATGCCTTCCGGCGCCCGCAATGTCTGCGGCAGGATCGCCAGTTGCCGGGCCAGGCGCTTGGGCGGAATACGGTTGATGTCCTCGCCGTTCAGCGTCACCCGGCCGGACCCCGGCGGCATCAGCCGAGCCAGAGCGCGCAGCAACGTGGATTTCCCGCATCCGTTCGGACCGATGATCGCCGTGACGCGCCCGCCGGGCAGCTCCAGGTCCAGGTCGCGGATGACGGACACATCGTCATAGGACAGGCTCAGCGCCTCGGTTCTCAGCATCACAAGTCTCCTTGTTCCATTTCCCGGGACAGCCGCCACAGCAGGTAGGGCGCACCCAGAAGACCGGTCGCGACACCTGCGGGCAATTGCAGGCCGGGTACGGCCACGCGCGCCACTAGGTCCGACAACACCAGCACCAGCGCCCCAGCCCCTGCCCCCGAGACCATGCGCCCCGCTGAGGTTCGGGCAGCCGTCAGACGCATTCCCAGGGGCCCGGCCATCAGCGCCACGAACGGCACCGGCCCCGCCACGGCCACACCCGTGGCGGCCAGCAACACGCCTGTTGCCGAGAGCCGCCACCGGGCGGCCTCGGGTCTCTGCCCCAGCCCTGCCGCCAGCCCGTCGCCCAGTTCCAGCGCCGACAGGATCCGCGCCTGCCCGAGGGCCAGCGACACGAGCACCGCCCCGATGCCCAAGACTTGCGCGACATGGCTCCAATCGCGCGCCGCGAGCGAACCCGTCAACCAGCGCTGCGCCTCGGAGGCGGTCGTCCCCGGCAATATCGTCATCAGGAAGGTCGACACCGCCGTCGCCGTGAAACCCGCACCGATTCCGATCAGGATGATCGTCAACACCGGCGTCCCTCCGCCTCCGCGATAGGCCAGCCCCCCGATCACCAGCGCCATCGCCACGCCGCCAAGCGCCGCCATCACCGCGGTCGGCATCGCGATGCCGAATGCAATGCCGGCGATAATCGCCAATCCCGCACCGGCGTTGAATCCAAGGATATCCGGGGACGCCAGCGGGTTCCGAAAGAGCATCTGGAAAAGTGCTCCCGACATGCCCAGCACCGCCCCCGCGCCCAGCGCGGTCGCCACCCGTGGCCCCCGGATCGTGTCCAGGATCAGCGCCCCGGGCCCCTCGCCTGTCACCAAGCCGGACCACAGCACACCGGGGCTCGCATCCACCTGGCCGGTCAAGAGCGCCGTGATCGTGGCGAGAAAGATCAGAAGAGACAGTGGCAAGTACCCCTTCATGCCATCGCACCCGGTCTCAGCCTACGCGCGACCCAGATGAACACCGGCCCCCCGATCATCGCGACAACGATTCCGGCGCGCACCTCTCCGCTGTTCAGAACCAGCCGTCCCAGCGTGTCCGCCAGCGTCAGGGTCAGGGCGCCATAGGCCGCCGACACCGCCAGGCGCGGCCGCAGCGCGTATCCTGTCGACATCCGTGCCAGGTGCGGCGCCATCAGGCCCAGGAAGGCGATCGGCCCGGCAATCGCCACCGCAGCCCCCGTCGCCAAAGTGACAACTGTCAACGCCCCGGCCTGCGCTCTCAATAGCCGGGTTCCAAGGCCCCGCGCCAAGTCGGAACCAAGCGACAGCGCCTCGATCAGCGGTGCGATGGCAAACGCGAGAACCGCAGCCAGCCCGATAACCAGCGTCATTTCCACGACCGGCCTGTAGGCCGCGTCTGTCAGGGAGCCGGCCACCCAAAACCGCAGTACATCCAGCGAATCCTGCCGGACCAAGACAATCGCCGTGACCAGGGATAACAGCAGCGCGTTCAGGGCGGCCCCCGCGAGTGTCAGGCGTACCGGTCCGGAATCCCCCCGGAAGCCGCCGCCCAAGGCAAACACCGCCAGCGCCGCCAGCGCGGCCCCCGGAAAGGCGAACAATGCAACCGCCGCCTGGTCCGACCTTCCGAAAAGCGTGACCCCGACAATGAGCGCAAAGGCGGCACCCGCGTTGATCCCCAGAATGCCCGGATCGGCCAGCGGGTTGCGGGTCAGCGATTGCATGACCGTCCCGGCGATGCCCAGTGCCGCACCCGCCGCAAGGCCCGCCAACGTGCGCGGCAGCCGGATCGCTGCGATCGTCACGTGGGCCGGGTCGCGCGGATCGTATCCAAGCAACGCCTCCAGGAACACGCCGGGCGCAACCGGCCTGACACCAATGCCCAGCGACATGGCCACGGCCCCGATCAGAAGACAGGCAAGAAGCAGGCCGCGCATCAGCGCACCAGCCCCGCCTTCAGCGCCGAGGGCACGACCGTTTCAGGTCTCCCGTCGAGCGCCAGCTCGACCTCCCCGACCAAGCGTTCGAGCGCATAGGGCAGCGACAGTGCGCTGCCGAAGGACAACGCACCGGAGACCAGGTGATCGGCAAAGACCTCCCGCCCTTCCTGCTCGGCGCGCAGGGTTCTCCGCATCGGAAGCCGGGCAATTTCCCTTGCCCCGCCGATGGATGAAATCCAAAGCAGGAGATCCGCATCAATCGGCGAGATATCTTCTGGCGAAAACGTGGTGTAGAATCCGTCTGCAGCCGCCGTGTCGCGCAGCTTTTCCGGCATCCGGAACCCAAGGTCATGCAGAAACCGCGCCCGGTTGTCCTGAGCCATGAAGGCGCCGGTCTCGCTGCCGTTCTGCCAGGCCGCGGCCGCTGTCTTGCCCTGCCAATCCGGGTGCGCTGCCCCTACGCTCTCGAACTGGCCTTCGACGTCCCCGATCAACGCCTCGGCCTGCTGCGCCTTGCCCAACGCGCGCGCGATGCGCCTGGTATCGGTCTGCCAAGGCGTGCCAAAGACCGGGTCGTCGGGCCCCTGCATCAGCACAGGCGCGATCTCACTCAGCAACGCGTACTCGGCCCGTGAAATACCCGACCCGATGGCGACGATCAGATCGGGCGACAGCCCCGCGACAAGCTCCATCGAGACCTCGCCGGTCAGAACGGTCGGCTCCGCGTGGCCCAGTCGCTCGTGCGCCCATGGCCAAACGGCATGCGGCTGGTCTCCGAACCAGTAACGCACCGCCAGAGGCACCACCCCGAGTGCAAGCAACGGGTCCTGAGTGGTGTATCCCAAAGACACAACCCGTTCCGCCGGACGCTCAAGAACCGTTTCACCCCACACATGAGGAATTCTGATCGCCTGCTGTGCTGTCGCGACGTGCGGCGCCAACAAAGCCGCAAAGCTTCCGAGAATAAAACTACGGCGTGTGGTGCCGAAAGGACTCTTGGTGAACGGAATCATGACAGGAAATCGAAACCCCATAGTATCAGTCTTTCAAGCGCGAGAAACGGCTTTGGGAGCGGTGCTGCGGGTTTCAGGTGACAGCCTGATGCCTAGTATTCACCAGTGCCGCAAGCTTATCCAACGATCTGTCGTCCTACAAGTGTCGTCGTCCGGAAAGCTTTGTCACATTAACACGGGCCTGTTGGAGGCGTTAGAGATTCTGAGTAGTTGCTGCGCATGAGCACCATCTTCAGCTACAAGCGCCACCGGTTTCCACCAGAGACCATCGCGTACGCGATTTGGCTGTACGTCCGTTTCAACCTCTCCCTCCGCGAGATCGAGGAAATGTTCCTGGAGCGCGGCATCGACATTTCCTACTAAACGATCCGACGTCGGGGGGTGAAGTTCGCGCCGCAGATGCCCCAACCGCACGGCGCGCACAACGGCAAGGCCCCTTACGAAACTCTCGGAGACAAGCTACAATATCAACGCAAGTGTCCTTCGCCTCTGTCTAGGTTACACTCACAAATGCGTATCACGACAGGCACAAGGGGATGGCCCCGCTGCCGGCATGCCAGCCTTGCAACACGCCGCAAGGCCCGACACGAGCCATCAGAGCCTACGATTGACGATGACGGAGACAAAAACATGTCAGATGGTGGAAAACTGAGCGGTAAAACCGCCCTCGTTACCGGGGCCTCGTCCGGGCTTGGACGGCATTTCGCAGAGATCCTGGCACGCGAGGGGGCCGAGGTCACGGTCGCGGCCCGCCGGACGGAGAAGCTGGAAGAACTTGCCGCCAAAATCCATCAGGCCGGCGGCATGGCAAGGGCCTTACCGCTTGATGTTACAGACCCAGACAGCATTCACACAGCGATGGAGCGCCCAGCCTTCGACATCGTGGTGAACAACGCCGGCATCACCCATGACGGCCCGGCGTTGGAAACCTCGCCCGCAGACTGGGACCGCGTGATCAATACCGACCTGACCGGCGTCTTCCGGGTTGCGCAGGCCGCGGCAAAACGCATGGTCGATGAAGGCCGCGGCGGCAGTATCATCAACATTGCCTCGATACTTGGTCTGCGCGTCGCCGGTAACGTCTCTGCTTACGCGACGGCGAAAGCCGGGGTCGTGCAGATGACAAAAAGCCTCGCACTCGAATGGGCGCGGCATGGCGTCCGGGTCAACGCCCTCTGCCCGGGTTACATCGAGACCGACCTGAACCGCGCGTTCTTTGCCTCCGACGTGGGGCAGGCCTTGATCAAGCGTGTGCCACAGCGTCGGCTTGGCCGGATGTCGGACCTTGACGGCCCCCTTCTTTTGCTGGCCTCCGACGACAGCGCTTTCATGACCGGCACCGAAGTCGTGGTCGATGGCGGCCATCTGGTATCATCGCTTTAGGACGGACCCCATGGATTTTACAATCTCCCCCCGCATCGAAGATTTCAGGGCGCGTATCGCTCGATTTGTCGAGGACGAGCTGCTGCCCCTGGAAGAGGACCGAACAAATTTCGACCCGCACGAAAACATCCGCCTCGACGTTCTTGAAGCTCTGCGCGAAAAGGCCCGCGCCGAGGGCTTGTGGTGCCTGCAACTGAAAGAAGAGACCGGCGGCCAGGGCTTCGGCAAGGTCGGCATGGCAGTGTGCTACGAAGAGATGAACCGCTCCATTTTCGGGCCGGTCGTGTTCAACTCGGCCGCGCCGGACGACGGCAACATGATGGTTCTGGAACAGGTGGCCACCGACCCCCAGAAAAAGCGCTGGCTGCAACCCATCGTCCAAGGCAATGTGCGCTCGGCCTTCGTCATGACCGAACCGCACCCCGGTTCGGGCTCCGATCCGGGCGGCATGATGCTGACCACCGCCCAAAAGAAGAACGACCGCTACATCGTCCGCGGCCGCAAGTGGTTCATCACCGGCGCCGAGGAATCCGATCACTTCATTCTGGTCGCGCGTACCTCGGACGACCCGCGCAAGGGGCTGACGGCCTTCCTGCACGGCAAGGACGAACCCGGCTTCCGGATCGAGCGGCGCATCCCGATCATGGGCCCGGAAGAACATGGCGGGCATTGCGAGATCGTCTACGAGGACATGGAGATTCCGGCCGAGAACGTGCTGATGGAGGAAGGGGACGGGCTGAAGCTGACCCAGATTCGCCTCGGGCCGGCGCGGCTGACGCATTGCATGCGCTGGCTGGGGCTGGCCAAGCGCTGCGTCGAGATTGCCAACACCTATGCCCACGAGCGCTTTGCCTTCGGCGAGCGCCTGTCGGACCGCGAAAGCATCAAGCTGATGCTGGGTGACCTGGCCATGCAGATCGAGGTAGGGCGCATTCTGGTGATGAAGGCGGCCTGGGCCCTCGATCAGGGCAGCTTTGCGCGAAAAGAAGTGTCGATGGCCAAGGTCCATGTCGCGAACCTTCTGCACCAGGCCGCCGATACCGCGATCCAGATCAACGGCGCGCGCGGCTATTCCAAGGATACCGTGCTGGAATGGATCTATCGCTACGCTCGGCAGGCCCGGCTGGTCGATGGCGCGGACGAGGTTCACAAGATGGTTCTCGAACGCACGCTTGCCAAAGAGGGCCGCGACTTCTGGAAATGGGAGCCGGGGCCTGAACGCCAGCCGCCCCTCATGACATGACCGGCAAAAAGGATACCCACCCGAAATGACCACGGATATCGACTTCGACCCGGCCCGCCTCGAGACCTTTCTCGCCCGCCGGTTCGGCACGGCGGGCGACATGACGCTCGAACGCATATCGGGCGGCCAATCCAACCCGACCTACTTTCTCACCTATGGCTCGCGTGACATGGTACTTCGCAAGCAGCCGAACGGGCCAATCCTAAAGGGCGCCCACGCGGTTGACCGGGAATTCCGCGTCCTGAATGCACTGTATCCTGCCGGGGTTCCGGTTCCGCGCCCCGTGCTGTTTCACGAAGAGACGGATGTCCTCGGCACACCCTTCTACCTGATGGAACGGGTCGAAGGCCGGGTTTTCACCGATTGCTCGCTGTCCGAGGCCAACCCGGCCGAGCGTCGGGAACTCTGGATGGGGCTTGCTGATGCACTTGCGGCAATGCACAAGATCCGGCCCGACGAGGTCGGCCTTGGGGATTTCGGACGGCCCGGCAATTACTTCGAGCGCCAGATCGCCCGGTGGAGCCGTCAATGGGAGGAAAGCCCCGGCGACCCGATCCCCGATCTTGACCGGCTTGCGGCCTGGCTACGTGCAAACATGCCCGAGGACGATGGCGCCGTCAGTATCGCACACGGCGATTTTCGCATGGGCAACGTCATCTTTCACCCCACCGAGCCGCGCGTCGCCGCGATCCTTGACTGGGAACTTTCGACGCTCGGTCATCCATTGGCGGATCTCGGGTTCTGCGTGTTGCCGTGGCATACCGCGCCCGATGAGTACGGCGGTATCCTTGGGCTTGATCACAAAGCGCTCCGGCTGCCCTCGGAACAGGAATTCGTCGAACGCTACATGCGGAATGCCCCGGAAACACCGCCCCTCCTGCCTTTTCACAAGGCCTTTGCGCTGTTCCGCTTCTCGGTGATCTGGGTCGGCATCGCCGACCGTGTCCGCCTTGGAACCGCCGCCGGTTCCGACGTGGAACAGCACGGCGCCATGGCGCGCAAGCTCGCTCGTCGGGGGGTCGAAGTGATCGAGGGATAGCCCCTTGGATTTGCCAGTCGTCACTTTAATTCACGGTGATCCGCCAACCCGCCTAAACCGACATCAGGGCGCAAGAAACCCGCCGCATGAGGGTTCAAACCTTCGCCTGTTCGATCACCACCCGATGAACGTGACAGAACCTGAAGCGTTCCGCCTTTAACCTGAGCCCCCTGCGAAAGGCGGGACGTGTGCAACGATCGGGGTTTGGGCTGCATAGCGCGACACCCCGTGATTCAGGTTTATCGCGAAACGCTTTATTGGATTTTTCAGTGAAAAAATGTGAAGAATCACATAGCGTGTATCAACGAGGTGTCTCGCACCAGCAGCCGATCTGCCGCATGGCGACCCGCCTTCAAGGCATGATCAAGACTTGTAGGTTGCGTTTTGGATCGCTGCGGCGCATCTCACTGTAATCGCCACTTTAGAGATGGATTATCCGATTTCGGTGTACTATGGTATGCCGAAACTTCAGAAAGCGTGGAATCATGGCTGAAAACACTCCTGACATTATTTATACCAAGGTCGACGAAGCCCCCGAACTGGCCTCGGCCTCCCTTCTTCCGATCATCGAAAGCTTTGCCAAGGCGGCGGGCGTCAGCGTTGGGACCAAGGATATTTCCCTTGCCGGGCGCATCATCGCCACCTTCCCCGAGGTTCTGACCGAGGAACAGCGCCAGTCGGATGACCTTGCTGAACTTGGCAAGCTGGTGAAGACGCCGGATGCAAACGTGATCAAACTGCCCAATATCTCGGCCTCGGTGCCGCAGTTGGTCGAAGCGATCGAGGAACTGCAAGGCCAAGGCTATGCCCTGCCCGATTACCCATATGAGCCGGCCAACGACGAAGAAAAGGCCATTCAGGCCAAGTACGACACGATCAAAGGCTCGGCCGTGAACCCGGTTCTGCGCGAAGGCAACTCGGATCGTCGCGCGGCGGCGGCCGTCAAGAAATACGCCCAGAACAACCCGCACCGCATGGGGGATTGGAGCGCCGACAGCAAGACGCGCGTCGCCTCGATGTCGGGCGGTGATTTCTTCTCGAACGAAGTGTCGGCAACGCTGGACGGGGAAGCGACCGCCAAGATCGTTCTGGAAGGCGCGGGCGGCGAAACCGTATTGAAAGACGGGGTGTCCTACCCGGCGGGCACCGTGGTGGATGCCACTTACATGAGCGCCAAGGCGCTGGATGCCTTCCTTGCCGAAGAGATCGAAAAGACCAAGCAAGAGGGTGTTTTGTTCTCGCTCCACATGAAGGCAACGATGATGAAGGTCAGCGACCCGATCATCTTTGGCCATGCGGTGAAAGAATTCCTCAAGCCCGTCTTCGACAAATACGGCGACGAGATGAAAGCCGCAGGTGTGAACCCCAATTCGGGGCTTGCCGCGCTGTTGGACCGTGTGGAAGACAAGTCCGAGATCAAGGCCGAGATCGAAAAGGTCATGGCCGAGCGTCCGCCGATGTACATGGTGGATAGCGACAAGGGTATCACCAACCTGCATGTACCGTCGGACGTGATTATCGATGCCTCGATGCCTGCGCTGATCAAGGCAGGCGGCAAGGGCTGGGGCCCGGATGATGCGCAGCACGATACCAACTGTGTGATCCCCGATAACTCCTACGCGCCGGTCTATGACGAGGCGATCGAGTTCTTCAAAGAGAAAGGCAAGATGGACCCGGCCACCGCAGGCACGGTGCAAAACATCGGCCTGATGGCGCAAAAAGCCGAAGAATACGGCAGCCACCCCACCACCTTCGAGATCCCGGAAGACGGGGTCGTGAAGATGGTTCTGGACGATGGCACCGTGTTGCACGAGCACAAGGTCGAAGCCGGGGATATCTGGCGGTCGGCCAGCGCCCGCAAGGCCCCGATAGAAGACTGGGTAAACCTTGCGATTGATCGTCAGAAGGCCACCGGCTACCGCGCGATTTTCTGGCTGGATAAAGATCGTGCGCATGACGCGGAACTGATCAAATACGTCAAGCCCATCCTTGAGGCGAAGGGCGTGGCCGACAAGTTCGAGATCATGACCCCGCGTGAAGCGACCCGTGCATCGCTTGAAACCATCACCAAGGGCGAAAACACCATCGCCATCACCGGCAACGTGTTGCGCGATTACCTGACCGACCTCTTCCCGATCCTCGAACTGGCCACATCGGCCAAGATGCTGTCGATCGTGAAGCTGATGAATGGCGGCGGGTTGTTCGAAACCGGCGCCGGTGGCTCGGCCCCCAAACACGTCGACCAGTTGATGGAAGAAAACCACCTGCGCTGGGATAGTCTGGGTGAATTCTGTGCACTGGGGGAAAGCTTCAAGTTCCTTGCCGATCAGAAGGACAACGCCAAGGCGCGCGTCCTGGGCACTGCGGTTGAGGTGGCAACGCAGGGCGTGCTGGATCATGGCCGCAGCCCCTCGCGCAAGGTAGGTGAGCCCGACAACCGCGACAGCCACTATTGGTTCGCTCGTTACTGGGCCGAGGCACTGGCCGGGCAAAGCGACGATTCCGATCTGGCCGCGCATTTCGCGCCGATTGCCAAGGCGCTTGCCGATAAGGAAAGCGAGATCGTGTCGGAACTGGCCGCGGCGCAAGGCAAACCTGCCGATCTGGGCGGCTACTACCACGGTGACCCGGCCAAGGTGTCCTCGGTCATGCGGCCATCGGCAACGCTGAACAGCATCATCGGCTAAGGTGTTTCGGGCCGGGTAAACCCCGGCCCACTGCCATGAAAAAACGCCCGGGGTTTTTGGCCCCGGGCGTTTTCTTTTGAATTGTCTGGTCCGGATTAACCGTAGACCGACTCTTTGCCGAAGTGCTTGGTCAGCATGTAGTAAACCACGGCGCGGTACTTGTTACGCTCCGAGCGGCCATAGGTTTCGATCACCTGGTTGATCGCATCCATAAGCTGCGGACCGTCGGCAAGGCCCAGTTTCTTGATGAGGAAATTGTTCTTGACGGTCTCAAGCTCTTCGGGCTGACCGGCGGCGACGGTACTTGCATCCGCGTTGTAGATCGCCGGACCACAACCAATGGTCACCTTGGTCAGCAGGTCCATATCCGGCTGCATCCCGCATTTGTTGCGAAGATCGTCAGCATATTGTGCGATAAGCTCGTCGCGTTTGCCCATAAGTATTCTCCCACCTGAAACCGGCCATCCCGCCGGTGCATGATTAAAATCCAAGCCAAAATGCGGCTCTGATCCTTACGATAACGGCAGTTTTGGCACGCACAAAGGGAAAACTTCGACACGGTTCCCCGATAAAAAGCGCAAGCAAACCTTTGCAAAAGAAAAGGGCCACGGCACGGCGCGGCCCTTTTCCCTGTCTTGTCCGAAAGGACGGGTCAGAATTTCATTTCAAGACCGACATAGGCCGTCCGGCCGCGGCCCTTGGTTCCGGCAGAAAGCCAAGGCGTGTAATCCTCGTCGAACACGTTTGCGACTTTCGCGGTCAGCTTCGCACCCTCCGAAATGTCATAGACGGCGAATAGATCGAACAGGTGGTAATCGCTGTCCGTCTGTGTCGGCGTCTGTTGGTACAGGCCGGTATAAAGACCGCCTGAGACATAGTTGTACTGCCCACCAAGGGTCAGCTTGTCGTTAAGGAACCGGGTCGCAATCCGAAGTGAGCCTGTCTGATCCGGCAGATACTGCCCTGCACCCAGACCCGGTGTTTGCGACGGCATGTCGGAATCGTTGATCGTGTAGCTCAGCCCGATATCGTAACGCGGTGTGCTGTAGTCGAGTTCAAGCTCGTAACCACTGGTTTCGGCTGTGCCCGGCTGGTTGACGAAAGCGATACCGGTCTGGCCCCATGCATTGGTGAAGTTCCCCGCAAGCGAAGAGGCGGTCACGTAATCCTCGACATCCATGTGGTAGTAATTGACCCGCCCGGTCAGCCTGTCTCCGGTCATGAAAAGATTGTGACGCTGGATATTGAAGCCCAGTTCATAACCTCTTGAGGTTTCCGGCTCCAGAAGCGGGTTGGCGATCATGCCCATACCGCCGCCCGGATGGGTACCCCCGAGCATGGTTTCCTGCAGGGTCGGCATGCGGCTGCTTTGTGACAGGGTCGCGTAGGGCTGTAGCCAATCGTTGACCCAATAGGCCACGGTCAGCTTCGGGTCGATCGATGTGTAGTCCACATCAATCGCGCCTTGGGATGCATTGCCTTCAAGCGAATAGTGATTGGCGCGCAGGCCGAACGTCACCTCCCAGTTGCCGTTGACAAAGACGTTTTCAGAGAAGGCCGAGAACCGCTTTGCCGTCCCGTTGGTCGGGTTCACACCGCCGCCGCCGCCGCCCAGGTCGTCCTGGGAGTAATCGAGACCGTTCACCGAGGTGACGTTCCAGGCGCCCAGTTGGAAATCGGAAATGTTCGTCAGGTTCCCGCCAAGTGTTTCGGTCACCATATTCCGCCCGACAAAAGAGCCTGTCCCGGCAACATAGCGAATATCCGTTTCATTGTAGTAGAGGTTGAAATCGAGGTTCACGAGGTTGTTGCCCGGGTTAAAGCTGTACCCGAATGTAAAGGTGTCCTGCTCGATATTCTGTTTGTAGCTGGTCGCGAAGAAATCCGCTTCGTACCGCTTGGCCGAGAAGGTGACGCGCTGCGTATCCGTCAGGTTGTACCCCAGCTTGAGCAAACCCGAACGGGTATCTTTCCACGTATTCGCGGCGGTCGCACCGGTACCGTCCTCGTAGTTACTGGCATCCTGGCCACTGAACGCCAGGACCATGTCGAAAGTCTCATCGCGGTACGCCCCGGCAAGCATCCCGGCGCCATCGTCACCGTTGTCGCCATAGCTAAGACGCGTCATACCACCGAAATTCCGGCCATCCAGAAGCACGTCCTCGGCATTCAACGTACGAAAATTGACCGCACCGGCAAGCCCGCTGCCCCCGGCGGTCACGACTGCACCGCGGGAAATATCAATGCTCGACAGAAGGTTGGGGTCGATATAGGCAGCACTCTGTGCCGCATGACCCGTCGTGCGGTAGTTCTGCGGCACCCCGTCGACCATCATCGCGACCCGGCCGGACCCTTCGAAACCACGGATATTGACGGCGAGCGCCGGATTGCCGGGGTCCTCCTGCGTAAACACCGAGGTTTCCGAACGCAGCGTGTTGTCGAGCGATGTGTTGATACCGGTATCGTGCAGCTCTTCCGAGTCGATCTCGGTGGTGTTCTCACCAGCATAGACCGGTGTGCCATCGGCTGTATAGCCGACGATCACTTGTCCAAGGTCGACATGCCCCTCAACCTGCATGTCCTCCTGCGCAAGCACCATTCCACCAAGCACCGAAAGCCCCAGCGCGATCGCGGTTGTATTGGCCAGTCGCATCCTGTTTGTCATCTGATCTGTCCCTTCATCCCTTAAGCTGTCCCATTCACGAAACCGGCTGTACCGCACACCACGAAAGGGTGGCGGGCGGCGATTGGCGGGATCGGTTCATGGGAAATGGCTAGCGCCGGCATTCAAGGGCCTGATAGACGGCCAGAAATCCGATAGCTTGCTGTATGATGCCCCTATTGCTCGGGCATCTTCTAATTGTCAAGTAAAACACTCGGATATTAGGGTGCCGCCGGGCAACATGCAAAATCAGGTGCAAAAATACAAAACCGCCGCCCGATTAAAGCGTTTCGCGAAAAACCTGAATCACAGATTTTCGCGAAACGCAGTGCTCCGCTCAATCGTTGCACGCGTTCCGCTTTTCGCTGATGCATCAGGTTAAAGGCGGAACGCTTTAGGCGGCGGTTCCGGGGTGTTCAGGCTCAGCGGACCCAGATCGGCAAGACAGCCGCAACCGCCCCGCCAATTGCAATCACCTCAATACCGGTAGTGTTCCGGCTTGTAGGGGCCTTCGGGTTTGACCCCGATATAAGCCGCCTGTTCTGGGTCAAGCGGGGTCAATTTCACGCCGATCCGGTCAAGGTGCAGCCGGGCCACCTTTTCATCCAGATGCTTGGGCAGGATATAAACCTCGTTCTTGTACTGCTCACCACGCTGCCACAGCTCGATCTGCGCCAGAACCTGGTTGGTAAAGCTGGCCGACATCACGAAGGACGGGTGGCCGGTGGCGTTACCAAGGTTCAAAAGGCGCCCTTCGGACAGCAGAATGATCCGGTTGCCCGAGGGCAGTTCGATCATGTCCACCTGTTCCTTGATGTTGGTCCACTTGTGGTTCTTAAGGCTGGCCACCTGAATTTCATTGTCGAAGTGGCCGATATTGCCGACGATGGCCATGTCCTTCATCTCGCGCATATGCTCGATGCGGATCACGTCCTTGTTGCCGGTGGTGGTGATGAAGATATCCGCCGAGGATACCACATCTTCCAGCAAGACCACCTCGAACCCGTCCATCGCGGCCTGCAGGGCGCAGATCGGGTCAACCTCGGTCACCTTCACGCGGGCACCGGCCCCGCGCAGAGAAGCGGCGCTGCCTTTGCCCACATCGCCATAGCCCATGACCACGGCAACCTTGCCGGCCATCATGGTATCGGTGGCGCGGCGGATGCCATCGACAAGGCTTTCCTTGCAGCCGTACTTGTTGTCGAACTTCGACTTGGTCACAGAGTCGTTCACGTTGATCGCCGGGAACGGCAGTTGCCCGTCACGCACCAGTTGATACAGGCGGTTGACCCCTGTAGTGGTTTCCTCGGACACACCCTTGATCTGATCACGCACCTTGGTGAACCAGCCGGGGCTTTCTTTCATCCGCTTGGCGATCTGCGCCTTGATCACTTCCTCTTCCTCGGAAGACGGCACGGGGATGATATCCTCGCCTGCCTCGGCGCGCGCGCCCAGCAGGATGTAAAGCGTGGCATCCCCACCATCGTCGAGGATCATGTTGGGGCCATCGTCAAACAGGAAGGATCGATCAAGGTAATCCCAATGCTCCTCCAGCGTCTGCCCCTTGATCGCGAAAACCGGTGTACCGCCCGCGGCGATGGCGGCCGCAGCGTGGTCCTGCGTGGAAAAGATGTTGCACGAGGCCCAGCGCACATCGGCACCCAGCGCGACAAGCGTTTCGATCAACACGGCGGTCTGGATCGTCATGTGCAGGCTGCCCACGATCCGCGCGCCTTTCAGGGGCTGCTCGGCCCCGTATTCTTCCCGCAGGGCCATCAGGCCGGGCATCTCGGTTTCGGCGATATCCAGTTCCTTGCGTCCATAATCCGCGAGGCTGATGTCTTTGACGATATAGTCTTTTGCCATCCGGGTGGCTCCTTGCAATCTGTAAACTTGCCGTGCAGATAGCACCGGTCAGTCCCTTCGGCAACGCCAGAGCCACCCAACCGGCAAGCCGCGACAATGAGGCCACGATGAAACAACCCCGTGCATGGCAAAAGATGCTGTCAGGGCGGCGGCTTGACCTGCTGGACCCGACCCCGGTGGATATCGAGATCGGGGACATCGCCCATGGGCTAAGCTTCGTGGCGCGCTGGAACGGTCAAACCCTGGGCGACTATGCCTATTCCGTGGCCGAGCATTCGCTTTTGGTGGAGGGCCTGTTCACCCGCTTGAACCCGAAGGCCGATGCGAAATGGAAGCTGGCCGCGCTTTTGCACGATGCCCCCGAATACGTGATCGGCGACATGATCAGCCCGGTAAAAGCCGCCGTTGGCCCGGATTATGACGAGTTGGACAAGCGCCTGACCGCGGCGATTCATATCCGCTTTGGCCTGCCTGCGGTGATCCCGGCGCAGATCAAGAAACAGATCAAGAAGGCCGACAAGATCAGCGCATGGATGGAGGCCACGCAGATTGCCGGGTTTTCCACCGATGAAGCCGACAAATTCTTTGGCCGCCCTGCGGCCGACGTGATCGATGGTTTGCAAATCGTCCTGCGCCCACCACTCGATACCCGCCGCGACTACGTGGCCCGGCACAATGCCCTGCTCGAGGAAATCGGATGATCCATATTCGGCAAGCCGGGGCCATGGATGCCCGCCAGATGGCCGAGTTGCTCAATGCCATCATCCGCAAAGGTGGCACCACCGCCCTTACCCACGAGGTGACGCGCGAGGCAATTGCCAAGCGGATCGAACAAGCCCCGGCCAACGCCCTCTGGCACTTGGCCGAGGATGAGGCCGGACATCTTCTTGGCTTTCAATACGCAAATCCGCACCCCGATCTGCCGCCCGAGGCCTGCGATATCGCGACCTTCGTAAAACTGGGTACGACCGGCCTCGGTATCGGCTCAAAACTCTTCGAGACAACCAAGGCGGCCGCCCGTGCGCTGGGCTATCGCTGGATCAACGCCACGATCCGCGCCGACAATGCCGGGGGGCTGGCCTATTACCAAAGCCGCGGCTTCGAGGATTACGCCCGCCAGCCCAACCAAGCCCTTGCCGACGGGCAGGTCGTGGACAAAATCAGCAAACGCTTCGATCTTTGACGCGATCCCTTTTCATCTTTCCCAAAATACTCCCGCCCCAGGGGTATTCTTCTTGTGACATAGGTTCACGCTGGATGTCACCAGAATTAATATTCATTAAATATCAATGACTTAATGCCTCATCACGTCCTCGAATGAGCCGGGCAGTGTTACGCCAGAACGTAGATAATACTGAGGTCAATTTCATGGCAAAATCCAATGCATTCACAGTCGCCCAATTCAAATCTCTGCCTGCGGGCAAACACTGTCAAAGAGTTTCCTCGCCGCCCATGACCAGAGCAACACGATTTTTAGACCCCGCCGCTATCGCCTTTCCGCCATCTCATACCGTGACACTAGATCCGATGCCGTTAATGTCTGGCACTGCTATGCTCCAAAATGACTGTGTGATCAAAGCCAGGCGGGACTTTTGCGCTCAGTGCGAAATAAGTTGGCGATCCCCCTTAGACTATTAAAACACAGCATGCGATCGGGTGAGACAGTCTAGTGCTGTTCGCCAACAACATGCGGGGGCCTGTCCCTTGGCGGTAATGTGCTGGCGGTGTCTCTTGATCAGAACCACGATCCGGTCAATATTTACAAGCCTTGGTGTGCGTCCCGAAGGGGTCACTCCGGGTAGTTCATCCCATTATACTTAAGCGTGGGAAGTTCCGGACTGTGTTATCAGAAGATAAACGTCTCAGCTTTTGCCTGCGAACTTACAACGCCGCGATACATCCCCGGGGAGTTGAATGGCATCGTGACATTGCCATCCCGATCAATAGCAACCAACCCACCTGAACCGTCGTTAGGCGCGAGAACTGTATGCACGATATGATCCGCAGCCTGCTGGAGTGTTTCGTGCGCATACCTCATGCGTGCGGCAATTTCGGCAGCTGCGTTCCAGCGAATAAATACTTCTCCATGGCCGGTGCAAGAAACCGCACATGTATCGTTATCCGCAAAAGTACCTGCTCCAATCACGGGCGTGTCGCCCACCCGGCCGGGTGCTTTGGCGGTCATGCCTCCGGTTGATGTTGCCGCTGCCAACGTACCGCGGACATCGCGCGCCACCGCGCCCACCGTGCCATGGCGGCGGGCCGGGTCGTCAGGCTCCTTCCCTTCGGCGCGCAACTTAAGCGTCTCTTGCAGTGCATCCCACCGCGTTTGGGTAAAGAAATAGTGCTTGTCTTCCAACGCCAACCCTTCGGCCCGGGCAATATCCAGCGCGTTCGGACCAATCAGCATGACGTGCTCAGTCCGCTGCATTATTGCGCGCGCAAGCTGAACCGGGTTGCGCGGACCGCAAACTCCGGCGACAGCACCAGCCTTGCGCGTTTGGCCTTCCATTACAGCGGCGTCCATCTCCTGCTCACCATTAGAAGTGAAAACCGCACCCCGCCCTGCGTTGAACAGCGGGTCGTCCTCAAGCACGGATACCGAGGCGACCACTGCGTCAAGCGCCAAACCGCCGTCACGCAACACCTCTTCTCCTGCCATCAGCGCCCGGGCGAGGCCAGCATGAAATGCGGCTTCGCGCTCGGGCGTCATGAGGGATTTAAGAATCGTCCCAGCCCCACCATGGATCGCAAGAGAATAGGTCATAGTCTGTCCTTCATTAGGCGGAAATAACCGATTGTTTATCCTGGAAGTGCCGTTGATATGTCTCCCGGAAACCCGGCAGGCGCGTTCCGTCGTATCCCTGTTGAGGTGTACTGTGCCACAACGCCCCAAGAATCGCGGCTTCGACTGTCTCGACACCGGCTTTGAAAAAGCTGTTCATGCGGCTTTCGCAGAGCCGCTGGATCGGATGCAGTTCCTGCGAGCCGCGCTCGATCCGGTTGGCGGTCGAAAAAGCCAGCGCAATATCACCACTCTGATGGCCAAGGTAGCTGCCAAGTCTGCCAAGCGCCGCCGCACTACGCCGCGCCAGACGTGTGAGCTGGCGTGCCTCCATCGGAGCATCGGTCGCCAATAGTATGATGATTGATCCGGTGTCGGGTTCCGCAATGGCCTCCGGCGCAGTGATGCGGTTGCCCAAAACGCGCAAGCTACCCGCTTCGCCAAAATTAGACAAAACCAACGCACCTAGCATGTAATCCCCTGTATCAAGCGGTACATGGCGCGAAGCGCTACCAATACCCCCGGCGAATCCAAAGGTCTTCATCCCGCTGCCAGCACCGACCGCACCCTGCTGGAAGGCATCACCTGCCGCAGAGATGGCGCTTTCCGCATCGGCCTCGGACACGGCGAGTTGCTGGATGTCGTTTACCTTGCCGTCATTGCATTCCAGTACCAGAGGGTTCACCGTCGCCTGCCCTCGCCCGATCCCGGGATTCTGGCCAATCGCCTGCCGGATTAAAGCGTTCGCGCAGGAGCCCACGCCAAAGGTGTTGGTTAACAGAATGGGGGTCTCGATCTCACCAAGCTCTTCGACCTGCACCAATCCTGATGATTTTCCGAAACCATTTAGAACGGCGCACCCAGCCGGCACCGGATTTCGATAAAGGTCGTCACCATGCGGCAAGATAGCGGTGACGCCGGTGCAACGCCCATCGCCCCGCAAATTTTGATGCCCTACGCGTACTCCTGTCACATCGCAAATGTCGTTACCGGGACCGGCACGGAAATCCCCGGCCTCCAGCAAGGTCTTGAATTCAGTCATGTCGTCTCAGCTTTCGTCCAATTTGGGGTCCAGCGCATCGCGCAGTCCGTCACCTAGGATATTGAAGGCAAGCACGGTCAGAAAAATGGCTAAGCCCGGAAAGAAAGTCAGATGCCATTCACCCGCCATCATGTACTCGCGGCCTGTGGCAAGCATGGCCCCCCATTCCGCGACCGAAGGCTCAACGCCTAGACCGATAAAAGATAAGCTGGTTGCAGTCAGGATCGAGGTGCCGATCCGCATCGTGAAATAGACAATCACCACGCCAAGAGCGCCAGGCAGGATATGTCGGAACATGATGACGAAATCCGAAGCACCCGCGGCACGGGTGGCTTCGACATAGGTTGCTTCTTTGAGTGAAAGGGTGCCTGATCGGACGATACGCGCGAAGGCAGGTACACTGAAAACCGCAACAGCAATGATGACGTTCACGAGCCCCGCCCCCAGAATGGCCACGATGCCGATTGCCAACAGAATACCCGGAAAAGCAAAAAGCACATCGGCAACCCGCATGATGACAGAATCCAGCCAACCACCGTAATAGCCGCCGAAAAGCCCCGCCAGAATGCCTAGTACAGCACCGATGGTGACCGATACAAAACCGATATACATGGACAACTTTGCACCATTAAGGATGCGTGCAAAGATGTCTCGACCGAACTCGTCGGTTCCCGCCCAGTGTTGCAGCGAGGGTTCGGACAGGGTGTTCATGTAATCGAAGTCATCTGGGCCATAAGGCAGCAACCACGGGGCCAGCAACGCCGCCACCAGCATCAACGCAAGAAATACGGCTGCGACCAGTGCGGCACGACGGCGGACAAACCGTCGGCGAAACTCGCTAAACGGGGAGCGCGCGGTTTCTTCGATGCGCGCCGCCGTGGGATCGTTGTCAATCGTATGGGCCATGGTCAGAG
This sequence comes from Roseovarius sp. MMSF_3281, assembly GCF_030733685.1. Taxonomy (GTDB): domain Bacteria; phylum Pseudomonadota; class Alphaproteobacteria; order Rhodobacterales; family Rhodobacteraceae; genus Roseovarius. The sequence continues at coordinate 84,487 of NZ_JASHIM010000013.1, forward strand.
CCTATTTGTAGCGGATCGCGGGGTTGATGAATGCATAAAGCAAATCAACCACCAGATTGATGAGAAGGAATTGCAGCGAAAACAGCATTATTTCGGCCTGCACGACTGCGTAGTCACGAAAGTTGATGGCATCCAGAAGTAGCGAACCCAACCCCGGCCACCGGAATACCTTTTCCACGACGATCGAGCCGCCCAACAGGAAACCGAATTGTAGACCCACCATTGTTACCACAGGGATCAGCGCGTTGCGCAATGCGTGCTTCCAGATCACCACGCGTTCGCGTAAGCCTTTGGCGCGGGCTGTGCGGATGAAATCTTCACGCGCCACGTCTATGACCGCAGATCGGGTAAATCGCGCCATTACGGCGGCCACCCCGGTGCCCAGCGTCAAAGAAGGTAGGATCAGGTCGGAAGGGCTGTCGAAGCCGCTGGTGCCAAGCCAGCCGAGATTGACCGAAAAGAACTGCATTAACAGCAATCCCAACCAAAAGTTCGGCATGGAAATGCCCGACACGGCAAGAAACATGCCTGCGTGATCGCCTGCGCTACCCCGGCGCACGGCCGAAATCACACCCGCGACCAACCCGAACAATACCGACCAGGCCAATGCACAGATTGACAGCCAGAACGTGGGCATGAAGGCGCGACCGATCATTTGCGCCACCGGTTCACCCGTGCGCAACGATGTACCCAAGTCGAGCGTCAAAAGGCTGCGCAAGAAGTCAAAATACTGCAAAATCAGCGGACGGTCGAGGTTCAGCGCCCTGCGGATGGCTTCCACCTCTTCTTGCGTTGCTGTCTCACCGGCCAAAAGCCGAGCAGGATCACCCGGTAGCAGATGTATGAACAGGAACACGAAGACCGAAATAAGCAGCAATACCGGGACCAGTGCAGCCACGCGGCGCAGAGAATAATTCAACATCGGCTCTCATCCTTTGGCGACCCGGCGCAAACACGCCGGGTCAGGGTTCATCTGACCTATTCGAAGGTCGCGTGCTTATATTGCATGGTGCCGTCAGGCATCTGGAATACACCGGACAAACCCTTCTTGCGGCCCGCCATCTTGTTCTCGATCGCCAGCCAGACAACCGGCGCATCTTCCCAAATCTGCTGTTGCGCAATGGCATAGGCCGCGCGGCGCTTTTCGGGGTCGGCAGTGTTCAGGGCATCCTCGATCGCTTTGTCCACAACGTCGCTCGAATAAAACGCCATGTTATAGATTTTGGGGAGCCACCCTTCAGTCGCGTAAACCGGGCGTAGGTGCCAGTCGGCATCTCCGGTCGAAGGTGACCAGCCGCCAATTAGCATGTCGAATTCCGAAGTGTCAGGATCCATTGACGAGAACACCTTTTCCGACCGCGTGGCACCTTCCATTGGAACGATCGTCGCATTCACGTTGATCTGCGAAAGTTGCTGCTTGAGGAACTGCAACAGGCGCACCCCTGTCGAGCTGTTAGTGCCCCAGATCTGGATGTCGAACCCGTCTTCGTAGCCCGCCTCTTTCATTAAGCGACGCGCCTCTTCGAGGTCGTTGGATAGTGGCGGTTCCTGCGTTTCGTGGAACCGCGTGTCGGGCGCAATCGGCGAATCCGGAACGACACCGTGACCCGAATAAACAACCTGTACGAACGCCTCTTGGTTGACCGCCAAGTTGAAAGCCCGGCGAACGCGCACATCCTTGAAATGGTCTTTAAGCATGTTCATGGATGCGGTCCAAACCGTGATACCGGGCACGTCCAATACTTCGTAGCTACTATTGCTCGCGACCCGTTCGGACAACTCAGCTGGCAGAACGTGCACAAACTGCACCTCGTCCGACAGCAGCATCGAAACACGGGTTGCACTTTCGGTAACCGGATAGAAGGTCACGCTGTCTACCTTGGGGTATTCTGCATCCCAGTAGCCGTCAAAACGTTCCACAACCAGCCGTTCACCAGGAATCCATTCCTTGAACTTGAACGGACCGGTGCCGACGGGGTTCTTTTCGACATCCCGGCCAAACTCTTCCAGTGCCTTGGGACTGTGGATGACGACCGATGGATGTGCGACAGTGTTGATCATCGCACCGAATGGCTCTTTTAAATGCATCACAACGGTATAGTTGTCCGGTGTTTCCACGTGGTCGACCACCTTGAACAGGCTGTTCTTCGCCAGATTCTGGGATTGGTCTGCCAGTCGGTCGAAATTCGCCTTTACCGCAGCGGCATTGAAATCTGTTCCATCATGGAATTTCACGCCTTCTCGCAGTTTGAAGGTAAAGGTTTTGGCGTCGTCGCTCCCTTCCCATTCGGTAGCGAGTTGCGGCACTAGCTGCATGTTCTGATCAAAGCCGATCAGCCGCTCCAGCACACCGTTGACCGCGGAATAGTCCACATTGTAGTTGGTGTTGTGGGGATCCATGCGCTGGAATATCTGGTTCATCCCGATGCCCACGTCCTGCGCTATCGCTGGCGCTGCGAGAACGGTTCCTGCTACAAGCGCTGCGGTTGCAGTCACCTTTCTGAAAAAGCTCATGATTTTATTCTCCCTGTGGTTGGAAAGTGTTGGATTATACTGCCAGTTCCCCGTCGCTGGTCTTTGCCACGAAATGACCCGGGGCAATCTCCAGCATCTCATTGAGCGTAGGCGGCTGATTGACCGGGCGCACCGGACTAGGCACTTCACCTGTGATCAGCGGACGTTCGCGTGAGCGCATTGCGGGATCGGGCACCGGAGCCGCAGCCATCAGACGGCGTGTATAGGCATGGCGCGGGTTCTCGTAGATGTCCCGGCGGGTCCCGGTTTCGACAATCTGGCCCAAATACATAACGGCAACCCGGTGGCTGATCCGTTCGACTACGGCCATGTCATGACTGATAAACAGGTAGGCCAGACCAAAGCGATCTTGAAGGTCCATCAACAGGTTCACCACCTGCGCTTGCACTGATACGTCCAGCGCCGAAACAGCCTCGTCCGCGATAATCAACTTTGGGTCTGTGGCAAGCGCACGCGCAATCGCGATGCGCTGACGCTGTCCGCCCGAGAAGGCGTGCGGATATCGGTGCGCATGATTAGCACTAAGCCCGACTTGCTCAAGCAGCCATACTGCCTTGTCAAAGGCGTTCTTCTTATTATCCAGCCCATGCAGCAAGATCGGTTCGGCAATAGAATAACCCACCGTCAAACGGGGATTCAGCGAGGCATAAGGGTCCTGGAACACAAATTGCACCTCGCGGCGTAGCTTTTGTAGTTCAGACCCTGAAAGGTTTGTCAGATCTTCTCCATTGAACCGCAACCGCTCGGATTCGGCCTCGACTAGTTTCAGGATGGATCGACCAGTGGTGGACTTGCCACAGCCGGATTCACCGACCAAACCAAGCGTTTCGCCAGGCCAGATGTCGAGATTCAAGTGTTCGACCGCATGGACCCGTTTCTGCACTCTTCCCAACAACCCCCCGGTGATGTCAAACCTTGTTGTCAGGCCACGAACGGACAAGAGCGGCTCGGCATCATAGGTGATGGCGCGTGCGGGAACTGGGTGCGGTATATCCTCGCCCGCAGTCGGCATATCAAAGGGCAGAGGCGTGTCGCTACCCTTCATTGCACCAAGGCGTGGTACAGCTTTGAGCAATGCCCGGGTGTAGGAATGCTGCGGTGTGTTGAAAATTTCGTCGACGGTGCCTTCTTCGACCTTTTCACCACGATACATAACGACAACACGATCCGCGACCTCGGCGACCACGCCCATGTCATGCGTTATGAACAGGACCGCCATCCCCTCTTCCTCCTGAAGATCACGGATCAGGCGCAGAATCTGAGCTTGAATCGTCACGTCGAGCGCCGTGGTCGGCTCGTCCGCGATCAGAAGCTGCGGCCGACATGACAACGCCATGGCGATCATCACGCGCTGTCGCATCCCACCGGAAAGCTGATGAGGGTGACGTTTCATTACCTGGCGCGCATCTGGGATACGCACCTTTTCTAGTGTTTCTAGCGCGATTTTATTGGCGTTAGTACGGCTTGTATTCTGGTGGGCCACAACTGCTTCAATAATCTGCTCCCCGATGGTGAACACCGGGTTGAGCGAGGTCATCGGCTCCTGAAAGATCATGGCTATATCGTCACCGCGCATTTTGCGCGCTTCTTCGACACCTAGGTCTACAACATCGATTTCTCGTCCGTCACGCTTACGAAAGGCGATCTTGCCGCTCTCGATCCTGCCTCCGCCAAACTCGACAAGACGCATCACCGCCAAGGAAGTAACAGATTTCCCCGATCCGGATTCTCCGACAATAGCGACCGTTTCACCAGGCTTGACGTGTAGCGACAAATCCTTGACCGCATGCGCACTATTGTCACCTTGCCCGAAACCGACATTCAGCCCCTCGACTTCCAAAAGATTACCTGCGTTCATTCCGTCTCCCCGGCGGATACACCGACACCATTGGCACGTTGCCCAGAATTTGGATCATGAAACCGAAACTTTGACAGGTTTTCTAAGGCAAATTTGGCATGAACTATGCAAAGTTGGCATAACTATAGGCTTGCCGTTTTTCTTGAGAGCAACAATCTAGTGATATGGACACAAAATGGTTGGAAGATTTCCTGGCGCTTGCCCAGACGAGAAACTTCTCTCAGGCATCATCAGATCGTAACGTCACTCAACCCGCGTTCAGCCGCAGGATACGCGCGCTGGAGACCTGGCTGGGCGTGTCACTGTTTGATCGACGGTCTTACCCCGTCACGTTGACGACCGAGGGTCGCATGTTCCGCGATAGCGCCGAAACAATTCTAACGACACTTTATGCAAATCGCGCGCAATTTCAGGAAAACCAGATTGGGCAACGACCCGATCTGCGAATAGCAGCAGCCACAACGTTGAACCTGAACTTTATTCCGAATTGGCTACGCCAATTGGAGCCACAGACCGGACACCTGACAACACATATCTCTACACAAAATTTCCACGACATGGCACAAAATTTGGCCGAGGGAGAGATTGATCTCGTCTTGCAGTACAGCCACTCGCAAGTGCCACTTTTTGTCGAGACATCCAAGTTTATGACCCATGTACTAACCATCGAGCCGATGGTGCTGGTATCGGCCACCGATCGACACGGGGAACCTCTGCACGATCCGGCACGCGCCGGAGATCGCGGCGGAATCTTCCCATACATGGGCTATTCACACGATGGCTATTTCGCAGAGGTCGAACGCATCCTGTTTGCGCACCATGCCGAGAATGGGCTCATTCTGCAGCGTCTAGGCGAAAGTCCAACCTCCGAGGTCCTAAAACGACTCGCAATTTCTTTTGGCACACTAACACTCCTGCCCGAAAGCTGCGCGCGCGAGGCTGTGGAAGATGGTGAACTGGCTGTCGTGGGCGGCGAAGACTGGCAGGTTCCTCTCGAGGTGCGCCTTTATCGTGCGCGCGACTCGCAACGTCCCGCGATCAAACGCGTTTGGGGCGCGATACAGGAAACCAAGCAACAAGAAACCCAAATGAAGAGGACTTAACGTGAAGATTTTCATCTCCGTCGACATCGAAGGCGTGGCCGGGGTTTGCGAACCGTTGCAAGGTCAGCGTGGTAACGCGGAATACGAAACGGCTCGTCACCTTATGACACAGGAGGCAAACGCCGCAATCTGCGGAGCGTTCGATGCCGGTGCCACAGAGATCACAGTCGCAGATTCACACGGCCCCATGCGCAACATGATTGTCGAGGATCTTGATCCCCGCGCCCGTGTTGTATCCGGCAAGCCTCGTCCTCTTTCAATGATTCAAGGCGTGCGGCCAGATCATGACGGTATCGTTCTAGTCGGTTATCATGCAGCGGCAGGTGAACCGGGCATTCTTGCCCACACGATCAGCGGACTGGCATTTTCACGTATCGAAATCAACGGGATCGTGGCCGGTGAACCAACGATATTCGCGGGTTATGCGGCCGAACTCGGAGTTCCCCTGCTTGCCGTGAGCGGCGATGACAAAGTATGTGGCGAAGTTGCCAAACAGTTTCCTGACACACATAGAATTCAAACCAAAACCGCCCTTGGCGCACAGGCCAGCGACAGCTTGTCTCCTTCGGAGGCTCGCAAACTCATTACAGAAGAGGTGCGCGAAGCGGTGCGACAGGCTCATCAGCAACAACCGCATATCCCTTGCAAACCACCTCTGGATATAAAGGTCGAGTTCATGAAGCAGGTTCATGCGGATGCTATCTCGCTGTTACCCCATACCGAACGCCTTAACGCACGTTCGATCTCCTTTTCTTCCGACACATATGAACAGGCGATTGGCTCTCTCTCCGTCTTTGCTCTTGTGGCTCAGGCTTTGACGCCACGCTAGTGATCCAGCAGATATTGCCCAGTTTTTTCAAGTGGCCTGATAGGGGTTGGGACGGGAGCTTTTAGGCTGAAATTTCGACGGCATGCTGTCGCCCGTTGCCTTCGAAACCAGCCAGCGGAAACTGAACGGGGCAGGCGCCCGGCAAACTGCGGGCGTCTCAGCCTCATCCTCGGGGTTCGCCAACACGCCGCACAAGATTGATGTTTGCGACTTGCCTGCTTGATCAGCCTAGGATTTCAGCCTCGGCACTCCCTTGCCCGGTCTCACGCGGAACCAGCGCCCGGACAAGGTCGCGCATGTGCAGCACGCCAACCTGCCGATCACCACGCATAACACGATAGTTCTTGGTGGTATCACCCTGCGAGGCCGCGATCACCGTCTCCAGCGTATCGTTGGCATCGACCTCACCGGCAATATCGCTTGGAGGTTCGCCGGTTTCCTCCATCACCGAGCGTACCCGCAGCACACGGGCGCGGTTGATGTCGCTGACGAAGGCCTCGATGTAGGGGTCATTGGGGTTGAGCAGAATATCCTGCGGTTCACCTTGTTGAACCACGTAGCCATCCTTGAGGATCACCAAGTGGTCGGCCAGTTTCAATGCCTCGTCCAGATCGTGGGTGATGAACACCACCGTCTTGGCCAGTTCATCCTGCAATTCGATCAGCAAGTCCTGCATATCGGTGCGGATCAGGGGGTCCAGCGCCGAAAACGCCTCGTCCATCAGCATGATGTCCGAGTTCGAGGTCAGCGCCCGGGCAATCCCGACGCGCTGCTGCATCCCGCCCGAAAGCTGTGCGGGATACTGTTCTCCCTGCCCTTCAAGGCCAACGCGGTTCAGCCATTTCGTGGCTTCTTCGGCGTATTGCTTGCGGTTCTTGCCCTCGATCGCCCAGGACATACCGGCATTTTCCAGCACCGTGCGGTGCGGCAGAAGTGCGAATTTCTGGAACACCATCGACATTTCCGCCTGCCGAAGCCGCCGCAAGCGGCGCTCGTTATATTCCAGGATGTTTTCGCCGTTCACATGGACCTCGCCCGCCGTTGGCTCGATCAGCCGGTTGAGGTGGCGGATCAAGGTGGATTTCCCGGACCCCGACAGCCCCATGATAACCGTGGTCTTGCCATTGGGCATATCGACATTGATGTCGTTCAGGCCAAGCACGTGGCCTGTCTCGCTTTGAAGCTCGGCCTTGCCCATGCCGTCGCGGACCTTTTCCAGCGCGCCCTGTGGGTCCGCGCCGAAGATCTTGTAAAGGTTGCGCACCGAGATCTTGATGTCATCGCTCATGATTTCTGCTCCGCGTTGATCCGCGCCAGCGCGGCCTTGGTGACCCGGTCGAGGATAATCGCCAGCAATACAATCCCGAGGCCGGACAGCAGCCCGACACCCAATTCAAGGCTGCGGATACCACGCAGGACCAGCACCCCGAGACCCGGCGCCGAGACCAGCGAGGCGATAACCACCATCGCAAGGCTCATCATGATCGTCTGGTTGACCCCGGCCATGATGTTCGGCAGCGCCAGCGGTATCTGAACCCCGAAAAGCTTCTGCCGCTTGGTCATGCCGAAGGCATCGGCAGCCTCGATCACGTCCTTGTCCACCAGGCGTATCCCCAGATCGGTCAGGCGCACCACCGGAACGATGGCATAGAGGATGATGGCAATCCCGTAGAGTTTCGGTTCGGTCACCGAGAAAAGGAAAATCAGCGGGATCAGGTAGACGAAGGGCGGCAGCGTCTGAAGCATGTCCAGCACGGGTATCAGCGCTTTCTGCACCCGGTCGTTCCGCGACATGGCGATACCGATGGGTACACCGAACAACACACATATGAAGGCGCAGACGAAAATGATCGCCAGCGTCTGCATCGTGTGGTCGTAGAAATCGATAAAGGCAAGAAAGCCGAAACAGGCCGCGACCAGCGCCACCAGCTTGCCTGACCGGCCCACGCCCCAGGTGATCAGCATCAACAGCGGGATCATGATCCACCACGGCACCGATTGCATGATCCAGAGTGCGTTCTCCAGTGCCCAGCTCAACGGCTGGGTCAGCGGATCGACCACGACCTTCAGGCTGTCCTTGATATCCAGGAAACCGCGCTCCAACCCGCGAGTCAGGTCCCGCGATTGCGGAACGCTGCTACAGGCATCGTTCAGCGCATCGAGCGAGGGAAAAGGAAGCTCCCAGACAGAGGTTTCGCTCTCACCCCCGGCCTGCCCCATGAGGTCGGCCATCGAGCTAAGGCCGCCGGCCTGCTCATCGCCACACCAGTCCCGCAGGCCCAGTTTGTCGAACAGAAAATCGTATGTCGCCATGTATCACTTCCCCGGATCTTGAGCGGACCGTCTGATTGTTGTCGGACCGGGTAAAATACGCGGTCGCAAGCGGCCCTTCGCATGTTCTTGCAGCGAAACTGCCCCCCGGTGCATGTCGCGGGACAGTCATGTTGAAAGAACACGAATACCGGCGGGAAGCCTTCGCTCCCCGCCGGTGTTGTCACGCGCCTGTGCTTACTGCTCCAGCAGCTTCGACAGGTTCCCGCGGGCGTCTTCGTTCAGCCACTCGCTCCAGGTGTCTTGGTTGTTCTGCAGGTAGTAAACAGCGGCCTCCTCGGTGGAAGCGTTGTTCTCATCCTGCCAAGCCAGCAGTTGGCTCATCTCGGACGTTTCAAACGACACCTTGCTGAAGAACTCCGCCAGCTCGGGGTTGTTGTCGTTGAAGTCCTTGGTAACGACCGTCAGGATCGGCGCCGTCGGGAATTCCGAAGGCTGCGGATCGGGGTTGTCGGGGTTCTGGTTGGCGGCATGCGCGTCTTCGTCATACTCGCCCAGCTCGACGCGGGTCATGTCGAACTTGCCCAGCGGGGTGGTCGGACCCCAGTAATACCCGAACCACGGCTCTTCGCTTTCATAGGCCGAGGCCATCGAGGTCGCGAGGGTTTCGCCCGAGCCGTGATTGAACACCTCGATCCCATTGCCTTCGAGGTCGAAAGCGCGGGCAAGGTTATCGCTGACGGTCCGGCAACCCCAGCCATCGGGGCAGTTGTTGAACATGCCGCCAACAAGGTCGGGGTTCTCAAGAACGCCTTCGATGGTGGTCAGCTCGGGATGCTCTTCGGCAAGGTAGGTCGGAATCCACCAGCCTTCGACGCCGCCGGGGTTCAGAACACTGGTCAATTCGACGATGCGACCGTTTTCCTTGAGCTTATCATAGGCATCGCCGGCCGAGTTTGGCCACATCTCGGGCACAACATCGGGCTCATTGTTTTCCGACAGCGAGGTAACGGCCGGGGTGGTGTCCGAAGGGACCACCGTGACGTCGCAGGAATAGCCCTGTGTCAGCAGAAACTCCGAAACTGCAACGACGATCTGGGCCGAGGCCCAGTTCATTTCCGCGATCGAGACCTCGCCGCAATCCTGTGCGGCGGCGGCCACCGGTGTTGCCACGGCAAGCGCGGTTCCCAGCAAGTAACGTTTCATATCGACATCTCCTTTATCTGTGTTCGACGCGCCAGATCCCATGCAGGGAACGCCACGCGAACGGGACGCCATCACGCCAAAACATTGGTCCTGCGGCAACCGGGTGGCAGCCGCGTGTCAGGTGGCGTGAGTGGCAAGTGATGGGCGAAACGAAACAGGTTTGCTCAGACAGTGCAACCCGACTGCCCTTCCCTTTCACATGGCGCAAACCGGGTATGCTTAAAGTGCATAGGAAGGATTGTCGGCGCACAACTCGCCACAACAGCCCACCAACAGAAGCCCGAGCAGGAACTACGCCGTCTCTTATCTGAAAGTCAGATGTCGTCAGAAACGAGGATGTGCAGAACCACTCGAAAGCTTGCCCGCCGGAAGCGTGCAACAGCCACCAAGGGCACAGAAGATGGTTACCGGGGGCTGCGTTTGGCCAGGATCCGCTGCAGGGTCCGGCGGTGCATGTTCAACCGGCGCGCGGTCTCCGAGACGTTGCGATCACACAGCTCGTAAACCCGCTGGATATGCTCCCAACGAACGCGGTCCGCGCTCATCGGGTTCTCGGGCGGCGGGGGCAGATCTTCGCCCTTGGCCAAAAGCGCGTTGGTGATATCGGTCGCATCGGCGGGTTTCGACAGGTAATCGGTTGCCCCGATCTTGACGGCGGCAACCGCGGTGGCAATCGCGCCATAGCCCGTCAAAACCACGATCCGGCTGTCAGGGCGCTTTTCCCGGATCACCTCGACCACGTCCAACCCGTTGCCATCCTCAAGCCGCAAATCGCACACCGCGAAGGCGGGCGGACGGGCGGTGGCAATGGCTGTGCCTGCGGCCACGGACCCCGCGGTTTCCACTTCGAAACCGCGCTTTTCCATGGCCTTGGCCAGACGCCGCAGGAAAGGCTCATCGTCATCGACAAGAAGAAGCGAGCGATCCTCACCAAGATCGTGCAAGTTTTCCGACATTACGTCGCCCCTCCCGTTCCCACTTCGATGGACTTAAGAATAGTTCTAACCCGCGTTTTGGGGTGCGTCAAACGAACGCGGCCCGCTACATGGCATCGACGAAACACTGAACCTTGTCAGCCATTTGTTCCGGGCCTAGCGAGCGTTGAAAGAACTCGACGAACCCATGCTCGGGCAGCGTAAGGTAGGTCATCGTGGTATGATCCACCAAGTAGTAATCCTCGGCACCTTCGGCCGGGGCCTGCTTTTCGTAAAAGGTACGATAGGCCCGGCTGGCGGCTTTGACCTGCTCTTCCGACCCGGTCAGGCCCAGCATCCGGGGATGCAGGTTATCGGTGTACTCGGCCATAACCTCGGGCGTGTCACGGGCCGGATCGACCGAGATGAACACCGGCTTCACGATCTCGCCACGCTCTTCAAGGATCTCGACCGCCTGCGCGTTGCGGTAGTTGTCCAAGGGGCAGACATCGGGACAGAAGGTGTACCCGAAATAGATCAGCGTGGGTTTGTCGATGACGTCGGTATCGGTGACGGTCTCACCGGTTTCACTGACCAAGGTGAAGGGCCCGCCGATCTGCGACGTACCGCCCGCCACCTTGCCGGTACGGCACTGGGCGAATTGATCGTCCGGCGCGCTGCCTATGGTCATGTAATAGACACCGCCAAGCAGGCCCAAGATAGCCACCACCGCGGCAATCGCATAGGTTCGAGTCATCCCAATTCCCTTCGTGAAGCTAGGCAATCCGCCTGTCCTGTGGCACATCTAACATCGGCAGCCCAAGTTGCAACGGGACGGAAAGGCGCAGATGTCCGACTCTTCGATAGATATGTTCAAATCGCCCAGTCGTGGCAATTGGATCAGGTTGCGCACCCTGATCCTGTTGCGCTGGTGGGCGATCATCGGGCAAGTCAGCGCCCTGATCGTGGCGCAGCGGCTGTATTCCCTCAATCTTGAAATCGGCTTGTGTTACCTGGCCGTCGGCGTGGCGGTTATCTCGAACCTCGTGGCCTCTTTCGTTTATCCCGAGAACAAGCGCCTTTCGGAAAGCGAAACCTTGATGGTGGTGCTGTTCGACCTGCTGCAACTGGGGTTGCTCCTGTATCTGACGGGCGGCCTCAACAACCCGTTCTCGATCCTGATCGTCGGGCCCGTAATTGTTTCGGCCTCGGCCTTGTCGTCACGCTCCACGATGTTCCTGGGGCTGACGGCGATCTTGATCGTTTCCCTTTTGACACAGCTTTACCTGCCCTTGCGCACTGAACAGGGGTTTGTCCTGCGCATCCCGCAAATCTTCATCTTCGGCAACTGGGCGGCAATCGTGATCGGGGTGGTGTTCTTGGGCGTCTATTCGCGCTGGATCGTGTCCGAGATGCATTCGATGTCCGATGCCCTGCAAGCCACGCAAATGGCCTTGGCCCGCGAACAGAAACTGACCGATCTGGGCGGCGTGGTGGCGGCAGCCGCCCATGAGTTGGGCACACCATTGGCCACCATCAAGCTGACCAGTTCGGAACTGGCCGAGGATCTGGCCGACAATACCGACCTGCGCGAGGATGCGCTTTTGATCCGCGAACAGGCGGACCGCTGCCGCGATATCCTGCATTCCATGGGCCGGGCAGGCAAAAGCGATCAGATGCTGCGCCGCGCGCCCTTGACCGCCGTGATCGAAGAGGCCGCCGAACCGCATGTCGAGCGTGGTAAAATCATCCTGTTCGAACACGGCAGCGAAAGCAGCGGCGAAACACCCACCGTCCTGCGCCGCCCCGACGTGATCCACGGGTTGCGCAACCTCGTGCAGAACGCCGTGGATTTCGCGCATGAAAAGGTCTGGGTCGAAAGCCGCTGGACCGAGGACAGGATCGTGGTGCGCATCATGGATGACGGGCATGGATACCCGCCGCATGTTCTGGGCCGGATCGGTGACCCCTTCGTGCGCCGGCGCAACAGCCCCCCCGACGCCCTACGCCCCGAATACGAAGGCATGGGCCTTGGCCTGTTCATCGCGAAAACGCTTTTGGAACGCTCGGGCGCGGATTTGAGTTTCGCCAATGGCTCCGACAGTTTCCGGCGACAATCGGAATTGGCAGACCGCACCGGTGCCTTTGTCGAGGTCAGCTGGCCACGCGCCCATATGGAGGCCCCACCGCGCAGCGACCGCGCCCCCATGGGCGAAAACGAACGGATACAACGCTAGTCCATCGGTAATTAACCCGCGATTAACCAAAACCGCGCAAAGATTCCCCAAGGTCTGCCCAAGGGGAAAAGGATGCACGCCATCACACCGATCCATGTTCTGGCCCTCATGGGGGCCGCCGCCGTGACGGCGCTGTTCGTGGTTTGGCTTTCCGGGCTTCTCCTGTCGCGGCGCACTCGGCCCAGCGCGGACAGCAGCGACCAAGGCACCGATGCCTATTTCCTCTTTCACGACGATCAACTCGCTGATCTGGATATCGGCACGCCGACGTCCATCGCCGACCCACCCGAAGGGGTAACGCAATGGAAAAAGATGCGCGAAACGCTGCACGCCATCTTTCCCGGCTTGCCGGACTCGCTTGCGAAACTGCCCGACGACACGGCGGCGCGGTTCCACGCCCAAGGCGCGGCGCGCGGCATGATCCTGACGGCAACCCGCCGAGGGCCGAACACCCGTATTCAGCTGCACAGCGAAGACATAATAACGGCCTGGCAACGCCTGACCGCCATTACCGAATCGCAGGGGCAAACCGGGCAACTCGGCGCATTGCGCGACGCGCCCAACGCCATTTGCACGGCCGACAATACCGGGCGGGCGATATGGCAGAACACCGCGTGGAAGGCCCTTCCCCACAGCGTCGCACAACAGGCGCTTGAAGGGATCGCACCTGACGAGTTGAGCGACACAAAGGTACAGCGCCTCAAGGAACCGGGCAGTCACCGTTGTTTCGAATTGCACAGCACACCACAACCCGGCGGCCAGTCGCTCTACATCACCGAAGTCACCGGCCTCGTCCGGGCCGAGAATGCCCAGCGCAAGTTTGTCCAGACCCTGACCAAGACCTTTGCCAATCTCACCACGGGGCTGGCCGTGTTTGACCGCAATCAGGAACTGGCCCTGTTCAATCCCGCGCTTTTGGAACTTACCTCGCTGCCTGCGCCTTTCCTGACGGCACGCCCCCATGTCATGAGCTTCTTCGACGGGTTGCGCGACCGACAGGTCATGCCCGAGCCACGCAGTTACGCGAAATGGCGCGCGCATATCCTTGAGATGATCAAAAGCGCCTCGGACGGGCTGTATCAGGAAAACTGGTCGCTGCCTTCGGGCCTCACCTACCGGATCACCGGGCGGCCCCACCCCGATGGCGCGGTCGCCTTCCTGATCGAGGACATCACCGACGAGATGTCGATCAAACGCCGCTTTCGCGCGCAACTGGATTTGCGACAACTGGTCATGGACGAAATGGATGATGCAATCACCGTTTTTGACTCGCGCAACCTGTTGATGTTCTGCAACCAACGCTGCGCCGATCTTCTGGGCATCGACCCGGACAGCAGTTTTGCCGATCTCAGCACCGCGGACATCGTCAAGGCCTATGCCGATACGCCGCTGGGACAGGCCGATTGGGCCGAGATTGCAGAAGCCCTTGCCTCGGACAAGGCGGGGCTGGACCACAAGCGGGTGTTGCGGGGTCGGTCGGGACAGGTCGCCGAATGCCGGGTGCGATCGCTGTCGGGGGGTGTAAAAATGCTGTCGGTCAAACCTCTGAACCCCGTGACCGGGCGGCCCATAACGGCCGAACACGCCTGACTGACCCCTTGCAGGCGGCGAAGGCGCGTGTACTGTCGCGCCATGTCCCGCCAAAGCGCCCAAATCACCTGTCACAGCCCCGATGAAACCTGCGCCATCGCGCAGGCGTTGGGCCCGCTTTTGCGCCCCGGCGATTGCCTCTTGCTCAAGGGCGAGGTGGGCGCAGGCAAAACCCATTTCGCGCGCTGCCTGATCCAGGGCCTGCTGGAAATGCCCGAGGATGTACCATCGCCTACCTACACGTTGGTGCAAACATATCCCGGCCGCTTGGGCGATCTTTGGCACGCCGATCTTTATCGCCTGACCGATATTGGCGAGGTCGAGGAACTGGGCCTGCTGGAGGCCTTCGAAACCGCGATAAGCCTTGTCGAATGGCCTGATCGCTTGGGCGATTTGGCCCCGCAAACGGCCCTGCACCTGACGCTTGAAACCGCCGCGACAGAAGATGCCCGCCAATTGACGTTCGAATGGTCGGATGCCACTTGGGATGCCCGCATGAAGGAGCTTTGCAATGGCGGATCGTGACAGCCTGATCAAAGCCTTCATCGCAGACACCGAATGGCAGGGGGCCAAGGTGGCCCCGCTCGCGGGCGATGCCTCGAACCGCCGCTACCTGCGCCTGCATCACGCCGCGCTGGGTGACGCGGTCCTGATGGATGCCCCGCGTGAAAAAGGCGAGGATACCGCGCCTTTCATCCAAATTGCTGAATACCTCACGTCACAGGGCCTCAGCGCGCCGCGCATTCTGGCGCGCGACACGGCGCAGGGGTTTTTGCTGCTGGAGGATTTGGGCGATGACCTGTTCGCCCGCGTGATCCCGCGGGATCCTGACCTTGAAAACAGTCTCTATTCCGCCGCAACTGACCTTCTGGTACAGCTTCACACGGCCCCGCCGCCCGATGGTTTGGCCGCCTACGATCCGCCACTGATGGCCGACCTCTCGGCGCTGCCCTTTGATTGGTACGCCAAGGGCACGCCCGGTTTGCGGGCCGAATTTGCCCAAGCCATGCAGCGCGCGCTTGAAGGGTTGCACGGGCCAAGCGATGTGATGATCCAACGCGATTACCACGCCGAAAACCTGCTCTGGCTGCCAAGGCGTGCGGGTGTGGCGCGTGTGGGCCTGTTGGATTTCCAAGACGCGATGCTGGGCCACCGGGCTTATGACCTGGTCTCGCTTCTGCAAGACGCGCGGCGCGATGTGCCCCCGCAGATCGAAGAGGCGATGATCGCACGGTATGTCAAGGCCGCCGGTCTGGACCCGGCGCAATTCCAAGCCGATTACAACCGCCTCGGCGCGCAGCGCAACCTGCGGATCGTCGGTGTTTTCGCCCGGCTTTGCATCCGCGATGGCAAGGCGCATTACGTTGACCTGATCCCGCGCGTCTGGGGCCACCTGATGCGCAATCTTGAGGATCCGGCACTCTCGGATGTGGCCGCACTTGTGCATGCGCATCTGCCCGCCGCCGATGCCACCACCCTTCAAAGGCTCAAAGACCAATGCGCGACACACCCAAGGCCCTGATACTTTTCGCCGCCGGGTTCGGCACGCGCATGGGCGCGCTGACCGCTGAGCGGCCCAAACCCATGGTCGAAGTGGCGGGCAGGCCGCTGATTGATCACGCTATGGAACAGGTGCGCGGCCATGGGGTGGAAACCGTGGTGGCCAACCTGCACTACAAGCCCGAGCCGCTGATCGCGCATCTTGCCGGTAAGGGCGTGCAGCTTTCGCATGAAACGCCCGATATCCTGGACACAGGCGGCGGCCTTCGCCATGCGCTGCCGCTTCTGGGCGATGGGCCGGTCTTTACCATGAATACCGATGCGGTCTGGAAAGGGCCGAACCCCCTGTCGCAACTGGCCAAGGTTTGGGAGCCTTCCAAAATGGATGCCCTGCTGCTCTGCCTGCCACGGGAAAATGCGGTGGGCCACAAGGGCGCGGGCGATTTCGTGATCGCCCCCGATGGGCGCATCGCCCGTGGGCCGGGGCATGTCTATTCCGGGCTGCAAATTCTCAAGACCGACATGTTGCACGAGATCAAGCAACAGGTGTTCTCGCTCAACCTCCTGTGGAACCGCATGGCCGAGGCGGGCCGCTTGTACGCCACGCCCTACCCCGGGAAATGGTGCGATGTCGGCCACCCCGAGGGTATCGCACAGGCCGAAGACCTGCTTGAATACCCGCATGTTTGACCCAACCGATGCCCCCCGTGTCTTTGGTGTGCCGCTTGGCGTGGATTTCCCCAAGGCGCTGGTCGACGGCCTTTTGGCGCTGCATAAAGGCCAGCCGCCCGAGGCGCTGGCGCGGGTGCATCTGATCGTCAACACCCGCCGCATGGCCCGCCGCATCCGCGAGATGTTCGATCAAGGCCCGGCGCTCTTGCTACCGCGCATTTCATTGGTGACCGATCTAGGCGAGGATTGGGCCATGGCCGACCTGCCCGATGCGGTGCCGCCCCTTCGGCGGCGTCTGGAACTCCTGCGGCTGGTGGAACAACTGCTGGACCAATCCCCCGATCTTGCCCCGCGCGCGGCGCTTTACGACCTCTCCGACAGCCTTGCCGGCCTGATGGACGAAATGCATGGCGAAGGCGTCCCGCCCGAGGTGATCGAAGGCTTGGACATCACCGACCAATCCGGCCACTGGGAGCGGATCAAAGCCTTTTTGGGCATTGTCAGACCCTATTTCGACGTTGGCCAGTCCGAACCTGACGTGGAAACCCGGCAACGGATGGTGATTGAACGGCTCACCCACCAATGGGCCGAAACGCCCCCCGATCATCCCATCATCATCGCGGGCTCCACCGGCTCGCGCGGGGCGACGCAGATCTTGATGCAGGCGGTCGCGCAACTTCCACAAGGGGCGGTCGTCTTCCCCGGCTTCGATGCCGATATGCCCGAAGATGTCTGGCAAACGCTGGAAACCCCGCTCACCTCCGAAGACCACCCGCAATACCGCTTTGCCCAGTTCATGGCGCGGCTTGGCGGGCACCCGCGTGACATCGCCCCTTGGCCGTGGTCCCCCGCCCCGGCCAGCCTTGAACGGAACAAGGTGATCTCGCTTGCCCTGCGCCCCGCGCCGGTGACCGATGAATGGTTGCGCGATGGGCCACTCCTGCCCGATCTGACCAAGGCCATGGCCAACGTCACATTACTGGAGGCCGAATCCACCCGCGATGAGGCGCTGACCATCGCCATGCGCCTGCGCAAAGCCGCCGAAGACCAGACTACCGCGGCCCTCATCACCCCCGACCGAACGCTGACCCGGCAGGTCACCGCCCTTCTGGATCGCTGGGGCATTATCCCCGACGATTCCGCCGGTATGCCGCTGCAACTCTCGGTGCCGGGGCGGTTCCTGCGCCATGTGGCCGACCTGATGCGCAACCGCCTGACCGCAGAGTCGCTTCTAACCCTTCTCAAGCACCCGCTGACCCATACGGGCAATGAACGCGGCCCCCACCTGCGCCTGACGCGGGAGTTGGAGTTGCACCTGCGCCGCTATGGGCCGCCCTTCCCCGATGCCGAAAGCCTCACCGCCTGGGCCGCAGGCCGAAAAGAGGACGAGGCCGAGGCCTGGGTGGCCTGGATTCGAGACTGTTTCTGCGGAAAAGAGGTGAGTAGTGCCCAACCGCTGACCCGTCTTGTCGAGGATCATATCGCCTTGGCCGGGCGCATCGCCCAAGGCCCCGAAGGCGAGGGCACGGGAACGCTTTGGGAAAAAGAGGCCGGGCGCGAAGCCCTCAAGGCAGTCACCGAACTTCAAGACAACGCAAAGCACGGCGGGCAGTTGAACGCCCCCGACTACGCCAATCTCTTCAACGCCATTCTGGGCCGGGGCGAGGTGCGCAACCCCGACACGCCCCACCCGCATATCCGCATCTGGGGCACGCTGGAGGCCCGCGTTCAGGGGGCCGAATTGCTGATCCTTGCGGGCCTCAACGAAGGAAGCTGGCCCGAAGCGCCCAAGCCCGACCCATGGCTCAACCGCAAACTGCGCAACGAGGCGGGGCTTTTGCTGCCTGAACGGCGCATCGGTCTTTCGGCACATGATTTCCAACAGGCGGTAACCGCGCCCGAGGTCTGGCTTACCCGCTCGATCCGCTCGGACGATGCCGAAACCGTGGTGTCGCGCTGGCTCAACCGCTTGCAGAACCTGTTGGATGGCCTGCCCGAAAAAGGCGGTGAGGACGCGCTCAAGGCGATGCGCGCAAGGGGTCAGCATTGGCTTGCGCTGGCCGAGCGGCTGGAAGACCCCGGTGTTGCCACCCCTGCCAAACGCCCCGCGCCCATCCCACCGGCCGCTGCGCGGCCCAAGCAACTTTCGGTCACCGAGATCAAAACCCTGATCCGTGATCCTTACGCGATCTATGCCAAGCATGTTCTGCGCCTCAAACCGCTTGATCCGCTGATGAAAGCCCCGGATGCCCTGTTGCGCGGGATCGTTCTGCACAAGGTGCTGGAAGAGTTCATAGACAACAGCATGGCCGATCCCGGCCTTCTGACCCGCGACCACCTGATCACGAAAACAGAGACTATTCTGGCCGAAAACGTCCCTTGGCCCGAGGTGCGCGCCATGTGGCTGGCCCGGATGGAGCGGGTGGCAGACTGGGTTTTGGCCACCGAAGACACCCGCCGCGAACGTGGCCGCCCCACGGCCCTCGAGGAAAAAGCAAAGGCCAGCCTGCCCGCCCTGGGCTTTACCCTCACCGGCACCGCCGACCGGATCGACATGGACGAAACCGGACAGCTTTATATCTACGACTACAAAACCGGCGCGGCCCCCACCGGCCCGCAACAGGCCGAGTTCGACAAGCAATTGCTGCTTGAGGCCGCGATGGCCGAACAATTCGGCTTTGGCGATCTTGCGCCCAACAAGGTGGCCGGGGCCTATTACCTCAGCCTCAGCAACGACCCCAAGGAGGTGCCCGCGCCGCTGGCCGACGAACCCGTCGAAAAGATCTGGCAGGAATTCGAGGCCCTGATCGCCGCCTATCTGGACGGGGGCAAAAGCTTCCCCTCGCGGCGGGCGATGTTCACCAAGGATATGGAAGGCAATTACGACCAACTGGCGCGGTTCGGCGAATGGGACATCACCGATGACCCCGAGGAAGGGCCGGTATCATGACAAAACGCAATGACGCCACCCAACGGCAAGTGGACGCCGCCCGCCCCGACCGCTCAACTTGGCTGTCGGCCAATGCCGGATCGGGCAAAACCCGTGTCCTGACCGACCGTGTCGCGCGGCTGTTGCTGGAGGATGTAGACCCACAGCATATCCTCTGCCTCACCTACACCAAGGCCGCCGCAAGCGAGATGCAGAACCGCCTGTTCGACCGCTTGGGCGAATGGGCGATGCTGTCCAATGACAAACTCGGCGCGGCGCTTGAGGACCTGGGGGTTGAACGGGATCTGGACGACGACACCCTGCGCAAAGCGCGGCGCTTGTTCGCCTGCGCCATCGAAACGCCCGGTGGGTTGAAAATCCAGACGATCCACTCTTTCTGTTCCTCGCTTCTGCGCCGCTTCCCGTTGGAGGCCGGTGTCACACCCCAGTTTGCCGAGATGGACGATCGCACCGCCAGCCTCCTGCGTGCCGAGATCGTCGAACAGATCGCCGAAGGGCCGCAGGCCGCGAAATTCTACAATCTCGCGCGCCATTACACCGGCGATGACCTGGATAAGCTGACCGCCGAGATTGTTCGCGCCGCCAGCGCCCTGAAAAACCCGATCAGCGATGCGGAACTGGCCGATGCTTTCGGCATCGCACCGGATTTGACGGAAGAGTCCCTCTTGGCCGGGGTATTCTTGGGCAGTGAGCGGGCGCTCCTGGATCAATTGATCCCTGCGCTTGAGGCGAGTAGTTCCAACGATCAAAAAGCGGCCGTCAAACTACGCAACATTACCAACTTTGACCTTGTTGCGCTGGCAGAGCTCGAAGGGTTGTTCCTGTTCAAGTCAGGGGCCAAAGCTTTCACAGCCAAGATAGGCACTTTCCCCACCAAACCCTGCCAAAAAAACCTCGCCGCAGTCATGCCTCAGATCGACGATTGGATGACCCGCGTGGAATCCGCCCGCGAACCGCGCTTGGCCCTCGCCGCCATGCGCAAAACCCGCGCGCTGCATGCCTTCGCCCGTACCTTCCTTGAGGCCTACGAAGCGGCCAAGCTCCGCCGGGGGCTGCTGGATTTCGATGATCTGATCCTGCGCACCCGTGATCTTCTGACCAACCCCGATGTCGCCGCTTGGGTGCTTTACCGGCTGGACGGCGGGATCGACCACATCCTGGTGGACGAGGCGCAAGATACCAGCCCCGTGCAATGGCAGGTGATCGAACGCTTGGCACAGGAATTCACCAGCGGCGAAGGCGCCCGCGCCGATGTGCCCCGGACAATCTTTGTTGTGGGTGACAAGAAACAGTCGATCTATTCCTTCCAAGGTGCCGACCCGCGCGAGTTTGACCGCATGAAAGACGAGTTCGACGACCGTCTGAAGGCCACGAACACCCCGCTCAGCGCATTGGAGATGGAGTATTCTTTCCGCTCCTCCCACGCGGTTCTGGCGCTGGTCGATGCCACCTTCGCCAACGCTGGGGAAAGCGGTTTTACGCCGGATCAGGGCCACAAGGCCTTCAAATCCGATATGCCCGGGCGCGTCGATCTCTGGCCCGTGATCGAAAAGCCCGAGAAAGAGGAACAGCCCGATTGGTACCTGCCGGTCGATACCAAGGCCCCCAATGATCCGGCGATCCTTCTGGCCCGCAAGATCGCGCAAGAGATCCGCCGGATGATCGACGATCAAACCCCGGTTCCCGATGGCAAGGGCGGTATGGCCCCCGCCCAGCCGGGCGATTTCCTGATCCTCGTGCAACGCCGCAGCGCGCTTTTCCACGAGATCATCCGCGAATGCAAAGACCAGGACCTGCCCATCGCCGGGGCCGACCGGCTCAAGGTCGGGGCGGAAATGGCCGTGCGTGACCTTGGCGCGCTGCTGTCGTTCCTTGCCACGCCCGAGGACAGCCTTGCCCTGGCCACCGCGCTGCGCTCCCCGCTCTTTGGCTGGTCCGAGGGCGATCTTTACACCCTCGCCCATGGCCGTGCGCAGACATACCTTTGGGCGGAACTGCGCAATCGCGCCGAAGAATTCCCTGAAACCATGGCGGTTCTCAAGGATCTGCGCAAAGAGGCCGATTACCTGCGCCCCTATGACCTGCTGCAACGCATCCTCACCCGTCACAACGGCCGCCGTCGCCTTTTGGCCCGGCTCGGCAGTGAGGCCGAGGATGGCATCGACGCCCTGTTGTCACAGGCCATGGCCTATGAACAACGCGCCGTCGATAGCCTGACGGGCTTCCTTGTCTGGCTGGAAACCGATGATCTTGAGATCAAGCGCCAGATGGACAGCGCCGGCAATCGCATCCGGGTGATGACAGTGCATGGCGCCAAGGGGCTTGAGGCACCCATCGTCATCCTGCCCGACACCGGCCAGCGCAAGAATGACATCAAGGATCAAATCCTGACCCATCAAGGCACCGCCCTGTGGAAGCCCGGCGCAGACGAGGCCCCGCAGGTCATCACCGATGCCATCGACGCCGCAAAGGCCGCGCAACTGGCCGAACGTGACCGGCTGCTTTACGTCGCCATGACCCGGGCCGAGAAATGGCTGATCGTGGCGGCAGCGGGCGATTTGGGCAAGAATGGTGACACATGGTACGACAAGGTGCGCATGGGGCTAAAGGCCTGCGATGCCGCGCCACATCCCACCGAAGGCGAAGGCGCGCTGCGTCTGGAACATGGCGATTGGGGGGCCGCGACACAAAGCGCCAAGGAAAGCGCGGGCACCCCGGCGCCCCCTGACCTGCCCGCCTATTTCCACACCCCCGCCCCGAACAAAGCCACCGCTTTGGAAACCCTCAAACCGTCTGAGCTGGGCGGCAAAAAGGCCCTGCCCGGGGAAGGGCTGGAAGAGGAAGAGGCCAAGCGCCGGGGCCGGCAA
Source organism: Roseovarius sp. MMSF_3281 (assembly GCF_030733685.1). Lineage (GTDB taxonomy): Bacteria > Pseudomonadota > Alphaproteobacteria > Rhodobacterales > Rhodobacteraceae > Roseovarius. The sequence continues at coordinate 107,019 of NZ_JASHIM010000013.1, forward strand.
ATCCACCGCCTTCTGGAAATCCTGCCGACCGTGCCCCAGGATACATGGCCCGACACCGCCGCGCGTATCCTTGCCAACGGCCCGGATGCGGCGCAAGGCGCGGATCTTGACCCGCTGTTGGCCGAGGCACAGGCGGTTCTGACCGCGCCTGACCTCCAACATCTCTTCACCCCCGATGTTCTCTCTGAGGTGCCGATCAGCGCCAATATCGACGCCCTGCAAAACCGTCGTATTCACGGCATCATCGACGCGCTTGTCCTCACCCCCGACAGCGTGCTGGCGGTGGATTTTAAAACCAACACCGTGGTGCCCGGCACGCCCGAAACCTGCCCCGATGGCCTCTTGCGGCAAATGGGGGCCTATGCCCATGCGCTGGCCTCGATCTACCCTGATCGCAAGGTGCAAACCGCCTTTGTCTGGACGCGCACGGCAACCTTCATGCCACTGCCCCACGATCTTGTGACCAAAGCGCTCAAGGCCACCACCATTGCTTGACGCTTCCGGCACGCGTACATAGGTTGCCAATCAAACGCACACCCCTGTCAGGAGAAAGCCAATGGCCACCGTTGCCGTAACCGACGATACCTTCGATGCCGAAGTGAAGAATTCCGATATCCCCGTTGTGGTGGATTTCTGGGCCGAATGGTGCGGCCCCTGCAAACAGATCGGCCCGGCGCTGGAAGAGATTTCCGCCGAGATGGAAGGCAAGATCAAGGTCGCCAAGGTCGATGTCGACAGCAACCCCAACGCCGCCGTGCAAATGGGCATTCGCGGCATTCCCGCGCTGTTCATCTTCAAGAATGGCGAAGTTGTCTCGAACAAAACCGGCGCCGCGCCCAAGGCCGCGCTGCAAAGCTGGATCGAAGAAAGCATCTAAGCGATCCGCGCATAGGTTTCGAAAGGGCTGCCTTCGGGCGGCCCTTTTTTGTGATGGGAAGAAGCCGCGCCATCGACGGGCCTAGCTTCATAATCTGATTGCGCGGAATCAAGGCCGCAGGCCGCCGCGCATCGCCGGGCCGCCCCCCGGCACGGCGATTTGGCCAGACTTAGTTCGCATCCTTAAAGTTGCGCGCCAGTGACTTAAAGCGTTCCGCCTTTAACCTGAGGCATCAGCGAAAGGCGGAACGCGTGCAACGATTGAGCGGAGCACTGCGTTTCGCGAAAATCTGTGATTCAGGTTTTTCGCGAAACGCTTTAGATAAAGCGCTATAGACCAACCGGTAGAACGCCGTACCGCGGCCCGCCAATACGCGGCTCTTCCCTTTTCCCCCTCACCGGGCGACAAACAGGGTATGAGCCTTACAAACTCCGATATTCTCGATCTCGTCGCCCTGCGCCACGATCTGCACCGTCACCCCGAAGTCTCGGGCGACGAATCCCAAACCGCCCAGCGCATCACACAGGCGTTCGCGCCACTTTCGCCCGATAGGCTCATTCCCGATCTGGGCGGGCATGGCGTGGCAGCGGTGTTCGAGAGTGGCAAAGACGGCCCCGCCGTCCTGTTCCGCTGCGAACTCGACGCCCTGCCGATCTACGAGACAGGCACGCCCGCGCATCGCTCCCTCACCGACGGGGTTGGGCACCTTTGCGGCCATGACGGGCATATGGCAATCCTGATGGGGCTGGCGCGGCTGTTGTCGCGGCAACGCCCCGCAAAGGGCCGCGTGGTGCTTTTGTTCCAACCGGCCGAGGAAACCGGGGCCGGGGCAAAGGCCGTACTGGAAGATATGAATTTCGACCCTATTCAACCGCAATATGCCTTTGCCCTGCACAATACCCCCGGTCTGCCAATCGGTCATGTTGCGCTTACCGCCGGGCCGGTAACCTGTGCCTCGCGGGGGCTTGAGGTGCAATTCACGGGCCGCTCCGCCCATGCCTCGCAACCCGAAACCGGCATTTCCCCCATGGCGGCGCTGGCACAAGTCATGCCGGGGCTTACCGCGCTCAGCCATGGCACCACCTCCGACCCCGATTTCGCGCTCGTGACCGTGACCCATACCCAAATGGGCGAACCGGCCTTTGGCATTGCCCCGGGCGATGCCCGGCTTTTTGCCACCCTGCGCACCCTTACCGATGATCGGATGACAAACCTCTGCGATCAGGCTCTAACCCTGCTGAAAACCGCCTGCGAAACCCATGGCCTGAGTTTCACCCATGCCTATCACGACATCTTCCTGCACAGCGAAAACGACCCCGAGGCCACGGCCATTGCCACCGCCGCGCTCGACGCGCTGCAAATCCCGCATGACGCCACCGGCCTGCCCTGGCGCCCGTCCGAGGATTTCGGGCGCTTTGGCCATAACGCCCGCGCCGCGATGCTGTTTCTGGGGGCGGGCCACAGCCACGCCGCCCTTCACAACCCCGATTACGACTTTCCCGATGATCTCATTCCCATCGGAACCAGCATCTTTCACCGCATCGCACGTGACCTTCTGGGTTGAACCCTTGCACCATAGGCCGCAGCCTTCCATATAGGCACGAACCAAAGCGGAGGCGGATATGAGCAACGAATTCCCCGGCTGGCACGGCACCACCATCGTCGGCGTCAAGAAAGACGGCGAAGTCGTCATCGCAGGCGACGGCCAGGTCAGCCTTGGCCAAACCGTGATCAAGGGCACCGCCCGCAAGGTCCGCCGCATATCCCCCGGCGGCTATGACGTGGTGGCAGGCTTTGCCGGCTCCACCGCCGATGCCTTCACCCTTCTGGAACGGCTCGAATCCAAACTCGAAGCCACCCCCGGCCAGCTGCAACGCGCCTCTGTCGAACTCGCCAAGGACTGGCGCACCGACAAGTACCTGCAAAAGCTCGAGGCGATGCTGATCGTCACCGACGGTGACCAGATCTATGTCATCACCGGCGCGGGCGACGTGCTTGAACCCGAACACAACTGCACCGCCATCGGCTCGGGCGGCAACTACGCCCTCGCCGCCGCCCGCGGCATGATGGACAGCGACCGCACCGCCGAACAGATCGCCCGCGACGCCATGGCCATCGCCGCCGATATCTGCGTCTACACCAACGGCAACCTGACCGTAGAAAGCATCTCCAAATGACCGACCTGACCCCCCGCGAAATCGTCAGCGAACTTGACCGTTTCATCATCGGCCAGAAGGACGCCAAGCGCGCCACCGCCGTCGCCCTGCGCAACCGCTGGCGGCGCAAGCAACTGCCCGATGACCTGCGCGAGGAAGTGTACCCGAAAAACATCCTGATGATCGGCCCCACCGGCGTCGGCAAAACCGAAATCTCCCGCCGTCTGGCCAAACTCGCCCGCGCGCCGTTTATCAAGGTCGAGGCCACCAAGTTCACCGAGGTGGGCTATGTCGGCCGCGATGTCGAACAGATCATTCGCGATCTGGTGGATACCGCCATCGCCCAAACCCGCGACTACATGCGCGAGGATGTCAAAGCCTCGGCCCACCAGAACGCCGAGGACCGGGTGATCGAGGCCATCGCCGGCGAAGACGCCCGCGACGCCACGCGCGAGATGTTCCGCAAGAAACTCCGCGACGGGCTGCTCGATGACACGGTGATCGAACTGGACGTCGCCGACCAATCCAACCCCATGGGCATGATGGATATTCCCGGACAGCCCGGCAGCCAGATGGGAATGATGAACCTTGGCGATCTCTTCGGTAAGGCCTTCGGCGGGCGCACCGTGCGCAAGAAACTCACCGTCGCCGAAAGTTACGAGCTGTTGATCAGCGAAGAGGCCGACAAGCTGCTGGACGATGAAACCGTCAATAAAACCGCGCTGGAATCCGTCGAACAGAACGGCATCGTGTTTCTGGACGAGATCGACAAGGTCTGCGCCAAATCCGAGGCCCGCGGCGGCGATGTTTCCCGCGAGGGGGTGCAGCGCGACCTGCTGCCGCTGATCGAAGGCACCACCGTGTCAACCAAGCACGGGCCGGTGAAAACCGATCATATCCTGTTCATCGCGTCGGGCGCCTTCCATATCGCCAAACCCTCCGACCTGCTGCCCGAACTGCAAGGCCGCCTGCCCATCCGGGTCGAGTTGCGCGCCCTGACCGAAGAAGATTTCGTGCGCATCCTGACCGAAACCGACAACGCCCTCACCCGCCAATACACCGCCCTGATGGGGACCGAGGAGGTGACGGTCGACTTCACCGAAGACGGCATCGCGGCACTGGCCCGCATCGCGGCAGAGGTCAACCAGTCGGTCGAAAACATCGGCGCCCGGCGGCTCTATACCGTCATGGAACGGGTGTTCGAAGAACTCAGCTTCACCGCCCCCGACCGCGCCGGCGAAGGCGTGACGGTGGACGCTGCGTTTGTCGAGGAGAACTTGGGCGAACTGATGAAATCAGCGGATTTGTCGAGGTATGTGCTTTAGGGGAAAACAGATCTTTGTTTCTTGGTAATTATTGTGGCTTTTTTGGGAAAAGAGGATACAACTTTATAGTGTGAAGCTGTAAGATTTTTCGTAGACTAATCAGCAACGTCACAGGGTATTCTATTTGAGACTTAAAGCAGTCACGATTGAGAATTTTAAAGCAATAGACAAAGCTCGTGTCGAACTGGCCGATGTCACTATTCTTGTTGGTCAGAATAGCTCAGGTAAGTCTTCATTTCTCCAGGCTCTCCATTGGGCGTGTAGGTGTACCGCAGACCCAAAAATCCAAAACAACCAAGCCCGGAGCGTTGCGGTGCAGTCTTTGGACTATTTTCCCACGCCCGATGCAAAAGTTGTTGGGCACAACAAGGAACTTCGCGAAGCTAGAGGAAAGCAGGAGCACGTTTCCGTATTCGTGACGCTGGAATGTGATGACGAAGACGAAAGCTCCGGAGTTATTCCGATCAAGCGAGGCAGAAATGATGCCATTCAAATTGACTTAAGAGCCGAAAATCTATTGCCTAAAAAGCTTTATTCAGAGCTATCAGATCGCAATTCTCCTTTCAGCGCGTATATTCCAGGGCTTGCCGGCATACCGTCGAGTGAAGAAAAGAAAAGTAGGCAACCCGTATTTAGAAGTGCGGCTAGTGGTGACGCCAACAGTGTTCTTCGGAACATTCTTCTGTTAATTCAACAAGAATCCAAAGACGACTTGACCATTCTTGAAGAGTGGATTTCTAAAGTCCTCGGACCAACTAAGATCAAAATAGAATTCGACGACAGCGAACATTTTGACATCGAGGCCCTTGTTTACACTGAGAAAATGAAAGGAGGGTTTTGGGCTCCGCTTGAGCTTGCAGGTACAGGAGTACTACAGGTTGTTCAAATCTTTGCATACTTGGTTTTGTTTAAACCAAGTATCCTGCTTATTGATGAACCTGATGCACATCTTCACCCGGATAGACAAGAGAAGCTAATTCGAACAATTGAAGAAGCCGCTACTGAATTCTCCGCTCAAGTGATATTGACCACACACAGTCCACACATCATCAGAACCTCTTCGCCAGATGTAAAATTAGCATGGCTTGCAAACGGGGGAGTTGCTCAAGACGAAGCCATCATAAGAGAACAAATGGGATGGGGCCTTCTTGATAAGTCAACGCTTATTATCACCGAGGATAAAAATACTCCATTGCTTCAATCAATTGTTGATCAATGGCCAGAGCACAGGCAAAAAACTGCGATTTGGCCGGTCTTCGGTGCAGAAAATCTTCCATCTGCTGATGGAGCAAAATCTCTCAAAGACATGTTAGGCGTTTCAAAATTAGTGATTCATCGTGACGGAGATTTTTTAACAGAATATGAAAAAGGGATTTTGACTAAAAAATTCTACGGAAGTGGGTGCGAGTTATGGATCACCGGACCATCGGATTTAGAGGGATATTTATGTGATCGAGAACATCTCATGGACTGTTTAGCTGTAAGCGAGGATCAAGCTGAAGAAATATTGTCGGAAGCTTGGAACCAAGCAAAAAGCGAAAAAACCTTCACTGAAAAACGAAAACAGATCAATAAAAGTGACAAGTTTTACCCTGGCGGATCGGGTACGCCAAAAAACGAAGATGTGAAAAAGGAGCTTGATTACTATTATGCTGGCTCTGTTAAAGGCAAAGCGCTCCTGAAGTGCCTCAAGACAATCATCCATAAAGACTTTGAGTTGTCTCCCTCTTTATTATTTGAACTACGGGATAAGGGGCAAATCGCCGAAGACTTGAAAGACATATTGAGTGGCTAGGCTCTAGTACTTGCTAATTATCCGACCTTCGTACGACCTACTCCCTCCCCATTCCGTACAAAACCCACGTCCAAAGCGCACGGCACGGGCGTGTCTCACCCCCCAAACCCCACCGACGTCATACCGACAAAATACCGACGTGATACCGACAGGGGTTTTTCGGCGGTTCGGGGTGAAATCGGCCGCTGCCTCCCCCAAAATCCCC
>NZ_JASHIM010000014.1 GCF_030733685.1 Roseovarius sp. MMSF_3281
CGATGTTTTCCCCGACCGCCCCGGGGCCATCGCCATGGCCCAACCGCCCGAGGAACTGCAACGCCTGATGGGCGTCCGGCCCAAGCAGCGCCCCGACGACCTTGTCGAACAGAATGAACGCGGCCAACTCGGCCTTGGCGGGCGCACGCGGACAGAACTGGCCGCCCTGCGTCCGAAACTGCGCCCCGAAAGCGCACAACAGGCCGCCCTGCGCGCCCGGGCCGAGGCCGAAGCCGCCGCCGAAGCCCAGGCCGCCGCACAGGCCGAAGCCGTCGCAGACGCCCTCGAAGAAGCGCAACAGGTCGACGCCTCCGCCCCCTTCGCCGGGGCCACGTCACAGGCCGTTGCCGCCTCGCTCAAGCCCAATGCACGGCCCCGCAACTTCGACCGCATCGTCAAACGCAGCGAACAGGCCGCCGCCGCGCAACCGGTCAGCGCATCGCAACGCATCAAGCCAAGTGCGCCCACCGGCACCACCGTCGCCCGCGCCGCCACCGAAAGGAACCAGGTCAACCTGCGCAAGGTCAACCTGATCGGCGTCTACGGCACCCCGTCGAATCGCCGCGCCCTCGTGCGGCTGTCCAATGGCCGCTACAAGAAGGTCAAAGTCGGGGACCGCCTTGACCGGGGCCGCGTCACGGCCATCGGCAGCAGCGAGTTGCGCTACAAGAAAGGCAGCCGCAACGTGGTCTTGCGCCTGCCCCGCGGCTAAACCCAAGCCAAGGCGCGCCGCGCGCAAACCGTGCATCCGCACAACAGGCATTGCACAACAGGGCCCAAGGCCCTTGCCGCCACGCGCCCCATCCCCCATACCGATAGCTAAAGCGTTTCGCGCAAAACCTGAATCGCAGCTTTTCGCGAAATGCAGGCCAAAACCCAATCGTTGCACGCGTTCCGCCTTTCGCTGATGGCCCAGGGCAAAGGCGGAACGCTTCAAACAGCACCCGGAGCACCCCATGGAAGGCTTCCTTTTCCAGGCCTCGATCTATCTGGCCGCCGCGGTCATCGCGGTGCCCTTGGCCGCGCGCCTCGGGCTTGGCTCGGTGCTGGGCTACCTAGCAGCGGGAATCGTGATCGGCCCCATCCTCGGGCTGGTCGGCGGACATGAAACCGAAGAATTGCAGCATTTCGCCGAATTCGGCGTTGTCATGATGCTCTTTCTCATCGGGCTGGAACTTGAACCCCGCGCGCTTTGGGATATGCGCCACAGGCTTCTGGGGCTTGGCGGGTTACAGATCACCCTGACCACGCTGGCGGTGATGGTCGGGGCGATAATTCTGGGGCAGCCGTGGTCGATTGCCTTGGCCATCGGCCTTGTCTTCGCACTCTCCTCAACCGCCATCGTGTTGCAAACCCTGTCGGAAAAGGGGCTGATGCAAACCGGCGGCGGGCGCTCGACCTTCTCGGTTCTGCTGACGCAGGATATCGCGGTCATCCCCATGCTGGCCCTCCTACCCCTGCTGGCCTTGCCGAAACCGCCGGACATGGTGCTGTCGGACGCGCTTGACCGGATGGCCGGTGCCGAAGGGCACGGCGGCGAACACGGCGCGCATAACGCGGCCGCCTACTTTATCGAAAGCTTGCCGGGCTGGGGGGTGACGCTGGTCACACTGGGCGCGGTGGCGGCGATCATATTGACGGGGATCTACCTGACGCGGCCCGTCTTCCGCTTCATCCACGCCGCCCGCCTGCGCGAGATGTATACCGCATTGGCCCTGCTGATCGTGGTGGGTATCGCCTATGTCATGAACCTTGTGGGCCTTTCACCCGCCCTTGGCGCGTTTCTGGCCGGCGTGGTTCTGGCCAGCTCGGAATTCCGGCACGAGTTGGAAAGCGATATCGAACCCTTCAAGGGCCTGCTGCTGGGCCTGTTCTTCATCACCGTGGGCGCGGGTATCAACTTCGGCGTTCTGGCACGGGATTTCTTTGCCGTCATGGGTCTTGCCCTCGCGGTGATCCTGATCAAAGGGGTGATCCTCTATGTACTGGGCCGCGTCTTCGGCCTGCGGGGGCGCGACCTGTGGCTTTTTACCCTGTCCTTGGCGCAGGCGGGTGAATTCGGCTTCGTACTGATCAATTTCTCGGGGCAGCAAAACGTCATCCCCGCCGAGATGAACGAGATCCTGCTCTTGGTCGTGGCGCTGACCATGCTGATCACGCCGCTGTTGTTCATCATCTACGATTGGCTCTCCGGCCAGATGGAAGAGACCACCGAACAGCATGAGCCCGACCGGATCGACGATCAGGCCCCGGTGATCATCGCCGGGATCGGGCGCTTTGGGCAGATCGTCAACCGGCTGGTGCGTTCCTCGGGCTTCAATACCGTTGTGCTGGATCATGACCTCTCGGCGATCCAAAGGATGCGCCGCTTTGGCGTCAAGGGGTTCTTTGGCGATCCCACCCGCCCCGAACTGTTGCACGCTGCGGGTTTGGGCGAGGCCAAGGTTCTGGTCGCCGCCCTCGACAATCACGAACAGATAACCAAGCTGGTCGCCTTCGCCCGCCGCGAACGCCCCGATCTTCACATCATCGCCCGCGCCCGCGACCGGACCCATGTGTTCCGCCTTTACAAGGCCGGGGCCAACGACATCGTCCGCGAGGTGTTCGACAGTTCCCTGCGCGCCGGGCGCTACGTGCTTGAGAACATGGGGCTGACTGAATTCGAAGCCGCCGAACTTGAACAGACCTTCTATAAGCACGACCGGAAATCGGTGCGCGAACTGGCCGCGCTTTGGGATCCCAACATCCCGACGGTGGAAAACCCCGCCTATATCGCCCGCGCGAAAGAGTTGGAGCGCGATCTGCAAACCATGCTCTTGTCGCAACTGGAAGAGACCACCGACCCTGCCCCGAATGAGGTTGGGGAATAGGTTTTCGTACGACTCGTACGCTTTGCCCGGCAGGTCCGGCGACTTTCGTACGAAAACCGGGCCTTCACCGTACGACTCGTACGAAACTCAGCCGTCCGAAACCCCGGCCTCGGCAAAGGTTGACATGCCCGAATGACAGGCCAAGGCGCCCTTCAATATATTGATCGCCAGCGTCGCGCCCGAGCCTTCGCCAAGCCTCATATTCAATGCCAGCAAAGGATCTTTGTTGAGCGATTTCAACAGCTTGCCATGCGCGCCTTCGGCGCTCAGATGCCCGGCCACCGCGTGATCCAATGCGCCCTTTTGTGCCATCTCGATGCAGGCTGCCGCAGCGGTGCAGATAAAACCGTCTAGAATCAAAGGGATACGCAATTGCCGCGCCCGCACCATGGCCCCGGCCATGGCGGCCAACTCACGTCCACCAAGGCAGCGCAGAACCTCCAAGCCATTGGTTTTGCTTGCTGAATTTGCCTCAACCGCGCGCGCCACGACATCGGCTTTATAGGTCAGCGCATCACCCTCAACCCCGGTGCCATGCCCTGTCCAATCGCTCGCCTGCCCCCCGAACAAGGCCAAGGCAATCGCAGAACCGGCGGTGGTGTTGCCAATTCCCATCTCGCCGACAACCATTAAATCTGCTTTTGAATCAACAGCTTGCCAGCCTTCTTTCAAGGCGGAAACCATCTCGGCCTCGCTCATGGCGGGGCCTTCGGTCATATCCACCGTGGGTCGATCCAACTCCAGGGCGCGCACATCAATCCGCGCCCCGGCCACCTTGGCCAACTGGTTCACCGCCGCGCCGCCCGCTTCGAAATTGGCCACCATCTGTGCCGTCACCTCGGGCGGGAAAGCCGACACGCCCTGCGCCGTAACCCCATGATTTCCCGCGAAAATTATGACCTGCGGCGCCTCGATCATGGCCCGCGCATCACCGCGCCAGCCACAATACCACGCCGCCAGATCCTCTAGCCGTCCCAAAGACCCCGGCGGCTTGCTCAACTGCCCATCGCGTGCCTTCGCGGCCTCGACCGACTCGGCGTCTTGCGAGGGAAGTGCTTGAAGTATCTGAGAAAATTCCGCGAGCGAGGTAAAGTCTTGGCGCATCGGTCCATCCATTGCATCCTGTCTTGGCATTATGTATCGCAGCCCAAGCCAGAGGCGCAGCCGGAAAAAGGTCTGACAGCGATGAAAAACGACCAAGCCCTTGTAAAAGCAGAGGATTTTCCCTTGGCCTTGGCCCTTCTGACGCGCTTGCCGGTACATGTGACCAGCTTCGAACGCGGCGCAAGGGCCGCTTGGGCCTATCCGCTTGTTGGTCTTGTAACGGGTGGCCTGGCCGGGGTCGCAGGGCTTTGCGCGCTTTGGTTTGGATTGGCAGCACCGCTTAGCGCCTTGATTTCCCTTGGTATTCTCGCCGTCACAACCGGCGCAATGCATGAAGACGGGCTTGCCGATACGGCCGATGGTCTTTGGGGCGGCTGGGACGCGGCCCGCCGCCTTGAGATCATGAAAGACAGCCATATCGGCACCTATGGCGTGATCGCTCTTTTGTTTTCCTTTTCAGGGCGTTGGGCCGCACTGTGGATGTTGTTCGAGGCAGGCGCCGCCTCTGCGCTCACCGCCCTTCTGCTCGCCCCCATGCTGTCGCGCGCGGCCATGCCCGCGCTCATGACCACCTTGCCCCATGCCCGCGACCACGGGCTTTCGCACAGCACCGGACGCCCCAGTACCAGCACCGCTGCCCTTGGCGCCGTCATTGCCTTCACGCTGGGCGTTTTCCTGCTTGGCTGGGGTATTTTGGGCGCGCTCATCTGCGTGGCGATCATCACTTTTGGCGTCGGGGCTATCGCCCGTGCGAAGATCGGCGGGCAAACCGGTGACATCCTTGGCGCTACACAGCAAGCCGTTGAAATCGCGTTACTTTTCCACCTGGCGACGTAAAAAGGCCGCGCCCGTCGGGCACGGCCATGATCCGGAATTTCCCGGGATGTCTTACGCGGCGCGGCTCACCAGAACCTCGTCCACCTGCTTGGCGGCACTCACCTCGTCACCCCCCGAAACGGCGGCCACTTCGCGGGTCAAACGCTCAAGTGCGGCTTCGTAAAGCTGACGCTCGGAATAGCTTTGCTCGCGCTGGTCGTCCGAACGGTGCAGGTCGCGCACCACTTCGGCAATTGCGATCAGGTCTCCGGAATTGATCTTTTGTTCGTATTCCTGCGCCCGGCGCGACCACATGGCGCGTTTCACCTTCGCCTTGCCTTTCAGCGTGGTCATCGCCTGCGACACCACATCAGGGCTCGACAAGCTGCGCATCCCGATTTCGGTTGCCTTGTTGGTCGGCACCCGCAGGGTCATCTTGTCCTTTTCGAACGAGATCACAAACAGTTCCAGCTTTATGCCGGCAATCTCTTGCTCTTCGATCGAGATAATCTGACCCACACCATGGGCAGGGTAGACGACGTAATCATCGGCGCGAAACTCGGATTTCTTGGCTTTGCTCATTCAGGTCTTCCTCACAGGGTAAGCCCGTTCAATACGACATCGGCTGTATCCGGCATGTCCGAAAAACAGACGTCAGGCGCAAAGAAAACCATCCCCAGGCGGCAGCATGGGCAAATGGATATCAGGCGGTCATCTACATATATGACACATATATAACACAAAATGCCCCCTTTCGGAAGTGGAGGCATTCAGATTAAGTTTTTACGCCTTTTCTTTCAAAGGCTTACAAGGCGAACTTCAAGCAGAACTGGTCGCCAATCCTGCCCAAAAAACCGAATCGGCCAAACGCGGCTTAACCGCCCTCACCCGGCTTCTCCGAGAAATACTTATCGACTTTTTCCGTCTCGCCATCACGCTCTTCGGCTTGAGGAAGCTGATCCTTCTTGGTGATGATCACAGGCCACATTTCCGAGTACTTGCGGTTGAACTCGACCCATTTTTCCATGTCCGGTTCAGTATCCGGGCGGATGGCGTCGGCGGGGCATTCCGGTTCGCACACGCCGCAATCAATGCACTCGTCGGGATGGATCACCAGCATGTTCTCACCCTCGTAGAAACAATCCACGGGGCACACCTCGACACAGTCGGTGTATTTGCACTCGATGCAGTTATCGATCACCACATAGGTCATTTCGGTCTCTCATTCTGGCGCGTTGTGCCTGACGTAATCCAGAGGCGCGGATCAATCAAGCGTATCCGGGCGATTGAGATCGAGTTTGCGGCGATCCCGTTTGGTGGGCCGCCCTTTTCCCTCGTATCTGGGCGCCGGCGCAACGCTGTTCTTCGGTTCGGGCGGCGGGCTAAGGTCTTCGTAGAGCGCCTGTGCCTCTGGGGCCGGGCCGCGCCGTTCCCCCAGGTCCACGATCCGCACGACCCGCACCTGCCGCGCCTGTGCGAAGGTCAGTACATCCCCCGGCCCCACGCCATGCGAGGGCTTGGCCACCTTTTCGGAATTGACCCGCACATGACCGGCCGAAACCTGCTTGGCCGACAGGCCGCGCGTTTTGAAAAACCGCGCGTACCACAGCCATTTATCCAAGCGGATCTTGCCCGATGCTTCGGCCAAACCGCGCGTTCACCCCTTGTCCTTAAGGCCCATGAGGGCCGCGGCAAAGGGATTGTCGGGGTCGATCTTGTCCTTCTTCTGCGGCTTGGAAGAAAAGCTTTTCGGTCCTTGCTCGCGCTTGGGTTTGCCTTTGCCCGGCTTGCCGCGCGGCTTGCCTGCGGGTTTCTCACCACGCGGCTTGCCACGGCCCTCGTTGCGCGCGCGACCACCACGCCCGGCCCAAGTAAAGGTATAGAACACCTCGACCTCAGGCTCGGCAGGTTCTGCCGCCGGGGCTTCACCGGGCAGCGCCTCGGTTTCACTGGCTTCGGGGACATCGGCGGGCACTTCGGCCGCCTCCGGGGCCCCGGCGGCCACAGGCGCCTCGCCCTCATCGGGGATCGCCTCAACCTGCGCTTCGGCAGTAGCCTGCGCCTCGCCCTCGGCTTGCGCCGGGGCCTCGGTCATGGCCTGATCCACGGGTTTCACCTTCTCGCGTTCGCCGCGTTCGGCCTTGTATCCAAGGCCCTGCATCAGGTCGGCGAATTGCTCCAGCGTCATGCCGGTGATCGACAGCATATCGGCCTTGGCCTCAAAGCCCCCCCGGCTATCCTCGGCCCGCAGCATATCGGCAAGCCGTTCCAGCATGTCGATCCGAATGGCCCGCTCACCCGCCGCACGATAGCCCGACATCGCGTGATAGCCGCGCGGATGCGCGGACCCCGCTGGCACGGTCACCAAACCGGGGGGCGGTGCTTCGGGGAACTCTTCCAGCCCCTGGGCCAGAGACCACAGCACAAGGCGCAACCGAGTCGGCGCAGGCTTCAGGAGCAAAGGCATGAAAATCGTGAACTGACCAAAGCGGACCCCGTGCTTGCGCAGTGCACCCCGCGCGTCCTGATCCAGCGCCTTGACCTCCTCGGCCACATCACCACGCGGAATGATCCCGAGGTTTTCCACCATGCGGAAGCCAAAACCACGAGCCAGCCCGCTCAAGGCCTCGTCGCGCTGAATGTTCAGCAGCGGCTCGAACAGCGTGGCCACTTTACGATCAATGAAATGCTGCAAGCGGCGTTGCACCTTTTGCGCCACGTCTTCGCCCGCTGCCTCGTCGACAAAGGCCTGTGCCTGCGGCTTCATCGGGTCGGCCCCGGACACCAGTTTGCCCACGGCCTGCTCGCCCCACATCAACCCACCTTGCTCGGTAAAGTCGATTTCGGTGTCGGGCGCGTTGTAAAACCGGTCCGCCTTCAAATGAAACTGCGGCGCAAGCGCCTGCAAACTGGCCTGCGAGATGGCCTTCGCCTCCTGTCCCGCAGCCGCTTTATCCTGAATAAAGCGGAACCCTTCCAGACGGCCGACGAATTCGCCCTCGACCGTCACTTCACCTTTGTCGTTCACTTCGGCCACCATGGCCTCCTTCTGCTTGAGCCGGCGCAAAAGCACGGATGTGCGCCGGTCCACAAATCTTTGCGTCAAACGCTCGTGCAGCGCGTCCGACAGGCGGTCTTCTACCGCGCGTGTCGCGCCGCGCCAATGCATTTCGTCATCGACCCAGCCCTTTCGTTGCGCAACATAGGTCCATGTACGGATATAGGACAGGCGTTTCGATAATGTGTCGATATCCCCATCGGTGCGATCGATGCGCTTCACCTGCCGCGCCAGCCAGTCGTCCGGCACCCGGCCACGTTCGTGCAGATCGCTGTAAATCGTCTCCAAAAGCCCTGCGTGTTCCGCATGGCTGATGCCGCGAAAATCGGGGATTCGGCAGACATCCCACAGCAAGCGCACCGAGGGTCCGTCACTGGCCCGCGCCCGCACCTCCGCCTGGGCCGCCAAAGTGCGCAGCGCGCGCAGGTCGTCGGCCTCCCGCGCCCGGACAAGCCACTCGCCCTCCGGCTTGGCCTCAAGCGAGGCGATCAGCGCATCCACCTGCCCGAACGACAGCCGGGGATTACGCCACTCCAGCTTGCGGATGGGGGTAAAGCGGTGGTCCATGATGGCTTGGGCCACCTCATCGGGCAACTCAGGTGCCTCGCCCGTCACCCCGAATGTACCGTGGCTCATGCCGCGGCCCGCGCGTCCGGCGATCTGGGCAAGCTCATTGGGGGCCAAGGCCCGCATCCGCCGCCCGTCGAATTTCGACAGCGACGAAAACGCCACGTGGTCGATATCCAGATTCAGGCCCATGCCGATAGCATCCGTCGCCACAAGGAAATCCACATCCCCGTTTTGATACAGATCCACCTGCGCATTACGTGTACGCGGGCTTAGCGCCCCCATGACAACCGCCGCACCGCCCTTCTGACGGCGCAAAAGCTCGGCAATGGAATATACATTATCAACCGAAAAGCCGACAATCGCACTGCGTGGCGGCATCTTGCTTATCTTTTTCGAACCTGCATAGGAAAGCTGCGACATCCGCTCGCGGCTCACGAATTCCACCCCCGGCACCAAGGCGGCAATCGCCCCGCGCATGGTGTGGCTGCCCAGGAACTGCGTCTCGCGCAGGCCCCGCGCGCGCAGCAGCCGGTCGGTGAAGACATGCCCGCGCTCCGGGTCGGCACAGAGCTGAATTTCGTCGATAGCCACGAAATCCGCGCCCAGCCCTTCGGGCATCGCCTCCACGGTGCAGACCCAATATTGCGCCCGCTCGGGCACGATCCGTTCCTCGCCGGTGACAAGCGCCACCACCGAAGGCCCCCGCACGGCGACGATCCGGTCATAGACCTCGCGCGCCAAAAGGCGCAGCGGCAGACCAATCACCCCGGTTCGATAGCCCAGCATCCGCTCGATCGCGAAATGCGTCTTGCCGGTATTGGTGGGACCCAGAACCGCCAAGGTTCTGGACTGCGCGGCCATGGACATGCGCCCAACTCCCTCAGTTGTCAGAGATCCGCGCCGCCAATCTCGCGCGCCACACGATCCAAGGCCTTGGTTACGTCCTCGGACTGCGGATGTATAGCCGCCGAGCGTTCAAATGCCTCAAGCGCCAGATCATCGTGGCCCACCTGCTCCAGAACCGAGCCCAAACTGTACATCGCGTTGAAGTTATGCGGATTAAGTGTCAGGGCGCGGCCCAGATCATCGAGGGCCGGACCGTATAAAGCGACATTGGCAAAGGCAATCGCCCGCAGGTGCCAGCCTTCGGCAAATTCCGGCGCATGATCGGTCAATGCGGTCAGATGTTCGATGGCCTGTCGCGAATCACCTGCCTCAAGCGCCTCTCGCCCGCGCTTGAGCAGCAGGTCCATTGCCGCCGATCCGGTTTTCGACCACTCGTGCTCAATCTCGCGGGCCAGACGGCGGGCCTCTTTCGGCTCGGCCTCTGGCAATTCCTCAAGCATCTCCATCGCGCGGTCGCTGTTTTCCGCCGCCAAGGGTAGGGAAAACGCGACTACAAGGTAAACTGCCGTCACGATAAGGTTGAGAATGCGGTGTCCTATGCCCATAGATTAAGAATGTAGCGAACCGGCCGCCGAGTCAAAGACCAAGGCCATCAATTTTTCCGGAGGAGAACCGCAATGAGTGACACGATCAACACCGCCGTCGCCGCCCTGAATGACAAGATGTCGGGCGGCTTCGATGGCACCGCCAAGTTCGTGATCGACGGCGAAGGCGCCATCATGATCGACGAAAACGGCGCCCGCGCCGCCGATGATGACGCCGATGTGACGCTTACCGCCGACGCCGATACCTTCCAGTCCATCCTCGAAGGCGATCTTGACCCGACGGCCGCCTTCATGTCGGGCAAATTGGCCGTGGATGGCGATATGGGCATGGCCATGAAACTGGGCAGCGTTCTGGGCTGATGGACACCGCACCCCTCCATTCCGATCTGGCCGATGGGCCAAGCGGGGGCCGCGCCTTTTGGCTGCGGGCCTCGGACGGGGTGCGCATTCGCATCGGGATCTGGACGCCAGAAGCGGCCACGAAGGGCACGGTCCTGCTGTTCCCCGGTCGCACCGAATATATCGAGAAATATGGCCGCGCGGCGCAGGATTTCGCGAAGCGCGGCTATGCCACCCTCGCCGTGGATTGGCGCGGTCAGGGGCTGGCCGACCGCCTGCTAGACGATGCCATGTCAGGCCATGTTCAATTCTTCGACGACTACCAAAAGGATGTCGAGGCCGTTGTCACGGCGCTTGATACATTGGACGTGCCGCGCCCCCTGCACCTTCTGGGGCACTCCATGGGGGGCTGCATCGGCCTGCGCGCAGCGATGAACGGCTTGCCCGTCGCCTCCTGCGGCTTTTCCGGCCCGATGTGGGGGATACGCATTTCCTCGCCACTGCGCCCGGTGGCATGGTCGCTGTCATGGGGCAGCCGCCGCGTGGGCCTGTGCCATCTCTACGCCCCCGGCACCAAATCGGACACCTATGTTCTGGCCGAACCCTTCGAGACCAACAAGCTGACCTGCGATGCGGACATGTATCAACACATGATCGCACAGGCCCGCGCACATCCCGAACTCACCCTCGGCGGGCCAAGCCTGCGCTGGCTGCACGAGGCTCTGCGCGAAACCTTGGCGCTTTCGCGCCTGCCCTCGCCCGACCTGCCTTGCCTGACGCTGCTGGGCACCGAGGAGGATATCGTTGACGTATCGCGTATTCGTGCCCGTATGGCCGCGTGGCCCGGTGGCCGGCTTGAAGAACTCGATGGCGGGCGGCACGAGGTGCTGATGGATACCCCCGCCATGCGCGCCCGCGCCTTCGACATGCTGGCCGCGCATTACGACGCCGACAGCGATGGCATTACTGATCCCGCGTCACCGGCAACCGCTGTCGCCCAAGGCGGCTGATCTCCAATTCCATCACATCGCCATCCTTCAGATAGCGGGGCGGTGTCCGTCCCATGCCCACGCCCGGCGGCGTGCCTGTGGCGATCACGTCACCCGGCTGCAGGCTCATCACCTCGCTCAGATGCGCGATGATCCGCGCCACGGTGAAATTCATCGTCGCGGTATTGCCGGTCTGCATCCGCTCACCGTTGACCTCCAGCGACAGGTCAAGGTTCTGCGGATCGCCAACCTCGTCGGGCGTAACCAACCAAGGCCCCACCGGCCCGAAGGTGTCACAGCTTTTGCCCTTGGTCCATTGCCCCGACATCTTGGCCTGAAAATGCCGCTCGGACACATCATTGACGATGCAATAGCCCGCCACATGGGACAGCGCCTCGGCCTCGGTGACATATTTCACCGGCTTGCCGATCACCACGCCAAGCTCCACCTCCCAATCGGTTTCTTCCGACCCGCGCGGCATGCGCACCGTGTCATAGGCCCCGATGATCGACGATGTCGCCTTCATGAACACCACCGGATGGGTCGGCAGTTCCATGTTCATCTCGGCGGCATGGTCGGTATAGTTCAGACCAATCGCCACCAGCTTGCCGATATTGCCTACAGGCGGGCCAAGTCTCGGCTCGCCTTCCACCAAGGGCAAGCCCTCGGGGTCAACACTGGGCAGCTTGCCCAGAATCGGCGCTGACAAATCGGGCACCACACCCGAAAGGTCGCGCACGCGCCCCTCGCTGTCGATCATCCCGGGCTTTTCCTGCCCCGGCTCTCCGTAGCGTACGAATTTCATAGTGGTCCCCTGTCCGGCATTTGAATTAGCCGCAGGATAACCGCAGGTCCGGCCAGTGCAAGGGGCTGGCATGGCGCGCGCATAGCTCTATCCTTGGATCATGGTTCTGGAATTCAAGCCCCAAGGCATTTACTGCCCCGCCGGTGATTTTTTCATCGACCCATGGAGGCCCGTTGACCGGGCCCTCATAACCCATGGTCACGCCGATCATGCGCGCCCCGGCCACGCGCGATATCTGGCCACCCATGCCGCAGGGCCGGTGATGCGCCACCGGCTGGGCGAGATTACCTTGGAGGGTGTGGACTACGGCGAGGCCCGCCGCATCGGCGATGCGACGGTTTCATTTCACCCGGCAGGCCACGTCCCCGGCTCGGCGCAAATTCGGGTCGAAGTGGCGGGTGAGGTCTGGGTTGTCTCGGGCGATTACAAAACCGCGCCTGACCGTTTGTGCGAAGCCTTCGAGCCGGTGAAATGCCACGGCTTCATCACCGAATGCACCTTCGGCCTGCCGGTCTTTACGTGGCCCTCCGAAGATCAAATCGCGCAAGAGATCAACGACTGGTGGGCCAGCAACGCCGCGCAGGGGCGCTTCTCTCTCCTCGGGGCCTACTCGCTGGGCAAGGCCCAGCGCGTGCTGTCGCTGCTCGATCCGTCCATCGGCCCGATCCTTACCCATGGCGCGGTGGAAAACACCAACGCCGTGCTGCGCGCCCAAGGCCTCCCCCTGCCCGAGACCCTCCACGTCACCCCCGATCTCAAAGCCAAGGACCACCCCGGCGCGTTGATCGTAGCGCCTCCCGGCGCGCTTGGCTCCACCTGGGCGCGGCGCTTTCGCCCTGCCTCAACAGGCTTTGCCAGCGGTTGGATGCGCCTGCGCGGTGTGCGTCGCCGCCGCGCTGCCGACCGGGGCTTTGTCATTTCCGACCACGCTGACTGGCCCGCCCTCAACGAGGCGATCAAAGCCACCGGCGCGGACAACATCTATGTCACCCACGGCTACACCGATATCTTCGCCCGCTGGCTGACCTCCCAAGGCTATAACGCTCAAGTGGTCCCCACCGAGTTTACCGGCGACACTCTGGAAGAAGGGGCCGGGGCATGAAGCAATTCACCGCACTTTACACCACCATCGACCAGACCACGAAAACCCGTGCCAAGGTGGCCGCACTGGCCGCGTATTTCGACACCGCGCCGGAAGACGACAAGCTTTGGACCATCGCGCTTTTCTCGGGCCGCCGCCCGCGCCGGGCAATCACCACCACGCGACTGCGCGAGTGGGCCGCCGAACAGGCGGGCATCCCGCTTTGGCTGTTCGAGGAAAGCTATCCAATCGTCGGCGATCTGGCCGAAACCATCGCCCTTGTCCTGCCCCCGCCCGAGTCGGGCCATGACGACAGTCTTGCCACTTGGATCACCCGCCTGCGCGCCCTTAATAACGCCGAGGAAGAGGCGCGTAAAACCGCCGTTCTCGACGCCTGGAACCGGATGGAGGCAACCGAACGTATGGTCTTCAACAAGCTACTGACCGGTGGCTTCCGCGTCGGCGTCAGCCGCAAACTGATGACCCGCGCCTTGGCCCAATCCACGGGGCAGGATGAGGCGGAATTGGCCCATCGCCTGATGGGCGACTGGACGCCGGAAACGACCACATGGGCTGCGCTCATTGAAGCCCCCGACAACGGCGCACAGGCCTCGCGCCCCTACCCCTTCTGCCTTGCCTACGGGCTGGAAGACGCGCCCGACACCTTGGGCGACCCCGCCGATTGGCTGGCCGAATGGAAATGGGACGGCATCCGGGGGCAGGCGATTGTCCGCGACGGGCAACGGTTCATCTGGTCGCGCGGCGAAGAATTGATGACCGACCGCTTTCCAGACCTCGCCCCGCTCACCGATTTCCTGCCACAAGGCACCGTTCTGGATGGCGAGCTGGTGGCATGGGACGGCACCGCGCCCCTACCCTTCAACGCCCTGCAAAAACGCATCGGGCGCAAGACCGTCCCGAAAAAACTGTTGGCCGAGGCCCCGGTCATCCTATTGGCCTATGACCTCCTGGAAGACGCGGGCCAAGACCTGCGGCAAATGCCCTTCGCCACCCGTCGCACACGACTTGATGCGCTGTTGTCTGACATCCCCGACGACATACCGCTTCGCCCTTCGACATCCATCGCCTTCGACACATGGGATAACCTCGCCCAAACCCGCGCCAAGGCCCGCGATCAGCGCGCCGAGGGCCTCATGCTCAAACGCTTGGACAGCCCCTACCACACGGGCCGCAAAAAGGGCGATTGGTGGAAATGGAAGCTTGATCCGCTGACCATCGACGCGGTGATGATCTACGCCCAACAAGGCCACGGGCGCCGCGCCAACCTTTTCACCGACTTCACCTTCGCGGTGCGCCACGGCAACGATCTGGTCCCCTTCACCAAGGCCTATTCCGGCCTAACAGATGCCGAGTTCCGCAAGATCACCGCATGGGTGCGCAAGAACACCCAGCAACGCTTCGGCCCGGTGCGCCAAGTCACCCCCGAACATGTGTTCGAGATCGCCTTCGAGGGCATCCACGAAAGCCCGCGCCACAAATCCGGCGTGGCACTTCGCTTTCCGCGCATGAAACGCTGGCGGCACGACAAGCCGGTGGACGAGGCCAACACGCTGGACGACCTGCACCAGATGCTGGCGCAATACGGTTAACGCAGCAAATCGTCCTCGAAGGGAAAGCGCGACAAAACTTCCATCCCGGTCTCGGTCATCAGAACCTGCTGTTCCAGCTTGACGCCTTCGGCGGCCCCTTCCGCACCGATATAGCTTTCCACGCAAAGCGTCATGCCCGGCTCGATCACGCCGTCATATCCCGCATCCGGAAAATCGCCGTGGTGATAAAGGTACGGATACTCCCCGGTCATCCCACAGCCATGCGCCGACAGGTAATAGCGGTTGGCATAGTATTTGTCGGGAATATCCCATGCGGCATCGGCATAGTCGCGAAACGTCATGCCGGGGCGCAGGATGCCCATATTGTGATGCACTTGTTCATAGGCCACCTTGTAAAGCTCGCGCTGCGTGGTGGTTGGTTTCCCCGGGCCCGAATGGAAGGTGCGGGAAAAATCCGAGTAATAGCCATGACAGCCGACCACATCGGTATCCAAGGCAATCAACTCATTCTCGCCGATGACGTTGTCGGTGGTTTCCTGAAACCAAGGGTTCGTGCGCTCCCCCGCGTTCAAAAGGCGCGTTTCCACGTAATCGCCGTTCTGCGCGATCACCGATTGATGCAGCACCGACCACAATTCGGCTTCGGTCAATCCGGGCCGGATTGCGGCGCGCAGCTTGGCCACGCCGATTTCCGTGGCCCGAAGCGAGGCGTTGACGCATTTCATCTCTTCCGCCGATTTGATGGCGCGCGCCATTTCGACCGGCTCTTGCGCATCCACGATTCGCAGGCCCTGATCCCGCAGGGCAATGGCCGTACCTGCATTCAGGCGCTCAAGGCCCAAGGTCGCCCCCTTGCCCACAAGGCTGTGGATCAAATCGGCCATCTCCGCGGCCCATGCCGCCTCCCGCGCGGCGATATCCGGCCCGGCGGCCACGTAGCTGGCCGTGCGTGCGACGCGCACCTCGTCGATGGTCTCCAACCCGTCGGCCAGATGCGCGCACCCGGTAAACTCGAACAGGATCGACCGATCCGCCGTCAAAAGCAGGTAGCGCGACGGCGCGTTGCGCTGGCTGAACACCTGCATGTTGCGCGCACCGGTGGCATAGCGGATGTTCACCGGGTCGGTCAGAATGACCGCCGCGATGTCCCGCGTTGCCATCTCTGCCCGCACCCTGCCAAGGCGATGGCCACGCACCGCCACAAGGTCGATGCCCGCGTCCTCGGGCGAGCGATCAAGCTGCGCCAAGGCCGCAAGGTCGGTGCGTTCCGCGTGCCAATCCAGTTCCGCCATGCTTACCTCCTGCTGAAAACCCCTGATCACTTAATCAATGCCCCGCCATGACAAAACACTGGAAATTTTCAGGCATTTCGATAACCAAAAGGAATGAGTCAAGATCGCCGCAACCTGCCCCCGCTCGAAGCTCTCGTGTTCTTCGATGCCGTGATGAAGCACGGCGGTTTTTCTGCCGCCGCCCCTGACCTCATGGTCTCGCAGGCCGCGGTCAGCAAACGTATCCGACAGCTTGAAGACTGGCTCGGAGCGCCGCTTTTCGACCGTGGCGCGCGCCATGCCACGCCCACCGAAACCGCCCGGCGCCTTCAAGAGCCGGTCAGGCTCGCACTGGATTATCTCATGTCTTCGCTCGATAACGCCCGCGCCCCGGACGGGGGCACATTGCGCATTGCCGCCAACGGGGCGGTGTCGATGTTCTGGCTCTACCCCCGGCTTCAGGCCTTCGCCACCAGTGCGGATGCCTGCAATGTCTCGGTCCTCACCGCCGATGAACCGGACGCCCTGAACGCCGAAACCCTTGATCTGGCGGTGTATTACGGCGAAAGCCCGCCGCGCGGCTGGTCGGGCACACCGCTGTTTGACGAAACCCTTGTTCCCGCCGTCGCTCCGCATATCTCCGACACGCTGCCAGATACGCCCGACCTGCCGTTGCTGGACTATCCGCGCCTTGCCCCGAATTGGATCAGCTGGGATCTCTGGCTCACCCGCAATCCGGGGGCCGCGCTCAAGGACAGGCCAAAGGACACCTGCCGCAGTTACGGCCACGCCATCGGGCGTGCCCTGGCCGGGGAAGGTATCGCATTGGCCAGTCTGCCAATGCTCGACGCCTTGGTCGAGGCGGGCAAGCTGGCCCCGGTCGGCCCCGATGCCCTGACCACCGCGCGGCAATATTGGCTGATCCAGCCGCGCAACGCGCCCCAGTCCCAACAAGGCGCGCGGCTACAAGACGCGTTGCACGGCACGGCCCGCTGACCCGGCAACGTACAGTCTGTACAGAATGTACATCCGAAACGTACACAACGCATCGCGCGCTCTTCGTCGGCGAGATGTCCGTCAAGAATGCCGATGTAAAACCGGCACGACGCAGACAGCGGTTTGGGAGGTTGGCCAAAGGCTTATCCCGGATTCGCCGTAAATGCCGCATCCCCCGCTTGAGCCTGCCGCCCACGCCGCCTATGTCTGAGCGGACGCAAGACAAACAGGAGAGCACCGCATGATCCCTCGTCCCCAGCCCACATTCGATGCCAACGCCAGCGCCGGAGGCGACAATCTGGGCAAGCTGCCGGAATGGGACCTCAGCGATCTCTACCCCGCCCCCGATGCCCCCGAGTTGCAAAAAGACCTTGATTGGCTGGACAAGGCCTGCGCCGATTTCGCCAAGGATTACGAAGGGAAGCTGGCCGATCTTGATGCCGGTGGCCTGCTGGAATGCATCGAACGCGACGAGGCGATTTCCAATGTCGCCGGTCGCATCATGTCCTACGCGGGCCTGCGCTATCACCAGAACACAACCGATGGTGAGCGCGCCAAGTTCCTGTCCGACTGCCAGGAAAAGATCACCACCATGACCACCCCGCTGGTCTTTTTCACCCTCGAACTCAACCGCCTTGAAGAAGACAGCCTCAAGGCCATGTACGAGGCCAACGAGGATCTCGCGCGCTACGCCCCCGTGTTGCGCCGCATCCGGGCGATGAAACCCTACCAACTTTCTGACGAGCTTGAGAAATTCCTGCATGACATGGGCGTCGTGGGCGATGCGTGGGAACGCCTGTTCGACGAAACCATCGCCGGCCTGACCTTCACCGTGAACGGCGAGGAGATGGGCATCGAAGGCACGCTCAACCTGCTGACCGAACAGGACCGGGATCAGCGCGAGGCCGCCGCCCGCGAACTGGCCCGTGTCTTTGGCCAGAACATCCGCACCTTCGCCCGCGTCCACAACACCGCCGCCAAGGAGAAAGAGGTGGTCGACCGCTGGCGCGGCATGCCCACGCCGCAAACCGGACGGCACCTGTCGAACGACGTGGAACCCGAGGTGGTCGAGGCCCTGCGCAACGCTGTGGTCGAGGCCTACCCCAAGCTTTCGCACCGGTATTACGAGCTGAAACGCAAATGGCTGGGCCTCGACACCATGCAGGTCTGGGACCGCAACGCGCCCCTGCCCATCGAGGACAAGAAGGTGGTGGATTGGGACAGCGCCCGCGACATCGTGATGGAGGCCTATTCGGCCTTCGACCCGCGCATGGGCGAGTTGGCCGAGCCTTTCTTTTCAAAGGGTTGGATCGACGCGGGCGTCAAACCCGGCAAGGCCCCCGGTGCCTTTGCCCACCCCACGGTGACCAATGTCCACCCCTACGTGATGCTGAACTACCTTGGCAAACCGCGCGACGTGATGACGCTTGCCCATGAGCTGGGCCACGGGGTGCACCAAGTGCTGGCCGCCGATCAGGGCGAATTGCTCTCGTCCACCCCGCTGACGCTTGCCGAAACCGCCAGCGTTTTCGGGGAAATGCTGACCTTCCGCAAGATGCTCGACAAGGCCGCCAATGATGCCGAGCGCAAGGTGCTTCTGGCCGGCAAGGTCGAGGATATGATCAACACCGTCGTCCGCCAGATCGCCTTCTACGATTTCGAATGCAAGCTGCACGAGGCGCGCCGGGGTGGCGAACTGACGCCTGACGACATCAACGCGCTGTGGATGTCGGTGCAGGCCGAAAGCCTTGGACCGGCCTTTGATTTCATGGACGGCTACGAGACCTTCTGGGCCTATATCCCGCATTTCGTGCATTCGCCCTTCTATGTCTACGCCTATGCCTTCGGCGATGGCCTCGTGAACGCGCTTTACGCCGTCTACGAGGAAAACCCCGAGGGCTTCCAGGACAAGTATTTCGAGATGCTCAAGGCGGGCGGCTCCATGCACCATTCCGAGCTTCTTGCGCCCTTCGGCCTTGATGCCAGCGACCCGGCCTTCTGGGATAAGGGTCTGAGCATGATTTCCGGGCTGATTGACGAGCTGGAGGCGATGGAGGGGTAAACCCCTTCCGTCGTTCTCGTGTTCCAGGGTGGATTGGGGGCGCTGCCCCCTACGTTGAAAATCAAAAGATTTTCAACGCTCCCCCGGGATATTTTCAGCCAGAAGAAACGGTGCGTTTAAGAGTTTTTAACCGCTTGGTTTAAAGATCGGAAAAACTGATCACGCCGGATTCGGTGACGATCATGTCCAGCGGTTGGTCGGTCGGCTCCAGCGGCAGGGCGTCCGCCTCCTGCGCGGCATAGGCGAAACCGATGGCCAGGGTCGGGCGTTTGGAGCGCAAAAGCTCCAACGTGCGGTCGTAGAACCCGCCGCCATAGCCCAAGCGCCCGCCGTTACGGTCGAAGGCGACCAAGGGCACGATCAGGATTTCCGGCTCCAGGAAATCATCCTGTTCGGGGATCATCGCGCCAAAGGGGCCTTGCTTGAGGGTGCAGCCCGGCTCCCACCGGGAAAATTTCAGGGGCAGGCCCTTGCCTTGGATCACCGGCACGCCCACCGGGCCATGGGCTGCCGCCTCTTCCATGGCGGGCATTGGGTCAATCTCGGTGCGGATCGCCATATAGCCTGATAGGGGCACGCCACGGTGCCCGGCCAACACTTGCGAAAGATATCCCGCGGCCCCCGGCGCTGCGGTCTCATGTGCCTGTTTGCGCCGGGCAAAGGCTGCCTTGCGCGCCTCTACCTTGATTGCCGTCAGATCGGTCATAATAGCACCATCGCCGCCAGTCCCAGAAAGGCGAAGAACCCGACCACATCCGTCACCGTCGTCACGAAGGCGCCGGAGGCAAGCGCGGGGTCTACGCCGATACGGTCCAATATGATCGGAATGACCGTCCCCGCCAGCCCGGCCACGACAAGATTGATCACCATTGCGGCAGCGATCACATAGCCCAGTTCCGGCCCGCCGAACCAAAACACGCCCACCACGCCCATCACCACAGCAAAGATCAAGCCGTTAACGAGCCCCACCAGAACCTCGCGCCGGATCACCCGCCAGACGTTGGAGCCGGTCAAATCCTTGGTGGCAATGGCGCGCACCGCGACGGTCAGGCTTTGGGTGCCCGCATTGCCCCCCATGGAGGCCACGATCGGCATCAGCACCGCCAAGGCCACGATCTGGGCGATTGCCGCCTCGAACTGGGCGATGACCAGCGAGGCGAGGATCGCGGTCACAAGGTTTACCGCCAACCACGGGAACCGCCGCTTGGTGGTGTCGATCACCCTGTCCGAAAGGCTGCTTTCATCGCCCACCCCGGCAAGGCGCATGATGTCTTCCTCGTGCTCTTCATCCAGCACGACCATGGCGTCGTCGATGGTGATCACCCCCACCAGACGCTCGTTTTCATCCACCACCGGGGCGGAAATCAGGTGATACTGGTTAAAGGCATAGGCCACGTCGCCCTCGTCCTGGGTGACGGGAATGGTGTGGAATGTCTCTTCCACCAGATCCTTGAGCATCACCTCGCGCCGTGCCGCCATCAGCTTGCCAAGGGTCACGTTGCCCACGGGCCGCAGGCGCGGGTCAACGAGAATGATGTGATAGAACTGATCCGGCAAATCTTCTTGGTTGCGCAGGTAATCAATCGCCTCGCCCACGTTCCAGTGTTCGGGCGCCATGACGACCTCACGCTGCATCAGGCGGCCGGCGGAATATTCCGGGTAGGTCAGCGATTGCTGCACCGCGACCCTGTCACCGTCTTCAAGCGCGCTCAGGATCGCCTGTTGCTGCTGATCCTCAAGGTCTTCGACAAGATCAACAACATCGTCCGATTCCAGGTCGCGCACCGCGTCGGCCAGAACCTCGGGGTTCAGAAGGCCGATCACCTCTTCGCGGATGGAATCGTCCAGTTCCGACAGGATGTCGCCATCGAATTCGACGCCGTAAAGCTCGATCAACCGGCGACGGTCAAAGGCGTTGATCTGTTCCAGAAGGTCGGCGATATCCGCCGGGTGCAGCGGCTCCAACTCCTTGAGCAGCAGATCACGGTCGTCGATATCGACGGCATAGATGATCCGCGCAACCGCCTGACGATCCAGAAGATAGGCGTCGTCCTCGCGTTCGGGGTCGGGCTCTGCCTGATAGCTGTCTTCGGCCATATCCGCCCCCTTGTTCAATCGCCCTTACACCATGCAGGAGTAATAAAGCGGCCCATGGAAGGCAATGCCCTTGCGGGCTTGCCATTGCAAACCATGCGCTAGGTTTTGTCGAAACCTGAAGCGTTCCGCCTGTAGCCTGGGACATCGGCGAAAGGCGGAACGCGTGCAAGGATTGAGCGAAACGCCTTAGGGAAGATGCGCCATGTCGAAACCAGAGCCACAGACCGCAGTTCACCTTGCCCAAGCGGTCGAGGCGATAGATGCCCAGTTTGGCGAGGGGTTCGCCCGCCAAAACCCGGAACTGGTGGCCAGCCTTGTGCAAAGCGCCACGATCGAGGCGGCGGTCGCCACCGGCTATACCGCGCACCGCCAGGCCCTTGGATTGGCCGAGAAACTTGGCGGCGACCTTTGCGAAACCCTGCGTGGGCTCAAGCCGAAGTTCTTCGGTTAGCAGCCGGGTTTGCCCAGGACCATGACCCACAGGTTGCCGGGGCCGCGCACAAGGCCGAACTCGACCGCCTGTTCGGCGCGTATGTTGCGCCGATGCCCGGGCGAGGCCATCCAGCCGCTCAACACCTGTTCCAGCGCCCCCTGACCCTTGGCGATATTCTCTGCCACGAAACAAAAGCCATAGCCTTGGCGGCGCACCCTGTCGCCCACGCTGCTGCCGTTCGACCCCGTGTGGCTAAAGGCGCCGGTTTCGGCCAGGTCGCGGGCATGGGCGGCGGCGGCCCGGGTCAACTTGCGGTTCACGCTCAACGCATCCCGCCCGGCCTCGGCCCGGGTGGCGTTGATCCTATCCCGCGCGCTTGGGCCAAGGTCTTGTACGCTTTGGGCCATGGCCGTCATGGGGAGCAAAATCGCGATTGTAAGGGCTGTCAGGAACCGCATGTCCGTTTTCTCCGCTGGTGCGATAAGGCTACCGCATGCCGCCCGTCAGGTCACCTTTGAAAGCACCTCAAGCGCTGCCGCATGTTGCGCTTGTCCGGCGGCGGCCACCACGCGGCCGCCGCGATGCGCAGGTTCCCCACGCCAGTCGGTGACGATCCCGCCCGCCGCCTCGATCACGGCAATCGGGGCCTGAATGTCATAGGCGTTCAGCCCGGCCTCGATCACCAGATCAATTTGACCGGCGGCCAGCAAGGCATAGGCATAGCAATCCATCCCGTAGCGGGTCAGGCGCACCTGATCCGAGACCGCGCGAAACCCCGCGCCTTCCTCAAGGCTGCCCACTTCGGGAAAGGTGGTGAAAAGGATCGAGTCCGCGATCGGCCTGTCACCAAGAACGCGCAAGGCCCTTGCGCCTTGCGGCCCCTGCATCCGGGCTTCGCCAAGCCCGCCCTCGAAGCGCTCGCCGATATAGGGTTGGTCAATCAGGCCGAAAACCGGGCCATCCTCGTTCGACGCGGCAATCAAAACGCCCCAGGTGGGCGCGCCGGACAGGAAGGCCCGCGTGCCGTCGATGGGATCCAAAACCCAGGTCAGGCCACTGGAGCCTTCGGTATGCCCGAATTCTTCGCCCAGTATGGCATCTTGCGGGCGCCTCTCGGCCAATACGCTGCGCATCGCGCGTTCGGCGGCGCGGTCACCCTCTGTGACCGGGTCGAACCCCTGCCCCGCCTTGTTGTCAGCGGTCAGCCCATCCGCCCGAAAAAACGGAAGCACGGCCGCCCGGGCGGCATCCGCCATGGCATGGGCCGTGCTTTTGATGTTCTCGCTATCCATGTGTGCCACCCGATCCTCGGCGATCCTTGATCAGCCTCTAGACTGAATGGCGCTTGGGCTCAAGCAACGTCGCTGAGAACGCGGGCCAGATCGAACAGGCGGCGGCGTTGGTTTTCGGGGATCGCATAATAGGATCTTACCAAGTCAAGCGCTTCCTTGTCGCCCAGAAGATCGGTGGGCACCCCTTCGGCGGCATCGTCACGCTGGCCGGTCTCGTTTTCGAGACCTTCGAAGAAAAAGCTGACCTCGACATCAAGCGCATCGCCGATATCCCACAGGCGGGACGCGCTGACGCGGTTTGCGCCGGTCTCGTACTTCTGGATCTGCTGGAACTTGATTCCAACACGCTCGGCCAATTGTTGCTGGGTCATGCCCACCAGCCAGCGGCGGTGACGAATTCGTTTTCCAACATGCACATCAACAGGGTGCGGCATAAACTTTTCCTTTTCAACTTGTCTGCCCCAAGGGCGACCGGGGGCATTGTCACCGTTCCGGAGGGCGTGTCCCAAGTGACGTCGCGGCTCCTTCAGCGAGGGTTAAAGGTAGCAGTCGGGCATGAAAAGACAAGGAATATCGCTCTCGAAAAGAGATACCTACCCAAAGGCAGTACAATCTAGGCGGGCGACACAATCCTTTTGGATAGTAGCGCTGCAACCCCCGCCTGAAAATTGACAGCCCGGCAGTGTTTCGCCAAACACCAAGCAAGATCAATGGATCACATATTTGCACCCGAGAGACAACATGCGCGCGTATCACATCGAATCATCCGGGGCGGTCCCCAAGGTCGCGACCCTGCCCCGCCCAACCCCTGCACCTGGGGAAATTGCCTTGGAAATCGGGGCTTGCGGGCTTAACTTCGCCGACCTTCTGATGGTCAAGGGCGAGTATCAAGACACGCCCGAGGCGCCCTTCACACTCGGCATGGAGGTGGCAGGTACTGTCACCGCTCTTGGCCCGGACACCCAAGGCCCCGCCCCCGGCACGCGCGTCGCCGTCTTCGGTGGCCAGGGCGGGCTGGCCGAACATGGGTGTTTTTCCGCCGATCGCGCCGTGGCCATACCCGATGAGATGTCATTCACCGATGCCGCCGCCTTCCAAATCGCCTATGGGACCAGTCACGTGGCGCTCGATCACCGCGCGCGCCTTCAACCGGGCGAAACCCTTCTGGTGCTGGGCGCGGCCGGGGGCGTTGGCCTGACAGCGGTGGAAATCGGCAAACTGATGGGGGCCACCGTGATCGCCTGCGCCCGTGGGCCCGAGAAACTGGAAGCCGCCAAACAGGCCGGGGCCGATCATCTGATCGACGCCAAGACCGAAGATATCCGCACGGCCTGCAAGGATCTGGGCGGGCTGGACGTGGTCTATGACCCGGTGGGCGGTGACCAATTCAAGGCCGCCTTCCGCGCGTGCAACCCCGAGGCGCGGCTTTTGCCCATCGGCTTTGCGAGTGGCGACGTGCCGCAAATCCCGGCCAATCACCTTTTGGTCAAGAACCTTAGCGTGATGGGCCTTTACTGGGGCGGTTACCTGAAATTCCGTCCTGATGTGATCACCGAAAGCATGGAAACCCTGCTGCATTGGTACGGCCAAGGCCGCATCAAGCCGCATGTCAGCCACGTGTTGCCACTTGACCGTGCGGAGGAAGGCCTTGAATTGCTTCGCAGCCGTCGTTCGACCGGCAAGGTCGTGATCACGATGGAAGGCTGACCACGTTCGACGCCCCCACCCCGCCGCCATATTCGTGGCGCAGCATCCGGGCCAAGGCCTCGGTCGGCGCATCGCGCCGCCCGGCCCCGTACATGTTGACCAGTTGCATCCCAAGATCGGGCAAGGCCCCGCCCGTGGCAATCGCCTCCTGGTGCGGCGGGATACTGTCTTCCAGCAGGGCGCCCACCGCCAAGTCGGCGCTGATCAAGGCCTCGACCGAACGGTCGTCTTCCGATTCCACCGCCATTTCCCAATCGATCCCCGCCTCGTCCAGGCGTCGCAACACGATGGGCCGGAAAATGCAAACCGTGCAAAAGGCCAGCCGCAAAGGCCGCCGCTTCCACGCCAGACCATCACGCGCCCCTGTCCATCGCAGGGCCATTTCGGTCAGTGTCTCACCGCCGGGTTTCACATCCTGCTCGGTGGTCAGGATCAAATCCGTCTCGCCTTTGCGCAATGCCTCGTGCAACCGCATGGTGCTTGAGGATTTCAGGTTCACCTTCATCCGTGGAAAGGCGGCATTGAAGGCCTTCAAGACCCGCGGGATCACCGGATAGAAAATATCATGCGGAACGCCCAAAACGATCTCGCCCTCGTATACCGTATCTGTCAGCCGGCCCATCGCCTCGTCATTCAACTCGATGATCCGCCGGGCGTAGCCCAAAAGCTGCTCCCCCGCGGCGGTCAGGCTGACGCGCCGGGCGCTACGGTCCAGCACTTCGATATCCAGCATCTCCTCCAGCCGCTTGATCTGCATCGACACCGCCGATTGCGTCAGATGAAGCGCGGCGGCGGCGCGCGTCACGCCGCCATGCTCGGCCACGGCCAAGAAAGAGCGCAGGGTCGTCATATCGAGATTTCGCATTGATCACCCTTTGTGATGTCACTCTAAACAAACATTCATTTCACTAATGAACCCCATTCTGGCAAACACATCAAGAAGAAAGATCAAAAACCGCGAACCATCACGTATCGAGAAGGATTGAACATGGCCTACATTCCCCATACCCAAGCCAACTGCGCCCCTCGGTTCCGTCGCCAACCCTTGGGGCTGCGCGCCTATGTCAACCTTTGGAAACAACGCCGCGCGCTGGCCCGCATGGAAGACTGGCAAAAGCGCGATCTGGGCCTATCCGAAACCCAGATCGAGGCCGAACGCCGCCGCGCCCCGTGGGATGCCCCCGCCAATTGGCGCGATTAAGGCGAAATCGCCTTCGGAAAGCCTTGAAAAGCGTCAAAGCCTCACCGATATTGTCAGACAAAGCCCCTTGATGGGCTTGCCAGTTCAACATTTCGGAGGCTTTGATGGCTGAATTTGATACAATCCGGACGGGCGCAGGCGTCCGCACCGCCCAGATTGACGCGGGTCTGCGCGCCCATATGAACAAGGTCTACGGCACCATGTCCGTGGGTATGCTCATCACCGCCTTGGCGGCATGGGCAATCGCCGGCCTTGCAACGACGACTGACCCGTCTTCGGCCGTGGCGCAACTGCCCAATGGCACCATGCTCAACAGCCTTGGTAGCGCGATCTACATGTCGCCGCTGCGTTGGGTCATCATGTTGGCCCCGCTGGCCTTCATCTTCCTTGGTTGGGGCGCGTTGATGCGCAAGGGGTCGGCAGCCACCGTGCAGCTTGGCTTTTTCGCCTTCGCCGCGCTGATCGGTCTGTCGCTCAGCTCGATCTTCCTGGTGTTCACCGCCTATTCGATCACCCAGACCTTCCTCGTGACGGCGATTGCCTTCGCGGGCCTGTCGCTCTGGGGCTACACCACCAAGAAAGACATTTCCGCCTGGGGCAGTTTCCTGATCATGGGCGTGATCGGCCTGATCGTGGCGATGATCGTCAACTGGTTCCTGCAATCACCGGCGATGATGTTTGCCATTTCGGCCATCGGCCTGCTGATCTTCGCGGGCCTCACGGCCTTCTACACGCAGGACATCAAGAACACCTACGTGGCCCATGCCGCGCATGGTGATCAGGAATGGCTGGACAAGGCCGCCTATGACGGCGCGCTGAGCCTCTACATCTCTTTCCTGAACATGTTCCAGTTCCTGCTGATGTTCATGGGACAAGAATAGATCGGGGGTTTCCCCAAGACCCCAAGGGTCGGCTCAATCGAGCCGACCCTTTTCTTTTGCGCAGGGCGCCACGGCCAAACCGATTTCTTGAAAAGAAATCGGGCCGTAATCTTTTCAAGATTTCGTGCCCGCCCCTGCGCGATTTGATGCCGTGCCCCCGGCCTTTCAGTGGACATTCCAACCTGCCGCCTGCATGGTCGCGCCCAAGATGACACCCCCGAAGGAAAGGCCCTTCTGCCTGTGACTCAACTCACCCTCGCCAAACCGGACGATCTTGACCGGCTCACCCGGCTTGTAACCGATTTTCATGCCGAACAAGGCATCACCCAAGACGAGGCCACCCGCAGCGCGGCCCTTGCCCCGTTGCTCGATGGCTGCCCGCATGGCGCGGCCTATCTCATCGGCCCGGGGCGTGCGCCCATCGGCTATATCATTGTCTGCTTCGGCTGGTCGGTCGAATTCGGCGGCATGGATGGTTTCGTGGACGAGCTTTACATCCGCCCCGCCGTACGCGGGCGCGGCATCGGCTCCGAAGTGTTGATGAGCCTGCCCAAGGCCCTTGCCGGCGCAGGCCTCAAGGCCCTGCACCTCGAAGTCAAAACCGATGACGAGCGCGCGCAACGCTTCTACCGCAAGCTGCGCTTCCAACCGCGCGAGGGCTACAGCCTGATGACCCGGGTCGTATAGAAATCCGTGACAAAATGCTTACCTTTGTTCCATGACCCTGCACATCCCCTTTGATAACAGCTATGCCCGCCTGCCCGCAGGTTTTTACACCCGCCTGACCCCGGTGCCGGTGAAATCGCCGCGATTGGTGGCTTTCAACGACGGGCTGGCCGAAAGCCTTGGCCTCACCCCCGGCGCGCCTGAGGATATGGCCAAGGCCTTCTCCGGCAACCTGCCCCCCGATGGGGCCGAGCCCTTGTCACAGGTATATGCCGGGCACCAGTTCGGCGGGTTTTCCCCGCAACTGGGCGATGGCCGCGCCAACCTTCTGGGCGAGGTGGTCACCCCCGAAGGTCAACGGTTCGACGTGCAGCTTAAAGGCTCCGGCCCCACGCCCTATTCGCGCATGGGCGACGGGCGCGCATGGCTTGGCCCGGTGTTGCGCGAATACGTGGTCTCGGAAGCGATGCACGCCCTGGGCATCCCCACCAGCCGCGCGCTCGCCGCCGTCACCACCGGCGAACCCGTCTACCGCGACACCGGCGCCCTGCCGGGCGCGATCCTGACACGCGTGGCTTCGTCCCATATCCGGGTCGGCACCTTTCAATATTTCGCCGCCCGCCGCGATCTGAAATCCCTGCAAAACCTTTTTGACTACACCGTCGCCCGCCACGCGCCCGAGGCCAAAACGCCCACCGATTTGCTGTCGCATGTCATCGACCGGCAAGCCCGGCTTATCGCTGGGTGGATGGGTGTGGGCTTTATCCATGGGGTGATGAACACCGATAACACCACGCTGTCGGGCGAAACCATCGACTATGGGCCATGCGCCTTCATGGATACCTTTCACCCCGATACGGTCTATTCCTCGATCGACCGGCAGGGGCGCTATGCCTATTCCAACCAGCCCAACGTGATCGTCTGGAACATGGCGCAACTGGCCACGTCGCTTGTCCCGCTCATGCCCGATCAGGACGCTGCGATCGAAGAGTTCACCACTCTCGTCCACGCCATGCCACAGGCCATCCACGCCCATTGGCTTAACGTTCTGGGCCGCAAGATCGGGCTTGAGGCCGCGACGGCGGAAGACGAAGCGCTTATTACCGGGCTTCTGGCGCGCATGGCCGAGGGTCAGGCCGATTTCACCAATACCTTCCGCGCATTGGCAACAGGGGGCGCGCGGGATCAATTCACCGATCCCACGGCCTTCGACACATGGGAGGAAGAGTGGAAAAAACGCCTTGAGGCCGAGGACGACCCAACCACCCTCATGCGCCGCGCCAACCCTGCGGTGATCCCCCGCAACCACCGGGTGGAACAAATGATCGAAGCCGCCGTCGCCGGGGATTACGCGCCGTTCGACCGCCTGCTACAGGTGCTCGCCACGCCCTACGACGACCACGACGAGGCGGATGATCTGAAACG
Organism: Roseovarius sp. MMSF_3281; assembly: GCF_030733685.1. Taxonomy (GTDB): domain Bacteria; phylum Pseudomonadota; class Alphaproteobacteria; order Rhodobacterales; family Rhodobacteraceae; genus Roseovarius. Next base: position 28,686 of record NZ_JASHIM010000014.1, read on the forward strand.
TCCGCCCGAACCGTCCGAGGTGGTTCAGGCCACCTTCTGCGGCACGTGATCATTTCTTCCAGCGTTTGAAAAACCTTGGGTTGCGGCGCACGAATTCATCAATGACCGAGGCCAAACCGCCCTTCGCTTGCCACTTCAGATACGCATAGCCCGCCGCGGCACCGATCACCGCGCCCACCATGTCGACGATCAAATCGCCCATGGTGTCCACCAATCCCGATTTCTGCATGTTCAACCCGAACAGCTGATCCATGGAGAATTCGAAAATCTCCCAGATGGTGCCGATGAACACGGCAAAGCAAAACCCGAAAAAGGCCACCGCCACATGCGGCGCGGCAAAGCGATCGCCTTGGAACATCATGAACACCAAGACGAACCCGATAAGCCCGAACCCGATGGCCGACCCGCCATGCATCGCCACGTCCCACCACCAGAAGCGCTCGTAAAAATCAAAGACTTCGCCCAGAAAAAGCGTGCCCCCCACGAACATCACAAGGGCTGCGATGAAACTGGGCGGCACGGTGATCTCTGCCCATTTCGCCACGAACACCGGGGCCAAAGACAGCGCCAATGTCACCACCGCGACAAAGGCCAGTTCCAATCGCCAACTCACCAAGGCCCAGGCGACCACCGTCGCCAAGGCGGCCCAGATGATCCGCGCAACCCACGTCTGATCCGAAAACATCGGGTGACACCCCTTCCATTTGGGTCTTTTATAGCCCCATGTTGACCGTAACACCGCTCAGGATTGCAACCTATAACCTGCAAAAATGCGTCGGGCTTGACCTGCGCCGCAGGCCCGGCCGCAGTTTGGCGGTGATCAATGCCCTAAAAGCACAGGTCGTCGTTCTGCAAGAGGTGGACAAGCGCCTGCCGCCCCGGCCCGCTGCCCTGCCCCACGACATGGTCGAGGACGACGGCTGGCATATCCTGCCCTTCGGCGCGCCCGGCGGCTCGCTTGGATGGCACGGAAACGCGATGCTCGTCCGCGATGCCGTGCAGGTCATCGAAACCGCCCATATCAACCTTCCCGGGCTGGAACCGCGCGGCGCGATCCGCGCCGAGCTTGCCACCCCCCTTGGCCCGCTGCGCGTCATCGGCATGCACCTCGGCCTGGTGCAACGTTACCGGCTGTTGCAACTCGGGGCGATCAACCGGGCGCTTGCCGTCCTGCCACTGCGACCCACCGTTTTTGCCGGGGATTTCAACGACTGGGGAAACGGCATGGCCCTCGATGCTGCCGTGAAACAGGTGCGGTTCATCCCGGCCCGCGCCTCCTTTCCCGCGCCGCGCCCCGTGGCCCCGCTTGATCGAATCGCGCTCAGCCCCGATTTGCAGGCCGTGGAAAGCGGCGTGCATGATACCCGACCGGCGCGCATCGCGTCCGACCACCTGCCCGTTTGGGCCGACCTGACCGTGAAGTGAGACCCCATGCACCATTATTTTGTCTATGACGTTTTCACCGAAACCCGCTTTGGCGGCAATCAACTGGCGATCTTCCCCAAGGCCGAAAGCATTCCCGAAGGCGAGCTGCAGGGCATCGCGGCAGAATTCAACTTCTCCGAAGTCACCTTCGTCTACCCACCCGAAACCCCGGGCCACACAGCCCGGGTGCGTATCTTCACACCCACCATGGAAATCCCCTTCGCGGGTCATCCCACCATCGGCACCGCCAAGGCGCTGGCCGATCTGGGCCACGGCCCCGACATGGTGCTGGAACTGGGCATCGGCGCGCTGCCCTGCACCGCTGGCCCGCAAGGCGCGCGTTTCACCACAAGCGCCCCGCTTGAGCGTCTGGCCACGCCCGACCCGGCATTGGTCGCGCGTGCGCTTGGCCTGTCCCCGGACCAGATTGACCAAAGCAACCATGCCCCGACCCTCGCCTCCGTCGGGCTGCCCTTCACCCTGACCGCGCTGAAAACCCGCGCCGACCTGGTCGCCTGTCAGCCGGATCTCGCCGCGTTCCGCGACGGGGCCAAGGCCCACCCACAAGGCCTCGACTTCGCGCAATTCGCCTATGTCCGCGAGGGCGATACCTGCCATGCCCGCATGTTTGCCCCGCTCGACAATATCCCCGAAGACCCCGCCACCGGAAGCGCCTGCGCCGCCCTTGCCGCGTTCCTGTGCGATCTCGAAGGCGCGCCGCTGTCCCTGACCGTCCATCAAGGCGAGGACATGGGCCGGCCCAGCCTTATTCGCCTCACAACCGACGGAACCTCCGTCACCGTGGCAGGGCAAGCCCTGCGGATCATGGAAGGCTCGGTCCTGTAAATCATCACCCCCTGACCAACCGCCAAAAGCCAAAGGATATGGGGTCGCCCCGCGATCCGCGTTAAAAGGGTTCCATGCAGACCATAACCATTCTCGATATTGCCCCGGATGGCTCCGTTCAGCCCGCCGCGCTTGAAAGCCCGCTGCCCACCTCGGGCTACAGGTGGATTGACAGCGGTCCGGACAATCCCGACGTCACCGCCTGGTGCGGCCAGAACCTCGACCCGGTTGCAACCGAGGCACTGCTCGCGCCCGAAACACGGCCCCGCGCCATGGCCATCGGACAAGGCACATTGATCCTCATGCGCGGCGTCAACCTCAACCCCGAAGAACATGTCGACGACATGATCTCGGTCCGGTGCTGGATGGCCAGGGGCCTGATCATAAGCCTGCGTCACAGGACATCCTATACCCTGCGGGACATCCACGCGAAGGTCGATAACGGCAAGGCCCCCGAGGGGCCGCTCGCCTTCACTTGCCAATTAGCCGAGGGTCTGATCGACCGGATCGAAAGCGTCAGCATCGCGCTTGAGGACAGCGTGGATGATCTGGAGGCCGCAATCTTCGAGGAACACACGACAACCCGAAGCGAACACACCCGGCTGGCCGGGCTCAGGCGCCGCGCCATCCGGCTTCGTCGCTACATGGGGCCGATGGCCACCGCCCTGCACGATCTGGGGCGCCTGCTTCCCGATACGGGCGAGGACAAGGAGGCCGCCAAGGCCCGGCTTCACGAGACAGCAAACCGCGCCACCCGCTCGGTCGAAGAACAGGACGCCGCCCGGGACCGGCTAACGGCGCTTGCCGATCACATCGACATGCAACAAGCCGCGCGCCAACAGAACAATGGCTACATCCTGTCGCTGGTGGCCGCGATCTTCCTGCCCTTGGGATTCATCACCGGGCTGTTCGGCGTGAACGTGGCGGGCATGCCCGGAACCCAGAACGACCATGCGTTCTGGATTCTGACCTGCGGGTCATTGGCAATATCGCTTGCGCTGGTGATTTTCCTCTACTGGAAACGCTGGTTCTAGGCCGCCTTCTTGGGCCCACGTTTGCGTGACCGGCGACGGCGGTTGCTCGAAGCCGGTTTGCCGCCGGGCCCACCCGGCCCACCGGGTTTGCCGCCCGGACGCCCGCCCCGGCCACGGCCCTTGGGCTTGGCGTTGGGATCGGGCAATTCTTCCCAAGGACGGCCCGAGGCCACCGGGATTTCCAGTTTCATGACCTTCTGAATATCCTTCAGCTCGCCCATTTCATCGGGGGCGCAAAAGGCAATCGCCGCGCCATCTTTGCCAGCCCGCGCGGTGCGGCCAATCCGGTGCACATAGTTTTCCGGCACATTGGGCAGATCGAAGTTGTAAACATGTTTCACGTCGGGAATATCAAGGCCCCGCGCGGCCACATCCGTGGCCACCAGAACCCGCACCTCGCCCGCGCGAAAGGCATTCAGCGCGCGCTGTCGCTGACCTTGGCTTTTGTTGCCGTGAATGGCCGCCACGGCATAGCCCGCCTGCTCCAGCTTACGCGCCAGCTTGTCCGAGCCATGCTTGGTCCGCGCGAAAACCAGTGCCAGCTCATCGCGGTGCGCATCCAGCAACTCGATCAACAGGTTGGCCTTTTCCGCCTTGGCGATGAAATGCACCGCCTGCGTGACCTTGTCGGCGGCCTTGCCCGGCGGGTTCACCTGCACGCGCTTGGGCTTGTCGAGGTAGCTTGCCGCGATCTCTTCCATCTGCTTGGCCATGGTGGCCGAGAACAGCATTGTCTGACGTTCTTGGGGCAACAAACCGGCAATCTTGCGCAGCGCATGGATAAAGCCGAGGTCCAGCATCTGGTCGGCCTCGTCCAGCACAAGGAACCGCGTTTCGGCAAGCGTCAGCGCACGACGATCCAACAGGTCCAGCAGACGCCCCGGCGTCGCCACAAGAATATCGGTGCCCTTCTCAAGCCGCTTGACCTGCGCCCCGATCGACGCACCGCCGACAACCAACCCAACCTTCATCGGCGTGTCTTTCACGAACCCGATCAGCGTGTCGCGAATCTGGCCCGCCAATTCGCGTGTGGGGGCCAGGATCAGGCTGCGCACGGTCTTGGGCGCGGGCCTGCCGCGCGCCTCGTCCATCAACTGCGCCACCAAGGGCAGGCCAAAGGCCGCCGTCTTGCCGGTGCCGGTCTGCGCCAGCCCCATCACGTCAAACCCGTTCAGGGCATGCGGAATGGCCCGCGCCTGAATCGGCGTGGGTTCGGTAATGCCTGTCTTTTCCAGTGCCTTCACCAGCGGGGCAGGCAGCCCCATTTCCTTGAATAGTGACAAATCATGTCCTTCCCGGCAGGGCCACGCCCATACCGTTATGGCCCCCGAATGCCGGGTGGCCTTATCGTGGTGTCGCCTGACGCACCTGCCCGGCCTCGTGCCAGACAGCCGTCAAACGGTTCGGACCCACGCGTGATTTTGGGAACTGTCCTCGATACCTCATGTGGCGGTCTTTCCGCACGGCTCACGCGGCCGGAGGTATCGGTTGCAAGGCAGATGCGCCTTTCGCGGCACAAAGTCAAGCATTGGCGGCAAAACGGGTGGATTCATTTTTCCGATAAAGCTATCCAACGGCCCACGAGAGCCAAGGGGGCGCGCATGTCCGACACCATCACCGACCGTTGCGAGGCCAAGGGCCTGCGCATGACAGGCCAACGCCGCACCATCGCCTCGGTATTGCAGGATTCCGACGACCACCCCGATGTCGAGGAACTCTATGCCCGCGCCGCAGCGCGCGACCCCAAGATTTCCATCGCGACGGTCTATCGCACGGTGAAACTGTTCGAAGAGGCGGGAATCCTGGAAAAGCTTGAATTCGGCGACGGGCGCGCGCGCTATGAAGATGCCGAACGCGACCACCACGACCACCTCATCGACATGCACTCGGGCGAGGTGATCGAATTTGTCGACCCCGAGATCGAAGCGCTACAGGAAAAGATCGCCGCGAAACTTGGGTATAAACTCATCGGTCACCGGCTGGAGCTTTACGGCGTGCCGCTGACCCCCGCGAAAAGATCGGACGGATGAGCACCTCCCCCGCGCCCCGCCTCATGCGGCTTGCCATAGGCAGTGTTGCGGTTGGTCTTGGGGTTCTCGCACTCAAGGCGGTGGCTTGGCAACTGACCGGCTCGATCGCGCTGATGTCGGATGCGCTCGAAAGTCTCGTGAACGTGGCGACCGCTCTGGCCGTGATCGTCGCCCTCCACGTGGCGCATCGCCCGGCAGATGAAAACCACCCCTACGGACACCACAAGGCGGAATTCTTTTCTGCGGTCCTCGAAGGGGTCCTGATCGTCATCGCCGCCCTGCTGATCCTTCGCGAAGCCTATGCCGGGCTCATGACACCACGCGCCCTTGATGCACCGGTGACAGGTCTGGCACTCAATGCCGGTGCCAGCCTCATCAACGGGGCATGGGCGATCATCCTGATCCGCCATGGACGCCGCCACCGTTCGCCCGCCCTGGTGGCCGATGGCAAACACCTGATGACCGACGTGGTCTCGTCGGCCGGGGTTCTTGTGGGCTTTGTCCTTGCCTTTGCTTCTGGCTGGTGGTGGCTTGATCCGGTCATGGCCGCACTGGTCGCGCTCAATATCCTGTGGTCCGGCTGGACCGTCATCAAAGGCTCCCTGAGCGGGCTGATGGACGAGGCCGTTTCAGACGAGGAAATGGCGACCATCCGCCGGGTGATTTCCCTTGCCGCAAGCGACGATGAAGCCCTTGAAGCGCACGATCTGCGCACCCGCCACGCAGGGCAGGTCACGTTCATCGACTTCCATCTCGTGATGCCCGGAGAAACCACGGTCGAAGCCGCCCATACCCTCTGCGACCGGATTGAGGCCGCGCTCATGGAAACCCTGCCCGACGCCCGGGTCACCATTCATGTTGAACCTGAACACAAGGCAAAGCATAGCGGCATTGTGGTACTGTCATAGCCCTGTTGCTTCCTTGGGCAACTGACCTGCGCTAACACGAACCGACACGCTGACAAGAAAGCCCTGATATGGAAAACCTTCGCGGAAGCGCCCTGATGGTGCTGGCCATGGCCGGCTTTGCGCTTGAGGATATGTTCATCAAACGCCTGTCCGGGGATATCTCGGTGGGGCAGATCCTGATCATGCTGGGCACCGGCGGCGCGGTGATCTTCGCGCTTGGCGCATTGTCGCGCGGGCATCGGCTTTGGTCGCGCGACCTGATCACGCGGCCCGTGCTGCTGCGCAACCTCGGGGAATTGATCGGGACCTTGGGATTCGTCACCGCCATTGCCCTCACACCGCTGTCCTCCGCCTCGGCGATCCTGCAAGCCACGCCTTTGGCGGTCACCCTCGGCGCGGCGGTTTTCCTTGGCGAAGACGTCGGCTGGCGCCGTTGGAGCGCGATTCTCGTGGGGTTCTGCGGCGTCTTGATGGTGATCCGGCCGGGACTGGAGGGATTCGAACCCGCCTCGCTTTTCGCCGTGCAGGCCGTCATCGGCCTTGCCCTGCGCGATCTGGCCACCCGCGCCGTGCCGCGCACGGTCACTTCCCTGCAACTGTCGTCTTACGGCTTTGCCACGATCGTTCCCGCCGGGGCGCTCATCCTCTGGATCACCGGTGATCCGGTTGCCCCCTCCCCGGCCAACTGGCGCGACATCGCCTTTGCCCTGCTTATCGGGGTGGCCGCCTATTATGCCATCGTCGCCGCCATGCGCGTGGGCGAAGTCAGTTTTGTCACCCCTTTTCGCTATACCCGCCTGATTTTTGCCCTGATCATCGCCGTGCTGGTCTTTGACGAACAACCCGATGCTTTCACCCTTATCGGTGCGGGTGTCATCATCGCTTCGGGCCTCTACACCCTGATCCGCGAACGCAACCTGCGCCGCCGCGCCCGAATTGTTAGCGCTAGATCGTCGAATTAAGCCGGTTTAGCGCAACCAGTCACGTTCCCATTCCCAAATAGACTTGCTATGGCACCCCCAACCATTTCCAAGTCCGAGGACGACACCCATGAGCATCATTATCGACATCCACGCCCGCGAAATCCTTGACAGCCGGGGCAACCCCACGGTCGAGGTGGACGTGATCCTCGAAGACGGCACCATGGGCCGCGCCGCCGTGCCCTCGGGGGCCTCCACCGGCGCGCATGAGGCCGTGGAACGCCGCGACGGCGACAAGGCCCGTTACCTTGGCAAAGGCGTGCTTGAGGCCGTCGCCGCCGTCAACGGCGAGATCGCCGAAGAACTGGTGGGCATGGACGCCACCGAACAGGTCAGCGTCGACCAGGCGATGATCGAACTTGACGGCACCCCCAACAAGGGCCGCCTTGGGGCCAACGCCATCCTCGGCGTCAGCCTTGCCGTGGCCAAGGCCGCCGCCGATTTCACCACCCAACCGCTGTTCCGCTATGTCGGCGGCACTTCGGCCCGTGTCCTGCCGGTGCCGATGATGAACATCATCAACGGCGGCGAACACGCCGATAACCCCATCGACATCCAGGAATTCATGATCATGCCGGTCAGCGCGGCCAATATCCGCGAGGCCGTCCGCATGGGCGCCGAGGTCTTCCATACGCTGAAGAAAGAACTTTCCACCGCGGGCCTTTCCACCGGCATCGGCGACGAAGGCGGCTTTGCACCGAACCTGTCCTCGACCCGCGAGGCGCTCGATTTCATCCTGAAATCCATCGAGAAAGCCGGTTACAAACCGGGCGAAGACATCTATCTCGCCCTCGATTGCGCCGCGACCGAATACTACAAGGGCGGCAAGTACGAGCTGTCGGGCGAAGGCAAATCGCTGACCTCGGAAGAAAACGTCGATTACCTCAAGGCGCTGGTCAACGACTACCCGATCATCTCGATCGAAGACGGCATGTCCGAAGACGACTGGGAGGGCTGGAAGCTTCTGACCGACGCCATCGGCGACAAGGTGCAGCTTGTGGGCGATGACCTGTTCGTCACCAACCCGGCCCGGCTGGCCGATGGCATCGCCAAGGGCGCGGGCAACTCCATGCTGGTCAAGGTCAACCAGATCGGCAGCCTCACCGAAACGCTGAAAGCCGTGGATATGGCTCACCGCGCGCGGATGACCAATGTCATGTCGCACCGCTCGGGCGAAACCGAGGATGCCACCATCGCCGATCTCGCGGTGGCCACCAACTGCGGACAGATCAAAACCGGGTCGCTGGCACGCTCGGACCGGCTGGCGAAATACAACCAGTTGATCCGCATCGAGGAAGTGCTGGGCGAAACCGCCCAATACGCGGGCCGCTCGATCCTGCGCAGCTAGAGCGTTTCCAGTTTACCTTGAATCAAAGGGCATCACCAATATCCCGAGAAGGCCGTAGGCCTGGCAGGGTATTGGTGATGCAACAATAACGGGAAACGCTTTAACCCATAAAAAAACGGGGCGCATTCGACATGCGCCCCGTTCCTTGTTCAAAGGTGCCTTAGCTTGGGCAAGGCGCACGATAATAGGTGCCATCGCCACGGGCATAGGCACAGGTGTTATTGTTCTGGTTCTGCGCCACGACAGTGCCCGCCGCAGCCCCGCCAAGCGCGGAAATCAGGCGCCAATCGTCATCGGCCCCCAAGGCATCGGCGGTAATCAGACCGGCAGCAGCGCCACCTGCGGCCCCGGCCACGGTGCGTGCCTCTGACGACATGTTCTCACAGGCCCCCAATGTCAGGGCAGAAAAGCCAGCGGCGAAAAGCATCCAAAGTTTCATCGTCTCTCCTTTCCGCGACGCGACGCGTGCCATGCACCCGCCGGGCGCGCATTGAATTGGATCACACCGCATAAACGTCAGGCCACGGGCCTTTGTTCCATAAAGATTTCCTCTTTTCCCAGATCGGCAATTTCCCGCCCAGACCCCGGGCGCCTGCCCTTCGGGAAAATATTCCACGCGCGGGTGAAACTTTTTCCCACCGGGTCACGTGGCTTCGCTGTAAGCCCCGCAAATTCGGGGGGCATTCACACAGGAGATATGATGATGAAACTGAAACTTTCCCTCGCCTTCCTCGCGGCAACCGCCATTGGGTCCACCGCCGCACTGGCCGAAAACCCCATGGTCGGCGGCGCCCCGATGTTCGAAAACAAGACCATCGTGGAAAACGCCGTGAATTCCGAAGACCACACCACGCTGGTCGCCGCCGTCAAGGCCGCCGGTCTTGTCGATACGCTGAATTCCGAAGGGCCGTTTACCGTCTTTGCCCCGGTCAACGCCGCCTTCGGCGCGCTTCCCGACGGCACTGTCGACAACCTGCTGAAGCCGGAAAACAAATCCACGCTGCAAAAGGTTCTGACCGCCCATGTGGTCGCCGGGGATTGGTCGGCGGCGGCGATTGCCGCACAGGCCAACAACAGCCCCGATGGCTTTTACCACTTCAACGCCGTGTCGGGCGATGCCCTTTCGGCCCAGGTCAAAGGCGGCAATGTCTATATCTTTGACGAATCCGGCAATGCCGCGCGGGTGACGATCGCCGATGTCGATCAATCCAACGGCGTGATCCACGTGGTGAACAAGGTGCTGTTGCCCAAGTAACCCCCGGCAAAAGGTTACCTGAGCGGAAGTGTTGCCCCCGTTCTACCCAGTGGGTCCGCTCAGGTGCGCCCGGCCCCATATCGCATGCCTCGATCCCCGATGCATGCCCCTGTCGATGGGGCCGGGCCGTTTTCCGGCAAGGTCATGGCTTGCGGTTTGAGGGGCTTTGCCCCTCGGCCTGCGGCCTCACCCCAGGGTATTTCGACCAGGAAAAAACCCGGCGCCCCGCCGGGCCGACGGCACCAAGGCCTCACTGAAAAGGATTTTCAGTCAATGCGTTAGCCGCGATTGGCGCGGATGAATCCCACCAGTTGCGCGGTTGATCCATCCTTGCCCGTGGTGTCGCCGCTTTCCAGGACGGGTTCGATTTCCTTGGCCAGAACCTTGCCCAGTTCCACGCCCCATTGATCAAAGGAATTGATGCCCAGCATCACCCCCTCGACGAAGACCCGATGCTCATAAAGCGCCACGATCTGCCCCAAGCGGTGCGGTGTCAGCTTGTCGTAGACAAGGGTGGTCGAGGGCCGGTTCCCCGGAAAGACCCGGTGCGCCGCCTGCCGCTCCAATTCCTTGCCGGTAAACCCCTGTTCCGCCATCAGCGCACGCGCGTCCTCGATGCTGCGGCCACGCATCAAGGCTTCGGATTGCGCCAGGCAATTGGCCACCAGCAAGACGTGATGATGCGCCTGGTCCGGCTCGTGGCCCCGGGCTGCCACCATGAATTCGCACGGCACGACCTGGGTGCCTTGGTGGATCAGTTGATAAAACGCGTGCTGACCGTTGGTGCCGGGTTCGCCCCAGACCACCGGCCCCGACGGCACGGTCAGCGGCTCGCCCGCCATGTTCACCCGCTTGCCGTTGCTTTCCATCTCCAATTGCTGGAAATAGGCGGGCAAGCGGCCAAGCCTTTGATCATAGGGCAAAACGGCGCGTGTCGGATATCCGCATCCCTGATGGTGCCAAAGCCCGACAAGCGCCAGAAGAACCGGCATGTTTTCGGCCAAGGGCGCCTTGCGGAAATGGCTGTCCATCGCCTGCGCGCCCTTCAGCATCTCACGAAACCGTTCCGGCCCGATCGCGATCATGATCGACAGGCCAATCGGCCCCCACATCGAATAGCGCCCGCCGACCCAATCGGCGAACCCGAACACCCGCTCGGGCGCGATCCCGAAATCGGCCACCTTGTCGTCCGCCGTGGACAGCGCCACGAACTGCGCGCCGGGGGCCTTGACCGCCCCCGCCATCCAGTTCCGCGCGGTTTCGGCGTTGGTCATGGTCTCAATGGTAGCAAAGCTTTTCGAGGCCACGATCACCAGGGTCGTTTCAGGGTCAAGCCCCGCAAGGCAGTCGGCGATATCCGCCCCGTCCACGTTCGAAACAAAGTGGCATCGCGGCCCGTCGTGATAGGGCGAAAGCGCCCGTGTCGCCATTTCCGGCCCAAGATGAGACCCGCCAATGCCGATATTGACCACATCGGTGATCGCCCCGCCCTGCCCCTGGAACGCTCCGCGCCTTACATCCGCGGCAAACCGTTCCATCCGCGCCAGTACGCCCATGATCTCGGGCATCACATCCCGGCCCTCGACCAGCACCGGCGCGCCGTCGAGATTGCGCAGCGCGGTATGCAACACCGCGCGCCCTTCGGTTTCGTTGATGGCCTGCCCGGCGAACATGGCGTCCCGCCGTGACGCCACCCCGCAGGCCTCCGCCCAATCCAAAAGCGCGCGGCGCCCCTCGGGCGGGATCGGCGTTTTGGAGTAGTCGAAAAGCATCCCGTCGCAGGATACCGAGAACCCCTCGGCCCGTGCCGGATCATCTTCAAACAGCGTCTTGATATCGCCCTTCGCGGCCTGCGCCAGCTTTCTTACACACTCGATCATAACCAAACCGTCACTTGCACCAATACACGTTCATATCCTCCAGAATCGCGCGCACCGGGGCCTGTGACGCGGGCAGGGTCTGTGCGCGGTCCAGGGCCGCCCGCTTGGCCGACCCGGTGATGACCAAATGCTTCGACATCGCATCGTTCAACACCCGCGCCGACAGCGTGACCCGTGGTTCGGGCGCACCGGGCGCGCGCATCGGCACCAAGACCGGCGCGTCCTTGCTCAAGGCCATATCGAGGTTGTCCGCCCCCGGAAAGAGCGACGCGGTGTGCATATCCTCGCCCATGCCCAGCAACAAAACGGCAATCGGCAACCGCGGCAGGATATAGGATTCGACCTCGGCCAAAACCGCCTCGGGGGTTTCGGCGCGGGCATAAAGCGGCAGGTAATTCGCCTTGGCCGCCCGCCCCACCAAAAGCCGCTCACGGATCATCCGGGTGTTCGACCGGACATGAACCTCGGGCACCCACCGCTCATCGCTCAGCATGACGTCGACCCGGCTCCAATCCAGATCGGCGTCGCAAAGGTCGTCGAAAACCGGCCCCGGGCTCGACCCGCCCGGCACCACGAACAGCGCCCGGTCCTCGTGTTTCAGGGTCGCCCGCAACTCACCCGCCAGGCGGTTGGCAAGGTCGATGGCTAGCATTTCGTCGTCGGCATACTCGATCAAATTCATGGCTTAATCTCCCGCCAATGGCGTCCGTCGCGATGAATCAGGGCAAGCGCCTCGTCCGGCCCCGAACTGCCCGATGCGTAAGGCAAGGGGGACGTGCCCCGCGTCTCCCATCCGGCAATGATCGGATCGGCCCAGGCCCAGGCCTCCTCGACTTCGTCATCGCGCATGAACAGGGTTTGATTGCCCCGGATCACATCCATGATCAACCTCTCATAAGCATCCGGAAAATCCGCGTCATCCGGACCCAAGGCCTCGGCAAAGGTCATGTCCAAAGGCACGTCGATCAAACGCATCCCGCCCGGCCCGGGTTCCTTGATCGTCACGCCCAGTTCAATTCCCTCGTTGGGTTGCAAGCGAATGGTCAGGATATTGGCGTGCCGGCCGGCCTCGGCCCCGAAAATCGAATGCGGCGCATCCTTGAAGATCACGGCAATCTCACTGGCCCGCGCCTTCAGGCGCTTGCCCGTGCGCAGGTAAAACGGCGTCCCCGCCCAGCGCCAGTTGCTGATATGCGCCTTCAATGCCACGAAGCTTTCCGTCGTGCTGTCAGGGTTTTCCACCTGCTCGCGATAGCCCGGCGCCTCGGCGCTTGCCTCGTACTGGCCGCGCACGACGTCCTCCGGCTCCACCGGGTCAAGCGCCCGGATCACCTTCAGCTTCTCGTCGCGCACCGGGTCGGGCTCGAACTTGGCGGGCGGTTCCATCGCGATCAGGCAGAAAAGCTGCATCAGGTGGTTTTGCATCATGTCCCGCATGGCCCCGGCGCGATCATAATAATCGCCGCGCCCGCCCACACCCACGCTCTCGGCCACGGTGATCTGGATATGATCCACGTATTGGCCGTTCCACAGCGGTTCGAACAGGGTATTGCCAAAACGGATCGCCATCAGGTTCTGAACCGTTTCCTTCCCAAGATAATGGTCGATCCGGTAAATCTGATGTTCATGGAAATGCTTGGCCAGCGTTGCGTTCAGGGCCTTCGCGGTCTCCAGGTCGCGGCCAAAGGGCTTTTCCACGACGATCCGGCTATCATGGTCGGCCATGCCGTGCTTGTGCAGCCGCTCGGCCAGTTCCCCGAACAACCGCGGCCCGACCGAGAAATAAAACGCCCTTACCCGGTCCGAACTCACCTCATCGGCCAAATCCGCCCAGCCCGAGGTGCCCAGGGCATCGACGACAACGTATCCCAAACGCCCAAGGAACGCGTCCAAAGCCTCGTGATCACGGGCCGAAACCGGGTCGAACTCCTCGATCGCCTCGCGCACCAGGGCGCGGTATCCTTCAACGTCCAGGTCGCTGCGCGCCGCCCCGATCACGCGTGATTCCTCGCCCATCTGGCCCGCGCGAAAGCGCCGGAACAGGCCCGGCAAGATCTTGCGCCGCGCCAGGTCGCCAGTTCCGCCGAATATGACAAGGTCGAACGGGTCAACCGGAATGACGCGCGATACCATGGTGAAACTCCTGCCTATGCGCCTTACCCCAACCCGGGCCACGCCTCGGGCGCAAGTCTAGCATGCCACGACACGTTCACAATGGTGTCAGCCTCACGGCACAACGCTTTCTTTCCCGCGCCCCCAAGGCTAGGTGACGGTAACAGGCCAAGCACAGAGGAGCCTATGAAGGATAGCGTCGCCAATATCGGTAAGTTCCAGGACCCACGGCACACCGCCGATGGCAGTGACCGCGCCAGCGTCGCCTTGTCCAAACCCGAAACGCTTTGGTTCAACACCGGCACCCTGTGCAATATCACCTGTGCCAATTGCTATATCGAAAGCTCGCCCACCAACGACGCGCTGGTCTACCTGACCGAAGCCGAGGTTACCGACTACCTCGATCAAGTCGCCGAACGCGGCTGGCCGATCCACGAAATCGGCTTCACCGGCGGCGAGCCGTTCATGAACCCCCAAATGATCGGCATGGCGCGTGCCGCCCTCGCGCGCGGCTACGAGGTGCTGATCCTCACCAATGCCATGCGCCCGATGATGCGCGGCCGCGTGCAAAAGGGGTTGCAAGACCTGGTCGCCGATTATGGCAAGAAGCTTACCCTGCGTATCTCGGTCGATCATTGGTCCGAGGGAAACCACGACACCGAGCGCGGCAAAGGCACCTTCGCGCGCACCATCGAGGGCATGCAATGGCTGCGCGATGCAGGTATCCGCATGGCCGTCGCAGGCCGCACCGTCTGGGGCGAGGATGACGCCACGGGCCGCCAGGGCTATGCCGATCTCTTCGCCACGCATGGCTTTGACATTGACGCCTTCAACCCCGCCGAAACCGTGCTTTTCCCCGAAATGGACGAAAGCATCGAAGTCCCCGAGATCACGACGCAATGTTGGGATATCTTGGGCAAATCCCCCGACAGCGTGATGTGCGCCTCCTCGCGCATGGTGGTCAAGCGCAAGGGCGCCGAAAAGCCCGCCGTTCTGGCCTGCACCCTTCTGCCCTACGCGCCCGAGTTCGAACTGGGCGAAACCCTCGCCGAGGCCGAGCGCGATGTCCCCCTCAACCACCCGCATTGCGCCAAGTTCTGCGTCCTCGGCGGGGCCAGTTGTTCGGGCTAAGCCCGCTTGACGCGCCCGCCCTCTTGGGGCATCGCCTGCGCCATGCAGATCACAACCCTCATCCTTGGCGCGGGCGCCGCCGGCATGATGTGCGCAGCCCACGCAGGCCCCGGCACAGTGGTCATCGACCACGCCAAACGCCCGGGTGAGAAAATCCGCATCTCCGGCGGCGGGCGGTGCAATTTCACCAATATGTACACCGAACCGGCCAATTTCCTGGGGCAAAACAGGCATTTCCACAAATCCGCCCTCGCGCGCTACACGCAGTGGGATTTTATCGACCTCGTGGCGCGCAACGGCATCGCCTATCACGAGAAAACGCTGGGACAGCTTTTTTGCGATGGCAAATCTACCCAGATCATCGAGATGCTGCGCGCAGAGATGGCGCAGGCCGGGGCCGACCTCTGGCTTGACTGCACCCTGGCCGACCTTGGCCACGACGGCACGCATTTCACCGCCACGCTGGATCACGCCGGCACCCGCAAGACTGTCACCGCGGAAAACCTCGTGCTGGCCACGGGCGGCAAATCCATCCCCAAGATGGGCGCCACCGGGCTGGCCTATGACATCGCCCGCCGGTTCGGCCATGACATCACCGAAACCCGCCCCGCCTTGGTGCCGCTCACCTTCTCCGACCAACGCTTTGCGCCGCTTTCGGGCACCGCCGCCCCGGCGCGCGTGTCGAACGCCCGAACCGGCTTTGACGAGGCGGTGCTTTTCACCCACCGGGGCCTTTCGGGCCCGGCGATCCTGCAAATCTCCTCCTACTGGCGCGAGGGCGAAGAGATCGAGATCGACCTTGCCCCCGATGGCCGCCTCTTTGATGCGCTCAAGGCACAACGCCAGGCCCAGGGCCGCCGCAACCTGACCACCGAACTGGCGCAACACCTGCCCGCCCGCCTGGTCGAGCATGTCGCGCAAGAGATTGACCTGACAGGCAACCTTGCCGATCAATCCGACGCGCGCCTGGCCGAGATCACCGAAGGTTTGCGCCACTGGCGGCTCAAACCCACGGGCTGCGAAGGCTACCGCACCGCCGAGGTCACCTTGGGCGGCATCGACACAGATGGGCTATCGTCCAAAACCATGATGTCCAAAACCCTACCCGGCCTCTATGCCATCGGCGAGGCGGTGGATGTCACCGGCTGGCTCGGGGGCTACAACTTCCAATGGGCCTGGTCGTCGGGTTGGGCGGCGGGCACGGCGATCCGCGAATCCTCCTAAGCCCTTCTTCTTTTTGCAAATATCCCGGGGTGAGTTGAAAATCCCATTTTCAACGAGGGGCAGCGCCCCTCATGTCGGCCCGATATGCCGTGTCACCTGCTCGATGAAATCCTCGCCGCGTTTCTCGAAACTGTCGTACTGGTCGAAACTCGCCGCCGCCGGGGCCAAAAGCACGGTCTCGCCCGGTTGCGCCTCCTCCACGGCGCGGGCCACGGCAGCCTCCATCGTGGTGCAGACCTCGGCCTCGATCCCCTCCAGCCCAAGGGAAAACTGCGCCGCCTCGCGCCCGATGACATAGGCCTTCACAACATGCTCCAGCCCCGGGGCCAGCCCGGCAAGGCCGCCATCCTTTGCCAGCCCGCCACAGATCCAGCGGACATTCTCGAAGGCCAAAAGCGCCTTGAGCGCGGAATCCACATTGGTGGCCTTGCTGTCGTTGACAAAACTCACCCCGTCCTTTTCCCCGATCCGCTGGCTGCGATGCGGCAAGCCCGCGAATGAATGGAACGCACGTTCGATAACCTTGGGCGCAAGGCCAAGCGTGCGGCAGGCCGCATAGGCGGCACAGGCGTTCTGGTGGTTATGCGCGCCGGGCAAGCCCTTGACCTCCCGCAGGTCGATCGAGCCCGCCTGCTTGCCCTTGCGGTATTCCGACAAAAAGCCCTTGCGCGCAAAAACCATCCACCCCGGCCCCGTCAGTTTGCCCTTGGCCGAGACCCGGATCACCCGGTCATCGCCGCGCCCTTCGGCCAGTTGCCCGGCCAGGAAAAGGCCCTCGTCCTCGTCCACGCCGATCACGGCACGGTCCGGCCCGCCCTCGGCAAAAAGCCTGCGCTTGGCGGCGAAATAGCCGCCCAAACCGCCGTGCCGATCCAGGTGGTCGGGCGTCAGGTTGGTGAAAACCGCCACGTCAGGGGTCAGCGCGCGGGCCAGTTCGGTCTGGTAACTGCTGAGTTCCAGAACCACGACGCCGCCGTCCCCCGGCGGATCGATATCCAGAACCCCGCGACCGATGTTGCCGGCCAGTTGCACGTCCCGGCCGACCTCTTCCAGAATATGGTGGATAAGGGCGGACGTGGTGGATTTTCCATTGCTTCCCGTGACGCCGATCACCTTGGGCGGTTGGTCGAAATTGGCCCATTCCGCGCCCGCGAAGGACCGAAAGAACAACCCGATGTCATTGTCCACCGGCACCCCGGCACGCAAGGCCGCCGCGACCACCTTGTTCGGCGCGGGGTAAAGATGCGGAATACCGGGCGACACGATCAGGCTTGCCACCTCGTCAAAGGCCCCGTCTCGCGACAGGTCCTTGATCTCGAATCCCTCTTCGCTGGCCATTTCTTGGGCAGCGGGGTTATCATCCCAGGCCAGAACACGCGCCCCCCCGGCCCGCAGGGCGCGCGCCGCCGAAAGGCCCGAACGCCCCAAGCCCAACACCGCGACAACCGCGCCTTCGAATCCCCGAACTGGAATCATGCCCTGCCCCCGTCTTTCATCATGGCGCACCCTGCCCCGTGCGGGCGGGCCTTGCAAGACGGGGCCGCGCGCGAAACCCGGGCGGGGTTTTCCATGACCATGGCCCGGCGCAACGCCCCGGCCGCGCAAACGGGCCCGAAATCTTCAAAAGATTTCGGACCGATGTCTTTTCAAGACATCGGCACCCTAGCGTACCTTCAGTGTCGCCAGCCCGATAAGCGCGAGGATCAGCGCGATGATCCAGAAGCGGATCACGATCTGCGGCTCGGCCCAGCCCTTCTTTTCGTAATGGTGGTGGATCGGCGCCATCAGGAAAACGCGCTTGCCGGTGCGTTTGAAGTAAAAGACCTGGATGATGACCGAAAGCGCCTCGGCCACGAACAGCCCGCCGATGATCCCCAGAACGATCTCGTGCTTGGTGGCCACGGCAATCGCGCCCAAAGCCCCGCCCAGTGCAAGCGACCCTGTATCGCCCATGAAAACGGCGGCGGGCGGCGCGTTGTACCACAAAAAGCCAAGCCCGCCCCCGGCCAGTCCCGCAACGAAGATCAGGATCTCGCCGGTGCCGGGCACGTAATGCACGTCAAGGTAATCGGTAAAATCGACCCGCCCCACCGTATAGGCAATGACCCCGAGCGCGCCAGCGGCGATCATAACCGGCATGATGGCCAAACCGTCCAACCCATCGGTCAAGTTCACGGCATTGGCCGCGCCGACCACCACGAACATCGCAAAGGGAATGAAAAACCACCCAAGGTTCACCAGCGTATCCTTGAACACCGGGAAAGCCACCCGACCCGACAGTGGGTCGTAATCCTCGACCCGCGCGGCAAGGGCAACGTCGTTCACGCCATGCAGGTACATCGCCCAATAGGCCGCGACCGCGGCAATGGCAAAGCCAAGACCAAGGCGCACCTTGCCCGACACTCCCGCCACATTGCCCTTGGAGACCTTGGCATAGTCATCGGCGAACCCGATCAAACCAAAGGCCAGCGTCACGAAAAGCACCATCCAGACAAACCCATTGTCCAGCCGCGCCCAGAAAATCGTCGAGGTCAAAAGCGCCCCGACGATCAACAGCCCCCCCATGGTCGGCGTGCCGGACTTGGCGAAATGGGTTTCCGGGCCGTCATCGCGAATGGGCTGCCCCTTGCCCTGCCGCTTGCGCAACACGTTGATCAGCGGCGGGCCGAAGATGAAGCCGAAAAACAGCGCCGTCATAAAGGCCCCGCCCGCGCGAAAGGTGATGTAGCGGAAAAGGTTGAAGAAATCGCCACCATCCGAGAGGGCGGTCAGCCAATACAGCATTACGTAGTCCTTTTGTCTTCGGCCAGATCGCGGCCCACCCGGCGCAGGGCCTCCACCACAAGGCTGACGCGGCTTCCCTTCGATCCCTTGACCAACACAACGTCGCCTGCGTCGACCAGTTTATGCGCTTTATCGGCCAAGTCCCGCGCGCTGTCTACATGGGCACCGCGCAGCGCCTCGGGAAGGGCCCGGTACAGCGCCTCCATGCGCGGGCCCGCGCAATGCACCACGTCAAGCGCCGCCATATGCGGCAATTGGGCCAACCCGGCATGAATGGCCGCTTCCTCCTCGCCCAGTTCAAGCATATCGCCCAGGATGGCAATCCGCCGCCCCTTCGAGACACGCCCGACCCCGTCGCGCGGGGTCGCGGCGGCCAACACCTCCAAAGAGGCCGCCATCGAGGTGGGGTTGGCGTTGAAGGCATCGTCGATCAGGTCGAATGCCAGATCCTCGTCGTCATGGTCCAGCGCGATCACCTCGCGGGTGCCGCGCCCGGCGGGGGGCTGCCAGCGGGCAAGGTCCATCGCCGCCCGCACCGGATCGGCGCCAAGCGCTCCGACCGCGGCCAGCGTGGCAAGGCCGTTCATGGCGAAATGCCGCCCCGGCGTGGATATCTTGAAAAGCTGCGGCCCCTCCGGAAGCTCGGCCTTGACCACGGTGGTCTGATCGCTCAGGCGCACCTCCAACAGGCGATACTGGCAGTCCGCGCAGGCCCCGAAGCGTGCCACCGGCCCGCCGCTGGCCAATGCCGCGTCTTCAATGGTGCGCACAAGGTTGCTGTCCAGATCGCCGTTGAAAATGCAGGTGCCGCCCTCTTCCAGCCCCTCGAAGATCGCCGATTTCTCGATCGCGATACCGTTGAGATCGTCAAATGCCTCAAGATGGGCGGCGGCGACGGTGGTGATCATCGCCACATGCGGCCGCGCCATGCGCGACAGCGGGGCAATCTCGCCGGGATGGTTCATGCCGATCTCGATCACGGCATATTCCGTATCCACGGGCATCCGCGCCAGCGTCAGGGGCACGCCCCAATGGTTGTTATAGCTGGCCTCGGCGGCGTGGGTCTTGCCCTGCTGGGACAGCACATCGCGCAGCATTTCCTTGGTCGAGGTTTTCCCGACCGAGCCTGTCACGGCCACCACACGCGCCTGCGTGCGGGCGCGGGCAGCGCGGCCCAGATCCCCAAGCGCCCCAAGCACGTCATCGACGATCAAAAGCGGCGCGTCCTCGGCCACAGCTTCGGGGATATGGCTGACCAAGGCGGCGGCTGCGCCTTTTTCCAAGGCTTGGGCCACGAAATCATGGCCGTCGCGGGCGTCCTTCAAGGCCACGAACAGATCCCCGGGCGCAATCGTGCGGGTGTCGATGGACACGCCCGAGGCCTGCCAATCGCGGGTTGCGCGCCCGCCCGTGGCCTTCGCCGCGTCCTGCGAGGTCCAAAGCATCATGCAAGCCCCCCATCCAGCGCCGAGACCGCGACGCTGGCCTGCTCGCTGTCGTCAAACGGGAATACATCGTCGCCCACGATCTGGCCGGTTTCATGCCCCTTGCCGCAAATCAACAGCGCATCCCCCGGCCCCAGCATATCAACGCCGCGCAGGATGGCTTCGGCCCGGTCGCCCACTTCCGTGGCTCTATCGGCACACCCCGCCCCGGCAATGCCCTCCATCACGGCGGCGCGGATTTGGCCCGGGGCTTCGCTGCGCGGGTTGTCGTCGGTGACGATCACAAGATCGGCGTTTTCCGCCGCCGCACGGCCCATCAACGGGCGCTTGGCGGTGTCACGGTCCCCGCCCGCGCCCACGATGGCCACAAGCCGGCCCATCACATGCGGGCGCAACGCCGACAGCGCCGTGGCCACGGCATCGGGGGTATGGGCATAATCCACGAACACCGCCGCCCCGTTCGACCGCGTCGCGGCAAGCTGCATCCGGCCCTTGACGGTGCGCATCCGCGGCAGGGTCTCGAACACCTCCTGCGCATCCGCCCCGGCCCCGATCACCAGACCGGCGGCCAACAGCACGTTTTCCGCCTGGAACCCGCCAATCAGCGGCAGGCGCACCTGTTGCACCCGGCCTTTCCAGTCAAAGCGCAATTCCTGCCCCGTGGCTTCGAACCGCTGTGCCTGTAGCTGCAGATCACAGCCCGGCGCGCGGCCCACGGTGATCAGGTCTTGGCCCCGCGCGCGGGCAATCTCGGACACCCGCGCCACCGCCGGATCATCCATGTTGAGAACGGCCACGCCATCCTCGGGCAGCACCCGGTCAAACAGGCCCGCCTTGGCGTTGAAATAAGCCTCGAAACTTGCGTGATAATCTAGGTGATCCTGCGTGAAATTGGTAAAGCCCGCCGCCTGGATGCGCACCCCGTCAAGGCGCCCCTGATCCAGACCATGGCTCGACGCTTCCATCGCGGCATGGGTCACGCCCTCGGCCTCGGCGGCCGCCAGCACCCGGTGCAGGATGATGGGATCGGGCGTGGTATGGGCCAGCGGCGCCTCGAACGCGCCTTCGACCCCGGTGGTGCCAAGGTTGATGGCGTCAAAGCCCATCTCGGCCCAGATCTGGCGGCAAAAGCTGCTGACCGAGGTCTTGCCGTTGGTGCCGGTCACCGCGACCATCACCTCGGGCTGCGCGCAGAACCAAAGGGCCGCGCAATAGGCCAGCGTCTGGCGCGGGTCTTCGGCCACGATCAGCGCGGCGTCACTGAGGTTCAGGAACTCGGCGGCGATCAGCGCGCCCTTGGCATCGGTCAGGATCGCGCCCGCCCCCATGCGCAAGGCATACTGGATGAACTCGCCGCCATGCACCCGGGTGCCGGGCAGCGCCGCGAAAAGATACCCATCCTTCACCTCGCGGCTGTCCACGGCCAGGCCGGTCACCGGGGCCTGCCGCCCGCCCTTGGCCGTCAGGCCCAGTTCCGCCAGTGATTTCACCTGCCCCACCATCACACCCCGCCCTGCATGGCTCAATTCGACGTAAGCGTTATACCAGCCAGTTCGCCGGGTTCAATCTCGGGCCGCAACCCCAGAAGCGGCGCGATACGACGGATGATCTCGGCGGCGACGGGTACGGCGGTCCACCCGGCGGTCCGGCGCGGTTCATCGCCACTGGTTTCCACCGGCTCGTCCAAAGTGACCACAAGAACATATTTCGGGTCATGCGCGGGGAAGACGCTGGCGAAGGTGGCGATCACCTTGTCGTCGTAATAGCCGCCGCCGCGTTCCTTGGGCTTGTCGGCGGTGCCCGTTTTGCCCCCCACGGCATAGCCCGGAACCTCGCCAAAGCTGGCGGTGCCTTCGCTGACCACCTTGCGCAGCATGGTCAGGGATTTCTGCGCGCTTGCCCGCGACAGGACACGCGGCCCGGTGGCCGGGCCTTCCTGCTTCAGAAGCGTCGGCACCACCCGGTTGCCGCCATTGGCCAGCGTGGCATAACCCGCCGCCAGGTGCAGCGGGCTGCTCGACAGCCCGTGACCATAGGAAATGGTCATCGTCGACAGTTCCGACCAATTGGGCGGAAGCAAAGGCTTGCCGCCTTCGGCCTCGACGATCTCAAGCGGAGTGGGTTCGAAAAACCCAAGGCTTTCAAGGAATTGCTGTTGCCGCGTCGCGCCGATCATCTGGGCGATACGCGCCGTCCCGATGTTCGAGGATTTGACGATCACCTTGGTGGTCGACAGTTCCGACCCGTAGTTGCGGAAATCGCGAATCCGGTACTTGCCCCAACGCAGCGGGCCCTTGGTGTCGATCATGGTCTCGGGGCTCACAAGGCCAAGTTCCATGGCCTGTGCCACGGCAAAGATCTTGAAGGTCGACCCAAGCTCGTAAACCCCCTGCACCGCGCGGTTGAAAAGCGGGCTGTCGCTGGGGTTGCCCGTCGTCGGCGGCCGGGGCCGGTCGTTGGGGTCGAAATCGGGCAGCGAGGCGATGGAAATCACCTCGCCGGTTTTGACATCCATCAGGACCGCCGCCGCGCCCTTGGCATTCATCAGGCTCATGCCGCCGTGCAACACCTGCTCGGTCGCCGCCTGCACCGACAGGTCCAGCGACAGTTCAAGCGGCTTGTGCCCAAGCGCCGGGTTGCGCAGGCGCTCGTCAAAGAATTTCTCGATCCCCGCGACGCCGATCACTTCCGCCGCATGCACCCCTTCGCGGCCAAAGCTGGCCCCGCCCAGAACATGGGCCGCCAGCTTGCCGTTGGGATAAAGCCGCATCTCGCGCGGGCCGAACAAAAGCCCCGGCTCACCGATATCATGCACCGCCTGTTTCTGCTCGGGGCTGAGTTTTTTCTTGACCCACAGGAATTTACGCTTGCCGGTAAAATCCTTGAGCAGGCGCTCTTCCTTGAGGTCAGGGAAGATTTTCGCCAGCTCACGCGCCGCGCGCTCGGGCTCGATCATCTGCGGCGGTTGGGCATAAAGGCTGTGGGTTTCAAAGTTGGTCGCCAGGATTCGGCCCTTGCGATCCACGATATCGGCGCGTTGCGCCAATATCTGTGCCCCGGCCACGGATGTGCGCGGCTCGGCCGGTTCGGAATGGGCCAGAACACCCATCCGCCCGCCGATCACGGCAAAGGCACAGGTGAACATCACGCCCAGCACCAAAAGTCGGCCCTCGGCGCGCTTGCGGGCACGGTCGCGCATCTGCTCATGCCGGATGCGGATATTCTCACGCTCGATGGCATCGGGGTTTTCGCCCTTGGCGCGGGCCTCAAGGATACGCGCCAGCGGGCGCAGCGGTGTGCGGATCATTGCGCGGCCTCCTCATTCATGTTCGAAACATCCACGGGGTTCAAAATCGGCAGCTTGTCATCCTCGGGAAAGGCCACCTGGTCAATCCGGCCGAATTGGTAGGGTTGCAGCGGCAAAAGGCCCAGCTTGTCGAAATTCAGATCCGCCAGATCGCGCAACCGGTCGGGCCGGTTGAGGTACGCCCATTCGGCATTGAGCACCCGAAGGCGTTGCCTTGCATTGGAAATCTGGCGCTGAAGGCGCTCGGCCTCGGCCTGTGCCTCTTGCGTTTCATAGTTTTCGCGATAGGCCCAGAAGGCAAGGCCGATGACCATCATCGCAGAAAGGATGTAAAACAGGCTGCGCATTATCTGTCCCCCTTGAGAAGCGGCATGCCCATGGCTTTGCGGTCGGACGTGCCGGGCGCGGCATCGGTCCGGGTGGCCACGCGCAGCTTGGCACTGCGCGCGCGCGGGTTCTCGGCCAGTTCCTCGGCATCCGGGCCGATGGCCTTTTTCGATTTCAACGTGAACTGCGGATCGGGCTTTTCGATCTGCGGGGCGTGGCGGCTGCCGCCCCCGCCACCGCCCGACCGCGCGGTCAGGAAACGTTTCACCATCCGGTCCTCGATCGAATGGAAGGTGACCACGGCCAGTTTCCCACCGGGCCTCAAAGCCCGCTCGGCGGCCTCCAAACCGGCCAGCAATTCACCGTATTCATCGTTCACCGCGATACGGATCGCCTGAAAACTGCGGGTGGCGGCATGGGCCTGCCCCGGCTTGGAGCGAGGCAGACATTTTTCAATGATATCGGCCAGTTGCAGGGTTGTTTCAATCCGCGCCTCGGCACGGGCACGGCCAATGGCGCGGGCAATCCGGCGGCTCGCGCGCTCCTCGCCATAAAGAAACAGGATATCGGCCAGTTCACCCTCGGGCGTGTCGTTCACCAGATCGGCGGCCGTTGGCCCCTCCTGGCTCATGCGCATGTCCAGCGGGCCGTCCTTCATGAAGGAAAAGCCACGCTCGGCCTGATCCAATTGCATCGAGGACACGCCCAGATCAAGCACCACGCCATCCACGCCCCCGGCATGGTCATCCATGTTGGAAAAGGTATCGCGCACCAGCGTCAGGCGCGCGCCATACTCCGCACCCCAATCCTCGGCGATCTGCAAGGCCAGCGGGTCACGGTCAATCCCGATCACGCGCTCGGCCCCGGCCTCCAGCAATCCACGGGTATAGCCGCCCGCGCCAAGCGTGCCGTCGATCCAAACGCCAGACACGGGCGAAACCGCCTGCAACAGGGGGCGCAGCAAGACGGGGATATGCGGGTCAGCGTCGGGGGCTTTGGCAGCGGCAGCCATCCGTCAGTCCCCTTTCGCCCCATCCAGGAAGACCAGCGGATCGAAATCCTCGGGCAGTTCGTCCAGCCACTCCTCGGTCTTGGCCAGTTCTTCCTCTTCATAGGTCTCGGGCTTCCAGATCTGGAACGTATCGCCCGCGGCGATGAAAAACGCCTCTCCCTCAAGGCCGATCTTCTGACGCAGCTTGGCGGGCAGCACCAGCCGCCCGGTCTCATCGACATTGGTGGGGTAGCTCTGGCCGTGAAACAGCCGTTGCAGCATTTTCCGCTCCATGGAGCCACGCGGCAAAGCGTCGATCTTGTCATCGACTTCCTCGATGGCCGCCATGGTATAGCATTCAAGGTAATTGCGGCGGTGATCGCCGTAAACGATCACAAGCTCGGGCGCGTCGCCCGGGGTCCAGTTGGGATCGGAGGATTCAAGCACACGGCGAAAAGAGGCCGGGATCGACACCCTGCCCTTCGTGTCCACCTTGTGGTGGCTCTCGCCTCTGAACCTGCGAACCACTGTCCCGTCCGCCCTTTTTGTTGGTGCCGATGGAAATCACCGGGCCTTAAACGAAACGACGGATTGAGCTGCTGCCACTGCCCAATCCGCCGCCCTCGTCCCGCCTTGCGGGTAGTCCAGCTGCGCGCGCCACCTGGGGGGATGTCTGCTCGCCCGCGCGCCGGATCTCTTCGTTTCGATGAAAGCGGGTGCCTGTATGAAACCTGACTTTGGGGATTTTGTTTCGGGGTCTTTTTAGCGCCCCTTTGTTCCCGTCCTCATCGTGTTATTAGGGATGCCATGGGATTTCATGGAAATCAATAACTTTTCGGGGGAATTTGGCACAACACCTTGTTCTGGCACCCCCTGAAAAACAAGATGATGTGGTAAATTCGGGCTTTTTAGCGCAGAACTTAGCGAACGCTTGGAAAATTAACACAACATATAGTGTTACCCGCAGAGTCCAAAAAAGTTCCCACGATTTCCCGTATTTTTTGGAAACATGCCCGAATTATCCCAGGAATTCGCAAGTATTGCGCCGGTGAATCACGAAAACACCCCGCGATTCAAGGAATGATTCGTCATCAAACCCGCATGTCGGGCCGGAATCCTGCCACGTCCCATGCTTTCCCACGGGGATGTCCCATGGTTTCCCACGGGATGTCCCGTACCGTCCCAAATCCTGAAAAAGGGTCCTAAAGCGTTCCGCCTTTAACCTGAGGCATCAGCTAAAGGCGGAACGCGTACAACGATTGAGTGGAGCACTGCGTTTCGCGAAAATCTGTGATTCAGGTTTTTCGCGAAACGCTTTAGTCGCCCTGCCCGTCCGACAGCCATTTATACATCACCCGCGCATCCACCAGCCCCTCGTCGGGGTGGTTAAACGCGCCGGGCAACCGGCCCACGGTGTCAAAGCCCATCTTCTCCCACAGGGCAATGGCGCCGGTGTTGGTTTCGACGACAAGGTTGTATTGCATCGCCAGATAGCCAAGCTTCACGGCCTCATCCTGACTATGGGCACACATCGCGCGGGCAATGCCCTGCCCGCGCGCCGAAGGGGCCACCATGTACCCGCAATTGCAGACATGCGCCCCGCCGCCCGCGTGGTTTGTCTTGATGTAATAGGTGCCAAGGATACCGCCCTCGCCCTCGGCCACGTAACAGGCGCGCGGGATATCCATCCACATTTCAAGCGCGCGGTCCCGCGTCATACCCGGATCAATGGCATAGGTATCGCCCGCGCGGATCACTTCGCGCAAGATCGGCCAAAGCGCCTCGGCATCCTCTGGCCGCGCGGCACGTATTTCAAACTTTGCTGTGCTGCTCACCTGCTCCCCCCCGGATCGGCCCGAGGGTACAGGGTAAACCGATGCGCCGCCACGGACAAGCCACAGGGCGCATCGGGAAAGGGTTGACGTTAGGTCCGCACAACCATGACCGAACATTTCGCATGTTCGGCGATCTTGCCACCATTCGACGGCCAGACATAATCCATCAGGTTCGGCATATGGCTTTGCATGACCACCAGGTCGGCCCCGGTGGTGCCAATCGCCTTCATCAAGGCATCGTCCACATCCGCGCTTGGATCATGGCTGAGGACCGCATCCGCCGTGGCCTCGATCCCGTGCTTGCCGGCCTGCTCCTCGGCAAAGGCACGCAGCTTGTCGCCATATTCCTCGGGCGTATGGGCCAAGCTGCTGGGCGAGGGCGAAGTCACCCCTACGTAATGCACCTGGGCGCCGTAATGCTTGGCCAGATCGGCACTCACCTGAAGCGCATGCTCCAGATCGTCCAGATGGCGCAAATCAACCGGCGTCATGATCGTCTTGAACATTCTGTTCCCTCCTGTTGCGCGCACCGCCTGCCCCTGAACCGGCCCGTTGGCCCGGACCCCGCAGGCAGTCGCCACGTAGCGGGGGCCTGCGGCGGTTCCACAGGATGCCCCGTTGCAACCACGGTAACGCGGCCTTGCCCAGAAAATCAATCGACCACGTCGCTTTTGCGACAGGTCGCGACATGACGGCTCCCGCTTGCGCGGGCGGCACACCGCATGCAAAGCTTCCCGGACAGCTTGGCATGCGTTCATTCCAAAAGATCACATCATGGCAGATTTTTCCCGTCCCCCCCGCCGCCCCTTCCTCCTTGCGGGCCTCCTGTGCCTCTTGGCGGCCTGCGGCGGCGGCATCACCCGCAACTTCACCCCCGCAAGCGATCCCGCCCCGCACAGCGCCAGCGCCCCCGCGCATAGCGGGCCGAAAACCGTTGTCCTGATGCTCGATGGCACCGGCAATGACCTCAACAGCGTGACCAACCTTGGACGGCTGCACCAACTGGTGACATTGCAAAACCGCCGCGATCTGTCGGTCTTCTACACCTCGGGCGTGGGCGCCGACCGCACTGGCCCCCTGGGGCTGGCCACGGGCCTTGGCTTTCGCAAGGATGTCGAGGCCGCCTATGGCTTTCTTGCGGATCATTTCGAGCCGGGCACAGACAAGCTCCACCTTTACGGCTATTCGCGCGGGTCCTATGCCGCCCGCGCCTTGGCGGGCTTCGTACACTCCGTGGGCCTGCTGGACCTGTCGCAGTTCGACCAACCCGGGGGCGGCTATGATCCCGACCTCACCCGCCAGCGGCACGAATTCCTCTCGGCCATGTTCACCGCCTACAAGTTCCCGCCCGGCCACCTGCGCCAAAGCGCCTGCGGCACCCACGACAAGCACCTTCGCGATATCTGCATGCGCCGTGCCGCCACCGCACATGTCCGCAAACGCTGGAACGTGCCGTTACGCGCGCATCATTCGCAGGTCGCCTTCGACGTGGTGGGCCTTTGGGACACGATCGAGGTGCTGGGCCTTTCCAATGCCAGGGATGACGCGGACGCCGTCAATCCGCGCTACTCCGATCAAATCTGCAATATGAAAAAGGTGCTGCACGCGGTCTCGCTCGATGACACCCGCGCCACCACCTATACCCCCGTCCTGATGACACGGAACCACCTGATCCGCGATTGCAAAGACCCCGGAAATCGCCCCTTCGACAAGGTCGAAGAGGTCTGGTTCGCGGGGGCCCATGGCGATGTCGGTGGCAGCTACGCACAGGGCGCCTTGGGGGGCATATCGCTCAACTGGATGCTGCGGGAAACCGCCGGTCTGGGCGTCGGCGGCAACTCGATCTACCCCGACGGGGCCGAGGTGTATCAACACCAACTCGATATCGTCCATGACACCGAGCGCATGAACCGCGGCTTTCAACTGATTTTCTCACGCAACCTGCGCAACATCGCGGGCTATCTTGCCCCCTGCAAAACCGATGGCAAGACGGACCCGGACAAAAGGTTCTGCGGCAGCGGCGTGCCCCATTTCAAAATCCACCCCAGCGCCGTGGCCCGCGCCAAGGCCGATGCGGTGATCTCCGCCGATCTGCGCCGCAAACCCTCGGGTCAGCCGCCTCGCGTCCTCAAAAAGAAAGAGCAAAACCTCGCCACCTGCATCGCCGCTCTGGACACAAAAGAGGGGCCGGCCGAGACCTGCCCGCCCCTCAAGATCTGGACACCCGATTAAAGCGTTTCGCGAAAAACCTGAAACACAGATTTTCGCGAAATGCAGTGCTCGGCTCAATCGTGGCGCGCGTTCCGCCTTTCGCTGATGCATCAGGTTAAAGGCGGAACGCTTTAGGCGTTCACATCCACCACGACCCGGCCCTTGACCTGGCCTTTCAGGATATCGCGGCCCAGCCCGGGCAGGTCCGACAGGGTCGCGGGCTGCACCATGGCCTCCAGCTTGTCCATCGGCAGGTCTTGCGCGATCCGCTGCCAGGCGCGAAGGCGGTTGTCATAAGGCTGCATCACGCTGTCGATCCCCAACAGGTTCACACCACGCAGGATAAAGGGCGTGATCAGCGCGCCCTCGATGGCCGCGCCCCCGGCAAGGCCGATGGCCGCCACCGATCCGCCATAGCGCATCTGCTTGAGAACCCGGCCCAGCATGGCGCCCGCCACGGCATCCACGCAACCGCCCCAGCGTTCGGCCTCCAAGGGCTTCTTGGTGACCTCGGTCAGCTCCTCGCGCGCCACGATCTCGCTGGCTCCCAACCCGCGCAGATACTCTTCCTGCTCCGGGCGGCCCGTCACCGCGGCCACCTCGTGGCCCAGCTTGGCCAGGATCGCCGTGGCGACCGAGCCGACGCCACCGGCAGCGCCTGTGACCAGCACGGGGCCTTCCTTGATCCCCTGGTCTTCCAGCGCCATCACCGCCAGCATCGCGGTAAAGCCCGCGGTGCCCACGGCCATGGCCTTCCGGGTATCCAGCCCCTCGGGCAGCGGCACAAGGAAATCGGCAGGCACCCGCGCCTTCTGCGCATAGCCGCCCCAACGATTTTCACCCACGCGCCAGCCGGTCAACACCACCTTGTCACCGGTCGAGTAGCGATCATCGTCGCTGGCCTCGACGGTGCCGGCAAAATCAATCCCCGGCACATGCGGGTAATTGCGCACCAAACCGCCCCCCGGTCCGACGCACAGACCGTCCTTGTAATTCACCGTGGAATACTCCACCGCCACCAGAACCTCGCCCTCGGGCAGGTCGTTTTCCGAAATCTCCTGCACGGCGGCGGCGGTCTTGCCGCTGTCCTCGTCCTTCTCGACGACCAGTGCCTTGAACATATCGCTCTCCTTCTTGATCGACAGGACCAGCCCCCTGTCTTCTTCTTTTTCCAAATATCCCGGGGAGCGCGAGGGGCTGGCCCCTCGCTCCCGCCACCTGCAGCCCGTGATCAGGCCCAGAATGTCTCGTGTACGATGGCCCTGCGCGGCCCATCCGGGGTGACAATGTCTACCTCGTCGCCCTCGTCCCAATGGGTCAGCTTCACCATAGCGATGGCGACATTTGTCTTGTGGTCCGGGCTCCAGGCGGCGGAACTGACGCGCCCCACCTTACGGCCCTTTTCCGACAGCACCGGCCACCAGTCTTTACAGATCGGCACCGCATCGCCTTCGATCTCCAGCGCGCGGATTTGCTGCACCGGGCCTTCCTTGGCCACCCGCAGCAGCGCATCCCGCCCGACACAGCCGATCGCCGTATGGGTGTTACAGAACCGCCCCAACCCGCATTCATGCGGGGTGTTGTCGTCGGTCATGTCGTTGCCATAGGACAGCAAACCGCCCTCGATCCGCTCGATCAGGTTGGGACAGCCCGCATGCACATCCAGATCGCGCCCCGCCTCCATCAGGGCGTTCCACAGGTCCATGCCGATATCGCCGCCCTCGACGTAAATCTCGAAGCCCCCCTGCTTGGAATAGCCCGAGCGCGCGACCACCATGTCGCGGCCCTGGAAATCGAAATGGCCAAAGCGGAAGAACCGGATGTCGTTCACCGCATCGCCAAAGACCCGCGCCATCAGGGCGTCGGCACGGGGGCCCTGCACCGCCAAGGGGCTGACGTCCGGCTCATCCACCAGCACGTCCAGCCGCCAACCATGCGCCGTGGCCCGCACCCAATATAGAAGGTCACTATCGGCAATGGATATCCACCACCGGTCCTCGGCCAGTTTTACCGCCACCGGATCGTTCAGCATGCCGCCGGTCTCATCGACGATGGGCACGTAGAAACACTGCCCCGGCGTCATCCCGCGCAAATCGCGCGGGGTCATCATCTGCATCAGGCGCGCGGCATCCGGGCCGCGCAGTTCCACCTGCCGCTCGCAGGACACATCCCAGACCTGCACCGCTTCCTTGAGGTGGTGATAATCCTCCTCGATACTGCGAAAGACCGTGGGCAACAGCATATGGTTATAGACCGTATAGGCCTTGACCCCCGCCGCCTCCACGCCCGGCGAAAAGGGCGTGGGCCGCAACCGGCGCGACAGGGACAATAAAGGTGCATTCATATATCACCCTCCGGCATGAGAAACAGGTCGCTCACCGGCGCCTGGATATGTGATTTGGTCAGCATCGCGTGCACCTGCCCGCGATGATGGGTCTGATGGTTGAACAAATGGGTGACACATTGCGCCATCGGGCTGGTGGTCTCCCGCCCAAGGCTGCGCGAGTGAAACCGCAAATCCCCGGTCAGGTCCACCGCATGCAGCCCCTTGGCCCAGCGCGTGATAAGGCCATCGCAGGCAAACCGCTCGGCATCCCAGACCCCGAAGGTGGGACACAGCTCTGTGCTGGCCTCGATGCCACCCTCGGGCGCGGTTTGCAGGTCAGGCGCAAAGCGGCTCATCCAAAGCCGGTCCGCCCAAAGGATATGGTTCAGCGTGCCAAGGATCGAGCCGAAGAAAGCCCCGTGATCGGCGCGCAGCACCTCCTGCGGCACGCCGTCAAGGGCGTCGGACAATTGCCGGTTCTGCCACGCGTTATAGCGCGCCATCATCCGCACATAGCCCGGCTCGATCACCATCACCGCGGCCCTTTCCAGTCGATCTGGCAAATCTCGGCGCTGCGCCCGTCGAAATCCCAGACCCGGCCAAAGGCACGCACCCGGCCTTGGGTCGCCGTGGCCACGGTGATATCCGGGCCCATCCAGTACTCGGTGTTGGTCACAACGATATCCTCGCCGTTCTTGCCCTCCACCGGCACCACCGCGCCCTGGATCTTCTTGCCCACCATCAGGCGGCGTTCCTTGCCCTCGGTCTCGAAAACCACCGGCGCGCGCTCCGCGCCCAAAAATTCGCTGACCAGCATGCCGAACAGGCCCGTGGTGCCACGCGCCGCCCCGCTAAAGATATTGACCAGCGCCTCGTATTGCGCCGCGTCGCTGCGCTCGTCGATAAAGGCCGCCGCTTTCCAGTTGCCGCGCCCCATGTTGCCGGGGATTTCAAGGAAAAGCCCGACGTTCAGCCCCGACAGGTTCGCGTCGCCGTAAAAGCCCTCGTCGATGCGCACCCCGGCCCAGGCCTGGCAATAGCCTTCCGTCGGCGGGTGTTTCCCAAGGCTGACAACGCAGGGGCAAAAGACCGTGCAGTTACAGTTCAGGATCAATTCGCCCTTGATGTTCCACGGCACGGTGCCAACCGGCTGCGCCTCGCCCTTTTCCAATGTCTGTGTTCCTTCGGCCATGTCAGCCTCCCTTTCCTGTCGTTGTCTCAAATCCTCAGGTCACCGCGCCCAGCGCCATCGCCCCTGCCCCGGCCAGCAAGGCAAAGCCCAGAGGCCGCGTCAGCCACCGGCCCAGATCGGGCAGTTTCTCGATCACCATGATCACCGTCGCCAGCCCCATGAAGGCGATGTTCATCACGCCCCCCACGAAGGCCAAAAGCATCAGCGCCCAACAGCAGCCAAGGCACACCGCGCCCAGCCGCAGGCCATTGCGCCACGGCCCTTCCTCCCAGTGCTGCATGAAAAACGTCAAAGGCGCGCGGCACTTGGCAAGACAGGCCTCTTTCATCTCGCTGAACTGGTAAAGCCCCGCCAAGGCCAGCAACGCGGCCGACAACAGGCCCGAGCGGCTATCGCCAAAGGCACTGACCAGCCCCGCCCGGTAAAGCCCCATCTGAAGCGCCGCCGCGAACACCGAAAATCCCAGCCAGACCGCCAAATAGCCGCCGACCAAAGCGCCAAAGCGCGTTTCCCCTGTGTGCGACAGGTCATCATAGGTGGCAAAAGCGGGCAGCGCCGTGGGGGCCATCATCGCCGCCGACATCAACGCCCACATCAAGGTGATCCGCAAGAAACCGGCGGCATCGGGGGTGACGGTGCACAGGCTTGCCAGAAAATCCGCGCCATACACCTGCCCCGCCGCGCGCAGCTCCCCGGGCAGGGCCATGGCATACAGCAGGCCCCACGCCAACAGGATCGCCCCGAAAAGCAAGACCCAATGCCACCCGGTCATGCGCCTGATCCGCACCGAAACCATGCCGCCCTCCCTTGCGACTCGCTTCACTCGCGTCAATTGTCAGACATTTGATGCCCCCTTGCAAGGTAATTGTCCGACAATTAAAACAATTCCATGAAAATCGAGACCGACCCCAAGGCCGACCTCTCGGCGCAGATCGCAAAATCCATCCGTGATGCCATCGTCAACGGCGATATGATCGTCGATGAACGCCTCCCCTCCGAGGCGGAATTGTCCGATCAATTCGATGTCTCCCGCTCCACCGTGCGCGAGGCGCTGAAACGGCTTGCCGCGCAATCGCTCATCCGCACGCAACGCGGGGCCTCGGGCGGGGCCTTCGTGCGCCGCCTGTCTTATGAAGAGGCCTACGGCCAGCATATCACCACCTCCACCCTGCTTCTGTCGATGAACGCCGTCAGCTTCGAAACCGCCTGCGAGGCGCGCTATGCGCTGGAACGCGCCTGCGCGCCGATGGCCTGCGACCGGCGCACGCCCGACCAACTGGCCACCATGCGGGCCGAGATTCACCGCCAGTCGCAACCGGGCCTTTCCGACGAGTCGTTCTGCGCCTCCGACGTGGCCCTGCACCGCGCCCTTGTGGACGCCGCCCACAACCCGGTGCTCAGTTACCAATTGGCCGGCGCGGTCGAGGCGATGCAGCCCTTGATGAACATGATCACCTTCACCGCCCGCTCGCGCGAGGAAATCGTCGGCATCCACAGCCGCCTGACCGACGCGATCGAGGCGCAGGATGCCGCCAAGGCCGATCACGCCCTGCACGCGCTTGAGGCCTACACGCTGACCCTTGGCCGCGATGTCATGGCCGCACGTGCGCAAAAATCAGGCAGTTAAGGGCCATCCGGTCGCCGGTTTTTTGAAAAAATCCCGAACCGTGCTATCTTTCCACCCCCAACCAACAGGAGAGATGCGATGACCTTCAAAACCATCCTCACCGCCGCTGCCCTTACCATGGCCTCTGCCGCAGGGGCCTTTGCCATGTGCGCGGACAAGGAACACGCCATGTCCTGCGGCGAGGGCATGACCTATGACGCCGACAGCCGCAGTTGCGTATCGAAAACCACCAGCTGATTTTTCGCCCGGCCCCCGGGCCGGGTTTAGACATTTCTTCACCCTTCCCCGCCTATGCTGCGCGTAATACCGCCACCAAGGGAATGGGATGACCGAACAGACGCAACTTGCCCGGCTTTCGCCGCCTGACCGCGCGCCCTCCGCTGCCGCGCGCCTGACACGCCGCCAGAAGGCCGCCATTATCGTGCGCTTCCTCCTCAACGAAGGGGCCGAGGTGCCGCTGACCGATCTGCCCGAACCGCTACAGGAATCGCTGACCACGCAGATGGGCAGCATGCGCTATGTCGATCGCAAGACACTTGCCGATGTGGTCTCCGAATTCGCGGCCGAGCTTGAGGCGATGGGCCTCACCTTTCCCAATGGCGTGGCCGGGGCCCTGTCGGCCCTCGACGGGCGGATCAGCCCGCAATCCGCCGCCCGCCTGAGAAAAGAGGCCGGCGTCAGGCAATTTGGCGACCCGTGGGAACAGGTGCGCAGCGCCAAAACCGACGACCTGCTGGATATCCTGCAACGCGAAAGCACCGAAATCGCGGCGGTCATGCTGTCCAAGCTTGACGTGGCCCGCGCCGCCGACCTTCTGGGCAAACTGCCCGGCGATACCGCGCGCCGCATCACCTATGCCGTCTCGCAGACCGAGGCGGTGACCCCCGAAGCCGTGGATCGCATCGGCCTTGCCTTGGCCGCGCAACTGCACGACGTGCCCGATACGGCCTTTGCCGATGGGCCGGTGCAGCGGGTGGGCGAAATCCTCAACTACTCCCCCGCCGCCACCCGCGACGAGGTGCTGACCGGGTTGGAAGAAACCGACGAAGATTTCGCCCGGCTGGTGCGCAAGGCGATCTTCACCTTCGTGCATATCCCCGACCGGGTGGCCCCGGTGGATATACCCAAACTCGCGCGCGAGGTGGATCAGGCGGTTCTGGTCACCGCCCTCGCCTCGGCCTCGGCTGGCGATCTCGCCCCGGCGGCCAATTTCATCCTCGGCAACATGTCGAAACGCATGGCCGAAGCCCTGCGCGAGGAAATGGGCGAACTGGGCCAGGTCAGGCCCCGCGACGGCGAAGAGGCGATGACCCAAGTGGTCAACACCATCCGCCAACTGGAAGCCGCGGGCGAGATCACTTTGATCACCCCCGATGAGGACGAAGAAACCTGAATTCGGATCGCATCGCGAAGAAGGCCGCAAGGCCTGATAAGCGGCACGCCTAACCTGCAAAAGCTGCGTGGATCGTACGACTCGTACGATCACTTTGGCATATGGCTGGATTTTCGTACGAAAACCGCCATCTCTTCGTACGACTCGTACGAAAATCCGCGAAAGGCCCAGCCCATGACCAATAGCCCCCTAACGCTTGACGATTTCGCCACCCAACCGGGCGATTGGAAACTGGTCTCGGATCAGGTCATGGGCGGCGTTTCGGATGGAAAACTGAGCCACGAGGCCCTGGAGGGCCGCATGGCCCTGCGCCTGACGGGCCACGTAAGTACCGAGAATAACGGCGGTTTTTTGCAAATGGCCCGGGACTTGGGCGATGAGGTCGGCATGGATGCCAGCGGCTATCGCGGCCTGCAACTGGATGTGCGGGGCAATGGCGAGGCTTACAATATCCACCTGCGCACGGCGGATGTCACCCGACCTTGGCAATCCTACCGCGCCAGCTTCACCGCCCCCGACACCTGGACCACCCTCAAACTACCCTTTGCAGATTTCACCGCCCATAGGATTACATCACCTTTGGACCTTAAATCTCTGAGAAGGCTAGGTATTGTCGCGATTGGAAAGCCCTTTTACGCCGATATCGCCCTGTCTGAATTGCGGCTTTATCCCTGACCCTCTGGACAGCCCCTTACTTTCCCGCCTAGTCTTTTCGCATGACCCAACCCGATGGAAAACGCTGGCACGACATGGGCGGCACCCCCGCCGGCCCGGTGCCCCGGGACGACCACGATTTCGCCCTTTGGGAAAAGCGCGTCGATGCCCTCATGGTGCTGTGCGGCGGAAAGGGGCTGTTTACCGTCGACGGGCTGCGCCGCGCGCTTGAGGACATGGGCGAAGACGCCTTTGAAACCATGAGCTACTACGAACGCTGGATCGCTGCCATCAACCAGAACCTATTGGAATCAGGCACCTACAGCATTGAAGAACTGGGCGCGCGGATGGACGAGATTGCCCGCCGCGGCCCCAGCTACGGCGAGGCGCAGGATGGCTGAACGCGTGCGCGTCAAGGCGATGATGCCCCCCGGCCATGTCCGCACACCGGCCTATCTGCGCGGCAAACAAGGCGTGATCGAACGCGCGCTTGGCCCCTTCAGGAACCCCGAACAATTGGCCTATGGCCTTCCCGCCGAGGAAAAACCGCTCTACCGCGTGCGCTTTACCATGGGTGAGGTCTGGGGCGATCAGGCCGAATGCCCCACCGATACCCTCGACGCCGAGATTTACGACCACTGGCTGGAAAGGCTTTGACCCGATGCCGCATGATCACCTCAGCCCCTCGGGCCACCCTTACCGAAAGGATGATGATCATCCTCTAACCTATTGGCAAACCATGGAAATCGCCGTTCGTGAGCTTTTGGTCGAAAAGCAGATTCTCACCCCGTCCGAGATCACGGAACAGATCGACACCATGGATGCCCGCAGCCCCGCCAACGGCGCTGCCGTGGTGGCCCGGGCCTGGGTAGATCCGGATTTCAAGGCACGGCTTTTGCAAGATGCCTCCGCCGCCAGCCGCGAGATGGGCTTCGATCTTGGCCCCCTCCATCTGATCGCTGTCGAAAATACCAAGGAAATTCATAACCTTATCGTCTGTACCTTATGTTCGTGCTATCCGCGCAACCTGTTGGGCCTGCCGCCCGATTGGTACAAGACCCGCGCCTATCGTTCCCGCGCCGTGCGCGAGCCCCGCAAAGTGCTTGAAGAATTTGGCCTAACCCTCCCAAAAGAAACGCAAATTCGGGTGCACGACAGCACCGCCGACATGCGCTATATCGTGCTTCCCGCGCGGCCTGACGGCACCGAGGGCCTGACCGAGGATGCGCTTGCCGCCCTTGTCACCCGCGACTCGATGATCGGAACGGGCCTGCCCAGGCAGCCCTGACAGGCTTGTGCGATGCGCCCACCCGGCGTATGTCACCGCCAAAGCAAGCAACCCTGGCCAGGCCCCCCGATGAACAACCAACGCCCGCCCCAGCGCATCCCGCTGCGCGAACGCCTGACCGGCGCGGCGCTATATGCACCGATGTTTCTGTCGCGGGCCTTGCCCTATCGCTGGCGTATCCCCGCGGCGGGCTGGTTGACCTCGCGTGTTCTGGCCCCCCTGGCCGGGTACAACAAGCGCGTACGCCAGAACCTTGCCCATGCCTGCCCCGAGATCGACAAGGCACAGGCAAAACGCCTGAGCCTTGAGGTCACCGATAACGCGGGCCGCAACATGATGGAGCTTTACAGCCCCGAGTTCCGCGATCATGTCCGCCGCACCCCGGTCGAAGGCCCCGGCCTGCCATTCATCGAAAAGGCCCGCGCCGAAGGCCGCCCGATCCTTTTTGTTACCGGGCATTTCGGGTCGATCAATGCCACCCGCGTGGCAATGATCGAGATGGGCTTTCCCATGGGTGTGTTCTATCGCCCGATGGCGAACCGCCCCTTCAACGCGCATTACGTCGACGCCATGGCCCGGATCAGCGAACCCTTGTTCGAACAGGGCCGCCGGGGCATGCTGCAGATGGTCAAACGGCTGCGGTCGGGGGGCTGTGTCGGCATCCTGAGCGATCTGAACGCCCATGACGGCGTGCCGCTGGACTTCTTCGGAAAACCGGCGCTGACCTCGCTTGCCACGGCGGAAATGGCCCTGAAGTATGGCACCCCACTGGTGCCGGTCTGGGCCGTGCGAGAGGCCAATGGCCTTGATTTTCGCATCATCGTCGAACAGGAAATTCCGGCAAGCGACGCGGTCACCATGACGCGGGCGTTCAACACCCGGCTTGAGACGATGATCCGCCAACACATGGGCCAATGGTTCTGGATTCACCGTCGCTGGAAGGATGGCACCGGCCCGCTTGCGGATCGCGGCGCGCGCCACTTGGCGGTGCTCGAAGGCACGCCCGAGGATTAAAGCGGCCAGATCAGCGGAATAACGGCACTGGCCAACAACCCGACACTCAGGTTCAGCGGAATACCCACCTTCATGAAATCGGTAAAGCGATAG
Source organism: Roseovarius sp. MMSF_3281 (assembly GCF_030733685.1). Lineage (GTDB taxonomy): Bacteria > Pseudomonadota > Alphaproteobacteria > Rhodobacterales > Rhodobacteraceae > Roseovarius. The sequence continues at coordinate 67,346 of NZ_JASHIM010000014.1, forward strand.
CCGCCGGGACCGTAGACAAGCGTGTTGGTCTGATACCCGATGGGCGTGGCGAAACTGGCGCTGGCGGCCACCATGACCGCCACCACCAAGGGCCGCGCATCCACCCCCATCGCATCCGCCAGACCGATTGCAATCGGCGTGACAACGACCGCCACGGCGTTGTTGCTGACCAGTTCCGTCAACACCGAGGTCAGCAGGTACACCGCCCAGATCACCAAGACCCCGGGCAACAGCATCAGGGCGGGCGCCATGAAATCAACGATCAGGCGCACCGCCCCCGAAGCTTCAAGCGCGGCCCCCACCGCCAACATCGCGAAAATCAGGGCCAGCAACCGGCCCTCGATAAAGGAAAACGCCTCATCGGCGTCGATACAGCGGGTCAACAGGACAACGGCCACGGCCATGACCCCAAGCGCCAGGATCGGGGCCACACCCAAGGCGGCCAAGACAACGATACCGGCAAGCGACGCCAAGGCAATCGGGGCATGTCCACGGCGAAACGCCCGCGCCGAAGGGTGCGAGACATCCACAAGGTCCATATCGCGCGACAGGCGTTGAATATCCTCCGGCGCCCCTTCCAGCAAAAGGGTATCGCCCACCCGAACCACAAGATCGTCAAGTTGCCGACCGATGTTCTGGTTCCGGCGATGCACCGCAAGCGGATAGACACCATAGCGCCGGCGCAGGCGCAGTTGCCCCAAGGATTTCGCCACCATCTTGCAGCCCGGGGTAATCAGCACCTCGACGGTGGTGGTCTCAACCGCCGACACCTGGTCGACCCGCTTCAGGCTCTTGTTGCGCTGCAGGCTCAGAAGTTCGGTCATCTGGGTGCGCAGGATCACGCGGTCACCGACCTGAAGCGTAACCCCCTTGAGGTTGCGCCTCAGCGAGGTATCGCCGCGCACCACGTCAATCAGGCGCACCCCTTCGCGCTTGAACAACTGAACCCCCGTCACCTCGCGCCCGACAAGGTTCGATTCCGGCGGGATCACCGCCTCGGTAAAGAATTTCATCTTTGACCGATCCGACAGCATATCCGCCATGCTTTCACGATCCGGAAGAAGGTAAGGCCCTATGAAATAAAGATAAACCATGCCCCACACCACAAGGATCACCGCCAGTGGCGTGACCTCGAAGATGGTGAAAGGCTCCATGCCCTTCGAACGCGCGACACCATCCACCAAAAGGTTCGTCGAAGTGCCGATAAGGGTCAGCGTCCCCCCCAGGATCGCGCCATAGCTCAACGGGATCAGCAGGCGACTTGCGGTAATCCCAAGCGTCCGGGCCAATTGCACGAACACCGGGATCATCACCACGACCACCGGCGTGTTGTTCATGAAGGACGACCCGATCACTACAAACCCCATCAACATGCCGATGGCAATTTTCGGGTTCACCTTGGCCTGCCGGTCCGCCAACGTCGTAAAGGCATCCAGGGCCCCGGTGCGCACCAAGGCCCCCATGACGATGAACAGCCCGGCAATGGTCCAGGGGGCGGGGTTGGACAAGACGTTCAACGCGGCCTCATAGGGCAAAACCCCCAAGGCCAGAAGGATGGCCGCGCCACTGATCGCCACGACCTCGGTCGGGTAAATCTCGCGCACGAACAGAACGAACATGGCAAGCACCACGCAAAGCGTGATCACCGCCTGACCGGTCTGTGAAAGTTCCAGAAATTGCATCACGTCTGCTCGTTACCTTGGTCGTTTGTTTTATTGTCGCGCATGCCCGGCACCGGGGCAAGCGCCATCGGCTTGCGGGGCTGCACAAGAAACACCCCGATCAGCATCGCCGCCAGTGCTGCCCAAACCGTAGGCGGATAGCTTTCCTGCAAAAGCCATATGGACCACGCCACGCCAAATCCGGTCACCAGACAGGCCCCTGCCCCGCGCCCAGGTCAGCCCCTGCAACAGCACCGCCGATACAACAAGTTGCCAGAAGATCAGCCCGAACTGCCGATACCCTTCGCTGACCGCGATCTTCGACAAGGGCGTGGTCAGGCCCCAGCCCGCGCCGACCAGCACCAAAACGGCAATCAGCGAAAGCCGCCCCGTCAAGGGGTCGCGGCCTCAAGCCGCCCGCCATGGCGGATCATCTTGACACTGGTGGCCTTGCCGCTGCGGTCGTCGGTTTCGACAAAAAGGCCCGACAGGGTGACACTGCCCATTGCCGGTTCGAACCGGGCCTTCGACATGCCGGTGATGAATCGGCGCATGGGTTCGCCCTTCTGCATCCCGATAACCGAGTCGTAATCGCCGCACATGCCCGCATCGGTTTGATACGCCGTGCCGCCCGGCAGGATCTGCGCGTCGCCGGTGGGAACATGGGTATGGGTGCCGACCACGACACTGGCCCGCCCATCGCAAAAATGGCCCATGGCCATTTTCTCGCTGGTGGCTTCACAATGCACGTCAACAAGGCTGGCCTGCACCGCCCCGCCCAAAGGGTGCGCGCGCAAAACCGCGTCCATCGCCGAGAAAGGATCGTCGAAACAGCGTTTCATGAAAACCTGCCCCAGCACCTGGGCGACAAGCACCTTCCGCCCCCGCCTGTCGGAAAAAACCCGCGCGCCGCGGCCCGGACATTCCTTGGCGAAGTTGAGCGGGCGCACAAGCCGCGGCTCGGATTCGATGGATTGCAGCATGTCCTTTTGATCGAAGGCATGATCGCCCAGGGTGACCGCATCGGCGCCGGCATCGAAAAACCCCTTGGCATGCGCCCCCGTCAGGCCCATACCCCCCGACGCGTTCTCACCGTTGACGACAACGAAGTCCAAACGCCAGTCTTCGCGCAGCGTCGGAAGGTTTTCGGCTATGGCGCGCCTGCCGGCGCGGCCCACGACATCACCCAGAAATAAAAGTCTCATGTGTTTGTGTTAGGCCCGCGCGCTGCCAAGGGCAAGACGCAATGCCACTTCCTCGATCCTGCGGATCGGAGGAAATGCCGCTCAAGGGCGGGCAATCGCGATCCTATCAAGATTGCCGGGTTGCGGGCGGGCCGCGAATTGCCTAAGTAGCCCCCTGATGCAACCCGCTCGACAAAGGTCGCCCACATGGAAAACGTCGTCCTGATCATCCACCTGCTTCTGGCCCTCTCCCTGATTGGCGTGGTCCTTCTGCAACGCTCCGAAGGCGGCGGGCTTGGCATGGGCGGCGGTGGCGGCGGTGCCACGGCGGGCCGCTCGGCGGCGACCGCCATGGGCAAGCTGACCTGGATTCTGGCGACCGCCTTCATCGTCACCTCGATCACTCTGACGATCATCGCGGCACAGCAATCGGCGGGCTCCTCGGTTCTGGACCGGATCACCGATGCCCCGGCCCCGGCCGCCACCGATGACCCGACGCAGCCCGACGCGGGCGACAACCTCCTGCCGCCTTCGGCAGGCGATGACGCCCCGCTCACACCGACCGCCGACTAACCACAACGCCTTGAGGGCACGCCCTTAACCGCAACAGTATCTTGCGGTTGGCTTGCGCATGTCGCGCGAATCCTTTATATCTTGAGTCCCGTGATGCTGCGGCCAAAAATGGCCGGTTCGGGCTCATGTCACGCTCAATTTCACGGGGGATGCCACGCGCATGGCACGTTATATCTTTATCACCGGCGGCGTTGTTTCATCCCTTGGCAAGGGGCTGGCCTCGGCCGCGCTCGGCGCGCTTTTGCAGGCGCGCGGTTTCTCGGTCCGCCTGCGCAAGCTTGACCCCTATCTCAACGTCGATCCCGGCACCATGTCGCCTTTTGAGCATGGCGAGGTTTTCGTCACCGACGATGGCGCCGAAACCGACCTTGACCTAGGCCACTACGAACGCTTCACCGGCGTGCCCGCCCGCATGACCGACTCGGTCAGTTCCGGCCGCATCTATTCCGACGTGCTGGAAAAGGAACGGCGCGGCGATTACCTCGGCAAGACCATTCAGGTCGTCCCCCACGTCACCAACCAGATCAAGGAATTTCTGGCCGTCGGCGACGACGAGGTCGATTTCATGCTTTGCGAGATCGGCGGCACCGTGGGCGATATCGAGGGCTTGCCGTTTTTCGAGGCCATCCGCCAGTTCAGCCACGACCGCCCGCGTGGCCAATGCATCTTCATGCACCTCACCCTGCTGCCCTATCTCGCCGCCAGCGGTGAGCTTAAAACCAAACCCACCCAGCACTCGGTCAAGGAACTGCAGAGCATCGGCATCGCCCCCGATATTCTTGTCTGCCGCTCCGAACAGCCGATCCCGGAAAAGGAACGCGAGAAGATCGCGCTTTTCTGTAACGTCCGCAAAGAGGCCGTTACCGCCGCCTATGACCTCAGCTCGATCTACGAGGCCCCCCTCGCCTATCACCGCGAAGGGCTGGATCAGGCGGTGCTGGATGCCTTCAACATCTCGCCCGCGCCCAAGCCCGACCTCACCGTCTGGCAAGACGTCTATGACCGTATCCACAACACCGACGGCGAGGTGAAGGTTGCCATCGTCGGCAAATACACCCAGCTTGAGGATGCCTACAAGTCGATCAAAGAGGCGCTGACCCACGGCGGCATGGCCAACCGCGTCAAGGTCCGCGTCGAATGGGTCGATGCCGAGATTTTCGATACCCAAGACCCCGCGCCGCACCTCGAAGGCTTCCACGCCATCCTTGTCCCCGGCGGCTTCGGGGAACGCGGCACCGAGGGCAAGATCAAGGCCGCCCAATTCGCCCGCGAACGCAAGATTCCCTACCTGGGCATCTGCCTCGGCATGCAAATGGCGGTGATCGAAGCCGCCCGCAACCTGGCCGGGCTTGAGGATGCAGGCTCCGAGGAATTTGACCACGAGGCCGGGAAAAAGCGTTTCACCCCCGTGGTTTACCACCTCAAGGAATGGGTGCAGGGCAACGAGAAGGTCAAGCGCAAGGTCTCGGATGACAAGGGCGGCACCATGCGCCTCGGGGCCTATGACGCGACGCTCAAGGAAGGCTCCCGCGTGGCGCAGGTCTACGGCGACACCGCGATTGATGAACGCCACCGCCACCGTTACGAGGTGGACGTGACCTACCGCCAGAAGCTCGAGGATGTCGGCCTCACCTTCTCGGGCATGTCCCCCGACGGGCGCTTGCCGGAAATCGTCGAATGGTCCGATCACCCGTGGTTCATCGGCGTGCAGTTCCACCCCGAACTGAAATCCAAGCCCTTCGATCCGCACCCGCTGTTTGCCGATTTCGTCCGCGCGGCACTGGAAACCTCAAGGCTGGTCTAAGGGCGGCCAGCCGGGCGGTGGATCAAAAGCTTTCGCTTGCACGGGGGCACAAAAATACCAATACCTGTGACCCATGCGCTTGAACACCACCGCCCTTGCCGCCTTTACCGCGCTCTGCGTGGCCATCGGCGTGTTCTGGCTCTCGCTCAGCTTCTTTGAATCCGAGGAAGAGGCCAAGGCCCGCGGCCGCCTGTCGCTTTACCACAGTACCGTACGCTCGGAACTTGAACGGTTTTCGCATCTCACCTACGTGCTTGCCCGCGACACCCACGTGATCGACACCGCCAACGGCGGCCCGACCGGGCGGCTCGACCGCAGGCTGGCGGCCTTCGCGGCGCAATCGGGGCTTGATGCGATCTACCTGATGCGGCCCGACGGGACGACCATTGCAGCCTCGAACGCGGGGCGCCCCGGCACCTTCGTGGGACAGGATTACTCGTTTCGCCCTTACTTTCAGGCGGCGCGCGACGGCACGCAGGGGCGGTTCTACGGCATCGGGGCCACAACGGGCCTGCCCGGCTATTTCATCGCCGACGCGGTTCAGGACGCCAAGGGCGCGCTGATCGGGGTGATCGCCATCAAGCTCGACCTGACCAATCTCGAAGAAACCTGGCGCGCGGCGGGGGAACAGGTGTTTCTGGCCAATCGCGACGGTATCGTCCTGCTGTCGTCGGACCCCGCCTGGCGCTACCGAAGCCTGCGCGACCTGACCGCGGACCAACGCGCCCGAATTGCACAGAACCGGCAGTTTCCGGGGCAAGACCTCGCGCCTCTGGGCTGGCAACCACGGGGCGATGCGCGCGCCGTGATCGGCGGGGCCGAACGTATCCACCTGTCGGCCTCGGTCGCCCCGCACGACTGGGTGCTGCACTACTTTGCCGATGACAACGCCGCCGTCACCCGCAGTTGGCTGCTCACAGGTCTGGTGATGCTCCTTGCGGGCGCGGGGTTCCTCGTGTCGCAGGTGCGCCGGACCAAGCGTATCGGCGCCGCCCTGCGCCGGTCCGAGGCCGAAGAGGCGCAACTGCGCGAGGCCAACGAAAGGCTCGCCGTGGAAATCGAAGAGCGCCGCACCGCCGAGCGCCGGTTGAAACGCACACAGGACGAACTGGAACGGGCAAGCCGGCTGGCCGCGCTGGGGCAACTGGCCGCCTCGGTCACCCATGAACTGGGGCAACCCATCGCGGCGATGCGCAACCACCTGACAGCAGCCGAGATCGGCGGCCAACCGGCGGCGCGGATCATCCCCCGGATCACCGGCATCGTCGACCGGATGGAAGGGATCACCCGGCAACTGAAATTCTTTGCCCGCAACGACCGCGAGGAATTCGGCCCGGTCGATCTGGGCGCCGTGGTGCAGGCCGCACTGGCCCTGGTCGAGCCGAATATCGCCAAGGTGGGGGCCACGACCTCGGTCGATGCGCCCGACCGCCCGGTTCTGGTGCGCGGCAACCAGTTGCGGCTGGAACAGGTGCTGACCAACGTGCTACGCAATGCCGTGGACGCGGTCGAGGATTGTGCCACTCGGCGCATCGAGATCACGCTGGGGCAAGGCGACGGCACCGGCTGGGTCGAGGTACGCGACACCGGGCACGGCCTGGGACAGGCAAGCCTGGACAAGTTGCAGGAACCCTTCGTCACCACCCGCGAAAGCGGGCGCGGCATGGGGCTGGGCCTTGCGATCTCGGCGAATATCGTCAAGGCGCATCAGGGCCGGTTCAGCGCCGATAACCTCGCCCAGGGCGGCGCGATGTTCCGAATCGAGATCCCGCAACAGGGGATGGACAAGGATTTGAGCACGGCATGAGCACCCCCAAGACCCACCGTATCCTGATCGTCGAGGATGACCGCGCGATGCGCCTGTCGCTGATCGACCTGCTTGAGGCCTCGGGCTGGTGTGTCGAGGCACTGCCGCGTGCCGACAGGCTGTCCGAGCGGCTTGAGGCCTTTCAGCCCGACGTGATCCTCTCGGACGTGCGGATGCCGGGCATGTCGGGGCTGGACCTTCTGGACAGCCTCGACCTCGACCTGTCGCCGCCGCTGGTGCTGATCTCGGCGCATGGCGATATTGCCATGGCGGTGGATGCGATGCAGCGCGGGGCCTACAGCTTTGTCGAGAAACCGCACGAACCGCGCCGCCTGCTGAACATCCTGCGCCATGCCGCCGAACAACACGCGATGCGGCGCACGACCGAGCGGCTGAAATCGCGGTTGATGCAACTCTCCGGGCTGGACCGGGTGCTCTTGGGGCAAACCCCCGAAACCGCCGCCCTGCGCGAAGAGGTGCTGGACCTGTCGCAAAGCGGCGCCGCCGTGATGGTGCAGGGCGAAACCGGCACCGGCAAGGAACTGGTGGCGCGCGCCCTGCATGACCTCGGCGGCGATGCCGCCGGGCCCTTCATGGCGCTCAATTGCGCGGCGCTGTCGGTCGAAGGGTTCGAGGCCGAGATGTTCGGCGCCGAGGGCGGCACCAAGGGGCGCTTGCAGGGGGCCGATGGCGGCACGCTGTTCCTCGATGAAATCTGTTCCTGCCCGATGCCCGTACAGGCCAAGCTGTTGCGGGTGATCGAGGACAAGCAGGTCTTGCCGCTCGGGGCCGAGGCCCCGGTGCCGCTGGCGTTCCGGGTAATCTCGGCCACCAACGAAGATCCCGACCAGGCGGTAAGCGAAGGGCGGCTGCGGGCCGATCTGCTCTACCGGCTGAATACCACGGTGATCGCCCTGCCGACGCTCCGGCAACGGCGCGACGACGTGATGCTTCTTGCGGCGCGGTTCTTGGACGAATTCGCCCGCGTCTACGAAACCCGCGCCCCCGACCTCACCCCCGAGGACAGCGCGGCCCTGTTGGCGCATGACTGGCCGGGCAACGTGCGCGAATTGCGCAGCGTCTGCGAACGCCGGGTGCTCAGCGCGCGGCGCGGCGCCGGGTCGATGACGCAGGCACTGCACCGCGACGCGCTGGCCGATGACGTGCCCGACACGCTGCGCGCCGCCGTGGCCGCCTTCGAACGCGAACTGATCGCCAAGGCGATCACCGCGCACGAGGGAAAGATGGAAGCGGTGGCCGAGGCACTGGGCATCGGGCGGCGCACCCTGAACGAGAAGATCGTCAAGCTGGGGCTGGACAAGGAGGCGCTGCTTTAGGCTCCACGCATCCCAGCCCCCCCCCTTGCGGATATCCGCAGGGCGGCCTCCGGAGCATGCGCGATTTTCTTCATAGCCTTCGTGCCGGGGATGACCCAAAGTAGCCCCCATCACGTATGACGCATGACATCTGGGAGGAGAAACCATGCAGAAATTCCTGAGTTATTCCGCCGTGGCCGCAATCAGCCTTGCCTTCGCCGGCGAAGCGATGGCCACCGAATGGAACGTCTCGCTCTGGGGCAAGCGCCGGGCCTTTACCGAACATGTCGAGAAACTGGCCGAACTGGTCAGCGACAAGACGGGCGGCGAATTCACCCTGAACATCAGCTACGGCGGCCTGTCCAACAACCGCGAAAACCTCGACGGGATTTCCATCGGGGCCTTCGAGATGGCACAGTTCTGCGCCGGCTATCACCGCGACAAGAACCCGACGATCACGGTTCTGGAACTGCCCTTCCTCGGCGTCGAAACGCTCGAACAAGAGCGCGCCCTGTCCATGGCGCTTTATGACCAACCGGCGGTCAAAGCCGATCTGGCGCGCTGGAACGCGACGCTGCTCATGCCCTCGCCCATGCCGCAATACAACCTCGTGGGCCTTGGCGACGCCCCGCGCAGCCTTGACGATTTCGCAGGGCTCAGCGTACGCGCCACCGGCGGCATCGGCGACGCGATGGAAGCCGTGGACGCGGTGCCCACCTCGATGTCGGCAACCGAAGTCCGGCAGGCGATGGATAGCGGCGTGGTCAAGGCCGTGGCCTTTGCCCCGCATGCGCACATGGCCTTCGGCACCATCGAGAACGGCAAATGGTGGACCTCGAACCTCAACCCCGGCACGGTGAACTGCCCGGTGGTGGCCAATACCGACGCCCTCGACACCCTGTCGGATGAGCACCGCGAGGCGCTTTTGGGCTCGATCGACGAGGCCCTCGACCACTACGTCGACAATTACCAGAACAACACGCTGGAAGCCTGGGGTCCCGCCCTCGAAGAGCGCGGCATCGAGGTCATCAGCTTCGACGCCGACTCGCTCGCCAAGTTCGAAGAGGCAGTCGCCGGTCCGGCCGCCGAAGCCTGGATCGAGGACATGGGCAATCGCGGCATCCCCGCGCAAGAGCTTTATGACTTCGCCACCGGCAAGCTGAGCGAACTCAAGGAAGGCTCGTAACCCCAACGGCCCGACAGCCCGCGGCGGATACGCCGCGGGCCCTGTTCTTGCGACCCAAACCGGAGATGACCCATGGCGGGAACGGCCTCTGTTCTGTCCGACAACAGCAGCCTGAGCAGGCTTGATCGCGGCCTTTACCGGATCGAGCGGCAGCTTGCCCTCCTAAGCGGGCTGGCGGTGTTTTCGCTGATGGTGCTGGCGGTGTTTTCCGTGGGCGGGCGCAATTTCTTCAATCAACCGCTGCCCGGCTATGTCGACTGGATCGAACAGATCATGCCGCTTATCGCCTTCATGGGCGTGGCCTATACACAACGCGACGGCGGGCATATCCGCATGGATATCTTCGTCGGAATGTTCAGTGGCCGCGCGCTGTGGCTGATCGAATTGATCACGACGCTGGCGATACTGGCGCTGATGCTGCTGCTGGTCTGGGGAAGCTGGGCGCATTTCGAACGCAGTTTCGACTGGAACGCCCCGATGTGGAGCCGCGACAGCACCATCGACATCGCGCTGCCGATCTGGCCCGCGAAGATCCTTGCGCCGATCGCCTTCAGCGTGCTGTCGCTGCGGCTGCTGTTGCAGGTCTGGGGCTTCGGGCGGGCGCTGATCACCGGGGCGGAGCGGCCTGTCGCCGTACCGCTGATCGAGGATGCGGCGGCACAGGCCGCCCGCGAGGCCGCACAGCTGCGCGGCCACGATGAATAAGGAATTGACCTGATGGAGCCGATAGAGATCGGGCTTGTCGTGACCGGCATGATGCTGGTCGTCGTCATACTGGGTATGCGCGTGGCCTTTGCCGCCGCACTTGCGGGCATGGTCGGGCTGATCTGGATCTTCTGGTCCAAGAAAGGCTACGCCGGGGATGAATTTTTCTGGGCGCTGACCGTCGCGGCCAAGACCGCCGGGCAGGTCCCCCATTCCAAGGTCAGTTCGCAGGCACTCAGCCTCATTCCCACCTTCATCATGATCGGCTACCTCGCCTATTACGCGGGGCTGACCAAGGCCCTTTTCGAGGCCGCGAAACGCTGGATCGCATGGGTGCCGGGGGGGCTTGCGGTCTCGACGGTCTTTGCCACGGCGGGGTTCGCCGCCGTGTCGGGGGCGAGCGTGGCAACGGCGGCTGTCTTTGCCCGCATCGCCATCCCCGAGATGCTCAAGATCGGCTATGACAAGCGGTTCGCGGCGGGCGTGGTGGCCGCCGGCGGCACGCTGGCCTCGCTCATTCCGCCCTCGGCGCTGCTGGTGATCTACGCCATCATCGTCGAACAGGACGTAGGCAAGCTGCTTTTGGCCGGGTTCATTCCCGGCGTGTTCTCCGCCTTTGTCTACGGCGCGCTCATCATCGGGCTGGCGCTGACCATCAAGGGGTTCGGCCCGCCGGTAAGCGGCTTTACGTGGCGCGAAAGGTTCGTGTCGCTGCCCCCTGCCCTGCCCATCGTCTTTGTCGTCGTGACGATCATCTTTTTCGTCTACAACCCCTTCGGCGGCGACGCATGGGGCACACCCACCGAGGGCGGCGCAATCGGGGCCTTCGTGGTGTTCCTCATGGCGCTCTATCGCGGCATGCGCTGGCCCGAACTGAAGGACGCATTGCTTGAAACGGCGAAACTCTCGGTGATGATCTTTACCATCATCTGGGGCGTTCTGATCTACGTGCGGTTCCTCGGCTTTGCCGACCTGCCCTCGGCCTTCGCCGACTGGATCACCTCGCTGACGCTGTCGCCGATGCTGATCCTGATCTGCATCCTGCTGGCCTATGCCGTGCTGGGCATGTTCATGGATGCCATCGGCATGCTGCTTTTGACGCTACCGGTGGTCTACCCGGCGGTAATGGCGCTCAACGGGGGGGTAAACGTGGGTGCCGAGGAGGCGACCTTCGGAATGTCGGGGCCGATGTGCGCGGTCTGGTTCGGCATCCTCGTGGTCAAGATGGCCGAATTCTGTCTCATCACGCCGCCCATCGGCCTCAACTGTTTCGTGGTGGCCGGCGTGCGCGACGATCTCAGCGTGCAGGACGTCTTCCGCGGCGTGATGCCCTTCTTCATCGCCGACGCGGTGACGATCGGCTTGCTTGTGGCCTTTCCCGCGATCGTCCTGTGGCTTCCCGGCCTCGCTTAAACAGGGGCGCCTCCTGCCGATGGTGTCGGGATGGTGACCTCCGCGCGTCGCGGCGGCACTTCACATTCCGACTGATCTACGAAAGGCAAGGTGGGCACGCGTTGTCACGGTGATCCTATTCCCGCCGGATCTTGCGCTTGGATACGATGATTTTCCGGACGATCTCGGCGCAGGTGCCCGCAACCAGCCCCAGCAATGGGTTCGCCAGCACCGTGGCCAGCGCGGTCACCGCGATAACCGGGCGGCAGGACGGTCGGGCGTCGATCAGGCGGCGGCTGATGGCAAGCTCCCACGCCGCGATCAGAAGCAGCGCGCCCAGGGTCGCGGTGGGAATTGCCGACAGGATCGCGCCTTGCACAGGCGGCGGCAGGATCGCGATAAGCAACAAAAGGCCGCCGATCATGCAGGGGGCAGCACCCGTGCGGGCACCGAACCTGCGATGCGCCGCGACGCCGCCCGCACCGTGGCACATCGGCAAGGCCCCCATCGGTGCCAGCAACAGGTTAGCCAGCCCCGAGGTCAGGCACAGATTGCGTGCGCTGACATGCACCGCGCGGGCACCGAACAAGTCCCCCGCGACGAGCGTTGTCAGAAAGACTGCATTGGTCAGGGTCAAGGCCAACTGCGGCAGGGCCAGGTCGGTTATGGCGAGGGGCAGGTCAGCGAAATCGAAATGCGGCATGCCCCAAGGCGCGGCGCGTGGTGGGGGCCCCTCGGGAAGGCCTGCGATCAGCCCGAAGGCGACCCCGGCAATGATCGTCAGCAAGGCCGCATGCGTGCCGGCCCGAAGGGCGGTAATCGCCACCCCGAATGACAGCACGCCGATCAGCCATTGATCCTGAACCAGCCCGACCGCAACCCAGCCAAGGGACAGGCCCAGCCCCAATTGCAGCCCCGACAGAACCGATTGCGGCACAAGTCGCGCAATTTGGTCAATCAGACCGCTACCACCCAGCATCAGCAGCACCAAACCGATCAAAACGCCGCTCAGTGCGATCTCGGCGGGGGATACCACGCCCAGCATGGCCACGGCGGCGATCGCCTTCATCGGTTGCACCGGAACCGGCAGGCGATAGACAAGGCCCGTGATGATATAAAACAGGCCAAAGCCCATCAGCACCATAGGCGCGGAAAGGCCCGCCAGTGCGATGGTACCAAGGCTCAGAGGCAGCAGCGTGCCGATATCGCCAAGGGCGCCATTCGCCTCGCGCAGGTCAAAGCGAAACGCATTGCCGCGTGGATCACTCATGCTGTCCTGCCCCGTTGAAATCGCCTTGCGGTATCATACCCTTTAAGAAAGCGAAAATCAGCAAGCGAGGAAAGCCCATGAAAATCAGCGCACGCAACAAATTGGCCGGAACGGTGGTCGGTATCGAAAAAGGGGCTGTAAACGCCACGGTGCAGATCGACCTTGGCGGCGGAAGCATCGTGTCCGCGATGATCACCAATGCCTCGGTCGAGGAGTTGGAACTGGAGGTTGGCAAAACCGCCTATGCCATCGTCAAGGCATCCGATGTCATGGTCGGTGCGGACTGACGCAAGGACGGCAGACAAACCCTGCGACCAGAGGCCGTGGTTTCGACCGTGACAGGCAGGCCGTAGACGGTGCTTAGGTTGGCATCGGTCAAGACATCCTGTGCCGGACCATCGGCCAGCACGCCGCCACCGCTCATCAACATGACCCTCGCATTCAGGGCAAAGGCCTGATCGGGGTCATGCGTCGACAGGATCACGCCGTGTCCATTCTTGCCCGCCGCATGTGCCAACCCTGAAATCTGTGCCATCACCTGCGCCTGATTGCCGAAATCGAGACTGGCGGTGGGTTCGTCCATGACAATGAGCGGCGTATCCTGCGCCAAGGCGCGGGCGATCAGAACAAGCTGTCGCTGGCCGCCGGACAAGCGTGAATAATCCCTGTGCGCAAGGTCGGCGATGCCCAACCTCTCCATTGCGCGGCGGGCTGCCATGCGATCCGCTTTTCCCGGCTGCGAAAACGCGCCAAGCCGCGCCGTGCGCCCCATCAGCACAACTTCAATTGCCTCGAAGGGGAACGGCGGCGCGTGGGCCTGCGGAACATAGGCGATGGCCTGCGCGATCCTGGCCCGGCTCTGCGCGTTGATCGGGTGGCCTTGCAACAGAACCTCGCCTGCCAAGGCCGGTAACAGCCCCATCAGCGTGCGGAAAAGCGTGGTCTTGCCGCAGCCATTGGGGCCGAGCAGGCAAAGGATTTCGCCGCGTCTGACCGACAGGGTAAGGCCGCTGCCGATCTCGGTTCGTCCGTGGCCGATGGACAGGTCCTGCGCCTCCAACATCAAGACCACCCCCGACGACCACGCGCAAGAAGCCAGACGAAGAACGGCGCGCCGATCACGGCGGTCAGCACCCCCAAGGGCACCTCAACCGCGGCGATGGTCCGCGCCAGCGTATCGACGATCAGCAGATAACCCGCGCCGATCAGCGCCGAGGCAGGCAAAAGCCGCCCGAACCCCGGCCCAACCAACATCCGCGCGATATGCGGGATCACAAGGCCAACCCAGCCGACCACCCCGGCCAGCGCCGTGACGCTGGCGGTGATCAGCGTGGCGGCGGCAATGACAAGAAAGCGGGTGCGCCCGGCCTCGACCCCCAGCGCGCGGGCCTCATCATCGCCAAGAGAAAGAACATTGATCCGCCAGCGCAGCAGGGCCAGCGGCACCAAGCCGATCAGCACCACCGGCAAAGCGGGCAGGATGTCGCGCGTCGTGATCGAGGCCAGCGACCCAAGCAGCCAGAAGGTGATCGCCGGAAGCTGATCATAGGGGTCGGCCATGACCTTCAGAAGCGAGGTCGCCGCCCCCGCCAGTGCCCCCACCACGACGCCCAGCAGGACAAGCGTCAGCGTTCGGTCGGTATGACGCACCATGCCACCGACCAGAGTGACCACCCCCACCGCCGCCATGCCGCCGACAAAAGCCGAAGCCTGAATCGCGGCCACCGGCAGCGAAAGAAAGATGCCCGCCACCGCGCCCAGCCCTGCCCCCGCAGACACTCCAAGGATGTCCGGGGACACAAGCGGGTTGCGAAAAAGCGCTTGGTAACTGGCCCCGGCGGCGGCCAGCGCTGCGCCCACCAAAAGCGCCGCGCCCACGCGGGGCAGGCGGATGTTCCAGACGACGATCTGCGCCTGTTGCTCGCCATGGCACAGAAGGGCCGAAACGACCTGCCCCGGTGTCAGGGCATAGGGTCCGATCATCACCGCCCCAAAGGCCAGCAGAGCAAGCACACCCGCCAACGCACCGGTCAGCGTCAGCCCGGCGCATGGTAGCGTCACATCGGCGGTCGTCCCTCGGCCCATTCCAGCAGCCTTTCCAGGTCGTCGTCATCAAGATCGACATGATAATAGAGCTTGTAGAAGGCACGGGTATCGGCCTTCAGATCGCCCTCCCAACGGTCAGGGTACAGCAGCCCCGCCATCCAGTGTAGCCCCATCAACCGGTTCAGCGACGGCGGCCGATCAATCCATCCGAAGGGGGCCGTAGGCGACAGGTAGACTTGGCCATCGCGCACCGCATCAATCCCCCGCCAGAGTGGATCGTCGAACACACGGGCAAAGAAATTCCGGTCCCATGTCACGATGGTATCCGGGTTGGCGACGATCACCTGTTCCATCGAGGCATTCACCAACCCCTTGGTCACGCCGCCATCATCGGCAACATTGCGACCGCCTGCCCGCTCGATGATCTCGGTGTTGATCGAGCCTTTCATCCCGGTTTCCAGCCCCTCTGGCCCACGGGCCAGATAGACACGCGGGCGATCTTCCTCGGGCACCTCGTCCAGCATGCTATCGAGCCGTGCGAATGTCGCCTCGACATCCTGTGCCAGCGTTTCGCCGCGTTCGGGCACGCCCAAAGCCGCGCCCATGGTTCGCAGCGCCCCGGCGGTATTTTCAAAACGTCCGTCGATCAGCAGATACGGGATGCCGGTCTGTTGCTGCACGCGGTTGGCAAGGTCGATATAGGTGTCGCGCACCGACCCGAAATCGACGATCAGATCGGGTTTTATCTGCAACACGCGTTCCAGGTTCGCCTCGCCACCGCGCCCGGTCAGGCGGCCCGTTTCGGGCAGGTCGCGGTAAGGTTCGGCAATATAAGTGCGCTCATCGGGGCGCAGGGCGCGGGGCCAGCCAGTCAAGGCCTCCGGCTTGAGGACATAGACCAGGATCGAGGCCGGCGGCCCCGCCGCAAAGACTGTGTTCACGTTGTCCGGCACCTCGACCACGCGGCCCGCGCTATCGGTCACGGTGCGGGCTTGCGCCGGGACAGCAAGCAGCGCGAGGATCATCAGAAGGTAGCGCATCTTATCCTCCGCCGACGGTCTCAAAGCCATAACCGGCCAGCACGGCCTGCCCCTCGGAGGACAAGATGTAATCGGCCAGCGCCGTCGCGCCGCCCGGTGCGTCGTTCAACACGATCAGACCATAGTCTGCACCCACGGACAACGCCTCGGGGATCTGCACGATCTGCAAATCGGACACCTCTTTTTGCGCCAGCACCGCGTTGGTGCAATAGGTCAGGAAAACATCCGCCTGATCACTGTCCATCACCCATGCATAGGTGTTCCGGCCCTGTGGTGGCTTTTCGCTGTCGGGCCCACCGGTCAGTTGCAGCGATTTGCCTTTCAGCGCCTCGGCATGACCGGACTTGTCGAACAAGGCAAACGCGTAGTCGCCAGAGGGGTCGGCCTTGGGCGTCGAGGTGCCCAGCCGAATTGAATCCTTCAACATGACCTCCAGCAACGTGTCGGTCGAAACCGCAACCTCCGGCCGGGCCAGTGCGCACAGGCGGTTGCGGGCGAATAGCGTCACCGCGCCCCCTTTGCCAGCATCCGACAGCCTCTGCGGGTGGCGCATGTTGGCCGAGGCAAAGACATGCGCTGTCTCTCCCGCCTCGATGCGTTCGCGCATCAGGCCGGATGGACCAAAGCTGGTGGCGACAGCGGTGCCGGTCGCCTGAGTGAAATCATTCACCACGTCCGACAAGGCGGCCTTCAGGCTGCCTGCCGCATACAAGGAAACGTCTTGCGCCATGGCGGGGCTCATTGCCAAAGCAAAGAAACCTGCAATGATAGATGACTTATACATGAATATCCTCTCAAGTGTTTAGGCCGTCAGGTATTGATTGGGCTGGCCTGGCGCTTTCTTAACGAAGGCCCGCCGGTGCTTTTCGACGTCGGGTAAGACCATGCCGGATCGGGGTATACTCGAACCCCCACTCCAAACCGTCGTGTCATCCGTGTGAGGGACATTGCTGATGGATGGCCCACGGCGTCCGACCCAGTCCGATACATTGAAGCTCGGGTTTTGATGTCGTGCAGAGTTGGTCAAATACCTCATTCCGGCAAAAGCCCCTTCATTCACTCGCCTCTGTTCCGAAAATTATGCAGTAACAAAGCGATACCCTTCGAGGGAACTCAGGCGATTTCCTAATTTTGAAGGGAAAAATTATTAAATCATAGCCTTGATCTTCAGGTGCCTTGACGCAAGAGATAAAGCCATTCGTAGAAAATGCAGGATTTTGCGTATTCTCGCGGATCGTGCAAGGGGGAGGCAAGCATGGCAGACACATTCGAAGCGGCCAATGATCCATTGCGCGGTGCGCGCATCCTGATCGTCGATGACGAACCCGGGGTGCGGCACTTCCTTGTCAACACGCTGAAACCGCTGTGCGGTGGCGTGGACAGTGCTGAGAATGCGCAGGCTGCCGAGAGGCTACTGGAGGCCCGCCAGTATGACGTGATGGTGCTGGACAACATCATGCCGGGGCAGAAGGGCCTTGACTGGCTGGCAAAGCAACGGGCCAAGGGTGGTTTTACCGATACGATCCTGATCACCGCCTATGCCGACTTGCAGACCGCGATCGAAGCAATGCGGGCGGGAGCGTCTGACTTTCTTGTCAAACCTTTCCGGTCGAATCAGATTCTGAATGCCTTGCGTAAATGCCTCGAACTGGCGCAACTGAGGCGCGAGAATGCGCTTCTGCGTCGTGAGTTGGACACCGTTGGTAGCGGCAATCGCCGAAAGGAACTGATCGGTGAATCACCTCTGATTGCAGGGGTCCGCGACATTCTTGAGCGGGTCGCGCCCCTATCTACCCCCGTCCTGATCACTGGGCCTTCGGGGTCGGGCAAAGAGGTGGCCGCGCGCCATATACACTGCCATTCCGGGCGCGGTACCGCGCCGTTTGTGCCAATCCAGTGCGGCGCCATCCCGGCTGACATGATCGAATACGAATTGTTCGG
Source organism: Roseovarius sp. MMSF_3281 (assembly GCF_030733685.1). GTDB lineage: Bacteria > Pseudomonadota > Alphaproteobacteria > Rhodobacterales > Rhodobacteraceae > Roseovarius. The sequence continues at coordinate 85,271 of NZ_JASHIM010000014.1, forward strand.
TCATGGTATCGGTGCCTTCCACGGGGCACAGTCCGGGCGCGAAGGTTTGCTGGCGCAGGCTTCGTCCGGCACGGTCTTCCTTGATGATGTCAGCGAGCTGAGCACCGGAGCACAGACAGCGCTGCTGCGCGTCCTTGAAGATGGCGTTATCCGCCCCATCGGCACCGGGCGCGACGTGCAGCTTGACCTGCGCTTTGTCATCGCAACCAGCAAATCGCTGCAAGACGCCGTGGCAGCAGGTGATTTCCGCGAGGACCTGCTGTTCCGGATCAACGTGATCGACGTGGCCATGCCGCCCCTGAAGGATCGTGGCACTGACGTTCTGGACCTTGCTGACCTGTTCCAGGCTGAAATCTCGCTCGCGCTCAATCTTCCGAAGGTTGAGATGTCCTCGACCGTGCGATCGGCCATGCTCCGCCATGACTGGCCCGGCAATATCCGTGAACTGCATAACTTCGTGGAACGTGCGCTGATCTTTGGCCGCTTCCCGCTGGAAACACTGGGGCCTGTAGCGACAGCTGGCGACATCGGGTTGCTGGCGGATATGGAGAAACGCGAGATACTGCGCGCCCTTGAGGCGCTGGACGGCAACCGGTCCGAGGCAGCGCGCCGTCTTGGTGTCTCGCGCAAGACCATTGACCGCAAATGCGCGGCCTGGGGGGTATAGCCGGTGCCGCGCCTGCCCAAGGCCCTACGGTCGGTCCGGGTGCGGCTGCTGGTGATTGCACTGCTACCGATGCTGGTTTTGCTGCCGATCCTGCTGGGTGGCACCGTTTTGCGGTGGTCAGAGAAGGTGGATTCACTCCTTCTCAACAAGGTGACAGGTGATCTTACCATTGCGGACCAATACCTTGGCCGGCTGATTGAAACATCGGGGGAAAGGGTCGACGCGATCGCGCGGTCCCTTGAACTGCGGAATGCGCTACAGGACGGGAACGCCGATGCTTTCCTTGCAAAGAAGCGGGCCAGCCTTGGGCTGAATTTTCTGCGGATCGAACGCAAATCCGACTGGCCGGTCGTGCAAAGCGCCCTGAGCGGAAAATGGCAAAGCGGCATCGACGTGTTTGATGCCCGGACGCTTCGGGCCCTGTCGCCGGACATGTCCACGCAGGCCGAGATTCCGCTGGTGCCGACACGCGGGGCCGTGCCGACCGACCGAACCATCGAAACCCGCGGCATGGTCATTCATTCCGCCGCACCTTTAACCCTGCCTGACGGCACGCGGGCCGCGTTGGCAGGTGGCATGTTGTTGAACCGCAACTTGGACTTTATCGATACAATCAACGCGCTGGTCTATCGCGCCGAAAGCCTGCCGGAAGGCAGCCGCGGCACCGCCACCCTGTTCCTGGACGATGTCCGTATCTCGACCAACGTACGCCTGTTCGAAAACGTCCGCGCACTGGGAACCCGCGTGTCGGCCGAGGTCCGCGCGCAGGTGCTGGGCGAAGGGCAGACCTGGCTTGATCGTGCCTTTGTCGTGAACGACTGGTATATCTCTGCCTATGAGCCGATCCTCGACAGCTTCGGCACGCCCGTGGGCATGCTTTATGTCGGGTTTCTCGAAACCCCCTTCAGCGCGGCAAAGCGCAATTCCATAATCACACTGGGCTTCGCCTTTGCTTTTATCGCTCTTGCCTCGGTGCCCGTGTTCTTGCGCTGGGCTGGGCACATCTTTCGCCCGCTTGAAGGCATGACGCGCACCATAGATCGGGTCGAAAGCGGCGATCTGAGCGCGCGCAATGCGCTGGTCGGCGCCGATGGCGAAATCGCCCAGGTGGCGCGGCACTTCGATGCGCTTCTCGACCGGCTGGAACAGCGCGACCACGAGCTGCGCCAGTGGGGCGAGACATTGGAACAAAAGGTTGCCGGGCGCACGCATGAATTGCAGGAGGCGAACCGTCAGCTGGAACAAACAACCGAACGGCTGATCCTGTCCGAGAAGCTGGCCGCCGTGGGGGAAATCACCGCATCTGTCGCGCATGAGATCAACAATCCGGTGGCGGTGATCCAAGGCAACCTCGATCTTGCCCGTCGCAACCTCGGTGAGGCAGCGGCACAGGCCGACGAAGAGTTTCGCTTGATTGACGACCAGGTCTATCGCATCGGTGTGATCGTCTCGAAACTGCTGCAATTTGCCCGGCCAGAGGACTATTCCGGCACCGATCAAAGCGTGGACCCAACCGAGGTGGTGCGCGATTGTCTTGTCTTGACCCAGCATCAAATCGAAGCATCGGGTATTCGCGGAACGGTGGAAACGAACAGCCGGTCTTTTGCCCGTATCTCACGGACTGAATTACAGCAAGTGGTTGTGAACCTGATCCTGAATGCGGTCCATGCCATGCCCGATGGCGGTGCACTGCGGGTGATCACGGCGGATGACGGTCCGGATGTGGTCGTGACGGTCGAGGACACCGGCAGCGGGATTGATCCAGATACGCTGGCGCGGATCTTCGACCCTTTCTTCACCACCAAGCAGGCGCAAGGCACCGGGCTGGGCCTGTCGATCAGCCGCCAGATTGTGAGTCGCGCAGGTGGACAGATCACTGCGTCCTCCACTCCCGGAGAGGGCAGTCGGTTCGAGGTCAGACTTCGGACCGAAGAAAATGCAGCACCGCGCGATCCGGACAGTATGTCGCGAAATTGAGCGGATATAGATCAGCCCGCTGGACAGAATGTTCCAAATGCGGCGCCTGTCGCAAATGAATTCCGGACAAAATGATGGTTAAGTCATTGTTTTAAATATTAAAAAAATCTTGACGACGCAAGCCGTCAGCGACCCTTTATAGGTCCGCATGCCGTTGCATGCCCCTCACGCGCGCTGGGAGGACGGCGCCTCAGGGACATCAAAGGGAGGAAAAAATCATGAGCAACGCCTCAAGCGGCGCGTTGGGCTTTTTGCACAAAAGCCATATCGTCGCCGAACCCGGATTCAACCGCTGGCGGGTACCGCCGGCATCCATCGCCATCCATCTTTGCATCGGCTCCGTCTATGCGTGGTCGGTGTTCAACCCGCCGCTGACGCGTGAGTTGGGCGTTGTCGCATCCAGCGCCGACGACTGGAGCCTGAGCTCGGTCGTATGGATCTTTTCAGTGGCAATCGTATTCCTTGGGCTTGCGGCCGCATTCGCCGGAAAATGGCTCGAAGAGGTCGGCCCTCGCATGGTTGGCGTCGTGGCCGCACTCCTTTGGGGGGGCGGGTTCATCATCGGGTCGCTGGGGATTTCCAGCCACCAGTTGTGGCTCGTCTACCTGGGCTATGGTGTGTTTGGCGGCTGCGGGCTTGGCCTTGGTTATGTTTCGCCCGTATCGACCCTGATCCGTTGGTTCCCGGATCGGCGGGGCATGGCGACGGGCATGGCGATCATGGGCTTTGGCGGCGGCGCGATGATTGCGGCGCCGGTCAAGGGCTGGCTGCTGAGCCTTTATGCCAAGGCCCCTGATTTCCTCGGCACGCAGGACGCCGTCGCGACTGTGGTTGAAAATGGCCGTGTCTTTGCTGAAACCGCTGCGGGCAAGGTCGAGGTGGTGATTGCCTCTGCCGCGCAAGCCGCCGAGTTTGGTGGGCAGGCGGGGGTCTATGTCGTGGGCACCGGGGCCACCGGCGCCGCGCAGGCCTTCATGACACTTGGCATCGTCTATTTTGCCGTGATGATCCTGGCGGCGTTCCAGTACCGTGTCCCGGCAGAAGGCTGGAAACCCGAAGGCTGGACGCCGAAACCCGTGGCCTCGGGGATGGTCAGCCAGAACAACGTGCATATCGACCAGGCGTTGAAGACGCCGCAGTTCTGGCAGCTCTGGGTCATGCTGTGCTTCAACGTGACGGCGGGCATTGGTGTGATCGGTGTCGCCAAGACGATGATGTCTGAAATCTTTGGGACTGTGATGCCCCTTGTGGTCACCGCGGCCTTTGCCTCGACCTACGTGCTGATGATTTCAGTTTTCAACATGGTCGGTCGCTTCTTCTGGGCCTCGACCTCGGACTATATCGGGCGCAAGGCGACCTACATGTGCTTTTTCGTGCTGGGCACGATCCTGTATCTGTCGATTCCGTACTTCGCCTCTGCGGTCGCCACAAACCCGGCTATGATCTACCTGGTCGGCTTCTATGCGGCGACGATGATCATTTTCTCAATGTATGGCGGCGGCTTCGCAACGATCCCGGCCTATCTTGCGGACATGTTCGGCACCATGCATGTGGGGGGCATCCACGGGCGGCTGCTGACAGCATGGTCCACCGCGGGCGTGCTTGGGCCTTTGGCCATCACCTCGCTGCGTCAGATGTCGGTGACGAACGCGATTGAGGATCTGGCAGCCAAGGTTGACCCGGCCGCCTTTGCCGAAAAATTCGGCGCGCCATTGGCGCAACTGGATCAGCTGGTCACGGCCAAGACCGTCACCATCGCCAAGCTGATGGAAATCGCGCCCGAGGGCACGATCGACCCCACACCGTCGCTTTATAATACCACGATGTATTGCATGGCGGCGCTTTTGGTCGTGGCTTTCTTCGCCAATCTGCTGATGAAACCGGTGAAGGAACATCACCACCACGACGAACCGGAATTGCAGACCGTTCCGGTGGAGTGACGCTTTTGAAGGGGCGCCTGTCGCAGGCGCCCTTTACTCTGTTTATCGGCTGATGCTGATTACATTGGCATCTTTCAATCGGATTTTTCTATCATGCTTGATAAGCTGGAAATGTTCATAGCGCTGGCCAAAGAGGGTCATTTCGGTCGAGCCGCCGAGCGGTTGAATATTGCGCAACCAACCCTGTCAGCAGGCATCAAGCAGCTTGAGGAACAACTCGGTGTTCAGCTTGTTCACCGCGGATCGCGTTTTGGGGGGCTGACACCGGAAGGACAAACCGCGCTCACTTGGGCCAAGCGTATCACCGGCGACGCAAAGCAATTGCGAGACGAGATGCGCTTTAGTCGTCGCGGGCTTTCGGGCGAAGTTCGCTTGGCCGTTATTCCAACCGCTCAGACATGGGCAGGACGGCTTTGCACCGCTTTTGCGGAACGTCATCCCAGGGTGCGGTTTACGATCCTTTCAAGAACCTCCCGCGAAATCCTGCAAATGCTTGACGATTTCGAGGTCGATGCCGGAATTTCCTATCTCGCGAATGAGCCACTGGGGCGCGTCGATACCGCAGAACTGTATATTGAGAATTATATCCTCGTATGTGCACAGTCCTCTCCTTTCGCGAAAATGCGCAGCGTCGCCTGGAATGACCTTGATCACCAGCCGCTGGCCCTTTTGACCCCGGATATGCAGAACCGCCGCATCATCAACCAGCTGTTCGCCGAAAACAGCGTCACGCCATCCACCTGCATCGAGTCGAATTCGATCATCGCCCTGGTGGCAACGGTGGCGTCCGGGCATTGCATGACCGTTCTGCCCAAGGACATCGCAAATTTTCTGTCTGGCGGTAAAAATCTGGCCTTGATCCCGCTTGAAGGTGCGACACGGCAACAAAATGTTGGCCTGATCATGCCGCACCGCGACCCGAGAACACCGGTCCTTTCCGAGCTCCTGTCGGAAGCGCGCAAGCTGCAATGAGCCGCTCGATAGAAAACGCCTATCGCGTCACGAAACTGCGTTATTGATACTACCCCGCGGTGGTGTGCCAAGGTATTCCAAACAGGAGGACGACAGCCATGGCCCACCCCGCCACTGCCATCGACGCCGAGGAAATTGACCAGATCGTTGAGGCCCATTGCACCCTTGAAGGGCCGCTTCTGCCATTGTTGCATGCCCTGCAGGAGGCGTTCGGATACGTTCCCGCACAGGCGCACGAGCCCATCTGCAAAGCGCTGAACATTACCCGTGCCGAATTGCACGGCGTCATCAGCTTTTACCACGACTACCGCGACAAGCCCGCGGGCCGGCATGTTCTGAAGATTTGCCGCGCCGAGGCCTGCCAATCGGTTGGCAGCGCGGCACTGGCCGAGGGGCTGCTGGCCAAGCTGGGGCTGGACTGGCACGGCACGACCGCGAACGGCACGGTAACGGTAGAGCCGGTTTACTGCCTTGGCCTGTGCGCCTGCGCACCGGCGGCTATGATGGATGACCGTGTTGTTGGCCGGGTCGACGCGGCGAAACTGGACAGGCTACTGGCGGAGGCGGGCGCATGAAGATTTACGTTCCCATGGACAGCGCCGCCAAGGCGCTTGGTGCCGAAGAGGTGGTTGCGGCCCTGCGCGAAGCCGCGCCCGAGGCCGAGATCCTGCGCACCGGCACACGCGGCATGATCTGGCTTGAACCGCTGGTCGAGGTCGAGATTGATGGCGTACGCCACGGTTTCGGTCCAGCCGAGCCGGGCGACGTGGCCGGTATCCTTGACGGCAGCAGCACCAAGGCGCTTGGCCCGATCGAGGAGTTGGACTGGATGAAGCGGCAGACGCGTCTGACCTTTGCCCGTGTCGGCGTGGTCGATCCGCTGAACCTGTCGGATTACGCGGCGCATGGCGGCCTTGAAGGGCTGAAGCGCGCGCTTCCCATGTCCGGGCAGGACATCGTCGATGAGGTCAAGGCCTCCGGCCTGCGCGGGCGCGGCGGTGCAGGTTTCCCTACTGGCATCAAGTGGCAGACGGTGCATGACGCGGATGCGCCGCAAAAATACATCGTCTGCAATGCCGATGAGGGCGATAGCGGCACCTTTGCCGACCGGATGATCATGGAAGGCGACCCCTTCACCCTGATCGAGGGCATGGCCATCGCCGGGCTCGGCGTTGGCGCGACAAAGGGGTATGTCTACCTGCGCTCGGAATACCCCGACGCGATTGCCGTGATGACCCGCGCGGTCCAGATCGCGCGTGCGCAAGGCGTGCTTGGTCCGGATGTGCTTGGCTCGGGGCGCGCTTTCGACATGGAAATTCGCAAAGGCGCGGGCGCCTATGTTTGTGGCGAGGAAACCTCGCTTCTGAACTCCCTCGAAGGCAAACGCGGCGTGGTGCGGGCCAAGCCGCCGCTCCCCGCGCTGGAAGGGTTCCTCGGCCAGCCGACGGTGGTCAATAACGTGATTTCGCTGGCGACTGTGCCGGTGATCTTCGAAAAGGGCGCGCAGTTCTACGCCGATTTCGGCCTTGGCCGGTCGCGCGGAACGGTGACGCTTCAGATCGCCGGAAATGTCGCGCGCGGCGGCCTGTTCGAGACCGCTTTTGGTATTTCGCTGGGCGAGGTCGTGAATGATCTTGGCGGCGGCAGCGCCACGGGCCACCCGGTCAAGGCGGTGCAGGTCGGCGGCCCGCTGGGCGCCTATATGCCGGTTTCCAAGTTCGACACGCCGCTGGGCTACGAGGAATTCGACGCAGCGGGCGGGTTGATCGGCCACGCGGGTCTGACGGTGTTCGACGACACAACCGACATGCTGGGTATGGCACGCTTTGCGATGGAATTCTGCGCCGTGGAAAGCTGTGGCAAATGCACCCCCTGCCGGATCGGTGCAGTCCGTGGTGTCGAAACCCTCGACCGGATTGCAGAAGGGGACGCCGAGGCCTTGCCGCTGCTGACCGACCTTTGCGAGACGATGCAGGACGGCTCTTTGTGTGCCCTTGGGGGGTTCACCCCGTTCCCGGTGATGTCCGCCGTCACCCATTTCCCTGACGATTTCGCACGCTTGAAGGAGGCCGCAGAATGAAGGATTTCATCATTCCAGACGACCGCGACATGGGCACCCCCGCCAAGACCGGGGAACCCGTCACCCTGACCATCGACGGCTTTGACGTCACCGTGCCAGAAGGCACATCGGTGCTGCGCGCCGCCGCCGAGATCGGCATTCAGATTCCCAAACTCTGCGCATCGGACAATCTTGAGGCATTCGGCTCGTGCCGCCTGTGCGCGGTGGAAATCGAAGGCCGCCGCGGCACGCCTGCCTCCTGCACCACGCCGGTCACGGCGGGTATGGTGGTCGACACCAACTCGAACAAGGTGCGCAAGATCCGCAAGGGCGTCATGGAGCTGTATATCAGCGACCACCCGCTCGATTGCCTGACCTGCGCGGCCAATGGCGATTGCGAATTGCAGGACATGGCAGGTGCCGTTGGCCTGCGCGACGTGCGCTACAAGGCCCCGGAAACCGGTGGCCTCGCCAACCATTTCGAAGCGCGCAACACCAGCGGAGAGTCCAACCCCGAATGGCTGCCCAAGGATGATTCCAACCCTTATTTCAGCTACGATCCGTCAAAATGCATCGTCTGCAACCGCTGCGTCCGCGCCTGCGAAGAGGTGCAGGGCACATTTGCTCTGACCATCTCGGGCCGGGGGTTCGACAGCCGCGTGTCGGCAGGCGCTGCCGGGGATGACTTCCTGTCGTCGGATTGCGTGTCCTGCGGCGCTTGCGTGCAGGCCTGCCCCACCGCAACCCTACAGGAAAAGTCCATCATCGAGATGGGCACACCGGATCGGTCGGTCGTAACCACCTGCGCCTATTGCGGCGTTGGCTGTTCGTTCAAGGCCGAGATGCAGGGCGATGAACTGGTCCGCATGGTGCCCTACAAGCACGGCAAGGCCAACCGCGGCCATTCCTGTGTCAAGGGCCGCTTTGCCTATGGCTATGCCAACCACCGCGATCGCATCCTGAACCCCATGATCCGCGATACCATTGACGAACCTTGGCGCGAAGTCAGCTGGGACGAAGCGCTGTCCTTCGCCGCGACCCGCCTGCGCGGGTTGCAGGAAAAGCACGGCAAGAAAAGCATCGGCGTCATCACGTCAAGCCGCTGCACCAACGAGGAAACCTTCCTTGTGCAAAAGCTGACCCGTGCGGTCTTTGGCAACAACAATACCGATACATGCGCCCGTGTCTGCCATTCGCCCACCGGTTACGGGCTGGGCCAGACCTTCGGCACCAGCGCGGGCACGCAGGATTTCGACAGCGTCGAGCAAACCGACGTGGTTATCGTCATCGGGGCCAACCCGACCGACGGCCACCCGGTCTTTGCCAGCCGCTTGAAAAAGCGCCTGCGCGCCGGTGCCAAGCTGATCGTGATCGACCCGCGCCGTATCGACCTTGTCAAATCGGCGCATATCGAGGCCGCACATCATCTGGCCCTTACGCCGGGGACCAATGTTGCCGTCGTGACGGCTTTGGCGCATGTGATCGTAACCGAAGGCCTGATGGACGAGGCCTATATCCGCGAACGCTGCGATTGGGACGAGTTCCAGGTCTATGCCGAGTTCGTGTCCGATCCCCGTCATAGCCCCGAGTCGACGCAGCTTCTGACCGGCGTTCCCGCCGATGAACTGCGCGCGGCAGCCCGCACCTTTGCCCGCGGCGGCAATGGTGCGATCTACTACGGGCTGGGCGTCACCGAGCACAGCCAAGGCTCGACCACCGTGATGGGGATCGCCAACCTTGCCATGCTGACCGGCAATGTCGGTCGTCCCGGCGTTGGCGTGAACCCGCTTCGCGGTCAGAACAACGTGCAGGGATCGTGCGATATGGGCTCTTTCCCGCATGAACTGCCGGGGTATCGTCACGTTAAACTACCCGAGGTGCGAAACATCTTCGAATCCGCCTGGGGTGTTGAGATCGACCCGGAACCGGGCCTGCGCATCCCCAACATGCTGGACGCGGCAGTCGAAGGCAGCTTCAAGGGGCTTTACTGTCAGGGCGAGGATATCCTGCAATCGGACCCGGATACGAAACATGTGGCGGCGGGGCTTGCCGCGATGGAGTGTGTCATCGTGCATGACCTCTTCCTCAATGAGACCGCGAATTACGCGCATGTCTTCCTGCCCGGTTCGACCTTCCTCGAAAAGGACGGCACATTTACCAATGCCGAGCGCCGGATCAACCGCGTGCGCCAAGTCATGGCCCCCAAGAACGGCTATGCCGATTGGGAGGTGACGCAGCTGCTGGCCAATGCGATGGGGGCGGGCTGGACCTATACCCACCCCAGCCAGGTCATGGAAGAGATCGCCGCAACGACACCAAGCTTTGCCGGGGTCAGCTATGATGTGCTCGAAGAAAAGGGCAGCGTGCAATGGCCCTGTAACGACTCGCGGCCCGAGGGCACCCCGCTCATGCATGTCGATGAATTCGTGCGCGGCAAGGGGCGGTTCATCGTGACCGAATACGTGGCGACGGATGAAAAGACCGGCCCACGCTTCCCACTGTTGCTCACCACTGGGCGCATTCTGTCGCAATACAATGTCGGCGCCCAGACACGGCGCACCGAAAACGTGGTGTGGCATGAGGCCGATGTGTTGGAAATCCACCCCCATGACGCCGAGAACCGAGGCTTGAAGGATGGCGATTGGGTTCGACTGGCCTCGCGCTCGGGCGAAACGACGCTAAAGGCGCAAGTGACCGATCGTGTCAGCCCCGGCGTGGTCTACACGACCTTCCACCACCCGGACACGCAGGCCAACGTCATTACCACCGATTATTCCGACTGGGCGACCAATTGCCCGGAATACAAGGTGACGGCTGTGCAAGTGGCGCCCTCGAACGGGCCAACCGACTGGCAAGAAGATTACGCGGCTCAGGCCGAACGGTCGCGCCGCATTCTGCCAGCGGCGGAATGACCATGCGCGCCCCCCTTAGCGGCCATATCAGCACCGCGGGTCGGACACACCGCACCGAGGGCGTGCGCGACATCCATCGCGCACTGCCCGAGGAGGTCCCCGTTGCCTTGGTCTTCAACGGCACAACACAGGCGGTGATGATGGCGACCCCTGCGGACCTGTCGGATTTTGCGCATGGCTTTGCCCTGACCGAGGGAATCGTAAACGACCTTGCACAGATCGAGGACTTCGAAATCATCCATCACGAGCAGGGACTCGAAGCGCGGTTCTGGCTGAGCGAGGACCGGGCCGATATGCTCATCGCGCGCCGTCGTGCCATGGCCGGGCCGGTGGGCTGCGGACTGTGTGGCATCGACAGCCTTGAACAGGCCGTGCGGCCGGTGCCACGCGTCGAGACAGATCTGCGCCTTGACCCTGGCGACGTGGCCCGCGCAACCGATGCCCTGCGGCCCCATCAACACCTGCACGACCTCACCCACGCCACCCACGCCGCCGGGTTCCTGTCCCCCGGTGGGGGCCTGTCCCTCGCACGCGAGGATGTGGGCCGCCACAACGCACTGGACAAGCTGATCGGGGCGTTGCTGCAACAGGGCATCGCACCCGCGAGCGGCGCTGCGGTCATGACATCGCGGCTCTCGGTCGAATTGGTGCAGAAATGCGCCATGGCCGGCATTCCCGTGCTGATCGCGGTCTCGGCCCCGACCGGCGCTGCCGTACACCTTGCACAGCAGGCCGGGATCACCCTTGCCGCTTTTGCGCGGTCCGGCGGTTTCGATCTTTATTCCCATCCCCACCGTATCACCGACGAGGCCGAACATGTCGCCTGAAAAAATGGTCCGCATGGCAAACCAGATCGCCACCTTCTTCAAATCACAGCCGAACGAGGACGCCCCGGCCAAGGTTGCCGCGCATATCAACGACTTCTGGGAACCACGCATGCGAAGCCAGCTGCGGGCCTACGCCGAAACCGATGGCGCGGGGCTCGATGATATCGTCCTGAAGGCGATCCCGCTGGTCTGAATGCCGTTATGCGGGGCTTGGTGTGGCTGTCGCTGCGGCGGCTCCAATGTTTGCCCCCCCGCCGGGACCAGGAAACGCAGAACTCACATAGCCTTCGATCCATCGGGGATCAGCAGGCAGCGCCAAGGCCTGCAAGCGTATAGAGCGGCATCGGCGGCACGGGTTGCGTCGTTGCCAGCGCCGCGCTCACGCCTTCTGCGGTGGCCAAGGCAATCACGCCGCCCGCCTTCATCGCCGACGCGGTGACAATCGGCTTGCTTGCGGCCTTTCCCGCGATCGCCCTGTGGCTTCCCGGCCTCGCTTAAACAGGGGCACCTCCTGCCGATGGTGTCGGGATGGAGCCCCCTCCCCCGCGCGTGCATCATAGCTCGAAACACAACCGCCTTGGTGCCCAGTGAAACTGGCCAAGATCACTCCACTGTCGAAAAGCCGCGCATCGCCGGGCCGCGGTGCGGCGAACGCCCCTCGAGGCGAAGGCATTTCATCCAAGCAACTGGCGCGTGACCTCCCGGCGGCGGGCCTACGGCCCTTGATCCCGCGCGGATGGAGGGAATGGCAGCGGAGCGGAGGGAGGGGGCTTTGGAAAGTCGCGATCCATCGGCGGTTTCTCGACGTACCCGGCCCAAAGCGGCCATTCGAGCAGAGTGCGGCGAATGACTGGTTAAGCCCGGGGGTACCCGGGCATCGTTAATCTCGCAGAGTACGCCTGCGTTAAGGCCGGAGAGAAACACGAGATCCACATTGAAGCCGGCGAAACTTCTACCCTGCAGGATGATCTTCTGCAGGTTGCTCTGTGAACATCACAGATAAAGCACCCAACCGAACTTCCCGGTCATCATCCAAATACGCTCTGACTTTAATTTGCCCCGGCTTCGAGAAGTTCATCGGCGTCCATTGGCATGGAAAAGCCATTAATAATACTTTCCCGTCTTCTTTACTGCCTGCGACAGATGCGGGGGAAGGCTCGTTATGGTCTTCAGAATTTTCAATTTCGGCTTCTAATATCGTCGTTTCTTCGTCTCCTTCCGTCTTAATGACACGCAAGGAAATCTTCTCGAATTGAATGTTTGTAGGGACACGAAGATTAATTAAGGCCGCGAAAGTTGGCAAGATCCCTGGCGGCGGACCATTGAAGTTGAGAGAACTGGCATAGCAGCCCACAAGCGTTAGCTTGCCATTGATTTCATGCCTAATGTCATCGCAAAAGGTAGTGATTCCGTAAGGCTCAGTATTCACGATCCAGCTCTTTCCAAAACATACTTTGTATCTGGCTCGACGGTCCCTCGTGCGTAGGATTTTGACGTGTCGTCGATCTCGATTACTTTTCCGGATGAGAGTGTCCAATTTGTGAGAGCAGCAGCATCCTTATCTACAAACTCAATTTTGACATCCTTATCAAAAGCATACGCAAATTCAGCGATCGAACGTGCGGTCAGGTTCGCACTTCCTTTTAGTCGCCGGTTTACAACCGATCGATCAACGCCCAGAATGCTCGCGATCTCTTGTTGGGTCTTCCCAGATTCAAGAAGGGCTCTTTGAATCTTCTTTTGCAGTCCAGAAATAAACCTAGCTGACTTTCTTGATTTCGGGTCAATGCGCATCTGATACGACATCTAAGTAGCTCCTACCTTCGAGGCATTTTGGTTCATCCAAGTCCATCATATTCCGGACGTAGGCGGTTTGAGCTATGTAACGGCCATAGCTACTATTTACTTCTATGTTGTCTTTGCTGTCGCCAAAGCAACAGATGAAAGCATCTTTCTGTGGGACCCAACCAAACACCCGAACTTCGTCCGTCTTGAACTCCCATACATGATGATCTGGCGTGTAATGTAGCTTCTTAAACCTTCGGTCTGATGAGAAATTTTCACCCACGACATACTCGTAGAATACGGCGAAAACTTGCTCAATTGGTGTAAGGTCGGAGTAGAGTATGTTGTGTTCAATTTCTGGAAGCTCGCCATCAAGCCACTCAATGAATTCCATCGTCGCATACAACATCCTCCACGGAAGCTCGCCTGCTTCCAACGGGTCGATGACTTCAAGAACCCTCGACTCGCACAACTCTATCAGTGTTGCCATATATATCAACAATCGCTTAATGCAAGGTTACTGTTTGCAACGTTAAGGTGCCACATTCCCCTACGCAACCCACCCAACAGGCTGAGCTTGTGTCAGATTCTACGCATTTCTGCCGACTGTGCTGACTGCAGCGAAAGCCCGCTTCCCGCCCCTTCAGACGGGTGTATCCGTTGCAGGTACAGAACCAATACCCCTCCCGGCCTAACACCTGCCATCCCATACCTCCCCCTGAATTCGCAATCCGAACCTCCATGTTTGCCCTTCCCAAATCACGCTTCAATCCACCTCGCGCCAGTTCCACGCCACCAACCTTCCCGCAAAACCGTTAACATTGTCTTGCCCCACCGTGCGGGGCGGTCCGTGGCGGGGCCTTCTGTACAGTCTGTACACCCCCGCCTCGGCCCACCCCCGATTTCTGTACAAAACCCACGTACAGTCCGTACAAAACGTACAGTTTCGTACGACTCGTACGGTGGCGCCGCCGGACCCGCCGAATTTCGTACGAAACCCGGGGGGGCATCGTACGACTCGTACGAAATGCCCTGGGTCCAAACAGGCCCGCTTGTTCAGCTTGCCGCAGGGGCGAGTTTGCGGTTTCCCCCGGCCCTTGCATTCGCTATACGGTGCCGGGTTTTGACCCGCAGTTTCATGCAAGAGGATCATCATGGCAAACGTCGTCGTCGTGGGCGCCCAATGGGGTGACGAGGGAAAAGGCAAGATCGTGGATTGGCTGAGCGAGCGCGCCGATGTCATCGCACGTTTTCAGGGCGGCCATAACGCGGGCCATACACTGGTGATCGACGGCAAGGTCTACAAGCTGAATGCCCTGCCCTCGGGCGTGGTGCGCGGCGGCAAGCTCAGCGTGATCGGCAATGGCGTGGTGCTGGACCCCTGGCACCTTGTGAACGAAATCGACTCGATCCGCGACCTGGGCGTCGATATCTCGCCCGACACCCTGATGATTGCCGAGAATACACCGCTGATCCTGCCGATCCACGGTGAATTGGACCGCGCCCGCGAGGAAGCGGCCAGCAAGGGCACCAAGATCGGCACCACCGGGCGCGGCATCGGCCCGGCCTACGAAGACAAGGTGGGCCGCCGCTCGGTGCGTGTCGCGGACCTTGCCGATGACGCCACGCTGGAGGCGCGGGTCGACCGCGCATTGCAACACCACGACCCGCTGCGCAAGGGGCTGGGGATCGAGCCCGTGGACCGCGACGCATTGATCGCACAGCTCAAGGTCATCGCGGATAAGTTGCTGCCCTATGCCGCCCCGGTCTGGAAGGTCCTGAGCGACAAGCGCAAGGCGGGCAAACGCATCCTGTTCGAAGGCGCCCAAGGCGCACTTCTGGACATTGATTTCGGCACCTATCCTTTCGTCACCTCATCGAACGTGATCGCAGGTCAGGCCGCCACCGGCGTTGGCATGGGCCCGGGCGCGATCGACTATGTTCTGGGCATCGTGAAGGCCTATACAACCCGCGTTGGCGAAGGCCCCTTCCCTACCGAGCTGCAGGACGACGACGGCCAGCGCCTGGGCGAACGCGGGCATGAATTCGGCACCGTCACGGGGCGGCAACGGCGCTGTGGCTGGTTTGACGCCGCCCTCGTGCGCCAGACCTGTGCAACCTCGGGGGTGACCGGCATTTCCCTGACCAAACTTGACGTTCTGGACGGGTTCGAGACCCTGAAGATCTGCGTGGGGTACGAGTTGGACGGCCAGCGGCTGGATTACCTGCCCACCGCGACCGACGAGCAATGGCGCTGCAAACCCATCTACGAAGAACTGCCCGGTTGGAGCGAATCCACCGAAGGCGCGCGCAGTTGGGCGGACCTGCCCGCCAATGCCATCAAATATGTCCGCCGCGTGGAAGAGTTGATCGACTGCCCTGTCGCACTACTGTCCACTTCACCGGAGCGGGATGACACGATCCTTGTGACAGACCCCTTCGCGGATTGATGCCGGAGGCGACATGGCCCTGAGTTACAAGGCGCGCAAGCGCTGGTCCCTTGCGATCCTTTTGATCGGAATGCCAGCCTATATCGTGGCGGCGGTCACGGTGGTGAACCTGTTTGACCGCCCCGCGATTTGGCTGGAATTCCTGATCTACGTGGCCCTTGGCGTGGTCTGGATTCTGCCCTTCAAGTTCATCTTCAAGGGCGTGGGGCAGCCCGATCCGGACGCATCGCAAGACCCCGACAACCGCTAACCGCTTGCCTTCGCGTTTTCACGCGGCATAGTCCCCTTTGAGCGATCAAGGGAGGGGCCGCCATGAGCAACGCCAATAAACCCGACATACTGGCTGCACTCGATGCCGAATTGATCCTGGAACTAACCAAGAAACTGGTGGCCATCCCCACGGTCAACCCGCCGGGGCAGGAAGCCGAGTACGCGCAGTTCATCCATGACACGCTCGCCGGATGGGGCATCGAGGTGGAACTGGTGCCCGAACCCGAGCCCGAGCGGCCACAGGTGGTCGCATGGGTGCGCGGCAGGGGCGATGGTCCAACCTTTATCCTCAACGCCCATATGGATACCGTTCCGCCGGGGGACGAGGCGCGCTGGACCAAACCGCCCTTCGAGGTCACGCAAGAAGGCGATCTGCTTTATGGGTTGGGCACCTGTGACATGAAGGGCTCGCTTGCCTCGATCATGGCGATCTTGAAGGCCCTGCATGACAGCAACGCGGGGCTTCCCGGCACCCTGATGGCGCAATTCCCGATGGGCGAGGAAACCGACGAGCCGGGCACCAAGACCCTGCTGGCCAAGGGCTATACCGGGGATATGGCGATCACCATGGAACCCACCAACAGCCAAATCGGTCCCGGCACGCGCGGGGCCTGTTGGTACCGGGTCGAGGTGGAAGGCCCATCGGCGCATTGCGGGCTGAGTGCCGCGGATGCGCCGGACGTGATGCACGTGGTGCAACGCTTCATGGCCGAGGTCGAGGCGCTGCATGAAGAGGTATGCCAGCAAAAGCATCACCTGCTCGACAGCCCCGCCGCGCGGGTGACCGAAGTGAGCGCGGGCGAGACCCATAACTCCCGCGCGCGGCGGGCCGTGATGCTGGTGGATCGGCGGATGCTGCCACACGAAAGCGTCGAGGCCGTGGGCGAGGACCTGCGCGAACGGCTGACTCAGGCGATTGGTGGCCGCGAAGGCGTGCGTGGTAAGGTGAGTTTCGTCGATCTCAACGAGGCCACGGAAACACCGCTGGACAGCGAACTGGTGCAGGTTTTATCGCGCAACACCCGAGAAGTTGACGGGGCCGAGCCGCGCATCTGGGGGCCGCCCTATGGCAGCGACATGCGCAATTTCGTGGTGGATGCGGGCATCCCTTGCGTGAACTACGGCGCCGGCGATTTCCGCCGTTGCCACCAGCCCGATGAGTGCGTGCCGTTCGGTGACTTGGTGCAGGTGGCGCGGATCACCTTTGGCACGGTGCTGGACGTGATCGGCTAAGGGATAGGAAGACAGCCGATTTCCCTTCAAGAAAACGGCGGTTCCATCCTATTCCATCTTCTCGCGGATGCGATGGATTACCCACCAGACCACCGCCACGACCGGCAGGGTCACAAGCGCGGTTATCATCCCCTTGGACATCCCCAGCATCGCCGCCAGCGGGTAAAGCAGATAGCCCACCAGCGAGACCGCGTAGTAACTGATCGCCACCACCGACAGCCCTTCGACCGTCTTTTGCAGGCGCAATTGCATATCGGCGCGTTGGTTCATGCTTTCCAGCAGGGCCTGGTTCTGGGCGCTGCGCTCAACGTCTACTCGCGTTCGAAGCAATTCACCCGCGCGGATCGCGCGGTCTGACATGGCATCCAGCCGGTCCTTGGTCGATTTCACCGTGCGCATCGCGGGGTCATAGCGGCGCATCATGAATTCCGAGAAGGTCTGCCGCCCCTCGAAACGTTCCTCGCGCAGCACCTCGATCCTTTGGTTGACGATCTTCTCATAAGCCGCAGTGGCTCCGAAACGGAACGAGGATTGCGCCACCATGCTTTCGAGTTCCGCCGAGATCGACAACAGGCTTTTGAGGGTGTCCTCGGCGCGCGTCGCCTCGCCGGTCATGTCGCCGATCATCTGGCTGAGCTGGCTGTCCAGCTCGCCCATGCGCGGCCCCATTTCGCGCACCCTTGAGAAGCCCAGCATCGACATCGCCTTGTAGGTTTCGATCTCGCACAAGCGTTGGATTACCCGGCCCACGCGGCGCTGCCCGGTGTCTGGTCCGACGGTGACGGCAAAGCGCAGGTGGCCTGCCGGATCAATACGAAAATCGCCCGCCACGACGGCGGCATCGTCCAGCACACGTGCCACGGCCACGCTTTCAGGCACGAACCATTCGGCGATTTGGTGACGGATGGTATCCTTGTCTTTCCACGGGCTGACGCGGATGAGGGCCGAGGTCATCCGCACGCCGGGGGCCTCGTTCAGCCAATCGTTGGGGAAAACCTCGAAATCGGCGGGGTCGAAGGGGCGCGAAGACAGGCCATCGGTAAAGGCTGTATAGGTCACAAACTCGGTATGGCTTTCCCATTTGAGCATGTGCCGCCCGATACGCCCGAAGTAATGCGTGGCGCCGGGTTGCGGGTGCGCCGCACCGTGCCGGTCCAGCAGGGCAATCAGGTGGTCCATATCCGCCTGCCGGTCGCGCGCCGCGGCCCCCTCGGGCCGCTTGATGGCCAGATAGGCGGCGGTAGTCGGCACCTGCATCGAGGGGAAGGGCCGCGCGTGCAGCTCATTGGCCAGACGATAACGCAGCGGGTGGTCTTCGATGGGCGTCATGGGGCGCTCTCCGGCGGTGGGTTGGCCTTTAGGGTAACGTGGACAAGCCCCTAGAGAAACAGAATTCTTCCGTCAAACCAAGGATTTACGGGAATACAAAGGTATACTGCACAGGGGTTGGGCATCTTGCCCTCAGTTAAATGCGCAGGCGCGTAATCAAGGGCGAAGCCCGCCGGGCCAAAGACGACGCGCCCGGACGCGGCGGCTTTTTAGCAACGACAGAGCGCCGCGTTAGGTTCCTCGGACACGGCAACCATAAAGTACGCCCGCCCATGCGGGATCAAACGCCACCGCGCGCGTCGTCATTGGCGCGGCTTCTCGCATTCTCCAACCCATAAAAAAGGGCGCCCGTCCAGAGCGCCCTTTTCCAATCCTCACAAGCACAAGGCTTAGCCGATCTTGCCCAGCAGGGCCGACATGCTGTCCTTGGCGTCGCCATAGAACATACGCGTATTGTCCTTGAAGAACAGCGGGTTCTCGATCCCGGAATAGCCGGTCCCCTGCCCCCGCTTCGACACGAAGACGTTTTTCGCCTTCCAGACCTCCAGCACCGGCATCCCGGCGATGGGGCTGTTGGGGTCGTCTTGGGCTGCGGGGTTCACGATGTCGTTCGAGCCGATGACGATGACAACATCCGTATCGGGGAAATCGTCGTTGATCTCGTCCATCTCCAGCACGATGTCGTAGGGCACCTTCGCCTCGGCCAGAAGCACGTTCATGTGCCCCGGCAAGCGGCCCGCGACGGGGTGAATGGCGAAACGCACCTCCTTGCCCTGCCCGCGCAGCTTGTTGGTCAACTCGCTGACCGCCTGCTGCGCTTGGGCCACGGCCATGCCGTAGCCGGGCACGATGATGACTGAAGCCGCCTCGTCAAGGGCCTGTGCCACGCCGTCAACGTCAATCGCGACCTGCTCGCCCTCAACCTCGGCTGCGGGACCTGCCGCACCACCAAAGCCGCCAAGGATCACGCTGATGAAGGAGCGGTTCATCGCCTTGCACATGATGTACGACAGGATCGCACCCGACGAGCCGACAAGCGCGCCCACCACGATCAGCAGGTCGTTGCCAAGGCTAAAGCCGATGGCCGCCGCCGCCCAGCCCGAGTAGCTGTTGAGCATCGAGACCACCACGGGCATGTCGGCGCCGCCGATCCCCATGATCAGGTGATAGCCGATAAACAGCGCCAGAAGCGTCAGCAGGACCAGCGTCCAACCACCTGCACCACCAAGGTACATGATCGCCAGGATCACCGAGAGACCCGCCGCCCCGGCATTCAGGATATGACCGCCCGGTAACTTTTTCGCCGCCGAGTCGACCTTGCCGGCCAGCTTGCCATAGGCGATGATCGAGCCGGTGAAGGTCACGGCCCCGATCCAGACACCCAGCACCAGTTCGACGCGCAGGATACCCACCTCGACGGCGGTTTTCTTGGCGACGATGGCCGCAAAACCCGAGAAGGTCTTGGCGAAGGCCACGGCCTCGGCTGTGACCTCTTCGGGGCGCGGGAATTGCAGGCCTTCGCCCACAAAGGCCGCGGCCACCCGGCCCAGTTCGATATGCGCGTTAAAGCCCACGAAGACGGCCGCCAGACCGACAAGCGAGTGCATGATCGCCACCAGTTCGGGCATCTGCGTCATCTGCACGCGGGTTGCCAGTTGGTAGCCAATGGCACCGCCCCCGGCGATCAGGACAAGTGACAAAAGCCACAGGCCCTGCCCCGGTCCGATCAAGGTGGCGACGATGGCAATTGCCATGCCGACGATCCCGTACCACACCGCGCGTTTCGCGCTTTCTTGCCCTGACAGCCCGCCAAGGCTGAGGATGAAGAGAACTGCCGCGACCACGTAGGCCGCAATGGTAAATCCGTAATCCATTGTGCCTACCTCCTTAAGATTTCTGGAACATGGCGAGCATGCGCCGTGTCACGAGGAAGCCGCCGAAAATATTGATCGCGGCCATGAAGACCGACAGCGCGGCCAATAGCGTGATGAGGAACGAGCTTGACCCGATCTGCATCAGCGCCCCCAGAATGATGATCGAGGAGATCGCGTTCGTCACCGCCATAAGCGGGGTGTGCAAGCTGTGGCTGACGCCCCAGATCACCTGGAAGCCGACAAAGACCGCCAGAACGAAAACGATGAAGTGCTGCATGAAGCTGGCAGGCGCAATCAGGCCCACCGACAACAGCAGAACAGCCCCAATGCCCAAAAGCGTGACCTGTTGCTTGGTCTGCGCCTTGAAAGCGGCCACCTCCGCTGCGCGCTTTTCTTCCGGCGTCAGTTCCTTCGGCTCTTCCTTCTTGGGTTGGGCCGCGATGGCCTGCACCTTGGGCGGCGGCGGTGGGAAGGTAACCTCGCCCGCATGCGCCACGGTGGCCCCGCGGATCACGTCATCCTCCATGTCATGGTTAACCTGACCGTCTTTTTCCGGTGTCAGGTCGGTCATCATGTGACGGATATTGGTGGCGTAAAGCGAGCTGGACTGCGTGGCCATGCGTGACGGGAAGTCGGTGTAGCCGATGATCGTGACACCGTTGTCGGTCACGATCTTGTCGTCCATCACCGTCAGTTTGCAGTTACCGCCCTTTTCGGCGGCCAGATCGACGATCACGCTGCCGCGTTTCATCGACTTGACCATATCCTCGGTCCAAAGCTCGGGCGCTTCGCGGTTGGGGATCAGGGCCGTGGTGATGACGATATCCACCTCGGGTGCCAGTTCGCGAAACTTGGCAAGCTGCGCCTCGCGGAATTCAGGAGACGACGGGGCCGCATAGCCGCCTGTGCCGGAGCCGTCCTGCTGTTCTTCCTCAAAATCGAGGTAAACAAATTCCGCGCCCATGGATTCGACCTGTTCGGCCACTTCGGGCCGCACGTCGAAGGCATAAGTCACAGCTCCAAGCGAGGTCGAGGTGCCAATGGCGGCCAGACCGGCCACACCGGCACCGACAACCAGAACCTTGGCAGGCGGCACTTTACCGGCGGCGGTGATCTGCCCGGTAAAGAAGCGACCAAAGTTGTTGCCGGCCTCGATGACCGCGCGGTAGCCCGCGATATTGGCCATCGACGACAGCGCATCCATCTTCTGGGCACGCGAAATCCGCGGCACCATGTCCATCGCGATGACAGAGGTGCCTTTCTTGGCCAATTGCTCCATCTGCGCTTCGTTCTGGGCGGGCCAGAAGAAGGAGATCAGCAATTGATCGGCGCGCAGGCGCTTGGCCTCGGTTTCCGTGGGCGGGCGCACCTTGGCGACGATATCGGCCGCTTTGTACAGCGCCGCCGCCGATTTGATGACTTCAACGCCCGCCTCCTTATAGGCAGCATCGGCAAAGCCCGCGGCCTTCCCGGCCCCGGCCTCGATGGCGCAGTCATATCCCAGTTTCTGAAGCTGAAGCGCTGACTCGGGCGTCATCGCAACACGCGCTTCGCCCTCCATCACTTCCTTCGGTGTTCCGATCTTCAAGGTCGTTTCCCCCGTTTCCTGTTCTTGTCTCTGTGGGCCAAGGGCGGCCCAAGATTCCGGCTCGCTACGAGCTTTGACGGTTTATTTCACATTTTTCCACCGGTTTCGATGCAAGGAATGTCGCATCTGGTCAAATCCAACGTCGCGCCTTTCGCTCATAGCGCGCAAAATCCATTCGAAAGGTGCGGCGGAGGCGGTCTTCCTCGGGCTCGATAAAGCGTTTTTCCAAGACCCAGACGAAAACGGGAATCAGCGGCAGCGACAAAACCGCATCCCACGACAGGATAAACCCGGACAAAAGCATCACATCGCCCAGGTAGATCGGGTTGCGCGTGCGTTTGAAAATGCCGCTTTGGATCATCCGCTCAGGCGTTTCATGCGGCAGGATGGTGGTGCGATGCTTGCGGAATTCCATCACCGCCAAGGCCAACAGCACAAGACCGCCACCCACCAGCAGCCCACCCAGGAAATCGGCCCAGGCCCCGCCAAAGCTTAGCCCCATATCAAAGCGCGAGACCTGCACCCAAGCCAATGCAAGGAAGCCCAGAAGCCAAACGGGCGGCATATCCAACCATTTCATCATCGCGGTTCATAGGTCCCATCTGCGTGGCATTCGTCAAGCCCGCATTTGCATATCCGCGAATGTAGACTGTGGAAGGCAGGCCGGGCGCCGCCCGTGATCGTCACAATCGCTTTCCCGGAGCGATTGCCGCGCCCCAAGGCGCGGACTGGCGATCACTCCCATTCCATCTCTTCGAAAACGCGGCCTGCGTTCTTGGTGGCCAGTTCCTCGAAGGTGTCCAGATGCGACCATTCGGATTGGTCGATGTAATAGGCATCGGCCAGTTCCCCGCCATTGTCCAGATGCTCACCGATCTTGGCGCGGATGTCGCGCAGGTAATCCGAGGTATAGCGTTTGACCTGCGCCATGTTGGTCGGGTGCCCGTGACCGGGGATCACATAGGTCGCCCCCAGATCGGTGAACGGACCATCGAAGGTGTCAATCCACGCATCGGTATCACTGCCCGGGAAAATCGGCGGCATGCGTTCGTGAAAGGCGATGTCACCGGCAATCACGATCCCCCACTGCGGAATCCAGACCTGCGTATCACCGGGGCCATGGGCGGGGCCAAGGTGCAGCACTTCAAGCGTCACATCGCCCATTTCCACAACGTGCTTGTCTTCGAAGCTCAGGTTCGGAACAGCCACCGTGGTGCCCTCGGCCTTGTCGCGGTTGTAACCCTGCATGCCTTGCAGGATGAAATCGCCCTCTTCCTCGATTTCATGGATGGCATCCACATGGGCCAGGATATCAACCCCCTGCTCGGCCCAATAGGAATTACCCAGCATGGCATGACCCTGACCATTCTCGTTGATCACCAGCTTAACCGGTTGATCGGTCACGGCCTTGATCTCGTCGTGCAGGGCCTTGGCCAAGCGATAAGAGGCCCCGCCATTGATCACCACCACCCCGTCACCGGTAAGGATGAAGCTCAGGTTGTTGTTATGGCCCGAATTTTCATAGGTCGGCGGTGCGGTGGCCCCGATGGCGGAAAACACATGCGGGATGACCTCAACCGGTTTTTCGTAAAGCTCGGATTGCGGGTATTGATCGGCTATATCCTCGGATGCCTGCGCCGGAAGCGCCAGCGCCGCCACGATGGCCGCTGCGAAAATCGGTTTCATTGTGCTCTCCCTTGAATCTCTGCGGCGCAGGATACGCATTCACCTTCGTGAATGTCTAGGGGTGTTGCCGGGATTCTCCTGGCTCGCCCTTGCCACGGCTATCAAAGCCGATACGGTCACGTTTGATAGACAGGGAGGCAACGTTGCTCAGCGAAAAACAGGCGATCGTCAAAGGCTGCGGTACCATGGCCGGATGCACAGGCGTTAACCGCCAATGCGCCGAAATCGCCGGAGGCCGACCCTAATGCTGTCGCGCAATGCCTTCAACGCCTATTGCGCGACCCTGCCGCAATCCACCCATGTGGTGCAATGGGGCGGCGCGGATGTCTGGAAACTGGGCGGCAAGGTCTTTGCCATAGCCGGATGGAACGACGGCAAGGACGCCTATACCTTCAAAGCCTCCGAGATGGCCTTCGAGGTGCTGCAAGACCAACCCGGAATCCGCCCCGCGCCCTACATGGCCTCGCGGGGCCTCAAATGGTTGCAAGTTCATGCCGATCCGGGGCTGAGTGACGATGATCTCAAGACCCACATCAAAACCTCATACGACATGATCGTCACAAACCTGCCGCGCAAAACCCGCGCGGCGCTTGGCCTCTGATCACCCCGCTTTTTCTTGGCGAAAATACCCCCGCCGGAGGGGTATTCTTCTTGTGTCATACGTTCTCACTGGGTGCCACCGGAATTAATCTTCCTTAAATCTCAATAACTTAATGTCTCACTGCATCCCGGAATGAGCCGGGCAGTGTC
>NZ_JASHIM010000015.1 GCF_030733685.1 Roseovarius sp. MMSF_3281
CAGGCTGGGGGGCGGGGTGATCGGGGTGGTGCTGAAACCACGTATCGCCACAGTTCGAGCACTGCACGTCACGCCCGGTTTCCGGGATGACCTCGTCCGGGACTTCGTATTGTGCCCCGCAATTCGGGCAAATCAGCCTCATCTTGCCACCTGTCGCCTGCCCCGCTGACCGGGAGTGTTTTGTGAACTATACCATATGTCGTAAATGCTTATCCGAAAAGAGCAAAGGAATTCATGGCCGTTATCGTTGCACATATGTGTCCCGTGGGGCATGAAAGGCCCGTATTCAAGGTGTGGGGGCAGGTTTGATCGAGCTGGACAACGTCGCCTATAGTTACGGCGGTGGGGAGCTTTTGAGCGAGATATCACTCAAGCTGGCCCCGGGGTCTTTCCATTTCCTGACGGGGCCGTCGGGGGCGGGGAAGACCACGCTTTTGAAGTTGTGTTACGGGGCCTTGATGCCCACGGCGGGCGAGGTGCGCCTGTTCGATGGCGATGTGCGCGCGATGGAACGCGACGATATCGCCATGGTGCGGCGGCGCGTCGGCGTGGTGCATCAGGATTGCCAGTTCCTGGATCATTTGCCGGTGGCCGACAATATCGCGCTGCCCCTGATGGTCTCGGGGCAGGATATGCTGCGCGAGGACGCCAACCTGAAGGAATTGATCGGCTGGGTGGGTCTGAAGGCGCGCGCCGGGGCCTTGCCGCCGGAATTGTCGGGCGGCGAGCGGCAGCGCGCCGCGCTGGCCCGGGCGATCATCATGTCGCCGGACGTGATCCTGGCCGATGAGCCGACGGGCAACGTGGATTGGGAGATGTCGCAGCGGTTGTTGCGGTTGTTGATCGAGTTGAACCGGATGGGCAAGACGATCATGATTGCCACCCATGACCTGGCCCTGATCCGGGCGGCCAAGGCGCATGTGCAGGCGCGGGTCCTGCGGATTTCCAACCGGCGGCTGCAATTGGCGGGGGCGGACCTGTGAAGCTGAATATCGCCAGTATCAGTGAATTCGTCATCGGCGATGCACAGGCCGACCGGGTTGTGCCGCCCACAGGGTTTACCGCGACGCTGACCCTGTTCAGCGCGGCGGCAATGGCCTTTCTGGCGGTCTTTGCCTTGGCCCTGTCGCTGGCGGCCGGGCGGTTGGCGGACCGCTGGGGGGAAGAGCTGGCGCGGACCTCGACCATTCGGATTTCGGCCCCTGACGGACAGATGACGGCCCAAACAGAGGCCGCGCTTCGGGTGTTGCAGACCACCAAGGGCGTTGCCTCGGCCCGGGCGCTGGACGAAGACGAGCAGCGCGCCTTGCTGGAGCCGTGGTTCGGCCCGGACGTGCCGGTGGACACCCTGCCGATTCCGCAACTGATCGAAGTGGTGGAAGAGGGTGACGGATTTGATGCGCAGGGGTTGCGATTGCGCCTGTCGGCGGAGGTGCCGGGCGCGGTTCTGGACGACCATACCCGTTGGCGCAGGCCCTTGGAGCGCGCGGCAAGCCGGTTGCGCCTGTTGGGCTGGGTGTCGATGGGGCTGATCGGGGCGGCGACGGCAGCGATGATCACGCTGGCCGCGCAGGCCGCCCTTGCCGCCAATGCGCAGGTGATCAGCGTGTTGCGCCTTGTGGGGGCGCGGGACGATTACATCGCCAATGCCTTTGTCCGGCGCTTTACCCTGCGGGCCTTGACGGGGGCCGCGATCGGCATGGTGGCGGGGGCGCTTGCCATTCTGCTTTTGCCCTCGGCGGATGCGGGCGGCGGGTTCCTGACCGGGCTTGGCTTTCGCGGCTGGCATTGGGTCTGGCCGCTGTTCATTCCGCTTTTGGCCGCCGCTGTGGCCTTTGCCGCGACGCGGGGCGCCGCCCTGCGCACCTTGAGGGAGATGTCATGAGGGATGCGATACAGTGGCTGCGTTCGCTTGTGTTCGTGGTCTTTATCTATGCGATGATGCCGGTATTGGGCATTCTCTTTCTGCCTTGGGCCCTGTTCAGCCGCCGCGGCGCGCTGGCGGCTTGCAAATCCTGGTGCAAGGTCGTGCGCTGGTCGGCGGTGTGGATGGTGGGCCTGCGCACCGAGGTGCGCGGCACGCCGCCCGGTGACGAGGTGTTGATTGCCGCCAAGCATCAATCCTTCCTCGATATCATCCTGATTTTTGCCAGCGTCCCGGCGGGCAAATTCATCATGAAGCGCGAGTTGATGTATGCGCCGGTGATCGGGCAGTATGCCCTCAAGATCGGTTGTGTTCCGGTGGATCGCGGCAAGCGCAGCCAAGCCATCAAGAAGATGGTGGATGATGTCGCCAAGGGGCGCCAGCAACCGGGGCAATTGATCATTTACCCGCAGGGCACGCGGATCGCGCCGGGCGTGAAGGCCCCCTACAAGGTGGGCACCGGCGTTTTATACGAAGAGCTTGGGCAGGATTGCGTGCCGGTGGCGGCGAATGTCGGGCTTTATTGGCCGCGCAAGGGGATCATGCGCAAGCCGGGTACGGCGGTGGTGGAGTTCTTGCCCCGGATCGAAAGCGGGCTGACGCGGGCAGAGTTCATGGCGCGGCTGGAAGAGGAGGTTGAGACCGCCTCGAACACATTGATGCGGGAGGCAGGATTTGACCCCGAAGGTTGAATATATCGAGGATATCGCCAGCCTTGAGGCGCATTACAATGCGCCGGGTGCGCCAAGTTTGCGCAAGGTGGCAACGCGGCTGACGCCGCTTTATCGCAAGTGGATTGCGAAATCGCGCTATTGCATCGTTTCGACCGTGGGGACCGAGGGCACCGACGGCAGCCCGAGGGGCGAGGACGGCCCGGTGGTGACCGAACTGGATGCGCAGACGCTGGCGATGCCGGATTGGCGGGGCAACAACCGCCTTGATACGCTGCGCAATATCGTGAGTGACGGGCGGATTTCATTGCTTTTCATGGTGCCGCGGTCGGACGTGGTGGTGCGGATCAACGGGCAGGCGCGGGTGACGGCGGATGCGCAATTGCGCGCGATGTTCAACCGGCAGGGCAAGCAGCCGGCCACGGTGATCGTCATCAAGATCGGCGAGGTTTACACCCAATGCGCCCGCGCCAGCATGCGCGCGGGGCTGTGGAGCCGCGACGATAGCAAGGGATTGCCGACCGTCGGCGATATCCTGGCCGAGCAGACGCGCGGCGAGGAAGGCGGGGCCACCTATGACGCGGAGTGGCAGGAGCGGGCGGTTCGGACGCTTTGGTGAGGTGGGTTCGGGCAAGGTGATGAGGGAGTACGTTGTTTAAATGAAGTTCCCTGAAAGCCGCGCCTTGACGGGCCGCGGTGCGGCGATCCCACATTCAAGTCGAGGCACTTTATCCCGGATACTGGCGCGTGGCGTTTTGGCTATTCGCATAGGCTAATCCAATCGCCGTGCCGGGGGGCGGCCCGGCGATGCGCGGCGGCGCGTACCGCGCCTTGATTCCGCGCGGGCGAAAAGACCTCGGTAATTGCACTATTTACAAATAGACTAAAGCGTTCCGCCTTTAATCCGAGACATCGGCGAAAGGCGGAACGCATGCAACGATTGAGCGGAGCACTGCGTTTCGCGAAAATCTGTGATTCAGGTTTTTCGCGAAACGCTTTAAGGTGTTCTTGTTGGTACGAAAAAAGGCGGCCAATCTGGCCGCCTTTCATGTGTTTGATTGTAAGGCCTGTTAGCTGTGGATCGGGCCGTCGCCGCAGGCCAGCGCCGCTTCGCGCACGGCTTCGGAATAGGTGGGGTGGGCGTGGCAGGTGAGGGCCAGGTCCTCGGCCGCCGCGCCGAATTCCATGGCGACGCAAACCTCGTGAATGAGGTCGCCCGCCATCGGGCCGATGATATGGGCGCCAAGGATACGGTCGGTTTCCTTGTCGGCCAGCAGTTTGACGAAGCCGTCACCGGCGAAGTTTGCCTTGGCGCGGCCATTACCCATGAAGGAGAACTTGCCGACCTTGTAGGCGCGGCCCGCCTCCTTGAGCTGTTCCTCGGTCTGGCCGACGGTGGCGACCTCGGGGTGGGTGTAGATCACGCTGGGGATCACGCCATAGTTCACATGGCCATGCTTGCCGGCGATCACCTCGGCGGCGGCCATGCCTTCATCCTCGGCCTTGTGGGCGAGCATGGGGCCGTCGATGGCGTCGCCGATGGCGTAGATGCCCTCGACATTGGTGCGCCATTGATCGTCGGTTTCGATCTGGCCGCGGTCGGACAGTTTCACGCCCAAAGCGTCGAGGCCCAAGCCATCGGTAAAGGGCTTGCGGCCCGTGGCGACGAGCACGACATCGGCGTCCAGCGTTTCCTCGCTGTCGTCCTTGCGGAGCTTGTAGTTGACCTTGGCCTTGGTTTTCATCGCCTCGACCGATTGCACCGCCGCGCCCATGATGAAGTTAAGGCCTTGTTTCTTCAGCAGTTTCTGGAACTGCTTTTGCACCTCGCCGTCCATGCCGGGGGTGATGTTGTCAAGAAATTCCACCACGGTCACCTCGGAGCCCAAGCGCGAATAGACCGAGCCGAGTTCCAGCCCGATGACGCCCGCGCCGATCACCACCATTTTCTTGGGGATCTTGGACAGTTCAAGCGCGCCGGTGGAGGAGACCACGGTTTTCTCGTCGATCTCGACGCCGGGCAGGGTGCTGACCTCGGAGCCGGAGGCGATGATGATGTTCTTGGCCTCGTGGACCTCATCCCCCACCTTGACCTTGCCCTTTTCGGGGATGGAGCCCCAGCCCTTGAGCCAGTCGATCTTGTTCTTCTTGAACAGGAATTCGATGCCCTTGGTGTTCTGGCCGATGACCTCGTCCTTGTAGGAGAGCATCTGTTTCCAGTCCACGGAAGGCGATTTGCCCTTGAGGCCCATCTTGGCGAAGTTGTGTTCGGCCTCGTGCAATTGGTGCGAGGCGTGCAGCAGCGCCTTGGAGGGGATGCAGCCGACGTTGAGGCAGGTGCCGCCCAATGTTTCGCGCCCTTCCACACAGGCGGTTTTCAGGCCGAGTTGCGCGCAGCGGATGGCGGCGACATAGCCGCCGGGGCCGGAGCCGATGACGATGACGTCATAGTTTGCCATGGGTCTGTTTCCTTCGGTTTTGGGACGTCTGTATCACGTCGGTCTTATGTCGGTATAGGGTCGGTTTCGGTTCGGGGCTTTGTGTTGCCGCCTGCGGCGGCTTTTTGAGTATTTTTGGAAAGATGAAGATCACAGGAGGGCCGCGAGGAGCATCAGCAGGGTTGCGAAAAAGCCGATGGCCCAGATGTAGGAACGCCAGGGGCGCAGCCCGAGGGCGTAGGCGGGGATATAGAGGAGGCGCGCGCCGAGGTAGGTGAAGGCGCAGGCGGTGGTGAAGGCGCCGGATTTATCCGCAAGGGTGATCACCACGCAGGCGATGGTGAAAAGGATCAGCCCCTCGAAGTGGTTGTCCATGGCACGGCCAAGCCGGGCGGTGCGGTCGGACATTTGTTTCGAGGGGGCGCGATCGCGCGCGGAGGTCGTGTAGCCGGTGCCCAGTTCGAGGTTGGCCGGGACCGCGTAGAGGACGTATTGGACGACCTGGAGCAGGGCGGCGAGGGTGAGGGCGGTGAGTTCGGGGGTCATTTCGGCGGCGCGTGCTCTTGGTTCAGGGGCGCTGTCATCAGCGGTTTGCGGGCTGCACCTTTGGGTGTGCGATGAAAGCTGGCCCAAGGGTAAAGCGTACCACCTAAGGCAGCGTAGATTAAGATAAGATACATGCCGATCAGCCCTGCGCCTTGCAGCTGGTGCAAGACCGCATCGTCCTGAAGGCTCAATTGATTGGCGATGGTGGCGGCAATCATGGTCAGGCCGAGGGCCGTCAACAGCCAATGAAGCCATGGCCGCGCTTTCCAAGGGGTGTTGCTCATCCCAGCTTTAAGCACCGTGAGCAGGCCATCAGAGAGAAATAACATCACAAGCAGTGCCCCGACCGCAACCAGCGCGACGCTAAGGTGCGGATCAGAGAGCCAAAGTAGGGATGCGCCAAGACCGAAGGCACCCAAGACCAGCCGCAACGCGAAATAAACCCGGGCGTAACGGCGCTCGGCAGCCGTTGCGCTGCGACGTAGTTCGATCATTGGCTTGGGCTGCATAGTAGATACCTCCGACCTGCGGTATGACGTGCGAAGAGGCGGGCATAGCCCGCCCCATCCCGTGCCCTTGTCTCACAAATCCATCAACAACCGGCGGGGATCTTCCAGGGCTTCTTTCACGCGCACGAGGAAGGTCACCGCGCCTTTGCCGTCGACGATGCGGTGGTCGTAGGAAAGCGCGAGGTACATCATCGGGCGGGCCTTGATTTCGCCGTTTACCACCATCGGGCGTTGCTGGATCTTGTGCATGCCCAGGATACCCGATTGCGGCGGGTTCAGGATGGGCGAGGACATCAGCGAGCCGTAGACGCCGCCGTTGGAGATCGTAAACGTGCCGCCCTGCATTTCGGCCATCGACAGCTTGCCATCGCGGGCGCGGGCGCCTTTTTCGCCGATGGCTTTCTCGATCGCGGCGAAGCCCATGGAATCGGCGTCGCGGATTACCGGGACGACAAGGCCCGTGGGCGTGCCGGTGGCGATGCCCATGTGCACGAAGTTCTTGTAGACGATATCGGTGCCGTCGATTTCGGCGTTGACCTCGGGCACCTCTTTCAGGGCGTGGCAGCAGGCCTTGGTGAAGAAGGACATGAAGCCCAGTTTCACGCCGTGTTTCTTGAGGAACTCGTCCTTGTATTCGTTACGCAGTTCCATCACCTCGGTCATGTCCACCTCGTTATAGGTGGTGAGCATGGCGGCGGTGTTCTGGCTGTCCTTGAGGCGCTTGGCGATGGTCTGGCGCAGGCGGGTCATCTTGACCCGTTCTTCGCGGCTGGCATCGTCAGCAGAGACCGGCGCGCGCGGCGCTTGGGCCGGGGCCGCGGAGGCAGCGGGGGCCGAGGAGCCCGCGGCGGCGGCCTTGGCCACGTCTTCCTTCATCACGCGGCCATCGCGGCCCGAGCCCTGCACCTGATCGGGCGAGAGGCCTTTTTCGGCCATGGCCTTTTGTGCCGACGGCGCGTTTTCCACGTCCTTGCCCGAACCGCCCGAGGCGGCGGGCGCGGCGGCGGGTTCGGATTTTTCGGCCGGGGCGGCGGCAGCGGCGCCGTCACCCGAGGCCATGACGGCGAGTTTGCCACCTGCCTGTACGGTCGCGCCTTCGTCGGCGATGATTTCGGTCAGGGTGCCAGCGGCGGGCGCGGGCACTTCGACCGAGACCTTGTCGGTTTCCAGTTCGCAGAGCATTTCATCGGCGGCGACGCTATCGCCGACCTTTTTGAACCATGTGGAAACAGTGGCCTCGGAGACGGATTCGCCAAGCGTGGGGACCATCACGTCAATCGAGTCGCCGGAGGCCTCGGAGCCGCCCGATGCGGCGGGGGCGTCGGCCTTGGCTTCGGATTTTTCCTCTTTCTTCGGCGCGGCGCCTTCTCCGGCCTCGATGGTGGCCAAGAGGGCATCAACGCCCACGGTGTCGCCTTCCTTGGCCACGATCTCGCCCATGGTGCCAGCGGCGGGGGCGGGCACCTCGACCGTGACCTTGTCGGTTTCCAACTCGCAGAGCATTTCATCGGCGGCCACGGCATCGCCGGGTTGTTTGAACCATGTGGCAACCGTGGCCTCGGTCACGGATTCGCCAAGGGTGGGGACGCGAACTTCTGTCGTCATGGGTTATTTCCCTTCGATGGTCAGCGCGGCGTCAACCAGCGCGTCTTGTTGTGCTTTGTGGGTCGAAGCCAGGCCCGTGGCGGGCGAGGCGGCGGCGGCGCGGCCGGCATAGATGGGGCGGGTGTGCTTGGCCTTGATGCGGCCGAGGACCCATTCGATGTTGGGTTCGATGAAGGCCCAGGCGCCCTGGTTCTTGGGTTCTTCCTGACACCAGACCATTTCCGCGCCCTTGAAGCGTTCCAGTTCCTTGACCATCGACATGGCGGGGAACGGGTAATATTGCTCAACCCGCAGGAGGTAGACATCGTCGAGGCCGCGCTTGTCGCGTTCCTCCAGCAGGTCGTAATAGACCTTGCCCGAGCACATGACGACGCGCTTGATCTTGTTGTCGGGTTTCAGCTTCAGTTCCGAGTTGCCGTATTGGGCATCGTCCCAGAGGACGCGGTGGAAGGAGGAGCCGGTGGTGAATTCCTCGGCCTTGCTGACCGCCATCTTGTGACGCAGGAGCGATTTCGGCGTCATCATGATGAGCGGCTTGCGGAAGGTGCGGTGCAACTGCCGGCGCAGGATGTGGAAATAGTTGGCCGGGGTCGTGCAGTTGGCGACGATCCAGTTGTCCTGTCCGCACATGGTGAGGAAGCGTTCAAGGCGGGCCGAAGAGTGTTCGGGGCCTTGGCCTTCGTACCCGTGGGGCAGCAGGCAGACGAGGCCCGACATGCGGAGCCATTTGCTTTCGCCCGACGAGATGAACTGATCGAACATGATTTGCGCGCCGTTGGCGAAATCGCCGAACTGGGCCTCCCACAGGGTGAGGGCGTTGGGTTCGGCGAGGCTGAAGCCGTATTCGAACCCAAGCACGGCGTATTCGCTGAGCATGGAATCGATGACTTCGTATTGTGCCTGACCCTTGCGGATATTGTTGAGCGGGAAGTACCGTTCCTCGGTTTCCTGGTTGATCAGGCCCGAGTGGCGTTGCGAGAAGGTGCCGCGGGTGCTGTCTTGGCCTGCAAGGCGGACGGGGTAGCCTTCGGTCAGCAGCGAGCCGAAGGCCAGTGCCTCGCCCGTGGCCCAATCGAAGCCTTCGCCGGTTTCGAACATCTTGCCGCGCGCTTCAAGCACCCGGCCCACCGTGCGGTGCAGCGGGAAGCCATCGGGGGCGGAGGACAGCGATTTGCCAATCTCCTCGAAGGTTTCGGGTTTGATGGCGGTTTCGCCGCGCTGGTAATCCTCGTCCTTGGTGTCGAGGTGGGACCACTTGCCATCCAGCCAGTCGGCCTTGTTGGGGCGGTATTCCTTCCCGGCCTCGAATTCATCGGCGAGGTGGGATTGGAAGGCGGCTTTCATATCCTCGATCTCGCCCTCGGGGATCAGGCCATCCTTGACCAGACGTTCGGTGTAAAGCGACAGCGTGGTCTTGTGCTGCTTGATCTTCTTGTACATCAGCGGGTTGGTGAACATGGGCTCATCGCCCTCGTTATGGCCAAACCGGCGGTAGCAGAAGATGTCGATCACCACGTCCTTGTGGAATTTCTGGCGGAACTCGGTGGCGACCTTGGCGGCGTGAACCACGGCCTCGGGGTCGTCGCCGTTGACGTGGAAAATGGGCGCTTCGACCATCAGGGCGATATCCGTGGGATAGGGCGAGGAGCGCGAGAAGTGCGGCGCGGTGGTAAAGCCGATCTGGTTGTTGACCACGATATGCATGGTGCCGCCGGTCTTGTGGCCCTTCAGCCCCGACAGGCCGAAACATTCGGCCACGACGCCCTGCCCGGCAAAGGCCGCGTCGCCATGCAGCAGGATGGGCAGAACCTTGATGCGTTCCTCGTCGTTCAACTGGTCCTGCTTGGCGCGGACCTTGCCCAGAACCACGGGGTTCACCGCCTCAAGGTGCGAGGGGTTCGCGGTGAGGCTGAGGTGGACGTTGTTGCCGTCAAACTCGCGGTCGTGGCTGGCGCCGAGGTGGTATTTCACATCGCCCGAGCCGTCGACATCCTCGGGTTTGAAGCTGCCGCCCTGGAATTCGTTGAAAATGGCGCGGTAGGGTTTGCCCATCACGTTGGCCAGGACCGACAGGCGGCCCCGGTGGGGCATGCCGATGACGATATCCTCGACCCCAAGGTTGCCGCCGCGCTTGATGATCTGCTCCATCGCCGGGATCAGGCTTTCGCCGCCATCAAGGCCGAAGCGCTTGGTGCCCATGTACTTGACGTGCAGGTATTTCTCGAAGCCTTCGGCCTCGACCAGCTTGTTCAGGATGGCCTTGCGGCCTTCGCGGGTGAAGGTGATTTCCTTGTCGAAGCCTTCGATGCGTTCCTTCAGCCAACCGGCCTCTTCGGGGTTGGAGATGTGCATGTATTGCAGCGCGAAGGTGCCGCAGTAGGTGCGGCGCACAATCGCGACGATCTCGCGGATCGAGGCGATTTGCAGGCCAAGCACGTTGTCGATGAAGATCGGGCGATCCATGTCGGATTCGGTGAACCCGTAGGATTTCGGATCAAGCTCGGGGCGGTAGCCGTGATCGCGCAGGCCCAGCGGGTCAAGCTCGGCCTCGAGGTGGCCACGGATGCGGTAGGCGCGGATGAGCATCAGGGCGCGCACGGAATCGAGCACCGCGCGCTTGATGGCGTCATCGGTCACCTCGACGCCTTTCTCGGCGGCCTTGTCCTTGATTTTCTTGCCCGCGTCCTTGGCTTCGGCGGCGGCCGGGTATTCGCCGGTCAGCGCGCTGGTCAGGTCATCCTCGGGCATGGGCGGCCAGTCGCCGCGCGCCCATGAGGGGCCCGCGGCCTCTTTCTTGACGTCCTGATCGCCGTCGCCCAGTTGCGAAAAGAAGTTCTGCCATGCCTCGTCCACGGCGTTCGGGTCATTGGCATAGCGGGCATAGAGCTGTTCGAGGTATTCCGCGTTGTGCCCCTGCATGAATGAGGAGGCGTGGAATTGGTCGTTGGGGGAGTGTTCGGTCATGACTGTTCTCTCAGCATGTTGATATGCGCAATGGTGCCTGCCTGCGGCCGGATGCCGCCTTGGGGGCGAAGGTACCTGTTTCGGTCGATCCACTGCTCACGTGTCTGCCCCCGGAGCAGTCTTGGCCGGTTTCAGTCTTTCGTGCATTTGAACTGCACCTGTTGCTGGTTCGGGTCGAGCGCCGGTTCCGGCCCCGATACGATGGTGATGGTGTCGAAACCGGCGCAGATCTTGGCAAGCCGCGCTTCGATGTCTTCCATGCTTGTGCCGGGGTCGAAGTTCAAAACCCCGGCGCGTTGATCTGCCGCCTGTGCCGGCGACAGGACAAGAAAGCCGACCAGGCCGAGGGCCGCGGCCATGATGCCTTGACGCCAAGGGCGGGGGGCAGGGCTGTTGCCCCGCCCGTGCGCCGGGCTGGCGCGGTGCGCCCGTGCCAGACCGTCGCCTATCATGCCTTGATCGCTTCCTGCACGGCCTCGCCCAGCCCTGCCGGGCTGTCGGCAACGACGATCCCGGCGCTGCGCATGGCCTCGATCTTGTCATCGGCGCCGCCTTTGCCACCGGCGACGATGGCACCGGCATGGCCCATGCGGCGGCCCGGCGGGGCGGTGCGCCCGGCGATGAAGCCCGCGACCGGTTTGGAGCGGCCTTTCTTGGCCTCGTCCTTGAGGAACTGCGCGGCTTCTTCTTCTGCCGAGCCGCCGATTTCGCCGATCATGATGATCGATTCGGTCTCGTCATCGGCGAGGAACCATTCCAGCACGTCGATATGTTCGGTGCCCTTGATCGGGTCGCCGCCGATGCCGACGGCGGTGGACTGACCAAGGCCCAGGTCGGAGGTCTGTTTGACGGCCTCGTAGGTCAGGGTGCCCGAGCGGCTGAGAACGCCGCAGGACCCGCGGGTGTGGATGTGGCCGGGCATGATGCCGATCTTGCAGGCGTCGGGGGTGATGACACCGGGGCAATTCGGGCCGATCAGCTTGGAATTCGACCCTTCCAGCGCGCGTTTAACGCGCATCATGTCGAGCACGGGGATGCCTTCGGTGATGCAAATGATCACTTCCATCTCGGCGTCGATCGCTTCGAGGATGGAATCCGCGGCGAAGGGCGGCGGCACGTAGATCACCGAGGCGTTGGCCTCGGTCTTGTGCTTGGCCTCGTGGACCGAGTTGAAGACCGGCAGGTCAAGGTGCGTGGTGCCGCCTTTGCCGGGGGTGACCCCGCCGACCATCTTGGTGCCATAGGCGATGGCCTGTTCGGTGTGGAATGTGCCCTGCGAGCCGGTAAGGCCCTGACAGATCACTTTGGTGTTTTCGTCGATGAGGACTGCCATCTTGGCGTTCTCCTTTGGAAATTCCGGGGAGGTGCGCAGCGGCTGCGCACCTGACAATCAGCCTTTGACCGCTTTCACGATCTTCTGGGCGCCATCCTTGAGGTCGTCGGCGGCGATCACGTCGAGGCCGGAGGTGTTGATGATCTCCTTGCCCTGTTCGACGTTGGTGCCTTCGAGGCGGACAACAAGCGGCACCTTGAGGCCCACTTCCTTGACCGCGGCAACGACGCCTTCGGCGATGACGTCGCAGCGCATGATCCCGCCGAAGATGTTGACTAGAATGCCTTTGACGTTCTCGTCTGAGGTGATGATCTTGAAGGCCTCGGTGACTTTTTCCTTGGTGGCACCGCCGCCCACGTCGAGGAAGTTGGCGGGTTCGGCACCGTAAAGCTTGATGATGTCCATGGTGGCCATGGCAAGGCCCGCGCCGTTCACCATGCAGCCGATTTCACCGTCCAGAGCGATGTAGTTGAGGTCGTACTTGGAGGCCTCAAGCTCTTTGGGGTCTTCCTCGGTGGTGTCGCGCAACTCGGCGATGTCGGCGTGGCGGTAGACCGCGTTGGAATCGAAGCCCATCTTGGCATCGAGGCATTTGAGATCGCCCTTGTCGGTGATGATCAGGGGGTTGATCTCGAGCATCTCCATGTCCTTTTCGAGGAACATCTTGTAGAGAATGCCCATCAGCTTGACGCATTGTTTGACCTGCGGGCCGGTGAGGCCGAGGTTGAAGGCAATGCGGCGACCATGGAACGGCTGATAGCCGGTGGCCGGGTCGACCGAGAAGCTGAGGATCTTGTCAGGGGTGTTTTCCGCGACTTCCTCGATATCCATGCCGCCCTCGGTCGAGCAGACGAAGGACACGCGGCTGGTTTGACGGTCGACCAGAAGGGCGAGGTACATCTCGGATTCGATGCCGGAGCCGTCTTCGATGTAGATGCGGTTGACCTGCTTGCCCACAGGCCCGGTTTGCTTGGTCACCAGCGTACGGCCCAGCATGCGCTTGGCCTCGTCGGCGGCCTCTTCGACCGATTTGGCAAGGCGCACGCCGCCTGCTTCACCGGCGCCGGATTCCTTGAAGGTGCCTTTGCCACGGCCACCGGCGTGGATTTGTGCCTTGACCACCCAAAGGGGGCCGTCGAGTTCACCTGCGGCTGTCTTGGCCTCTTCGGCGCGGAGGACGACGCGGCCGTCCGACACCGGGGCACCGTAGGAGCGAAGAAGCGACTTCGCCTGATACTCATGGATGTTCATGAAACTGTCCCGTTTTGCTGCATTCGGAACATTTATACCCATATTCCTTTTGCCCGGATAAATGCCTTTTTGAGATTTCTGCCCAATTCGCGCGTATTTCTGCGATTTGTGATCACAGCGCGAAATCGTGTGATCACAAATGGCCCTCACACAGTATACAATCGAATCGAATTGCACCGCGTTTGCCAGTTATAACGCGGTTTGCGGGGGCGCCTGGTGCGTTATGTGCCGGGCGGTGATTAAATCCAATCGCGCAAGGCCGCTTCCAGAGCAGGGCGTTCGGCCGGATCAAAGGCCCAAGGGGCCTTGTCGCGTGTGCCCTCGGGGCGGTCGCGTTGCAGGAAGAAATGGGTTTCCCCGCCGCCGATATCCTGCAGGAGCGTATCGTTGATGGTGATCGAGAAATAGCTGGGCCCGACCGAGAAGACGCGCGCGCCGGGGGTGTTGGCGAAGGCGCAAAGATGGGTTTGCGAGCCTACCGGCCCGGCGATATGCGTTGCCCCCTGCACCAAGGACACCTGTTGCGCAAACGGGAGCTCCTGAGGGTGGATGACCTCGAACCCGTGGTCGGCGAAAATCTCGTCAAGTTGTGCGAGGCTGGGGTGACCGCGGGGGTCGACCTTGAGGCGGCTGCGGCTGAGCCAGATTTTCCGATGGGGGCCGGGGCGCCGCGAAATCCGTTCGCCGGCCTGGCGCATCAGGCGGGAGATCACCGGGTTCCACAGGCCCATATAGGGCGCGATGCGGCGGGGCACCAAGAGGCGCTCGACGCGAAGCGGGCGGTCGGCGAAGCGGATTTGCTTTTCCTTCAGGCCCATGCCTTGCAGGACTTGCATGACGTAGCCCGGCAGGTGTTGGCCGCGTGGGCCGGTGCCAAGCATGCCTTGGCCGAGGACGCCCGTGATCTGGCGCGGGCGCAGCAGCTTATCCGCCAAGGGCCAGAGGCGCGCGGGCATATCAACGAGCGTATGGCCGAAATGGGCATAGAAGAGTTCGCCGAACAGCCATGTGCCGGGCAGGTCGATCACGTTGTCGGGCAGGCGGGCCTGCCATGGGCCCTTTTCTTGAGGGGTCAGCGCGCTTGGGATGAAGCGCGATTTGCTGAAGCTGTCGGGGTAAAGCGCGCCGTCGGCGGGTGCCAGAAGGCCCAGATCGCGCGACGCCAAGCGCGCCGGAAGGTTCTGCGGTGTCGAAGCCGTGGGCAAGGACCGCCTTGGATAGAACACGGCATTGTTCAGCGCCATGATGTAGGGCTTTCCCTCGGGGTCCATCCAGCCCCGGTGGGGCCGGGAGGGTGGCAAGAGGTCGGGATAATGGATCACGTCCCGGCGACTGCGCCGAAGGTCCGCCACGGTATCCACGGTGGGCAACCTGGTGAGCTGACGGGGTGTCAGGCCCGTTTCATGGATGGATTCGGTGTCGGATGGCATGGGCGCTCCTGCTTTCGAGCGAGCATTAAAGCAGCTTTGCGCAAAAGAAAACGGACGCCGAAAAGGGCGCCCGTTGGTCTTGGTATCGGCTGACGATCAGGCCAGCGAGCTGTCGATGCCCTTGCAGGCATCCACGAGGCCTTTCACGGCGTTGACCGAGGTGTCGAACATCTCTTGCTCTTCCTTGTTGAGCTTGATGTTGACGATCCGCTCGATCCCGTCGGCGCCGATCACGGTGGGCACGCCCACGTACATGCCTTTCACGCCAAGGTCGCCGTCACAGTAGGCGGCACAAGGCAGGACGCGCTTTTGATCCTTGAGGTAGGCTTCGGCCATTTCGATGGCGCTGGTGGCCGGGGCATAGAAGGCCGACCCGGTTTTCAGCAGGCCAACGATTTCGGCGCCGCCGTCACGGGTGCGCTGTACGATGGCGTCGAGTTTGTCCTTGGTGGTCCAGCCCATGTCAACGAGATCGGGCAGGGGCACACCGGCAACGGTGGAATAGCGCACGCAGGGCACCATGGTGTCGCCGTGACCGCCCAGAACGAAGGCGGAGACATCTTTCATCGACACGTTGAATTCTTCGGCAAGGAAGTGACGGAAGCGGGCGCTGTCCAGAACACCGGCCATGCCGCAGACCTTGTTGGCGGGCAGGCCCGAGAATTGTTGCAGGGCCCA
Organism: Roseovarius sp. MMSF_3281; assembly: GCF_030733685.1. Taxonomy (GTDB): domain Bacteria; phylum Pseudomonadota; class Alphaproteobacteria; order Rhodobacterales; family Rhodobacteraceae; genus Roseovarius. The sequence goes on from NZ_JASHIM010000015.1 coordinate 15,350, forward strand.
GACCATCGCATCGAGCGGGTTGGTGATGCAGATCACGAAGGCGTTGGGCGCGTTGTCGCGGATGCCTTCGCCGACGGATTTCATGACCTTGAGGTTGATGCCCAGCAGGTCATCGCGGCTCATGCCCGGTTTGCGGGGGACGCCGGCGGTGACGATACAAACATCGGCGCCCGCGATATCGGCATAATCCTGGGTGCCTTTGAGTTTTGCATCGAAGCCTTCGGAGGGGCCGGATTCGGCAATGTCGAGGGCTTTGCCTTCGGGGGTGCCTTCGGCGATGTCGAAAAGGACGACGTCGCCCAGTTCCTTGATCGCTGCGAGGTGGGCAAGGGTGCCACCGATTTGTCCTGCACCGATAAGGGCAATCTTGGGTCTGGCCATTGGATATCTCTCCGGTCCGTTGATAGATTTCGCGCTTGGGTAGCCCCGAATGGCCGCATACGCAAGGGTGCCGCGCCGCGGCATAAGGCGCGAGGGGGGCTGTCATGCCCCGGGTTCGCGCGCTAACGTGGCGTGGAAACAGGGGGTTAGGCGGTGATCGGGATCGGCGCGATTGATTGGACGTTATACGCCGTCGCGGTGCCCGCGGTGGTCTTTGCCGGGGTGTCGAAGGGCGGTTTCGGCTCGGGGGCGGCCTTTGCGAGCGCATCGATTCTGGCGCTTGTGGTGGAGCCCGGGGTGGCTTTGGGCCTGATGTTGCCGCTTTTGATGCTGATCGACGTGGCGACGTTGAGGCCCTATTGGAAGCGGTGGAGCTGGCCGGACGCGCGGCTGTTGCTGTTGGGGGCGGTTCCGGGCGTGATCCTTGGGGCGCTTTTGTACAAGGCGACCGAACCGGATGTGTTCCGCTTGCTGATCGGGGCGATTTCCTTGGCGTTCGTCGCGTGGCAAGCCATGAGCCGGGCCGGAATGATCCGGGCGCGGGGCCGGGAATTGCCGATTTGGGCCGGTGGTTTGGCGGGGCTGGTGGCGGGGTTCACCAGTTTCGTCAGTCACGCGGGCGGACCGCCGGCGGCGGCCTACCTGTTGTCGAGGAGGCTGGACAAAACCGCCTTTCAGGCGACGACAGTCCTGTTGTTCTGGATGGTGAACGTGGCGAAATTCATCCCCTATGCCTTTCTGGGGATATTCACGTTGCAGACCGTGGTGATGGATATTCTATTGGCCCCCTTCGCCCTGTTGGGGGCGTGGCTGGGGGTGAAGGCGCATCGGCTTGTGCCCGAGGCACTGTTTTTCGCGATCACCTATGTGCTTTTGACGGTGACCGGGGTGAAATTGATCTGGGATGGCCTGACATAGGGTGTCAGGCGTCGCTGCCATCGGTGGGCAGGGCTTCGGCAAGTGTTTCAAAGGCCTGACCGCTGGCGACAAGGCAGGTGATGCCATGGGCCGAGGTCGCGATGATTGTCCAGGTGCCGGAGGTCGGGGAGGCGAAAACCTCGACCATGGCGTTGTTCGCCCCGAGGCCCATGGCCTGCCGGGTTTCGCCGAAGTGATCGGTCAAGCGGTCGACGATCGCCTCGCGCGGGGCGCAGTTTCGGGTTTGCGCGACGACGGGAAGGGCGAATGCCCCCACGAGCGCGGCACAGGCAAAAGGCATGACAACTTTCATCGGTAACCCCTTTCTGGTGGTCGGATGCCAGAAGCCTGTGGGCTGGATACTTCATTGCGGTTAACGGAGCGTGCGCCGGGGATGACGCAGGGCTTGCTGCGCCGCGGCGATAAAGTGCTTGAACTTTTCCGTTGAAAAATGCCATTCCTGCGCAAGATTGTTGCCGTCATTGCCACAGGCAAGGAGTTGACCCATGGATTTGACAAAGCACCCCTATCGTTCGGTTCTTTATATTCCCGGCTCGAAAGAGCGGGCCTTGGAAAAGGCGCAGACCCTTCCAGCCGATGCGATCATTTTCGACCTTGAGGATGCCGTGGCGCCCGATGCCAAGGCCGAAGCGCGCGAAACCCTAGCAAAGGCCCTGAAGGCCGGTGGCTTTGGCAAGCGGGCCAAGATCGTGCGGATCAATGCCCTGACCACCGAATGGGGCAACGAGGATGTGCGCGTTCTGAAGGATGCGGGCGCCGATGTTTTCCTTCTGCCCAAGGTCAACACGCCCACGGATGTCGATGCGCTGGCCGATCTGTTGGGGCCGCAGATGCCGATCTGGGTGATGATGGAAACCCCGGTGAGCGTGTTCAACGCCCGCGAGATCGCCGCGCATGCGCAGGTGACGGGGCTTGTGGCCGGGACCAATGACCTGACCAAGGATCTGGGGTGCCGTAGCCGAGCGGACCGCCTGCCGCTGATGACGTCGCTTCAGATGATCGTGATGGCGGCCCGCGCGGCACGGGGCGTTGTGGCGATTGACGGTGTTTACAACCGGTTCCGCGATGGCGACGGGTTGAAGGCCGAATGTGAGCAGGGCCGCGACCTGGGCTTTGATGGCAAGACCCTGATCCACCCGGCACAGATCGACGTGACCAACACCGCCTTTGCACCCACGCAATCCGAGATCGACCTTGCCGAGCGCCAGATCGCGGCGTTTGAGGAATGCCAGGCCTCGGGGCAGGGTGTGGCCGTGGTGGACGGGCAGATCGTGGAAAACCTGCATGTCGTGGCGGCGCAGCGGACGCTGGCCAAATCGGCGGCGATCCAAGAACTGGCGGCGGAGTAACACCGTATGACATATCTTATCCTTGGTCTGGTTCTTTGGACGGCAGGCCACCTTTTCAAACGCGTCGCGCCGGAGATGCGCGCGGGCATGGGCAATGCAGGCAAGGGGGTGGCCGCCTTGGCCATCCTGGCCGGTGTGGTGTTGATGGTGGTGGGCTATCGTGCGGCGGATGGCGCGTTTTTCTGGGGCCGCCACCCGGCCACGGTTGGCATCAATAACCTGTTGATGCTGCTTGCGGTCTACATGTTCGCGGCGGCGGGGATGAAAACCGCGCTGGCACGCAAGATGCGGCACCCGATGCTGGGCGGCGTCAAGGTTTGGGCCTTGGCGCATCTTCTGGTGAATGGTGATGTGCCGTCGTTCGTGTTGTTCGGCGGGCTGATCGCCTGGGCGGTGGTGCAGATGATCGTGATCAACAAGGCCGAGCCGAACTGGACCCGGCCCGCACCCGCCGGCAAGTCGAAGGAAGCGATTGCCGTGGTGGCGGCGATCCTTGTGTATGGGGGGATTGCCGGGGTTCACTATGCCCTTGGTTATCCGGCATTCGGGTGAGGACCATGAAACTTTACCGTTTTCTGAGCGCCGACGACACATCGGTTTTTTGTCACAAGGTGACCGAGGCCCTGAACAAGGGGTGGGCGCTTCATGGTGACCCGACCTATGCCTTTGACCATGCCAATGGCGTCATGCGCTGTGGGCAGGCGGTGGTGAAAGAGGTGGAAGGCACCTATTCCCCCGATATGAAACTTGGAGAACAGTGATCATGGCCAAGACCAACCCGGGCCGGTTTTTCGAAGATTATACCGTTGGCGAAACCATTGAGCACGCGGTGCCGCGCACCGTTTCGGGCGGGGAACGGGCGCTTTACCATGCGCTGTATCCGGCGCGGCATGCCTTGTATTCCTCGGACGCTTTTGCGCAATCCTGCGGTTTGCCTGCCAGCCCGATTGACGATTTGGCCGCGTTCCACGTGGTCTTTGGCAAGACGGTGCCCGATATCTCACTCAATGCCTTGGCGAACCTGGGCTATGCCGAGGGCCGGTGGCTGAAGCCGGTCTATCCCGGTGATACGCTGCGCTCGACCTCGGAGGTGATTGGCCTCAAGCAGAATTCGAATGGCAAGTCCGGCGTTGTCTGGGTGCGCACGAAGGGGGAAAACCAGCGCGGCGAGACCGTCATGGATTACGTCCGCTGGGTGATGGTGCGCAAGCGCGATGCAGGCAGTGCCGCGCCCGAAACCACCATCCCCGACCTGAAGACGGTGTTGGAGGTTGGCGATCTGGTGGTGCCCGAGGGCTTGGATTTCACCAATTACGATTTCACGCTGTCCGGTGAGCCGCATCGCTGGGGCGATTACGAGGTGGGCGAGACCATCGACCACGTCGATGGCGTGACCGTGGAGGAAGCCGAGCACATGATGGCCACGCGCCTGTGGCAGAACACCGCCAAGGTGCATTTCGACGCCACGCTGCGCGAGGATGGCAACCGGTTGATCTATGGCGGGCACGTGATTTCCATGGCGCGGACCCTGTCGTTTAACGGGCTGGCCAATGCGCAGATGATCGTCGGCCTGAATGGCGGGGCGCATGCGAACCCCTGCTACAGCGGCGATACGATCAAGGCGTGGAGCGAAGTTTTGGACAAGGCCGAAACCGGCGTGCCGGGTGTTGGCGCGCTGCGCCTGCGTCTGGTCGCCACGAAGGGCGGGGAGCCGTTTACCCTGAAAGGTGAAGACGGGAAATACCTGCCGCATGTGATGCTTGATCTGGATTACTGGGCCCTGATGCCGGTGTGATTTGTAGATTGCGAAAATTGTGATCACAGGCCCGGCGAAAGCGCGGGCCTGTTTTCGTATTAGCGTATGGGAATATCTGTGCCGGGAATGACTGACTGATTCTGTGGGTAATTCTTTGTGATCACACCATTATTTTTGTGATCACAAATGCTGCAATTTCTTGCGAAATGATTGCATCAATCGGGATTTTGGGCTGTGCAGAGGTGACAGGCGCGTTAAAAAGAGCGAAACACGGGGCAGACCCGGCGCAGGGTGATTGACCCCGGCGCAAGCGAACGAAGGGACCGATCCATGGCTGACGTGAATCGCGGCGACAGGCCGCTATCGCCACATCTTCAAGTTTACCGCCCACAATTGACCTCGATCACCTCGATCCTGACGCGGATCACGGGAAACGCCCTGCTGGTTGCGGCGCTGCTGATCGTTTGGTGGTTCCTGGCCGCTGCGACAAGTGCGGAGTATTTCTCCATCGCGAATGGCTTTATCACAAGCTGGTTCGGTGATCTGATCATGTTCCTTTCGCTTTGGGGGCTTTGGTATCACACGCTGGCCGGTGTCCGGCACCTGATCTGGGACAACGCGATGATGCTTGAGGTCGAGGCCGCCGAAAAGCTGGGCTGGGCCGTGGTCATCGGCTCGGTCGTGTTGACCGTTATCACCGCTTTGATCGTGTAAGGAGGGCCAAGAGATGCGTTATCTGACCGACCGTAAGCGCGCTGTTGGCCTTGGGTCTGCAAAATCCGGTGTGCATCATTTCTGGGCGATGAAGGTGTCTTCGGTTGCCTTGCTGATCCTGATCCCGCTTTTCGTGTTCACCTTCGGCTGTGTGCTGGGCTCGTCCTACGAAGAGGTGGTGGCCTATTATTCGCGCCCCTTCCCGGCGATTGTCGCGGCGCTGACCATCATCGTGGGATTCAAGCATTTCAACGACGGTGTTCAGGTTCTGATCGAGGATTATGTTCACGGTGCGGCGCAGAAGGTCTGGATCATCCTGATGACCTGTCTGAGCTATGGCGCGATGGCCACGGGCCTGTTCGCAATCGCCAAGATCGCCCTTTAAGACGCGGAGTTTTCAAGCAATGGCTGCTTACGAATACGAGACACATGAATACGACGTGGTCGTGGTTGGCGCCGGTGGCGCGGGCCTGCGGGCGACATTGGGCATGGCCGAACAGGGCCTGCGGACCGCCTGTGTGACCAAGGTTTTCCCGACACGAAGCCACACCGTGGCAGCACAGGGCGGCATCGCGGCCAGCCTTGGCAACATGGGGCCGGATAGCTGGCAGTGGCACATGTACGACACGGTCAAGGGCTCGGACTGGCTGGGGGATACGGATGCGATGGAGTATCTGGCCCGCGAAGCGCCCAAGGCGGTCTACGAGCTGGAGCATTATGGCGTGCCCTTTAGCCGGACCGAGGAAGGCAAGATTTACCAGCGGCCTTTCGGGGGCCATACCACTGAATTCGGCGAAGGCCCGCCCGTGCAGCGGACCTGTGCCGCCGCCGACCGGACCGGCCACGCGATCCTTCACACGCTTTATGGTCAGAGCCTGAAGCAGAAGGCCGAGTTCTACATCGAATATTTCGCCATCGACCTGATCATGAGCGACGATGGCGCCTGCACCGGTGTTGTTTGCTGGAAGCTGGACGATGGCACGATCCACGTGTTCAACACCAAGATGGTTGTTCTGGCGACCGGCGGCTATGGCCGGGCCTATTTCAGCGCCACCTCGGCGCATACCTGCACCGGCGACGGGGGCGGCATGGTGGCCCGGGCGGGCCTGCCGCTTCAGGATATGGAGTTTGTGCAGTTCCACCCGACGGGCATCTATGGCTCGGGCTGTTTGATCACCGAAGGGGCGCGCGGGGAAGGTGGGTATCTGACCAACTCCGAAGGGGAACGGTTCATGGAGCGCTATGCGCCCAACTACAAAGACCTGGCACCACGTGACTATGTCAGCCGGTCTATGACCATGGAAATCCGCGAAGGGCGGGGCGTGGGGGCCAATGGCGACCACATTCACCTGAACCTGTCGCACCTGCCGCCCGAGGCGTTGAACCTGCGCCTGCCGGGTATTTCGGAGTCAGCCAAGATTTTCGCGGGTGTGGACGTGACGAAAGAGCCGATCCCGGTTCTGCCGACCGTGCATTACAACATGGGCGGTATTCCGACCAACTATTGGGGTGAGGTGTTGAACCCCACCAAGGACGATCCGACCGCCGTGGTCCCGGGCCTGATGGCCGTGGGCGAGGCGGGCTGTGCCAGCGTTCACGGCGCGAACCGCCTTGGTTCGAACTCGCTTATCGACCTGGTGGTCTTTGGCCGTGCCGCGGCCATTCGTGCCGGTAAGGTCGTGGACCGTGAAAGCGCCGTTCCGGCGACCAACACGGGCCAGGTGGACAAGGCCCTGGATCGTTTCGACGGGCTGCGCAATGCCGATGGCGCGATTGCCACCGCCGACCTGCGGGACGAGATGCAGCGGACCATGCAGGAGGACGCGGCGGTGTTCCGGACCTCGAAAACCTTGTCGGACGGTGTCGACAAGATGGGCGCGATTGCCGCCAAGCTGGATGACCTGAAGGTCACCGACCGGAGCCTTGTGTGGAACAGCGACCTGATGGAAACGCTGGAGCTGACCAACCTGATGCCCAACGCATTGGCCACGATCACCGGCGCCGAGGCGCGCAAGGAATCGCGCGGCGCCCATGCGCATGAGGATTTCAGCACGCGTGACGATGAAAACTGGCGCGTGCACACGATTGCACGGGTTGAGGGCAACAAGACGACCCTTAGCTATCGCCCGATCATCGAGGACCCGCTGACCACCGAGAACCAGGGCGGGATCAGCCTTAAGAAGATCGCGCCCAAGGAACGGACGTTCTAGTCAGGTGTTGGACCATGCGGGCATTCAGCGTGACGCAAGCGGGACGGGGCCAAGGATGACGGCCCCGTTGCGCGATATGCAAGATGCGCCCGAATGGGCGCAGCTTGGCGTCGTGCCCGGTGCCGCGCTGAGGGCCTTTGGCATGCGCCGGTCGGGCAATCACGCGATTGCCGATTGGATCATGCGCAATGCGCCCGCTGGTCATTCGGTGTTTCTGAACAACTGCAAGCCGGGCAAATCGCCTTTGGACAGCTTTGCCACGATCGAAGTGGATGGAAAAAAACAGGCGGCGCGCCGGGCGCGCGCCCACCTTCCGGGAGAAACCGCGCGGTTGGGCGACGGGGCGCTTTTGCTGGTGTCCTACGAAGATTTGTCACCTGCGGATTTCGGGCCGAAGCGGCAGATTTCGGGGGAATTCGACAGCGGGCTTTTTGCCTGCGATGTTCTGATTTACCGCAGTTTCCTGAATTGGGCGGCGTCGCTGATCAAGAAACTACAAGGCAACCCGGGCTATGGCGCGATGCGGCGGGTGGCGATCATGCTGAATACCGCGGATCGCTATGCCCGGATGCTGGAGCTTGTGGGCCAAGCCCCGGGCAACGGCATGGTGCCGATTTGTTATGATCGGTGGTTCGTGGACGGGGCCTATCGCGAGGATGTGCTTGGGCAGCTTGGCTTGCCCGTCAAGGAAAACGCGATAGGTGATGTGCAAAGCTATGGTGGTGGATCGTCGTTTCAAAAGGACGCTGCCGCGCCGGAGGAATTGCAGACCGGCGAACGCTGGCGGCAGATGGCGGATGATGCGGATTTCCGCGCCTTCCTGGGTATTGCCGCACGCGAGGTGGATTTGATGGCGCAGGTGGAGGCGCATTTCCCCGAGGATGCGGCCCGTTTGTCTGATGTTTTGGTGACCAGTGTGAGCGAAGGGTAAAAGAGATGACCATGACGATGAAGTTGACCAGCCTGACCTGTGCCGCCGTGATCCTGAGCGGGTGTGCCGCGGCCAATGACGCCGCCGATGCGGTGGCGCGGGACCGGGCCAAGACGGTGGTCAACGGCGTGGTCGAAGAGCGTTTTCCCGGGCTGAATGCCCGCCCTGTGACCGACTGCATCATTGATGCCGCCACGGCCGGGGAAATCCTTGAGATTGCCGGTGCCAGCGTAACCGGCGTGACCCAATCCACGGCGGAGAAGGTGGTTGAGATTGCCGCCCGCCCCGAGGCCGTGAACTGCATAGCCGACAATAGCCTGACCCTATTGGGCGGTTGAAAGGAGTAGAAATATGGTTCAACTCACACTCCCCAAGAACTCGCGTATGACGTCGGGCAAGACATGGCCCAAGCCGGAAGGCGCGAGCAACCTGCGGAAATTCCAGATTTACCGCTGGAGCCCTGATGATGGGAAAAACCCCAGCGTGGACACCTATTTCGTCGACATGGACGATTGCGGGCCGATGGTTCTGGATGCGCTGATCTACATCAAGAACAAGATCGACCCGACGCTGACGTTCCGGCGTTCGTGCCGTGAGGGGATTTGTGGATCATGTGCGATGAATATCGACGGGATCAACACGCTGGCCTGTATCTATGGCATGGACGAGATCAAGGGCGACGTTAAGATTTACCCGCTGCCGCATATGCCCGTGGTGAAAGACCTGATCCCCGACCTGACGCATTTCTATGCCCAGCACGCCAGCATCATGCCGTGGCTGGAAACCAAGACCAATCGCCCGGCGAAGGAGTGGAAGCAGTCCATCGAGGACCGTGAGAAACTGGATGGGCTCTATGAATGCGTGATGTGCGCCAGCTGCTCGACGGCCTGCCCCAGCTATTGGTGGAACGGTGACAAGTACCTTGGGCCGGCGGCCCTGTTGCATGCCTATCGCTGGATCATCGACAGCCGCGATGAGGCGACGGGCGAGCGTCTGGACGATCTGGAAGATCCGTTCAAGCTGTACCGTTGCCACACGATCATGAACTGCGCCAAGACCTGCCCCAAGGGGTTGAACCCCGCGAAGGCGATTGCCGAGATCAAGAAACTGATGCTGGAGCGCGCTGTCTGATCGGGTAACGGGATGCAGAGATTTGAAAGCCCCGGCCCATGTGCCGGGGCTTTTTAGTTTACGTAGGGGTAGTTGCACGTCATGCATAGCGACTGTGCATAACTGTCGGTTTTACGCCGCGCTGCAGCATCCTAAGTTCTGTCGTAGAACAACGATGGAGCACCAAAGATGGCCCTTCCCGCAGAAAAACCGCAGCCCCAAGCCCAACCTGCCGCCCAAGTGGCAGAGTGGTACGAAGTCTACTACACGCCCGAGCCTGCCAATGTCCCGACCGCGCCGGACCTGAGCGTGTTGGACCAGATGTTCGCGTATTACGACGCTTGATGACTGTTTTTGTGCGGGCCTTTCACAGGATAGGCCCGCGCAGGCCCCCCTGTTGGCTTTCCCGCCGCGCGTGGTAGGAAAGACCCAAGAGCGGAGGCGCCGTTGATTATTGTTCTGGGCCTGATTTTGGCCTTTCTCCTGATCTTGATATTCTCCAACCGGCGCACGCGGGCCTGCCGCTGGCGCGAGGATCGGCGCGGCGATCGGGATGGTCAGCGCAAGTATCGCTGTATCGCCTGTGGGGCCGAGGCCTTTACATCCAATGGAAAACCGCCTTTGGATTGTCTGGCACATCAACGCCCCCCTTCATGAGGTGATCCATGTCCCAGCCCAAGGATGCCGAGGCGCGCCGCGCGGTTCAGCCGGTGATCTGTTATCCCAACGATACCTTGCCGGTGCCGGAGCTTGCGCTTTATGCGCAGGCGCGGGCCGGGGCTGAGAAGGTGGACGAGGTTTTGATTCAGCCGCGCGATGCGGGCTGTTTTCGCGCCAAGGCGGGGCAGTTTTTCCGGATTTCCAGTGTGGATGGCCCGCAGGTTGGGGATTTGAACCTGTGGAATGCCAATGACCTTGGCGAGCGGTTTTATTCAGGCAAGTCGCGCGCCTTGCATGGTACGCATCTGACAACAGGGGAGCGCATGTGGTCGTCCTTTCCCTATCTTCGGCCCATGGCGACGATCACCGAGGATACGCTGGGTTGGTACGGGATGGATCAATACGGCGGGTCGGTGCATGACGTGATTGGAACGCGCTGTGATCCCTACACCGGCAACCTTCTGGCGGGGTCGCAGTATCACCATTGCTGCCATTCCAACCTGACGCGGGCCTTGGCGGATGAACTGAACGTGAGCTTGGCCGAGGCGGAGCCGCATGTGCACGATGTGCTGAATGTATTCATGTGCACCGGGTTCACCCGCGATACCGGGCAGTATTTCATGAAGGCCAGCCCGGTGCGGCCCGGGGACTATTTGGAGTTCTTTGCCGAGATCGACCTGTTGGGGGCCTTGAGTGCCTGTCCGGGCGGGGATTGTTCGGCGGAGCATTCCAGCGACACGGCGGCCTGTTACCCGTTGCTGGTCGAGGTTTTCGAGCCGAAGGCAGGAGCCTTGGATGGATGGCAAAGCCCGCCCGTGAACGGTTATGACCGCAGTCACGGGCGGTAGTAAGCGTCAGTCGCCAATCGCGATGTTGTCGATCAGGCGGACACCGGCCAGATGGGCGGCCGCAAAGAGGCGCGCGGGGCGCGTTGCGGCCTCAAGGAACGAGAGGTCATCCTGTGCGCGCATCTCGAGGTATTCGACCTTGGTGAAGCCTGCGTTTTCCAGCCGTTTGATCGCCTCGGCCTGAAGCGGTTCGAAATCCTGACCTTTGGCGACGCCCTCGGCGACGCTTTCCATTTCCTCGAACAGGCGCGGGGCGATGACGCGGGCGCGGTCCGACAAAAGCAGGTTGCGGGATGACATAGCCAGCCCGTCAATCTCGCGGATGGTGGGGCAGCCGTGGACGGTGATAGGTATGTCCAGATCGCGGGCCATGCGGCGGACGACAAGCAGTTGTTGAAAGTCCTTTTCACCGAAGAACGCGTCGCTCGCCATGGTTTGCAGGAAAAGCTTGGTCACCACGGTGGCAACGCCATCGAAGTGACCGGGGCGATGCGCGCCTTCCATCACATCGGTCAGGCCCTCGACCGATACGGTGGTGGCGAAGCGTTCGGGGTACATTACATCGCCATCTGGCACATAGACGGTATCGACGTTGAAGCGCGCCAGCTTGCCGGCGTCTTCTTCTTCGGTGCGGGGATAGTTTTCCAGATCGGCGGGGTTGTTGAACTGTTTGGGGTTCACGAAGATCGTGACGATCACCCGGTCGCAGGTGTCTTTCGCGGCCTGTACCAATGACAAGTGCCCATCGTGCAGCGCGCCCATGGTGGGGACGACACCGATTTTTTCGCCGGCGCGCATCCAGCCCGTGGTTCGGGTGCGCAGTTCGGAAAGGGTGCGGATGATCGGTGGGGTCATTTGGCGGGCGCCTTGTCTGCGAAGGTGTGTTCGGGGGCGGGGAAGCTGCGGGCGCGGACCTCATCGGCATAGGCGCGGATCGCGGCCTTGCCATCTTCGCCCAACGTGCCATAGCGTTTGACGAACTTGGGTTTGAAGGCGGTAAAGAGGCCCAGCATATCATCCACCACAAGGATTTGCCCGTCGCACCCGGCAGAGGCGCCGATACCGATTGTGGGAATGGCGATTCCGGCGGTGATGTCATCGGCCAGTTTGGCGGGGACTTTCTCTAACACGACGCTGAAAGCGCCGGCGTCGGTTACGGCACGGGCGTCGACCTTGAGGGCCTCGGCCTGATCGTCGCGGCCCTGCACCTTGTAGCCGCCCAGCGTGTTGATGGATTGCGGGGTCAGGCCGATATGGGCCATGACCGGCACGCCGCGTTTCACCAGAAAGGCGATGGTGTCGGCCATATGTGCCCCACCTTCCAGTTTGACCGCGGCCGCACCGGTTTCGCGCATCAGGCGGGCGGCGTTGCCGAAAGCCTGTTCCGGGCTTTCCTCGTAGGAGCCGAAGGGCATGTCGATCACCAACATGGTTTTGGTCAGCCCGCGCGCCACCGCTTGGCCGTGCATGATCATCATCTCCATGGTGACACCCAGCGTTGAGGGCATGCCGTGCAGGACCATGCCAACGGAATCGCCCACAAGGGCAAAGTCACAAACCCCGTCCATCATACGCGCCATCGGGGTGGTATAGGCCGTCAGGCTGACGATGGCTGTGCCGCCCTTTATGGCCCGGATATCATCGGGCATGGGGGCGGTTTTGCGGGCGGTTGCACTCATTTTAGTCACCGGGCGTTGCTGCGTTGCGGCGTTGAATAGCAACTCCCAGGCCCAAAAGCCATAAATCTATTATCCGGCGTGACTTGATTACGCCGCGAATTCATCCGAGACTTGTTTGCAAGGCGCCTGTTGCGCGCGCAGCTAGAGGAGACGAGGGATGAAACGCTTGGCTTTTGCCGCACTAACCTGTGTGGCGACATGGGGGGCGGCCTCTGCTTATGCCCAGGGCGATATCGTGGTGGGCCTGCAACTGGAGCCACCGCATCTGGACCCGACCAGCGCCGCGGCGGGTGCGATTGACCAAGTGCTTTATGCCAATGTCTTCGAAGGGCTGACACGGTTTGCGCCTGACGGATCGGTGAAAGCCGGTCTGGCCAAGCGGTGGGAGGTTTCCGAGGACGGGTTGCAATATACTTTCTTCCTGCAGCCCGGCGTGACGTTTCACGATGGCACGAGATTTACTGCGGAGGACGTAAAGTTCAGCCTTGATCGCGCGCGCGCCGAGGAGAGCCAGAACGCACAAAAGGCCCTGTTCGAGGGTATCGAAAACGTCGAGGCGGTGGATGACCTGACTGTGCGGGTGACGTTGAACGCCCCCGACGGGAATTTCCTGTTTAACATGGCGTGGGGCGATGCGGTGATCGTGGCCCCGGAAAGCGTTGAGGGTATCAAGCAAAAGCCGGTTGGTACCGGGGCATTCGCCTTTGAATCATGGGTGCAGGGGGACCGGATCACCCTGACCAAGAACCCCGACTATTGGGGCGTGGCGGCCAAGCTGGACCGGGCGATTTTCAAGTTCATCAGCGATCCGACAGCGGCCTTTGCCTCGGTCATGGCCGAGGATGTGGATGTTTTCCCGGCCTTCCCGGCGCCTGAAAACCTGCCGCAGTTCGAGGCCGACCCGAGGTTTCAGGTGCTTGTCGGATCAACCGAGGGCGAAACCATCCTGAGCACGAACAACAAGCTCCCGCCGCTGGATAACCCCAAGGTGCGCCGGGCCATTGCCCATGCGATTGACCGCGATGCCATTATTGACGGGGCGATGTTCGGGCTTGGCACGCCGATCGGCACGCATTTTGCCCCACACAACCCGGATTACGTGGACCTCAAGCATTTGTCGGCCTATGACCCCGAGCTTTCGCGCCAATTGCTGGCCGAGGCAGGCTTTGCCGATGGCTTTACCACCACGTTGAAACTGCCGCCGCCGTCTTACGCGCGGCGCGGCGGGGAGATCATCGCGGCACAGTTGCGCGCGGTCGGGATCGAAACCGAGATCACCAACCTGGAGTGGGCGCAGTGGCTGGAGCAGGTGTTCAAAGGCAAGGATTACGGCCTGACCATCGTCAGCCATACCGAGCCGTTTGATATCAATATCTATGCCCGGCCCGATTATTATTTCCAGTATGACAAGCCCGCGTTTCAGGAGTTGAACGCAACGCTTGGGGCCGAGGCCGATCCGGCGAAACGCTCGGATCTGTTGGAGCAGATGCAGACGATGATCGCCGAGGATTACGTGAACGGCTACCTTTTCCAACTGGCGACGCCGACGGTGGCCAATGCGCGGTTGCGCGGGCTTTGGGAAGATGCGCCGACGCAGGCGACGGATTTGACCAAGGTCTATTGGGAGTAACCGATTACCCGGTCAGTTCGCGGGGGATTACAAAGGCCAGCGGTGTTCCGCTGGCCTTTGTCATGTCGGACCAGTTTTTGATGTCGAAATCAGCCACAAGTGTCGCGCAAGTGGGGTAGTCGTGAAAGCGCGGGTGCTCGGGGGGCGTGGCCAGTATGCTTTCGGCAAAACCCGCGATTCCGGGATTGTGCCCAAGCATGAGAACGCAAGCCCCTGTTGCGCGGGTCAATTCATTGAACATGCTGCGCGGGCTGGCGTGATAGAGGCTGTCGAGAAAGGTTGTCGGGGCGTCGAGGGTGAGCCGGTCCAGTGTTTCGCGGGTGCGCGATGAGGAGGAACAAAGCACCTCATCAGGGGTATAGCCATTCTCGCGTAGCCAATTCCCAAGCGCCTTGGCCGAGCGGCGGCCCCGCCCGTTGAGCGGGCGGGCGTGATCCGGCAGTGTCGGGTCCCCCCAACTGGATTTCGCGTGGCGCATCAGGATCAGGCGACGGGTCATTTGAAGGCCCTCATGTGAAAGGCGGATTGATCTTCGCTGCGCCCGTGGGCTTGGCTGACCGGGCAGGCGCGGCGCACGCCGCAACCACGCGCGAGGCAATCGTTGCCGGACCGGTCCAGGTCGGCCTTGCAGGCGGCAACATCATAGCCTTCTGGGGTCAACGCGTCGACGGGGCAGGCCGTAAGGCAGGGGCGTTCTTCGCAGGCATCACAGGGATTGGGCGGCGGCGCAGGCAGCGCGATGCTTTCGGGAAACCCGAGCGCACCCCGGTACGAGACCATAAGCCCGGCTTCGTCGTGGACCAAAAGACCCACGGGGGAAACATGCGCCCGCCCGCTGTCGGTGGCCCATTGCACGAACGGCTGCCACGGCGGGCCGCCGAAGGGAAAGAAGGCCTTCGCACCCAAGGTTTGTGCCAGTTGCGTGATCACGCGTTTCGACCAGCGGTCAAGCGGTTCGGGCTGGCCATCCTCGTATTCCGGGGAGGCAGTGAAATGCGGCCAGAACTCCGGCGGTTTGGGGCCGAGCAGGACAAGGGCTCCGATCCCCTTCGGAAGGCCTTTGCTGACCCCGCCGAAGATCGTGAGGTGATGCGGCGCGAGGGCCTGTTCTATCTGCTCAAGCGTCATTTGCGGCGAAACGGCAAGCCGAGGGACCAGCCGAGTTTCGATGGGCTGTCGTCTTGCCATTCAAGGCCCACGGTCATGTCGTCATGGCCTGCCTGAGGTTGTGGGATGTAGGTGCGGAACATCCGGTCCCAGATGGAAAGGGCAAAGCCGTAGTTGCTGTCGTGTTCATGGCGGTGGATGGAATGGTGTACGCGGTGCATGTCGGGGGTGACAAGCACCTGCCGCACGATGGCATCCAGCCAGAGCGGAAGGCGGATATTGGCGTGGTTGAACATGGCCGTGCCGTTGAGGATGATCTCGAACAGGACAATGCCGATGGCGGGCGGGCCAAGCAAGTACACAAGCCCGATCTTGAGCAGCATTGAAAGCGCGATTTCCACCGGGTGAAAGCGGATGGCGGTGGTGACGTCGATATCGCGGTCGGCATGGTGGACGCGATGGATGCGCCAGAGGATGGGCACCTTGTGGGTGATCAGGTGTTGCGCCCAGATGGCGAAATCGAAGATCAGCACCGTTGCAATGACCTTGGCCCAAAGTGGTGCGCCGATGGCGTACATCACACCCCAGCCATTGGCCTGCGCATCAAGGGCGGCACCGACCGTCAAAAGGGGCAGGGCAAGCGCCAAGAGGCGCAGGGTGAGGGTATCCAGAATGACAATGGCCCAATTGGTGAACCAGCGGCTGCCGCGCGGTTGCGTGCGCGGGCGGCGGGGCACCATGGCTTCAATCACCGCGAAAAGGGCGAAGAGGCCCAAGAAGACGCTCAGGCGAATGACGGCTTCGTTTTCCATGCGCCTAGAGTTATGTCAAAGGCGCCCGCGCGCAAGCCACTTGCAGCGCAATGACGCAACCGTGACAGGCGGTTAACCGTTGCGAATGATCGACCCGGCCCCGTGATCGGTAAACAACTCCAGCAAGCAGGCATTGGGCGCGCGACCATCAAGGATAACGGCGGCGCGCACGCCCCCGTCGATGGCCGCAAGGCAGGTTTCCGTTTTGGGGATCATGCCGCCCGCGATGATGCCTTGGGTGGTCATGTCGCGGATTTGGTCGGCGGTGAGCTCGGTCACCACCTCGCCGCTGGAATCGCGTACACCGTCGATATCCGTCAGCAGCAGCAGGCGGTCAGCTTTGAGCGCTGCCGCGATGGCCCCGGCGGCGGTGTCGCCGTTGATGTTGAAGGTTTCGCCGTTGCGCCCTGAACCCAGCGGGGCGATCACCGGGATCGTATCATCGCGGAACAGGGTATGCAGCAGGCTTGGGTCCATCTCGGCCGGAGTGCCGACAAGGCCAAGCGCGGGGTCCGCGGGATCACAGGTCATCAGGTTGGCATCTTTGCCCGACAGGCCCACCGCCTTGCCGCCTTGGGCATTGATGGCCTGCACGATGCGTTTGTTGACCCGCCCGGAAAGGACCATTTCAACCACTTCCATCGTGGCCTCATCGGTTACGCGCTTGCCGTTCACGAAATCGGATTTGATGCTGAGCTTATCAAGCATCTGGTTGATCATCGGCCCACCGCCGTGGACGATCACCGGGTTCACGCCCACCTGGCGCATCAGAACCACGTCGCGCGCGAAGCTGTCCATCGCCTCGTCGCTGCCCATGGCGTGGCCGCCCAGTTTGATAACGACAATCGCCCCGTCATAGCGTTGCAGGTAAGGCAAAGCTTCGGACAGGGTGCGGGCTGTGGCGATCCAATCGCGGTTCATATCTCTTTTCTTCATCCGTGGTCCCTCGCTTGCGGTGTTATCCCCGGATGGGGCGGTATCCGCAAGGGGGTCAGACGCCGATGTAACGATCAACGATGGTGTGATCGGCGCGCAGGGCTTCGGCGCCCATCGTGGCCCCGTTACGCCCGTTTTCGATAAAGGCCACGCGGTCGGCCACTTCGAGCACCGCATCGACCCTCTGTTCGACCAGAAGGATCGCCACACCGGCGTTACGCATTTTAACGATCACCCGGCGGATCGCTTCGATCATCGAAGGTTGCAGGCCCTCGGTGGGCTCATCCAGCAAAAGCGCCTTGGGTTTGAGGCACAGCGCCCGCGCCGTGGCCAGCATCTGTTGTTCGCCGCCCGACAGGGTTTCGGCGCGTTGGTCCATGCGTTCGCGCAGGCGGGGAAAAAGCTCGAGCACCTCTTCCAGCGTATCCTTGCCGTGCCCGCGGGTGCGCAGCCCGACCTCAAGGTTCTGGGCCACGGTCAACCCGGTGAACAACCGGCGGCCTTGCGGGATATAGGCAACACCGGCCTGCGGAATCTTGTGCGGGGGCAGGCGGCTGATGTCTTGGCCTTCCAGACGAACGGCCCCCGACATAAGCGGCACAAGGCCCATGATGGCCTGCATGGTTGTGGTCTTGCCCGCGCCATTGCGCCCAAGCAGACAAAGGATTTCGCCCGGCGAGACATTCAGCGAGAAATCCCGCAACACCTGTGCCTGACCGTAGCCTGCGTTGATGCGATCCAGCTCCAGCATCATCCGGTTCCCAGGTAGGCCGCTTGGACGGTTGCGTTTTCGTGGATTTCTTGCGGGGTGCCTTCGGCCAGAGTTTCCCCGAAGTTCAGCACGGTGACGCGATCGGCCAGTTCCATGACCACGCTCATGTTATGTTCGATCAGAAGGATCGTGGTTGTCTTGCGCAGGTCGTTGATCAGGGCCTTGAAGTTGTCGATCTCGTTATCGGCAAGGCCTTGGGTTGGCTCATCAAGGATAAGCAGGCGGGGCTGTTGAACAAAGCCCATGGCGGTTTCCAGCAACCTTTGGTGCCCATAGCTTAGGTTGCCTGCGTCTTCATCTATCCTGTCTTGTAGTCCGACGCGCTTCAAGGCGTCTTCAACGGCGGGCTGAACCTTGGCCTTGGGAAGATGGCGGCGCGCGGCAAGGGCCACGTTTTCACGCGCCGTGAGGCGGGGAAACACCGATGTGATCTGGAAGGTATAGGCGATCCCGAGGCAAACGCGTTTATGCGCCGGGAGGTGGGTGATGTCGCGGCCTTCGAAAATCACCTTTCCCGAGGAGGGCGCGAGGCGACCGCAAATCATGCTGACAAGGGTGGTTTTGCCCGCGCCGTTCGGACCGATCAGGGCGCGCACCTGGCCTTTGGGCAGGTCGAAATCCAGGTTGCTGACGGCGCTCAGCCCGTCGAAGTGCTTTGACAGGCTCCGGGTTGAAAGAAGGGTCATGGCAGCCACCTCCAGACCCGGCGGCGCAGCTCTCCGATCAGGCCCTGGGGCGCAAAGAGCGTCAGCAGCACCAGCGTCACGCCGGCGATCAGCATGTAGGCGGTTGTAATGCCTGAGCTTAGGTCGATCAGGTAAAACATGAAGAGCGTGCCGATGAAGGGGCCAAGAACCGTGCCCGCCCCGCCCAGAAGAACCCAAAGCAGTGGGAAGATCGAATATTGCACGCTGGCGAAACTGGCCCCCGCATAGCCGAAAAGAAGGCCATATGTGGCCCCCGCTGCCGCCGACAGGGTGCCCGATATCACCATGGCGGCCAGTTTGTGGGCGAAGGTGTTGTAGCCAAGCATCGTCACCCGTTCCTCGTTTTCGCGGATGGCCACCAGCGTTCGGCCAAAGGGGGAGCGTACAAGGGCAAGCGAGGCCAGAAGGCAGAGGGCGAAAAGGGTGAAGGCCGCGAAATAGCGGTTTGTCGGATCACTAAGGTCAATGCCCCAAAGCAGGCGTTGTCCTGCCTGGATCACGAAGCCTTCGTCGCCGCGCGTGTATTCGGCAAAATAGAGGATGGTCAGGTATCCGGCCTGCGCGAACATCAAGGTGACGATCATGAAGGCGACGCCGGTTGTGCGAAGGGCGAGAAACGCAAGGCCAGCCGACACCATGATGCCGGCAATCACTCCGGCGAGAAGGGCGGGCGCGGGTGTGAAACCGGCATGCTGGATGGTCAGGCTGAGCCCATACATGCCAGCCGCGAAAAACAGCGCGTGGCCAAGGCTTAGAAGGCCGGTGTAGCCAAAAAGGATATTGTAGCCAATGGCATAGCTGGCCAGCACCATGATCCGCGCCATGTTGCCATGGTGGTAGGCAGGCAGCAGGAATTGCAGGGCGAAAAGCACCACCAGCAGGCCAAGGTGCAGGCCGATAATGCGCTGCCCGTTCGTCATGCCGCGCGCGTTCCGAAAAGGCCTTGGGGCCGGAAGACGAGGACGAGGCCGACAAGCAGGGTTGCGAGGATCTTGGCCAGCGTCGGCGAGAAGAAGACCGATATGATCCCGTCGGACAAACCGATGAGGATGGCGGCGACCAGCGTGCCGGGCAGGGAGCCGAGGCCGCCGATGATGACGACGATGAAGGAAAGCAGCAAGGGGTCGGCGCCCATCAGGTAATGCGCCTGCTGGATCGGGACGACGAGAACCGCCCCCAGCGCGGCGAGGGCCGCGCCGAAGCCGAAGACCAGCGCATAGACCCGTTCGACCGGGATACCGAAGGCCAGTGCCATGTCACGGTCGGCCTGGGTGGCGCGCATCAAAAGGCCGGCGCGAGAGCGGGTCATCAAGAGCCAGACCCCGGCCAGAACGGTGGCGGCGGCGGCGATGACGGCGAGTTTGTAGGAGGTGGTCGACAGGCCCCAGGGGTAATAGAATTCCAGGCCGTTATCGCCGAATTCAAACCACGGCAGCGCGATGCGCTGGTTGAACGGGGCCTCGACGGGCCGGGCCTCGGGGCCATAGGTCATCAGTGTAACTTGTTGAATTATATACAAAAGGCCAATGGTGGCCACGATCGTGCGCTCGGGGTCATAGGCAATGCGTTTGAGGATCGCCAGATCGGCCACGACGGCAATTGCCCCCACCAAAAGCGGGGCCACGATCAGCGCGGCGGTGAAGCCGATGGCGGGGTGACCGCCCAAGGATTGGGCCACGAACCATGCGATCACGGCACCGAGCATGAAGAACTCGCCATGGGCGATGTTGACCACGCGCATCACGCCGAACACCAAGGACAGGCCGACGGCGGTGAGGGCCAGAACAGCGGCGGAAACCGCGCCTTCGAGGCTGGCAAGCAGGATATAGGGGCCGAGTTCCATGGTGATGTAAGGGTTGACCTCAAGCAGGCCGAAAGGGCAAGCCCATTTTTGCCGCAGTCGCGGGCCAGGAAACGTACGAGTCGTACGTTTTACCCCCGCGTTTCGTACGAAAATCCGGGGTCGCGTGGCGTGGAACGTACGAGTCGTACGAAACCCGCCACCGGCAGGCCCCCGCCGGGTGGCAACGCGCGGTGCCGTCAGGGCATGTTAAGATTTTCGCGGCAGTCTTTCGGTCAGCCTTTGCGAGAGGGCGGGGCAATTTGCGCCTTGTGAAGGCAGGTTGCGGTTGCTACCGCTCGGAGGAACAGCATGGAGCGGAATGTGAAACGGGTTCTGGTAACAGGTGGCGCGGGGTATATCGGATCGCATGCCTGCAAGTTGCTCAGGCAGGCCGGATACGAGCCGATCACTTACGACAACCTGTCGACCGGCTGGCGTGCGGCGGTGAAATTCGGCCCCTTCGAGCAGGGCGAGCTTGAAGACCGCGCGCGGCTGGACGAGGTGTTTGCCAAGTATCAGCCGGTGGCGGTCATGCATTTCGCGGCGCTGTCGCTGGTGGGCGAGGCCATGGCAAAGCCGGGCCTGTACTGGCGCAACAACGTGGCCGGATCGCTGACGCTGATCGAGGCCTGCGTGGCGGCCGGGTGCCGCAATGTCGTGTTCTCGTCGACCTGTGCGACCTATGGGGAACATGACAACGTCGTCTTGAACGAGGACACGCCGCAAGAGCCGCTGAATGCCTATGGGGCCTCGAAACGGGCGATCGAGGATATCCTGCGCGATTTCGGCGCGGCGCATGACCTGCAAAGCGTTATTTTCCGCTATTTCAACGTGGCGGGGGCGGACCCGGAGGCCGAAGTGGGCGAGGCGCATGAGCCTGAAACCCACCTGATCCCGGTGGTCTTGCAGGCGATTGACGGGCAGCGCGACAAGCTGACGATCCATGGCACCGATTACGAGACGCCCGATGGCACCTGTATCCGCGACTATGTGCATGTCTGCGATCTGGTGGAGGCGCATATCCTTGGCCTCAAGCATCTTGAGGCTGGCAAGGGCAGCGCGGTGTTCAACCTTGGCACCGGAGAGGGATTTTCCGTGCGCGAGGTGATGGAGGCCGCGCGCGTGGTGACCAACCGCGACGTGCCCTACGTGGAAGGCCCCCGGCGCGCGGGGGATGCGACCAAGCTGGTCTCGGGGTCGGAAAAGGCCGTTCGGGATCTGGGCTGGTCGACCGAAAGGTCGAGCATGCGCCAGATGATCGAGGATGCATGGCGCTGGCACCGGACCGGGGGGTATGAATCGCACAGCGATTGAGTGGCACCGCGCCACCGCAGGTGTTTTCGGCGGGCTTTGTCATGGGTAAGGGAAAGGCGTTTTGAAACGCCTTTTTGCAAGCGCCTTGAAAGGCGCTTTGGCACGCAAATTCGAATTTGCGTGGGGCAAGGCTTTTCGAAAAGCCTTGCAAGGTGCCGCCGTTGTGGCCTTTGCCCGTCAGGCTGGTGTGACCAGTATCGCCCGAAAGTCGTTGACGTTGGTGAGGGTCGGGCCGGTGATGACCTGTCCGCCGGTGCGCCCGAAAAAGCCGTGCGCGTCGTTGGCATCGAGCGCGGTTTGGGCATCCTCGCCCGTTGTGGCGGCGGCCTGCAGGGTGTCGGGGCCGATGATCGCGCCGGCGACCTCGGCGGCGCCATCCACGCCGTCGGTATCGCAGGCGATGGCGTGAATGCCCGGCGCGCCTTGCAAGGCAAGTGCCAAGGCGAGGGCGTATTCGGCGTTTGGCCCGCCGATGCCGTCGCCGCGCCGGGTAACGGTCAGTTCCCCGCCGGAGAGGATCAGGGCCGGGGCGTCGCCGGGGGCAAGGTCGCGTTGAAGCGTCAGGGCCGTTTCGGCGTGGGCCTTGGCGATGTCGCGCGCTTCGCCTTCGATGGCATCGCCCAGAAGGGTCACGGCAAGGCCCTGTGCCTTGGCCAGTTCGGCCGCGGCCTTGAGCGATTGCGAGGGGGCGGCGTAGATCACGTTTTCCACGGTTGAAAGGCGTTCGTCGCCGGGGGGAATAACGCCTGTCGGGCCATCCAGCACGGATTGGGCCGAGGGTGGCAGGGTGATGCCGTAGTGATCGAGCAGGGCGCGGGCCTCTTGCGGGGTGCTTTTGTCGCCCACGGTGGGGCCGGAGCCGATCATCGCCGGATCGTCGCCTGGGACATCCGAGATCATCAGCGTCAGCATCTTCGCAGGATAGGCGGCGGCGGCCAGTTGCCCGCCTTTCACGCGGCTGAGGTGTTTGCGGACGGTGTTTATCTGTCCGATGGTGGCGCCCGAGGCGAGGAGCGCGGTGTTGATTGCCTGTTTTTCGGTCAGTGTGACCGGGTCTGCGGGGTGGACCAGCAGGGCAGAGGCCCCGCCCGAGATCAGCGCCAGCACGGTGTCGTCCTTTGCAAGGCCCTTGAGAAGGTCGAGCATCCGCGCGGTGGCCTGCAGGCCGGAATCGTCCGGCACCGGGTGGGCGGCCTCGACGATCTCGATGCCTTGGCAGGGCCGGGCATAGCCGTAGCGGGTGATGACCAGCCCCTCGCAGGGGCCGTAGTGGGCCTCGGCCGCCTCGGCCATGCGGGCGCTGGCCTTGCCCGCGCCGATGACGACCAGCCGCCCCTTGGGTTTGGCGGGCAGGTGGTGGGCGAGGCTTTGCATCGGGTCGGCCACCTTGACCGCCCGGTCGAAGAGGGCGCGCAGCAGAACGGCGGGGTCGGGCATCGGGGCCTCCTTGCCTTGGGTGTTGGTGGTTCAGCTTGTGCATACCGCGGCCCGGGGTGCAATCGCGCAGCTTGACAAAGGGCCGGGCGCGGGCGACATGACGCGGCCATGATCATGACCTTTCTTCAAGTGGCGCTGGGCGGGGCGATCGGGGCGATGCTGCGCTTTGCCGTGGGCCTTGGGGCCTTGCGGTTTGCCGCGCCCGGGTTTCCCCTTGGCGTGCTTTTTGTCAATGTGCTGGGGTCGTTCCTGATGGGGCTTTTCGCGGTGTATTCCTTTCATCGCGGGGTTCAGCATCTGAACCCCTTGGTGATGACCGGGGTCTTGGGTGGGTTTACCACCTTTTCGGCGTTTTCGCTTGAGGCCTTCACGCTGTACGAGCGGGGGCAGGTTACGGCGGCGGGGCTTTACGTGGCGCTGTCTGCTGTCGTGTCGCTTGGGGCGCTGGCCCTTGGCGTTTGGATCGCGCGGGGGATTTGGGCATGAGCCGGGTGCAGAACTTGACGGTGGCCGAGGCGGATGCCGATCAGCGATTGGACCGTTGGTTGCGGCGGCAGTTTCCGCATGTCCCACAGGGGCGGATCGAGAAGATGTGCCGCAAGGGGGAATTGCGCGTCGATGGTGGCCGGGTGAAGGCCAATACGCGGCTTGAGGCGGGGCAAAGCGTGCGTGTGCCGCCGCTGCCCGAGCCGGGACAGGCCGCGGCGCGGGAGGCCAGCCCCGTCAGCCCGGCGGATGCCAGGATGATCCAGGCCTGCGTGATTTACCGTGACGATCACATCATCGCTTTGAACAAGCCGCCGGGCCTGCCGGTGCAGGGCGGCAGCAAGCAAAGCCGCCATGTGGACGGTTTGGCCGATGCGCTGCGGTTCGGGCTGGAGGAAAAGCCGCGTTTGGTGCATCGCTTGGACAAGGACACCTCGGGCGTTTTGATCATGGCGCGGACGCGGGCCATGGCCAAGGCCTTGACGGCGTCGTTCCGGCATCGGGACACGCGCAAGATCTACTGGGCCGCTGTTGCCGGTGTGCCCAGCCCGCGGATGGGGACGATCAAGTTCGGTCTGGTCAAGGCGCCGGGGCATGGGGCCAAGGGCGAGGGCGAGAAGATGCTGTGCCTGCACCCGCGCGAGGTGGAGGCCACCGAGGGCGCGAAACATGCCACCAGCGATTACGCGGTGATCGAGGCCGCCGGCGGGCGCTGTGCCTGGGTTGCGCTGGTGCCGGTAACGGGGCGGACCCATCAGCTTCGGGCGCATATGGCCGAGATCGGGCATCCGATTGCCGGGGACGGTAAGTACGGTGGATCGGGGCAGGAAAACCTTGGCGATGGCTGGGGCGCGCAACTGGGCGGGGAGTTGAGCCGCAAGTTGCACCTGCATGCCCGGTCCTTGACGCTTGAGCATCCGGCGACCAAGGCAACCCTGCATCTGACCGCGCCGATGCCCGACCACATGCAGCGCACGTGGGACATGTTCCAGTGGCAGGCCTCGGACGCGCCGGACGATCCCTTCGAGGAGGTGACATGAGCTTGCCCCTGCGGTTGGTGATCTTCGACGTCGACGGCACGCTTGTCGACAGCCAGGCGGATATCCTGGCGGCGATGGGCATGGCCTTTGAGCAAGCGGGCCATCCGATGCCGCCGCGCGAGGCGGTTCTGGGTATTGTGGGCCTTTCGCTGGACGTGGCGGTGGCGCGGCTTGCGCCGGAATTGGACGCCGCGCAGCATGAGCGCATGGTGGCGTGGTACAAGGACGCCTACGTCGCCCTGCGTGGCAAGCGGGGCGCGGCGGAATCCTCGCCGCTTTATCCCGGGGCGCTGGAGGTGTTGCAGGCCTTGCATGACATCCCCGAAGTGTTGCTGGGCGTGGCAACGGGCAAATCGCGGCGTGGGCTGGACAAGCTGCTTGAGGCGCATGATCTGGGGCGGTTTTTCGTCACCCAGCAGGTCAGCGACCATCACCCGTCAAAACCGCATCCGTCGATGATCATGACCGCGCTGTCGGAAACCGGGGTTGCGCCGCGCGATGCAGTCATGATCGGCGATACCAGCTTTGACATGCAGATGGCCCGGGCCGCGGGCGTTGCCGGCATTGGTGTCGGTTGGGGATACCACGATATCGAGGCATTGGCCGAGGCGCGGCAGGTGATTGACGGATTCGACGAATTGCCCCGCGCCCTGAAGACACTGTGGGAGGTCGCCGCATGAGCGAATGGAAGGCGAAACGCTTTTGGAAAGAGGCCCGCGTTGTCGAGGCGGAGCAGGGATTTTCCGTTGAGCTGGACGGGCGCGGCGTGAAAACCCCGGCCAAGCGCGCCCTTGTGGTGCCGACGCAGGCCATGGCGCAGGCCATCGCGGCGGAATGGGATGCTCAGGAGGGCGAGATCAACCCGAACCAGATGCCGGTGACCCGGTCGGCCAATGCGGCGATCGACAAGGTGGCGATCCAGCACGCCGAGGTGGCGCAGATGCTGGCCGATTACGCGGATTCGGACCTGTTGTGTTATCGCGCGGAGAGCCCTGTTGAACTGGTTGCCCGGCAAGCCGAGGCGTGGGACCCTTTGTTGGACTGGGCGGACGAAACCCTTGGCGCGCGCCTGACCCCGGTGGCGGGCGTGATGCATCAGCCGCAATCGCCCAAGGCCCTGGATATCATGGCCAAGCAGGCGCATGGCATGGACAACTTTACCCTGACCGCCTTTCATGACCTTGTCAGCCTGTCGGGGTCTTTCATCATCGGGCTGGCCGCGCTGCACGACATGCAGGAAACGCGCGATCTGTGGCTGCTTTCGCGTGTTGATGAGCAGTGGCAGGAAGAACTTTGGGGCCCCGACGAAGAGGCCCGGGCGCTGGCCGCAAGAAAAGAAAATGAGTTTTTGCACGCCAAGACCTTTCATAATCTTGCGCGACTATAGGCCCTGATCAGGTCAAAGCGGTTAACTATAGGTTAACTCCGGGGGGCGATCATCGCTTTTTGTGATCTTGGGCTTGACGTTTTCGAATGAATTCACTCACACTTACGAACACTGAAAGGGGACTCTCCCCTTTTATGTATCGCCCCGGCCTTGTCTGGCCGAATGAACCGTTCATAAAGAACGGACAATCAGGAAGAGGTAAAAATGAAAAAATCCGTATTTCTTGGCGCGCTGACTGTCGCCGGCATTGCTGCTGGTGCTGCTGCGGCGGGCACGCTGGATGACGTGAAGGCGCGTGGCACGCTGAACTGTGGTGTGACCACGGGTCTTGTCGGCTTCGCTGCACCCGATGCAAACGGCGAATGGGATGGCTTTGACGTTGGCGTTTGCCGCGCTGTGGCCGCTGCAGTACTTGGTGACGGTTCGGCCGTCGAATTCGTGCCGACCACCGGCAAGACGCGTTTCACCGCGCTTGCATCCGGTGAGATCGACATGCTGGCCCGGAACACCACCTGGACCTTCAGCCGTGACGTTGACCTGAAGTTCGAATTCACCGGCATTAACTACTATGACGGTCAAGGCTTCATCGCGCCCAAGGCGCTTGGGGTCAGCTCGGCGAAGGAACTCAGCGGCGCGACCGTCTGCATCCAGACCGGGACCACCACCGAGTTGAACCTTGCGGACTATTTCCGTGCGAACAACATGGATTACGAGCCGGTTCCGATCGAAACCAATGCCGAAGGGCAGCAACAGTACCTTGCCGGTGCTTGTGACGTCTATACCACCGACCGCTCGGGTCTGGCCGCGACGCGTGCCGCCTTTGAAAACCCCAGCGACCACGTGATCCTGCCCGAAACCATTTCGAAAGAGCCGCTTGGCCCGCTTGTGCGCCACGGCGACAACGAATGGGGTGATGTCGTGCGCTGGACGCTGAACGCCCTGATCGCCGCCGAGGAATACGGCGTGACCAGTGCGAATATTGCCGACATGGCATCGGCCCCCGGCGACAAGCCCGAGGTCAACCGCCTTCTGGGCACCGAGGGGAACCTTGGCGAGATGCTGGGCCTTGAATCCGATTGGGCCGTGAAGGCCATTTCGGTTGGCGGCAACTACGGTGAATTGTTCGAAAAGAACATCGGTGAGAACACGCCCATCGGCCTGTCGCGCGGCTTGAACGCGCAGTGGACCGAAGGTGGCCTGCTCTACAGCCCGCCGTTCCGTTAATCGGACTTTTGGGGGCGCGGACACACCGCGCCCCTTTTCCTGTGTAAGCAGGACAATCAATAAACCGGGTCGGACGAGCGTGGATAAACCCGCCGAAAATGAGCCCGGGGACGATCAGGGAAGTCATTCATGACAACACTCAGCGACCCACCGCGCGAGTCGTTTCGGCTATCTATGCTGATTAACGATACGCGGTATCGATCCTACACATTCCAGTTCATCGCGCTTTTGGCGGTGATCGCCTTGTTCGCCTATCTTGGGTCGAACCTCATGTACAACCTGCGCGAAGCGGGGCTGAACATCTCGTACGGGTTCCTGAGTGAACCTTCGGGATACGACATCAACCAGACGCTGATCGAATACGACAGCCGGTCGTCGCATTGGCGGGCGTCGGTTGCAGGTATTCTCAATACGCTTCTTGTTGCCGTTCTGGCCTGTGTCACGGCAACCATCCTTGGGGTGATCGCCGGGGTTATGCGGCTGTCGAACAACTGGTTGGTGCGCAAGCTTATGGCCGGGTATGTCGAGGCGTTCCGCAACGTGCCGGTCCTGATCTGGATCATCATCATCTTTACGGTGATGACGGCGGTCTTGCCCGCGCCGAGCGCGTTTCGTGGCGATGACCCCGACCGGACCATGCTGCTGGATGCTTTTGCCTTTACCAACCGTGGCGTTTACATCCCCAAGCCTGTCTGGCTTGAGGGATCGGCAATCGTTGTCGGGGTGTTCATCGCCTCGATCATCGGGATGTTCTGGTATCGCCGCTATGCGACCAAGCTTTTGTATGACACCGGGAAGCTGTTGCCGATGGGCTGGCCTTCGCTGGCTATCCTGTTTGTTCCGGCCATCCTGGCGTACTTCGTGCTTGGGCGTCCGATCGAGCTGGATTACCCGGCGCTGAAAGGCTTTAACTTCCAGGGTGGTATCCAGATTCGCGGGTCGCTGATTGCCTTGTGGTTCGCGCTTGCGATTTATACCGGGGCCTTCATCGCCGAAAACGTGCGTGCGGGGATCCAGGCGGTGTCGAAGGGACAGACCGAGGCGGCGGCCTCGCTGGGGCTTCGGCCGCGCCGGATCATGAACCTTGTGATCCTGCCGCAGGCCCTGCGGGTGATCATTCCGCCTTTGATCTCGAATTACCTGAACATCACCAAGAACTCGTCGCTGGCGATCGCGGTGGGGTACATGGACATCACCGGCACGCTGGGCGGTATCACGCTGAACCAGACGGGCCGGGCGATTGAAACGGTCCTGTTGCTGATGCTGTTTTACCTGGCGATCAGCCTGGCCATTTCGGCGCTGATGAATGTCTATAACAACTCGATCAAGTTGAAGGAGCGCTGAGATGTCGGATACCCATCAGCAATCCATTCCCTTCGTTCGTGACACGATGCTGCCCGAGGCGCCGCCCCCGGCAGCGGAGACCGGGATTGTCAAATGGATGCGGGAGAACCTGTTTTCCAATGTCACGAATGGCATCCTGACCCTGGCCGCCCTGGCCGCGATCTATTACCTGTTGTCGGGGTTTCTGCCTTGGCTGTTCAACGGGATTTGGGATGCGCCCTCGATCCGCGCCTGCCGGGAAATCCTGCAAGGCGAGGTTGGCGGCTGTTTCGCGGTTCTGACCGAGCGGTGGAACCAGCTTTTGTTCGGATTCAAATACCCGGATGAGGAATACTGGCGCCCGTCACTGGCCTTTGTGCTGCTGTTTGCGGCGGCGGCGCCGGTGATGTTTCCCAACCACGTGCCGCGTGTCCTGTTCTTCTTTACCGGGCTTTACCCCTTCCTGGCTTATTGGCTGATCTGGGGCGGGCCGATCCTGTCGCCGGTGTTTGGCCTGTTAGGCTTTGTCGTGGGCTATATCGTCTGGAATCGCTTGGTCGCACAATCCTTCGCGGCGGGCTTTTTCGGGGCGATCGTGGCGGCGCTGGTGACATGGTGGATCGGTGGCATGATCGTCGAGGCCATGGCGAGCGAAAACACGCTTCTGGCCGCCGTGCCCAGCCGGGACATGGGGGGCTTCATGCTCAACATGATCCTCGGGACGGTCTGTGTGTCGCTGTCGATTCCCTTCGGGATAGCGCTGGCGCTGGGGCGTCAATCGGACATGCCGATCATCAAGTGGATTTGCGTGCTGTTCATCGAGTTCATTCGCGGTGTGCCCTTGATCACGTTGCTGTTCGTGGCGAACGTGGTTCTGGCCTATTTCCTTCCGCCGGGCACGACCTTTGACCTGATCCTGCGGGTGATCATCATGATCACGATGTTCGCCTCGGCCTATATCGCGGAGGTGATCCGGGGCGGCCTGGCCGCGCTTCCGAAGGGGCAGTACGAGGCCGCCGACAGCCTTGGCCTGGATTATCCGCAGGCGATGCGCCTGATCATCCTGCCGCAAGCGCTCAAGATCTCGATCCCGGGGATCGTGAACGTGGCGGTGGGCCTGTTCAAGGATACCACGCTTGTGTCGGTCATCTCGATGTTCGACCTCGTGGGGATGATCCGCGGGCCTGTCCTTGCCTCGACCGAGTGGAACGGCGTGTACTGGGAGCTTCTGGGCTTTGCCGCGCTTCTGTTCTTCGTCGTGTGCTACGGCATTTCGCAATATTCACAGTGGCTGGAACGTCAGCTGCAAACTGAACATCGTTAAGGAGGGCAGGGCACCATGTCTGAAGCCGCTCAAATGCAAGTCAGCGACGAAGTCGCGATCTCGATCGAAAACATGAACAAGTGGTACGGGGCGTTCCATGTGCTGCGCGACATTGACCTGACGGTCAATCGCGGTGAACGGATCGTCATCGCGGGGCCTTCGGGTTCGGGTAAATCCACGCTGATCCGGTGTATCAACGCGCTGGAAGAGCACCAGAAAGGCAAGATCACGGTTGATGGGACGCTGTTGTCGTCGGACCTGAAGAACATCGACAAGATCCGGTCAGAGGTTGGGATGGTGTTCCAGCACTTCAACCTGTTCCCGCATCTGACCATTCTGGAAAACTGCACCCTTGCGCCGATCTGGGTGCGCAAGACGCCCAAGCGCGAGGCCGAGGAAATCGCCATGCATTTCCTTGAAAAGGTGAAGATCCCCGAACAGGCCGACAAGTACCCCGGTCAGCTTTCGGGCGGTCAGCAGCAGCGTGTGGCGATTGCCCGGTCACTGTGCATGAAGCCGCGGATCATGTTGTTCGACGAACCGACATCGGCCTTGGACCCCGAGATGATCTCGGAGGTTCTGGATACCATGATCCAGCTTGCCGAGGAAGGCATGACCATGCTCTGCGTGACGCACGAGATGGGCTTTGCCCGCAAGGTCGCCAACCGTGTGATCTTTATGGACCAAGGCCAGATCGTGGAGCAGAACGAACCCGAGGAGTTCTTCAACAACCCGAAATCGGAGCGGACAAAGCTGTTCCTGAGCCAGATTCTGGGCCACTGACAAACGGGATCATGAAAAGCGAAAACGCGGCCTTGGGGCCGCGTTTTTTTGTGCCGTGGTGCCGGTTTCTGGAAAAGAAATCGGTCCGAAATCTTTTGAAGATTTCGGTTGGGTCAGTCGAGGGTCGCGATGATGGCCCGCAGCGTGCCGATACCATCGCCTTTTTCCGAGGAGGTCAGAAGGATTTCAGGGTAGGCGGCGGGGTGGGCCGAAAGCTTGCCGCGCACCTGTTTCAGCACGTTGTCCCGATCCTTGGCTTTCACCTTGTCGGTCTTGGTCAGCACGCATTGGAAGGTCACGGCGGCGCTGTCCAGCAGGCTCATGATTTCTTCGTCCACCGGTTTGATGCCGTGGCGCGCGTCGATCAACACAAAGGCGCGGCGCAGGGTTTGGCGGCCCGAGAGGTATTGTTTGAGAAGGCGTTGCCATTGTTCCACCTTGGGCAGCGGCGCGTTGGCATAGCCATAGCCGGGCAGATCGACAAGGTAGCGGTCTTCGCCCATGGTGAAATAGTTGATTTCCTGCGTGCGCCCGGGCGTGTTGGAGGCACGCGCCAGCGACTTGCGCCCGGTGAGCGCGTTGATCAGGCTGGATTTTCCGACGTTCGAGCGCCCGGCAAAGCAGACCTCGACCCGGTCTGCGGGGGGCAGGCCGGACATGGCCACCACCCCTTTCAGGAAGTCGATTGGCCCGGCGAAAAGCTTGCGGCCTTTTTCAAGCGTGGCCGCGTCCGGGGTTTCTGCGATTGGGAAGGGAAGTTGCATCATAGGCACCTGATTGCGTCGCCCAAGGCGATATCACCGGAGTGGACGACTTCGGCGCGGATGCTGAAATCCCGATGGCCGAAGCTGTCCAGCGCGGTCAGGATATCGGCATCACGGTCGCCGGTGTCGGGGTTGCTGTGGGTGGCAAGGCAGCGGCCGGTGCGTTCGCGCGGGATGACCACGGCGCTGCCGATCTGTATCTCTTTGCCGATCCAGTCGAATTCGGACCATGCGGGCAGGCTATCGAACCAGATGTTGCCGCGCCAGCGGTGAATGGACAGATCGCGCCCGATGCGCGCCTCGACATCGCGATGCGAGGCCATGTTGCACAGGGTCACCGAGGGGAAATCGCTATCGGTGAAGCCGCGTGTGGCGGCGCGGACCAGTTTGGTGGATTGTGCGCGGTTGGCGGGGATCAGGCCGCAGGCCCATGACAGGAATGCGTCGCCTTCGGTATCGGGGCAGAATGTCAGGCTGCCTTTCGTGGGGTGGTGCAGGGTGACCGTGGCGTTGTTTTCGTCGAGCTGGGCGGTGATGGCCGCCAGCGCGGGCGCCTTGGCCCCGCGCGAGAAATGCTGACAGGGCATCCATTCCGTGCCGTCGGCATCGGACAGTTCATGCGCCACGGCCCATGTACGATCCCATGGCATGGTTTGGCCTGCCGCCAAAGAGACATGAGCCACGGCCTCTCGACCGTGGCTCTTGATTGGGTGCCGGATGATCTGGGTGATCTGTCCGGTCATTTTTCTTCGGTCTGCGTCTTGCGCTTGAAGCTGGATCTGATGTTGCCCAGCACATCGGGCTTATAGCCTTGGCTGCGCATGATCAGGTACTGCTGCGAGAAGGTGATCGTGTTGTTCGCGATCCAGTAAATGACCAGCCCGCTGGCAAAGCTGCCCAGCATGAACATGAAGACCCAAGGCATCCATGCGAAGATCATTTGCTGTGTCGGGTCCGTGGGGGCCGGGTTCAGCTTTTGTTGCAGCCACATCGAGATGCCCAGCAGAAGCGGCAGGATACCGATGAAGATCAGCGCGAGGATCGAGCCGGGTTCGGGCGCGTCCCATGGGAAGATGCCCCAGAGGTTATAGAGCGACGAGGGGTCGGGCGCCGAGAGGTCCTTGATCCAGCCGATCCATGGCGCGTGGCGCAATTCGAGCGTGACGAAGATCACCTTGTAGAGCGAGAAGAAGATCGGGATTTGCAGAAGGATCGGCAGGCAGCCCGAGGCGGGGTTGACCTTTTCCTTCTTGTAAAGCGCCATCATCTCTTGCTGGAGTTTCTGGCGGTCGTCGCCCGCGGATTCCTTGATTTTCTCCATCTGCGGCTGGAGTTCCTTCATCTTCGCCATCGAGACGTAGGATTTGAACGCCAGCGGCAGAAGAACCGCCTTGATCAGAAGCGTGAGGGCGATGATGGACCAGCCCATGGAGCCGGCAATCCCCATGCCCGCAAGGGTCACGTTCAGCCAGTGCAGCACCGCGAAGATCGGCTTGGTCAGGAAGAAGAACCAGCCCCAGTCGATGGAATCGAGAAAGCGTTCGACGCCGCCTTCGTTCTGATAGGCGCGGATGGTGGCCCATTCCTTGGCGCCCGCGAAAAGGCGGGTCTGGGAGGTGACTGTTTCGCCGGGTTGGACCGTGAGGGTCGGTTGCACGGTCTCGGTCTGGTAGATATCGCGCTTGGGGTCGTACTTGTTGACCGATTTGAACGGGGTGCCGGGCCCGGGGATGAGGGTGGTCATCCAGTAGTGGTCGGTAAAGCCGGTCCAGCCGTTTTCTGTTACCTGCGTGACTTCGGCGGGGGCCCCTTCGCGGGGGTTGAAGGCGTAGTCGGTGACGTCGTCGTAGTCGACCTCGGCCAGTTCCCCGTCGGCCATGGAAATCAGGCCTTCGTGCAGGATGAAGAAGTTCTTCATATCGGCCGGTTCACCATGGCGGGCAAGGATGCCGTAGGGGGCCAGCGAGGGGCTGGTGCTGCCGGTGTTTTCAACCGATTGCGCGACGGTGAACATGTAGTCATCGTCAACCGAGATCACGCGCTCGAACGTGAGGCCCGAACCGTTTTCCCAGGTCAGGGTAACGGGGGTGTCGGGGGTCAGGGTGCTGCCCTCATCGGCGGACCATATGGTATCGGCATTGGGCACCTGATCATGGGTCAGGCCCGTACCGGGGGCCCAGCCGAATAGCGCGTAATAGGGGGCCTCGCCGCCGACGGGTTCAAGCAGTTGAACGATGTCCGAACCGGGTTCGAGGGTTTCGCG
Source organism: Roseovarius sp. MMSF_3281 (assembly GCF_030733685.1). Taxonomy (GTDB): domain Bacteria; phylum Pseudomonadota; class Alphaproteobacteria; order Rhodobacterales; family Rhodobacteraceae; genus Roseovarius. The sequence goes on from NZ_JASHIM010000015.1 coordinate 49,079, forward strand.
GTAGTTCTTGAGCGAAAGCTGATCAATGCGCCCGCCTTGCAGGGAGATCGCCCCCTCGACGCTGGGCGTGTCGATTGCAAGACGCGGGGCGTCTTGGGACAGCGTTGTCACCTCGCCCGATTGGGAGGCCACATTGCCGCCGGACTCGGCCGTGGGCGCGCCTGCGGTGGCCGACTCGGTGTCCTCGGACGCGGTTTCCACGGCGTTGGGATCGGTCGTTTCGGGCGGTGGAAAAACCACAAACCACACAAGAATGACGATGAAGCTGAGCGCAGTCGCCAGGATAAGGTTCTTGTTCTGATCGTCCATCGCCGCTGACCACCTGTCTGTTGACGTTCAGGGGGGTTCAACAGAGTGCGGGGGCAAAGGTCAAGTGGATTCCCCCAAAAAGCGGTGGGCCGAAAGACGCGGACCGCCGTATTCAGACGATTTTCCGTCCGATGACGGGCGGCGCTTGCAGTTTGGCGCTATGGTCGGTCGCCCATTCCAGGGTGCGTTCGAAAGGCATGGGGCGTGCGATCCCGTATCCCTGCACGTGTCCACAGCCCAATTGGGCCAGTATCGCATGTTCGCCCGCTGTTTCGACGCCCTCGGCCACGGTATCAAGGCCAAGCCGGTCCGCCATCAACAGGATGGCGGCGATCATGTCTTTTTGATCGTTATCCTGATCGACCTTCATCACGAAGGAGCGATCAATCTTGAGGCGTTGCACGGCGAACCGCCGGATCGAGGAAATCGACGCGTGACCGGTGCCAAAATCGTCAAGGTCGATATGGCAGCCAAGCTCGGCCAGGCGGCGGATGTTGCTTGAAATGGTATCGTCGGAGGAGGTCGAGACAACGGTTTCCAGAATTTCGATCGACAGGCGGTCAGGCGAGAGGTCATGGCGATCCAGCGCCCAGGCAACGCGATCGACAAGCTTTGGATTGCGCAATTCGTCGGAGGCAAAATTCACGCCGACACTTGGCACGTCAAGCCCGGCTTCGTCCCATGTTTTCAGGGCGGACAGGGCATCCTTGAGCATCTTGTCGCCAAGCCGTTCCATGTTTCCGGTGCGTTCCAGATCAGGAAGGAAATCGGAGGGGGGAATCATGCCCCTTGCGGGATGTTCCCACCGGGCAAGCGCCTCGAATCCGCTGATCTTGCCGGTTTCGGTGGAAATTTGCGGTTGGAACCACGGCTTGAATTGCCCGGCCTCGAAAGCTTTTTCGATATCCGCATCTATGGTTTCGGTGCAGCCCACAAGCCTCGGCAGGTTCGGCGCGTAGGCGCGCAGGCCCGAGGGTGCATTGCGACGCGCATCCAGAAGCGCAAGCATGGTGGCATCGGCGAAATCTTCGCCCGTGGGATGCGATAATGCAGTGTTAAGGCAAAGCCCGACCGAGGCCGTGATATAAACACTGGCCGCGTCCACCGTGAGCGGTTCTTCGATCGCCGCCTGAAGCCGGGTGGCCAGTTTCAGCGCGGTGTCATGATCAAGGTGGCGCGTGGGGGCGAGAATGACCGAAAGTTGCCCGGCGTCCAGCGATAGCACCTGATCGGGCGTTCTTACGACCCTTTGCAGGCGGTCTTGTGTTTGGGCCATGATCGCGGCCATGGCAGTGGCCCCGAACCGGTCAAGAAGCTGTGGGTGATCGTCGATTTCAATCACGAGGGAGGCGGTTTTCATGGCCTTCCGCCGCGCGATAGCCAAAGTGGCGCCAAGGGCGCTTTCAAGTTGCTTTTCGCCTGGTGTGGGGGGCGTCGTGGCCTTGTGATCGGCGAAAGCCAGCAACAGCGGAATGCCAAGGGCGGTGAGCAGAAGAAGCACCTCGCCGCCCAACCAGAAGCTGGCCAGAACGATGGCCGGCAGGAAGGCAAGGCCCTTTGGCTTTCGGCCGATAAGCGCGACCAAGTTGAGCAGGTGTGCCGGTATCGACGAGAGCGAGGAGATCATGCGGCGGTTTCCAAATATTGCCGCATGACCGTAGCGCCCGGTGCCTCAACACCGGCTTAACGCAGTTTCGGTAACCCGTCGGGATTTTCTTCGAATTTTAAAGACCCGCGCGCCAGACCTTCGAAATCGAAGAGGTTCGGGTCAAGCAGGTGCGAGGGGCGTGCGTTCATCAAGGCACGGAACATCACCTGTCGGCGACCGGGGGAGTTGGCCTCCCATCCGTCGAGGATCTGTTTGACCTGCTGGCGTTGCAGCCCGTCCTGCGAACCGCAGAGGTCACAGGGAATGATCGGGTATTGCATCGCCTGCGCGAATTTCTCGCAATCGGTTTCGGCGGTAAAGGCCAGTGGACGGTAGACGAAAAGATCGCCTTCTTCGTTGACCAGCTTTGGTGGCATGGTGGCCAGTCGCCCGCCGTGAAAGAGATTCATGAAAAAGGTTTCAAGAATATCGTCGCGGTGATGGCCCAGAACCACGGCCGAGCAGCCCTCTTCGCGGGCGATCCGATAAAGGTGGCCCCGCCGCAAGCGCGAGCAGAGCGCGCAGAAGGTGCGGCCCTGCGGGATCTTGTCCATGACGACGGAATAGGTGTCTTGATATTCGATCCGGTGCGGGACGCCCATGTTTTCAAGGAATTCCGGCAGGACGGTGGCCGGAAAACCGGGCTGCCCCTGGTCGAGGTTGCAGGCCAGAATCTCAACCGGCAGAAGGCCGCGCCATTGCAATTCGTGCAGCACGGCCAAAAGCGTGTAGCTGTCCTTGCCCCCCGACAGGCAAACCAGCCATTTGGCGCCCTTTTCGATCATGCCGAATTGCTCGATCGCCTCGCGCGTCTGACGTACGATGCGTTTGCGCAGCTTCTTGAATTCGGTGCTGCTTGGCGCACCGGAAAACAGCGGGTGGATATCGTCGGCGTTGTCCAGCATGGGCTGCCTATAAGGGGTTTGCGGGTTTCGGACAAGCCGCCAGCGGATCAGATCGTTTGATCGTAGTCGCCCACGGCGGGTTCGGTGCGAATGACGGCGTCGATATCGGCGAAGATGGCGCGCAACTCGGCCTCGCTGTCGCTGCTTTCGCAGACCACGACAAGGTTGGGCGTGTTCGAGGAGGCCCGGACAAGGCCCCATGAGCCATTATCGAGGATGACCCGGGCGCCGTTGACGGTGACCACCTCCTTGATGGGGCGCCCGCCGACGGGTTCCCCGGCCTCGTGCTTGGCCACCAGTTTGGCCACCAGCCGATCCAGCACCTCGTATTTCTCGGTATCGGCGCAATAGGGGGACATGGTGGGCGTTGACCATGTTTGCGGCAGGGCGCGGCGCAGGTCGGACATGGACATGTCGGGGTTGCGATCCATCAGCTTGCAGATTTCCACCGCCACCCGCATGCCGCAGTCATAGCCGCGGCCCACGGGTTCGGCGAGGAAGTAGTGCCCGGATTTTTCGAACCCGGCCAGCGCGCCGATTTCCTTGACCCTGCGTTTCATGTGGCTGTGGCCGGTTTTCCAATAGTCGGCCTTGACGCCATTGGCCTGCAACTCCGGGTCCGAGGCAAACAGGCCGGTGGATTTGACATCGGCCACGAAGGTGGCGCCGGGGTGCAGTTTGCTGAGGTCGCGGGCCATGATGACGCCCACCTTGTCGGCAAAGATTTCCTCGCCCTCGTCATCCACCACGCCACAGCGGTCGCCATCGCCGTCAAAGCCAAGGGCAAAGTCCGCGCCCGAGTCTTTCACGCTTTGGGCCATGTCGTGCAGCATTTCCATGGCTTCGGGATTGGGGTTGTAGTTGGGGAAGGTGTAATCGAGATCGTTGTGGGAGGGGACAACCTCCACCCCGATGCGTTCGAAAAGTTCAGGTGCGAAGGCCGAGGCGGTGCCGTTGCCGGTGGCGCAGACCACCCGCAACTTGCGCGACATTTTGAAATCGCCGGCCAGATCGTCGAGATAGGCCTCGCGCACCCCGTCGACGAATTCGTAACCGCCGCCATCGCGTGCCTGCCCTTCGCCGTTCAGGACGATATCGCGCAGTTCGGCCATTTCATCGGGTCCATGTGTCAGCGGGCGGTCAAAGCCCATCTTGACGCCTGTCCAGCCGTTGGGGTTGTGGCTTGCCGTGACCATGGCGACGGCGGGCACATCAAGATGAAATTGCGAGAAATAGGCCATGGGGCTAACGGCCGGGCCGATATCCTTGACCTTGACGCCTGCCTGCATGAGCCCGAGGATCAGCGCCTGTTTGATGGCCAGCGAATAATCGCGGTAGTCATTGCCCACCGCGATTTCCGGCTTGATCCCGCGCCGGTGGATTTGCGTGCCAAGGCCGAGGCCAAGGGCCGTCATGCCGGGCAGGTTGATTTCGTCGGGGTATTTCCAGCGCGCGTCATATTCGCGGAAACCCGTTGGGGCGATCATCGCGTCGCGAAGGAACGACCAACTGTTTTGAATCACTTGGGGAGAAGGCTTTTTCACTGTCTTAATCACTCGTTTTATATGGTTACAGGTGCATCGGATCGGATTTCGCCAATGCGTCGAATTTCATCAAGCTGTCGATCAGCGCAGGCATCCGTGCCAGCGGGATCATGTTGGGGCCGTCGGAGGGCGCATTATCAGGGTCTTCATGGGTTTCGATGAAGACAGCCGCCACGCCAAGCGAAACGGCAGCCCGCGCCATGACCGGGGCAAATTCGCGTTGGCCGCCCGTGCTTCCGCCCTGACCGCCGGGTTGCTGAACCGAATGGGTGGCATCCATGACCACCGGGTACCCGCTGGCGGCCATCTGCGGCAAGGCGCGCATGTCGGTGACAAGCGTGTTATAGCCAAAGGAGGTGCCGCGTTCGGTCAGCAGGATGCGCGTGTTCCCGGTGCTTTCGATCTTCTTGATGACATTGATCATGTCCCAGGGCGCCAGAAACTGGCCCTTCTTGACGTTGATCGCCGCGCCGGTTTCCCCGGCGGCGACCAAAAGATCGGTCTGGCGGCACAGGAAGGCGGGGATTTGCAGGATATCGGCCACCTCGGCCACCGGCGCGCATTGATCGGGCAGGTGGATGTCGGTCACCACGGGCACACCAAGGCCGGTTTTGACCGCCTGAAGAATTTTCAGCCCTTCCTCAAGCCCGGCACCGCGCCGGGCGCCAACCGACGTGCGATTGGCCTTGTCGAAGCTGCCCTTGAAGACCAGTTGCGCGCCGTGTTTCGCGCAGGCCTCCTGCAGGGTGCCGGCGATCATTTGGGCGTGGTCGATACTTTGTAGTGCGCAGGGCCCCGCGAGCAGCGTCAGGGGCAGGTCGTTCCCAACGCTCAGGCCGGAGATGTCGATGTGTTTCATGGGTTATGACGATACCTGTTCGCGGAGGATTGATGCGGTAAGTGAGATCATCAGGTAGATGCCCGAGAAAATCAGGAAGGCCAAGATCGTATTCTCGAAAGACCGCGGATAGGAGGGATCTTGCGAGGCGACCGGTTTGACGCTGACGGTGAGGTAGCGCACCTGTTTATTGGCTTCAATCTCGGATTGGCGTTTTGATTCCAGCGCGGATTGCAGCACCATGTCGGCCGTGGCCAGATCGGCCTGCGCCATCTGGATTTCTGCCGCTTGTGACGCCAGTGAGGCACTTCCTTCGGTGGCTTCGTTCAAGCGGGCGGACTGCTTGTCGAATTCTTCGGTCAGAACTTCGATTTCGCTGCGCAGGGCGGCCACCTTGGCGCTGTTGGGTCTTTGGTTGTTGAGTTGCGTATTAAGGGCCAGTTGCTTTTCCTGAAGCTGCAGTTCGACCGAGTTGATCAATGACCGGATCGAGGCGATTTCGCCCTCGGGGTCAAGCAGCGTGCCTTCTTGCAGTGCGACAAGCCGTTCCTGGGCCGCGCGGCGTTCATCCTTGGCGTCCTCAAGGGAGGCGCTGGCGGTTTTTACCGCATCCTGGCGTTTTTCCTGGCTGAGGTGGTCAACCCGTTCCTCGGCGTAGTCGAGAAGCTTTTCGGAAAACCGGGCGCTGGTTTCCGGATCGGCGGTAGAAAGCTCCATCCGGATCACGCCCTCTGTCGGGTCATAGCCAAGTTTCACGTATTTCTTGTAAAGTTTGTAGGCCGCTTCGTTGCTGGCATCTTCGTCAAGCCGCTGCAGCGGGTCGATCCAGTCTTGGCTGAAATGATCGCGAAAGCCGACATCCTGATCAAGGCGCAGCATGGCGTCTTTCGATTCGAGATAGGATTGCGTTGCAATCGAATCCTGCCCGGTTGCGAAGGCGGTTCCGCTGAACAGGCCTGCCGCCGCACCGCCCGCGCCGCCGCCGCCATCGGCGGTCAGGATAAGGAACTCCGATTTGGTCGAATACATCGGCGTGGCGACCGCATAGAAATAGTAGCCTGCAATGAGCGTGGGCAGAAACACGAAGGCCGACAGGCGGGTCAGCAGCAAAAGCAGCCTGCGGCGCCGGCGTTTGGCGATGTCGCGTTGAATTTCCTGGATTTCATGGGCGCGGCGGTCTGCCGGGCTGAGTTGATTGGTGGTGGGCAGGTTTTGCTGCCCCGCCGGAACCGTCTGCGGCAGTTGCACCTTGGGGGTGTCACTTTCCGGTGTGACCCCGGTTTGGGTGTTTCCCGTACCGCCGTTGCCCGTGCCGCCACCGCCGGGGGCCACCAGTTCAAGGATATTGGCCCGTTGGAACGGGTCCACGCCCTTGGCGCGCAAAAGCCTGACGGCATCGAAGTCGGACGTCGGTGCAAGGCCGTATTTTTGCGCCATGCGGCGGGCCATGCGCAATTGGCGGCCGGTCAGCCCCTCTTTGCGAATTTCATCAATGCTTTGGGCCGAGGCCATTTCACGGGCCGAGCTTACCTCGCCCTCATGGGCCTGTGGCGCATGGACATGCGGCGCAGTTTGATCGGCGGGTGCCTCGCTGCCCTGGTCTGCGGCGCGGGCGGTTTCAGCCTGCTGCGATGCTGCACCGTTGGGCGTGGGGATGGTGCGGCGGATGCGGAACTTTCTAGCCTTGGGTTTCGTAGTCATAAAGCTGCTTTGCCTCTTCCAAGGTATCAAACATGTATAACTGACCATTCATCAGAACGGCAGCGGACCGTGCAAATTTTTCGAGCGTTTCGGGTTGGTGGGACACGATGATCACGGTGGTGGTGCGCAGGCGTTCCTTGAGAATTTCACCGGCCTTGCGGTTGAATTCCACGTCTGTCGAACCGGGCATGCCCTCGTCGATGAGGTACATGTCGAAATCCAGCGCGAGCATGAGTGAGAAGGTGAAGCGCGCCCGCATCCCCGAGGAGTACGTCCCGAGCGGTTGGTCGAAATATTCACCCAGATTGCACATCCAGCGGCAGAATGCCTCGATATAATCGGGGTCGAGGCCGTAAAGGCGCGCGATGTATCGGGAATTTTCCATGGCAGAGATCTTCGAGATGACCCCCCCCATGAAGCCAAGCGGAAAGCTGATCCGGCAGCCACGGCGAATTTCGCCTTCGTCGGGCTTTTCCAGTCCGGCCATCATGTTGATCAATGTGGTTTTGCCGGTGCCGTTGGGGGCGAGAATACCAAGTGAGCGGCCCAGTTCGACACGAAAACTGACGCGGTCAAGGATTACCTTGCGCTGCTTGCCCGTCCAGAAGGACTTGCTGACACTATTGAATTCGAGCATCCTGTTGCTCCGATGCCGCTCTGCCTGACCTCTTGCCGAGGCTCCGTTAAGGGATGGTTAGCCCGATTTTGCATATTATGCCGGATTGGCGTGCAATATGCCAATAAATCTGGGCATTTTTATGCCCCGCCGGAAAAAATGCATTTGGTTTCGATCGGGGCCAGCCGCGGGCGCATATGCGGCTAGCTGTGCGGCTGTCTTCGGAGCGTGAGGAGCGGCTTTAGTGGGTGTGGTGGATGTCGCCCACGGCAAGGACCGGCGAGGCGTCGATTTCCTCGGCGTCCAGCATGCTGGCCACGCGTTCAAGCACGGCGACGATCATCGCCTGTTCCCACTCTTCCAAGCCTTCGAATTGCTTTACGTATTTCTGTTGCAGGGCGTCGGGTGCCGTCTGGACCTTGGAAAGCCCCAATTTGGTGATTTCAAGATCGGTTTGCCGGCGGTCGGTTTCGGACCTGTGGCGCGAGAGCAGGTCTTTTGCTTCGAGTTTCTTGATCAGCGATGAGACCGTCGCCATCGTCACGCCCATGCGGTTGGACAATTCGGTTGGCGTCGCGTGGCCCTTTTCCGCGACAATTTGCAACACCCGAAGCTGTACGGCCGTCAAACCGGCGTCGCGCGCCAGGTTCTTGGCATACATTTCGGTGGCGCGCAGGATGCGGCGCAGGGCGATGAGGCTGATGTCTGTGCGGTCCACGTCAAGCTCCAGATAAGGCCTTGTAAACTTACCCGATTTTCCCGTTTCCGCAATCCGGCCATTTGGTACGTTGGTTTTACTAACTAAGTTTCTCATGCGGAGTATATAGGTATTAAGGCTATAATGTGCAAATTTCGGCCGATTACGCCATTGATGAGTTAATTTACTTAGCCTCTTGAAATTTCGCGTGCGAGACGTATTATTAGCCTATCTAACAAAAAGGGATCTAGCGCCGTGCATAGTATTCAAGGATCGAAACCGAACAAGGAACTGACCTTTCGCAAACCATTGCGTGAGGACGGGGCAGCGATTTGGGATTTGATCTCGTCCTGCCATCCGCTTGATGAAAACTCGATGTACTGCAACCTGATCCAGTGTGATCATTTCGGCGATACCTGTATCGTGGCGGAAATGGACGGAGACATGGTTGGCTGGATCTCGGCCTACATCATGCCGAGCGACCCCGAGACGCTGTTTGTCTGGCAGGTGGCCGTATCTTCGAAGGCGCGTGGCAAGGGCCTTGGGTCGCGCATGCTGACCGAGCTTGTTGATCGGGAAGAGTGCAAGGAGGTGAATCGCCTTCAAACCACGATCACCCTGAACAACGATGCGTCCTGGGCGCTGTTCGGCCGCTTTTCGAAGTCGCAGAACGGCAAACTGCGCAGTGAGCCGCATTATACCCGTGAAGACCATTTTGACGGACGTCACGCGACGGAACACATGGTTACAATCGAATTCGCCGAGGAGCTGAAGCGCGCCGCCTAATCGCCTGCGCCAGCCCTCAACTCTCCTAACCAAAGGATCTATCATGTCGACTGACACGTCAGCCGAAACTTCTATTTTCACCCGCCGGGAATCCGAGGCGCGCAGCTATTGCCGCAGCTTCGAGGCGGTGTTCACGAAAGCCAAGGGCGCGGAACTGACCGACGCCGAAGGCCGGACCTATATCGACTTTCTCGCCGGGTGTTCATCGCTCAACTATGGGCACAACGACACGGATATGAAGCAGGCGCTTGTCGAGCATATCGCTGGCGATGGCATTGCCCATGGCCTGGATATGTATACCAGCGAAAAGGCCAGCTTTCTGAAGGCCTACGAGGAGAACGTCCTCAAGCCCCGTGGCATGGACTACAAGGTGATGATGACCGGCCCGACTGGCACGAACGCCGTAGAGGCGGCGATGAAGCTGGCCCGGAAGGTCACCGGCCGCCGCAACGTGGTGGCATTCACCAACGGGTTCCACGGCATGACCATGGGGGCTCTGTCGCTGACCGGGAACGCCGGGAAGCGCGCCGGGGCCGGTGGCGGATCGCTGGCCGATGTGACGCATTTGCCCTTTGATGGCGCGCTTGGCGAGGGCGTGGATACACTTTCGCAGATCGAGTGGATGTTCGATAATCCCTCGTCCGGCGTGGACGCGCCCGCCGCCTTCATCTTTGAGCCCGTGCAGGGCGAGGGCGGGCTGAATGCCGCATCGAACGAATGGATGCAGGGCGTGGCCCGTCTGGCCAAGAAGCTGGGTGCGCTGCTGATCGTGGACGATATCCAATCGGGCTGTGGCCGGACCGGCGCCTATTTCGGCTTCGAAGAGGCCGGGATTGAGCCCGACATGATCACGCAGGCAAAATCGCTGTCGGGCTTCGGCCTGCCGTTTGCCGCGCTGTTGATCAAGCCCGAGCACGATATCTGGAAGCCCGCCGAGCACAACGGTACCTTCCGGGGCAATACCCATGCCTTCGTGACGGGCCGCGTTGCGCTTGAGAAATTCTGGAGCGACGACAGCTTCCAGAACGAAGTGCAGCACAAGTCGGCCATTCTGACCGCCGGGTTGCAGGCGATCGCCGATGTCTTGCCCGAGGCACGCCTCAAGGGGCGTGGCATGATGCAGGGTGTCGATGTGGGCTCGGGCGAATTGGCCGGTGATATCTGTGGTCGTGCCTTCGACAAGGGTCTGATCATCGAGACATCGGGGGCGCATGACGAGGTGGTCAAGGTCCTGGCACCGCTGACCATTGAGGAAGAGACACTGCGCAAGGGTCTGAACATCCTGCTGGATGCAACCCGCGATGCGACTGTGAACACGAAGATTGCAGCGGAGTAACGCAATGATTGTCAGAGATTTCGACGACGTGGTGAAAGCCGGTAATTCGGTCTCGGACGCAGATTGGACATCTGTCCGGATGCTGCTTGCCGACGATGGAATGGGGTTTTCGTTCCATATCACTTTCCTGCACGAAGGCAGCGAGCATACTTTCGAGTATAAGAACCACTTCGAAAGCGTCTATTGCATTCAGGGTAAAGGCTCGATCACCGATCTGGCGACCGGGGAAACCCACCAGATCAAGCCGGGCACCATGTATGCCCTGAATGAACATGATCGCCACGTCCTGCGGGCCGAAGAGGAACTTGTCATGGCCTGCGTTTTCAACCCGCCCGTGACCGGCAAGGAGGTTCATCGCGAAGATGGATCCTATGCCGCGCCGGAAGAGGTTTCCTGAACACACAGAGGCTTTCTGGGGCGCAAGCCCCGGAATGAACTTTTATGACTTTTGAGAATCACACCGTCGAAAAGATCGGTGGTACATCCATGTCGCGGCTTAATGAGCTTGTCGACACCTTGTTCAAGCGCGATGAACCCTCGAAGATTTACAACCGCGTTTTCGTGGTGTCGGCCTTTGGCGGCATCACCAACCTGTTGTTGGAGCACAAGAAATCGGGCGAGGCGGGGGTTTACGCCTGTTTTGCCAATGACGAGGACGATCACGGCTGGCTTGATGCGCTGTCCAAGGTGGCAACGGGAATGCGCCAAGCCCATGCCGCGGTTCTGTCGAATGCCGCGGATATCAGCGATGCCGATGATTTTGTCCGCGACCGGGTTGAAGGCGCGCGCAGTTGCCTGATCGACCTGCAGCGCCTGTGTTCCTACGGTCATTTCCGTCTGAGCGAGCACATGATGCTGACGCGTGAATTGCTGTCGGGTCTGGGCGAGGCGCATTCGGCTTACGTGACCACGCTGGCCCTGCGCCGTGAAGGAATCGATGCGCGGTTTGTTGACCTCAGCGGCTGGCGCGACGAGCGCGAGATGACGCTGGATGAACGTATCCGCGACGGTTTCGCCGATGTGGACCCGGCCAGGGAATTGCCCATCGTCACCGGTTATGCCCAGTGCAAAGAGGGCCTGATGGCCGAATTCGACCGGGGTTATTCCGAGGTGACCTTTAGCCGGATCGCGGCCCTGACAGCCGCGCGCGAGGCGATCATTCACAAGGAGTTCCACCTGTCTTCGGCGGATCCCAACCTTGTGGAAGGAGAGGTGCACAAGCTGGGCCATACGAATTACGACGTGGCCGATCAGCTTTCGAACATGGGGATGGAGGCGATTCACCCCAAGGCGGCCAAGACCCTGCGTCAGGCCGACGTGCCGCTGCGCGTCACCAACGCCTTTGAGCCGCATGACCCGGGCACCTTGATCGACGATCAGCCCGCCGAAACAGCGAGCGCCGAGATCGTGACCGGCCTTGATGTGCATGCGCTTGAACTTTTTGAGCAGGACATGGTGGGCGTCAAAGGCTATGATGCCAAGATCCTTGAACTGCTCACGCGGCATGGCTTGCGGATTGTCTCGAAGACCTCGAACGCCAACACGATCACGCACTATGTGGATGCGCCTTTGCGCGATATTCGCAAGGTGGAACGCGATCTGAATGCCGTGTATCCTAGCGCCGAATTGACGATCCAGCCGCTGGCAATTGCATCGGTCATCGGGCGGGATCTGTCGGGCCTCAAGGCCCTGGCCAATGGTTTGAAGGCGCTTGCGCAGGCGGATGTGGATGTCATTTCGGCGCATCACACAACCCGCGCCGTCGATGTGCAATTCGTCGTGCCGCGCAAGGATTTGTCGCAATCGATCAGCGCGTTGCACGGGGCTTTTTTCCAAGAGGGGGAAACGCCGGAGGTTGCGCCCGAGGCACGTAAAGCCGCGTGATCCAAGCGTTTCGTGACGCATTTTGAAGGCCCCGCCATGACATGTGGCGGGGCCTTTTGCCTGCGCCCCCCTTAACAAGTTCTTCATGCAGCGCCATAAAGGGGGCAATGGAACCGGGGCGCGTGGATGACGCAATGTTGAAAGGCCAAGGCTGATGCTGCGCTATGCCGGGCGGCGGCTTTTTTCTTTGGCGGTGTCGCTGTGGGTGGCAAGCCTTGTGATCTTCCTTGCACTGGAGATCGTGCCGGGCGATCCGGCGGCCTATATGCTGGGGATCAATGCGCAGGAGGATACGCTTGCGGCGCTGCGCGAGGAACTGGGCCTGAATGGCAGCCCAATGGAGCGCTATCTTGCGTGGATCGGCGGGATGTTTCAGGGGGATTTCGGCACCTCCTATACCTATCGCACACCGGTGTCCGAGATGATTGCCGACAGGCTTTGGGTAAGCTTGCCCTTGGCGCTTTTTGCCTTGGCGCTGTCGACGCTGATTGCCTTTCCGGCGGGTATTTTGGCCGCGCGCAACCGGGGTTCGGTTGTTGATGTGGCGATCATGGGCGGCACGCAATTGGGCGTGGCGATTCCGAATTTCTGGTTCGCGATGTTGATGGTGCTTGTCTTTGCCATCAACCTGCGCTGGTTCAGCGCCGGGGGCTTTCCGGGATGGAGCGAGGGGATTGGCCCGGCCCTGAAGGCGCTGACCCTGCCCGCCATTGCGCTTGCCTTGCCACAGGCCAGTATCTTGGCGCGGGTCATGCGCTCGGCCCTGTTGGATACCTTGGGCGAGGATTACATCCGCACCGCCCGCGCCAAGGGCCTTACACAGGGACAGGCCCTGCGCCGTCATGCCCTGCGCAATGCGCTTATTCCGGTGCTGACGATCATCGGGTTGCAGTTTTCCTTCCTGCTGGCGGGCGCGATCATCATCGAGAATGTCTTTTACCTGCCCGGTCTTGGCCGCTTGGTGTTCCAAGCGATCAGCGCGCGGGACTTGATCGTGGTGGAGTCGGTCGTGATGCTTCTGGTCTTTGCCGTCATCATGGTGAATTTCGCGGTCGACATCGCCTATGCCTGGGTCGATCCACGGCTAAGGGGGCGCAGATGAAGGCAAGCCTTTGGATCGGGGCCTTGATTTCCGCGCTTGTCACCGGGGCGGCGCTTTTGTCGTTCCTTTGGGTGCCGCATGATATCGAGGCGCTTGATATCGCCAATAAAATCAAGCCGCCCTCGGGCGCGCATCTTCTGGGCACCGATCATTTCGGGCGCGATATCCTTTCGATGCTGATGGTGGGCGCGCGCACCTCGATTGCCGTGGCGATTGTCGCGGTTGTGATCGGGATGGGCTTTGGCGTGCCACTTGGGCTGGCCGCTGCCGCGCGGCAGGGGGGCTGGATGGACGAGGTGATCATGCGCGGCAATGATTTGATCTTTGCCTTTCCCAGCCTGCTGATTGCGATCATGATCACCGCCGTCTTCGGGGCAGGCGCGGTGAATGCCATCATTGCCATCGGTATTTTCAATATTCCGGTCTTTGCAAGGCTTTCGCGCGGTGCGGCCCTGTCGCTCTGGACACGCGATTACGTGCTTGCGGCACGGGTGGCGGGCAAGGGGCGCCTGCGGATCAGTGCCGAGCATATCCTGCCCAATCTGGCCAACCTGTTGATCGTGCAGGGCACCATTCAGTTCAGCCTTGGTATCCTGGCCGAGGCGGCGCTGAGCTATGTCGGCCTTGGGGCGCAGCCGCCTGTGCCAAGCTGGGGCCGGATGCTGGCCGATAGCCAGACGATGATCTCGTTCGCGCCGCATATGGCGCTGTTTCCGGGGCTGGCGATCCTGCTGACAGTGCTGGGGCTGAACCTGATGGGGGATGGCTTGCGCGATTGGTTGGACCCGCGACTGGCGAGGGATGCGCGATGAGCCTTCTGGAAATCGAGAACCTGAGGCTTGGTATCGGTGCGGTCGAGATCCTGAACGATGTCAGCCTTGCGGTGACGGCAGGGGAAATCCTTGGTGTCATCGGCGAGTCGGGCAGCGGCAAGTCTATGACAGCGCTGTCGGTCATGCAGCTATTGCCGCGCGGGGCGGGATGTTCGGGGCGTATCACTTTGAATGGTCACGATGTTCTTGCGATGCGCGAGGCCGAGATGTGCGGCCTGCGTGGTCAAGAGGTGGGCATGGTGTTCCAAGAGCCAATGACGGCCTTGAACCCGCTGCAAACCATCGGCGACCAGGTGGCCGAGACCATCCTGATCCACGAGGACGCAAGCCGCGCCGAGGCGATGGAGCGCGCGCACGAGGTCCTGCGCCGGGTCGATCTGCCGCCCGGGCGCGTGGCGCCGTCACGCTATCCGCATGAATTGTCCGGCGGGCAGCGGCAAAGGGTGTGCATCGCCATGGCCATCGCCTTGCGGCCCAGGCTGCTTATTGCCGATGAGCCGACGACGGCCTTGGATGTGACCACGCAGGCCGAGGTGTTGCGCCTTTTGAAGCGTCTGGTTGCCGAGGATGGCATGGGCCTTTTGCTGATCAGCCACGATCTGGGCGTGGTGGCGGATATGGCCGACAAGATCGCCATCATGCAGCATGGCCGGGTTGTTGAGACCGGGCGGTTCAGTGACCTGCGAGACCCCTATTCGCTGGCCTTGATGGAGGCCTCGGACCACAAGCCCGACCGCGCGGGGCACGCCGGCGAGACCCCGGTTTTGTCGGTGCGCGAGGTGGTGCGCGACTATCCCACGCCGCGGCAAGGGTGGCTTGGCAAGCCGGGCCTGTTTCGTGCGGTGGATCATATCAGTTTCGACATTCAGCGCGGCGAAAACCTTGGGCTGGTGGGCGAATCCGGCTGCGGAAAATCCACCTTGGCCCGCGCCATCCTGGGCTTGGAGGAAGTGCAGGCAGGGGCGATCACCTTGGATGGGCAGCCGGTGTTCGACGGCCACCAAGCCAACCGTGCGGTGCGGCGGCGCATGCAAGTGGTGTTCCAAGACCCATACGGCAGCTTCAACCCGCGATGGACCGTCGGGCGGTCGGTGGCGGAACCTTTCCACCTTTTGGATGACCCGCCCAAGGGCGCGGCGCGCGAGGCGGCGGTGGTAGAGGCGCTTGAAAATGTCGGGTTGTCCGGCAAGGACAGGCAGAAGTATATCCACGAGTTTTCCGGCGGTCAGCGGCAGCGCATCGCGCTGGCCCGCGCCCTCATTATCCGGCCCGATTTGATTATCCTGGACGAGGCGGTGAGTGCCTTGGATGTGCAGGTGCGCGCCCGGATGCTGGACCTTTTGGCGGATCTGAGTGACCGCCTGTCGCTTACCTATCTTTTTATCAGTCATGACCTGAGCGTGGTGCGCAATGTGACCGACAGGGTCTTGGTCATGCAGGGGGGCAAGATCGTGGAGGAAGGCGAGACCGAGGCGGTCTTTGTCGCGCCTCGGCACCCCTATACCCGGCAGTTGATCGAGGCGGCGCCACGGTTGCCGAAAACCGCGTAACACGCAGCTTTGTGTTGCGCCGGGGCGGGGGGTGCGGGATGCTGGACGCCAGCAATCGCCTTGTGCCGGAAGGATCGTACCACATGCCGTTGAAGCCATTGATCGCCGCCGTCTTCCTGGGGCTCGTCACCATGGCTGGCGTGGGTATGGCCCAAACCGCCCGGGAAAGCCGTGAGGAAATCATTGATCTTCTTGGCCGTCTGCCCGATATCGCGCCGCTGCGCGATCAACTGATCGAACAGGGGTTTCGTGGTGAAAAACTTGCGCTGGTCGAGGAACACACCCGCCTGATGATGAACGACAGGGTGGTCGCGGGATATATCGCCGACAGGCTGATCGCGCTTTACGACGGGGATTTGTCCGCGGGTGTCGCCACGGAGGGCCTTGTTGCGCCGCTTTATGATAGCGGGGTCACTCATCTGAGCCTGCCCGAGATGCGGTTTTTCCATCAAATGCAGCGGGCCTTGCTGGACGCTATGAGCCAGCGAAACTGCGGCCTTATCGTCAAGGGGCAAATGCGGCCCCAGCGCATGGAGGATACTTTGGGGCGTGCGGAAACACGGTTTAGCCTCAAGACCCTGCGCACCTATTACCGCATTCAGCGCAAGGCGGTGCGGCTGGGCGTGACGCGCGCGCCCAGACAGTTGAGCCCAAGGGATCACGCCCGCACGGAGCGCAGAATCGCCCAAGCCCTACGAGAGCGCGTGCAGTCGCAGGAGAATTCACGGGGATTGACGCGCACCTTGGATAATCTGGCGGGTGCAAGACCGGCAGCGGCCTGTGCGGCCGGGAAGCTTTTTGCCGATGTGATTCTTGAAATGGAGGGTAAAGACCTTCGCCAAGCGCTTTTGTATCTTGGGAGATTGTAGTGGCATCGCTTGAGATACCGAACCGCCAGGCGCGTTGGTTGTGGTTACGTGCAAATGGCCTTTCGCAACCGCCCACCGGCCCGTTGGACGTTTTGCAGATCATCCGCGATCTGGGATTCGTGCACATTGATACAGTGCGCAACGTCACTCGCGCGCATAATCATATCCTGTGGTCGCGCAATCAAAACTACCGCGAGGGGATGCTTTGGGTGCTGTTGGAGAACCGCCAGTTATTCGAGCATTTCACACATGACGCCTCGCTTATTCCCGTGCATGTCTTGCCGCTTTGGCGACGGCAGTTTCAGCGCTTGGGCGAAAAGGCAGCGCGGGGCGCGTGGTTGCAATCGGGACTGGGCCGGGCGGAACTTGAGAATATACGCAAGCGTATTGAGCTGGAAGGCCCGCTTTCGACCCATGCTTTCGAGAGCGGCGCGCGGGGCAAGGAGATGTGGGCGCGGCCACCGCATAAGAAGGCTTTGGATCAGATGTGGTATGCCGGGGAATTGGCCACCAGCCATCGCCAGAACTTTGTCAAGTTTTACGATCTGGGCGAGCGGGTGTTTCCCACGCGGTTCGATGCAGCGGAAGAGGACGGGCAGGCCCTTGATAAATTGCACGAATCCGCCGTGGACCGATTGGCGATTGCCACACCGGGCGAGGTGCAGCGATTTTGGGATGCAAGTTCAGCCGCCGAGGTGCGAGAGTGGGTATCAGCGGCGAACATGGTCCCCGTTCGCGTGCAGTCGGCAGACGGCACATGGCGCGAGGCATGGGGCGCTTGGGATATAGAGGCTCGGTTGGCGCGCCTGTCACAGCCCGGGAAGCGCCTGAGGTTGCTTAATCCTTTTGACCCGGCCATACGTGACCGTATGCGCCTTGAGCGCCTGTTTGGCTTTGAATACCGCAACGAGATGTTCGTACCACAGGCCAAGCGGCGGTGGGGGTATTACGTTTATCCTTTGCTTGAGGGGGACCGCTTTGTCGGGCGGGTGGAATTGAAGGCCGATCGCACCAAAGGCTGGCTAAGAGTGAGCGGGTTTTGGCCGGAACCGGGCGTAAAGTGGCCCGACACGCGAGTTGAGAAATTGCACCGGGAATTGCAGAGATTTGCGCGCCTGGCGGGGCTGCGTGAGGTAAGGCTGGGCAGATTGGCCGAAACAGCGGCGCAGAACGCGGTTTAGAAATTGCGGGAGTCATGGGCGCATTCCATTGGCCTTGTGCCCGGGTCCAACAAGATTCAGCGAGAGACATTCAAGAAGCGCGATAAAATGCGAGGAGGAGAGAGATGCGGCTGAAAGGGAAGACGGCCATCGTGACGGGCGGTGCCAGCGGCTTTGGCGAAGGGATCGTACGCAAGTTTCTGGCGGAAGGCGCGCAGGTGATAATCGCCGATATCAACGGCGACGCGGCACAGGCGTTGGCCGAGGAACTGGGCGCGGTGGCCGCGACCGTCGATGTCTCGGACGGGGCCAGTGTTCAGGCCATGGCCGACGTCGCGCAGGGCGCTTTTGGCCTGCCCGATATCGTGGTGAATAATGCGGGTGTCACGCACCTGCCGCAGATGATGGAATATGTCACCGAAGAGGATTTCGACCGGGTTTTCACGGTGAACTGCAAATCAATTTACCTTGTGGCACGTGCCTTGGTGCCGGGGATGAAGGCGCGCGGCAGCGGCGTGATCCTGAATGTCGCCTCCACGGCCGGGGTGAGCCCGCGCCCGAAGCTTAACTGGTATAATGCCTCGAAGGGGTGGGTGAACACGGCGACCAAGGCCATGGCGGTGGAACTGGCGCCCGAGGGCATTCGGGTCAACGCGTTGAACCCGGTAGCGGGAGAGACCCCGCTTCTGGCCAGTTTCATGGGCGAGGATACCCCCGAGATGCGCGCCAAGTTCCTGTCGACCATCCCCTTGGGGCGCTTTTCGACGTCCGAGGATATGGGCAATGCCGCAGCCTACCTTTGCAGCGATGAGGCAGGCATGATCACCGGCGTCTGCATGGAGGTAGACGGCGGGCGGTGCATTTGACCGGGCCGCTGCGCCGGTGGCAGGTGTTGGATGCCTCCGGCGGGAGTATTTTGGGAAAGATGAAGAAGGGGGCGTTTCAGGCCACCCCGGCGCGCAGGGCGTCGTGGATATGGACGAGGCCGCGAAGGGTGCCGTCATCGTCCACCGCGAAAAGCGCGCTGATCTTATTGGCGTTCATCACGCCGAGGGCTTCTGAGAGCAGTGCTTCGGGGACGATGGTGCGGGGGCCGCGGGTGGCGACCTCACCTGCCGTGCGGGACATCAGCGCATCGAGGTTGCGGCGCAAGTCGCCATCGGTGATGACGCCCGTCAGGCGGCCGTCTGTGACGAGCGCGGCGACGCCGAAGCCCTTGGCGGTCATTTCCAGCAGCGTGTCACCCATGGGGGTGTCCTCGGCCACTACGGGCAGGTCGGTGCCGGTGTGCATTACCGAGGAGACCTTGAGCAGTTGCGCGCCCAAGGTGCCGCCGGGGTGAAAAGCGAGGAAGTTTTCCCGTTCGAACCCGCGCAGGCGCATGAGCGCCACGGCAAGCGCATCGCCCAGTGCCATGGTGCAGGTGGTCGAGGTGGTCGGCGCCATGCCAATCGCGCAGGCCTCGGGGGCGTTGGGCAGTTGCAGCAGGTGGTCGGCTTGTGTGGCCAGCGTGCTTTGCGCCTTCTTGGTAATGGCGATGAGCGGGATCGCGAAACGGCGGGTATGGGCGATGATATCGGCCAGTTCGCGGGTCTCGCCCGAATTGGAAATCAGGATCACGGCATCCTGCCCGGTGATCATGCCAAGATCGCCGTGGCTGGCCTCGCCCGGATGGACGTATTGCGCGGGCGTTCCCGTGCTGGCCATGGTGGCGGCGATTTTTGCCGCGACATGGCCGGATTTGCCCATGCCCGATACGATGACCCGGCCCGGCACGCCAAGCAGGTCGTTCACCACCTTATCGAAGGCGGGGGGCAGATCATCGCGCATGGTGATCAGGGCCTGCCCTTCGGTTTCAAGGACGTCGCGGGCGATGGTGCTTGGGCTTGGTTTGTCGGGCATGAGACTCGGGGTTCGAATTGGATTTGCCCGAAGGCATACCCCGCCCGCGCTTTCGCGCCAAGCCCTGCCGCAAATCGGGCTGGTCCTTGCCTTGGGCTGCGGCTAACGTCGCGGGTATGACAGGGCCTGAAATTCTGGATAGCCGTTACGCGTGGATGCGCCTTGCCGTGTCGTTGCTGATTGCGACGGTGGGCAATGTCGGCATGTGGTCGATCATCGTGGTGATGCCGACGATGCAGTCGGAATTCGGGATCGACCGGGCCGAGGCGTCATTGCCCTATACCATGACGATGGTGGGTTTTGCCTTGGGCAATTTCGGGATCGGGCGGATCGTGGACCGGTTCGGCGTGACGACCGCCCTTATTGGCGCGGCGGTGATGATATCGGGGGCGACGGGTTTGGCGGCGATCAGCCCCTCGGTGGTCATCGTTTCGATTTTGCAGGTGGTGATCGGCTTTGGCACGGCGGCGAGTTTCGGGCCATTGATCGCCGATGTCTCGCTTTGGTTCCTGAAACGGCGCGGCATTGCCGTGGCGATCACGGCCAGCGGCAACTACATCTCGGGCGCGTTCTGGCCCGTGGTTCTGGCCGGTATCCTGGCCGAGGAGGGCTGGCGCGCGGTGTACCTTGTGCTGGCTGTGGTGACCCTGGTCGTGATGGTGCCCTTGTCATTGATGTTGCGGCGGCGGGTGCCTTTGGCGGCGCGGGACCATGCTGACGGGGTCTCGAACCTAAGGGCGCAGGCGGCGGGGTTTTCGCCGCGCGCCTTGATGCTGTTGCTGGGGATTGCCGGGGTCGGCTGTTGCGTGGCGATGTCGATGCCGCAGGTGCATATCGTCAGCCTTTGCGTGGACATGGGTTATGGCCCCGCCGTGGGCGGCCAGATGCTATCGCTGATGTTGTTGGGGGGTGTCGGCTCGCGCCTGGTGTCGGGGCTTTTGGCCGATAAGCTGGGCGGCGTGAAAACGCTTTTGCTGGGCTCGGTGTTGCAGTGTTTGGCGCTGTTCTTGTACTTGCCCGCCGGGGGGCTTGTTTCGCTTTACATGGTGAGTTTGGTCTTCGGCCTCGCACAGGGCGGGATCGTGCCCTCTTATGCCTTGGTGGTGCGCGAATACATGCCGAGTGCCGAGGCCGGGCGGCGGGTTGGTTTCGTGATGATGGCGACGATTGGCGGGATGGCCCTTGGTGGGTGGCTGTCGGGGTATATTTTCGACGTGACCGGCAGCTACCAGATGGCCTTTGTCAACGGGATCGTCTGGAACTTCCTGAACATCGGGATCATGGTGGTGATCCTGCTGCGGACGCGGCCCCGGCGGAGGGCGGCGGTGGCGGCGTGAGGTGCGTCAACATCCGCGGTTAGCCGCGCCAATGGCGACGCGCGCGTCGGCTTTGGCGCGGCGGGCCTGCGGCCCTTGATGCCGCGCCGGTGCATAGCCCCATCACCTACGCTTGGCCGCGCTTATTCCTCGTGCACCACCTTGATGTGCTTTTCGCCGCGCGCTTCGGCTAGGGCCATTTGCTTTTGGCGTTCGCGGAAGCGGTCTTTGGCCTCGTCGTCGGTTTCTTCAAAGCACTGGTGGCAGGAGACCCCGTGTTCGTATTCGGGGCGGTTCATGTCCTCGGGCAGGATCGGACGACGACAGGCAAAACACAGCTTATGCGGGCCTTCCTTGAGCCCATGGCCCACCGAAACCCGCCCGTCGAAGACGAAACACTCGCCTTGCCAAGTACTGTCCTCGGCAGGCACCTCTTCAAGGTATTTCAGGATACCGCCCTTGAGGTGATAGACCTCGTCCACCCCTTGGCCCAGCAGGTAGTTGGTGGATTTCTCACAGCGGATGCCGCCGGTGCAGAACATGGCGATGCGCTTGTTGTGGAAGCGGTCTTTGTTTTCTTCCCACCATGCGGGGAAGTCGCGGAAGCTGTCGGTTTCAGGGTCGATGGCGCCTTCAAACGTGCCGATGGCGACCTCGTAATCGTTGCGGGTGTCGATCACCGCCACGTCGGGCGAGCGGATCAGATCGTTCCATTCGGCGGGGTCGACGTAGTGGCCGACGCGGGCCTTGGGGTCGACATCGGGCTGGCCCATGGTGACGATCTCGCGCTTGAGGCGCACCTTGAGGCGGCGGAAGGGTTGTTCGGCGCTGCTGCTTTCCTTCCACTCCAGGTCGGCACAGCCGGGCAGGGCGCGGATATGCGCCAGCACCGCGTCGATGCCCGCACGGGGGCCGGCAATGGTGCCGTTGATCCCTTCGTTTGCCAAAAGGAGCGAGCCCGAGATGCCCTGCGCCAAGCACAGGTCGTAAAGCGGGCCGCGAATGGCGGCGGGATCGTCGAAGCGGGTGAAGTGGTAAAGGGCGGCGATGGTATACATGGGGCGGGGGATTACGCCCAGATGCGGCTTTAGGCAAGGGGACAAAGTGGCGCCATTGACGGGGCTGGGCCTGGGCCTTACCCCTTGATGGCAAAGCTTTAGGAGACCGCCCCATGACCCATGCCCTGATCGTGATCGACGTGCAGAATGATTTTTGTCCCGGCGGGGCCTTGGCGGTGGCGGGCGGCGATGAAATCGTGCCGGGGATCAACGCCTTGATGGCCGATTTTTCGGCGGTGATCCTGACGCAGGATTGGCACCCGGCGGGGCATTCCTCTTTCGCCAGCAGCCATGATGGTAAAGCGCCGTTCGAGACCACGGAAATGCCCTATGGAACGCAGGTTCTGTGGCCGGACCATTGTGTGCAGGGCAGTGAGGGGGCGGGTTTTCACGCGGAGCTTGAGACCACCCGCGCCGATGCGATCATTCGCAAGGGGTATAACCCGGCGATCGACAGTTATTCGGCGTTTTTCGAGAATGACCACGAGACACCCACGGGACTGCACGGGATGTTGCAGGAGCGCGGGATTGACCGGCTGACCATGGTGGGGCTGGCAACGGATTTCTGCGTGAACTTCTCGGCCGTGGATGCGGCGAAGCTGGGCTATGACGTGACCGTTGATCAGGCGCTGTGCCGGGCGATTGATCTGGAGGGCTCCTTGGCTGCCTCGCTTGAGGGGATGGCGCAGGCCGGGGTAACGCTGGCCTGATCCATGGGCGATCTGCCGCAAGAAATTTCCGCCTGCCGGATATGCGCCGAGCGATTTGCCGCGACACATACGGCCCATGAACCGCGCCCGGTGGTTTGGTTCAAACCCGGCGCGCGGCTGTTGATTGCGGGGCAGGCACCGGGGATGCGGGTGCATAAGTCGGGCAAGCCATTTGATGACCCGTCGGGGGATCGGTTGCGCGATTGGCTGGGCCTGAGCGAGGCGGAGTTTTACGATACAAGCCGCGTGGCGATTGTGCCGATGGCCTTTTGTTTTCCGGGCTATGACGCCAAGGGCAGTGACCTGCCGCCACCCAAGGTATGCGGGCAGACGTGGCATGACCGGGTGATGGAAAACCTTGAGAGCGTTGAGTTATCCATCATCGTCGGCGGCTATTCGCAGAAATACCACATGGGGGTGACGACCGGTGTGACCGAGACCGTCAAGGATTGGCGCGCCCATGCGCCGCGGCGTTTTCCCTTGCCGCACCCGTCGTGGCGCAATACCGCATGGCTGAAGAAAAACCCGTGGTTCGAGGCGGACCTTTTGCCGGTTCTGAAGGCGCGGGTGCGCGAGGTTATGGATGACTGAACAGACGCTTTTGGACCAGGCCCATGCGGCGATGGAGGCCGCGCCCGAGGACGAGGCCGCGCGCCTGCGGTTTTACGAGGTTCTGGCGGCCAGTGAGCTTTACTTGCTTCTGGCGGCGCAACCGGAGGGCGACAATGTCACGCCGGAGTTGTTCGAGGTGGGCGACGCGGGGTTCGTTCTGGTCTTTGATCGCGAGGAGCGGCTGGCGCAGTTCGTCGGGCGCAGCGCACCCTATGCCGCGCTGTCGGGCCGGGTTGTGGCCGGCATGCTGGCGGGTCAGGGCCTTGGCATGGGCGTGAACCTTGACGTGGCGCCCTCGTCCATCCTGTTGCCGCCCGAGGCCATGGCGTGGCTGGTTGAAACCGTGGGCGAAGCCCCGGCAGAGGTGGAGGCGCGGGCGCAGGAGTTCGCGCCGCCGCGTGGTTTGCCCGAGGGGTTGCTTACCGCCTTGGACGCGCGGCTGGCAGCGGCGGCCGGGCTGGCCGACATGGCCTATCTGGTGGAGACCACATACGACAGCGGGGCCAAGGGCCATTTGTTGGGCGTGGTCGATGCGGTGCCGGGGGCGGAAGGGTCGCTGGCGCGGTCCGTGTCCGAGGTGCTGCGGTTTTCCGGGCTGGAGGCGGCGGCGCTGGACGTGGGGTTTTTCCATAGCTCAGACCCGGTGGCGGCACGGCTGGCGCGGGTGGGGCTGCGGTTTGATTTGCCCAAGCCCGAGGCCCCGGCACAGGTGCCGGGATCGGCCCCGGGGCGCGATCCGGATAAGCCGCCGCGTTTGAAGTGAGGAGGCAAAGGCAGGTCGAAAAGTTCTGGGCGGAGGGCCATTGCCGTCAGCATCGGGTTTGTCGGTCAAAGCGTTACTGAACTGAGCCGCGCATTGACGGGCCGCGGTGCGGCGACCCACCCGTTGAGTTGATGCACTTTATCGCAGGACTGGCGCGCAACCTTTGATCTATGCGCAAAGAGCAAACCAATCGCCGTGCCGTAGGGGCGGCGTCATGCCAAAGGCATGCTTCCAGCATGACGATGCGCGGCGGCGCTACGCGCCTTGATTCCGCGCAAAGTAAATGGCCATAGGCCCCTGCGCAGATCAATAAGTCGGGTGAAACTTGCCGCCCGGCGAAAGCGTGAAAATCTCGCAGCCATCCGCGGTGACGCCTATGGAGTGTTCGAACTGTGCCGAAAGGGATTTGTCGCGAGTCACGGCTGTCCAGTCGTCCGCGAGAATCTTGGTTTCCGGGCGGCCGAGGTTCACCATGGGTTCGATGGTGAAGAACATCCCCTCTTCCAGCATCGGGCCGCTACCCGCGCGGCCATAGTGCAGTACGTTGGGCGGTGCGTGGAAAACAGTGCCAAGGCCGTGGCCGCAGAAATCGCGCACCACGCTCATTCTCTGACCTTCGACGAAACTCTGAATCGCATGGCCGATATCGCCGAAGGTATTGCCGGGTTTGACCGCTTCGATGCCTTTCATCAGGCTGTCATGGGTGATCTGGATCAGGCGTTCGGTCTTGCGCGAAAGCTTTCCGGCCACATACATGCGGCTGGTGTCGCCGAACCAGCCATCGACGATCACGGTGACGTCGATATTCAGGATATCGCCATCTTTCAGCTTCTTGTCGCCGGGGATGCCGTGGCAGACCACGTGATTGACGCTGATGCAGGAGGCGTGCTTGTAACCCTTGTAGCCGATAGTGGCGGATTTCGCACCGGCCTTGTTCACCTGATCCTCAATAAAGGCGTCAATGGCCCCGGTGGTCTGGCCCGGGTAAACATGTTCAGCCACGTCATCGAGGATTTGCGCGGCCAGCGCACCGGCTTTGTGCATACCGGCGAAATCGGCTGCGTCGTGGATGCGAATGCCGTCGCGCGTGATGCGTCCTTTATGGTCGCTCATGGGCTTTTTGAACCTCGGTAATCTGATCATTTCGAGGGTTATGTAATGGGTTTCGGGGCAAGTGGCCAGAGGTGGCCGTGGTTTGACCGAAAGGCGCGGCTACGCCGCACGGGATAAACGCGCGTTGCGCGCCGGTGGGGGCGTTGCCCCCGGCTGAAAATCGAGGATTTTCAACCTCCCCCAGGATATTTCGGGCCAGAAGAAGGGGGTTAGTTGGTGTTGAGGAGCACAGCCTCGACCCGGCGGTTGGCTTCGCGGCCTTCGGGCGTACGGTTGGAGGCAATGGGCGCGAGGTAGCCCATGCCCTCGGCGGCCAATTGTGTGCGTGGGACATCGTGTCGGGCGACAAGCCGCTCCAAGACAGAGGCCGCGCGGCGTTTGGACAGCGCGATATTGGGCTCAAGGCCGCCGACGGTATCGGTATGGCCCACCAGCACCACCTGGCGCGAGGTATCCGCCTTGAGGTAGGTGGCAAGCGAGGCCAGCGAAGCGAAGGGACCCGGCCCAAGTTCGGACGAGCCGGTCGTGAAATCAAGATCCGACAGGGCGATATGGCCTTGTGACTCGAGGGATTGCGCCAGCGGTGTGTTGGGTTGGCTGCGCGATGTTTTGGAGGCGGTGCCGATGGCCAGCCCCGCGCCACCGTTGGGTTGGACATGCAGGAGCTGAACGTATCCACTTGCGCCAGAGCGGGAGACCATCAAGCTGAGGTAATCGGGCTTGGAAGTGGTTTCAGCCTTGCGCGCCGAAAGAAACCGGAAATCGAAGAGGTCCACGAACATGTCAGGCGCGGGCAAAACACGCGTATTGAAGCGAAAATCAAATCCGCCACATTCCGAGCCGCTGCAATCCAGCAGGATTTCATAGCCCTGCCGGGAGAGCGCGGAACGCAATGGGGCCATGACTTGCAGCGTGGTCATGCCCTGTGCTTCGAGGCGCCACGCCTGTTGGGTGATGCGGCCTTCGACTTCGAGGACCGGAAGGCGGCCATCGTCGTAAGGCCCGAGGGGCAGGCGGTAAGTGCCGGCCTCTTCGATTTTTTCGCGCGTTATCGTGGCGCCGCCGGGCATATCCAGCTCAAGCGCGACAAGGCCGGTGGCCCAAGGCAGGCCGAGGGCAAAAAGGGCTATCCGGGCCGCGAGGCGCAAGGGGTCAGCGGGCTTGTGCGTGGTAATCGGCGTTGGGCTGCATGCCCGTGGCGCTGGCCACCCGATTGGTCATGTTGAAAAAACCCACGACATTGGCGATGTCCCAGATATCACGGTCGGAAAAGCCCGCGTCGCGCAGGGCCTGGCGGTCGGACTCGGTGGTTTCGGCGCTGGACTTGGTGATCTTCTCGGCAAAGGTCAGCATGGCGGTTTGGCGGCTGTCGAGATCGGCCGCGCGCCAGTTCATCACCATGGCCTCACCCAGTTCGGGGGTGCCGGACAATTCGCGCACCGCTGCGCCGTGGGCCACTTGGCAATACCAGCAGCGGTTGATGGAGCTGACGACAACGGCGATCATCTCGCGCTCAAGCTTGCTCAGCCCGCTATCGGCCAGCATCAGGTCGTTATACATCGCGGTAAATGCGTTGAGCTTATCAATATCGAAGGCATAGGCCTTGAGGACATTGGGGATTATGCCGAGCTTGTCCTGACAGACATCAAAGTACTTCCGAGTCGGTTCCGGTAGCGGGTCGACCATAGGCAGGTTCAAGGCGGTGGGGCGGTCAGGGGTGCTCATGCGTCGGGCCTTCTTGTTTAATGCGGTAGTGGTACTGTCCCACACAGGCCATCCCAAGGGAAGTGTAGAGGGCGTTGGCGCCCGTGTTCTCTTGGGTGCAGAGGGTGGCGAGGTGGGTTGCACCGTGTTGGGCGGCCCAAAGTGCGGCCTGTTTTGTGGCGTTGCGGCCTTGGCCGGTGAGGCGGTCCACTTCGCGGACCTCAAGGGCGTGCATCATGGCGATGCCGTCATGAATGGCCGTATAAGCAGTGCCCGCAGGGTGTTGGCCGTTGCGGGTTAGGATCGCGGTTTTGGGGCATTGCGCCCGCTGCATCACCGCCACGCGGGCCGGGCCGATGCCGCCTTCGGCCCAGATATCCTTTTGAATTTCAAGGGGTTCCCAGATGGCATAGGCGGTGGCGCGGGCCGGGGGATCTTGCGTCAGCGGGGCCAGAGGGCCGACGTAGAGGTTGACCGCGTCGATGATGCTGTATCCGTTTTCGGCCAGCAGGGAGTCGAGCGCCTGCTCGCCCTCGCGGATCATGAAAAGCGGGGTTTGGCCCATGGCCTGCATGGCGGCTTCGGCTTGAGTAAGGTCGCTTGCGGTGACGGGCGCTTCGGCAGTGGCCGCCGAGACCCGTTTGCCGCCGCCTGCACCGTCGCGGAGGGTCCAGGGGCCTTCGCGCCAGACTTTGGCGGGGGGCCATGTGGCCTCGGTCACGGCATAGAGGGTTCGGGCATCGGGGGTCATTCGGGGAAAGCCTTTGATAGTTCGGACATGGCGGCATCGACGCGGGTGCCGTCGCTGCCGCGGATCACCACTTGGGCGCCGAAAACCCCATTGCGTTGAAAGGGATAGGAGCCGAAGGAGAGGTCATCGTAGCGTTCCGAAAGGTCGCGCAGGGGGCCGGCGATATCGCCTTCGCCGCGCATGATTACCAAGCTTTGCGAGAGTACGGGCGCGCCGCCCGTCAGGGTGGGCAGGATGGAGGCGAGCATGGTCTCGAATATCTTGGGCACACCGGCCATGACATGGACGTTTTCAAGGGTGAAGCCGGGGGCGGCGCTGACCGGGTTGTCGATCAGGGTGGCGCCGTCGGGGATGCGGGCCATGCGCAGCCGGGCCTCGTTCAACTCGATCCCTTGGCGGTCGTAATGCGCCTGAAGGATGGCGCGTGCATCGTCGCGCACGTCGATGGACCGGCCAAAGGCGCGGGCGACATTATCGGCGGTGATATCGTCGTGGGTGGGGCCGATACCGCCGGAGGTAAAGAGGTGATCGTAGGCAAAGCTGAGCGATTTGACCGCGTCTGCAATGGCCTCAGCATCATCCGAGACAACGCGTACCTCCTTGAGATCAATGCCAAAATTGGTCAACTCATTGGCCAGGTGGTGCATGTTGGCATCACGGGTGCGACCCGAAAGAATTTCATCCCCGATGACCAGCATGGCGGCGGTTGGGTTTGGCATTGTGGCCTCCTTGAATGGCGCGTGACATGGGTATAGGCCTGCTGTCATGCGCTTTCAAACCCCTCTTGTGTCTGCGACGTTGATCCGGCGTTATAAACGCTTCCTGGCCGATATACGGCTGGAGGACGGGCGCGAGGTGACGGCGCATTGTGCCAACCCCGGTTCCATGATGGGGTTGGCCGAGCCGGGGATGCGGATCTGGGTGGAGCCCAATGACGACCCCAAGAAGAAACTGAAGTTCGGCTGGCGGCTGGTCGAGCATGAAAACGGCCATTTCACGGGCGTCGATACATCGCTTCCCAACCGGGCGCTGCGGGCTGCCTTCGAGGCGCGCGAGGTGGCGGAATTTGCCAGTTACAGCGGCGTTCGGGCCGAGGTGAAATACGGCCAGAACAGTAGAATTGACTTTTTACTTCAAGAACTTGGCCTGCCCGACGCCTATGTCGAGGTGAAATCGGTGACCCTGTCGCGCGCCCCCGGCGTGGCAGAGTTTCCCGATAGTGTCACGGCGCGCGGGGCCAAGCATTTGATGGAACTTTCAGAGATGGCGAAAGTAGGGCATCGCGCGGTGATGTTCTACCTTATCCAACGCACCGATGCGCAGGTTTTCAGGTTGGCCGAGGATATTGACCCGACCTATGCAGCGGGTTTTTCAGAGGCCGTTACCGCGGGGGTGGAGGTGCTGGCCTATGACACCAAGATCACGCCGGAGGGGGTGGTTTTGGGGCAGCGGGTTGAAATGAGTTAGGCCCAAAATTTTTGTACGTTTTGTACGGAACGTACGCGAGTTTTGTACGTTTTGGCACTTTCGCGCCTGTGCCCCTTCGCGCGCCCTCGCCCCCGATCCAAAGCTTGATCCTGATCAACTCGGGCAAAGGGGGTGTTTGCTAGTCTCCGATACAGGAGAAAGGAGGCGATCATGGAAGAGTTGATCACCTTGGGACGAGAGTTCGTAGAGGCCATGCGAGAGGGGCGCGGCATCGGGCATGTCGATGACCTTTACGCGGAAAATGCACAGTCGGTCGAGGCGGTGGTGCCGCCGGGCCGGGATGTGCGTATTGCGAAGGGGCGGGATGCGATCAAGGCGAAACGCGAATCCTGGGCCGCCACGCATGAGATTCACAGTCTCGATGCGGATGGCCCCTATGTTCACCCGCCGCACCAGTTCGGGGTGCGCTTCGAGGCCGAGGTAACGCAGAAAGAGACCGGCAAGAAGATGACCCTGCGCGAGATCGCGATCTATTCGGTCGAGGATGGCAAGATCGTGCGCGAGGAGTTTTTCCTGTATCCCAAATAGCGGGTGATCCCACAGCGCCGGGTGAGCGAGAGGGCCGGTGCGGCCCTGTTTCGCCCCCGCGACCAAAAACCAACTTGCCAAGTCACGATTTCGTGTAGAGAACACCCGCCATGTTGTCGCGACCGCGCATAAAAGCCCGTCTTGAAGGGGTGCTGGCCCTTTGCCTGTCTGTCTTGCTTGCGGTGCAGGTGGCCGTGGCCTTCTTGCCATCGGCCAGCATGGCGGCGGTTGGCGACAATGGTGACCTCACGCTTGTTCTGTGTTCAGCAGATGGCACGCGGACAATCACCCTGTCGGCGGATGGCACAGCCGATGAGCGCCCGACGCCGCCGTCGATGAATGGGCACTGCCCGCTGTGTATCGTGTCAGCAGATGTGACGAATTGCGCCTTTGAAGGGCTTGAGGCCGCAAGCGCGTTTTCGATCCTGCGCTATGCCCCTGTCAACGCCCCGCAGGTCAAGGGGCTGCCCCGTCTGCGGGCCGATGCCATCCGCGCGCCGCCGCGAACCGTCTGATTTCCACAATCCATTGTGACAGTCCGGCCCAGGGGCACGATGCCCTTTGGCGGGTGGCTGCACGTATCCAATCAGACTTATCAGACGGTATCCAATAATGACTATTCGTAAACAGACGTGCCTTGGCACGAGTGCCTTGTTGCTGTCCTCGATCTCGCATGCCGCTTTGGCGCAGGAGGATGCGCCGATCACTATCGCGCTTGACCCGATCCTGGTGGAAGGGGCGACCGTGATCGTGGCCGATGGCCCGATGTCCACCGCCCATGACCCCGCCGACCTTGGCACCGCCCCGGCGCAGGACGGGGCCGAGGCCCTGCGCAATGTGCCCGGTGTGACGGCGGGGCGTATGGGGGGCCACGGGCTGGAACTTGTTATTCGTGGCCAGCAGCAGAACCAGCTTAACGTGATTGATGCGGGGTCTTTCACTTATGGGGCCTGTCCAAACCGGATGGACCCGCCGACGGCCATGGCCGCGTTCAACCGGGCCGACTCGATTGTCATTGAAAAGGGCTATGCCAGTGTGACCCATGGGCCCGGCGGTTCGGGCGGCACGGTGATCTTGGAACGGAAGGCCCCCGAGCTTGAGGCCGAGGGGCCGTTTTCCGGAGAGATCAACACCGGGTTGTCCAGCAATGGCGACGATTTTGATCTGGGTGGGCGCATGACCGTCGATCTGGGGCGCGGGTTCTATATGCAAGCCGCTGGCGCGTTGAAAACGGCGGAGAACTACAAGGACGGTTCGGGGCAGACGGTGCGCAGTTCCTTTGACCAGAGAAGCGCCGGGGTGACCCTTGGCTATGTGGGCAACGGTGTGGATCTGGCCTTTGACGCGGAATATGACCTGGCCGAGGATTTGCTGTATCCCGGCGCAGGCATGGACAGCCCGTTTGACGAGACGATCACTTACCGTTTGCGCGGCGGTGTGGATATGGATGCCGGGGCGCTGAGGCGGATCGAAGGGGTGCTGTATCATAGCGCCGTCGATCACGTGATGGACAACTACAGCCTGCGGCCCGTTGGGGCCATGGTGATGCGCACGCCCGCGACCTCGGACACCCTGGGCGGCAAGCTTGAGGCGCATCTGAGCCTTGGTGCGACCGAGGCGAAACTTGGATTGGATTATCAGGCCAATACCCGCGATGCGACGGTTTTTGCCGGGATGCCGGGGATGATCCCGATGCTGGAGGCCGAAAATCCGGCGCGGGCGCGGTTCCTGATCTGGCCGGATGTGACGATTGCCCAGACCGGCCTTTATTTCGAGGCCGAGACCGAGATGAGTGAGGCCACGCGCCTGAAGTATGGGGTGCGCTATGACTATGTGCGGGCCGAGGCGGATAAGGCCGCTGTGACACCCGCGCTGGGCGCTGCGCCCAATGCGCTTTATACCGCGCAATACGGCACGACCTTCAATACCGCGCGGGAAGAGCACAACCTTGGCGGCTTGCTGCGGCTTGAGCATGAACTGGATGCCGATACCCTGATTTTCGCGGGCCTGTCGCGGTCGGTGCGCACGGCGGATGCCACCGAGCGGGCGATTGCGCGCATGGGGTGGGTCGGCAACCCCGACATCGACCCCGAAAAGCACCACCAGCTAGACGTGGGGGTGCAGATGGACCGGGGGGCGTGGTATCTGAATGCCAATGCCTATGTGGATTGGGTGGATGATTACATCCTGCGCGATCAGTTCACCGTTGCTGGTACGACCACCTATCGCAACGTGAACGCGCAACTGGCCGGGGTCGAGATTGCCGCCGGATGGGCGCGTGACGGTTGGGAAATCTGGGGCGATGCCACCTATACCCATGGCGAAAACACCACCGACAACCGGGCCCTGGCGCAGATTCCGCCGCTGCAGGGGCAGATCTCGTTGGCCTATGGGCAGGACTTGTGGCGCGCGGGGGCGCGGGTGAACTGGGCGAGTGAGCAGGACCGGATTGATCCGGCCCGCGACCCCGGCACCACGTCGGGTTTTGCCACGCTGGACTTGTTCGGCAGCTATGAGGTAAGCGAATTTGCCACGCTACGGGCGGGGGTGAACAACGTGACCGATGAAACCTATGCCAACCACTTGAGCCGTACCAACCTGTTTGATCCGGCGCTGGCGCAGGTGAATGAACCGGGGAGGACGATCTATGTCTCACTTGATGCGCGGTTCTAGGGCCGTTTTGGGCCTTGGCCTTGGGTTGGCGGTGCTGCCGCTGACCGGGGTCATGGCGCAGGAGGCCGGGTTCGGCGGGGCGGCGGCGGAAGTGGCCACCGCCGCGCCAAGCGCCATGGCGGCGCCTTCGGCCCTTGAACGCGGGGTTGAGTTTGTCCGTCTGGGCGGGCCTGCGATCTGGGCGATTGCGGCGCTTTCGGTGGTGGCCTTGGCCCTGATCCTGTGGAAGGCGTGGCGGTTGATGATGCTGGGCGCGTGGAATGGCGGGCGCGTGGCGCGCGCCGCTGTCGATCTGTGGGCCGAGGGGCGGGAGGCCCCGGCGATGGCCATGCTGGACGGGCGGCGGAGTTGCCGTGCCCGGTTGATCCGGGCGGCCATGGCGGCCCGGGTCGACCCTTCGCTGGACGATGCGGGCGCGCAGGCCGAAACCGAACGCGTGGCGCGCAACCTTCTGGCGCAGGCGCGCGGCGGGCTGCGGCCCTTGGAGCTGATCGCGACGATTGCGCCGTTGCTGGGCCTGCTGGGCACGGTTCTGGGGATGATCGCGGCCTTTCAGGCCTTGCAGGAGGCGGGCAGCCGCGCCGATCCGGCCATCCTTGCCGGGGGGATCTGGGAGGCGCTTTTGACCACGGCGGCGGGGATGGCGGTGGCAATCCCGGCCTCGATGGCGCTGACGTGGTTTGAAAGCGTGGCGGATCGTTTGCGCCTTGAGATGGAGGATGCCGCGACGCGGATTTTCCTGCGGCCTGTCAGTACCGGGCCCGAAGACACGCGGGCGCGGGCGGCGGAGTAAATGCTGTCGTTCGGCACCCCAAGGCCGCGACGGCGGCCCAGCCTGACCCCGATGATCGACGTGGTCTTTTTGCTGCTGGTGTTTTTCATGCTGGCCTCGCGGTTCGGTATCGAGGCGCATCTGCCGATGCAGGTGGCCGGAGGGGCGGGGCAGGCGCCCTATTCGGGGCCGCCGCGCTTGGTGGATATCGCCCCCGATGCCCTGCGCCTGAATGGGCAGGCGGTGGCGCAAACCGCGCTTGCCACGGCCCTGTCGGAGCTGATGGACAGCCCCGGTGACACGATCATTCTGCGCGCGCGGGAGGGGGCGGACTTGCAGCGGGTGGTCGGTGTGATGCAGGGGTTGCGGGCCTCTGGGTTCACGGCGCTTGCGCTGGTGGAGTAGCCGATGCAGTTTACCGATCCGCCCCGCCGCAAGCCGCCCGAAAGCATCGTGCCGATGATCAACGTGGTTTTCCTGTTGCTGGTGTTTTTCCTGACGACAGCGCAGATCGCCCCGCCCGAGCCTTTCGAGGTTGCCCCGCCGGTGGCGGCGCCGGATGGCGCGCCGCCCGAGGGGGTGTTTACGCTTTACCTTGGGGCGGAGGGTGGCTTGGCTTATCGGGGCGCGGCCCTTGGTGACGAGGCGGTCTTGGCGGCGTTGAAAGCGGCCAAGGCAGCGTATTGCGCGGTTGAAACCTGTGATCCGCCGCTGGTCTTCCGCGCCGATGCGGCGGTGCCGGGGGCGCGGTTGGCCGCCCTTTTGCCCAAGCTTGGGGCTTTGGGCTTTGCCGAGGTGCAGCTTGTGACGGTGCCGCGATGAAGCGGGCGGTGGAATTCATCCTGTTTCTGGGCGTGGCCGGGGGCTTGCATCTGGCCGGGTTCGCGCAGTTACCCGCCCCTGAAGGATCGCAAGCCGCCGGGCAGGCGGGGCAGGCCACCGCATCGGTAAAGGCATCGACCCCGGCACTGGCCGAGATGGTCGAGCAGTGGGAGCGGCCCCCCGAGGCGGTCGAAGAGGTTGCGCCCCCCGAGGTTGCCCCGCCGGTGCCCGATACGGCCCTGCAGCGCCCCCGAGAAACCATGGCCGCGCCCGAGCGCCCTGTCATGGGGGCGGGGCTGGCCTTGCCGCAGGTGGATGCCGCGCCGGATGCCAGCATCAGTGCGACCCCGCCGCCACCGCCCAAGGCCGAGCCGAAACTTCGCCTGCCCAAGGCGCGCCCCAAGGCCCGGCCAGAGCGCAAGACGGCCACGCCGAAGCCCAAGGCCCCGGCGCGCAAGGCCACGCGGGCCAGTGGGGCGGGTGGCGGTGCCAATGCGGGCAATGCCGACACCCCGCGCGCCGCGACCTTGAGCCAGGGACAGATCCAAAGCCTTGTGGCGCAATGGGGTGCGAAAATCCGGCGCAAGATCGAGCGCCGCAAACGCTATCCTTCGGCGGCGCGCGGGGCTGCGGGGACGGTGACATTGCGTATCACGGTCAGTCGCGGGGGTGGTTTGCAGGGTGTTTCGGTGGCCCGGTCCTCGGGGCATCGGGCACTGGACGCGGCGGCGTTGCGCGCGGTGAAGGCGGCAGGGCGCTTCCCCGCCGCGCCGAACGGTTTGGGCCAATCGCGTTACAGTTTTACCCTTGGAATGCAGTTCACGAGATAAGGGCATGGCCCGTTGAAATGCGTGCCCCGGCGGTCAGGCCCTGCGTTCGGGCATGACCTGCTGTATGATCCCGGCGAAAAGCAAATAGAGGCTGGTGATCACAAGGCCCCAGTGCGCCCAGCTTTCGGGGTGGAAATCGACCCAGGCCGCCCAACCGGCAAAGAAAGTCCAGGCAAAGGCCATGGGAAGCGAGATCGCGCGCCAACGCTTGGTGCGCACCGGGTGGATGAAGCGCAGCGGCAGGAACATTGCGACCGAGAGTGCCGTGACCAGAACAAGCATCAACCAGATGGGCGGTTCCACCGCGAACATCACGATCACCGCCATTTGCCAACAGCCGGGAAAGCCCGAAAAGGATTTGTCATCGGTTTTCATGTTGGTGTCGGCGAAGTACAGCGCGCTGGCGTAGGTGATGATGATGATCGCCATCCATCCCGTCCACCCCGGCAAAAGATCGGATTTGAACAGCGCGAAGGCGGGGATGAAGACATAGGTCAGGTAATCAATGATCAGGTCCAGCAGCACCCCGTCAAAGCGCGGTGCGTTGTGCCAGACCAGATAGCGCCGGGCCAGCGGGCCGTCGATGCCGTCCACGGCGAAGGCCACGACCAGCCAAAGAAACATCAGGTCCCATTTTTCATCCACGGCGGCCAGCATGGCGAGCATGGCGAAGACCGCCCCGGTGGCCGTCAGAAGGTGCACGAACAGTGCCTTGAATTGGAGTGTCATTTCGGGTCTCCGCACCTGTGGATGGAACCTGCACTCATGCCTTGGGATGGGCCTTGTTGTAAACCTCCATCAGGCGCGCGGTATCGACCGCCGTGTAGGCCTGTGTGGTGCTGAGCGAGGCATGCCCCAGAAGTTCCTGGATCGCGCGCAGGTCACCACCGGCATTCAGAAGGTGGGTTGCAAAGCTGTGGCGCATGGCATGCGGTGTGGCGCTGGCGGGCAGGCCCAGTTGGTTGCGCACGTTTTCCAGAAGCTTTTGCACGATGCGCGGGTTGAGCGCGCCGCCCCGCGCGCCGCGAAAAAGAGGCGTGCCGGGATCGGGCGGGAAAGGGCAAAGGCGCGTGTAGCGGGCCACGGCATCGCGCGCGGGCGCGATGACGGGAACCATCCGTTCCTTGCCGCCCTTGCCGGTGATGCGCAGCGCCTCGCCCATGGGCAGCACATCGTTGGTGAGGCCCAGTGCCTCGGAGATGCGCAATCCGCAGCCGTAAAGCAGGGTGACGACCGCCTGATCGCGGGCGGCGATCCATGGGGTGAGCGATTGTTGATCTATGGTGTCGAGCACGTCTTGGGCCGCCTCGGGGGCCAGGGGGCGGGGCAGCTTGCGCTGGTATTTGGGCGATCGGGCCGAAAGGACGGCGGTGGGGTCGAACCCCTCGCGTTCCGAAAGCCAGCGGTAGAAGCTTTTGACCGCCGAAAGCTTGCGCGCAAGGCTGCGCGGGCCGACATCCTGCCCGCGGGTGAAGGCCATCCAGCTGCGCATGTCGGAGGTGGTGAGTTTGGTCAGCGGGCCGATGCCCTGGGCCGCGCCCTTGTGTTCGGTCATGAAGGCCAGAAAGCCCGCGAGGTCACGGGCATAGGCATCGAGCGTGTTTTCCGAGGCCCCGTGCAGGGCCTTTTGCGCCTCCAGCCAGCCTTGCAGGGCGTCGCGGGCGGCGGGCGAGATCATGACAGCCAGCGGCGCATGGCCCGTTCGAAGACACCCCCGAAGAAGGTCAGCAGATCGGTGCCCTGTTGCGGGGTGAACTGGTGCGGGTCTTCGGCCCCCATGGCAAGCATGCCCGGAAGGCGGCCTTCGCCGAAATCCAGCAGCAGGCAGGCCTCGGACCGTACGAAAGTGGCGTCCCGACCGTAAATCCGGGCGTCGCCTTCGTGGACCTGGCGCAGGGTGACTTGCCGGGGCTCGGCATTGCGGCTGCCGGTCAGGTAGGATTGGATGAACCCCGGTTCGGCGACCGAGAGGACATCGCCCAGACGTTTGATGGCCGGGTCATTGTCGTCCTGCACGGTTTCCAGCACCAGTTTGACGCTATCGACGCGCAGGATATCGGCGACTTCGCCGCCCAGATCCTTGATGAAGGCCTCGAATTCCACCGGGTCGAGCATGCGCAGGATGGCGCGATGCACCTGGTTGGTGCCGGCAAGGTTTTCATAGGCCGCGGCGATGACCGAGCGGTGGGTGTCTTCGAGCCGGTCCAGACGCGCCTCGAGCCGTTCCATGGCGATGCCGCGCAGATCGACGATATTGCCGCCCATGGCGCGTTCGTTCGCGGCGATGAGGGCGCGCATAAGGTCTTGATCTTCAAGGATAACGTCGGGCTGCGCGATGATGCGCTCACGCAGGGCATCGTCGATTTGGGGGGTGCTGCTCATTTATCCCTCGGTCTTGTTTTGCGGGGTTATAACATGGATGGAGAAATTTTTTAGCCCAAAATGCCGAAAAGCAAGGCCCGCTCGTCCGTCCTGTTGCGGCGGGGCGGGCCTTTGAGGTGGCTCTTGGGGTGGGGTCGGGTCTGGCCTGTGGTGGTCAGACGATCTTGATACCCGCGGTTTCGGCATCCTTGAGGAAAGCCTCAAGCCCCTTGTCGGTGAGCACGTGCTTGGCCATCGCCTTGATCACGGCGGGCGGGGCGGTCATCACGTCGGCGCCGATCTGGGCGGATTGGAAGGCGTGGTTCACGGTGCGGATGGAGGCGGCGAGAATCTGGGTTTCATAGCCGTAGTTGTCGTAGATCTGCCGGATGTCGGCGATCAGCTCCATACCGTCGAGGTTGATGTCATCAAGACGCCCGATGAAGGGCGAGATGAAGGTGCCCCCGGCCTTGGCGGCCAGCAGGGCCTGATTGGCCGAGAAACACAGCGTGACGTTGACCATGTTGCCCTCGCCCGACAAGACCTTGCAGGCCTTGAGGCCATCCCATGTGAGCGGCACCTTGACGGCGATGTTGTCGGCGATCTTGGCCAGCTTGCGGCCTTCGGCGATCATGGCGTCGGCGTCGGTTGCGATCACCTCGGCGCTGACGGGGCCATCGACCATACCGGCGATTTCCTTGGTCACTTCGAGGATGTCGCGGCCGGATTTCATGATCAGCGAGGGGTTGGTGGTGACCCCGTCGACCATGCCTAGTTCATTGAGTTCGGCAATGGCGTCGACGTCGGCGGTATCAACGAAAAATTTCATCTGTGGAGGTCCCTTTGCGCGGGTTGGGGTTTTTCATCCCCGCATTTACCCCATAGAGTGACCTGCCGAAACCCCTGTCATGGAGAGTGTACGTGTCCGCGCCCGGTAAATCCTACTTTGTCGAAGGCGAACTGGTGGGCGTGTTGACGACCCAGCCGCTGGACCGGCTGTTGGATTATCGCGCGCCCGAGGGGGGCTGTCATGTCGGGGCCTTTGTCGAGGTGCCGCTTGGGCCGCGCAAGGTGTTGGGCGTGGTCTGGGGCGCAGGGCGCGGGGATTTCGATATTTCCAAGGTTCGGCATGTGATCCGGGTTTTGGACGTGGCCCCGATGCGCGGCGAGATGCAGGAGTTCTTGCGCCGCGCGGGGGATTATACCCTGACGCCGATGCCCGCGATGCTGCGGTTGGCGAGCCGGGCGCCGGGGCTGAGCAATCCGCCGTCGATGCAGAAGATTTACCGGTTGGGCCATGGCACGCCGGACCGGATGACCGATGCGCGGCGGCGGGTTCTGGATGTCTTGGAGGAATATGGCGGGCTGTCCTTCACCCTCAAGGAGCTGGCCGAGTTGGCCGGGGTGTCGACCAGCGTGGTCAAGGGGTTGGTGGGCCAAGGCGCGGTGGCCGAGGAGGAAGCGCCGCGCGACGTGCCTTTTGCGCCGCTGGACCCTGCACATGGCGGCAAGGCCCTGACCGAAGGTCAGGCGGCGGCGGTGGGTGTGCTGCGCGAGGCCATTCAAAGCCGGTGCTATGGCACGACGCTTTTGCGCGGGGTGACAGGCTCGGGCAAAACCGAAGTTTACCTTGAGGCGGTGGCCGAATGCCTGCGGCAGGGGCGGCAGGCCTTGGTGCTGTTGCCCGAGATTGCCCTGACTGCCGAGTTCATCACACGCGTCGAGGCGCGGTTTGGCGCCAAGCCCGCCGAATGGCATTCGGGCGCCACGATGACCGAGCGGCGGCGCATCTGGAAGATGGTGGGCCAAGGTGGCTGCGAGGTGGTGGTGGGCGCGCGGTCGGCTTTGTTTTTGCCGTATCGCGACTTGGGGCTGATCGTGGTCGATGAGGAGCACGACACGTCGTACAAGCAAGAGGACGGCGTGCTTTATAATGCGCGGGATATGGCCGTGCTGCGCGCGAGTCTGTGCAGTGCGCAGGTGATTCTTGCCAGTGCGACGCCCTCGCTTGAGACATGGGCCAATGCGGAGGCCGGGAAATACCGGCGGCTGGATTTGACCGCGCGGTTCGGTGAGGCGGTGATGCCCGAGATGCGGGCCATTGATATGCGAGCCGAAAGCCTGCCCTCGAACCGGTGGATATCGCCCAGCCTTCAGGCGGCAGTGAATGCGCGGATTGCCAAGGGGGAACAGGCGCTTTTGTTCATCAACAGGCGCGGCTATGCGCCGGTGACGATTTGCCGGGCCTGTGGGCATCAGATCGGCTGTGACCATTGTGACGCGCGGATGGTGGAGCATCGGTTTCAAAAGCGGCTGGTCTGCCATCAATGCGGCGAGACCAAGCCGGTGCCGGACGTGTGCCCCGAGTGCGGGGCCGAGGATCGGCTGGCGGCTGTGGGCCCCGGGGTGGAGCGGTTGAGCGAGGAGGCGCAGGCGCTGTTCCCCGACGCGAAGATCGCGACGCTGAGTTCGGATATGTTTGGCTCGGCCCGGGCGCTGAAGGCGCAGATCGCCGAGATTGCCGAGGGCGACACCGATATCGTGATCGGTACGCAACTGGTGGCCAAGGGGCATAACTTTCCACGGCTAACGCTGGTGGGGGTGATTGATGCCGATCTGGGCTTGCAAGGCTCGGACCTGCGCGCCGCCGAACGGACGTTTCAGTTGATGCGGCAGGTGGCGGGGCGCGCGGGGCGCGCGCAGGCGCGGGGTACGGCCCTGTTGCAGACGTTCCAGCCGGAGCATCCGGTGATCCGGGCCATCCTGTCGGGCGATGAAGACGGGTTTTGGCAGGCCGAGGCGGCGGGACGGCGGGAGGCCGGGGTGCCGCCCTATGGGCGCATGGCAGGAATTATATTGTCCTCGACCGATGCGCAGGAGGTGTTCGATTTCGCCGCCGAACTGGCACGGCGGGATGGGCCGGTGCGGGCGATTGGCGCGCAGGTTTTCGGACCAGCGCCCGCGCCGATTGCGCGAATACGCGGGCGGCATCGGGTGCGGTTGCTGGTCAAGGCGCCCAAGGGCGTGGCCCTGCAAGGGGCGGTGGCGCAATGGGTGGGGCAGTTGAAAGCGCCCGGTAACCTGCGGCTGGCCGTGGATATTGACCCGCAGACGTTTTATTGAGTTTCAGACCGGTTTCTTTCGCAGAGGTCTCTGACAAGCATTTAACTGTTTAGCCATCGTCACGGGTGCCGGAAACCCGATGAGCGGTCATGCCAAATATAAAATATTGATAAGAAACAGGAAAATCGCCTCTCCATTTGTTTTCCTGCCGCTTTCGGGAACCAAAGGTGGCAGGGGGCGTTGTTGCCTCATAGGCGGAAGGGCCGGGCATCGCGCCCAATCAGCGCTTCCGCAGGGTATACAGAAGGAGACCGTCATGAAACGTCTTTTGAGTACTACATTCTGCGCAGGGCTGGCCCTGACAACCATTGCTGCCCCGCTTGCCGCCGAGGAAAAAACACTGTCCGGTGTCGAGGTCAAAACTGACCTGAGTGCCTTCGAGAACAGTAATGCGCTTGAATTCTGGCCGAGCCTGCCCGGAGATATCAGCAAGGCCATTGCGTCGAAACTGACGATCGACAACCAGTCCGAGGAGCCGCGCGTCGTGGTGTCGATCAACAAGGTGGCGATCAATGGTGAAACCACTTTGCCCGAATCGGGTGAATTCAACCAGCTTGAAGGTACGGTCACCATGTTCCCCGCCAACGTAGCGGCCAATACCGAAGCAGAAAATACCCCGACGGCCACGGGCAGTTACGCCCTCAAGGTCAGTGCGACCTCGGGCGAGATCGACGTTCCCGACAACTGGATCGTTGTCCCCCCGTCACAGGATGACTTCTACGAAGTTCTGACCGAAGCCTACGCCGAGGAAGTCGTGGAACGGCTTGAGGATTAAGGCACAAGGCCCAGGAAAGGCTTTTCGGCTCATCATGTCCCGCCGCGCCCCATCCGTGCGGCGGGGCTGCTTCGTGCCCCGAACAGGCGCTTTCCCATCACTCTGCATTCCGTAAAGCAATAAATGCCCCGTCCTGAAGGCGTTCACCGGGATGGACCGGAACCCGCTTGGATTCGGACACCCCGTTCAGGATTTCGGCGGATCGGTGGCGCGGCTTAAGGTTAGGCGGGTTGCCGGACACCGCGTTGATCGACGAGGACATCGGTGATCATCGCGCCGATCCACATGCACAGAAGGGCCAGCCATGCAGTCCCGGCAAAGACCGAGCTGCCGGTGACGCCGTTGCCGATGGCGCAGCCGCCCGCCAGCATCCCGCCGAAGCCCATGAAGGCCGCGCCGGTGATGGCGCGGCGCATGTTGGCCTCGTCCTCGAAGCCTTGGAACTTGAATTCCTTGGTCAGCCACGAGGCGAGGAAGGAACCGAGAAAGACACCCGGCACGAGGCCGATGTCGAACTCCAGCACGGCGGTGTTGTTGAGGAAGAACATCAGCGTGTTGGCCGAGGGGCCGGTAAACGTGGCGCTTTCGATCGGCACGGGGTCAAAAGCGATTTGCGCCAGCGAGAAGGTCGAGACCCAACCCACCGCCACGGCAAAGCCGACGCCCGAGGCAAAGACGAGGCGCGACAGGCCGATCTTGTTGTGGATCGACACGGCAAAGGCGATGAGGGCCACGAGGATGCCGAAAATCAGGCCGCTGATTTGCGGCAGGCCCAAGGTGGCCAGCAGGTCCATGTTATGGCCGCCCGATGTGATGGAGAGGGCGGCGAGCGTGTCGCGGGCGGGGGCGAGCCAGCCCGAGAGGGTCATCTGTGCCACCACGGCGAAAACGAGGCCCGAGATCACCGAGCGCAGGTTGCCGGTAGCCGCCAGCACCAGAAGGCGGCCAGAACAGCCGCGCGCCAGAACCATGCCGACGCCAAAGAGAAGCCCGCCGATGACCGCGCCCGACCAACTGCCGGGGATGGCCATGATGCGCGAATCCTCGGCCCTAAAGAGGCCCAGCATCTGCGCGCCCTGCACCCAGATCACCGCCGTCGAGAAGGTCAGAAGCCAGACGGCGACCTTGTCGCCCATCCGCCCGCGGGCGAACTCCACCGTGGCCGCGCGCAGGCAGAACCGCGAGCGTTGCGCCGCGACGCCGAAGATGACGCCGGTCAGCAGGCCCAGAAGGGCGGCGGCGGGGGCTTCGCCGATGCTTTCCACGAGGGTCAGAAGGTCCATCACGTATACCTTTCGATCATTGGGCGGGGTTTTGCATGCCGGAATTTGAATGTCATTGATCCAGATCAGTTTGCGGGCCTCTTGCCTCTCGCCAAGCGGAGCGGATGGGCGTAAAGGGGGAGACATGAGCAAGACCATGCCCCTTGACGATGCCCGCACGCTGCCCCTTTGGCGGCGGCCTGTTACCTTGTTGTTCCTGATGGCGGCGGCAATGCCGGTGGCTTTTGCCACGTGGTCGGCGCTGCTTAATAACTTCGTGATCGAGGCGGCACAGTTCGATGGCTCGGACATCGGCTGGCTTCATACGGTGCGGGAGATTCCGGGGTTTCTTGCCATCGGGGTGATTGCCCTGATTATCTTTATCCGCGAGCAGGTTCTTGGGCTGGTGTCGCTGGCGATGCTGGGGGTGGCGACCGCGCTGACGGCGCAGTTCCCGTCCTTGGGCGGCATCCTGAGCATCACGCTGTTGAGTTCGATCGGGTTTCACTATTACGAGACGGTCAACCAGTCGCTTCAGTTGCAGTGGATCGACAAGCTGCGCGCGCCGAAGGTTCTGGGCTGGTTGCTGGCAGCGGGATCGGCGGCGACCTTGGTGGCCTATGTGCTGATCGTGATGACCTGGGATGCCTTGGGCCTGACTTATAACACCGTTTACATGCTGGCCGGTGGGTTTACGGCGGTGGTCGCGGTATTTTGCCTGTTTGCCTATCCGCAGTTCGAGGCGCCCAATCCGCAAGTCAAGCGCATGGTGCTGCGGCGGCGCTATTGGCTGTATTATGCGCTGCAGTTCATGGCCGGCGCGCGGCGGCAGATTTTCGTCGTTTTCGCGGGCTTCATGATGGTCGAGAAATTCGGATTCGAGGTGCATGAGGTCACGGCGCTGTTCCTTATTAACCTTGTCGCCAACATGGTGTTTGCCCCGATCCTCGGGCATGCGGTGCATCGCTATGGCGAGCGGCTTACCCTGATTTTCGAATATGCCGGTCTGGCGGTGGTGTTCTTGGCCTATGGCGGAATTTACTGGTTCGGCTGGGGTGTCGTGCTGGCGGCGGTGCTCTATGTGATCGATCACATGCTGTTCGCGCTGGCGCTGGCGTTGAAGACCTATTTCCAGAAGATCGCCGATCCGGGGGATTTTGCGCCGACCGCGGCGGTGGCCTTTACCATCAACCATATCGCGGCGGTGTTCCTGCCCGCGCTGCTTGGCTATTTGTGGCTGATTTCGCCCGCCGCGGTGTTCCTGTTGGCGGCGGCGATGGCCATGACATCGCTGATGCTGGCGCTGTTGATCCCGCGCCACCCCGAGCCGGGGCATGAGACCATCCTTAGCCCACCCGCCCCGGCCCCTGCCGAGTAACGCCGAACGAGAAGGAGCAGAGATGCCCACATTCACCGCCCTGACCACCCTGAAAGGGAAAGAGGCCGCCGAGGCGCTTGGCACGGATATGGAAGGTCTGAGCCCGGAACCGACCGGCGTGGGGGTTTTCGAGATCGAGGATGGATCGGGCCTGTGGGAGGTGGGCGGCTATTTCGACGAGGCCCCGGACGAGGCGGGGCTTGCCCTTTTGGCCACGATGCACGGGGCGAAAGAATTTGCCGTCTCGGAGCTGCCCGAAGTGGATTGGGTGGCCAAGGTGCGGCGCGAGTTGGTGCCAGTGGAGGCGGGGCGCTTCTTTGTCTATGGCAGC
Organism: Roseovarius sp. MMSF_3281; assembly: GCF_030733685.1. Taxonomy (GTDB): domain Bacteria; phylum Pseudomonadota; class Alphaproteobacteria; order Rhodobacterales; family Rhodobacteraceae; genus Roseovarius. The sequence continues at coordinate 93,129 of NZ_JASHIM010000015.1, forward strand.
CACGATGCCGACAAGGTGCCCGAGGGGTGCGAGCCTTTGCTTATCGAGGCGGCCATGGCCTTTGGCACCGGGCACCATGGCACGACGCAGGGGTGCCTGCGGGCGCTGGACCGCTTGGCGAATGAAGGCTTTACCGGCAAATCGGTGATCGACGTGGGCTGTGGTACTGCCGTTCTGGCGATGGGCGCGGCGCGCATTTGGCCGGGTGAGATGCTGGCCAGCGATATCGACGAGGTTGCCGTGGACGTGGCCCGCGCCAACGTGGTGGCCAATGGCCTTGAAGGCCGGGTCAAATGCCTTGAGGCGGCGGGGCTGGACAATGCGGAAATCCAGGGCGCGGCACCCTTTGACCTGATCTTTGCCAATATCCTCAAAGGCCCGCTGATTGACCTGTCTCCGGGTCTGACGGGCAACCTGATGTCGGGGGGGTACTTGATTCTGTCGGGAATCCTGAACGAGCAGGCCGACGAGGTTGTCGAGGTTTATTCGCGCAATGGAAACAGTACCGTGTATCGCGAGGAAATTGGTGAGTGGACGACGCTAACGCTTCGAAAAACCGAATAAAAACAAGGTTAAATTACGTCTTTTCGTGAGGCGTGCCCCATTCCTGCCACAATTCAAACCTAATTTGAACGTGAAGTCGGTGGGGGCCGTTTCAAACGGGATCAATAATCAAATGGATGACGCTGCCAAGTCATACAAGGCATTTGATGCGCGCCTTAAAGGTATTGCGAAGCGCAGAACGCGCCTTGAAAACGGGTATAAAAGCAAGGTCACGAAGGACGGCCTTATTATCTTCCGTCCCCATCGCCGTACACGCGGGCGCATTTCCCTGCGCGGTATTTTCTACCTTATCTTCGGGTTCTTTTTGCTTAAGGGCATGATCATGGCCCATATCGGCGGCACGATCTATGCGCAGCGTGTCGCCACCCTTCAGGAAGGAACGATCGTGGAGCGTGTCGGAGGGTTCGTCATGCAACCCGATGTCGTGACACGTGCGATTGCCACGCAATTGCGCCCCCTTCTCAAGTGATCAGGGTTTCGCCTGACAGTAGGTTTAACAAGTAATCTGTTCCTCTCTCGTCTCTCAAGACAAAACCCTGCGCGGTGGTCCCGGCGCAGGGTTTTTCTTTGTGTCGCGATGCGAGCGACTGAGGCTTTTCGCAGAGACCCTGCGGATATCCCCGGGTGTCCGTTTCGCGGCGCGCTTTAGCAGGAGCGTGCCACGCGGTCGATATCGCCACGGCTCAGGCCGATGTCTTCCAGTTCACGGTCGGTCAGGGCCGACAGCGCCTTGCGGGTGGCGCGGGCGTCGTTCCATGCCGAAACGGCAGCGAAGAGGGTGACAAGGCGGGCGGCGAAGCCGTTGTGCGGGCGTGCAATGCTGAGATCGGCCATGGGGTGGCTCCTTCTTTGATCCGGTGATTTATAAGGGGGGCGGAGTAACCTCCGTCATTGATGTGGCATCTAGGGGGAAGGCCTTTTGCCCACAAGTTAGTCTTTTTGCATAATCCTTATGCAGTTCCTGCATGGCTTAAATCTTGGGCGATTATTGGCGCGCTGCGCTTTTGCCTTGGGTTATGTTCTTGTTTCGTGCTAGTGCTTTGGAAAACCAAAAGGCAGGGCAGTGATATGCGGGTTTTGGGCATTGACCCCGGATTGCGAAACCTCGGCTGGGGCGTGATCGACGTGGATGGCAGCCGTTTGAGCCATGTGGCCAATGGCATATGCCGGTCGTCGGGGGCGGAGTTGCCGGAGCGGTTGCTGTCGCTTTACGGTCAATTGACCGAGATTTGCGCAAGCTATGCGCCACAGGCCGCCGCGGTGGAGCAGACGTTCGTCAACAAGGACGGGGCCGGAACCCTGAAATTGGGCCAGGCGCGGGGGATCGCCCTGTTGGTTCCGGCGCAGCGCGGTTTGGCCGTGGGCGAATATGCCCCGAACACGGTCAAGAAAACGGTGGTGGGCGTGGGCCATGCCACCAAGGACCAGGTGGCGCATATGGTAAAGGTGCAATTGCCCGGGGCCGATTTGGCCGGGCCGGATGCGGCGGATGCCTTGGCGATTGCCATTTGCCATGCGCATCACGCGCGGTCGCAGACCCTTCAGGAGGTGCGGGCATGATCGGGCGTTTGGCAGGGCGGATTGATTCCCGCGCGGCGGACCATGTTTTAATCGACGTGAAGGGGGTTGGCTATCTCGTTTATTGCTCGGACAGAACCATGCAGGCCTTGCCGGGGGTCGGGGAGCACGTGGCGCTTTATACCGACCTTTTGGTGCGTGAGGACTTGTTGCAGTTATACGGGTTCACGACGCTGGCCGAGAAGGAATGGCACAGGTTGCTGATGAGCGTGCAAGGGGTGGGCGCGAAAGCCTCGCTTGCCATTCTGGGCACTCTGGGGCCGGATGGCGTGGGCCGGGCGATTGCGCTGGGCGATTGGAACGCGGTGAAGGCGGCCAAGGGCATTGGCCCCAAGACGGCGCAGCGGGTGGTCAATGAATTGAAGGACAAGGCGCCCGAGGTTATGGCGATGGGCGCGGCGGGATCGGCCCCGGCGCAGGCACCCGCGGCGGAGCCCGATGATGTGATCGAACCGGTTGCGGCCCTGGCACCCGCAGCGGCGGCCCCCAAGGGCCAAGCGCAGGCCGAGGCACTGTCGGCACTGGGCAATCTGGGCTATGCGCCCGGTGAGGCGGCGGGGGCCGTGGCGCAGGCCGCAGGCGACGCGCCCGAGGCCAGCACGGCGGAATTGATCCGTGCCGCGCTCAAGCTGTTGGCACCGAAGGGGTAAGCCATGGATCAGCCCGACCCCACCCTGCGCCCCGATCCGTTACCAGAGGATGCCGACCGGAGCCTGCGCCCGCAGGCCCTTGATGAATTCATCGGGCAGGCCGAGGCGCGCGCCAACCTCAAGGTTTTCATTCAATCGGCCCGGCAGCGGGGCGAGGCGATGGACCACACGCTGTTTCACGGCCCGCCCGGTTTGGGTAAGACGACGCTGGCGCAGATCATGTCAAAGGAATTGGGGGTCGGGTTTCGCATGACCTCGGGGCCGGTTCTGGCCAAGGCGGGGGATTTGGCGGCGATCCTGACCAACCTTGAACGCAACGACGTGTTGTTCATCGACGAGATTCACCGCCTGAACCCGGCGGTGGAAGAGGTGCTGTACCCCGCGATGGAGGATTTCGAGCTGGACCTTGTCATCGGCGAGGGGCCGGCGGCGCGGACGGTGCGGATCGAATTGCAGCCCTTTACGCTGGTGGGGGCAACAACGCGGCTGGGGCTTTTGACGACGCCGTTGCGCGATCGGTTCGGGATACCCACGCGCTTGCAGTTCTATGCCGAGGACGAGTTGCACGAGATCGTCACGCGCAATGCCATTCGGATGGGCGCCCCCGCGGACAGTGCTGGTGCGCGCGAGATCGCGCGGCGCTCACGCGGGACGCCCCGGATCGCCGGGCGGCTGTTGCGCCGGGTGGTGGATTTCGCCGTGGTCGAGGGCGATGGCACGATCACCAAGGCGCTGGCCGACGGGGCGCTGACGCGGCTGGGGGTGGATAACCTTGGGCTGGACGGGGCCGACCGGCGGTACTTGCGCCTGATTGCCGAAGCTTATCAAGGCGGGCCGGTTGGGATTGAAACCATCAGTGCCGCGCTTTCGGAAAGCCGCGATGCTTTGGAAGAGGTGATCGAGCCCTTCCTGTTGCAGCAGGGCTTGATCCAACGCACGCCACGGGGCCGGATGCTGGCCCAAGGGGGCTGGCGGCATTTGGGGATGGCCCCGCCGAAAGCGGCGGGCCAGAGCGATCTGTTCGGGAAATAGAAAAAGGCGCTTGTGACACCGTTTCGAAACGGCGTGAACCAAGGCCTTTCGAAAGGCCTTGGCCGGTTTGTTAGAGCGTTTCCAGTTTACCTTGAAACAAAGTGCATCACCGATGTCCCGAGAAGGCCGTAGGCCTGGCAGGGTATTGGGGATGCAATAATAACTGGAAACGCTTTAGTCGAACTTGCCCGAGGGGGCGAGGACGGTGGCTTCGCCGATCAGGACTTTCTTACCGTTCACAAGGCAGCGGCAATCGAGTTGCACGCGGCGTTTGCCGTGTTCGATGCCGACAACCTCGACCTCGGCATGGACCATGTCGCCGGGGCGCACGGGGCCGAGGAACTTCAAGGTCTGGCCCATGTAAACGGTGCCATGGCCGGGGAGTTGTTCGCCGATCACAGCCGAGATCAGGCCAGCGGTGAGCATACCATGGGCGATACGGCCCTCGAAGATCGTGTCCTGGGCGTAATCGTCATCGAGGTGCACCGGGTTCCGGTCGGTCGAGACCTGCGCGAACATCTCGATATCTTCGTCGGTCACCACTTTGCGCAGGTGGCGCGTCATGCCCATCTCGATCTCTTCGATGGTGATGGTTCCGCGCGGCATGTTATCCAACATTCGACCCTCCTGAACTGATCGATTGGGTAATTTTACGACACCAAGGTGCCCAATGTTGGAACTTTATTACTTTGCAGGCGCAGAAAAGCAAGGGCTTTTTTGCTAGCGCAGATGGCCAATGGTATAGGTCGGGTTGGATTTTTCCTTTTCGATATAGCTGTTTAGCGCGGTTTCATCGGGTTGGTGCGACGTTTTTGTTTCCTTGGCTGCAAGGCCGCCGGAAATGAAAAGGGAATCAATGCCTTCGCCCATGGCCCCGGCGATATCGGTATGGATGCCATCGCCGATGGCGAGAATCGCATCATTGGGCACATCATGGCCAAGCGCGGCAAGGCGACGGCGGGCAAGGTCGTAAATCGGCGGATGCGGTTTGCCGAAGTAAAGGCTTTCGCCGCCCATCTCGGTGTAAAGCCGCGCCAGGGCCCCGGCGCAAAACTCGCGGTGATCGCCACGATCGACGACGATATCGGGATTGGCGCAGAGGAATTTCAGGCCCTTTTGCTTGGCATACAGGAACTGCGGGCGCATCTCGGCGGGGTCGGCGGTGGGATCGAAGGGGCCGGTGCAGACGATGCCCTCGGCCTCGTCGAGCGGGACGCATTGGATGTTGGCGGGGTCTTCGATCAGGCGCAGGGGTTCGAAAAACTTGCTGTCGCGATCTTCCCCGATGAAAAAGACCTTTTCGCCGACCACGCCCCGGAACATGGCGGCACGTGCACTGTCGCCGGAGGTGGCGATGGAATCCCATGCCTCTTCGGGGACGCCGAAGGGTATAAGCTGTTTTTCCACCCCGTGGCGGGCGCGGGGCGAGTTGGTGACAAGAATCACCACGCCGCCCTGTTCGCGGTACTGCAGGAGGGCGGTCACGGCCTCGGGCAGGGCTTTGACCCCGTTATGGACGCAGCCCCAGAGATCGACGAAAAGCGCCTCGTAGCGGTCGGAAATCTCGGAGAGGGCGGAAATCAATTGTGTCATGTCGGGACTGTCCGGTTGTGGTAAATGTTGCCTTGGTATGTCAGGCAGACGCCGGGATTTCCAGTTGCCAATTTGCGCCCTGTTGCGTTCGTCATTATACCCAAGGCAGGGGCGTAAGGCAGCGATGCGCGGCGTTCCATGAAACGCTGTGACGCGGGGGGCGCGCGAAACGCCCCAGATTGGCCTTTTTCCTGTGGTTCGCTATCTACTACAAGGCAGAGACCGATGTGACGCCAAGGGCGGACCAAGTTGACGGTGAGCAGATGAGACAGAACAAAGTGAGCGCGGCATGAGCGCGGCGCGAGATGCCTTTATCAATGCCATGCGGCAGGTGGCCTCGACCGTGACGGTTGTTACGACCGATGGCCCGGCGGGGCGTTCAGGGGCGACGGTAAGCGCCTTTTCGTCGCTGTCCGCCGATCCGCCTTCGGTTCTGGTGTGCCTGAAGGATGACAGCCGCATTGCCAAGGCGGTGCGCGGGAACGGGGTGTTCTGCGTCAACGTCCTGCCCGAGGACGCGGTGCAAATCGCGCAGTGTTTCGCCGGGGCCTATGACGACAAGGAACCCGACCGCTTTGCCGGGGTCGAGGTGTCGGATACCGAATTCGGGCCGATCCTGTCGCGGGCCACGGCCTTTACCTGTACGCTGGATCGCACGGTGAGTCATGGCACACATGATATTTGCATTGGCACGGTAACGGGTATTTCCAACGCGGGCGAGGCGCCTTTGGCCTATATGCACGGATCGTTCCACGTGGTGCGGCCCAAGCGGGCGGTGTGATTCCCGACACTGCGGAATAGAAAAAGGGGCGCCGGTGTGGCGCCCCTTTTTTATTTGCTGGTTGGTGATGTTTTCGGCGGTCGGCGTTTGGCCGTGTTGGCCAAACGCCTGCTGCCTGACAGTTTTTCGCGGAAGCGAAAAACCTTACATCATGCCGCCCATGCCGCCCATGTCGGGCATGCCGCCGCCGCCGGCGCCAGCGCCTTCGGACTGCGGCTTGTCAGCCACCATCGCTTCGGTGGTGATAAGCAGGCCAGCGATCGAGGCTGCGTCTTCCAGCGCGGTACGGACCACTTTGGCGGGGTCGATGACACCGAATTTGAACATGTCGCCATATTCTTCGGTTTGCGCGTTGTAGCCGAACTTCAGATCGTCGCTTTCGCGGATCTTGCCAGCCACGACCGACCCGTCAACACCGGCGTTCTCGGCGATCTGGCGCAGGGGTGCTTCCAGAGCTTTGCGCACGATGTTGATGCCGTTGTTCTGGTCGCTGTTGACGCCTTGCAGGCCGTCAAGCGCCTTGGCACCCTGGATCAGGGCAACGCCACCACCGACAACGATACCTTCTTGCACGGCCGCGCGGGTCGCGTTCAGGGCGTCATCGACACGGTCTTTACGCTCTTTCACCTCGGTTTCGGTCATGCCGCCAACGCGGATGACAGCGACACCGCCGGCGAGTTTCGCAACACGCTCTTGCAGCTTTTCGCGGTCGTAGTCCGAGGTGGTTTCCTCGATCTGGTTGCGAATCTGGCCAACGCGGGCTTCGATCTCGGCTTTTTCACCCGCGCCTTCGACGATGGTGGTCTCATCCTTGCTGATCGACACTTTCTTGGCCGAACCCAGCATGTCCATGGTGACCGACTCGAGCTTCATGCCGAGGTCTTCGCTGATCACCTGACCGCCGGTCAGGATCGCGATGTCCTGCAGCATGGCCTTGCGGCGATCGCCGAAGCCCGGTGCCTTGACGGCCGCGATTTTCAGGCCGCCGCGCAGCTTGTTGACCACGAGGGTTGCCAGTGCTTCGCCTTCGACGTCTTCGGCAATGATCAGAAGCGGCTTTTGCGACTGGATCACTTGCTCAAGCAGGGGGACCATCGGCTGCAGCGACGAGAGTTTCTTCTCGTGCAGCAGGATCAGGCAGTCGTCCAGCTCGGCGATCATCTTGTCGGAGTTGGTGACAAAGTAAGGCGACAGGTAACCGCGGTCGAACTGCATACCTTCGACGACGTCGGTCTCGGTCTCGGTGCCTTTGTTTTCTTCAACGGTGATCACACCGTCGTTGCCAACTTTCTGCATCGCGTCCGCGATTTGCTGACCGATTTCCGCTTCGCCGTTGGCCGAGATGGTGCCGACCTGGGCAACCTCGTCGGAGTTTTCGACGGGGCGAGCCGCGCTTTTGATGGCTTCGACAACCTTGGTGGTGGCAAGGTCGATGCCGCGCTTGAGGTCCATCGGGTTCATGCCTGCGGCAACCGATTTCATGCCCTCTTTGGCAATCGCCTGTGCCAGCACGGTGGCGGTGGTGGTGCCGTCACCGGCTTCGTCGTTGGTGCGGTTGGCCACTTCTTTGACCATTTGCGCGCCCATGTTCTCGAACTTGTCTTCCAGTTCGATTTCCTTGGCGACCGACACACCGTCCTTGGTGATGCGGGGCGAACCGAAGGATTTGTCGAGAACGACGTTCCGGCCTTTGGGGCCGAGCGTCACTTTGACGGCGTTGGCCAGAGTGTTGACGCCGCGCATCATTTGGTTGCGGGCATCTGTGTCAAACTTGACGTCCTTGGCAGACATGCTTGTCTCTCCTGACTATCTGTTGGTGTTGTGTGCGTGCGAAAAAGCGATCAGGCGATGACGCCCAGGATGTCGCTTTCTTTCATGATCAGAAGTTCCTCACCGTCGAGGGTGATTTCGGTGCCCGACCATTTGCCGAACAGAACCTTGTCACCTGCGTTTACGGCCATCTCGATCAGCTCGCCGTTGTCTTTGCGGGCACCGTCGCCCACGGAAACAACTTCGCCCTCTTGGGGCTTTTCCTTGGCGCTTTCGGGAATGATGAGACCACCAGCGGTTTTCTCGTCGCTTTCGACGCGGCGGACCAGTACACGGTCATGCAGCGGTTTAAATGCCATTGTCTTTGGCTCCTTGGCTCAAAGTTTCCTCCTAATGACCCCGGGTGGGGCCATTAGCACTCAGTCGAAGCGAGTGCTAACGACGCATAGCTAAGGAGCGGCCTTATCCGAGTCAACATATCCCACGTAAAAAATTGTATGGGCAATTGCGCCTTCTCGGGGGGCGCTCTAGCTTCTTGTGCAAAGCGATCTCTTGAAGGGTGTATGAAATGTTGCGGTATCTTGCTGTTGTTTTGTTCGTGTTCTCGTCCGAGGCGGCATTTGCCCGTTGCGAGGGGCGCGATTTGATCGCCGAAATGCCAGCCGCCGAGCGCGCCGCGCTTGAGGCGAAGGCAGGGCAAGAGGCCTTTGCCGAGGGCCTTTTGTGGCGGGCCACACGTGGCGAGACCGAGATCAGTTTTTTCGGCACCTACCATTTTCCGCACGAGCAGACCCAAGCGCATCTAGAAGCGGTCACGCCCTATATCAAGGCCGCCGACCGGGTCTATCTTGAGGTTTCGAATGCCGACACGGCCAAGTTGGAGCGGGAAATGGCCGAGGACCCGTCGCTTATGTTCATCACCGAGGGGCCGACCCTGCCGGATTTGTTGGGCGAGGCCGATTGGACGCAATTTGCCGAGGAGATGCGCGCGCGGGCCATTCCGCCGTTTTTCGCGGCCAAGTTCAAGCCGACATGGGCGGCGATGATGTTGGGGATCGGCCCATGTGAAGCGCGTAGCGGAGCGCTGGAGGGAGATGGGATTGATAAGCTGGTGGGCGATCGTGCCGCCGAGATCGGCAACCCCTCGCACTCGCTTGAGGATTATCGCGCGTTGCTGACCATGCTGGATTCTTTCCCGATGCAGGATCAGTTGGACATGATCCGCATGTTCTTTGCATGGTCCGGCAGCCCCGACGACATGGCCTATACCCTGCGGCAGCGGTATCTGGCGCAGGAGGTCGCCTTGATCTGGGCGTTTTCCGAGAAGATGACGCTGGACCTTGGTGGGGAGGCCGCTAGGGAAGATTTCGCGCTGTTCGAGCAAAAAATGCTGATTGATCGAAATGCCGCCTGGGTGGTGCGCCTGTTGGACGAGGCGCAGGGCCAGAAGGTGTTTGCCGCCGTGGGCGCGGCGCATTTGCCCGGTGAGATCGGGGTTCTGCGGCTTTTGGAAGACGAAGGGTTCGAGATTACCCGGCTTTCGCTGGACCCGTGATCGCAGCCTCACCGGCCTTGGTCACGGCGTAGATACCGCGTGCCGCGCGAAAGAAATAGCCGTGGTGATTATCGGCCATGATCCTTGTGGCGCGGGATACGCCCGTTGCCTTGGCGATGTCAGAGCCTTTCGAGGGGCCGTGTTCGGCCAGGTAGGCGGCGCATCTTAGGGCGTCTTGTTTATAGGCCGTCATCACCTTGCCACGGGTGCCGCCGGCGTTGGGGTCACCTTCGCGCGTGGCGAACTCCTTGAGGAGGGCCGCCTTGCGGGGGGCGGATTTGCGGGGCTGGAAGGGGCCGGGATCGCAGTGGACTTCGACCGCGCCAGACCCCGGTGATACGCTGAGTACCCCCAGGCCAAGTCGGCGGCAGAGGCCAAGATTGCCTTTGAAAGCGCGCCAGCCAGCACGGCCTTTCCAGCGCGGCACGGCAACATAGATGTGTTCGGACAGTGCCTGTCGCGCGACGGCCTGTTGCAGCAGGGTGAGGGAAAACCCGGTTTTGAGTTCGACGATCACCGGCTCGCACCCCTCTTGGCAGGCCACCACATCGGCGGGGCCGACCTCGGATTTGACATCATAGCCCAAACCTTCAAGCCAAGTCTTGATCGGTGCGTATAACTCGGTTTCCGCCAGTTTTCCCATCTGGGCAAAATGGCCGCATCCGGGACGGGTGACAAGCCGTGCCGTCCCGCCTATAAGGCGCGCAAATCAACCCCATTCAAGTCACAGGACAGTCAAATGAGCACCCTTGTTTTCGGCCATAAATCCCCCGACACAGATTCCACCGGCTCGCCCATCCTTTGGGCATGGTACATGAACGACGTGAAGGGCGGCGATGCCGAGGCGGTTTTGCTGGGCGAACCCAACACCGAAGCGGCCTTTATGTTGAAAAAGTGGGACCTGCCCAAGCCGCGCATCATTTCGGACGTGGACGAGGGGCAGGCCTGTGTCATCGTTGACACCAACAACCCCGCCGAACTGCCCGAGAACATCAATAACGCCGACGTTCAGGCGATCATCGACCACCACAAACTGGTTGGTGGGCTTGAGACCAAGGGCCCGATCGACATCACCGTGCGCCCCTTGGCCTGCACCGCGACGATCATGGTCGACCTGATGGGCGACGATGCCGCCAAGATGCCTGATGCCATGAAGGGCGCGGCCCTGACCTGCATCCTGTCGGACACGCTTGAGTTCCGCAGCCCGACCACCACCGAGCATGACCGCGAGGTCGCCAATAAGCTGGCCGCCGATCTGGGCGTGAACGTGGGCGATTACGCCGCCGAGATGTTCGCCGCAAAATCCGACGTCAGCGCCTTTTCCGATGCCGAGCTGATCCGCATGGACAGCAAGGAATACGAAGTCAGCGGCACCAAGTTCCGGGTCAGCGTTCTGGAAACCACCGCGCCGGGCATGGTTCTGGACCGCAAGGAAAGCCTGATGGCGTCGATGAAAGATGTGGCCTCCGAGGATGGTGTGGACGAGGTTTTGTTGTTCGTCGTGGACATCCTGAACGAGGAAGCCACGCTTCTGGTGCCGAATGACGTTGTGAAAACCTTGGCCGAGAAAAGCTTTGGCGCATCGGTCGAGGGCGACACGGTTGTTTTGCCCGGCATCATGAGCCGTAAGAAACAGATCATCCCGAACCTTGCGCTGTAAGCGGGTCCGGATATCGTAATGGAAAGGGCGCCCGGGTGGCGCCCTTTTTCGTGGCCGCGGCATGGAGAATGTGCCAAAAGGGTAGTTGAATTGAGACTCTTGGGATCAATAATGCCCGTTTTCCTGCTAACATCCCTGACAATGCTGGCCTTCGCGGCGAATTCTGTTCTTACGCGGGCGGGGCTTGTCGGCGGCGGGATGGACGCGGCGAGTTTCGGGGTGGTACGGCTGATTTCGGGGGCTGTGGCGTTGGCCTTTCTATGTTTTCTGACGCGCGGGCATCTGCGGCTTGGCGGGCCGGGGCGTGTGACCGGGGTGCTGGCGCTTCTGGTTTACATGTACGGGTTTACCGGGGCCTATAATGCGCTGGATTCCGGGCTTGGGGCCTTGATCCTGTTTGGCATGGTGCAGATTACCATGTTCGCTTGGGCGGTGCGCGCCAAGGAAGGCGTCAGCACCCGCCGCTGGATCGGGGCGGCGATGGCCATGGTGGGGCTGGCGTGGCTTTTGTGGCCGGTGGGCGAGGCGCAGGTAAGCCTGTTGCACGGCGGGTTGATGGCCGTGGCGGGGATTGCCTGGGGCGTTTATTCCCTTTCGGGGCGTGGCGCGTCGGACGCCCTGCAATCGACGGCGGCGAATTTCGTTTGGGCGGTGCCGGTTGGGGCCTTGGCCCTGATCCTGCCCGCCAGCCAGGGCGAATTGATGGTGGACACGCGGGGCGTTGTCTTGGCCATCTTGGCGGGGGCCGTCACCTCGGGGATGGGCTATGCCCTGTGGTACACGGTTTTGCCACGGCTGATGGCGTCAAGCGCTGCGGTGGCGCAACTGACCGTGCCGGTGATCGCCATGGCCGGTGGCATGGCCCTTTTGGGCGAGGCGCTGACGTGGCGGTTCACGCTGGCCACGGTACTGGTACTGGGGGGCGTGGCGATTGCGGTTTTGCCGCGCGTCAGGCGGCGTCAAAGCTGATTTCCAGCACTTCGAGTTCGACAATCCCGGTGGGCTTTGGCCATTCGACGATATCGCCGCGCTTGGCCTCCAACAGGGCGCGGGCCAGCGGCGAGATATGGGTAATGAGGCCCTTTCCCGGCTCCGCCTCGTCCTCGCCCACGATGGTATAGCGGGCGGTCTGGCCATCCTCATCTTCGACCAACACCGTTGCACCAAAGCTGATGTGCTCGGGCGGGGCTTGCGGTGGCTCGACCAGAATGGCCGAGGCCAGACGTGTCTCGACATAGCGCAGATCGCGTTCGGCCACGGCGAGAGGGTAGTGATCGGGCAGGTAATCGCGGTTTTCGCGCAGGCGGGTCACCTCGGCCTCAAGCGCTGCTTTACGCTCTTGCAAAAGGTGCAGGCCACGTGGCGTGACGTGGTTGGGGTGGGTACTGATCGGCAGATCGGGCAGGCGCTGTGGGCTGCTGCCGTCCTCTTCCTTTGTAAAGGCCTTGTTCATCTTATTTCACCAGTCTTTCCAAGGGATCGTAACCGATTGCGCCGCCGTTGCCAAAGGCCACGTCTGGCAGGCTATCGGGTTTGAACCGCAGGCCCGCCATTTGATCACGGGTGACAAAGCGGCGGCGGGTGACGATGGCCTCGGGGTCTTGCCATGTATCGCACAACGTGCCGTCGGTGATGGTGCAGCGAAAGAACACCTCGACCTGGTGAAAGGCGTTGTCGGGGTTGTGAAACTCGTTGACCAGACAGGGGGCTTCCACGGCGACGGTCAGCCCGCATTCCTCGTGCACCTCGCGGCGAAGGGTGTCGGGCAGGGATTGTCCACGGTCCACACCGCCGCCGGGCGCGCACCAAAGATCACTGGTATTCCCGGGAAAGGCATTGACCAGAAGCAGGCGGTTTTCGTGCAGGATGACCGCGCGGGCGGCAAGGCGGATGGGCATAAGCTGTGGTCCCTTGCGATTTCCCCTGTTGTAACGGGCGGAATGGGCCTATCTCAAGCGCATGAAAACCCTGTTGACCTGTCTTGCCCTGATCCTGCCCTTGCCGGCCCTGGCCGATTGCGTTGTCTTGTTGCATGGATTGGCACGTACCGATGCCTCGTTCATCGTGATGGAAGAGGCCTTGCAGCTCGAAGGGTATACGACCTTTCGACCGGATTACCCTTCGACCGAATTGGATATCGAACAGTTGGCATATGATACATTGCCTTACGCGGTGCGGGTCTGTGGCAAGAGCCGGGTTCATTTCGTGACCCATTCGATGGGTGGCATTTTGCTGCGCTATTGGCTGCGCGACAACCGGCCCGGTGATATGGGCCGGGTGGTGATGCTGGCGCCGCCGAATCATGGCTCGGAACTGGTGGATGAACTGGGCGGGCTGGAGTTGTTCGAATGGATGAACGGCCCGGCGGGCATGCAGTTGGAGACCGGGCAGGAGGGGCTGCCCGAGCAGTTGCCGAAGGTGGATTTCGAACTGGGTGTGATTGCCGGGAACCGGTCGCTCAACCCCTATTTTTCATCGCTGATTGAGGGGCCGGATGATGGCAAGGTCTCGGTCGCCTCGACCAGGATCGAGGGGATGAACGACCATATCACATTGCCGGTGACACATACCTTCCTGATGAACAACCCGCTGGTCATCGCGCAGGTGATCGAGTTTCTGGAGACCGGTAAGTTTGACCATGACATGGACCTTGGGGACCTGATTTGGGGTGGGCAGGATGACAGCGATTGACCTGACCTTGCAGGGGGCCGAGGTGCTTTTGCCCGACGGCCTGGCCGAGGTGCCTTTGGCCCTGTCGGGCGGGCAGATCGCCGATACGCCCGTGGGGCGCGAGGTGGATTTGCGCGGCTACATGGTGCTGCCGGGGATCGTGGATATTCACGGCGATGCCTTTGAAAAACACCTGGCCCCGCGCCGTGGCGCGATGAAGGATCTGGACCAAGGGTTGGTCGCGGCGGAGGCCGAGATTGCCGGCAACGGGATCAGCACCTCGGTTCTGGCGCAGTTCTTTAGCTGGGAAGGGGGCATGCGCGGGCCGGAGTTCGCGGGCCGGGTTCTGGCCGGGCTGGACGAGGTGCGCGACAGTTTGATGACCGACCTGCGGGTGCAGCTTCGGTTCGAGATCTGCATGCTGGATTCCTACGGGGATTTCGAGGCTTTGGCGGCACGGCACGGGGTGGATTACGTGGTGTTCAACGACCACCTTCCGCATGAGGAGCTTGCCAAGGGCAAGCGGCCCCCGCGCCTGACGGGGCAGGCTTTGCGCATCGGCAAGAACCCGGAAAAGCATCTGGCCGATTTGCAGGCGTGGCACGCGGCGATGGACCAGGTGCCTGCGGCGGTTGATGCGCTCGCGCGGTCGTTTCGGGACAAGGGCGTTGCCATGGGCAGCCACGATGATCGGACCCAAGCGGATCGGGCCGCGTGGCGGGCGCGCGGCGCGCGGATTGCCGAATTCCCCGAGACCTTGGAGGCGGGCGAGGCCGCCCATGCGGGCGGTGACCCGGTTATCCTTGGTGCGCCAAACCTTGTGCGGGGCGGGTCGCACAAGGGCAATGTCAGCGCGCTTGAGATGGTGGCCATGGGGTATTGCACCGCGCTAGCCTCGGATTACCACTATCCGTCCATGCGGCGGGCGGCGTTTTTGCTGTCTGACGGCGGGGTTCTGGATTTGGCCGCGGCATGGGGGCTGATTTCTGCTGGCCCGGCGGAGATTCTGGGGCTTGAAGATCGGGGTGCCTTGCAGCCCGGCAAGCGCGCGGATTTGATCGTGATGGAGCCCGCAACGCGGCGGGTTTGCGCCACCATGAGCGCGGGGCGGTTCAGTTACCTGAGCGGCGAGGTCGCGGCCCGGTTCATCGGGTAGGTGGCCCTTGACCGTGGCTTGGTGTAAGCGGCGGGCATGAGTGACTATGCGCCCCCCGATACGCCCCTTGATGTGATTCACGAGGACCATGAGATCGTGATCGTCAACAAGCCCTCGGGGCTGTTGTCGGTGCCGGGCAAGGGCGCGCATCTGGCCGATTGCCTGATTTCAAGGGTGCAGGAGGTCTTTCCCACCGCCCTTTTGGTGCATCGGTTGGATCGCGATACCTCGGGCGTGATGGTCTTTGCCCAGACCCCGCATGCGCAGCGGCACCTGGGCCTTCAGTTTGAGAAGCGACAGGTGAAGAAGATTTACGTGGCGCGGGTTGCGGGCCGGTTGGAACCCAAGACCGGTACGGTGGACCTGCCCCTGATCGTGGATTGGCCGAACCGCCCCTTGCAAAAGGTCTGCCACGAGACCGGCAAGCCCGCGCAGACCGATTGGCGGGTGCAGCGCTATGGCGAGGGGGAAACGCGGGTGCGGCTTTTTCCCAAGACCGGACGGAGCCATCAATTGCGAGTGCATATGCTGGCGATGGGGCATGTGATTTTGGGCGATCCGCTTTATGCGGCGGGGGCGGATTTGGCGTATGAGCGGCTGATGCTGCATTCCGAGGAATTGCGATTGCGTCATCCTGATGGCGGCGGGGGGATGTCATTCAGGGCGAAAGC
>NZ_JASHIM010000016.1 GCF_030733685.1 Roseovarius sp. MMSF_3281
AAAGACCGCCCCACCCCGGTGCATGCCCGCGCCGAGGAACTGGGCCTTGAGGTCCGCCACCCGGTCAGCCTCAAAGGAACCGAGGAGCAGCACGCCTTCGCCGCCCTCGACGCCGATGTCGCCGTTGTCGTGGCGTATGGCCTTATCCTGCCGCAAGCGGTGCTGGAGGCCCCTACCCACGGCTGTCTCAACATCCACGCCTCGCTTTTGCCCCGCTGGCGCGGGGCCGCGCCCATTCACCGGGCGATCATGGCAAGCGATGCCGAAACCGGCGTCTGCATCATGCAAATGGAGGCAGGGCTTGATACCGGCCCTGTCCTACTGCGCCACACCACCGCCATCGGGGCCACTGAGACCACCGGCGAATTGCACGACCGCCTTTCCGCCGTGGGCGCCGAGGCGATTGTTGAGGCGCTTGCCAAGCTCGACACACTCAAACCCCAAACTCAACCCGAGGATGGCATCACCTACGCCGACAAGATCGACAAATCCGAAACCCGCGTGGATTGGACCCGCCCCGCGGTCGAGGTAGACGCCCATATTCGCGGCCTTTCCCCCTTCCCCGGTGCATGGACCGAGGTCGAGGGACAAAGGATCAAACTTCTGGCCTCGCAACTGGCAGATGGCCAAGGCACCCCCGGCGAAATCCTTGACGATACCCTGACCGTCGCCTGCGGTGATGGGGCCATCCGTCTTTTGCGCTTGCAACGGGCGGGCAAGGGCGCACAGGATGCGGAAACCTTCCTGCGCGGCATGGCCCTTCCCGCAGGAAGCAAACTGACCTGAACAGGAGGCACGACCCTTGTTTCTAAGGCTTTTCGGCACCGTCGTGATTGCTGGTATCGTCGGCTATATCAGCGAAAAATCCGGCTTCACCCGCAATGGATACCTGCAATCCATTATCATCTGCGTGGGCGGTGCTTTCCTGTTTTACTTCATCCGCATCATGTTCGGTTTCAATTTCGGCTCGCCCGGCGTGGATGCCATCATCTCCTCCATCGGGGCGCTTGTGATCGTGCCCTTCCACTGGCGCCGGGGCCGGTAACCGATGACCGTGCTCTACCTCATCGTGATCGGGGCCGTGGCCGGATACCTTGCCACCCGCATCATGCACATCAAGGCGGACCCGCTGAAAACCATCGCCATCGGCATTGCCGGGGCCTTGGTCGGCGGGTTCATCCTTCAGGTGATCCTGACCGTCGCGGGCCTCTTGGGCGGCATCATCGGCGCGGTGCTTGGCGCGATCCTGCTGATCTGGATTTACCAGGCCGTGACCGCGAAGAAGTAATGGCTTACCCCTTCGGTGGGCGCGCGCGATAGACCGGCAAGCGCCATCCAAAGGCAAGCGACCCGGCTCGCAGCCCCCAGGTCAGTACCGCGCAACCGCCCAGAATCACGGCCATGTCACTGTTCAGGGCCGCCAGCCCCGCCGCCAGAAGCGACCCCGCGAAAGCGGCCGAGACATAAAGCTCCCCCTGTTTCAAAACCAGCGGCACCTCGTTGCAGACCACGTCGCGCATCAAGCCCCCGGCGCAGCCCGTCAATATCCCCATGATCACCACGATCGGCCAAGGCTGCAACATGGTCAGCGCCGCAGCCGCCCCCGCCGCAACCGCCACGGCCAAGGCAAAACTGTCCAACCACAAAAGCCACCGATAGCGGCTTTCGGCCAGATGTGCGGTAACGAAAATCACCGCCGCCGCGACACAGGCGATACCGATATAACCGGGGTTGCCGATCCAGAAGACGGGGTTACGATCCAATAACACGTCCCGCAACGTGCCACCGCCCACCGCCGTCAGGCAGGCCAGAAAGGCAAAGCCCACCAAGTCCAACTGCTTGCGCGAGGCCGCCAAGGCCCCGGTCAGCGCGAAAATCAGCACCGAGGCATAATCAAGAAGCGATAGCGCGCTCATTCGGCCCGCGCGTTCGGCTTGAACGGGGCCATCCCTGCGCGCGCCAATTCATCGGCGCGCTCGTTCTCGGGGTGGCCGGCATGGCCCTTGACCCATTCCCACGTCACGTCATGGCGGGCCTGGGCGGCATCCAACCGCTGCCACAATTCGGCGTTTTTCACCGGCTTCTTGGCCGAGGTTTTCCAGCCATTCCTCTTCCAGCCGTGAATCCAGCCCGTCACGCCGTTCTTCACATAGGCGCTATCGGTCACCACGGTCACTGTTGAGGCCCGGTTCAATGCCTCCAACGCATTGATCGCCGCCAAAAGCTCCATCCGGTTGTTGGTGGTCTCCGCCTCGCCGCCCTGCAACGCGCGCTCTTTCACAACGCTGTCGCCCTCCTTGGCCTGCAACAGAACACCCCAGCCCCCCGGGCCGGGATTCCCCGAACAGGCCCCATCGGTATAGGCAAAAAGCTCAGGCATGATCCCACAACCCCACATAT
Source organism: Roseovarius sp. MMSF_3281 (assembly GCF_030733685.1). Lineage (GTDB taxonomy): Bacteria > Pseudomonadota > Alphaproteobacteria > Rhodobacterales > Rhodobacteraceae > Roseovarius. The sequence goes on from NZ_JASHIM010000016.1 coordinate 2,401, forward strand.
CCCGGCAGTGCCGCCATCCGCGCACACCACGCATTGAGCGCCGGAAACCGCGCCATCTCGAAACCGCCCCGGTCGCCGGCGGTGTGGGTGTAGGCATAAAGCGCGATATCGGCAAGGCTTGCGGATGCGCCCGCAAACCACGCCCGCCCCTGCATGTGATCCTCCATCAATTGCAACAAGGCGTGACCGGTCTCCAAAAGCTCCGCCATGACCCGCGGCGTCGCCTCATCCTTGAGGTGCGGATAGGTGTTGAGCGAGGCGCGCACCGCCACCACCGGCTCGTGCCGGTTTTGCTCAAAGAACATCCAACCCAGCATTTGCGCCTGTGTCAGGGGGTCGTTCGGCACCCAATCGCTACCCGCCGCCAGATACCAAAGAATGGCATTGGATTCCGACAGAATCGTCCCATTGCCCAAATGCAGCGCGGGCAGCTTTCCCAAGGGCAAATGCCCCTCGGCCTTTGCCTGCTTCAGCTCCGCCGATTGGGTCTCGCACGGCACATGGCAATAGTCCCGCCCCAAAAGCGCCAGCAACAGCCGCACCTTGTAGCTATTGCCCGACGAAGGCATCGAATAGAGAGTTAAATCGCTCATACGTCTAAACCGCTTTCGCCAAAATCGTTATCCAATCTTCGGGCACGCCGGTCATGCCCGCCTCGCGTCCCTGCGTGGTCTCGACAACGCCGAAACCGGTATCGTGCAAAAGCCCGCGCAATTCGTCTTCGGTGACAAAGGTGTAAAGCCGCCCCAGTTCATCGCGCTTTTCACCATCACCAAGTTTCATCCCGATATGAAACAGCCCCCCGGGCCGCAACGCCCGGTGAATGGCGGCCAGATGCCCCGGCAAATCCCCGCGCGGCGCGTGCAAAAGCGAGAAATTGGCCCAAACTCCGTCAAATTCCGCCTCGCCGTCGATGTCGTCAAACCGCGCAACCCGCGCCTCCACGCCGGGGTGCGCGCCTGCCATCTTGACCATCTCGGGCACCGCATCCGTGGCCAGCACCGCAAACCCCTCTGCCGCCATGCGCGCGGCCATCACCCCGGGGCCACAGCCAAGGTCCAATACCCGCGCGCCCTTGGGCAAAGCGGCGATAAAGGCCTCCAGCGCCGGGTCTTCATCCAGATGCGCAGTGCGCTCGGCATAATCCCCGGCGGCCCGCCCGTAATAGGCCAGCGTCTCGTTGTCCTGGCTCACAGGAAAACTCCGATGGCAAGGCAGGTTACCACGATCACCGTCAACAGCACCCGCAACTGCATCCACCACGCGGGCGCCGCGCCATGATGCCAGAACATCCAGTCCAGCCCCAGAATGCCGATGAACCCAGCCATCAGGGAAATGCCCGAACTGGTCGGCCCGCCGCCGGTCATGAAAAACGCCCATAGCGCCGGGATCACCGACAGGGCATAACCGGTGGCCGCCCGCGCGCCCTCAAGCTGCGCGGCAAAGCCCCACAGCACCCCGGACATGAACGACAAGATGATCGCGCCGTAAAACAGCATGACATAGGGCCCGACAAACCGCGCCCCGATATTGGCCAGCGTCCAATCGGCCAGCCCCGGCAACAGCACGGTCAACGCCCCCCAAACAAAGGGCGTCACCCCCGCCAGCCCAAGGATCAAAGGCGCGCGCGGGATGCCCGTCATGCCGCTTTCTCCATCGCCAATCGCGCCGCCAGCCCCGCGAAAACTGCGGCAAAGCCCCGGTTGATCCAACGGATCACCGGCGGCGAGGACAACACCTTGTCCCGCGCGGCGGCGGCGAACGCGCCATAGCCCACGAAAACCACGAAGGTCAGCAGCATGAACACCGCCCCCATGGCCAGCATCTCGGCACTCGCCGTGGCCGGGTTCCCCGACAGGAACGGCGGCAACAGCGCCAGAAAGAAGATCGACAGCTTGGGATTGAGGATATTGATCAAGGCCCCGCGCCGTGCAATCGCCCAATCCGCGCTTGCCCGTGTTTCGGCGCGCACCGCCACGCCGCCTTCATCACGCAACATCTGCCACGCCAGATACAGAAGATAGGCCACACCGGCGAACTTGATCACCTGAAACAGCAGGGCCGAGGTATGCATGATCGCCGCCAGTCCCAGCACGGCGGCCAAAAGTGCCGGAACGATCCCGAAGGTACAACCCACGGCAGCCATGATCGCCGCGCGTCGCCCCTGCCCAAGCCCGATGGCAAGCGTGTAAATCACCCCCGTGCCGGGCGCCACGACCACCACAAGGGCAGTCAGCAGGAACTGCAGGCTCACGACGCTTCCCTCATCACGCGGGGCACCTTGAACTCCACGTTCTCCTGCGCGGTTTCAACCACCTCGGTTGTCACGTCATAGCGGGTGCGAAAGGCGTCGATCACCTCGTTGACCAAAACTTCGGGGGCCGAGGCGCCAGCGGTGATTCCGATGCTCGAAATCCCCTCCAAGGCGCGCCAATCGATATCCCCCGCGCGCTGAACCAGTTGCGAATAGTTGCAGCCCGCCTTGGCGCCCACCTCGACCAACCGCTTGGAATTCGACGAATTGGGCGCCCCCACCACCAGCATCGCATCGGCCTTGGGCGCCATGGCCTTCACCGCCTCCTGCCGGTTGGTGGTGGCGTAACAGATATCTTCCTTGTGCGGCCCCTTGATGGCCGGGAAACGCGCCTGCAAGGCCGCAACGATATCAATCGTATCATCCACCGACAGCGTCGTTTGCGTCACGAAAGCCAGTTTTTCAGGGTCGCGCACCTGCAACCCGGCCACATCCGCCACCGTTTCCACCAACAAGACCTCGCCCGCGGGCAACTGTCCCATGGTGCCGATGGTTTCGGGGTGGCCCGCATGCCCGATCATCACGATCTGAAGGCCATTCTCGTGATGCCGTTCTGCCTCGATATGCACTTTTGACACCAAGGGGCATGTGGCATCCACGAAAAGCATCTCGCGCCGCGCCGCCTCGGCGGGCACCGCCTTGGGCACGCCATGCGCCGAAAAGATCACCGGCCGGTCATCGGGGCATTCTTCCAGCTCCTCGACGAAAACCGCCCCTTTCTCGCGCAGATCGTCCACCACGTATTTGTTGTGCACGATCTCATGGCGCACGTAGACGGGCGCGCCCCACTTATGCAGGGCCATCTCGACGATCTTGATCGCCCGGTCCACACCGGCGCAAAACCCGCGCGGTGCGGCAAGGTATAGGGTCAAAGGCGGTTTGGTGGTCATAAGGGCAGCCTCCTGTTGCCCCACAGGTAAATCCCCAGTGCCCCGGCGTCCAGTGGCGATACCCTCACGCAAGGGTGATTTGCATTGCCCCGCCACCTCGGGAACCTACCGCCAACTGCATATAACGGAGATCCCATGCCCCGCCTGCCCCTCGCCCTGTGCCTCATCGCCTCGCCCCTCTGGGCCGAAACCCCTGCGGGCATCCTGCCCTATACAGATGCCGCCGCGGTCGAAAACGGCCAAGCCATCTATCAGGCGCAATGCGCCGCCTGCCACGGCACAAACCTTGCAGGCGAAGACAACTGGCGCGACCGCGACGCATCGGGGTACCTGCCCGCGCCGCCACATGATGAAACCGGCCACACATGGCACCACCCCGACACACAGCTTTTCATGATCACCAAGCACGGCACCGAGGCCATCGTCGGCAATGGCTACAAAAGCAACATGATCGGCTTTGGCGACATCCTGTCAGATCAGGAAATTCTCGAGGTGCTGGCCTATATCAAATCCACATGGCCCCGCCGGGTCGTGGACACCCACAATCGCATCAACCGCGATGCCACGGGGCAGGCAAATTAGCCCCAGTTCTCGATCAACCCCACCGGCGCACCCTCGGGCCGCTCGTAATCGAGGGGCTGCACATCCGCGGCGGCGGTCATCTGCTTCACCTCATAGCGAATCTCGCCGCCGTCCTCTTCCGAGGCCACGATCAGGCAACGCGACAAATGCCGCGCCCCGTCGTAAATATCCACCAGGCCGCGCAGGTGCGGCGCGGCTTCGGCCTCAACGCTAAAACCATCGTCCGACAGGCGCAAAACCTTCAACCTTTGCCCCCCGGTCTCGATCACCAACCGGCTGGACCGCTTCAAGGCGCGCTTGCGCGCCTGATCCAGCCCCGCCTGAACCTCGCTTGGCAATACTGTCATCATGGTATCCATCCCCTCCGCGTGGACCCTAACATAGACCATAGATGTAAACCGCCAATGACAAACAGGTCATTGTCGGAGATCAAGCGCGCTCGGTGGCTTTCGGGCGCAGAACATGTGGCATTTCAGGATCATAAAGCGCGCTCTCGGTAAACTCGCTGATCTGGCCCAGCACCGGCCCCACCAGGATAAGCGCGGTGCGCGTGATCTTTTCATCCCGCACCTTCAGGCGAATATCGCTCAGCGTGCCCCGGATGAACATCTGATCGGGCCAGCCGACGCGATAGGCCACCACCACCGGACAATCCGCGCCATAGTAAGGCGTCAGAACCCGCTCGATCTCACGCAGGGCGCGCACGCCCAGATGGATGGCCAGCGTGGTGCCCGAGCGCGCGAAATTCTCAAGCGTTTCGCCGGCAGGCATCGAGGTGGATTTCATGCTCACCCGCGTCAGCACGATGGATTGCCCGATCTCCGGCACGGTCAATTCCTGGCCCAGGGCGGCGGCAGCGGCGGCATAGGCGGGCACGCCGGGGATGATCTGGTAATCAATCCCGTCGGCACGCAGGCGGCGAATCTGCTCGGCAATCGCGCCGTAAAGCGACGGATCGCCCGAATGCACGCGCGCCACGTCCTGCCCCTTGGCATGGGCCTGCTTGATCACGCCATGGGTATCGTCCAGCGTCATCGGCGCCGTATCCATCACCAAGGCCCCCTCCGGCGCACAGCCCACCACTTCGGCAGGCACCAGACTGCCCGCATAAAGGCACACCGGGCATTCCCCGATCACCCGCTCGGCCTTCTTGGTCAAAAGTTCCGGGTCACCCGGACCCGCGCCGATAAAATACACCGTCATGTCATCTCTCCTTCACGGGATGGCGGGCGGGGCGCCTTTGCCCCACCGGGGCAAACAGCGCCGCGCGTCATCCCCGGCCTTGGGCCAAATCCCCGTCAATCTTGCGCGCATAGCCGCGCGGCGTGAACATCCGTGGCCCCTCGCCCAGTTGCGCCAGCCGCGAATTGCTCGACCCGACCAAGACCACGGTCAGCATATCCACCTCGTCCACCTGCAAATCCTCCAACCGGCGGTACCGCACCTGCTCCTCCGGGCGGCCCAGGTTGCTGGCCAGCATAACAGGTGTCTCCGCCGGGCGGTGCTGCAACAGGATATCGCGTGCCTCGGCGAGAAGCGTCCGCCGCGTCTTGCTGACCGGGTTGTAGAAGGCGATCACGAAGTCCCCCTCCGCCGCCGCCTGCAACCTGCGCAGGATATCCGCCCGCGGGGTCAGCAGATCCGACAGCGAGATGGTGCAGAAATCGTGCCCCAAGGGTGCCCCGGCCCGCGCCGCAGCCCCCTGAAGCGCGCTTACCCCCGGCGAACACACCACATCCACCCGGTGCGCCGCATCGCTCACGCCCTCACTTTCGGGCGCACGATCCAGCAGCTCGAAAACAAGCGCCCCCATGGCGTAAATCCCGGCATCGCCCGAGCACACCAAGGCCACGTTGCGGCCCTCCGCCGCCCGCTCCAAGGCATAGCGGCAGCGCGCCTCTTCTCCGCCCAAGGGGAAATCGCTGCGCTCTTTGCCCGCCGCCAATGGCCCCAGAAGGTCGATATAAAGCCCATAGCCCACCAGTTCCTCGGCCTCGGCCACAAGGCGGCTGACCTCCGGCGTCCGCCAACTGGCCTGCCCCGGCCCGATACCGACAACAGACAGGCGCCCGCGCGCCCGGCCCGGCATCTCGGTCAACGGCTCAGCGGCCCGGCCCAGCGCGCAGGTGGCATTCGCCGTCTTGCGCTTCTCGGTCACCAACGCCCCGCCACAGGCCAGCGCGGCCCCCTCGCTCACTCCATGGCACCCCACTTCGGCAAAGACCACGTCAGAGGGGTTCGGCACCGCCTGCGCCTCCAGTTCTGCCGCCGTGAACAGGCGCAAGGGCACACCCAACCGCGCCGCCACCACGTTCATCGCAGGTTCATCCGCCTTGAGGTCGATCGAGGCCACACAGCCCACCGCACCGGGGGCAACGCCCGCACCGTCCAGAACCTCCTGCACCAGCGCCCAAAGCTCCTCGGGGTCGGCATTGCGCGCGCATCCAAGGCCCAGCGCAAACCGCTGCGGATGGTAGACAAGCCGCGCCTCGCTACCCTCGACCGGGGCGTCGCTCACGCAAAGCTCAACCGCGCCGCCGGTATCCTCGATGCCAAAGATATTCTCACCCGAAACCGATACCCCGGCCCCCGACAGCATCGCCGCCATCGCGCCTTTGGCGTCACCCGGATTGGCCAAACGATACCCCAAGGGCGGCGCATCCAGCGCCACGCCCATCGCCACGTCCCCCGCCGTGGTCACGGCTGAAACTGCCTCCAACCCGGCGGCGATTTCGCTGGCCAAACGATTGGCCCCGCGATGCCCGCCCAACAAGGGCACCACAACCGCGCCATCGTCGCTGACCGATACCACCGGCGGCTCACTGGTCTTATCCACCAGCAAAGGCGCCACCGCCCGGATCAAAATCCCACTGGCACAAACGCCCACCACCGGCACACCGGCGGCAAACAGATCCCGCGCATGATCCAGTGCATTGGGAAAATAAGCATCCGCCTTTTCCACCCGCCCCTCGCGGCCATGCACCTGCGCGCCCAACAGGGCCGCTACGCGGTGCGCCATATCTTCCCCCGACCGGCTCAGGGCCAGAACAACAGGTTTCACAGCCATGGATCGGCCCCTTTCGTCAGCAGGATCATCGAAAAATAGGGCGCCGTCCCCGGCGCCTCGTCAAGCGGGCAAACCACCTCTTCGGGCAGGCTGGCGCGCTCGATGTATACCGCGCGCTCCGTCAGGCCCAAATCACCGATCACCCCGCGGATTTTCTCCAGATGCCGCCCCACCTTCATGATGGCAACACTTTCGGCCCCTTCGATCCGGGCGCGCAATTCCGCTTCCGGCAAGGGACCGGGCAAAACCGTCAAACGTTCGTTGCGCGCGGCCAATGGCATGCCTGCGCGGGCGGCACAGGTGGTGATCGAGGTGACCCCGGGCACCACCTCGACCTCGAACCGCTCCGACAACCGCGCGAAAACATACATGAAAGAGCCATAGAAAAACGGGTCGCCCTCGCACAGGCACACCACGTCATAACCCGCCGCCAAAGCCCCGGCAATTTCCTCGGCCCCCTTGTCATAGGCCGCCTGCGCCGGGGCGCGGTCGGTGGTCATCGGCACATCCATCACGATCTCGCGTACCCCCGCCGGGATCACCCCCGCCGCGATCGACCGCGCGAAACTTTCACCCCCTGCCAGGCTGGGATAGGCCACCACCTGCGCCCGGGAAATCAACCGATGCGCCCGCAAGGTCATCAATTCGGGATCCCCCGGGCCAAGCCCGACACCACACAAAACACCGCTCACAGCACAGGCCCCGGTGTTTTTTGGGCACGATTACGCGCAACTGAGGGGCAATCTTCTTGTGTCATACGTTCTCACTGAGTGTCACCGGAACCAATCGTCGTTAAATTCCAATGAGTTAATGTGTCATCATATCCCGGATATACGCCGGACAGCGCCACGCCGGACCCTATACAAATGCAGGGATAATGTCATCGCAAAATCAAATGCAATGCCGCCGTTCAAATCAATGCCCGGCCTGCGGCGGCAAGGGCCGCAAGGTCGCGGTCAAACGCCGAATGATCCACGGCGCGAGTTGAAAACCGCCATCGCCTCGGACAGCCTTCACCGCCAGTCCAGCACGACCTTGCCGGTCTTGCCGGATTTCATCGCGCCAAAGGCGTCGCGGAAATCATCTACCGGCATCCGGTGCGTGATAACCCGGCTGACATCCAGCCCGTTTTGCAGCATCGCGATCATCTTGTACCATGTCTCGAACATCTCGCGACCGTAGACACCCTTGATCGTAATCGCCTTGAACACGATCCGCGACCAGTCGACAGGCGATTTTCCCGGCGGAATCCCCAGAAGTGCGATCTTGCCGCCCATGATCATGACCTCGACCATCTGGTCCAGCGCCTGCTGACTGCCCGACATCTCCAGCCCCACGTCGAAGCCCTGTTTCATACCAAGCTCATCAACGACGTCATGCAGATCGTCCTGCCTTGCGTCCACCGTCCGCACGTTGCCGCAAACATGCTCCGCCAGTTTCAGCCGCTCGGGGTTCACATCCGTAATCACCACGTTGCGCGCGCCTGCATGGCGCGCCACCGCGGCTGCCATGATGCCGATCGGCCCGGCCCCGGTAATCAGAACATCCTCTCCCAGCAGGTCAAAGCTCAGCGCGGTATGCACGGCATTGCCCAACGGATCGAGAATCGCGCCGATCTCGTCGGGTATGTCATCCGGCAGCGGAACCACGTTGAAAGCGGGTAGTTTCAGGTATTCGGCAAAGGCCCCCTGCGCATTGACGCCGATCCCCCGGGTGCCCGGGTCAAGGTGAAACTTGCCCGACCGGCTTTGGCGGCTTTCCATCCCCACGACATGCCCCTCGCCGGAACAGCGTTGACCGATCTTCAGGTCCGTCACGTTGCGCCCGACCTCGACGATTTCACCGGCGAATTCATGGCCCGTGATCAGCGGCACCGGCACGGTCGCGGCGGCCCAGTCGTCCCAGTTCCAGATATGGATATCGGTGCCGCAGATTCCGGTGGCGTTGATCCGGATCAACACATCGTCCGGCCCAATCTCCGGCACCGGGGCCTGCACCATCCAAAGCCCCTCTTCCGGCCGCGATTTTTCCAGGGCCTTCATCGTGTTGTGATGGGTCATCCGATCACTCCCAGGTCACGCCCGACCTTGGAAAAGGCGGCCAGCGCACGGTCCAGTTGCGCGTCGGTCAGCGCGGCGTTCATCTGTGTGCGGATACGCGCCTGCCCATGCGGGACCACCGGATAGAAAAAGCCGGACACATACACGCCCTCGTCAAACAACCTTGCCGCCATTTCCTGCGCCAAGGGCGCCTCGCCCAACATGACCGGTATGATCGGATGCTCCCCGGGCAACAGGTCAAAGCCCAACTCCGCAAGGCCTTCGCGCCACCGTGCCGCGTTCTCGAACAGCCGGTCACGAAGGTCGCGCCCCTCTTCCACCAACCGGATCGCCTCGATCCCGGCGGCGACAATGGACGGCGGCAGCGCATTGGAAAACAGATAGGGGCGCGCCCTCTGGCGCAGCAGGTCGATAACCGGTTGCGGCCCGGCAATATAACCGCCCAGCGCACCGCCAAGCGCCTTGCCAAGGGTTCCGGTCAGGATATCGACATCAACCCCGAAATGATCCGGGGTTCCTGTCCCGCGCGCGCCCATGAAACCGGTCGCATGGCAATCGTCGACCATGACGGTGGCATCATGGGCCTTGGCAAGCCGCGTAATCGCCGGCAGGTTCGCCAGGTATCCATCCATCGAGAAAACGCCGTCCGTCGCGATCATGACATGCCGTGCCCCCGCCGCACGCGCCTCGATCAGCTTCGCCTCCAGATCGCCCATGTCATTATTGGCATACCGGTACCGCTTGGCTTTGCAGAGCCTGATTCCATCAATGATCGACGCATGGTTCAGGCTGTCTGAAACAATGGCATCTTCCGGGCCAAGCAAGGGTTCGAAAAGCCCGCCGTTCGCGTCGAAACAGGCCGCGAAAAGGATCGCGTCATCCTTGTTCAGGAAATCGGCCAGCTTTTGCTCCAAGCCGCGATGCAGATCCTGGGTACCACAGATGAACCGGACAGACGCCATGCCAAAGCCGTGATCCTCCATCGCCTGCCGCGCCGCGCGTATCAGGTCCGGATGGTTGGCTAGTCCAAGGTAATTATTGGCGCACAGGTTGATAACCTCGCGCCCGTCAACCGTGACTTCGGCGGATTGAGGCGAGTTTATCAAGCGCTCGCGCTTCGTCAGGCCATCGGCCTCGATTGCGGCAAGTGTCGTCTTTAGATCGGCCAGGAATTGATCGGACATGAAGCGGCTCCTTGTCTTTCATGACGGCAATTCTGTCATAGCGGACGAGTTTCTTCAATATCGGAGTTCAATTTATTGGATATGTATCCGCTATGTCGTCATCCACCCTTTACCACGAGAAAGGCACGCGCCTCTCCAACGGCCCGCAATTGATGCGGGACATCGGCCGCATATCTTGCGGTTTCCCCGGCCTTGAGAAGCTCGGAATGCTCACCGGATGTCACCGCGATCTTGCCATCTATGACCGTAAGGTTTTCCTGCGTTCCATGCGCATGCGACGGCGATTCAAGCACGCCGTCCATTGCAAATCGCAATTCATAAACTTCATGCGTCCCGGCATCTTCGGGCGGCGAAAGGATACGGATACAGCAACCTGTCCCCTGATTTTCGATTGTCGGGACATCCTGCGCCCTCAAAACATGCACTCGGGCGGTTTGCTGATCTTCCAGCAGACCCGCGAAATCCACCTGCAACGCACGTGTCAGGTTCCACAATGTCGCAACGGTGGGCGAAGAGTTCCCGCGCTCGATCTGGCTGACCATGCTGCGCGACACGCCCGAAAGCTTGGCCACGGCATCCAGCGAAAGGCCCTGCGCCTGCCGCGCCTGTTTCAGACGGGCAGGAAGACGGGTAAGGATCGAGTCGGACATATCCATTATCTTGGAATATTAGACCATTTGCGCGGACAGTTGCCAGTGGATTTTACTGACCGGTCCAGCTTGAAACGCCCCGCCGCAAGCATCGACCGCCTGTCATGGGGCCAAGCGCCCGGTCACCGCTTCACAAGGCTCCACTGGGTGACCGGCATCAAGGGCCGCCAGCCGGTCAGCCCGCCAACAGGTTCGGCCCGGTTGACCATCAGCTTCACAAGCTGCCCACCGCGTTCCTTGTGCAGCTCCAGCAACAGCGCCTCGCTTTCCAGCGTCACCGCATTGCATACCATCCGCCCCAAGGGGCGCAGCGCCTCCCATGCCGCCTCAAAGGTCTCACGGCTCAGGCCCCCGCCGATGAACACCGCATCCGGCGCGGCCAAACCCTCCAAGGCTTCGGGCACCCGGCCCTCGACCAGTTCCAACTTGGGCACCCCAAGCGCCAGCGCATTGGCCGCCGCCATCGCGCGGCGGTCGGCGCGCGGTTCGATCCCCACCGCGCGGGCGTAGCGCGCACCGCGCATCCATTCCACCGCGACCGATCCACAGCCCGTGCCGATATCCCACAGCAAGGCGCCCCGCATCGGCATCAGCTTGGCCAGCGTGGCCGCGCGCACCTCTTGCTTGGTCATGGTGCCGTCATGCTGGAACAATTCATCGGCCAATCCCGGTACACGCGGCAAAAGCGCAGCATCGGGGGCGGCAACACAGTCCACCGCCATGGTGTTGAAGGCCGGCACCTCGTGGTCCCAGTCTTCGGCCACCCCGTCGAACCGCGCTTCCTCCGCGCCGCCCATATTGGCCAGCACCGTCAGCTTCGAGCGGCCAAAACCCCGCTCGGTCAAAAAGCCCGCGATCTGCGCCGGGGTCTCGGCCCCGGTGGTCAGGATCAACAACCGCGCATCGGGCTGGATAAAGGCGATCATCTGCTCCACGGGCCGGCCATGCACGGTCAGCGTTTCCACATCCGGCAAGGACCACCCCATGCGCGCCGCCGCCAATTGAAACGCCGACAATTGCGGGTGATAGGTGATCTCGGCGGGGTCAATCGCCCGCCCGATCCGCGCGCCAACCGAGAACCACAAAGGGTCCCCCGTGGCCAGCACCACGACCCGGCGACCCTTTAACCCTTCCAGCATCTCGATCAGCGCATTGAAGGGGCTGGGCCATGCCACGCGCTCGGCACTCACATTCTCCGACAGCTTGTGATGCCGGTCGCCGCCCACGATCACCTCGGCGGCCTCGACCACGGCACGGGTCGCGGGCAACAGCCCGGCCATGCCATCCTCGCCAATGCCCACGATATGCAACCACGGCTCATTCATCCTTGCCTCCCTCATGCTGTCAGCTCCGGCAACCCCGCGGCCAGCGCGTTGACCGCCGCCGAGGCAATGGCCGATCCGCCGCGCCGCCCGCGCAGGGCGACGAAATCACAATCCCGCGGGTTGGCCGCCAGTTCCGCCTTGCTTTCGGCGGCCCCCACGAAGCCCACGGGAAACCCAAGGATCACCGCCGGTTTCGGCGCGCCCTCGTCCAGCATTTCCAACAGGTGAAACAAGGCCGTCGGCGCATTGCCGATGGCCACAACCGCACCCTCCAGATGCTCGGCCCACAACTCGACCGCCGCCGCCGACCGGGTATTGCCGATGCCTGCCGCGATACCCGGCACTTTCGGATCGTTCAAGGTGACGATCACCTCGTTTCCGGCGGGCAAATACCGCCGGATGATCCCCGCGCCCACCATCTCGCAATCACACAGCACCGGCGCACCGGCCCGCAAGGCCGCCTGCCCCGCCTCATAGGCATTGGCCGAGAAGGCCAACCGGTCGGCCACCTCCACCATGCCGCAGGCATGGATCAGGCGAATGGCAAGCGCCTCCATTCCCGGCCCGAACCGATCAAGCCGCGCCTCGCGGCGCACGGTGGCAAAGCTCTCGGCATAGATGGTCTTGGGGTTCTTTTCGTAGGGACGCACGGCCTTAACCCTTCACGATGCGGCCCCCGTCGGATGCCTCCGGCGGGGATATTTTGAAAAAGAAGAAAGCATCAGGCCCGGGTTTTCCGCGCGCTCTCCGGCCCATGCGGGTGGTCGGCATGGGGGTACTCGGCATGGTGATGATGATGGTCGTGATCATGGTGGTGATGATCGTGACCGTGATCATGGTCGTGGTGATGATGGTGGTGGTGATGCCCCGGCCCTTCCAAGCGGCACAACCCGGTGCAGAATGTATCGCACAGGGCGCAATCGGCCACGTTCGAGCCCGGCGCACTGGCCCCTTGCCCTTCCACGTGATGGTGGTGGCTTTCCTGCACCGCGCCCACCTCGGCCTCGAAGCCCAGAATGGTGGTGCGATACTTGCACAGCACACAGGTCGGCGGCGGCGTGTCGCTAAAGGCCACATGGCCCGCGCCCTTCGCCTCGGCCAGGGCGCGGCGCTGCTCGGGCGTAATCTCCCGCGCGCCCTCGATGGCCAAAACCTGCGTGCGATACTGGCAGGTGCCGCAATTGGGCGGCGGTGTCGCACTGGTCTGTTCCATCACCCGCTCGGCAAAGGTTTCCAATACCTTCGGGTGATCCCCCAGATACCCCGCCTTGAAGAACTGGATATGCGGATGTTCGGCGGCCACCTGGTCGGTAAAGCCGTAAATCCGGTCGATCAGGATGCCCGAGAACAGGAAATACGGGAAAACGATCACCCGCTTATAGCCCAGCTTCGCCACATGCTGCAGGCAGGGTTCGACCAGCGGGAAGGTGACACCCGAATAGCCCACTTCGCACCAGCCAAAGCCCATGCCCTCCTGCAACATCCGGGCGATCTTGGCGACATTGCCATTGGCATCCGGGTCCGAGGCCCCGCGCCCAATCACCACCAGGCAGGTATCATGCAACGAGACCTCCCCGGCCTCGGCATTGGCGCGTTCAACAGCCTCCTGAATACGCCCACCGGCGGCCTCGATCATCTTGGGGTCCACCCCCAGTTCCCGGCCATATTGCACGTCGATGCCATGCTTGGTGGCATAGGTGTTCAGAACCGTGGGAATGTCGTTCTTGGAATGCATCGCGGCAAAAAGCATCCCCGGCACTGCCAGAATCCGCTCGCACCCTGCCTCGCGCAGCTTGTCCAGACCGTCGCGAATGACCGGGTTGGCAAATTCGAGATATCCATACTCCATCGCCCAATCCCCGGGCAGATAGGGCGGCAGCTTCTCGGCCAGAGTCGCGAATTCATCCACCGCCGACTGGCTGCGCGAGCCATGCCCACAGATCATCACACCTGTCTTGCCCATGCGCTCAGGCCTCCTGCAAGTCTTCGTCGGCGGCCTCGTCGCCCTCGGCCTCTTCCGTGGCCTCGTCCTTGCGGCCCTTCAGCCCGGCCCAAAGCCCGATGGCAATGGCCGCCCCCAAGGCCGCAGCGCCCAGCCAATGATTGTGACCCGCCGCTTCGGCCAGGTGACCGGGATGCGCCTGCGCGCCGCTTGCCGCGGCAAGAGTCACCAGAAGGATTGCGTATTTCATGGGTTTGCCCCCTTTTTACCGTTTCGCCCCTTTAGGCCCCGGAAAGGCGGGTCGCGGCAGATCCCACCGCATCGACGACTCCAGCACAAGACCCCCGGATTGGGTCGATCCCGCCTGCACACCTTTCCGGCCCCATGGGGCATCGTCACTTTCCGTATACGCCCCAAGCGGCCCACACGCAAACCGTGAAACGCCATCCATGCGACGACGACCGACATGATGTGCAGCCCCGCACGTCCCCTGCGCGGCGGCAGGGCTGTCAGCATCCCGCGACCACTCCTAGATTTGTCCAAAAGGAGGAGCGCAAAATGGGTCTCTTGATCGACGGCGAATGGCACGACCGCTGGTATGACACCGAAAGCACCGGCGGAAAATTCCAACGCGACACGTCTAAATTCCGCAACTGGATAACGCCCGACGGCGCGCCCGGCCCCAGCGGCAAGGGCGGCTTTCCCGCCGAATCCGGGCGCTACCACCTCTATGTCTCGCTCGCCTGCCCCTGGGCGCACCGCACCCTGATCTTTCGCGCGCTCAAGGGCCTGCAGGCACATATCGGCCTGTCGGTCGTTCACCCCGAAATGCTCTCGGACGGGTGGGAGTTCCGCACCGATTACCCCGGGGCCACCGGCGACACGCTCTATGACCTGCCCTACGCCCGCGACCTGTACACCAAGGCCCAACCGGATGCCTCGGGCCGTGTCACCGTGCCGATCCTCTGGGACAGGACCCTTGAGACCATCGTTTCCAACGAATCGGCCGAGATCATCCGCATGTTCAATTCCGCCTTCGACGGGATCACCGGCAATACCGATGACTATTGGCCGCAAGACCTGCGCGAGGCGATCGAGCCGGTGAACGCCCGCATCTACGACACCGTCAACAACGGCGTCTACAAATCCGGCTTCGCCACCACCCAAAAGGCCTATGACGAGGCCGTCGCGCCCCTGTTCGATAGCCTCGACTGGCTGGAAGACCGGCTATCGACCAACCGCTACCTCATGGGCGACCGGCTGACCGAGGCCGACTGGCGGCTGTTCACCACCCTCATCCGCTTCGATGCCGTCTACCACGGGCATTTCAAATGCAACCGCGCGCGGATCGTCGATTACCCCAACCTCTGGGGCTACCTGCGCGAGCTTTACCAATGGCCCGGCGTGGCCGAGACGGTGAACTTCGACCACATCACGCGGCATTATTACTACAGCCACGACACCATCAACCCGCACCGCATCGTCCCCATCGGGCCAAGGCTTGACCTGATGTCGGACCATGGGCGGGGCGCTTGAAACAACAAACCCCGCCACCCGGGGCAGGCGTGGCTTTATGGGTATTTTTGCCAAGAAAAAACAGGGGCAGTTTTTTCTTGGTCCCAATACCCTGGGGGAGTCGCCCGCAGGGCGGCGGGGGCAACGCCCCCAAGGTGCACACTCAAATCACCTCACGCGACACATCGCATTGCGCCACAGAAAGCTTGCCAAGCGGTAAACCGACCGCGCTACCGCGTGGTCCGCCGATACTCTGCCTCGCTCACCTGATCCAGCCAATCGGCCACCCGGCCCGCGTCATCGGCCTCCTGCATGGCCAGATGGCACATCTGGCTGTCTGGCGCGGCGCCATGCCAATGCTCCGCCCCCGGCGGGATCCAGACCGTATCGCCCGGGCGGATCACTTTTGGCGGCTCGCCGCGCAGCCCCACAAGCCCGACACCCGACAGCACGTGCAGGGTCTGCCCCAAGGGATGGGTGTGCCACGCGGTCCGCGCCTCGGGCTCGAAGGTCACCTTCAGGGCACGCAGCCGCGCCGGGGCCTCGGCCTCCACCACCCGCTCTTGCCAAACCCGCCCGGCAAACCACTCCGGATTGGCCAGTTTGCAGGGCCGCTCTCCGGCTCGCATGATCTTCATCGCCTCACCTCCATTGACCACATCACATGCTCCGAAATTAGCTCTAGTCTGTACAAAACGTACAAAACTATTTGGCCTCCCCCGGAGTTTCGTACAAAACTGGCCCTCCGAACGTACAAACCGTACAAAAGTCACGAAGGGCTTGACGGGGGCATCCCGAATCCCTTGACGCCCCCCGGTTTTGCCCCTAAAGACCCGGTGATGAATTCGGGGCGCTGCCTATGGCGGTGCCCGTTTGTATTGAGCAGGGCTTCGTCAAGCCCCAGCAAACACGAGGAAAAGCCCATGTCGCGCCGCTGCGAACTGACCGGAAAAGGCCCGATGGTTGGCAACAACTCCAGCCACGCCAACAACAAAACCAAGCGCCGCTACCTGCCCAACCTGCAGGACGTGTCGTTGCAGTCCGAAACCCTGGGCCGCGCGATCAAGCTGCGAATCACTGCCTCTGCCCTGCGCAGCGTCGACCACCGTGGTGGTCTGGACGGCTATCTTGCCAAGGCAAAAGACACCGAGCTTTCGGCCAACGCTCTGAAAGTGAAGAAAGAAATCGCCAAGGCACAGGCCGCGAGCGCCTAAGCAACGCGATTTTAAAAACTGTTTTCGCAGCCCCGTCCTTTTGGTCGGGGCTGTTGCATTTTGTCGCTTTTCTTTGGCGCCCCCGAATGCCTATATCGTAGGCATGACGCGCAGCTTGCGACCATACCTGGCCCTTTGCCTCGCCCTGCTTCTGACCCTCACAAGTCAGACCATGGCCATCGCCCGCGGCGCCCCGCCCCCCGTCGGCCAAGCGATCCTTTGCACCGGCACCGGCCCGGTCACGGTGCTTGTCGATGCCGAAGGACAGCCCACGGGCCAAGTACATATTTGCCCCGATTGCGCCTTGCATGTTCTTGACGGCATGACCCCACCGCCCGCGGCCATTGTCACCTCGCCGCAGGAACCCTCTGCCCAGGTACTTGATTTTAAATCGGAAATCCTGCCATCCTTGCCAGCAGCCTTTGCCGCGCGCGCGCCTCCCGAAGTGGTCTGATCCCCTAGGCCTTGAGACAATGTTCAAATTTCAGGAGAGACCGATGTCCTTCAAATCCACCGCTTTCGCGACCCTCACGACCCTTGCAACCACCCTGCCGGCCTTGGCCGCCGATATCACTGTCGATGATGCCTACGCCCGCTCGGCGGCCGTGTCCGCCAAGACCGGCGCGGCGTTCATGATGATTCACAATCACGGAAACACCGACGACCGCCTGATCGGCGTCGCCTCCCCGGCCGCCGATCTGGTGCAGCTTCACACCCACAAAGAAGGCGCCAACGGCGTGATGAAAATGATGCATGTGGAAGAAGGTTTTGCCCTGCCCGCCGATGGCATGATCAAAATGCAACGCGGCGGCCAACACGTCATGTTCATGGGCATCACCCAGCCCTTCGAACAAGGCGCTATGATTCCCCTTACCCTGACTTTCGAAACGGCGGGCGAGATGGAAATCGAAGTGCCCGTCGATCTGGAACGCCAACCGATGCATGGCCACGATCACGGGCAAATGTCCAATTGATTTCAAGCATTTGCCGGGCCGCCACTGGCCCGGCATCGCCTGTCATTTCTGCCGGGAAAGCTCCTCTTCCACCCAAAGCGGCACCACTTCGGATGCGGACCCGTGCCGCGCCTCGGCAAAATCCCGAGAGTTGACGGAAGGCTCAAGGTTCAATTCCACCGTATGCGCCCCGGCCCGCCCGGCATGTTGCCCGAAAGCCGCCGCCGGATAGACCTGACCCGAGGTGCCGATCGCGGCGAAAACATCCGCTTCCTCAAGGTGTTGCCAGATCTCCTCCATGTCGTAGGGCATCTCGCCGAACCAGACGATATCGGGCCGCGTCGCTGTCGCCTGACAGGCCGGACACCGATCATCCGGGGCCATAGCCAAAGGCGCGTCCCAACGATGCTCACAGGCGGCGCAAAACGCAGCGTTCAGCGCCCCGTGCATATGCATAACCCCTGTTGCCCCCGCCGCTTCGTGCAATCCATCCACGTTCTGCGTGACAATCACCACCTCGCCCTTGGCCTCGCGCTGCAACCGCGCAAGCGCGTCATGGGCAGGGTTTGGTTTGGCCTCCAAGGCCTGTGCCCGGCGGGCGTTGTAAAAATCATGCACAAGCTGCGGATTGCGCGCGAACCCTTCAGGCGTGGCCACATCCTCGATCCGGTGCTGTGCCCATAGCCCACCCTCATCGCGAAAGGTTCCCAACCCGCTTTCGGCAGAAATTCCGGCGCCGGTCAAAATGACGATCTTTTCCATGACCCCTCCTTAGCTTATGCCTTTGTGCCCAAAGGAGACTGCGATGACCACCAAAATTCTGTTCGTTTGCCTTGGCAATATCTGCCGGTCCCCCGCTGCCGAAGGGGTGTTTCGGACACTGGCGCCAGAGCTTGAAACCGACAGCGCAGGCACGGGAAGCTGGCATATCGGAGAACCGCCCTATGGCCCTATGCAGGCGGCGGCGCGGGCGCGCGGGCATGACATCTCGAACCTGCGCGCACGACAATTCAAAGCGCAGGATTTCATGGCTTTCGATCTGATCATCGGAATGGACGACGCCAACATCGCAGAGATCGAACGCCTGCGTCCGTCGGGGGATACAACGCCTGTCAAACGCTTCACGGATTATGCCCCCGGCTGCGGGGTGGATCATGTACCTGACCCTTATTACACAAGGGATTTTAACGGGGTGCTGGACCTCATCGAGGACGCTGCCAAGGGGCTGCGCGCCAGTTTGTAAGGGCTGACCGCTTGCTTTCGGCTTTTCCGAACCTGAGTTTCGACGCCTGAAAAAACAGGCGGTACCTTCAAAGCTATCCCTTGCCCCGCGTACTGAAGCGGCCCCATTCATGGTGCAGCCAAGGAGAGATGCGCCATGCCGATCACACCGCTCAAAACCGCCCCCGGAGAAGCCCCGCAAACCGCCGCCGATATCATCGACACGGTGCAAGTCATGCTGACAAGGCTGCGTCAGGGCGGCGGGCAAGTGGCGCTTGAATACGCCCGGACACTGGACAATTGGCAAGGCGAGATCACGGTCTCCAGCGATGCGATTGCCAAGGCCGTGGCCAAGGTGCCGCAAGACCTCAAGGACGATATCCAATGGGCGCATGACAACATCAGCCGCTTTGCCGCCGCACAACGCGCCACGGCGCAGGATATGGAGGTTGAACTACGCCCCGGGCTAATCGCCGGGCAAAAGCAAATCCCGCTGTCTGCGGCGGGCTGCTATGTGCCCGGCGGGCGATACACGCATATCGCCTCGGCGCTGATGTCGATCGCCACGGCGCGCGAGGCTGGCGTGGCCGATATCACCGCCTGTTCGCCGCCCAACGGGGCCAAGGGCATCCCCGCCCCAATGCTCTATGCCATGCATCTTGCCGGGGCGAGCCGGATCCTGTGCATCGGTGGGGTGCAGGGCGTGGCGGCCATGGCCTTTGGCCTGTTCGGCGCGCCGCCTGCGGATATTCTGGTTGGTCCCGGCAATGCCTATGTCGCGGAAGCGAAGCGACAATTGTTCGGCCCCATCGGGATCGACATGTTTGCAGGCCCAACCGATAGCTTGGTTCTGGCCGATGACACGGCCGATCCCCTGACCGTTGCCGTCGATCTGGTCAGCCAAGCCGAACACGGGGCCAATAGCCCTGTTTGGCTGGCCACAACACACCGCCCACTGGCCGAGGCGGTGATGGCCGAGGTGCCGCGCCTGATTGCTGATTTGCCCGACCCGAACCGAAGCGCCGCCGAGGTGGCGTGGCGCGATATGGCCGAGGTGGTCTTGTGCGACACGGCGGAAGACATGGCGCAATATGCCGATCGGAAAGCCCCCGAACACCTGCATGTGCAGGCCCGCGATCTGGATTTCTGGCGCGAGCGCTTGCGCGCCTATGGCTCATTGTTCCTAGGCGAGAACACCACCGTCAGCTTCGGAGACAAGGCCGCGGGGCCAAACCACGTGCTGCCCACCTCGGGGGCCGCACGATATACGGGCGGGCTTTCGGTGCATAAGTTCCTGAAAACAGTAACCTGGCAGCAGGTGGATGAACGCGCCTTGCCCGATCTGGCCCGTGTCAGTGCCCGCATCAGCCGCGAAGAACGTATGGAGGGCCACGCCCGCAGCGCCGATATTCGGCTTGATCGTCTGGCCGATACCGGCAAACTGTCCGCCAATCAGGGCAGGTAAGGACCACGATCATGAAAACAGTCGGCATTCTTGGCGGGATGGGGCCAGAAGCCACGATCCTGTTGATGCAAAAGGTATTCGATGCGGTGCCGGATGCCCGGGACGACGCGGATCATATCCCATTGATCGTGCATCAAAATCCACAGGTACCCAGCCGGATCAAGGCGCTGATCGAAGGCACCGGCGAAGACCCGGGGGCGGTGCTTGGAAATATGGCGCAAGACCTTGAAAAGGCAGGCGCGTCCGCCTTGGCCATGCCCTGCAACACGGCCCATCATTATGCACCTGCGGTCGAAGCGGCAAGCACGCTGCCGTTTCTGAACATGCTGGAACTGACAGCCGACCACCTGGCCCAGGCCGGGGCGAAATCCGTGGGCATGCTGGCCTCACCGGCGACACGATTGACCGGGGTTTTCAAGGCCCCCTTTGCCGCACGGGGTATGCACCCGGTCACCTTGCCGGACGATGACGCACTTTTGGAGGTGATACGCGCGGTGAAAGCGGGCAAGCCCGCCCATGAGACAGGCCCCGAATTGCGCATGATCGCACAGGCCCTGTTGGACCAAGGCGCCGATCACTTGCTGGTCGCTTGTACCGAACTATCATTGCTTACCAACAGCCTGCCGACCGGGGCTGCCTGGAGCGACAGCCTGGATTGTCTTGTGTCGGGGATTGTGCGCTTTGCGCGCTCCTGACGAAAAAGGCGCGCCGGAAGTTATCCCGACGCGCCCGCTGCTTTGCGGATGATTTGTCTCAGGCCGCGACCGCCGCACCGATGTCCTGCGGCGTGGCCGGACCAGAACAGGTGTCTTCACTCTCGATCTGATCGACAAGGCGCAGCGCCTCATGCACCGGCAAGATCGAATAAAGCGAGTCATCGCCGTCCAAGGCGCGTGCGATCAGGTCCCGCGACGAGGGGCACAAGAACAATGCGCCATCTTCCCCGAAAATCACTTGCTCATCCGCGAAATACAGCATGATCACTTCGGCGTCGCCGA
Source organism: Roseovarius sp. MMSF_3281 (assembly GCF_030733685.1). GTDB lineage: Bacteria > Pseudomonadota > Alphaproteobacteria > Rhodobacterales > Rhodobacteraceae > Roseovarius. Next base: position 23,781 of record NZ_JASHIM010000016.1, read on the forward strand.
CCGGCGGCGTGCGTTCGATCCCACGGATACCTTCAAGCACACGGGCGCGCACGAGGGCGAAGGGGTCGCCATATGCCTCTTCGGCGATATCGCTTTCCAGCATAACGGCCTGTCCGGGCAGGATACGCATAATGGTGCGGTTTCCCAAAACCTTGGCGGGCACTTCAAGCGGCCAGAAACGGCGCGGGCACGCGCCCTCACCGCGCCACAGACGAACACGGGTTACCTTGGTCACTTCCCGCATCCCGTGATCAAAAGTCAAAACCATGTCACCCGCACCAAGCCTTTCAATCTTGCGCCACCCCATGGCCGTTGCCACGCGCGTTCCTGTCATAAGTCCCGTCATGACCCCCGTACTGGCACCCTCAAGTGCCCCAGTGACGTCTGGTTTACGTTTGGTTTCTGTAGATTGTGCAGACATCCAACCAAGCATTGTCCAATCCCCTCAATCTCGACCAGCGGCAGCCGACCGTTCGCGTTGATGAAATCATGAAGCGTGATTCTCATGCCGCTCCTTGGTCGGGAAAAAGACAAAAACGAGGCACTGTTCGCACCACGTCATCAATGATCGGATAAAACTTGGATTGATCGCCGCTTTCGCGCTAATCCGACATCAGTAAGAATAGCCAAATCTGGCGATGTCTTGATCAAACAGAGTTTTCACCAAGGCGGAATCGCGGTCGGAATAATATTTCCGGTAGTCCCGATCCCGGGCTGACTGATTGTTAACAGGCAATTCAAGCTGGAATCCAAGGTGGTCGCAAAGCGACTGACAATCGGTTTCCAGATATTCAAGCCGAATAAATGCATCGCATCTTTCGGCTCCCCGAGCATCGGTAACATAGTGACCATAGGGTGTGGCTGTCATCGAGGCTTGTGTCATGGGTGCATTCAGGAAGGTTGAAAAATCGACCTTTCTGGCCAAGGTCACCGCGGGATGCTCAAATCCTTGATCCCGCAGCCAGTGGTAATAGCTGACCATCCGGTCCCAAGGGTTCCGCACAAGGGTGAACACAAAGGCTCTTTCGATCTGCTCTGCTGTTACCAGCCCGTCAATATCTGCCAAGGTGGAGTGTTTCCAAAGCCGCCCAGCGGCTTTCGCCCCTTTGAGACGATTGCGCCGGCGTTTGGCCTTGGGCGTGTCGCCGATAAGGATGTCATCCTTCATCGCGCGCCCCTCAAGCGCAAGCGCCATGGAAGTGCCCCCGGTCTTGGGGATGTGCACGAAGATGTAATTGCGCCCGGGCGAAATGATCATCCGTGCACGCTACGGTGAGGGCCGTTGCGGCACAAGCCACGACAGCAAGGCCCTTCAATTGTCTGACATTTGGCAATTGAATACGCAGCCAATCTTAATAAGCTCGTATTGTCATGATCGCAGGGGAATCAGGGAGGGTTGACCATGGGTTGGATGCGGGATGAAACCGGGCTGGAAAAAAACGCTGCAAACTATGTGCCGCTGACGCCGCTTTCACATTTGAAACGTGCCGCCACGCTTTATCCCACGCGCGAAGCGGTGGTCTATAAAAAAACCCGTCGGACCTATTCGGAATATCATGAACGCTGCACGCGGCTGGCCTCGGGGCTGGCCGGGCTGGGCGTGACACCCGGCGATGTCGTTGCAACCCTCTTGCCCAACCTGCCGGCCCATGCCGAGGCGCATTTTGGCGTGCCTGCCTGTGGTGCGGTATTGAACACCATCAATACGCGGCTTGAGGCCGACACCATCGCCTATATCCTCGATCATGGCGAGGCCAAGGTGGTTCTGGCCGACCCGCAGTTTCTTCCGGTCCTGGCCGAGGCGCTCGAACAAATGGAGGGCCCTGCCCCCACCGTGATCGAAGTGGCCGATGAAGAGGCCGGCGTACACGCCCATGGGCATTATACCGAATACGAGGACTTGCTGGCTTCGGGCGACCCGGACTTCGCTTGGCTCATGCCCGAGGACGAATGGGAAAGCCTTGCGTTGAATTATACCTCAGGCACCACTGGGCGGCCCAAGGGCGTGGTCTATCACCATCGCGGGGCGTACCTCATGACCATGGGAACGGCGGTGACATGGCCCATGCCGCGTTATGCCAAGTACCTGACAATCGTACCGCTTTTCCACTGTAACAACTGGAACCACACATGGATGATGCCCATGCTGGGCGGTACCGTTGTGTGCTGTCGGGATGTCTCGGCGAAGGCGATTTACGACGCGATTGCCGACGAGGGGGTCACCCATTTCGGGGCGGCACCGATTGTCTTGAACACCATCGTCAATGCCAAGGACAACGAGCGGCGGCCTTTCGATCATGTGGTCGAAGTCTTTACGGCCGGGGCCCCGCCCCCCGCCGCGACCCTGCGCGCGATTGAGCCTTTGGGCTTTCACGTCACCCAAGTTTACGGCCTGACCGAGACCTATGGACACGTGACGGAATGCATCTGGCAGCAGGAGTGGGACGACCTGAAGGACGAGGAACGCTATGCCATAAAGGCGCGCACCGGGGTCACCATGCCCATGGCCGAAAACATCACCGCGATGGACCCCGAGACCATGGAACAAACGCCCATGGACAGCGCCACGCAGGGCGAGATCATGATCCGCGGCAACACGGTTATGAAAGGATACCTGAAGAACCCAAAGGCGACTTCTGAAAGCTTTTCAGGGGGTTACTTCCATTCCGGGGATATCGCCCTTCAACATCCAGACGGCTATTTGCAGATCGCCGACCGAGCCAAGGATATTATCATTTCGGGTGGCGAGAACATCAGCTCTGTCGAGGTGGAGGGCGTGTTGATGATGCACCCTGCGGTGCTGCTCTGTGCGGTTGTGGCCAAGCCGGATGAGAAATGGGGCGAAGTTCCTTGTGCTTTTGTCGAGATGAAGGACGGGGCCGAGGCGAATGAGGCAGAACTTATTGATTTTGCACGAGAAAAGCTGGCCGGATTCAAGGCACCCAAGGCGGTTTTCTTCCGGGAACTGCCGAAAACTTCGACCGGGAAAATCCAGAAATTTGAACTGCGCAAGGTCGCGCGGGAGATGTAGCCTGTCGCGCATCGGGCAAGCCTTTGATTTAGCTGCAAAATTCCAGCCCCTAAAACATCGGCTTGCCCCGTAGCCCCATGATAAAGAGGGCACGCCGAGTCGAGCCTACGACCTGTACAAAACGTACAGAACGTACGTGACTTTTGTACGTTTCGGTCTGCGCCGGGGTCACGCCGTGCGGCCGCCTTTGGAAAGTACCGCAGCGATGACCACCGGGGCCGGCCAATCCATAGGAGATAGACGCCTTGTGTCGGACCATGCTATTGTCTTGTGAAAGAGGCAGAGCAGGCCCAATCAACATGACCGCACTTAGCGAATATCACCGGCTGGAGGCCTCGGGCCTTTGGCGGGCCACGCCCGAGGATCAGCGCAGCGAGGTGATCGTTTCGATCGGCGACGCGACGCTGGTGATTTCGGACATGCAGGACCGTGCGCTTGCGCATTGGTCCCTGGCGGCGGTGGAACGGGCCAACCCCGGCGAGACCCCGGCGATCTATCACCCCGATGGCGACCCGGGCGAGACCTTGGAATTGCCCGTGGACGAGGTCCAGATGGTCGAGGCCATCGAGAAGCTGCGGACAGCGATCGAACGGCAGCGCCCCCATCCCGGACGCTTGAGGTTGGTGATGTTTCTGGCGTCAATGGCGGCGGTTGCCGGTCTGGCCCTGTTCTGGTTGCCCGATGCAGCGCGAACCCATGCGGTATCGGTCGTGCCCGACGTCAAACGCCACGAGATCGGCGAGGCCCTTTTCAAGCGCATACAGAATGTCACCGGCCCGGCCTGCCGCGAGGCGGGCGGGCGCGAGGCCTTGACCCGTCTGGCGCGACGCCTGCCCGCCCCGAGTGGCGCGGGACGGTTGGCAGTGATGCGCGGGGGCGTGAAGGATGCCGTGGCCCTGCCCGGCGATACGATCCTGATCAACCGCAGCTTGGTCGAGGATTTCGAGGATCCCGATGTCGTGGCCGGGTATATCGTGGCCGAACGCCTGCGGGCCGAGGTGTATGACCCTTTGGACAGCCTGTTGAAACACGGCGGCCTGTGGTCGAGCATTCGGTTGCTGACCACGGGGGAACTGGATGATGAAACCCTGACCGCCTATGCCAAGCAGCTTCTGACAGGCGAACGGCCCGCGCTTGAAGATACCGTTTTTCTGAAAGGCTTTGAAACCTGGCGGGTTCGGTCCACACCCTATGCCTATGCCCGGGATATTTCAGGTGAAACCACCTTGGCCCTGATCGAGGCAGACCCCTATGCCGGGGGCGCTCCCGAACCCGTGTTGAGCGATGCCAATTGGCTGCGCCTGCAGGGGATTTGCGGCGGATAAACAAAAAAGCGCCCGCATGGGGCGCTTTTCCGCTGTGTCGGATCATGCTTATCAATGGCTGGGACGGGCCTGTCCGAAGCCTTTGCCGCGAACCTTGTGCAGGGCGCGGTCCAACTGTGGTTGGGTGCGGAAGGGTCCGACCTTGACCATCGTGAAGCTGTCGCTGCCGCGTGTAACACGGCCCATGCGCGTGGGAAGGCCCGCATTGGCCAGACCTTGCGCCGCGCGCTGTGCGTGGCCTGCATCGCGGAAGGCGCCGACCTGAATGTAAGGGCTGGCGGCTTTGCGCACCATTTTCTTTTGCTGTGCGGCTTGGTCCGTGCCGGACGCCTCGGGCGTGACAGAGCGGGTCGAGACCGTGGCCTTGCGCCGGTCGGTTTGACGGGTGGAAACCGCTGCGCGGCGCGTGTTGGTCTGGCCGACCCGCTGCGGTGGCATCACGACACGCCCTTGGGTGGCCACAGTGACACCCGCGGCGCGCTGTGCCTCGAAGCTGGTGTAGGGATATTGCAGGCCGGGGTACATATAGCTGATGTCGCGGCCCGTGTTGCGATCAACCAGGTAACGCGGCACGGTGTTGGACCACGCCACTTCCATCCGGGCCATGCCTTCGAATGTTTGGTGCGCGCGCTTGGTGTTCAGGCGATCATCTTCCCAGACGGGTTTATAGCCATCGGGCACCGAGATTCCGACCGTGCTTTGCTTTTGCTTCCCGTAGACATGCTTGGGGGCGACGCGGGTTTGATTGCCGATAGCCGCTGTGCGCGCCTGCGGCGCGGCCCGACGGATCACCGGTTGCGGCGCGGGTTGCGCAGTTTGATCGGTTGCCACCTGCGAAGCGCGCGGGGCGCGCATGGCATTTGCCCGCGCCGTGCGGCTTTGCACGACCGAGACATGCGGTGCGGCCTGCGGGCCGCACCGGACGCTGGTCCCCGGTGCGGTGCGGTAGTATTGCCGCGAGACGGCGCTTGCCCCTGCGCAGGCCGGTTGCCCCTTGGGGGCGGGAACGGTTTTGGCCGTACGGCTGCGTTTCGGTTGTGCCGTGGGCTTGGGCGCCTGATCCTTGCGCTTGACCACTTTGACGGTTTTGGCCTTTGGGGCCATGGCTGCCGGGGTGGTGATCTGAACGGGCTTTGCAGCAGGCGCGGGGCGCTTGACCACTTTGGCCTTGGCCGTGCGCTTCGGTGCCGGTTTCGCCTTTGGCTTGGGCTGCGAGGCTGGCTTAATACGGATTTGTTCGGGCTTTGCCTTGGGTTGCGCGGCGGTGGTTCGCGCCGGTGCAGAGCTACCCGCGAAGGAGGGTTTGAACCCGCAAACCGGTTCGCGGCTGCGCGAGACGCGCGGCACCCAGTTGACGTTGCCGTCGATCCCGGCGCGGACGTAGACGCAACCCCGGCTGTCGACATATTGGCGCGCCTTGTAGGAGGCGGGCGGGAATTCGGCCGGAACCTGCACATCGGCCATATCCTGTGCCTGCAAGACCCCGATACCCATGGACGCGGCGATGACAACACTCGCCAGAAGACGTTTCACTTGCATTTTGTCCCCCAAGACAGATTGAGGAATCTTGCCTTATTTGTTCCGCTTAGTAAACAGCGGATAGCTTATTTTGTGCCAAACATCCGGTCGCCCGCATCCCCTAGCCCCGGCACGATATAGCCCTTTTCATTCAGGTGATCGTCGAGGGCGGCGACCACGATGGGCACATCGGGGTGTTTTTCGCCCATATGCGCCACGCCTTCGGGGGCTGCGACAAGGCACATCAGGCGGATATTCCGGGCGCCTTTGCGTTTGAGAAGGTCGATGGCGGCAGCCGAGGAATGGCCGGTGGCAAGCATCGGGTCAACAACGATGACCGTGCGCTTATCCAGATGCTGGGGCACCTTGAAGTAATATTGCATGGGTTGCAGCGTTTCTTCATCGCGTTCCAGCCCGACAAAGCCCACCCGGGCGGAGGGGATGAGATCGAGCATCCCGTCAAGAAAGCCGTTGCCCGCGCGCAGGATCGAGATCAGCGCCGGATCATGCCCCGCCAGGCCGATCCCTTGCATCTTGCAGAGCGGCGTTTCGATGTCGCGCATGGTAACGGGCAGGTCGCGGGTGACTTCGAAGGCCATTAACTGACTGATTTCGCGCAGGAGTTGGCGGAAGGTGGCGGTTGGTGTCGCTATCTCGCGCATGATGGTCAGCTTATGCTGCACAAGGGGGTGATCGACGATGGTCAGGTGATCGGGCATTGGGCCTCCGGGTTACGGGGTTCGGGTTTGGTGGGGCGGCAGGCGGTTTTGGCCCGGCCCTTGGGCGGATACGCCAAGGTGGGTGGCGACGCTGGCGGCGATGTCGGCAAAGGCGATCCTGCCCATCTCCCCCGCGCCCAGACCGGCGATGAGAACAGGCACGCGTTCGCGGGTGTGATCCGTGCCGGCCCAAGTGGGATCGTTGCCGTGATCGGCGGTCAGCAGAAGCATATCGCCCTCGCGCAGGCGCGGCAGAAGGGCGGCAATACGGCTGTCGAACCATTCAAGGGCCTGTGCGTAACCCGCAGGGTCGCGCGGGTGGCCATAGAGGCTGTCAAATTCGACGAAATTGGCGAAGGTGAGGCTGTGATCTTCGGCGTGGGCGACCGCATCGAAGAGATGCGACATGAGTTGCGCATCGGTGCCCTTGGCGACGTCATCAATGCCCTGCATGGAGAAAATATCGCCGATTTTGCCGATGGCATGGACCTTGCCCCCCGCCCCTTGCACCCAATCGCAAAGCGTGGGGTCGGGCGGCGGAATGGCAAAATCGCGTCGGTTGGGGGTACGGCGAAAGCCGGTGTTCGCGTCGCCCACGAAGGGCCGCGCGATGACGCGGCCCACCCGCATATCGTGCAGCATCGGGGCCACGGCGCGGCAGAGATCCAACAAGCGATCAAGCCCGAAGGCTTCTTCGTGGGTGGCGATCTGAAAGACGCTGTCGGCGGAGGTGTAGCAGATGGGCCAGCCGGTGCGCAGGTGTTCGGCCCCCATCTCGCGCATGATCCCGAGGCCTGCGGCATGGCAATTGCCAAGGATGCCGTCGGTGCCCGCCGCGGCCTTGACGGCCTGGACCAGCTGCGCCGGGAAGGCCGGGATTGTATCGGGGAAGGTATGCCATTGCCACGGCACGGGGACACCGGCCAATTCCCAATGCCCGGTGGGCGTATCCTTGCCCGGCGAAACCTCGGTCGCGCATCCCCACAGCCCGGTGGGTTTGGCATCAAGGCCCGGGACCGTGGCCCCGGAGGCAAGACGCAACGCCGCGCCAAGACCCAAGGCATCCAACGCCGGCAAATGCAGCCCGCCGGAGTGCGCCTTGGCGATATGGGCAACGGTATTGGCCCCGGTATCGGGGGTGTCGCCGTTAAAGAACCGTGCCGCGTCAGGTGCGCCGCCGATGCCGACGGAGTCCATAACCACGAGGAAGGCGCGCGGCATGGGTTAACCCAACCGGTCGTGGATGAGCGGCGGCACCTCGGGGGCGCTGTCGCTGATGGCGATGGCCTGCGAAAGCATTTCGGCGGCGCGGTCAGCCTGATCCATGCGGGCGGCGTGAAGGCGCAAAAGCGGCTGGCCCTTGGTAACCTTCGTGCCAAGCGGCACCACCTTGTCGATGCCGACGGCGGGGTCGACCGCATCGCTTTCCACCTGTCGCCCTGCGCCAAGTGCAATGGCGGCAAGGCCCATGGCCTCGCCCTGCATCGACGCGATATAACCCGCGCGAGGGGCCTGAACCTCCATGATAACGGTCGCTTCGGGCAAGAAGCGTTGCCATTGGTCGATGAAATGTACCGGCCCGCCCATGGCGGCTGTCATGCGCCCGAAGTGTTCGGCGGCGCGGCCGGTTTCAATCGCATCGGCAATTTGCGCGGCCCCTGCGGTTGGATCGGTGGCGAGATCGGCATTGGATAGCGCCACCCCACCAAGCGCGCAGGTCAGATCGTGAAGCCGCCCTTGCACCTGCCCGGTAAGAACGCGCATCGCCTCGGCCACTTCGAGGGCATTGCCCAAGGCGGGCGCCAGCGGTTGGTTCATATCCGTGATCAACGCGCTTGTTTTGCATCCGGCCGCATTGGCGGTCTCGACAAGGGCCGTGGCGAGGGCATGGGCGGCCTCGGGCGTTTTCATGAAGGCCCCCGAGCCAAGCTTGACGTCAAGCACTAGCCCCTCCAACCCCGCCGCCAGTTTCTTGGACAGGATCGAGGCCGTTATCAGGTCAAGGCTTTCGACCGTGGCGGTGACATCGCGGATCGCGTAAAGCCGCCGGTCGGCGGGGGCGATATCGGCACTGGCCGAAACGATGGCGCATCCCGCGTGATCAAGCACGCGGCGCAATTGGCCTTCGGAAACGGTCGTGCCGAGGCCGGGGATGGATTCGAGTTTGTCGAGCGTGCCGCCGGTATGGCCCAAGCCCCGGCCCGACACCATGGGAACAAGCGCACCGCAGGCCGCCAAGGCCGGGGCCAGAACAAGGCTGACGCAATCGCCAAGACCGCCGGTGGAATGCTTGTCGATCACCGGGCGGGTCTTGGGCCACGACAGAACCTGACCGCTGTCGCGCATGGCCAGCGTCAGGGCGGTGCGATCCTCGGAACCAAGGCCATTGAGCAAAACAGCCATGGCGAAGGCGGCGGCCTGTGCATCGCTGACCCCGTGATCGGCGAGGCCTTGGGCCATCCAGTTGAGCGCCTCGGGCCCGAGGGCGCGGCCATCTCGGGCCTTGGCGATGATTTGCCGGGCGTCCATCACCTTAGCCCTTGCCAAGGTTTTGCGAGGAAAAGGCCCCGGGAAGGAGCGCATCCAGCGTGGCGGTTTTCACCTCGCCTGTGAGGGTTCCCATGATGATTGGCACCTGCCCTGCCCCGAATTCCGCCAATCTTTGGCGACACCCGCCACAAGGACTGACCGGCCCGGGGCCGTCGGCGATGATCGCGACCTCGGTCAATTCGGTTTCGCCCGCCGCGACAAGCGCCGCCAAGGCCCCTGTTTCGGCGCAGGTGCCTTCGGGGTACGAGGCGTTTTCCACGTTACATCCGGTGTAGATCTTGCCCGATCCCGCGCGGATGGCCGCCCCCACCTTGAAGCCCGAATAGGGGGCATAGGCGTGGTCACGCACGGCGCGGGCGGCTTTCAAAAGCTCCATCAGGCGACTCCGATCCAACCTGTTTCGGATTTCAGATTGCGCCGCGCAGCGCGGCGATGCAAGCTGCCTTTGTGGGCCGGTTGCGTCCGCAGCAAATTAGTTTAATACTAAACTATTGCCTTCAGGGAGGATATCATGAGCGACAACCACAAGGAAAACCTGCGTCAGGCAGCACTTGCCTATCATGAGTATCCCAAACCCGGAAAACTGGAGATCCGCGCAACCAAGCCCCTGGCCAACGGGCGCGACCTGAGCCGCGCCTATAGCCCCGGGGTGGCCGAAGCCTGCCTTGAAATCAAGGAGAACGAGGCGAACGCCAGCCGCTACACGGCGCGCGGCAACCTTGTGGCGGTTGTCACCAACGGCAGCGCGGTACTTGGCCTTGGCAATATCGGCGCATTGGCCAGTAAGCCGGTGATGGAAGGCAAGGCGGTTCTTTTCAAGAAATTCGCCAATATCGACTGTTTCGATATCGAGGTGGATGAAAAAGACCCGGAGAAACTGGCCGATATTGTCTGTGCGCTTGGGCCGACTTTTGGCGCGATCAACCTTGAGGACATCAAGGCGCCCGATTGCTTCATCGTCGAAAAACTGTGCCGGGAGCGGATGAACATCCCCGTCTTCCACGACGACCAGCACGGCACAGCGATCGTCGTGGGGGCGGCGGCCACCAATGCCCTGCATGTGGCTGGCAAGCGGTTCGAGGATATCAAGATCGTCAGCACCGGCGGCGGGGCGGCGGGGATTGCCTGCCTCAACCTGCTGCTGAAGCTGGGGGTGAAGCGCGAGAATGTCTGGCTGTGCGATATTCACGGGCTGGTCTACAAAGGCCGCGAAGAGGATATGAACCCGCAAAAGGCGGCCTTTGCCCAAGACAGCGACCTGCGCACACTGGACGAGGTGATTGACGGCGCGGACATGTTCCTTGGGTTGTCGGGACCGAATGTCTTGAAGCCTGAACATGTGGCCAAGATGACGGAACGGCCCGTGATTTTCGCCCTTGCCAACCCGACGCCCGAGATCATGCCGGACGAGGCGCGCAGCGTGGCCCCCGAGGCGATCATCGCCACCGGACGCAGCGATTTCCCCAATCAGGTCAATAACGTGCTGTGTTTTCCCTTCATTTTCCGGGGGGCCCTGGACGTGGGGGCAACCGATATCAACGACGAGATGCAGATTGCCTGCGTCGAGGGGATTGCCGAACTGGCCCGCGCCACCACCAGCGCCGAGGCGGCCGCGGCCTATAAGGGCGAGCAGCTGACTTTCGGGGCGGATTACCTTATTCCCAAACCCTTTGATCCACGCCTGTCGGGGGTGGTATCCACCGCTGTTGCAAAGGCGGCCATGGAGACCGGGGTGGCCACCCGCCCTGTCGAGGATTTGCAGGCCTACAAGGAAGACCTTGACGCCAGCGTGTTCAAATCCGCCCTGTTGATGCGCCCGGTGTTTGACGCGGCGGCCACGGCCTCGCGCCGGATCGTGTTTGCCGAGGGCGAGGATGAGCGCGTGTTGCGCGCGGCCCAGGCGATCCTGGAAGAGACCACGGAAACGCCCATCCTGATCGGGCGGCCCTCGGTCATTGACCGGCGATGTGAGCGGATGGGTTTGGAAATACGGCCCGGCCGCGATTTCAACATCGTCAACCCCGAGGACGACCCCCGCTATCGCGATTATTGGGGCAGTTACCACGACATCATGAAGCGCCGGGGCGTGACGCCCGATCTGGCCAAGGCGATCATGCGCACGAATACCACGGCGATTGGCGCGGTGATGGTGCACCGTGAAGAGGCCGACAGCCTGATCTGCGGCACTTTTGGCGAGTATCGCTGGCACCTCAATTACGTCACGCAGGTTCTTGGCACGGCTGAGCATCGACCGCATGGGGCGCTGTCGATGATGATCCTTGAGGATGGACCGTTGTTCATCGCCGACACGCATGTGCATAGCCTGCCGACGCCCGAGCAATTGGCCGAATCTGCCATCGGGGCGGCGCGGCATGTGCGGCGCTTTGGCCTGACGCCCAATGTGTCGCTTTGTTCGCAATCGCAATTCGGAAACCAGGCCGAGGGGTCGGGCAAGCGTCTGCGCGCGGCGCTTGAGATACTGGACGCGGAGCCACGGGATTTTGCCTATGAAGGCGAGATGAACGTGGATGCGGCGCTTGATCCCGAATTGCGGGGGCGGTTGCTTCCCGATAACCGGATGGAGGGCACGGCAAATATCTTGATCTTTGCCCATGCGGATGCGGCAAGCGGCGTCCGCAATATCCTCAAGATGAAGGCCGGCGGGCTTGAGGTTGGGCCGATCCTGATGGGGATGGGCAACCGCGCCCACGTGGTCACCCCCGGTATCACCGCGCGGGGCCTGTTGAACATGGCGGCAATCGCCGGAACACCGGTGGCGCATTACGGCTGACGCGGCGCGAATCTGCATCCCTGTTCCGGCACAACTTTGCACGGCTTGGATTTGCAGATATGCAAAACCCCTGAAATTTGATGGCCCGGCATTTGAGTTTTAGGTGGTTTGCAAAAATTTGCAGGCGCGAAACGCCATTAACTGCAAAGGTTATGCGGTAATCTGCCACGCAGCCTGTCAAGCCGCTTGCCGCAACGTCCACTCCTTCGTAACACGATCTTAACGGATCGGAGGAGAATACCATGGCATACAATGACGTCTATGAAGGCTGGAAGCAGGATCCCGAAGGATTCTGGATGGAAGCGGCCAAGGCTATCGACTGGGACGAGGCGCCCAGCAAGGCGCTGTTCGACCTTGGTGACGACCTTTATGAATGGTTCAGCGACGGGATGGTGAACACCTGCTGGAACGCCGTTGACCGCCATGTGGAAAACGGGCGGGGCGCGCAGGCGGCGATCATTCACGACAGCCCGGTGACCGGCACCAAGCACAAGATCAGCTATGCGCAACTGCGCTCGCGCGTGGCACGTCTGGCCGGGGCGCTGCGCGCGAAGGGCGTCGAAAAGGGCGACCGTGTTATCATCTACATGCCGATGGTTCCCGAGGCGCTTGAGGCCATGCTGGCCTGTACGCGGATCGGGGCAGTCCATTCCGTGGTATTCGGCGGTTTCGCGGCGCATGAACTGGCCGTACGGATCGACGATTGCGCGCCCAAGTGCATCATCGCCGCCTCCTGCGGGATCGAACCGGGCCGCGTGGTCCATTACAAGCCGCTGCTTGACGGGGCGATCGAAGAAGCGAAGCACAAGCCGGAATTCTGCGTGATCTTCCAACGCGAGGAAGAGGTCGCACACCTGGAAGAAGGCCGGGATTATGACTGGCACGGGTTCCAGTATGGTGTCGAGCCTGCCGAATGTGTGCCGGTTGAGGGCAACCATCCCGCCTATATCCTTTACACCTCGGGGACGACGGGCGCGCCCAAGGGTGTCGTGCGTCACACCGCCGGTCACCTGGTGGCGCTGAACTGGACCATGAAGAACATCTATAACGTCGATCCGGGCGATGTGTTCTGGGCCGCGTCGGATGTAGGCTGGGTCGTTGGCCACAGCTATATCTGCTATGGGCCGCTGATCCACGGGAACACGACGATTGTCTTCGAGGGCAAGCCCGTTGGCACGCCCGATGCCGGGACCTTCTGGCGGGTGATTTCCGAGCATAACGTGCGCAGCTTTTTCACCGCGCCCACGGCGTTCCGCGCAATCAAGCGCGATGACCCCAAGGGCGAACTGATCAAGGATTACGACATCTCGAACCTCAAGGCACTGTACCTTGCAGGCGAGCGCGCCGACCCGGATACCATCGAATGGGCACAGGACATAATGGGTGTGCCGGTCTATGATCACTGGTGGCAGACCGAAACCGGCTGGACCATCGCGGGCAACCCTGCGGGGGTCGAGGCGCTGCCGGTCAAGATCGGGTCACCTACAGTGCCGATGCCAGGCTATGACGTGCAGATTCTGGACGAAGGCGGGCATGAAATGCCAGCGGGCGAGTTGGGCGCGATTGCCGTGAAACTCCCCCTGCCCCCGGGCACCCTGCCGACGCTTTGGAATGCCGAGGACCGGTTCCGTAAATCCTATCTCAAGGCCTTCCCGGGCTACTATGAAACCGGCGATGCGGGCATGAAGGACGAAGACGGATACCTTTGGATCATGGCGCGGACCGATGACGTGATCAACGTGGCCGGTCACCGCCTTTCGACCGGCGGCATGGAAGAGGTGCTGGCCGCGCATCCCGATGTGGCGGAATGCGCCGTGATCGGTGTCTCGGACCAACTTAAAGGGCAGGTGCCGGTTGGCTTTTTATGCCTGACCAAGGGTGTGAACCGCGACCATGCCGAGATCGTGCAGGAATGCGTGAAGATGGTGCGCGATCAGATCGGCCCGGTTGCGGCGTTCAAACTGGCCGTGGTGGTGGATCGCCTGCCCAAGACGCGCTCGGGCAAGATTTTGCGGGCGATCATGGTGAAAATCGCCGATGGGGCGGAGTACAAGATGCCCGCCACCATCGACGATCCGGCGATCCTTGATGAAATCAAGGATGCCCTGCAAACCATCGGCTTTGCCAAGTAAATGAAAGCGCGCGCCGGTTGCCCCGGCGCGCGTTTCGTTTCAGGCCGCTTGGCGGTTCGTATCGTTAAGCGCGGCCAGCGTCTGTTCCGCCACCTGCGCCGAGGAGTCGGGATTCTGGCCCGTGACGATGCGGGCATCACGGATGGCGAAACCGCTGAAATCTTCGGTACTGCGTTCAAAAATCGCCCCTTCCGCCTTCAATTCGTCTTCCAGAAGGAAGGGCACGACATCCGTCAGCCCGGCGGCTTTTTCCTCGGAGTTGGTAAAGCCGTTGACCTTGCGCCCTTTCAGAAGGGGCGTGCCGTCGCTTCGCTTGGTGCCCAGAAGGCCCGCAGGCCCGTGACAGACCGCACCGATGACGCCGCCCTGTTCGTGGATTTTCGACACGGTGGCGGCGATTTGCGGGGTCTGGTGGAAATCCCACATGGTGCCGTGCCCGCCGGGCAGGAAGACGCCGTCGTATTGGCTGGCGTCGATATCGGTCAGGCGCATGGTATTTTCCAGCGTTGTCATGGCTTTTTCGTCTTCCAGAAAGCGTTTCACGGCACGAGGCCGGGCCATGGTATCGTCGTCCGAGGCCGGGTCGGCGGGCGGGCGGCCGCCCTTGGGGCTGGCCATGTCAACGGTATAGCCCGCCTCTCGGAAGGCCCAGTAAGGGACGGCCATTTCCTCCCAATAGAATCCCGTGGGGGCGCCATCGTCGCCCATTTTATCGGTTGATGTGAGGATCATAAGAAGGCGTGCCATTGAAGACTCTCCTTTCTTTTGAGTGCGCCCCAGTGCCGGGGGCTGGCCCCTGGTCACGCGGATCGTGCAGGGCCATCGTTCTGCTTATGACGTAAGAAGGCCCCGGCAAGGCCGAAACCCCCAAGAGCAGATTTTTCGCAATGTCAGACGAATTGTTCGCGTAACAGGCGTTCTTCCAGCCCGTGGCCCGGATCGAACAACAGGCGGTGCTGGATGCTGGGTTCGGATTGGATTTCGACCCAAAGGACGTTTTCCACCCAGATGCTATCGGCATCGGCCATGACGGGGCGTCTTCCCGGGTTGATCACGTCGAACCGCACATGCGCCTTTTTCGGCAAAAGCGCCCCGCGCCAGCGGCGGGGGCGGAAGGCGGCCACGGCAGTGAGGGCCAGCACATCCGAGCCGATGGGCAGGATCGGTCCATGGGCGGAATAGTTATAGGCGGTCGAGCCGGCGGGCGTGGCGACAAGCGCGCCGTCGCAGACCAGTTCTTCAAGCCGCAGGTGGCCGTCGATCGTGATCTTCAGCTTGGCCGCTTGCGGGCCGGCACGCAAAAGCGAAACCTCGTTGATGGCCAGCGCATCGTGCATCATTCCGTCAACGGTTTGTGCCTTCATTTTCAAAGGGTTGATCACGGCCTCTTCGGCGGCGGCGAGGCGGTCCAGCAAGTCGGTTTCGCTGTATTCATTCATCAAGAAACCGACGGTGCCCCGGTTCATGCCATAGACCGGCGCGGGCAGGTGTTGTGTGCCGTGCAGGGTTTGCAGCATGAACCCATCCCCGCCCAAGGCGACGATCACGTCGGCCTCGTCCTCGGGGGTGTTGCCATACCGCGTGACAAGCGCGCCGCGCGCCGTTTGGGCCGAGGGGGCATCACTGGCAACGAAGGCGATTCTTGTTGTCATGGCGGGGCGGTTCCGTTTCCAAAGAGCGAATTGTGGGGCGGATCGAAACATAAATCCACCCGCTGTACCAGCAATGCCGGTCATGCCGGGCCTTTTGTCGCTTTACAACCTTTCAAACAGCCATGGTTTCCTATAGGAAATCCCGCGAAGTGCAGATTTTTATGGAGGTGGCCCAATGCCCCATGACGGAAACCAACCCTTTGTCAGCGAAGGGTTTTTCACCGAATCCCTCGAATCCCGCGATCCCGAGATCGCCAAGGCGATTGGCCAGGAACTGGGCCGTCAGCGCGACGAGATCGAGTTGATCGCCAGCGAAAATATCGTCAGCGCCGCCGTGATGGAAGCGCAGGGCAGCGTGATGACCAACAAATACGCCGAGGGCTACCCCGGCCGCCGCTATTATGGCGGGTGCCAATTTGTTGATATCGCTGAAAACCTGGCGATTGAGCGGGCCTGCAAACTGTTCGATTGCGGCTTTGCCAACGTGCAGCCGAACTCGGGCAGCCAGGCCAACCAAGGTGTCTTTACCGCGCTGCTGCAACCGGGCGACACGATCCTTGGCATGAGCCTTGATGCCGGGGGTCACCTGACCCACGGGGCCGCGCCCAACCAATCGGGCAAGTGGTTCAACGCCGTGCAATACGGCGTGCGCAAGGAAGACAACCTGATTGATTACGACCAGATCGAATCGCTGGCGAAAGAGCATCAGCCCAAGCTGATCATCGCGGGCGGCAGCGCCATTCCGCGCCAGATCGACTTTGCCCGGATGCGCGAGATTGCCGATATGGTCGGCGCCTACCTGCACGTGGACATGGCGCACTTTGCCGGTCTGGTGGCAGCGGGCGAACACCCCTCGCCCTTCCCGCATGCGCATGTGGCCACGACCACCACGCACAAGACCCTGCGCGGCCCGCGCGGCGGCATGATCCTGACCAATGACGAGGCGATTGCCAAGAAGGTCAACTCGGCCATTTTCCCCGGCATTCAGGGTGGCCCGCTGATGCATGTGATCGCGGCCAAGGCCGTGGCCTTTGGCGAGGCCCTGCGCCCTGAATTCAAGCAGTACATTCAACAGGTTGTCACCAACGCGCAGGCGATGAGCGACCAGTTGATCAAGGGCGGACTGGACACCGTGACCCACGGCACCGACACCCATGTTCTGTTGGTGGACCTGCGTCCCAAAGGCGTGAAGGGCAACGCGACCGAAAAGGCCCTTGGCCGGGCGCATATCACCTGCAACAAGAACGGCGTGCCGTTCGACCCCGAAAAGCCCACGGTGACCAGCGGTATCCGCTTGGGGTCGCCAGCGGGCACGACCCGCGGGTTCGGCGAGGCCGAATTCCGCCAGATCGCCGATTGGATCGTCGAAGTTGTCGACGGTCTGGCCGCCAATGGCGAAGAGGGCAACGGTGAGGTCGAGGCCAAGGTGAAAGCCGAGGTCGAGGCGCTTTGCGCCCGCTTCCCGATGTACCCGAACCTGTAAGCGGGTTGATACTTGATGAAGACCCCGCGCGGCGTGGCTGCGCGGGGTTTTTCATGCCCGGCGCGCGGTGCGATTACGCCTTCTTAAGGGATGCACGGCACACTGACCGTCAGATCCGCCCCACGGCCCACAGCACCGCATAAACCGCAAGGCCCAGTAGCGTGAGGTTCAAGACGATCGAAGCGATACGATGCAAAAGCATGGTCTTGCGGCGTTCTTTCGGGTCAATGCCTTTCAGGTGATCGCCCAGAACGGTGGCCGCTCGGTTGAAGCGATCCGCATCGACGAGGGCCGCGAGGCGGGGATGGGTCATCATCACCTCGGCCTGCGCCACCTCGGCCCCTGCCCTGCGGGCAAAGCGCGGCAAATCCCGCCCGGCGCGGCGGAGCTTTGCCGAGAACCCTTTCCCCCGGATGCCCAGACGGTCCTGTAGAAGCTGTGCAAGCTCGGCGGTTTTGCCTTGGAACGGTTTTGGATCAATCATGGTTTCCCCCCGGCGCGATCAATATAGCCCGCGGGGCGGCGGGCCTCAATAGGGGTGGCGGTGCATGGCCTGCGCGGTTATGTCTGATCCCATGTTGAACACCATCGAACATGGGACCCGGACAGACCGGCCCGGGCTGTTGATCGTGCATGGGCTTTATGGCTCGGCGCGTAATTGGGGAGTGATTGCCAAGCGGTTGTCGGAAGACCGGCAAGTGGTGGCGGTGGACATGCGCAACCATGGCCTAAGCCCTTGGTATGAAACGCATTCTTACCCGGATATGGCGGATGACCTGGCACAGGTTCTACAAGGGCTGGAAGGGCCGTTCGACTTGTTGGGCCATTCCATGGGCGGCAAGGCGGCGATGGTTCTGGCGCTGACGCGGCCCGAGGTGGTGAACCGCCTGATCGTGGCCGATATCGCGCCGGTGGCCTATGGGCATTCGCAAATTGAATTCATCAAGGCGATGAAGGCCGTGGATTTGACACGAGTCGAGCGTCGCTCGGACGCAGCCGAGCAATTGGAACGCGTTGTGGACGATCCGACACTTGTCACGTTCTTCACCCAGTCCATTGATATAAAAGAGAAAAAATGGCGTCTGAACCTGGATGTCTTGGCCCGTGAGATGCCAAGGATCCTGTCCTTCCCCGAGGTTTCAGGCCAGTTCGACAAGCCCACGCTGTTCTTGTCCGGGGCCAATTCGGACTATGTGAAACGCGAGGATCGCGACCACATCAAAGCGCTGTTTCCGCAGGCACAATTCGCCAAGATCCCCGGGGCGGGTCATTGGCTGCACGCCGAGAAGCCGCGGGAGTTCGAGGCGGCAGTACGCACTTGGACCGCCTGAATTTCGTACGAGTCGTACGCGACAACGTCGGTTTTCGTACGAAAATCGGGGGCCGTGCTTTGGCCATCGTACGAGTCGTACGAAATAGCGCTCACTCGGAATAAAGTGCCCGGGCCACGACCCATGCCACGGGGATCGCGGCCAGGAAGCCGACCACCGCTGACGCCACGACGGGTTGGGTGGTGTCATATCCTGCCGCCAGTGCCGCGATCATGGCAGAGCCGGCCATGGTGGTGCCGATGAAAAGATAAAGGATCAAACCCAGACGAAGCATTTTTCAAGACCTCAAGCAATCAGTAGCGCGTTCGCAAAGATGCATAATTGATTCGAAATATTTGACCTTGATCTGTGTCAGTCGCCTTGCATCGCCCGCGCCACCAGCCATGCCACCGGAAAGGCCAGAACCAACCCGGCGATCACCGCGCCCCAGAGCCAGATTGCCCCGGTCAGCCCCGCGACAAGGACCACGACGATACCCACCCCCGCCAGAGTGGCCCCGATGAAAAGGTGAAGGGTAAAGAGCAGCCATGTCATATGCGGGCCTTTCGGGATAAGAGGATTTTGGCCGATCTAGGCGAGAGCGCGGGCAGTGACATTGATTCATGTCAGTCGAAGACATCTGGACGGTGCTATTCTACCCGCATGATCACGTTGGACGATATCGAGGATATGACCTGCCTCACCCGCGAGGAGATCGCCGCCCTGGCAGAGCATGAGGCGCTGCCCGAACTGAATGCCTCGGCCTTCGGTGACTACCTGATGCATATGCCCAAGGGACCGCAGCAGGTGCAGGGGATGATCTGTGAGGATATACGCGATGCGTTGCACGCCGGGGACCTGCCCCATGCCAAATCGCTTTACGCGGTTCTGCATCATTTCCTTGAGGCCCATCCCGAGGCCGCGCGCGGCACGGCCCCGGAAGGGTGAGTTATGCTTCGGGCGCGGAGGGATCGGGCAAAATGCCGTCGCCGCCATCCCTGGTATGGTCAAAATCGGGATCTTGCCGTTTGATCCGGCGCGAAATGGCGTAGCCCGCAGGCCAAGCCAGAAGCCAGCCGATGACGCCAGCGGGCAGCACATAGGCCCATCCGTAGATACCAAGGCTCATCAGGATGGTAACCAGGCCGCCCGCGAGGACGGGACCGGTGGCAAGAATGAGGACCAAGCTTAATCTATCCATTTGCGTTACCTCCTTTGACGCAAAACGCAATGGGCGCTGTGGTGTTCCCTTACCACCGCTCACGTCCGTGTGAGGCAAAGGCGGTCAGTTCAACCGCTTGCCCGGCGGATCGAAGGGCAGGAATTCGACTGCCGATTGCTGCACCGGGGCGGGATAGAGTTTCATCAGGTCAAGGATGTCCTTGGGAAGGCCCACGGTAACCGGCACGCCCAGCGCCGAGGCCTCGGAGGGGGTGAGGGCATAATCATGCGTCCATGTGCCCGAGGCCAGCGTTTCGGCCAGTTTCTCGGCATCGGCGCGGTCCATCCGTGGGGTCATGATCTCGACCGCGCCGGCCTTGACCTGATTGACGGCCTTTTCGCTGACATCGGCCAGAACAAGGGCCACGTCCGAGACATGTTCCACCGGCTTGGCATCGCGCGCGGCGATGATGGAGGCCGCCGAGATGCCCATGATCTGCGGATCAATCGGGCCGAGCATGGAAAATTCGCCCATGACGATCTCATCGGCGGCCAGCGCGATCAGCGTGCCGCCCGACATGGCATAGATCGGCACGAAAACGCTGACCTTGGCGGGGTGCGCCTCGACCGCGCGGGCGATCTGCATGGCGGCGATCACCAGCCCTCCGGGGGTATGCAGCACCAGATCAATCGGCGTGTCGTCGGGCGTGGACTTGATGGCCGAAATGATGGATTGCGCATCTTCAAGGTCGATCTGCCGCGAGACATTCATGCCGAAAAAGCTGCGTTTTTCCTGCCGGTGGATCATGGTGATCACCCGGCTTCGGCGCTTTTTCTCGATGGCGCGGATTGCCTGCTCCCGGCGGATCGCGAAAAACCGCCCGGACAACAGCGGTTGAAGCAGCATCACCGCGAGGACAAGAAAAATCAGGTTTGAAAAACTGAAGTCCATGCATCGCCTCCGATTTGATCGCGGCAAGTGTCGCAGCCCGGGCGCATCTTGTGAATTGAAAAATCAACCCGATTGAGGCAGATATAGAAACAGCAGAAAAAGCGGCTGCAATCCCGGGCCAACCGGGCCGCCGCACAAAGAGGCAAAACGGGGATTGGACCCATGCGGCAGGCGATTATTCTTGGACTGGTTTTGGTTTTGGCGGGCTGTGGCGGCGGTGACCGTTTTCGCGGTGACCGGGTCGCGCGCGGGGCGCCCATGGCCTTTGGTCCGATTTCCAAGGCCTGCATGGCCTCGGACCGCAAGGCCCGTTCAAGGGCGCTGTGCGGATGCATTCAAGCCGCCGCCGATCAGACCCTGAGCGGGTCGCAACAGCGCCGGGCCGTCAAATTCTACCGCGACCCGCATTCGGCGCAGGAAATCCGCCAATCGGATCGGTCCTCGAATGAGCGGTTCTGGGAAGCCTATGCGGACTATGGCACGCGCGCCCGGCAACTGTGCGGTTGATCCCGTGACGCGATTGCGTGGCCGCGCCACGCGGGGGCGATAGGCCTTGGGCACATTGCGGCTTTTCGCGCGTGACAGCGCCGGGTGTTCTTATGTTCTGTGCTTGGTGGCAGTGCGCGAGGCGAACCCCATCAGGCGCTTGAATTTCGGGCAATCCATGTGGGTTTCGGCGGGGCAATCGGCCACGTGACGCAGGGCATCGCGCAACCGTGTGAGATCGCGAATCTGCTGATCGAGCGCATCGGCGCGCAGGTGCAGTTCGGCGCGCGGCAATTGCGGCGTTCCGTCCCTTGCGAACATGCCCTTGATGTCCTCCAGCGAAAAGCCCGCCATCTTACCCAATGAGATCAATACAAGTTGGGTGATCGCTTGTGGCTCGAACTGGCGCCGCAACCCGTGCCGCCCGACGGATTGGATCAGCCCGATTTCCTCGTAATAGCGCAGCGTCGAGGGGGCGACGCCACTTTGTTTCGACAGAATCCCGATATCTATCAGTTTCACTGTTGACCTCAAGTTGACTTGAAGTGGCAAGGTAGCCGCCACAGACCTTGACCGCAAGAGAGTTGACCATGACGAACCCGCAAAAGGCGCGCGCGCCGTTTCCCATCCTGATGGCGCTGGCCGCCGCAACCCTGACCGCGTCGCTTGGGATCAGCGTCGCCTCGGTGCTGCTGCCCACCCTGACGCGCCGTTTTGACGTGACCGTGTCGGAGGCCCAATGGATCGTGCTGGCCTATCTTATGGCGGTGACGGTCACCATTGTTTCGGCCGGGCGGCTTGGCGACCTGTTCGGCCGCCGCCGGGTCATGATCTTCGGCCTGATCGTATTCATTGCCGCCTCGGTCCTGAGCGCGACCGCGCCGGACCTTGGCACGTTGATCACGGGCCGGGCGCTGCAGGGGGTGGGCGGGGCGATCCTGATCGCGCTTCCAATGTCGATCGCGCGGGATATGGTGCCCCCCGGGCAGCTTGGCACGGCCATGGGCCTGTTGGGAACCACCTCGGCCGCCGGGACCGCGCTTGGCCCGTCGCTTGGAGGCCTCGTGCTGGCCTGGAGCGATTGGCGCATGGCCTTTTGGCTTCTTGCCGGGTTTGCCGTGCTGACACTGGTGCTGGCTGTTCTCGCCATAGGGCGTGACGGCACGCGCGCCGGGGCATCGTTCCGGTCCTTGGACATTCCGGGAAGTCTTGTCTTGATCGTGGCGCTTGTGACCTATTCCCTTGCCACAAGCGGTGGGGCCTCGGGCGTTGCGGTTTCACCGGCCATGCTTATGGCAGGCACCTTCATCGCGACGGTGGTTTTCGTGGTTGTCGAAACCCGCGTGAGCGCGCCGCTGGTGCCGATGGCGGTTCTCATGGACAGGATGACGGGGGCCGGATTTATCATGAACATATTGGTGGGTACCGTCATGATGGCGACGCTGGTGGTCGGCCCGTTCTTCCTGACTTTCTCGCTTGGGCTGGAGGAGGCGGTTGTCGGTCTGGTTCTGGCTGTCGGGCCGGTGGTCGCCGCGCTGTCCGGGGTGCCGGCAGGGCGATTGACGGATCGGTTCGGCGCGCGGCGCGTGATGCTGGCCGGGCTGGTGCAGACAATGCTTGGCCTGCTTTGTCTTGCCCTTTTGCCACGCTATTTCGGCGTCGGTGGATATGTTGCCGCCCTGATGGCTTTGACACCGGCCTTTCAAATGTTCCTGGCGGCCAATAACACCGCGGTCATGTCCGGCGCCTCGCCCGAGCAGCGCGGGCGCCTTTCCGGCCTGCTTGGGCTGTCGCGCAACCTTGGGCTGATGACGGGTGCTTCGGCGATGTCCAGTTTGTTTGTGGCCCTCATGGGAACGGGTGATGCGGCAGAGGCGGAAAAGGTCGAGGTCGCGCAGGCCTTCACGATGACCTTTGTCGCCGCTGCCGCCGTGGCCCTGATCGCGCTGGCGATCGGGGTCTGGAGCAACTCAACCCGTCGGCGCGGTGCGCCGGACCCGGCGTGACCTGCGCGGGGGGTTGCCCCCCGCGTACAGGAATGCACGCCAATGGCCGTTCACCCCGTCACAACGGCTCCCGGAGTGCCGCCGTAAGTTCGATGAGCACCGGAGCGTTTCTTGGCAGTCGTTTCACCCCAACGACCGACCGAGCATGGCGCCCCTGGTCGCCAAGCATATCGTTCAGGTAGTTTGATGCCCCGTCGGCCACCGCCGAGATATCCTCGAAATCGTCATCATGCGCGACATAGCAGGTCACCCTGAGGATACGCTTTACGTTTCCAAGCCCCCCAGCCGAGTCGTTGAGCCATGCCAGGGCCTGTTCCGCGCAGATGCGGGCGGCTGTTACCGCGTCCTCCAAAGCCACCTCGCGGCCGACTTTTCCCGCGATGGCAAGCCTGCCGTCGCGTTTCGGGATTTGACCGGCAAGATAGGCTGTGCGCCCCTCGAAGGTCACGAGTTCATATGGGTATTTCGTGCCCTCGGGCTTGGGCAGGCATTCGGCCACGGCGTTAAGGTCGGTCCTGTCTTCGGTTGAAGACCCGACCCGGGTTCCAGTTACTTCAGTCACGTTCATCTCCTTTTGGCCGTAGCAAGGCAAATCCCGAACGCTGGAGGGACCACACCGCTATTATCAGGATCACGGCAATCGCGCTGAGTACGTGGTTAGGCGCAATCAGCAGGGCCGCGGCGAGCAACAGGATGCCTCGGCTGATCCAAGCAAGGGGGCGCCCGCCCAACCATCCGGTCAAGGTTATGGACAGGCAGATGATTGCAGCCGCCGAGCGCGACAAAACGATCAAAAGATCGGTCCATTCTCCTGCCCCCAGCAACACCGGATTGGCCACGAAGAGGAACGGGATCACGTAAACCGGGATACCCAGTGCAAAGGCGCGCCAACCAACGGCGGTGGAACTTGCCCCCGCGATGGGCGCTGCCGCGAAAGCCGCGACCGCGACAGGCGGCGTGATTTGCCCAAGCACGGCGTAGTAGAAAACAAAAAGATGCGCCGCAAGCGGGTTGGCCCCGAGATCCACCAAGGCAGGTGCCACAAGCGTGGCCTGGATGATGTAGGCAGGCGTGGTTGGCATCCCCATGCCGAAAACGAAAGCCGCAATCATGGCGAGGAACAGCGCGGCGTAAAGATTGCCATTGGCAAAAGCGAGGACCAGGCTGCTGAAGCGGAAGCCAAGCCCCGAAATCTGCACGATACCGACAATGATCCCTGCCGAAGCGCAGGCAATGGCAACCGTCACGGCGGCGCGTGCGCCAAAGTTCAACCCGTTGGCCAGAACCTTTGGCGATACCCAGGTGGAGCGGCGCAGGTAGGGCGTGACCAAGGTGGCCAGCACGCCATAGAAGGCCGAAAGGCTGGGAGTATAGCCCATCATGAGGAACGTCATGATGACCACAAGCGGCAAGAGAAAGGTCCAACCGGCCATGAATTCGCGCAGGGTGGCGCCACGTTCGCTGCGCTCCATCGGTTGCAAACCGTGCTTCAGGGCCTCCCAATGGACGGCGACGAAGAGCGAGGCGAAGAACAACACGGCAGGTAGTGCCGCTGCAGTGATAACTTCCTGGTAGCTGATGCCCAGAATCGCCGCCATCAGGAACGCTGCGGCCCCCATGATCGGCGGGGCGATCTGACCGCCGGTCGAAGCGACCGCTTCGACCGCACCGGCAAAGTTTTTCGGGTAGCCGAGCTTTTTCATCATCGGGATCGTAATGGCGCCGGTCGTGGCCACGTTGGCCACGGAACTGCCGGACATCGTCCCCATGAGCGCGCTTGCCAGAACAGCCATCTTGGCAGGGCCGCCGCGGGTTGACCCCGTTGCGGCCTTGGTGACATTCACGAAGAAATCACCGCCACCGATGACCTGCAACAGGGCGCCGAAGACCACGAACAGGAAAATGAAGTTCGTGGACACGCCCAAGGCGACACCGAAGATACCTTCGAAACTGAAATACATCTGATCGACGAATTCATTGATGCCGACCCCGCTGTGAGCCAGCGGCCGCAGGAAACCGATATGGCGCAGGTCAGGGCCAAAGAAGCCGTAAAGAATGAAAATCAAGCAAAGCGCCGAGATGGCCAAGCCCAAGGCACGCCTTGTCAGCTCCAGAACGACGACAACGGTTCCGAGGGCCACGAAAAGCTCCATCGGGGTTGCCGCGCGGGTCCAGGGCGGGCGCACCACGATGGAGGCATGAAAGACAATCAGGTAGCCCAAGCAGAAGACCGACAGGGCGATAAGCCCCAGATCGACGGCCTTGCGTGCCCAGCCGCCTTTCATGCCGTAGACAAGGAACCCGATCACCAGGGCCAGCAGCAAATGCGTGCCGCGCACGATCAAATCCGGGAAAAGCGTAAGCGGTGAGGCCACCAGAAGGTGGAACAACGCCATCACCACAGCGAGGGTTGTCACCAATTTCTCCAGAGAAACGGACATCGTTATACCTTTTCTGACAGGCAAGACCATCACCCTGCCGGAGTGCAGGAACAGGGGACCATTTGTTGGGGGTACGCGGGCAGGCACCGGGGCCGGTGCCTGCCCGCGTATTCATGCAGTTATTTCAGGCGTGCTTCATCCGTCGGGATATCTTGTTCGTCATAGAACTTGGCAGCGCCCGGGTGCATCGGAACGAACATGCCACGGCCGGCTGTATCCTTCTCGATATACTTCAAAAGCGCGTGGGTCTTTTGAAAGCGGTCGAGGTTGTTCCAGATCGCGGAGGTCACCCGGTAGGCTGTCTCGTCGGTCATGTCCTCGGAGGCGAAGAGGAACGTGGTTGTCCCCACCGACAAGGCAGGTTCGCTTTGACCCTGATAAAGGCCTTTTGGCAAGGTCACCTTCGAGAACCCTGCGCCATGCAGGTCGAGGTATTCCGACACGCGATCCTCATCCAGGGACAGGACGCGGATTTCACGGGCGGTTTCCGTCGCAAGCACGGTGGAATGCGGATAAAGGGCAACCCACATGACGGCGTCCAACTGCCCGTCGCGCAGTGCGTTCTGGGATTCCGACCAGCTTAGGTGATGCAGCTTGCCACCGTCTGTTTCGATATCCTCGATCGTCATGTCGTAGACAGACAGCAGGTTCTGGAATGCCAGCCACGATGTCTGACCGGGTTGTCCGGCGCTGATCTGGCGGCCGACAAGATCTTCGACCGATTGGATATCGGAATCGGCCGCAACCCAAATCTGGATGGCGCTTGGGAAAAAGCTCATCAAACCCCGAACGTTCTGAATCGGGTTTTCCGGGGTTGCCGGATCGCGCCCGGCCCAGGCATCTGCGGCATTGCTTGCCGAGGTGATGCCAAGGTCAACGTCCCCCGACGACACCCGCAGAAGGTTCGGGCCGGAGCCACCGGGTTGCACGCCGATGATGCTGTCGGAGAATTCACCCCGCAGCAGGTCACCCAACCCCGTCGCCACGACATTGAAGGTGCCCCCGCTTGGGCCACCACCGATGTTCAGGAAATCCGGGTCCTGGGCGAGGCTTGGCGTTGCGAAAGACAGCGTGGCAACGAGCGCCCCGCTTGCGGCAAGCATGGTGCGTCTGAGAATCGAATTTTTCATGGGTCTCCTCCAAGGTTTGATGAAAATCAGGGAGACACAGTTTTTTGTGACAGGCCAATCAAATTATGCGAATTGCAGATTAAAAAGCCCCTTTTATAAGCAAACCAAATAAATGGATACGCGAATGATATATTCGCCGACAGCGTTCAACGCGCCCAATCCGGGCGCAGTGTTTCTTTCATATGTTCGACAAATCTTTGGGCTGCGGGGGATAGCGACCGCCCCTTGCGGGTGATCAACCCCAGTTCCCTGAACAATGGCGGGTCCAGCAAGGTCCGAAAGACAATGTCATTGTCGATCTGGGCCACGGTCATTTGCGGCAAGGCCGCGATGCCCAGGTTCGTCTTCAAGAGCGAGAGAACAGTCCCGATGTTCGAGACCTCGATCCACGGCGATTTAATGTTCTGGGGAACATCGGTGAGGGTATCGAGTATTGGCCTCAACCCCGTGTCCGAGGCAAAGGAGATGAACGGGTAACCCGAAAGCTCCTTCCAGGTGAGCGGGCCGCTTTCCCGGGCAAGGGAGTGCGCCTTGTGGACGACTGCGCCGAAGGGGTCACGCAACAAGGGATCGAATTGCAGGTTGGGATTGTGATTGGTGCGCCCGGCAACGCCAAGGTCGACCTCGCCCGTCGAGACACGTTCGCAAACGCCGCTGGAATTGTCATCACGCAGGGAAATGCGCGTGTTTGGAAACGCGGCCGAAAAGCTTTTGATTGTATTTGGCAAAACGGCGGTCGCCACCGACGGCAGCACCGCGACGGCGACGCTTCCTTGTGTGCCGTCCGCCGTGGCCTGGAAATCAGCCAGGGTTGCATCGAGATCTTCGAGGATTCGTTCGATTCCGGGCAGGAAATCCTTGCTTGCCTTTGTCAGCGACAAGACCTTTGTGGATCGGTCAAAAAGCTTGAAACCGACCTCGGCCTCCAATTGTTTGATGGCTGTCGTTACAGAGGGCTGTGACGTGTCGAGAAGTTCGGCGGCACGTGTGAACGAGCCTTCCCTTGAGACGGCGACAAAGGCCCGAAGTTGTGCAAGTGTGATCTTCATTGTGGCTGCGGTGTCCAACCTGGTCTTGTCACGCCCATCCCGATTGTCACCCAAGGTTTTGTTCAGGCCTTGAGCCGATAGCCCCGGGCAAGCATGGCCCAGGCGACAAGGCAAATCGCAAGCGTCGAAAGGCAGCCGACCGCAAGGCCAAGCATGGGCGGGCTGTCCGACACCCCGATCATCCCATAGCGCGCGCCGTCGATCAGGTAGAAGATCGGGTTGAAATGCGTGATCGTGTTCAGCAAGGGCGGCAGCGCCTCGACCGAGTAGAACGTCCCCGACAGGAAGGCCAGCGGGGTGATGATGAAATTGGTGATCGCCGCCATTTGATCGAACTTGTTGGCGAAAATCCCGGCCACGATGCCAAGCCCGCCAAGGAAGGCCCCGCCAAGCGTGGCAAAGGCCAGCGCCAGAAGCGGATGCGCCGGGGTGATCCCAAGAACCACCCAGAGGCCGATCGCGATGGCCATTGCCACGAAAAGCCCGCGCCCGATGCCGCCCGCAAGGTAGCCCAGCACCATTTCGGCGGCACTGAGCGGGGGCATCAGGGTGTCGACGATATTGCCCTGCACCTTGGAGATCACGATCGACGAGGAGGTATTGGCAAAGGCGTTCTGGATCACCGTCATCATGAGGATGCCCGGTGCAATGAAGGTGGTAAAGCTGACCCCCATGACATCGCCCCGGCGCGGGCCGATGGCTATCGAGAAGATCAGCATGAAAAGCCCCGCGGTGACGAGCGGTGCCAAGAGGGTTTGCGTCCAGACCGCGAGGAAGCGTTGCACCTCGCGGCCGGCCAAGGTGTAGAGGCCCAGCCAGTTCACCCGCCCGAAGCGGCGTGTGCCCATATCGGTCGATTCGCTCATGCCCTGCCCTTTCGCCTGTGATTCGATGCCTTGTAACTTACCCATGAGTGATTAGAATAGGCCCCCAGAGGATTTTTGCAGGGCGGCACCGGCGGGGGCCGCCTTTTGAGATAAGGAAACGGGCCATGTCCTGGAGCGATGAACGCGTTGAACTGCTGAAAAAGATGTGGGGCGAGGGCCAGTCGGCCAGCCAGATCGCCAAGGAACTGGGCGGGGTGACCCGCAACGCGGTGATCGGCAAAGTGCATCGTCTGGGCCTGTCGAACCGCAATGGCTCGGGCGGGGCCGCGGCGGAAAGTGCAAAACCCAAACCCGCCGCGAAACCGGCGGCCAAGCCAAAGCCCAAGGCGGCGGCAAAACCGGCCCCGGCCCCCAAGGCCGAGACCGAGGCCGCCGCCAAGCCGACCGAGGAGGCCACGCCCGCGCCCGCCGCCCCGGCGAGCCGCGCCAAGCAGATCATCCCGGCCGGGCAGCCCTTGCCGCCGCAACCCTCGGCCAATGAAATCGCCCCCGAGGCCCTTGCCAAGGTAAGCGAGGTCGAGAAGAAGGCCAAGAAACTCAGCCTGATGGAATTGACCGAGCGGACCTGCAAATGGCCCGTGGGCGACCCCGCGACCGATGATTTCTGGTTTTGCGGTTTGCCGGTCCAATCGGGCAAGCCCTATTGCGAAGCGCATGTCGGCGTGGCCTTCCAACCGATGAGCAACCGGCGCGACCGCAAGCGGTAACAGCGGTGTTGATATCCTATTGATGAAAGGGGCCAGGCTGGCCCCTTTTTCGATGGGCCCAAAGCGTTTCGCGACATGCAGCCCAGGTGAATCTCCGCTAGCCTAAAGCGTTCCGCCTTTAACCTGATGCATCAGCGAAAGGCGGAACGCGTGCAACGATTGAGCGGAGCACTGCGTTTCGCGAGAATCTGTGATTCAGGTTTTTCGCGAAACGCTTTAGCAAGAGGATTGCAAATCCACTCCGGCCCCTTTCTTCTGGCCCGAAATATCCTGGGGGAGGTTGAAAATCCCATTTTCAACCGGGGGCAAAGCCCCCATTGGGCGCGCATAAGCGCGCTTATCCTGCGCGGCGCAGCCGCTCCTTTTAAAGGCGGCACGCTTTAGTCGAAGAGTTTAAGCAGTTCGTCCTTCAGGGCATCTTCGGCACGGTTCTTGATGGCATCCTCGACCGATTGCCCCTCTTCGCGCGTGACACCCAGTTCCTTTTCAAGGGCGCGGTTCACTTCCTCTTCGGCCTTGGCCTCCAGTTCCTTGCGCTCCTCGCGCACGCGCTGTTCCAGCTTTTCCTTTTCTTCCTTGAGGTTCAGGTCGATGGCTTTTTCCAGGTCGGGGGTAATGCGCGGATTGGCCCATGGGCCGCGGATGCGCACCGGGATGGCAAGGCCGCGGCGGTTTTCGCCTTCCAGAAGCACCGGCGTGACCAGGTAATCGATGTCCTGTGCGCCAAGGCCGATGCGCCCCTCGCCCTCGGCCTTGGCGAGGGGCAGGGTCATCAACAGGTCGTCGTTGCGCAGGTTGCCGTCTTGCATTGTGAAACTGGCGCCAAGGCTGTCGAACACGGTCGTGCCGCCGGTGCCATCGCCCGAGCGCATCAGGCGATCAAGGTCGATGCCCGAGATCACCCCGCGCCCGGTTTTGATGGCGCCATCGCCGGAAAGGCTGTTCATGATGGCATGCAGCGAATTGCCGACACCGAGGAATTGCAAATCGCCATCGGCCTTGGCAGAAAAACGCGAGACATCGATGGCATCGGCAAGGAAGGTTTCAAGGTCGATCCCGCGTGCTGCCATGTCCCCGCCGACCGACAGGCCAGAACGGTTGTTCATCACGAATTGCCCGGTGATCATCCCGTCGTAGGCCTGCAATTCGCGCAGTTCAAAGACCATGCGCGCGCGGTCCAGTGTCATCAGGGTGCGGGTTTTGCCGATTTTGAAATCGCCCAGGTCGACACTATCGGCGACAAGGGCAATCTCGCCGTCGGCCAGCGCCAGTGCGCCCGCGTCAATCGGGGTTTTGGGCCAGCCCGAGGCACTGCCAGTCTCGCCCGCGGCCCCGGCCGCGCCATCGTCGGCCGATAGCCCGCGCAGGTCCAGCGCGCCGGCGTTGAGTTGTGCGTTGAAACGGGGTTTGTCGCCGCCCAGCATGACGTCGGCCGCGCCGGTCAGGCGGTTGTTGTCAAGGGTGAGCGCGGTTTCACGCAGCGACAGGCGCAAGTCTTCGGTCAAGGTCACATCGGTCTGTGCCGCGATGGCCCGCCCCAACCCCTTGGGCATATCGGGCGCGGCGAGGCCAAGCGCGGCCATGAAACGCGAGGTGCTGTCGAGATCGGCCGTAACACGGCCTGCCACCTGTGGCTGCACGCCTGCGCGGCCTGCGAATGACACCTTGCCGCCCGGCGCCGTCACCGCCACTTCAAGTGCCGAAACGCCCCCGGCGATGAAATTGCCCACCTTGTCCAGATGGCCGGAAACTTGCACCGCCTGCCCGGCGGGGCGCAGGGTGGCGTCGAACGTGGCGGTGCCTTGGTACTCGGGCCAGCGCAGGTCGAAATCCATGCCCGGCATGGCGATACGTTCGCCGGTGCCGTGATCGACATAGGTCAGGTCGGCATCGGTGATCAGCGCGCGATCCAGCGTCAGGGCCAGTGGGTTTGAGGGGGCGGCGGCAGTTTCGCCTTGGCCGGAGGGGGCCACGCCCTCGACCCCGATTTCCCAGTTCACCGCGCCATTGGCGGCGCGTTCCAGCAGGATCTTGGGGCCAACGGCCTCAAGCCCGGTGATACGGATATCGCCGCCGAAAAGCGCTTGCGGCTCGACCCCGATCTTGAGGCTTTGGGCGGTGAACATCGGCCCACCCTCGGACCACGGCGCATTCTCCACGGTGACTTGCCCGGTTGAGATGCCAAGCACGGGGTAAAAGCTGACCGTGGTATCGCCCTGCATCGACACCTCGCGGCCGGTGAGCGACGAGATTTGATCGGCGGCGATGCGGGCGATCCTGTCGCCCGGCAACATGAGGATCGAGACAACCGCAACAATGGCCAGCACGACCACCAGCCCCACAAGACGCAACACCCACCGCATGACAGACCCCTTCATTGCAATGACCAAGATGTAAGCGGGCAGGCCCCAAGCAACAACCGGTTTTCCCTTCCCGCAGCCTTTCCAAGCGTCTATATGCGCCTGCATGAGCACCAATCCCCCCGACCTGCGGCCCGATCTGGCCCGCGCCCGCGTTTCCGAGACCCCGCGCAAGGGGCAGCCCACCATCGGCATGGTCAGCCTTGGCTGTCCCAAGGCATTGGTGGATAGCGAGCGGATCCTGACGCGGCTGCGCGCCGAGGGCTACGGGATCAGCCCGGATTATTCGGGCGCCGATGCGGTGATCGTGAACACCTGCGGGTTTCTGGACAGCGCCAAGGCCGAATCGCTGGGGGCGATCGGCGAGGCGATCGATGCCAACGGCAAGGTGATCGTCACCGGATGCCTGGGGGCCGAGCCCGAGTATATCACCGGCGCGCATCCCAAGGTTTTGGCGGTGACCGGCCCGCACCAGTACGAACAGGTTTTGGACGCGGTGCATGGCGCGGTGCCGCCTGCACCGGACCCTTTCGTCGACCTGCTGCCCGCCAGCGGTGTGAAGCTGACGCCCCGGCATTTCAGTTATCTAAAGATTTCAGAGGGCTGCAATCACAAGTGCAAGTTCTGCATCATCCCCGATATGCGCGGGCGCTTGGCCAGCCGACCGGCCCATGCCGTGGTGCGCGAGGCGGAAAAGCTGGTGGAAAGCGGTGTGCGCGAATTGCTGGTGATTTCACAGGATACCAGCGCCTATGGCGTGGATATCAAGCATGCCGAAGACCGGGGCCACCGCGCGCATATCACCGATCTGGCGCGGGATCTGGGCGGTTTGGGCGCCTGGGTGCGGTTGCATTATGTCTACCCCTATCCGCATGTCCGACAGCTTATTCCGCTGATGGCCGAGGGGCTTGTCCTGCCTTATCTGGATATTCCGTTCCAACATGCGCATCCCGATACGCTGAGGCGTATGGCACGGCCTGCGGCGGCGGCGAAAACGCTGGATGAGATTGCCGCATGGCGGCGCGATTGCCCTGATATTGCCCTGCGCTCTACCTTTATCGTCGGTTATCCCGGCGAAACCGAGGAAGAATTCCAGACCCTGCTGGACTGGCTGGACGAGGCCCGGTTGGACCGGGTGGGTTGCTTCAAATATGAAAACGTGGATGGGGCACGGTCGAACGCCCTGCCCGACCATGTGCCCGAAGAGATCAAGCAAGACCGCTGGGAGCGCTTTATGGAAAAGGCGCAGGCGATTTCCGAGGATAAACTGGCCGCCAAGGTTGGCACAGTGCAAGAGGTGATCGTGGATGACATCGACGAGGATGGCATCGCCACCTGCCGCACCAAGGCCGATGCCCCCGAGATTGACGGCTGTTTGTTCATCGACGAAGGCACCGCGGGGCTGAGCGTGGGCGATATCGTCAGCGTCGAGGTGGACGAGGCGGGCGAGTATGACCTTTGGGGGCGCCTCCCGGGGTAAGGCTTGCCAGATGACTTGGGGCGTGTTGATCTAGGGGCATGATCCGCAAAGGAGGCCCTTCATGATCCATGTCACGACCACCTGCCCCGATCTGGACACCGCCCGAGGCTTGGCCGCGGCGGTTGTGACGGCGCGCTTGGCCGCCTGTGGCAACATAACTCCGGGGGCGAAAAGTGTCTTTCATTGGCAAGGGCGTATCGAGGAGGAGGACGAGGTTTTCCTGACGCTCAAAACACGGCCCGCGCACCGCGCGGCGGTGGTGGAGATGCTGACAGAGCGGCACCCCTATGACCTGCCAGTGATCACTTGGGAAGAGGTGGAGAGCACGCCCGATGCCGAGGCATGGCTGCGCGAGGAGACCGGCGGCGATTGACCGTTTGACTTAATCGCCCAAGATTCCTGCATTGATCGCGCCGGTATTCTTCGGGATTTCCCGAAGTCAAATGGCGCGCGTACTCATCTACCCTTACGGGGTTCTTCGCTATCCAGCGGGCCTGCCGGGTGGCAGATGGCCAGTCTGGTCTGCCCCCTCGCCTCTCGCCCCGACGCTTTATGCCTGGGATCGGCGGAGGGAAGCCCACCGCGCAGGATGATTTGCGCGCCCCCAAAAAAATTCACAAACTTTTGAAACTTTTCGATGGTCCCTGCGTGACTACGGGCACACGCAACAAAGAAAGGACCACGATATGACTCGTACATTCATGACCGCCGTTTTCGCACTGGCCGCCACCACGGCCTTTGCGGATGATCATGCCGCGCCGATGGTCAAGGCCTCGGATCAATCGGTTGAGAACGGCGTTGTCAGTGCCGAGAAGATCGTTGCCGACAAGAATGGCTGGCTGGTTGTGCACCGCACCGATGCCGATATGGCCCCCGGCCCGGTTGTCGGCCATGCCCCCATTCGCAAGGGCGAGACCACCGATGTTGCCGCCATCCTGACCGAAGATGTCGCCGCCGGTGACATGCTTATGCTGATGGTGCATGCCGAAGATGGTGGCAACGCCACCGGGATCTTCGAATATACCCTGGGCGCCAAGGAAGATGGCCCGATCCGGGTGGACGGCGACCTTGTGATGAAAGTGATCACCGCGCAGTAACGCGGCGTTCGACGACAGGACAGCGTGCCGCCCCTTCGCAATGTGCCGGAGGGGCGGCACGCTTGCGTTTGGCTGGAACATTCAGTGCAGGCTTGTTGGGCCCATGTCTTCGATCAAGGTATTCAGAAGGTCGGCATTAGCGCAATGCGCGGGCACTGCAGGCGCGCCGGCGGCGTTTTCGGCCAGCCAGGCTTCGCATGTGGAAACATAAGGGCAGCGTCGGCACTTGGTGACCATATCGGCGTAATGCGCGGGCGTGAGCCGACCGGCGGCAAGCGCATCGGAGAGATTGACATGCACCGCGCGCGCGACGGATCGGGTGAGCCAGAAATGCAGGTTCGGATCACCGAGATGAGAAAGTTGAGCGGTCATGCCTCGGAAAGCTCCTGTTCGATTTTCAGCGCGGCAAGCGCCGCACGGTTGCGGCAGGGTCTTGGCGGGGCGGCGACATGCGGGGCACCGGCCAGCCATTGATCACAACCGTCAGCCCATGCGCAGGCGCGGCAATTGTGCACGATATCGGCCCAGTCGTGCAGGCCAAGCCGCCCGTCGCGGACCGCCGCGACCAGATCGAGGCCGGTGGCGCGGGCCATGCCCTGAACCAGCCAATAGTGACGTCGCGGGGGACCAAGGGGTGTTGGGTCAGGCATGTTTCCCGGCCTTGAGGCGCGCGAAGACGCTGGCGTTGCGGCAAATGTCAGGCGGCGTGTCGACCGGCCCGGTTTGGGTATCAAGCCAGCGGGTGCAATCCTCGGGGTTCGAACAGCCGGTGCAGGCCATGACCGCATCGCTGATCTGGTCGAAGTCGATCTGACCTTCCATGGCCTTGCGTTCGAGATCGACGCCAAGGGCCGAGGCCATACGGTCCACCAAGGCGGCGTGTTTTTTCAGGGTTGATGTGCTGGTCATGGCGAAGCCTTCCTGCTGTGGCCCTTGGGGTGGGCACGAAGGAAGGCTATCGAATCCCGCGCCAGGCGGCCTTGATGTGCATCAAGCCTGCAAATCGTCGAGATAGGCGGTCACGCAGTCCTGAACGTGCCGGAAGCGGTCACCGCCCAGATGCTTGCCCCCGTACCAGCGGGTGACGACGATCACGTGATCGGTAAGGCCCGCGCGTTCCAGCATGCGCACGATCACCATGCCCGCGCCCGATTCGCCATCGTCCCCCTTGAGCGGCGTGCCATCGGCCATGAGCATCGCCCATGTGTTATGGGTGGCCTTGGCGAACTTCTTGTCTTTCTTCAGCTCTTTGAGAAAGGCATCCACCCCCGCGCGATCCTGCGCGGGGCCACCCGAGACCGCGTATTTCGAGCCTCGGTCGCTGATGACACCGGTGAGTTGACGCATGGATCAGAGTTGCGCATCCACGCGGCGGACGGTTTCGATCCGCTTGGCATTGGGCGGGTGGGTGCCAAGGAAGCGATCGCCGGGGTCGGCAATCTGCGTGAAGAATTCAGCCCCACGCACCGGGTTGTAGCCCGCCTTGCGGGTGATCACGGTGCCAAGGCTATCGGCCTCAAGCTCGAAATCCTTGGAGTAGCTGCGCGCGCCCACGGAGGCGCCCAGATCGGTTGCCACCCGCACGCCGTCGCTTCCGGCGCCTGTCAGGGCGGCAAGCCCGCCCAAAAGCACCGCGCCGGCCATGGCGTTTTGCTGCTGGCGTGGAATATGGCCTTCGATGTGGTGGGCGGCCTCGTGCCCCATGACAAAGGCCAGTTCATCGGCATTGCGCACCTCGGAGATCATCGCGAGGGTGAAGGCAAGGATCGGACGGCCCGATTTATCGAGCGTCTGGTAGGCATTGACCGGCTGGCCCGGGCGATCGTCCACGACGATGCGGAAGTCACAGTTTGTCCCGGCCCCGGTGCGGGTGCGACATTCGCGTTCGGCCACGGGTTCGACCGTTTTGACCACCTGTGCGAAGCGCTGCACCTCGGACCGGGTGGGCGGTTCGGGTTTCTTTTGCACCTGGGTCTGCCGGGGTTGTTCGGCAGGCTGCTGCGGCTCAACGGTGGAGACACAACCGGCAAGGCCCACAAGGCCGATAAGAACGATCCAGCGCATGGCAATCCTTAATCTAGAGTTCCGCCCTATATTTAGCAGGCTTTCAGTCATGTGCCAGCCCCTTGCCAGCAAGGCTTGCAAAGGTCCGCTCAGGCGGTAGAGTTGGCCCATGTTTTCAATCGAGCATGAATTTGACGCAACGGTGGTCACGCTGGTCGATGACGGCGCGGCCCCCTTGCAGGAGGATGTCGTGGTCAACGCCTTCGAGGAATGCGTGACCGTCGAGCAATATGACCCACGGACCGACAGTGTTCAGAAGGTGACGCTTTCGATGGCGCAACTGCGCGATCTGGGCGCCGCGCTGAACCTGCCGGAGGGGGTCTATACCCTACCGCCGAAAGCGACAAAGCCTTAGTCCAAGGCAAACACCTTGTCGCGCGCCGTTTGGCCGCGAATGAGCGTGAGCCGCGATTTGGCCACGCCAAGCGCCTTGGCCAGAAGCTTTTGCACGGCGGCATTGGCCTTGCCGTCCTCGGGCGGGGTGGTGACGTAAACCCGGATTTCGCCGCCCTCTTGGGTGATCCGATTGCGCGAGGCGCGCGGCGTGACGCGCAGGGCGATCTGCGTTCCGGGCTGGGCAAGATGGGCAAGGGGTCTGTCGGCCATCTGTCCTGCATAGCGTGGCCCCGCGCGGGACGCTAGGGGTTGACCCCGCCGCCCCCTGCCCCGACATATCGGGGGCAACACCAAGGGGGCCCCATGCCTGCACCGAACCAAGCCGCTATGGATTTTCTGCTGTCGCGCCGCTCGCGGCCCGCCAAGACGCTGACCACCCCGGTGCCAAGCCGTGCCGAGCTGAAGCCGATCCTGACCGCCGCCGCGCGCAGCCCCGATCACGGCAAGCTTGAGCCGTGGCGGTTTATCGTGCTGGAGCGTCCGGCGCTAAAGCGGCTGGCCGAGGTTGCCGAGGCACGCGGCCTGTCGCTTGGCCTCAACGAGGCGGATATCTCGAAGGCGCGGGTGCAGTTCGCTTCGGCGCATCTGGCGGTGGCCGTGGTCGAGGTGGCCAAACCCTCGGACAAGATCCCGCCGATCGAACAGACCTATTCGGCGGGGGCGGTGTGCCTTGCGATGCTGAACGCGGCCTTGGCCAGCGGCTGGGGTGCCAATTGGTTGTCGGGTTGGGCAAGCCATGACCGGGGATTTCTTGAAACCGGTCTGGGGCTGGACACCCATGAGCGGGTGGCGGGCTTCATCCATATCGGCACCGAGACCAGCCAACCGCCCGAACGGCCCCGCCCCGATCTTGATGCCATTACAACATGGGTTTGCGAATGATTTTCACCAGTTTTTTCAAGGCGCTGGGTCAGGTCGGCGATCCGCGCTTTCGCAAGGTGTTCTGGCGCGGGATCGGCCTGACCCTTGGGCTTCTGGCCGCGATCACCGCCGTGCTGGTCTGGGGTGTCGGCTGGATGGTGGGGGATGCGGTGACGCTTCCCTTGCTGGGCGAGGTTCAATGGGTCGATAACGTGCTAAGCTGGGCCTTTGTGGCGCTGATGATCGGGCTGTCGGTATTCCTGATGGTGCCCGTGGCCTCGGCTTTCGTGTCGATGTTCCTGGACGAGGTGGCCGATGCAGTCGAGGATCGGCATTACCCTGATTTGCCCAAGGCCAAAGGCCCGCCGCTGAGCGATGAGCTTCGCGATGGCCTGGCCGCCTTCGGGGTGTTGATCGCGGCCAATATCCTGGCGCTTTTACTGACCATGGTGCTGCCCATCGCGGGCCTGCCGGTGTTTTTCGCGCTGAACGGCTTTTTGCTGGGCCGGGAATATTTCACGCTGGCCGCGATGCGCCGCGAGGGGCGCACCGGGGCCAAGGCCATGCGGCAAAAGCACGGCGCGGTGATCTGGGCCGCGGGGGTGTTGATGGCCCTGCCCCTGATCGTGCCGGTCCTGAACCTCGTGGTGCCGATCATTGGCGCGGCGACCTTCACGCATCTTTATCACCGGTTGAAGGTGAAGCACGGTTAAGTGGCGGTTTGCTGCTCCGCCTCGCGCCGCTCCTCCAGCGCCTGGCGGAGGATCTGCACCGAGGAACTCAGGAACAGCCCGGCCATGATACCCGCGACGATCAGGTCGGGCCAGCCGGTGGCGGTGCCCCAGACGCCCAGGGCCGCGATCATCACCGCGATATTGCCGATGGCGTCATTGCGCGAACACAGCCAGACCGAGCGCACGTTGGCGTCACCGTCCTTGTAGGGCAGCAAAAGCACCACGCTGGCCAGGTTGGCGGCCAATGCCATGACGCCGATGACCCCCATGATCTGCGCCTCGGGCACGCCGATGTAGAAAACCCTGTAAAGCGTCGAGCCGAAAACCCAGGCCCCCATGGCAAAAAGGCTGAGCCCCTTGGCCAGCGCGGCGGTGGTGCGCACCCGGATCGAGGCGCCGATGACAGCCAGCGAAATACCATAGGTCAGCGCGTCGCCCAGAAAATCCAGCGCGTCGGCCTTGAGCGCCTGGGAACCGGCCATCTGGCCCGCGCCCATCTCGACCGCGAACATCGCGGCGTTTATGACGATGACCACCCAAAGCCTGCGCTTGTAGTCGGGCGACAGCCCTTCGAACTTGGCATCATGCCCGCAACATCCAGCCATCCTGGCCCCCTTTTCATCTGCTTTCCCGCAATGTAATCTCTCTAGTAACTATAGCTTCAAGAGGGTTTTTCATGTTTTCCATCGGGCAATTGTCGACCACCACCGGGGTCAAGGTGCCGACCATCCGCTATTACGAGCAAATGGGCCTTCTGGCGGCCCCCGAA
Organism: Roseovarius sp. MMSF_3281; assembly: GCF_030733685.1. Classification (GTDB taxonomy): domain Bacteria; phylum Pseudomonadota; class Alphaproteobacteria; order Rhodobacterales; family Rhodobacteraceae; genus Roseovarius. The sequence continues at coordinate 62,872 of NZ_JASHIM010000016.1, forward strand.
CGCACGGCGGGCAACCAACGCCGCTATGGGACATCCGAGTTACAACAGCTCGGGTTCATCAAACACGCCCGCGATCTTGGCTTTTCCATCGATGCGATCCGCGCATTGATCGACCTGCAGGACCACCCCGACCGCACCTGCGGAGCGGCAAGCCAGATCGCACATGCACAATTGGAGGCGGTCCGTGGCAAGATTGCCCAGCTTCGCAGGCTGGAAAGTGAACTGGACCGGATCGTCGGCGGCTGCGATGGGGATGGACCATCCAGCGATTGCTACGTTCTGGCCTCCCTTGCCGACCACGGCTTTTGCAACGGGGCGCATTGAACCCAGCGGCACATAGGCGCGGCTACGCTACGCAGGATTGTCTTGAATGCCCGTTTGCACCACGGCAAAGCGCTTGGGCGCGATGGTTTTTTCTTGGCCAAAATACCCCCGCCGGAGGCATCCGAGGGGATGGCCACAGGCCAGCCCCGAGATTTAAAGCGCGCGCCGAAGGCGCGCTCAACATGGTTATTCGGTAAGGCTGGAGGGAGGGCCCATGCGGTCGAACAAATCGATGTCGCGCACCGAGATCGCACCCGAGAGGATCGTGCCGCCGATAATGATCCAAAGCACGATACTGATAAGCGTTGTGATGATCATCTTCTTGCGCAGGTGATGCTGTTCGGGCGATCCGGCATGGGTGCCTTCCACGATCGTGCCCGCCTCGCCCTGTGTCTGGATGCGAATCGGCAGGGCGATCAGGAAGGTCATGAACCAGATCACCAGAAACAGGACGATTGCCGAGGCGATGCTCATCAGACTTGCTCCAGTTCCACGAGGGTGCCTTGGAAATCCTTGGGATGCAGGAAGAGCACCGGTTTGCCATGGGCGCCGATTTTCGGCTCACCCGAGCCCAGAACGCGCGCGCCATGTTCCGTCAGCTGGTCGCGGGCGGCAAGGATATCCTCGACCTCGTAGCAGACGTGGTGAATACCGCCCGATGGGTTCTTCTCAAGAAACCCGTTGATCGGGCTGTCTTCGCCCAAGGGGTACAGCAGTTCGATCTTGGTATTGGGCAGGTCGATGAAGATGACGGTAACGCCATGGTCGGGTTCGTCCTGCGGCTCACCCACCTTGGCCCCCAAGGCCGTGCGGTATTGGGCGGCGGCGGCTTCGAGGTCGGGGACGGCGATGGCAATGTGATTGAGGCGTCCGATCATGGGGAATCCTTTCTTGTGCTTTGCGCTTGTTATGGGGCCACGCCCCTTTTCTGACAAGCGACAGGGGGACGCATCCGCTGGATTAACCATGCGTTAGCCAATCTTTGGATAGCCTTGGGCCATGGACCGCACAGAAAGGAACGGATCTATGGAGGATCTTGACGGCACACTGGCCCCAAACCGCGCGCCCAGCGCGCGGCGGCCATTATTGGGGATGACGATTCTGGTTGTGGAGGACAGCCGCTATGCCTGTGAAGCGCTGCGCCTGATGTGTTTGCGCAGCGGCGCCCGTATCCGCCGGGCGGATTGCCTGTCCTCGGCGCGGCGGCATTTGCAGGTCTACCGGCCTTCGGCGGTGATCGTCGACCACGGGTTGCCCGATGGCTCGGGCCTTGACCTGATCGCGGAACTGAACGCAGCCACGCCCCGGGTGGGTATTATCATGGGGCTTAGTGGCGACGGGTTTGCGGCCAGCGCCTCTGTCGCGGCCGGGGCCGACGGTTTCTTTGAAAAGCCCATGGTCGGCCTTGCCGCATTTCAGCAGGCGTTACTGGATCACCTGCCCAGTGATCGGCAACCGTCCGGGCCACGGGCGCTGAGCGACGAGGTGATCGAACCCGATCCGGTGGCATTCGTGGACGATATGGCCCATGCCGCCGCGTTGTTGGAGGATTGTGGCGAGGGCCCGATGATGGATTACCTGGCGCAATTCCTGGGCGGGGTGGCCCATCTGGTGGAGGACGGGCCGCTGGCACAGGCGGCAAGCGATCTGGCGCGGCGGCGCGAGGCCGGTGGCGGCGGCACCCGCGAGGCGGTGGCGCGCATTGCCGGGCTTGTGCAGGCGCGCCTGCACCAACCAGCGGCGCAATTCAGCTAGACCTTGCCGCGCCCGTGCTGCAACACCCCGCCCGTCATGGGCGGTGCGCCGCCTGTTCGGGATCGCCCGAGGCGCGCACGAGGCTTGTCAGGTCGCTGAGCCGTTCGCGTTGCTGGCCCGCGTCATCGAAATTGGACGGCGACAGCCAGAATTGAAAGGCTTCGTTCAGGGCGGGCCATTCGGCATCTATTGCGGCGAACCACGCGGTATCTCGGTTGCGGCCCTTGTAAACGGTGGCCTGCCGGAAGATGCCCTCGAAGCTGAGGCCGAAGCGTTGCGCGGCCCGGCGCGAGGCGGCGTTGAGCGCATCGCATTTCCATTCGAAGCGGCGATAGCCCGCCTCGAAGGCCCATTTCATCATCAGGTAGATCGCCTCGGTCGCGGCGCGGGTGCGCTGTAACTGCGGGGCCATGGCGATGAAGCCCACCTCGATCGACCCTGCGGCGGGCTTCATCCGAAGGTAGGAGGCAAAGCCGCCGTATTCCCCCGTGACCTGATCGAAAATGGCGTAGAACAGGATGTCGTCATGCGCGGTGGCCTCGCGCATCCAGCGGTGGAATTGCGCGGCGGAGGCGAAGGGACCGTCGGGCATGTAGGTCCATACCGCGTCATGCCCGTCGAAGGCCTTGAAAAGCAGCGCCGCGTGCTTGTCGGCGTCCAGCGCCTCAAGCCGCACGTAGCGCCCCGCAAGCCCCTCGCCCCTTGGCAGGGGCGGTGGTGTCCAATTGGGCACCGGGGGGCCGACGGGGCGGGTTTGGTCCATGCGATCAGTCGTCCTGCGGGATGACGCGCAGGCCGAGTTCCATCAACTGGTCGCTGGTGGGGTCCGACGGCGCGTTCATCATCAGGTCTTCGGCGCGTTGGTTCATCGGGAACATGATGACCTCGCGGATGTTCTGTTCATCGGCCAGCAGCATCACGATCCGGTCGATGCCCGCGGCACAGCCGCCGTGCGGCGGTGCGCCATAGTGGAAGGCTTGGAACAGCGCGCCGAAACGGTTTTTCACCTCGTCCTCGCCGTAGCCAGCAAGCTCAAAGGCTTTGAGCATCAGGTCGGGCTTGTGGTTCCGGATGGCACCGGACACGAGTTCATAACCGTTGCAGGCAAGGTCGTATTGGAAGCCCTTGACGGCCAGCGGATCGGCGTTGAGCGCCTCCATCCCGCCTTGCGGCATGGAGAAGGGGTTGTGTTCAAAGTCAATCTTGCCGGTTTCCTCGTCCTTCTCGAAGATCGGGAAATCGACGATCCATGCAAAGGCAAAGCGGTTGGTGTCGGTGAGGTTCAATTCCTCGCCGATGACGTCACGGGCCTTGCCGGCGACGCGTTCGAAGGCCTGCGGTTTGCCGCCAAGGAAGAAGGCGGCATCGCCGACGCCAAGGCCCAGTTGCTGGCGGATCGCCTCGGTGCGTTCGGGGCCGATGTTCTTGGCAAGCGGGCCTGCGGCCTCGGTGCCGTTTTCGCCCTCGCGCCAGAAGATATAGCCCATGCCGGGCAGGCCTTCTTGTTGGGCAAACTTGTTCATCCGGTCGCAGAACTTGCGGCTGCCGCCGGTGGGGGCGGGGATGGCGCGAATCTCGGTGCCGTCTTGTTCCAGCAGCTTGGCGAAGATGGCAAAACCCGAGCCGCGGAAATGTTCCGAGACATCCTGCATTTCAATCGGGTTGCGCAGGTCGGGCTTGTCGGTGCCGTATTTCAGCGCGGCTTCTTTATAGGGGATTTGCGGCCAGTCTTGCGGCGCATCCACCTTGCGGCCACCGCCGAATTCTTCGAACACGCCCGCGATCACCGGGGAAATGGTGTCGAACACATCTTGTTGCTCGACAAAGCTCATTTCCATGTCGAGCTGGTAGAAATCGGTGGGCGAGCGGTCGGCGCGCGGGTCTTCATCGCGAAAGCAGGGCGCGATCTGGAAATACTTGTCGAAGCCCGAGACCATGATGAGCTGTTTGAACAGCTGCGGGGCCTGCGGCAGGGCGTAGAACTTGCCGGGATGCAGGCGCGAGGGCACGAGGAAGTCGCGCGCGCCTTCGGGGCTTGAGGCCGTGATGATCGGGGTTTGGTATTCGCGGAACCCCTTATCCCACATGCGGCGGCGCATGGAGGCCACCACGTCCGAGCGCAGGGCCATGTTGTTTTGCATCACCTCGCGGCGCAGGTCGAGGTAGCGGTACTTGAGGCGGGTTTCCTCGGGGTATTCCTGATCGCCGAAGACGATGAGCGGCAGTTCCTCGGAGCTGCCCAACACTTCCATGTCGCGGATGTAAACCTCGATCTCGCCGGTGGGGATTTTCGGGTTGATCAGGCTGTCGTCGCGGGCCTTCACCTCGCCGTCGATGCGAATGCACCATTCGGAGCGGACTTTTTCCACCTCGGCGAAAACCGGGCTGTCGGGATCGCAGAGCACCTGGGTCATGCCGTAGGTATCGCGCAGGTCAACGAACAGAACCCCGCCGTGATCTCGGATACGATGGACCCAGCCGGACAGGCGGACGGTGTCGCCCACGTTGGATTTCGTCAGATCGGCGCAGGTATGGCTGCGGAATGCGTGCATGGTGTCCTCTCAGGGCCCGTTACGGGTATGTCTTGTGGTCCGCGCCGATACACCTTGGCGGCGCGGTAAAGTCAAGGGCGGGGGACCGCGCAAGTCAGCACCATTGACCAAAAACATTTACAGAAACCGGGATTTTGGGCCAAAATGCCGGATATGAGCAGCCGCCGGGGCATCCGGCGAGACAAACGGCAGGTTTCGCATCACCAAATTAATGCGCCCGCGCGGCGCGGGAACCGGGGGTGAAACATGTGGACGAAGGCCTTGGACGCGATGCTGCGGCATCTGTTTCGTCAGGGTGAACTGACGGTAACTTATCCTGAAGGCATGACGCGGCGCTATGGCGATGGCAGGGGCGAGCGTGTCGCGCTGTGCCTGCATGACCCGACTTTGCCGCGTAGGATTGTTTTGTCGCCGGATATGGCGGTGGGAGAGGCCTATATGGATGGGCGCCTGACCATCGAGGGCGATGACCTTTACGGGTTTCTTGGGCTGGCCATCCGCAATATCGCCGCGCAGGGCCAGCCGTGGTTTCGCCGCCCGCTTGTGATGGGGCGGCATTTGCTGCGGTATCTGGGACAGTTCAACCCGGTGGGGCGCGCGCGGTCGAACGTGGCGCATCATTACGACCTGTCGGGGGAATTGTATGACCTTTTTCTCGACAAGGACCGGCAATATTCCTGCGCCTATTTCCGCGACCCGGATATGACATTGGAGGCCGCGCAGGAGGCCAAGAAACAGCATATCGCGGGCAAGCTGTTGCTTGAACCGGGCATGCGGGTTCTGGACATCGGCTGTGGCTGGGGCGGTATGGGCCTGACGCTGGCGCGGGATTATGGCGCCGAGGTTGTCGGGGTGACCCTGTCGCGGGAACAGCATGCCATGGCGCAGGCCCGGGCCGGTGCGGCGGGATTGTCGGACAAGGTGGATTTCCGCCTAATGGATTACCGGCATGTGGAAGGCACGTTCGACCGGGTGGTTTCGGTCGGCATGTTCGAGCATGTGGGCACGCCGCATTACGGCGAGTATTTCCGCAACGTGCGCGCGCGATTGCATGACGATGGTGTCGCCCTGATCCATACCATCGGACGGTGTGAGCGGCCGGGCGTGACAAGCCCCTGGATCGCCAAGTATATCTTTCCCGGTGGCTATGTGCCCGCCCTGTCCGAGGCGACCCATGCCGTCGAGGGGCAGGATTTGTTTACGACGGATGTGGAAATCTGGCGGCTGCATTATGCCGAAACGCTGAAACATTGGCATGATCGATTCATGGCGAATATCGACAAGGCCCGCGCGCTTTATGACGAGCGGTTTTGCCGGATGTGGCGGTATTACCTGATTGCCAGCGAGTTGACCTTTCGGTTCAACCGGCAGGTGGTGTTCCAGTTGCAGCTATCGCCGCAACAGGACGCCGTGCCGCTGACGCGCGATTACCTGTACCCCGCCCCAGTGGAGGACATGTGCCACGCCGCGGAATGATCAGGCGATGGCAGGTGTGAGGGCCCGGGCGAAGCGGGCCTTCCAGAGCGCCTCTTCGTATTCGGCGTCGGCGGTGCTGTCGTAGACCACGCCACCGCCGACGTTGAGGCGGACCTCATCGCCATCAAGCATCAGCGTGCGAATCGCCACGTTGAATTCCGAGGTGCCATCAGGGGCCGCCCAGCCGATGGTGCCGCAATAGATGTCGCGCGCTGCGCCTTCGAGTTCGGCCAAAATTTCCATGGCACGCAGTTTCGGCGCGCCGGTGATCGACCCACAGGGGAAAAGCGCGCGGAAGATATCGCCAAGGCCCGTGCCCGCCTGCATTTGCCCGGTGATGAGCGAGACCATCTGGTGCACGGTTTCATAGCTTTCGACGCAGAAAAGTTCCGGCACCTTGACGCTTCCGGCCTCGCAAATGCGGCTAATGTCGTTGCGCAGGAGGTCAACGATCATCAGGTTTTCGGCACGGTTTTTCTCGTCGGTTTGCAGGAAGGCCTTGCGGCGGGCATCTTCGCTTGCATCGCTGCTGCGGGGTTGGGTGCCTTTCATGGGGCGGGTTTCGATCCGGCCATCGGGTTTGGTGCGGAAGAAAAGTTCGGGCGAGCGCGAAAGGATCGCGGGCAGCCCCCCGGCCTCGATCATGGCGCCGTAGCGGACGGGCTGTACCTGTGTGAGCGCGTGATAGAGCGCCTCGGCCTCTCCTGTGGCATGCAGGGACAGCGGGAAAGTCAGGTTCGCCTGATAGATGTCACCGGCGCAGATATAGTCATGCACCGTTTGAAAGGCCTTTGTGTATCGCGCCTTGCGCCACCCCGGTTGAAAGCGTTGCAGGCTGGCGGGACCGGGGGCGAGATCGGGCGCTTCTTCGGGCGCATCGTAAACCCCGAATTGCAAGAGCGGCAGACCGCGATCCTCGGGCATGAGGGCCGCAAGCCGGGGTTCCAGCGCGAATCCCAACTCGTAACTGGCAAACCCGGCAAGCCATGCGCCCGCGCCTTGCGCGGCGTCCAGCGCATCAAGAGCGGCGCGCACATCCGAAACCTCATGCGCGACGATCATTTCGCGCGGATGCGCGAAACGGCAGGCTGCGGCCTTGGGGCCATTATCGAAGCGAATCTTCAAATGCCGTGTTTCCCGTTGCGATCTGGCCGTATGTAATCCTGCATCGGATGGATGACACCCACAAAAGCGGCCTTTCGTTCAAGATTTGCGATCCCCCTTGCAAGCAGGCGCGTGATGGATATAACCGCCAACAATTTGCGCGCACCCCATTGTGGCGGTGTGCCCGATCAGCTGCCCGAGGATCACCATGCCCAAAAGAACTGACATCTCGTCCATCATGATCATTGGGGCGGGCCCGATCATTATCGGCCAAGCCTGCGAGTTCGACTATTCCGGCGCTCAGGCCTGTAAGGCGCTTCGCGAGGAAGGGTACCGCGTCATCCTTGTAAACTCCAACCCCGCGACGATCATGACCGACCCGGGGCTGGCCGATGCCACATATATCGAACCGATCACCCCCGAGATCGTAGCAAAGATCATCGAGAAAGAGCGACCCGATGCCCTGCTGCCCACCATGGGCGGGCAAACCGGCCTGAACACGGCGCTGGCCGTGGCGGACATGGGGGTTCTTGAAAAATTCGGGGTTGAGCTGATCGGGGCCAACCGCGAGGCCATCGAGATGGCCGAGGACCGCAAGCTGTTCCGCGAGGCGATGGACCGTCTGGGGATCGAGAACCCCAAGGCCACCATCGCCGAGAACATGGAAGAGTGCATGGCAGCCCTTGAGCATGTGGGCCTTCCAGCGATCATCCGCCCGGCCTTTACCCTTGGCGGCACCGGCGGCGGGGTGGCCTATAACCGCGATGATTACGAGCATTACTGCAAATCGGGCTTGGATGCCTCGCCCGTCAGTCAGATCCTGATCGACGAGTCGCTTCTGGGCTGGAAGGAATACGAGATGGAGGTTGTCCGCGACAAGGCGGACAACGCGATCATCGTCTGCGCCATCGAAAACGTCGATCCGATGGGCGTGCATACCGGCGATTCGATCACCGTGGCCCCGGCCCTGACCCTGACCGACAAGGAATACCAGATCATGCGCAACGGCAGTATCGCCGTGCTGCGCGAGATCGGCGTGGAAACCGGCGGGTCCAACGTGCAATGGGCCATCAACCCCGAAGACGGGCGCATGGTGGTCATTGAAATGAACCCGCGGGTGAGCCGCTCGTCTGCCTTGGCGTCAAAAGCCACGGGTTTCCCGATTGCCAAGATCGCCGCGAAGCTGGCCGTGGGCTATACGCTGGACGAGTTGGACAACGACATCACCAAGGTCACACCGGCCAGCTTTGAGCCGACGATTGACTATGTCGTCACCAAGATCCCGAAATTCGCCTTCGAGAAATTTCCCGGCTCGGAGCCCAAGCTGACCACGGCGATGAAATCGGTGGGCGAGGCCATGGCGATTGGCCGGACGATCCACGAATCCCTGCAAAAGGCTTTGGCGTCGATGGAATCGGGGCTGACCGGCTTTGACGAGGTGGATATCCCCGGCGCACCCGACAAGGCCGCCGTCATCAAGGCGATCAGCGAGCAGACCCCGGACCGGATGCGCACCATCGCGCAGGCCATGCGCGAGGGGCTAAGCGATGATGAAATCCAGGCTGCCACGGCGTTCGATCCGTGGTTCCTGTCGCGCATCCGCGAAATCGTGGATGCCGAGGAAGCGGTGAAAACCGATGGGCTGCCAAGCGATGAGGCAAGCCTTAGAACTTTGAAAATGCTGGGCTTTACCGATGCCCGCCTTGCCAAGCTGACCGGCTTTACCGAGGCCGATGTGCGCCGTACGCGCCATGCCAAGGGCGTGACGGCGGTGTTCAAACGGATTGACACATGCGCCGCCGAATTCGAGGCGCAGACGCCCTATATGTATTCCACTTACGAAGCCCCGATGATGGGCGACGTGGAATGCGAAGCGCGCCCGAGCGACCGCAAGAAGGTGGTTATCCTGGGTGGCGGGCCGAACCGGATCGGCCAGGGGATCGAGTTTGACTACTGCTGCTGTCATGCCTGTTTCGCGCTGACCGAGGCGGGTTATGAAACCATCATGGTCAACTGTAACCCCGAAACGGTTTCGACCGACTATGACACCTCGGACCGGCTGTATTTCGAGCCGCTGACCTTTGAGCACGTGATGGAAATCCTGCGGGTCGAGCAGGAAAACGGCACCCTGCACGGGGTTATCGTGCAGTTCGGTGGGCAGACGCCGCTGAAGCTGGCCAATGATCTTGAGGCCGAGGGCATCCCGATTTTGGGCACCTCGCCGGATGCGATCGACCTTGCCGAGGACCGCGAGCGGTTCCAGGCGCTTGTCAATCAACTCAAGCTCAAGCAGCCATCGAACGGGATTGCCCATTCGGACGCCGAAGCCCTTGAGATTGCAGAAGGAATCGGCTTCCCGCTGGTCATTCGCCCATCCTATGTTCTAGGCGGTCGCGCGATGGAGATCGTCCGCGACATGGCACATCTGGAGCGCTATATCGCCGAGGCCGTGGTGGTTTCGGGCGATAGCCCGGTTCTGTTGGATGGCTACCTTGCCGGTGCGATTGAATGCGATGTGGATGCCCTGTGCGATGGCGAATCCGTTCACGTGACAGGCATCATGCAGCATATCGAGGAAGCAGGCGTTCACTCGGGCGACAGTGCCTGTTCGCTGCCGCCCTATTCGCTGCGCCCGGAAACGATTGCCGAAATCAAGCGCCAGACCGAGGCGCTGGCGCTGGCGCTTGATGTGCGGGGCCTGATGAACGTGCAGTTCGCGGTGAAGAACGACGATATTTACCTCATCGAAGTGAACCCGCGGGCCAGCCGTACGGTGCCTTTCGTGGCCAAGGCCACGGATAGTGCCATCGCCTCGATCGCCGCGCGCCTGATGGCCGGTGAAAAGATGGACGCCTTCCCGCATCGTGGCCCCTACCCCGAGGGCGCGACGCCCGGCAGCCTGCCGATGGCCGACCAGATGACGTTGGCTGATCCGGACATGCCTTGGTTCTCGGTCAAGGAGGCGGTGCTGCCCTTTGCCCGCTTCCCCGGCGTGGATACCATCCTTGGGCCAGAGATGCGTTCGACCGGGGAAGTCATGGGCTGGGACGTGTCCTTCCCGCGCGCGTTCCTGAAGGCGCAGATGGGGGCCGGGGCCGACCTTCCAGAAGGCGGCAAGGTGTTCTTTTCGATCAAGGATTCGGATAAGACCGAGCAACTGGTCGATACCGCGCGCCTTCTGGTCGAGATGGGCTTTAGCATCGTGGCGACGCGCGGCACCTCGGGTTTCCTTGGAGAGCATGGCATCGACTGCGACGTGGTCAACAAGGTCTATGAGGGCCGTCCGAACATCGTGGACATGATGAAAGACGGGCAGATCACGCTGGTCATGAACACCACCGAAGGGGCGCAGGCCGTGGAAGACAGCCGCGAGATTCGTTCGGTTGCGCTTTATGACAAGATTCCCTATTTTACCACGGCCGCGGGTGCCCACGCCGCCGCCCAAGCCATCAAGGCCCGGTTGGAAGGGGAATTGCAGGTGATGCCGTTGCAAGGGCCGGGCGCGTAAAGCACGCTGCGACAAGTCGCTTTCAAGCGACGACATGTCGAAAAAATGCGCCAGATGTCAGCCATGACGTCCGGCGCATTCAGCGTTGCAAATGGTGCATGGATTTTTGCTAGAAAAAGATTGCGCGGTGGGAAAAATCCATTATGTGCAAATTACGGACGCAGCGACGCCCGGACAACCGCAACCTCAATTCTACAGGAGGCCGACATCATGACCCGCGATCAACTGAACCGCGAATTGCGTATGCACAGTGCTTCCTGGCCGGCGGTCCTCATCGTGTACGGCATCATCGTTGCAACGATGGTGTTCAGCGCGATGTCCATCACCTGATCCAGGGCACTTTTTTAAACCGGGGCCCTCTCTCCCATCCTCGGTTGCACGTCACAGATATAGAAACGGCGGATGGTTGGAAAACCATCCGCCGCTTTCATTTTCAGGGCTTGATCAATCAACCGCTGATCTTGGGATCGTTCGGGTCGATCTGTGCCGTGGCGGCATCGCCCACGTTGTCCACGCCCCGTTCTTCCAGAAGGGTTGTCAGCCACTCGGGGTCCATTTCCGGGACCGAACTGAGCAGCAGGTCGGTATAGGGGTGGTGTGGCGGGGTGAACATTTTTGTCTTCGGCCCCTGCTCCACCACCTTGCCGTGCTGCATGACAACCACCTCGTCGGCGATGGATCGCACCGTCGCCAGATCGTGGGTGATGAACATATAGGCAAGGTTCAGCTCTTTCTGAAGACGATCCAAGAGCTTCAGGATGCCCTCGGCCACCAGCTGGTCAAGCGCCGAGGTGACCTCGTCGCAGACGATAAAGGTGGGTTCCGCCGCCAGTGCCCGGGCAATACCGATCCGCTGTTTCTGACCGCCCGAAAGTTCCGGCGGGTAGCGGTTGTAGTACTTGGATGGCTCAAGCTCGATCAGGTCGAGAAGTTCATCCACCCGGTTCTTGAGGGCCGCACCACTTAGACCCGAATAGAACTGGGCCGGGCGCCCGATGATTTCGGCGATCTTCACCTTGGGGTTCAGCGCGGTATCGGCCATCTGATAGATCATCTGGCATTGTCGCAACTGATCCTTGGTGCGGTTCCGGTAATCGGGCGGGAAAGGTTCGCCCTTGAACAGCACCTCGCCCTTGGAGGGCGGCAGAAGGCCGGTGATCACCCGCGCCGTCGTGGATTTACCCGAACCGGATTCGCCCACCACGGCAACGGTCATCCCCTCGTAGACATCAAAGCTGACGTCATCGAGCACCTTGTCACCGCCGGTATAGGAGGCATCCACATTGCGCACAGAGATCAGGGGCGTGCCATCCTTGGGACGCTCTTTTTGATCGCGCTTGAAGCTGCGGACGGCCCAAAGCGACTTGGTATAGTCTTCCTTGGGGCTGTCGAGCATCTCCTTGGTGGGGGCCTCTTCGACTTCCTCGCCCTTGAGCAACACCTTGATCGTGTCGGCCATCTGCGCCACGACGGCAAGGTCGTGGGTGATGTAGATGGCAGCGGTGTTGTACTCGTCCACGATGTCGCGGATCGCGGCCAGCACCTCGATCTGGGTGGTCACGTCAAGCGCCGTTGTCGGCTCATCGAAGATGATCAGATCGGGTTTGCAGGACATGGCCATGGCGGTCATCGCGCGCTGCAACTGCCCGCCCGACACCTGGTGCGGGTAACGAAAGCCGATTTCCTGTGGGTTCGGAAGGCGCAGCTTTTCGTAAAGCTCCATCGCGTCTTCCTGGGCTTCGGTCCGCTTTTTCAAGCGGTACTGAAGCGGGGCCTCGCTGTACTGATCAATCAGCTTGTGCGAGGGGTTAAAGGACGCGGCGGCGGACTGTGCCACATAGGCGATGCGATGCCCGCGCAGGGCGCGTTTCTCGCTTTCGCTGGCCGTGGTCAGTTCCATCCCGTCAAACTCGATCGAGCCGTTCGAGATACGCGTGCCGTCGCGGGCATAGCCCATGGCGGCCGCGCCGATGGTGGATTTCCCGGCGCCCGATTCCCCGATGAGGCCAAGCACCTCACCGCGGTGGAGGGTCAGATCGACACCTTTGATGATGTCGACCCAAGTTTCATCGGAGTAGCCCTGAATCTCCAGGTCTTTGATTTCCAGCAGGACTTCTTTCTTGTTTGTCATCTTCGATTACTCCTTCAGTCCCGAGGAACGATGCAACATCCAGTCCACCACGAAGTTGACCCCAACCGTCAGCAAGGCAATCGCCGCTGCCGGGATCAGGGGTGTGATGTCACCGAATGAGATCAAGGTTGCGTTTTCGCGCACCATCGAACCCCAGTCCGCCGTCGGCGGCTGAATACCAAGGCCAAGGAACGACAGGCCCGCGACAAGCAGGAACACGAAGCAGAATTCCAACCCGAATTCCGCAACCAGTGGCGCGGTGGAGTTGGGAAGGATTTCGCGGCGGATGAGGTACCATGTTCCTTCACCGCGCAGCTTGGCCGCTTCGATATAGTCCATGACGACCACGTTGCCCGCCACCGCCCGTGTCAGGCGGAAAACGCGCGGCGCGTAAATCACCGCAACGGCGATGATGATCACATGAATATGCGGGCCAAAGATCGACAGCATCAGCAGGGCGAAGATCAGCGACGGGATCGACATGATCACGTCGGCCACCCGGCCCATGAACTGATCGAACCAGCCGCCTTTCGTCGCGGCCAGAAGTCCGGCCAGCGCCCCCAGAACAAAGGCTGCGATCGTCGCGGCAAGGGCCAGCCCCACCGAGTTTCGCGCACCATAGATGATACGGCTAAACATATCGCGGCCCAACTGATCGGCCCCGAGAAGCATGTTTTGGTCCGGTGGCGCAAAGGCCGAGGCGATCACCTCGGCTTCGCCATGCGGCGCGATCCACGGGGCAAAAACCCCCATAACCGCGTAAGTAAACATGACGAACATGCCGAAAGCGGCTGTCATCGGCGCGGTGCGCAGTTCCTTGCCCATCTCATCCGATGCTATCTGTATCAGGAATTCGCGGAAGGCGTAGGACACCATGGCCGCAAGCCCAAGCAATGCCGCGCAGATGGCCACCGCCTTGAGGGCGGCGGGGCCGCCGATGATCCCCAAGATGAAGGAAACCAAGGTCAGGCCGAAGGCCACCAGGAAGATCTGCCGCTTGTTGAAGAACGCCGCCAGACAGGACGTCCCAAGAAGCAGGGTGTAGTATATGATTACAAACCAGCTCATTTGTTTCTACTCCCTTACTTCGGATGCCGCAGACGCGGATTGGTGAGAATGGCGCCAACGTCCGCTGCGAGGTTGAGCAGGATGAAGGTTGCCGCGAAGATCAGGCAGCAGGCCTGCACAACGGGGAAGTCACGCTTCGACACCGCGTCAACCAAGGCTTGGCCGATACCGGGATAAACGAAGACCACTTCCACAAGCACAACGCCGGTGATCAGGTAGGCAAGGTTCAACGCCACAACGTTGATGATCGGCGCCCATGCGTTCGGCAGGGCGTGTTTGACGATCACCTTCCACGGTGGCGCGCCTTTCAGGCGTGCCATCTCGATATAGGGCGACGCCAGAAGGTTGATAATCGCCGCCCGCGTCATCCGCATCATATGCGCCATGACCACCAGAACCAGCGTGAGTGCCGGAAGGAAGGTCCGGATCAGCAATTCGCCAAGGGTCATGTCCTCGCTAAGGCTCGAAATCGCGGGGAACATTTGCCATTTCACCGCGAAGAAAAGGATCAGGATGTAACCCAGAAAGAATTCCGGCGACGAAATGAAGCTCAGTGTCACCACGTTGGCGACCCGGTCGAAGATCGAATTGCGCAAAAGTGCGACGATCACACCAAGCACGATGGCCACCGGCACGGCGATCACGGCAGCATAGGCCGCAAGGAAAAGCGTGTTCATGAACCGCTCACCAATCACTGCGGTCACCCGCTCGCCCGTCACGATCGAATTGCCGAAATCCAGAAAGACCGCGCCCGAGAGCCAGTCCAAATACCGCATGATGGCGGGTTGATCGAGGCCCATTTGCTTGCGCAATGCGGCCAGGTTTTCTTCGGTAGCGCCTTGTCCCAGAACCGCCTGAGCGATGTCGCCCGGCAGCAATTCGACCATGAAGAAGATAATGATCGAAATGACGAATAGAATGAATACGCCGAGACCGAGCCGTTTACCTACCAGCCCTAGAATGTCTCCCATCTGTTCCCTCCTGCTGTTGTGCGTCGGGCCAAGCCACCAGTGGGCCGGACGTAGACGCCATAACAGTGTTATTGCCCTTTGCTCCTTTAGGGGGATCCCCTTGGATTATTCGGGCTAGTGGCCTTGTCGCAGTCTTGTAGGTGACCTTTCAGCGGCAAGGCAGTGAAAAGGCCCGGCGCAAAGGTTGCGCCGGGCCAGATTGCGTTCGCTTAGCCTTCGAACCACCAGCGGCTACAGGCGCGTGCGCCATCCATCTGCCAGCTGGCGGCCAGATCAGGGCCATGCTTGACGTTACTACGGCGTGCGTAGACGAAGTTCGAGAAGAAGGGGATGATCGTACCACCATCATCCTTCGCCAGAATGGCCATTTCGCGATACATTTCAGCACGCAGATCGTTATCCACCTCGGCCTTGGCCTTCAGAAGCAGTTCATTGAACCGTTCGTTCTGCCAGTGGCTTTCGTTCCAGGCCGCGTCCTCCTTGTAAGCCAGCGAATACATCACGTCCGGTGTCGGACGCGCGCCCCACTGCACAACGCACCATGGCTTTTTCAGCCAGACGTCGGAGTAATAGCCATCGTTCGGTTCACGCTTGACCGAGATGTTGATGCCCGAAGCTTTGGCCTGCTCCGAGAACAGAACGCACATGTCAACCGACCCCGAGAAGACAGAATCCGCGACACTGATTTCCGTGCTCAAACCTTCAGCGCCTGCTTTCTTCAGAAGCGATTTGGCCTTGTCAGGGTCATAAGCGTTCTGCTCAAGCCCTTCGGGCCAGTACGGCATGGCCGGCGAATGATGGAAGTCATTGCCAATCGTCGATGTGCCGAAGGTGATCTTTTCCATGATCTCCTGACGGTTGATCGAATGCTTGAGCGCGTTGCGCACATCCACATTGTCGAAGGGAGCCACGTCGCAGAACATCGGCATGGTAACCGCTCCGGCCGACGGCACGTTGTCGATTTCAATGTTGGGATCGCGTTGCAGTAGCGAAAGGGTTTTCAATTCGATTTGCGTCACCGCGTCCACGTCGCCAGTGACTAGCGCTGTCTGGCGTGCGTTCGGATCGTTGAGAACCGTCACCACACACTCGTCGAAATAGGCACCTTCAAGATGCCAGTCTTCGTGGCGCACGAAGCGATAGTTCACACCGAATTCGGTTTCGACCAGCTTGTAGGGGCCACAGCCGTCGCCGGACTTCCATTCGATCGTGCCGTCATCGTTGGCCGGGCAGATTGCAAGGTGGTAATCGGTCATCAGCCAAGGCAGGTCGGCGTTGCCGCCGGCCAGTTTGACGGTGACCGTCATGTCATCGGTCTTCACCAGTTCCTCGATATCCGAGACCAGCGCAGCCGCCGCCGAGGTCGTATCTTCACCGCGGTGATGGTTGAGCGACGCGATGACATCATCCGCCGTCACCTTCTTACCGCTGTGGAAGGTAGCCTTTGGATTGATCACGAAGGTCCATTCCTTGGCGTCGGGCGATGCGCTCCATTCCTGGGCGACATCCGGGCCAAGCGATCCGTCGGGTTCGATCAGGGTCAGGTAGGCGCGAAAGGTATGCGCGACCTGAATCATCGAGAAGGTCACGTAGGTGCCGGGATCATGGGTGTCACCGGTGTTGCCGTCGTGCGCGCCAAGGCGGAATGTACCGCCACGGGTGGGCGCCGCCTTGGCCGAAGTGCCCCATAGGCCGGTTGCCGCGGAGGCGGTCATGCCCGCCGCCATCGAGTAGTTCATAAATGACCGGCGGGAAATCTTGCCGTCGCGGGCGGCATCCGCCAGCCGGTCAATTAGAACTTGGTTATCTGTTTTAGTCATATTTTCTCCCTGGAAGATTTTTTTGCGATCCTGAAGATCATTTTTTTATGCGTGCGTCGGACAAGGATTTCCTATCTCTGCACAAGGGGAATGCTCTGAAACCGACACTTTGGCATCAAAACACGAAATCGGAAACACTTCTAGCCTTTCCTGCTATGTTGGAAATGAATTGGAATCGCAGAATCCCACCAAGGACGATTGAAAGTCCGCCCCGAATACCGGTCAGGGGGCGCCGTGCAGCGCACACTCGCAGCCCCGCCGGCTCGTCGGATAGACCCACCCCGGCGCCAGCAGCACCGAGGTGGATTAACTTCATGCATCGGATCAGGACGAGAACCACCAGCGGCTTGGTGCGCGGGCGCCGTCCAACTCCCAGCTTGCTGCAAGGCTTTCGCCACGCATCACGTTGCTGCGACGCGCGTAGACGAAGTTATTGAACATCGGAATGATCGTGCCGCCATCATCACGGGCGATCGTTGCCATTTCGCGATACATTTCAGCGCGCAGACTGTCATCAAGCTCGGACTTGGCCTGAAGCAGCAACTCGTTGAAGCGCTCGTTCTGCCAACGGCTTTCGTTCCAGTCGGCATCAGCCTTGTAAGCCAGGGTATACATCACATCCGGCGTCGGGCGCGCGCCCCAGGACACTGCGCAGAACGGCTTTTTCAACCAGACGTCGGAATAGTAACCGTCGTTGGGTTCACGCGTGACATTGACGGTGATGCCGGCCTGCTTGGCTTGTTCGGCGAAAAGGACGCACATGTCGACGGCCCCCGAGAACAGGCTATCGGCCGTCGAGATGCTGACCGTGAGGTCCTCCATCCCTGCCTTCTTAAGCAGCGATTTGGCCTGGTCCGGGTCGTACTCGCGCTGCTCAACGTCTTCGGGCCAGTACGGCTGGGCCGGCGAATGGTGGAAATCGTTGCCGATCGTGGCCGCGCCAAAGGCGATTTTCTCGATGATCTCGTTGCGGTCGATGGACAGCTTGAGCGCGTTGCGCACGTTGACATCGTCGAACGGCGCGGTGTCGCAGAACATCGGCAAGGTGATCGCGGCCGCGGACGGCACGTTTTCGACGGCGATATTGGGATCGCGCTGCAGCAACGACGATGTCTTGATATCGATCAGCGACACAGCGTCGACATCGCCGGTGACAAGCGCCGTCTGGCGCGCATTCGGGTCGTTGAGCACCAGCATCTCGACCTTGTCGAAATAGGCCCCTTCGAGGTGCCAGCCGTCATGGCGGCTGAGTTTCCAGCCGACGCCCCATTCCCCCTGGTCGATCTTATAGGGGCCCGAGCCGTCACCCGACTGCCAGTTGATACTGCCGTCGTCATTGGCAGGGCAGATGGCAAGGTGATAATCGGTCATCAGCCAAGGCAGATCGGCGATACCGCTTTCCAGCGTAACGACAACCGCGTGATCGCCATCGGCCGCCACGTCGGTCACCGAAGACAGAAGCGATTTGGCCGCCGAGGTCGATTCCTCGCCGCGGTGATGGTTGAGCGAGGCGACCACATCCTTGGCCAGCACCGGGTTCCCGCTGTGGAACGAAGCGTTCGAGTTGATCTCGAAAGTCCAAACCGAGGCATCCTCGTTGGCCGACCAGTCGCTTGCAAGATCCGGCCCGAGCGAGCCGTCGGGCTCAATCAGTGTAAGATAGCTGCGGTACTGGTGGGCAAGATAGATCTGCTGACGCGAGACATACTGGCCCGGGTCGTGGGTGTCGGACGAGTTCCCGTCATGCATGCCCACCTTAAAGGTGCCGCCCCGGCTTGGCTGTGCCTGCGCTTTAGTGGTCCAGAGCCCCGTGGCAGCCGTGGCGGTCATGCCCGCCGCCATCGAGTAGTTCATAAACGACCGGCGCGAAATCTTGCCGTCGCGGGCGGCATCCGCCAGCCGGTCGATGAGAATCTGATCTTTGACCTTTGTCATGGTATTTCCCTGTTGGTTTGATTTTGTTTGTCGGTTGGAGTTGTCAACGTGCGACTCTCCAGCAAAGCTTCCCTTTCCTGTGCGTGAGTAGGCAGCTCAAATACGACATAACGATAACAAAACACGAAATACGATGACCTTCTACCCTCTAGTTTGGCCATTCAATTTTTTTTTATAATTGCCCGATAGATACAGGAAATATGCCTGAATGACCGGAATATGTATGAAAGTTGCGCATTCGGTCGCCTCAAACCCTCAGTTCCGAAAACGAAACGCGCACCCGTTTCAGGTGAAATCGAGGGGAAAACTCTCCTATTGGGCGTTTTGAGGCCCTTGTGATTCAGGGCGTGGGGACCGGCACTAGTTTCGCTTGGCGCGCAGCTTGGCGAAGTAGTCAAGCCGCCTCTTCAGTTCGCGTTCGAAGCCGCGCTCGACAGGTTGATAAAGCACCGGGCGCTTCATGCCTTCAGGAAAGTAATTCTGACCGGAAAAGCCATCCTCGGCGTCGTGGTCATAATCATACCCCTCGCCATAGCCCTGCTCTTTCATCAGTTTGGTCGGAGCGTTCAGAATGTGCTTTGGGGGTGGTTGGCTTCCGGTTTTCTTGGCTTCGCGCATCGCGGCCTTATAGGCGGCATAACCAGCATTGGATTTGGGCGCGAGGGCCAGGTAGGTCACCGCCTGGCCCAGGGCCAATTCACCTTCGGGGCTGCCCAGACGTTCATAGGTTTCCCAGGCATGCAGACAGACGGTTTGTGCCTGCGGGTCGGCAAGGCCGATGTCTTCAACCGCCATGCGGGTGATCCGCCGTGCAAGATAACGCGGGTCTTCACCACCTTCGAGCATCCGGGCGTACCAATACAAAGCGGCATCCGGATCGGAGCCGCGCACCGATTTATGCAGGGCAGAAATCAGATTGTAATGCTCATCCCCGCCCTTGTCGTACTTCGCGGCCCGCCGCATGAGGCGTGTGGTCAGCGCCTCGGTATCCAGTTTGCCCTCGACCTTCCATGCGGCCACCTGTTCGATCAGGTTCAAAAGCGCGCGGCCGTCACCATCGGACATTTCCAAAAGGGCCTCTCGCGCGGCCCCGGCCAAAGGCAGGGCGCGGCCAAGTTCAGCTTCGGCGCGCTGTGCCATACGCTCAAGGTCGGCCAGCGAAAGCCGTTCGAGAACAAGAACTTGCGACCGGCTGAGCAAGGCGGCGTTCAACTCGAAACTGGGGTTTTCCGTGGTCGCACCCACCAGAAGGATCGTGCCATCCTCCATATGTGGCAGGAACCCGTCCTGCTGTGCCTTGTTGAAGCGGTGTATCTCGTCCACGAAAAGAAGCGTCCCCTGCCCGTTTGCACGGCGGTGCTTGGCTTGCTCAAAGACCTGCTTGAGATCGGGAACACCTGTGAAAATCGCACTGATCTGCACGAAATGCAGGTCGGTTTCATCGGCCAGAAGCCGGGCAATCGTGGTTTTGCCGACACCGGGCGGGCCCCAGAAAATAAGCGATGAGAGGCTTCCAGAGGACAGCATGACGCCAAGCGGGGCCTGCTCGCCCAGCACCTGTTCCTGCCCTATGACGTCGGAAAGCGACTTGGGGCGCAGGCGGTCGGCCAGGGGGCGCGGGGCGCTATCGGGGACGGCATCCGGGGCCTGATCGAAAAGGTCGCTCATCGGTTACAACCTGAACCGCATGGTCAGACGGCGCGTGCCGCGTTGGATTTCAAGGGCAAGACGGTTTCGCGCGTCGCGAAGAATCTGGCTGGCCTCATCGCTTGTTTCAGGGAGTAAGTCATTGATGGACAAAAGAATATCCCCCTGCCGGAGGCCCGCCCGCGCGCCCACTTGGCCCGGCTCATCGACGACAACCCCTTCGGCCGTCAGCGGCAGGTCGTACTCGGCGATCACCGCCGGGTTGACGGTTGATAAGGTCATGCCCGGGATCGCGGAGCGATTGCCGGTGGTTGTCTCATTGCGCGGCGGCTGGTTTGGCGGGGCAATCAGGCGAATGGGCATTGCATCGCGGTTACCATCGCGGAAATAGGTAAGCTTGACCTCCTGCCCCAAGCCCTTGACGGACATACGAAAAATCATCTCTGCGGGGGTGTTGACCGGCAGGCCGTCCACTTGGGTGATCACATCCCCGGGCAGAATGCCGGCCTTGGCGAAAGGGCTATCGGGGTGAACCTGCGAAATGATGATCCCGCCGGGACGGTCAAGGCCAAGCCCCTCGACCATATCCGCGGTCACCGATTGCCCGCCCAGTCCCGCCCAAGGGCGCTGAAACTCGGTGTTGCCGGCCTTGGCCTGGGCCACGAATTGCGCCACGAGAGCCGACGGAATGGCAAAGCCAATACCGTTGGACCCGCCCGAGCGGCTGAGGATTGATGTATTGATTCCAATGAGTTGGCCGTTGATATCCACCAAGGCCCCACCCGAGTTGCCGGGGTTGATGGGCGCATCGGTCTGGATGAAGTACCCCCGCGCGTTGCCCGTGGATGTGCCCGAACGGGCAAGGCCCGACACGATCCCGGAACTCACGGTTTGACCAACGCCAAAGGGATTTCCGATCGCAAGGACCAGCTCGCCGACTTCCACGGTGTCGCTGTCACGGAGGGTCAGGGCCGGGAGGCTGGGGGCATCCTGCATCCTGAGGATCGCAAGATCGGATTCTTCGTCTGATAACAATACCTTGGCCTCGAACTCGCGCCGGTCCTTGAGGACCACGCGGATATCCGTGGCCTCGCCCACCACGTGATAATTCGAAACGACGATGCCATCTTCGCTTAGGATCACGCCGGACCCGAGGGAGTTTTGCACCCGTTGCTGCGGCACGCCGAAGTTATTGAAAAGGTTCTGAAAAAACGGGTCTCCCGCGAAAGGACTGGAGCGGACGTTGACGATCCGGCGGGCATAGATGTTGACCACGGCGGGAGCGGCGCGCTTCACCACGGGGGTAAACCCCATGGAAATCTCGGCTTGGGAGCCGGGCACACGGGTCTCGGCCCATGCCGGGGTGGTGAGGCTAATGGCAAGAATGATCAAGGCGCGGAGCATGAAACCCCCTTCGATTCCACGTTTCAAAGATATGCGAAGACAGGACCAAAAGTGCAACCCAAAGAAAAAGGCCCCTGCCGTTTCGGCAAGGGCCTTGATAAGAAACCGTTTAGTTTCAATATCTTATTCTTCGCCTGCTGCCGCTTCTTCGGCTTCAAGGCGGGCGCGGTCAGCGGCGCCCTTGGCATCGACGTCACGGTCGACGAATTCGATGATGGCCATCGGGGCCATGTCGCCGTAACGGAAGCCGGCCTTCAGGACGCGGACGTAACCGCCTTGGCGTTCGGCGTAGCGCGGGCCAAGCACGTCGAACAGCTTGGCAACATGCTTGTCTTGCTTGAGCTGCGCAGCAGCCTGGCGGCGGGCGTGAATATCGCCGCGTTTTCCGAGGGTTACCAGCTTTTCGATGACCCGGCGCAGTTCTTTCGCCTTGGGCAGGGTCGTCTTGATCTGTTCGTGTTCGATAAGCGAACCCGCCATGTTGGCCCAGAGGGCCTTGCGGTGTTCGTGGGTGCGGTTGAGGCGACGATAGCCTTTTGCGTGACGCATTTTTCTAGTCCTTTCAATGTTTTGCTTTGTCTGGCCGGTGATGCGTGTCACCGACTCTCCTTGGGGCGGGTGCCCGGGGTGAGTTTCGTACGAGTCGTACGTTTTGTACGCGAGTTTCGTACGAAACTCGAAGGCGCCGCGGGCCGGATCGTACGAGTCGTACGAAACGGCCCGCGAAATGCTTAGAACTGGTCTTCGTATTTCTTGGCCAGATCTTCGATGTTGTCGGGCGGCCAGTCTTCGACATCCATGCCGAGGTGCAGCCCCATGCCCGAGAGAACCTCTTTGATCTCGTTGAGCGACTTGCGGCCGAAGTTCGGGGTGCGGAGCATCTCGGCTTCGGTTTTCTGGATCAGGTCGCCGATGTAAACGATGTTGTCGTTCTTCAGGCAGTTCGCCGAACGGACCGACAGTTCCAACTCGTCCACTTTCTTGAGAAGCAGCGGGTTGAATTCGAGACCTTCGTCTTCGTCCTGACGACCGGCGGCTTCGGGTTCGTCGAAGTTGACGAAGATCGAAAGTTGATCCTGCAGGATGCGGGCGGCATAAGCCACGGCATCATCCGGCGAGATCGAGCCATCGGTTTCGACTTTCATGGTCAGCTTGTCATAATCCAGAACCTGCCCCTCACGGGTGGGTTGGACATCGTAGCTGACCCGGTTGACCGGCGAATAGATCGCGTCCACGGGAATCAGGCCAATCGGCGCATCCTCGGGCTTGTTCTTGTCGGCGGCAACATAACCTTTGCCGGTGCCGACGGTCAGTTCCATGTAAAGGTCGGCGCCTTCGTCGAGGTGGCAGATCACGTGATCCTTGTTCAGGATCTCGATACCGGCGCTGTCGGCGATGTCGCCGGCGGTAACCTCACCCGGGCCCTTGGCATTGACCGACAGGCGCTTGGGTCCTTCGACGTCCATGCGCAGGGCAACGCCCTTGAGGTTCAGCACGATGTCGGTGACATCTTCGCGAACGCCTGCGACGCTGGAAAACTCGTGCAGGACGTTGTCGATTTGCACGCTGGTGATGGCCGCCCCCTGCAGCGAGCTGAGCAGCACGCGACGCAGGGCGTTGCCGAGCGTCAGGCCAAAGCCGCGCTCAAGGGGTTCAGCCACAACGGTGGCTTGGCGAAGCGGGTCATTGCCCGGTTTCACCTCAAGCTGGGTCGGCTTGATCAGTTCAGCCCAATTCTTGTGGATCATGTGTTCCCTCCATTCCTGTCCCGGCCCCATGTCCGAAGGTCCGGAACGCCCGAGGTTTAAAACGACGGATTGGGGCCGTGAAGAACACGCGGCCCCAACCAGAATAACAGTGCTTAGACCCGGCGGCGTTTCGGCGGGCGGCAGCCGTTGTGCGCCATCGGCGTCACGTCACGGATCGAAGTGATGTTGAAGCCGATGGCAGCCAGCGCGCGGAGCGCCGATTCACGGCCCGAGCCGGGGCCCTGAACTTCGACTTCAAGGGTTTTCATACCGTGATCCTGTGCCTTGCGGCCCGCATCTTCGGCGGCCATCTGTGCGGCATAGGGGGTCGACTTGCGCGAGCCCTTGAAGCCCATGGTGCCAGCCGACGACCACGAAATGGCGTTGCCTTGCACGTCCGAGATCAGGATCTTGGTGTTGTTGAACGAGGAGTTCACATGAGCAACGCCGGTGGCGATGTTCTTGGAAACCTTTTTCTTGGTGCGACGGGTATCACGTGCCATGTCTCAAGCCCTCCCTTACTTCTTCTTGCCAGCGATGGGTTTCGCCGGGCCTTTGCGGGTGCGGGCATTGGTGTGCGTCCGTTGACCGTGAACCGGCAGGTTACGGCGGTGACGCAGACCACGGTAGCAGCCAAGATCCATCAGGCGCTTGACGTTCATCTGCACTTCGCGGCGCAGGTCACCTTCGACGGTGTAGTTGCCGTCGATGTGTTCACGCAGGGCAAGGGCCTCGGCGTCGCTAAGCTCGTTCACCCGGCGAGTGGGGTCGATGCCGGTGGCTTCGCAGATGGCTTTGGCCGAGGAATGGCCAATCCCGGTGATATATGTAAGGGCGATTGGAACCCGTTTGGCGGTGGGAAGATTAACGCCGGCGATACGTGCCACGTGTCATATCCTTTCGTTGCGGGTCCGTAATTCCAGACCCTTTTTTCACAACGTAGGCCCGAGGCATGAGCGTCGGGCCGCAGCTGAATTTCAGGTGATCGATTCGCCACAGGACGGACCGGTAGGGAATCATTTACTCAATCGAGATAGGGGTGGTTAGGCGCAAAAGGCGGGGGCGTCAACCCCCCTGCCCTTATTTGTCCAGCACGTCCGCAATGGCGCCCGAAACCTCGTCGATCGCGCCCAGACCGTCCACGCTTTGGAGTTGGCCCTTGGCGTGGTAGTAGCCAATGAGCGGCGCGGTCTTCTTGTAGTATTCCATCAAGCGGTGCTTGACGCTTTCCTCGTTGTCATCGGCGCGCACTGGCTTACCGGCGGCGCGGGCTTCTTCGGCGCGCCCGACGATGCGCTTGACGAGCGTGTCGTCATCGACGCGCATTTCGATCACGGCATCGAGGGTTTCGCCCTGTTCGGCCAGAAGATCGGCCAGCGCGTCGGCCTGTGCCAATGTGCGGGGGAAGCCATCGAAGATGAAGCCGCCCTTCTTGTCGCCTTGCAGTTTCTCGCGGATGAGGCCGATTACGATCTCATCGGTGACAAGGTCACCGCGGGCCATGACATCGGCCACGATATTGCCCATTTCGGTGCCGCTGTCCTTGGCCTCGCGCAGCATGTCACCGGTCGAAAGTTGGATCATGTTGCGTGCATCGACGAGTTTCTGGGCCTGTGTGCCCTTGCCCGCGCCCGGCGGTCCGAGGAGAATAATATTCATTTGCGTCCTGTCCCTTTTCTGCGGGCGCGTTTCTTGCCCTTACCTTTGCCGCCCAGCTGCGATTTCTCGATCAGGCCCTCGTATTGGTGGGCAAGCAGGTGTGATTGAACCTGCTGGATGGTGTCCATGGTCACCGAGACCACGATGAGGACCGAGGTGCCGCCAAAATAGAAGGGAATGGCGAATTGGCTACGCAGAACTTCGGGCAGGAGACAAACTGCCGCAAGGTAGCCAGAGCCGAGAACCAGTATGCGGGCGACCACGTATTCCAGGTACTCGGCGGTTTTCTTGCCCGGGCGGATGCCGGGGACGAAGCCGTTTTGCTTTTTCAGGTTGTCGGCCACATCGTCGGGTTTGAAGGCGACGTTGTAGGTGTAAAAATAGGCGAAGAAGACGATCATCGCGGCAAAGAACAGCAGGTAAAGCGGCTGTCCGGGGCCGAAGTAGGCCATGATCGTGGACATCACCGGGCTGGTTTCATTGCCCGAGAAGGTGCTGATCGTCGCCGGAAGCAGAAGCAGCGAGGAGGCGAAGATCGCCGGGATGACGCCCGCGGGGTTGACCTTGACCGGCAGGTGCGAGGTGCCGCCGTCATAGACCTTCATGCCCACCTGGCGGCGGGGGTACTGGATGTGGATCTTGCGCAGGGACCGTTCCATGAAGACCACGAAGGCGATCACGGCGATGACCATGAGGATCACACCGATGATCACGACAGGCGAGATGGCGCCCGAGCGGCCCTGGGAGAAGAACTGCGCCAGGGCGGCGGGAACCTCGGCGATGATGCCGACGAAGATGATCAGAGAGATACCGTTGCCGACGCCGCGCGCGGTGATTTGCTCGCCCAGCCACATCAGGAACATGGTGCCGCCGACAAGGGTGATCATGCAGCTTGCGATGAAGAAAAAGCCCGGGTTGGAGACCAGGCCATCGCCCGATTGCAGGGACGCCGCCAGCCCGTAGGATTGCAGCGTGGCAAGGCCCACGGTGCCGTAGCGGGTGTACTGGTTGATTTTCTTGCGGCCCTGTTCGCCCTCTTTCTTGAGTTGCTCAAGCGCAGGGACCATGGCGGTCAGCAGCTGAACGATGATCGAGGCCGAGATATAGGGCATGATGCCAAGCGCGAAGATCCCCATGCGGCCAAGCGCGCCGCCGGTGAACATCGACAGCATCCCGCCGATCGAGGCCTGTGCACCTTCCATGAATTCACGCAGCGCCGTGCCGTCGATACCGGGGACCGGGATATAGGTGCCAAGCCGGTAGACGATCAGCAGACCGAGCGTAAAGAGGATGCGGTTGCGAAGATCGGTGGCCTTACCCAATGCGGACCAACTGGTGTTGGCGGCCATTTGTTCTGCTGCAGATACCATGCGCGGGTCTCTTCCTTGAACGGAAACGCCGCCTCAAGCCGTTTTCCGGCCCAGGCGGCGTTTGGGAAAACTTTAGGTTATGTAAGCGGCGCGGGCGCCGCTCACAACCTGTTATTCAGCCGCCTGCGCGGTTGTGACTGTCAGTGAGCCACCCGCCTTTTCAACGGCCGCGACCGCGGACTTGGAGGCGCCGGTCACTTCGATGTTGAGTTTGCCGGTCACTTCGCCCTTGGCCAGAACGCGCACGCCGTCAAGCTTGCGGCGCACGAGGCCCGCGTCAAGCAGCGTGTCTTCGGTGATGGCGGATTTCGCATCCAGCTTGCCCGCATCGACGAATTTCTGGATCAGCCCGAGGTTCACCACGGCGAATTTCTTGCGGTTGGGTTTGGTAAAGCCACGCTTGGGAAGGCGCTGATAGATCGGCATCTGGCCGCCTTCGAAGCCCTTGATGGCAACGCCCGAGCGGGATTTCTGACCCTTGAGACCCCGGCCACCGGTTTTACCCATGCCCGAGCCCGGGCCACGGCCGATGCGCTTGCGGCGTTTGCTTGCGCCGGGATTGTCGTGCAGTTCGTTCAGTTTCATGTCGCTTCTCCTAAAGCCGGATGTGGCCCCCGAAGCGTGATGGGGCCAACCACGGCATTTCTTGGTATGTCGAGTCGTGGCACGGCATGCCACCCGCGGGCGTATAGACGGGTTGGCCGCCCCGTTCAAGAGGGTCTATGCGCCGGCCCCCTCTGCCCGGAGCAGCCAGAAGGCAAAAAGCGGGGCATCGTGGCTGCGCATGGCGTGGCGGATGCCGGGGGTGTTGAAGAACGTGCCCCCCGGCCCCGGCGTGAACCATTGGCTATCGCCATGCTGAAACTCGCCGTCGGTCAGGACAAGGTAGGTTTCCTCGGGCGGGTGGGTGTGATCGGGGTAGCGGACATGCGGGGCCAGGAGCGAGACCCCGAGCCAGACATCGCCGCGCCGTTCCAGCCCGCCGGGCCCGGTGATCAGGGCATTGGCATGACCTTCGGTGAAATTGGCGCTGGCGGTTGACCCGCCGCCCGGGCGCTGCCGCCATGTAAGCCGGGGTTCAAGCGCCTTGAAGGCTTCGAGCAGCTTTGCGAGGTCCGGCGCGGTCGCGCGCGCGGGGTCGGCGGCGGTGTCGAGGTGGGTGCAGACCGCAAGCCGCGCGCCTTGGCCCCCGGGGATTTCGCCCGGAGTGGCCAGCGCCCCGGCGCAGCGGTCAATGGAGGTTTGCGCGCGGGGATCATCGGCGCGCAGTGCGAAACTGGCCAGGGCGGCATCGAGGACGCTTTGGAGGGCGGCGGGGCGTGTCATCTGCGGGTCTCCTGAATCTTGGGGCATGCTGCGCGCCTTTCGGGGGCGGTTCAAGGGGCTTGGGCTTGCTTTTGTGCAGGTTGGCGGGTGTGATGGGGTATGCGTACAGCTTTAACCTTGGTGCTGTCCTGTGCATTGGCCAACCCGGTGTCGGCCCTGGGATGCGTGCGCGATGCGATGCTGGTGTTCGATGGCTCGGCCTCGATGGCCGAAGTGGGCCATGACCAAACCGCCCCCACCCGGATTGACGAGGCCCGCGCCGCCCTGCGCCGCGCCCTGCCCCGGATCGCCCCGGTGCGGCGGCTGGGGCTTTTGACCTATGGGCCGGGCGGCGTTGAGGGCTGTGGCGGGATCGCGTTGCAATTTGCCCCGCGCGCTGATGCCGGCGGGGCCGTGATGGGCGCGGTTGAGGAGCTGCGGCCCGGTGGCCTGACGCCGCTGGCCCGGTCGGTTGCGGCGGCGGTGGAGGTTTTGGACGACGAGGGGATCGTTGTGCTGGTCACCGATGGCAACGAGACCTGCGGCGGGACGCCCTGCGCCCTGGGCGCGAGTTTGGCGGCGGAGCGGCCGGGAATCACCGTGCATGTGATTGGCTTCCGCGTGACCTATGACCCGTTTTCATGGAACAGCCCCGAGGCGGAGGACTATGACGGCAAGACCGTGGCCAAGTGCCTGTCGGACCGGACCGGAGGGCTGTACGTGGACACCCAGACGGTCGAGGAGCTGGCCGAGGCGCTGCAGGTAACCTTGGGGTGTACGGTGGTGGGGCGTGGGGTTGAGTGGGGGTTGCCAGGCCATGGGTGAGGTGAGGCCCCGGGTCAGGCCCGGGGCGGGTATTTGGCATACGTAGCCCGGCGCCGATCATCGAACCGATACCACCCCAGAGAAAACGCCCCGGCCATTTCTGACCGGGGCGCTATATTCTTGGCGGCGGAAATTGTAAAAAATTTCCGCACCGTTTTCTTTTCAAGAAAACGGTTTAGCCCTTTTCCTCGATGATCTCGACCATATGCGGGATCTTGGCGATCATGCCGCGCACGGCTGGGGTGTCTTCCAGCTCGCGGGTCTTATGCATCTTGTTGAGGCCCAGCCCGATCAGCGTCTGGCGCTGTTTCTCGGGGCGGCGGATCGGCGAGCCGATTTGCTTGACTACGATGGTCTTGGCCATGTCTTAACCCTCCTGCAAGACGGGTGCTTGTTCGCCGCTGACCGAAGGGGCGTCATCCTTGCGCAGGATGTCGGCGACCTTTTTGCCACGACGTTGGGCCACGAGGCGCGGGCTGGATTGGAATTGCAGCGCGTCGAGAGTGGCGTGGATCATCGCATAGGGGTTCTGCGACCCGGTCGATTTCGCCACGACGTCCTGAACGCCCAGCATTTCGAAAACGGCACGCATCGGACCACCGGCGATGATACCGGTACCCTGCGGTGCGGTGCGCATGACGACCTTGCCGGCGCCGTGACGGCCGTAACCGTCGTGGTGCAGGGTGCGGCCCTCTTTCAGGGGCACACGGATCATCTTGCGCTTGGCCTGTTCGGTGGCCTTGCGGATCGCCTCGGGCACCTCTTTGGCCTTGCCTTTGCCGAAACCGACGCGGCCCTTTTGGTCGCCGACAACCACGAGGGCGGCAAAGCCGAAGCGCTTACCACCTTTCACGGTTTTCGACACGCGGTTGATCGCGACAAGGCGATCTGCGAATTCCGGCGCTTCGTCGCGATCGCGACCTCCGCGGCGGTTGTCATCTCTTGCCATTTGGCATCCTTTCCATGCGGCACCCTGCGGCGCCATTCCAGTTGTCTCAATCACTGGTGCCACGGCGGAGTGCCGCGGCCCTGATCATCGAGGGGGCCAGCCAAACCGGCCCCCTGCACCTTAGATTTTCAGACCGCCTTCGCGGGCTGCATCGGCCACGGCCTTGATACGGCCATGGAAGAGGAACCCACCACGGTCGAACTGTGCCTCGGTGATGCCGGCCTTCTTGGCACGTTCGGCAATCGCGCTGCCGATTTTCGCGGCGGCTTCGAGGTTGTTCTTGCCCTTGAGGCCCAGATCCTTTTCCAGCGTCGAGGCCGAGGCCAGGGTGACGCCGTTGACATCGTCGATGATCTGAACGCTGAGGTTCTTCGAGGAGCGGTGCACGCTGAGGCGCGGACGCCCTGCGTTGACCTTGCGGAGTTTGTTCCGAACGCGCAGGCGGCGTTTTTGGAACAGTTTTCTTTTGCTGTTTGCCATCTGTCGCGGTCCTTACTTCTTCTTGCCTTCCTTCTGGAAGATATACTCGCCCTTGTAGCGGATCCCTTTGCCTTTGTAGGGCTCGGGGCGGCGCCAATCGCGGATGTTTGCCGCGACTTGACCGACGAGTTGCTTGTCATAGCCTTCGACCACCAGTTCGGTGGGCTTGGGGGCTGTGACAGTCACACCTTCCGGAACCTCGAAATCCACGTCGTGGCTGAGGCCGAGGTTAAGCTTCACGATATTGCCCTGAACCTGAGCGCGGTAACCCACGCCGTGGATTTCGAGCTCTGTCTTGAAGGGCTCACGGGAGCCGTGAACAAGGTTCGCGATGATGGTGCGGGTCATCCCCCACTGCTGGCGCGCGCGCTTGGATTTTCCGCGCGGTTCAACCGTCACCTGGCCATCGTCGATGGTGATGGTGACGTCATCGGTCGCGGTGAAGGTCTTGCTGGCCTTGGGCCCCTTCACTTCGATGGTCTGGCCGCTGAGCGAGGCAGAAACGCCATCGGGCAGGGCCACGGGTTGTTTACCGATACGAGACATTGTTGGGCCTCCCTAGAATACGGTGCACAGCACTTCGCCACCAACGTTGGCAGCGCGTGCGGATGCGTCCGACATCACACCCTTGGGGGTGGAGACAATCGACACGCCCAGGCCCTGACGGACCGACGGGATGTCATTGACGCTTGCGTAAACGCGACGACCGGGTTTCGAGACCCGTTTCATTTCGCGAATGGCGGGGGCGCCTTCGAAGTATTTCAGGCTGATTTCCAGGGCCGGGTGACCGTTTGCGCCGGTCACTTTTTCATAGCCGCGGATGTAACCTTCGTCCGCCAGCACGTCCAGAACCCATGCGCGCAGCTTGGAGCCGGGGCACATGACGGTGGACTTGCCACGCATGGCTGCGTTGCGGATCCGGGTGAGCATATCGCCGATAGGATCGTTCATTTCATCGCCCTCCTTACCAGCTCGATTTCACCATGCCGGGAGCTTGGCCATTCGAGCCAAGTTCGCGCAGGGCGATCCGCGACACTTTGAGTTTACGGTAGTAAGCATGCGGACGGCCCGTCAGCTGGCAGCGGTTGTGCAACCGAGTGGCCGAGCTGTTGCGCGGCAGTTCCGCCAGCTTCAGGGAGGCGCGGAAACGCTCTTCCATCGGCTTGCTTTCGTCGTTGATGATCTCTTTGAGAGCGGCCCGCTTGGCGGCGTATTTCGCAACCAGGCGCTGACGCTTCTTCTCGCGTTCGATCATTGCTTTCTTAGCCATATCAAATTCCTCCCGCGATCAGCTGTTGAAGGGCATGTTGAAGTGCTTCAACAGCGCCTTGGCTTCAGCGTCGGTTTGCGCCGTGGTGGCGATAATGATGTCCATGCCCCAGACCTCATCGACCTTATCGAAGTTGATCTCGGGGAACACGATGTGTTCCTTGATGCCCATGGCATAGTTGCCGCGGCCATCGAAGGATTTGCCCGAAATACCGCGGAAGTCGCGGATGCGGGGCATTGCAATCGTGATCAGACGATCGAGGAATTCGTACATGCGGTCACCGCGCAGGGTCACCTTGGCACCGAGCGGCATGTCTTCACGAACGCGGAAACCGGCGATCGAGTTCTTTGCCTTGGTCACGACGGCCTGTTGCCCGGCGATCAGGGTCAGGTCTTCCTGGGCCGATTTGGCTTTCTTGGAGTCTTTGACCGCTTCGGCCCCGCAGCCGATGTTCAGGACGATCTTGTCCAAGCGCGGGATCTGCATGTCGTTTTTATAGCCGAACTCTTCTTTCAGCGCCGCCTTGATGGTGTCGCGGAACTGCTGACGCAGACGCGGGGTGTAAGTTGCGGAATCAAGCATCAATCACGTCCCCCGTGGTCTTGGCAAAACGCACCTTCTTGTCGCCTTCGATCTTGAAGCCAACGCGGCTGGGTTTGCCGTTCTTGTCCAGAAACGCCAGGTTGCTGAGGTCGATCGGCAGGGCCTTGGGCAGGCGGCCGCCTTGGCTGTTCTGGCTTTGGCGGGTGTGGCGGATGGCCATGTTGATGCCTTCGACCACGGCTTTGCCGGCCTTGGGGTCAACGGAGGCGATGGTGCCTTCCTTGCCCTTGTCCTTACCGGCGAGCACGACGACCTTGTCGCCTTTTTTCAGTTTAGCAGCCATCTTACAGCACCTCCGGGGCGAGCGAGATGATTTTCATGAAGTTCTTGCCGCGCAACTCGCGCACAACCGGCCCGAAGATACGGGTGCCGACCGGCTCGTTGTTGTTGTTGAGGATCACGGCGGCGTTGCGATCGAAACGGATCGCGGTGCCATCTTCACGACGTACTTCTTTGGCGGTGCGCACGACGACGGCCTTGCGGACGTCACCCTTTTTCACGCGCCCGCGCGGGATGGCTTCTTTCACCGAGACGACAATGATGTCGCCGACGGAGGCGTATTTACGCTTGGAGCCACCCAGGACCTTGATGCACTGAACCCGGCGCGCGCCGGAGTTATCAGCAACATCCAGATTGGTCTGCATCTGGATCATTTGGTTTCTCCCGACCTTTGGGGCCGCCTTGCAGTCAGGCCGTGGACCCCAGGGTTTCGATTAAACTGTTCCGTAACGGAGGCTTACGCCTCCAGAACTTCCCAGCGTTTGGTCTTCGATTTCGGCGCGCATTCGATGATGCGCACGCGATCACCCACTTTGTAGGCGTTCTTCTCATCGTGAGCCCGGTATTTCTTGGACTTACGGATGGTTTTCTTCAGAACCGGGTGCGTGAAGCGGCGTTCGACCGAAACGGTAACGGTTTGGGCGTTGGCGTCGCTGGTCACGGTGCCTTGAAGGATACGTTTGGGCATAACTCAAGGCCTCCCTTATTCTGCGTCGGCCGCGGAAGCGGCTTTTTCGTTGAGGATGGTCATAACGCGGGCCGCGTTGCGGCGCACGGTTTTCATCCGGGCGGGGTTTTCCAGCTGCCCCGTGGCAGCCTGAAAGCGCAGGTTGAACTGCTCTTTCTTCAGCTCGGTCAGCTGCTCGCGCAGCTGGTCGGGCGTCTTGTCTCTCAGCTCTTGGGCGTTCATCGCCTTTTTCCTTTCTCAAAACACCAGCGGGCCCCTGACGGTTGGTACAGGGTGACCTGAGACCTGGTGGATGAATTGCAACACAACACGAATCCCCCGACGCGCGGGGGACCAGTGGATTGGCGCTCTATAAGGGAGGTGAATTTCGAGGGCAAGCAAAACTTTGGCCTGCCCCCGCCCCTGCCCTGTGCCGGGCCGGGGCTTATGCCTCTTCGGCTTCGCCTGCGGAGACATATTTCGACGCGTAGCGCTCTTCGCCCAGGCGATCCAGCAGGCTTAGCTGAAGTTCAAGCCATTCCTTGTGGCCTGTTTCCTCGATCGCGATCTCTTCGAACAGGGCCTTGGAGGCCAGATCATCCGCGTCGTAGGCGGCCTTGGCGGCCTGCGTGTAGAATTTGACCGCGTCCTTTTCGTCGGCCAGATCGCTTTCGAACATGTCGCGCAGGGATTTGGAAACTTTCGGCGTGGCGGCAAAACCCATTTCAGGCGACCCACCCAATGCGAAGATACGCTCTAGAAAGCGGTCGGCGTGGCCGTTTTCTTCTTGGAACTCGCCGCGCATTTGACCGGCCAGCTTATCAAGCCCCCAGTCATCCAGAAGATGACCGTGCAACTGATACTGGTGCGCGGCGGTCAGCTCCATCTGCAACGCGGTGTTCAGGTTTTTCAGCGTGGTGTCATTGGACATGGGAATGCTCCTTTTTTCCTATGCCCTATAGCTACGCTTTGATGCGCGGATTTGAACCCCCGACACATTTTATTTTCAAGATGTGAGCAGAGTGTCGCAACCTCAGGCCCAGGCGTAGTTGAAGCTTACCGATATCCGGTCGTCTTCGGACATGTTCATCGGCACTTCGTGGCGCAGCCAGCTTTCCCAAAGCAGCACATCGCCGACCTTGGGCTTTTCGTAAGTGAAGCTTTGCATTTCGCGGCGGGCGCCTTTCTTGCGGGCGGGCGCCGCCATCATCCGGGCCGAGCGCGGGTCTTCGAGTTTGAGCGCGCTGGCCCCGTCGGGCATCGACACGTAAGTGGTGCCCGAGATCACCGAATGCGGGTGGATGTGGCTGCCGTGGGTGCCGCCTTCGGGCAGGATGTTGATCCAGATGTCTTCCAGTTTCAATTCGCGCCCGTCCAGATCGAACTCCAGATCCTCGGCGAAGGCGGCGACGTGTTTATCCAGCGCCTCGACCAGATCGGCGAAGATCGGGAAGCGCCATGGCAGGTCGGTGAGCGAGGCATAGGAGGTGTAACCGGGGTAACCTTCGGTTTCGCACCAGTCCTGACCCGCCTCGTCATCTTCGGCGATGGAATAGCAGGAGGCTTCAAGCTCGGCCCCGTCGATGGCGGGGGCATGCTCAGAGAGGGCTGCGCGGTAAAGACGGGTGACGAAAAGGGAATCTATCTGTGCCATGGCCGCGTGATACCGCGCGTGGGGGCAAAGGCAAGGGAATCTTTAGGTCTTTGCGCCATACCCCGAGGTGAGGCACCAGAAAGGGGCAAGGGCGATGCGGGTTGTTTGGGCGGTTTGGTTTGTGTGGGCAGGGGTTGGGATGGCAGAGCCTTCGGCCAGTCTGTTTGCCGCGCGGCAACCGCTTTTTGACGCGTCCGAGGGGGCACAGGGCCAAGTGCGCTTGGCCAGCCTTTTCATGGGAAAGGCCGAGGGCGGATTGTTCGCAGCCCTGCCCGGCCGTCTGGATGCGCCAATGCGGCGCGGCGGCGGCAAGGCGGCGCAGCTGCATGACCTGATTGCCCGGGCCGAGGCGGGGACGATGGGATATGACGCGGTGCAACATGGCGCGCGGGTCAAGCCGCCGAAACGCCCGACACGCATGACGTTGGGCGAGATTTACGCATGGATCAGGGCCACGCCCGGGCAGCCCCATGCCATCGGGCGGTATCAGTTCATCCCGGCCACCCTGCGGCATTCGGCCAAGCGGTTGGGCCTGCCCCCCAAGACCCGGTTCAGCCCGGAGGTGCAGGACCGGCTGGCCAACCTGTTGCTGGGTGACGCGGGTTTTTTGAAGGTGCAAAAAGATGAAATGACGGCAGAGGCCTTCATGCTGAACCTCGCGAAAATCTGGGCCGGCCTGCCCCTGCCCTCGGGGCGGAGTTATTATCAGGGATATGCGGGGAACAAAGCGACGATGGACTATGCGGTATTCGCGCGGGAGGTGCGGGCGATATTGGATGGGTGAATGGGGTTTTGGTAGGAACGTTAGTTTCGTTTCTGGATTCGCCTAGCGTGGCGAAGCTGTCGTCCGCTGCATTTGAACCAACGCCCACTTCCATGTTCACTATACACCGCCATCTGCCATCCCGGCACCCTTGCTGCGCACAATTTCTTTAGCATCGTATCCTGGACCGGGAGTATGAGGGCCATGGACTTTCTTCTGCGGTTGGTTTGTTTTTCCCTTTTTTAAATTCACAAAAAGAGCAACGAGTAGAACGAAAATCCCTATTGGGATAAGGATCACGGCTATTTGGTTGGCTGTCACTTCAACCTCCAATACGCATATGGTGTTGGTCTCGACTATAGCCATCATTCTTGCGGAATGCAGCACTTGGCGAAACCGGCTTTCACTCAGCCTTCGCCGCATTCAATGTGAATGGCTGCTGTCGCAAACTGGCCCATGTGCGCAAAGCCCCAATGCCTATGCCTGCGCGGAACCAAGGCGCGGTACGCGCCGCCGCGCATCGCCGGGCCGCGGCTTGAGCCTGCAATGTATGCCAAGGGCTGAAAGCAAAGCGTAACCTTGGACAACCTGTCGCCCAAAGCAAAACCCCCGCCAGTTTCCTGA
Organism: Roseovarius sp. MMSF_3281; assembly: GCF_030733685.1. Taxonomy (GTDB): domain Bacteria; phylum Pseudomonadota; class Alphaproteobacteria; order Rhodobacterales; family Rhodobacteraceae; genus Roseovarius. The sequence goes on from NZ_JASHIM010000016.1 coordinate 98,763, forward strand.
CGGGGGTTTCTTTTTCTTTACCGGGGTGCGGTCCGCAGATTTCTTTCAGAAATCCACTATACCGCACGCGTCATTCGCAAGCGAATGACGTTACCAATCTTCCCGAACAACGACGCGGGTCTTGACCGGCAGTTTCATCGCCGCGAGGCGCAGAGCCTCCATCGCGACGCTGTCGGACACACCGTCGATCTCGAACATCACGCGACCGGGCTTCACTTTGCAAACCCAACGGTCGACCGAGCCTTTCCCTTTACCCATCCGAACCTCGATCGGTTTGGCGGTCACGGGGACATCAGGGAAAATCCGGATCCAGACGCGGCCCTGACGTTTCATGTGACGCGTCATGGCACGACGGGCGGCCTCGATCTGACGGGCGGTCACGCGCTCGGGTTGGGTGGCCTTGAGACCGTAGGACCCGAAGTTCAGGTCCGACCCACCTTTGGCGAGGCCCTTGATGCGGCCCTTATGCTGCTTGCGGAACTTTGTACGCTTTGGTTGAAGCATTGTTCAGTCCTCCTTAGCGACGGCCGCCGGCGCCACGGGGCGCGGGACCATCTTGGAGCTCCTGGGCTTTGCGATCACGGGCCGACGGGTCGTGCTCCATGATCTCGCCTTTGAAGATCCACACCTTGATGCCGATGATACCGTAGGGCGTTTGCGCCTCGACATTGGCATAGTCGATATCGGCGCGCAGCGTGTGCAGGGGCACACTGCCCTCATGGTAGTACTCGGTACGCGCGATCTCGGCGCCGCCAAGACGGCCGGCGACGTTTACACGGATGCCCAAGGCGCCCATGCGCATCGCATTCTGCACGGCACGTTTCATCGCGCGGCGGAACGACACACGGCGCTCCAACTGTTGCGCGATACTGTCACCGACAAGTGCGGCGTCCAGTTCGGGCTTGCGAACCTCGACGATGTTGAGGTGCAATTCGCTGTCGGTCATTTTCGCCAGCTTCTTGCGCAGGGTTTCGATATCGGCGCCTTTCTTGCCGATAATCACACCCGGACGCGCGGTGTGGATCGTCACGCGGCACTTCTTGTGCGGACGTTCGATGATCACACGGCTGACGCCGGCCTGCTTGCACTCTTTGTGGATGAACTCCCGGATCGCGACGTCTTCGAGCAGAAGATCACCGTAATCCTTCGTATCGGCGTACCAGCGGCTGTCCCAGGTGCGGTTCACCTGCAGGCGCATGCCAATCGGATTGACTTTGTTACCCATTAGGCTTGCTCCTCAATTTGACGCACCTTGATGGTCAGTTCCGAGAACGGCTTGCGCAGGGCGCCGAACCGGCCACGGGCACGCGGGCGACCGCGCTTCATGACAAGGTTCTTGCCGACATAGGCCTCGGCGACGATCAGTTCGTCGACATCCAGGTTGTGGTTGTTCTCGGCGTTGGCGATGGCCGACTGGAGGCACTTGCGCACATCCTCGGCGATCCGTTTTTGGCTAAAGGTCAGGTCGTTCAGAGCCTTGTCGACCTTCTTGCCACGGATCATCGCCGCAACCAGGTTCAGTTTTTGCGGGCTGGTGCGCAGCATGCGCAGCTTGGCCATCGCTTCGTTGTCCGCCACGCGGCGGGGATTTTTATCCTTACCCATGGCTTACTTCCTTTTGGCTTTTTTGTCGGCCGCGTGCCCATAGTAGGTACGGGTCGGCGAGTATTCACCGAATTTCTGACCGATCATGTCTTCCGATACGTTGACGGGGACGTGCTTGTGCCCGTTGTAAACGCCAAACGTCAGGCCCACGAACTGGGGCAGGATCGTCGAGCGGCGCGACCAGATCTTGATGACTTCTTTACGCCCGCTTTCGCGTACTGCCTCGGCCTTTTTCAGGACGTAGGCATCAACGAAGGGGCCTTTCCATACAGAACGTGCCATGTGTTAGCGGCCCTTCTTCTTGGCGTGACGCGAGCGGATGATAAGCTTCTGCGACGCCTTGTTCGTGTTGCGGGTGCGGGCACCCTTGGTCGGTTTACCCCAGGGCGTGACCGGGTGACGACCACCCGAGGTCCGGCCCTCACCACCACCATGGGGGTGATCGATCGGGTTCATAACCACACCACGGACCGACGGGCGGATACCCTTGTGGCGCATACGACCGGCTTTACCGTAGTTCTGGTTGGAGTTGTCGGGGTTCGACACGGCACCGACGGTGGCCTTGCATTCCTGACGGACCATGCGCAGTTCGCCCGAGCTCAGGCGGATCTGGGCATAACCGCCGTCACGGCCGACGAACTGGGCATAGGTGCCCGCGGCGCGTGCGATCTGGCCACCCTTGCCGGGCTTGAGTTCGATGTTGTGAACGATTGTCCCGATGGGCATTCCCGAGAAGGGCATGCAGTTGCCGGGCTTGATGTCGACCTTGTTGCCGGCGAAAATCTTGTCGCCGATGGCCATCCGCTGGGGCGCGAGGATATAGGCCTGTTCGCCGTCCTCGTACTTGATCAGCGCGATGAAGGCGGTCCGGTTCGGATCGTACTCGATCCGCTCGACGGTGGCCGCCACATCGAATTTGTTGCGTTTGAAATCAACGATCCGGTAGAGGCGTTTCGCCCCCCCGCCACGACGGCGAGATGTGATACGTCCGGTGTTGTTACGGCCGCCCGATTTGGTCAGACCCTCGGTGAGGGATTTGACCGGACGCCCTTTGTACAGCTCCGAACGGTCGATCAGCACCAGCCCGCGCTGGCCCGGCGTCGTCGGCTTATACGACTTGAGTGCCATGCTTTCTGTCTTCCGTTTGCTAACGGCAGGGTCGTGCCCCGCCTATGTGATAGCCCCCCGCAGGTGGCCGGGTTCGTGAGGCCCCGTAGGTCCCCGGTTATTGCTGTTCTTACGAACAAAAGCAGAGCCCCGGACGAATCCGGGGCACGGCGATGGGGTCTGATAGGGGAGCATGGGGAGCGGGTCAAGGGGTTTGGCCCAGAAAACAACGGGCTTGCGCGGTGTATCGCAAGGCAAGACGCCGCGCCAGAGGCGACGCGCGCGGTGGCGTTGCCCGGGTTGGGCAGCAGGGCTTTATCCCGGCCACTGGCGCGCTAGGCCTGAACGGGGTGCACAGATCATCCAAAGAGCCGCCGCGAGGGTGCGCGTCGGCTCTGGCGCGGCGGCGCTACGCACCTTGATTCCGCGCCCTTATGCGAAAAGAAAAACCCCGGCCACTTTCGCAGCCGGGGCTTAAATTCATCATCCGCTATGGTGACTTACAGGCCAGTCGTCACGTCGATCGTGTTACCCTCTTCGAGGGTGACATAGGCCTTTTTCACGTCGTTGCGGCGGCCAAGCTGGCCCCGGAAACGCTTTTGCTTGCCCTTGGTGATCGAGGTGTTGACCGCCTTGACCTTCACACCAAAGAGCGCCTCGATGGCCTCCTTGATCTGGGGTTTGTTGGCGTCCATGTGCACCTCGAAGACAACGGCGTTGTTTTCCGACGCCATTGTCGCCTTCTCGGTGATCACCGGCTTGCGGATCACATCGTAGTGTTTGGATTGTGCGCTCATTTCAGACGAGCCTCCAGTGCTTCGACACCCGCCTTGGTGATCACCAGAGTGTCACGCTTGAGGATGTCATAGACGTTTGCGCCGACGCTGGGCAGCACATCCAGGCCGTCGATGTTGGCAGCGGCGCGGGCCAGGCCCTCGTTCACCTCTGCGCCGTCGATGATCAGCGCGCGTTTCCAGCCCAGGTCCTTGACCTGCTTGGCAAGGGTCTTGGTCTTGCCATCGGTTTCGGCCGAGTCGATCACGACCAGCTCACCGGCCTTCGCCTTGGCGCTCAGCGCGTGCTTGAGGCCAAGCTGGCGGACCTTCTTGGGCAACTCATGCGCGTGGCTGCGGGGCGTCGGGCCCTTGTAGATACCACCCTTGCGGAAGATCGGCGCGTTGCGGTCGCCGTGGCGTGCGCCACCGGTGCCCTTCTGGCGGTAGATCTTCTTGGTCGAGTAGCTGGTTTCCGAGCGGGTCTTGACCTTGTGGGTGCCAGCCTGCGCCTTGTTGCGCTGCCAGCGGACCACGCGGTGCAGGATGTCGGCACGCGGTTCCAGGCCGAAGATGTCTTCGCCCAGATCGACCGAGCCGGCCTTGCCGCCGTCCAGTTTGATCACGTCGAGTTTCATTCTTCGCCTTCCTTCTTCTCAGCCTGAATGTCGGCTTCCGCCTCTGCTTCGGCAGCGGCTTCTTGTGCAGCTTGCTCGGCAGCGGCGGCTTCGGCGGCAGCGGCTTCTTCGGCTGCGGCTTGGGCTGCGGCCTCTTCAGCGGCTTTCGCGGCTTCCTCGGCTGCGGATTTCAGAGCGGCGGGCAGGATCGCGTTCTCGGGGAACGGTTTCTTGACCGCGTCCTTGACGGTGACCCAGCCACCCTTGGCGCCGGGAACCGCGCCTTTGACCATGATCAAGCCACGGTCGGCGTCGGTCTTGACGACCTGAAGGTTTTGCGTGGTCACGCGGGCGGCACCCATGTGGCCGGCCATTTTCTTGCCTTTGAAAACCTTGCCGGGGTCCTGACACTGACCCGTTGAGCCGTGCGAGCGGTGCGAGATCGAAACACCGTGGGTCATTTCCAGACCGCTGAAGTTGTGGCGCTTCATACCACCGGCAAAACCCTTACCGATCGACGTGCCGCAGACATCCACGAACTGACCTTCGAAGTAATGGTTGGCGGTGATTTCCTCACCCACGTTGATCAGGTTTTCCGGATCGACACGGAATTCGGCAACCTTGCGCTTGGGCTCGACCTTGGCAACCGAGAAATGGCCGCGCATGGCTTTGCTGACACGCTTGGCCTTGGCCGAGCCTGCACCCAGCTGAACCGCCGAGTAACCGTGTTGATCGGCGGTGCGCTGTGCGACCACCTGAAGTTTGTCCAATTGGAGAACGGTGACGGGAACCTGCCGACCATCTTCCATGAAAAGCCGGGTCATGCCGACTTTTTTCGCGATAATACCAGAGCGCAACATCATTTGCTCTCCTTAAACCGAGATCTGAACGTCCACGCCGGCGGCGAGGTCGAGCTTCATCAGCGCGTCCACGGTCTGCGGCGTAGGGTCAACGATGTCGAGAAGACGCTTGTGCGTGCGGATCTCGAACTGATCGCGGGATTTCTTGTTCACGTGCGGGCCACGCAGAACGGTGAACTTCTCGATCTTGTTCGGCAGCGGGATGGGCCCGCGCACGTCTGCACCGGTGCGTTTGGCGGTATTGACGATTTCCTGCGTGCTGGCGTCCAGAACGCGGTAGTCAAATGCCTTCAGCCGGATGCGAATATTTTGGCTTTGCATGTTGGTAGCCTTTCGCGGCGTTAAAGTTGATAGGAGGACGGCCAGAGCATCCAGCCCCCCTCTTCGAACGGGTCCCGGGCTTTCCGGGCAAATCCCGGACCAGTGGCCCGGGACTTGGTTTTCGTTTCATCTTGTTAGGGCGTTCGGGCTTTCGCCCGAGCCACCCTTACTCGATGATCTTCGACACACCTTGGTTGGCGTGTCTCGGGATCATCATTCGATGATCTTCGACACGACGCCGGCGCCGACGGTGCGGCCGCCTTCGCGGATGGCGAAGCGCAGCCCGTCTTCCAT
>NZ_JASHIM010000017.1 GCF_030733685.1 Roseovarius sp. MMSF_3281
ATCGTCTTGAACTCGCGGATCTTGATATCGTTGTAGGTCGTCCGCGTGCGGGCGGTGACGAGGAGCTTTTCCACGCCGTCGTCAGAGACCACACGCATGATCCAGACCCCGTAATAGCTGGGACCTTTCTTATGTGCCGACTCCTGGCACAGGATTTCTGCGCTATAGCCGCTTTCCACGAGCTCGCGGAACCTGGCTTCCGTAACCACATTTGGTGCTTCGATGTCCCAGTTCATGGCCCGGCTCACGCTTTCTCCAATGGCGCAACCCCAGGCATTCCCACTTGAAGCCCAGAGTTACGATAGTATATTATCAACCGCAAGATGTAATATCGTGCTTTGGCTGTAGTTTGGTTGCGCAAACACTAGTCTCGGCCAGTGTCCGCGATCAAGGAGATAACAGGTTTGAGAAACCCAAGGTTGACATGCCTGCTCTCATTGCAAGCTATGGCCCTTCTGATCTGCGTTCCCGGGCCGGTTTTGGCGGAATCCTGCTTCGCCCCGCCCCGCCCCTTCCTGCCAAGTGATTCGCAGGCCGCGCGGGACTATGCGGCTATCATCCGCAGCGATTTTGAAAATTACGTCCAGGATATCCAGAGCTATTTCCGTTGCCTCGACAGCGAACGCGCCCGCGCTTTCGAAGAAGCGCGGGAAGTCAGCGAGGACTATGGCCGATTTCTGCAATTGGTAGGGGATTGATGGGCAACCTCGGGAGCATCAGACTAGCAGCCCGTGGAAACCAGACGCCGATAACACTCTCAAATATCTACTTTTTAGATAACAGATTTCATCCGCTAGCGACGTCACAAAAGGTATGTGACGCGTGGCAAATACAATCAGAAGCAAAGGGCAAGAGGCTTTGTGCCAGGCGTTGGTCGACGCGCGTAAAAACGCGGGCTTGGGCCAGGACGACTTGGCGGACAGGCTCAAGTGCCATCAATCTCTGGTGGCGCGTATTGAGAGCGGTGAACGCCGGATCGACGTGGTCGAGCTGGTCGTTTTGGCGCGTGCCATCGGCTTTGACCCATTCGAGGTTCTGGCGATCGTCGAAGCCGCCACGGAGCCCGACCACAGGATTTGAACCATTTGATTGATCGAAAACACCGGTGCTGGATTCTCCCGGTGTGAAGATCGCTATCACGAGGACAAACAGTAACCGATAATAACCAGGCTCGGCATGCGGTTGCAGCAAGCGATTTAAGATCCAGGCTGCTGTCCACAACGCCGAATTGCAGGAAGTTAGTAAACAGTGAACGAAGATGAGGTCGAAGGCGTCGCGATCGCGAATTTGATCGGGATGGATGAGCGTAGTGTTGTCGGGTGGGTGTATCGCTGGAATACGGGCGCGCTGGCGGTGATGTGGGATGTCAATGGCCCGCAGCGGGTTTCAAGGTGTCTGCCTGACCTCAGTTACGCTGAAAAGCGTGAAATCGACTTCGGTGGATTGACCCAAATTCCAAGGCGTGACAGCTGACAAGATCAGTCATGACAGCTCGAAGCCAATCGGGGGTATCTGTGCATAAAGCGGTACCTTGGGTAGAGTTGGCTCGGAGAGTGTCTGCGGCGAATGACGTTTGACAGGCCCCTGGAACGGGTCAGTAATCAACCTGTTCAAACCCATAGTTACCCGCGTAGTCGCGCCAATCCACGAATACTGATCGATTAAAAACGCGTGGGCAGTTCGACCCCCAGCCTTCGAGCCCGACATGAGCATCGGGTAGGGCCGTCGGCGCAGATACGGCCCATGAAAATTTGCCCTGCGTGCCGTAGGTGCCAAGATAGACCAGCGCATAGCGTCGGCATTGATTATTTTCTCCAGCTTCTTGCTGAGAGGCGAAGCGAACATCAAAAACTCGAATGGATCGGACAAAATTGAACTCTGGTCCGCTGATGTCGATGTCCGCACGATCTTGATCGAGTCGCAGGGCGAGTTCGACGGGAACGAACTCGTTTGAGGTTTCGTCAACGCTCCAAACGGCCGTTTTTGCCATTACTGCAGGTGCTTGATGGGTCATGGGAAATGACTGGCGTGGCCGCACATTATCAATCCGGAAGAACGCGTCGAAGGTCCGATTTGTTCCGCTCGGTTGAGGTTCGATCTCATAGGAGGCGCCCATGGGACAGCGCCAGATTTGTAGTGGCGGTTCCACCGGCCAAGGCGTAATTCGTCGGATGAATTCGGCACGGGCCCGGGCGCAAGGGACGGACGCGGGCCAGCCGCCAGACAGGCAGAGTAGGATCGCGCAGTCGATCGGGTATGTCTGCGCGCGGGCGGGCATCGGCAAGGAAACGCCCGCAAGGGCCAGAGCAACAGCGATCGAGGGGAGGAGCTTTTTGAATGAATAACGCATGCTGAGGAGCCTTCGTGACAGGAGTTCAGCATACATACAATAATATACTATCGCAACATTAAGTATAACCTCGCATAATGAAGTTTATGTTAATTTCCAGGCCTCGCCATCTTGTACCACCCGCGACTCAGACAACAGCTTCTCCAGATGCGCCGCAACGTTTCGTTCTGCGGCCATTGCGATATGTGGGTCGGTTTTCTGGTAGACGGAAGCGGCGATATTCTGGACCGAATCCGGGGTGTTTGAGAGGTGGGCGAGGATCTCCGCCTCGCGACGCATGCGGTTGGAAAGCAACCGTTTGACGTAAGGTTGCGGATCCCGGAGTATAGGTCCGTGCCCCGGAAAGTAGATCCTATCGTCGCGCTCAATCAGCCGCTGTAGCTGCGCGCAGTAGTCGTGCATGTTTCCGTCAGGGGGGCTGACGATCGAACTGTTCCAACTCATAACGTGGTCGCCCGTGAAGAGCACTCCGTCAGGTCTCGCGAAACAAAGGTGGTCGCTCGCGTGACCAGGTGTGTGCAGGACGGTAAGACCGGCAATGACCTGTCCGTCCTCCAGAAACCGGTCAGGTCGAAATGCATCGTCAGGGAATGCCCGTGAGGCATAAACAGGTGCGTCTGTCCGTGCTCGCAGGGCTGGGACGACTCCAAAATGATCAGAATGGTGGTGTGTGAGCAGAATCCCGGATGGTTTGGCCCCCAAATTTTTGATGATTGCCTCGAAATGTGTACTGTCTTCTGCTGGGCCGGGGTCGATTATGAACCGACCATCAGGCGTATCAATGATGTAGCTATTTGTCCCGTGGTAGGTCATCTTTCCGGGATTGTTCGCGACGATCCTCAGAATTCCAGGGGCCAATTCGACTCCCTTCGCGCGGCAAGGCTCCGGCTCTGAGAAAAACATGCTGCTTCTTTTCATTGTGTGCGACCAGGTATTGATTGCGAACAATTTGGTTCGCACAGTTTTGCGCATTGCTCTCGCATGGCGCCGGAAACCTCAGGCTGGCGTCCGGTGCCTGTCAAATCCGGCATCGGACCATTTCAACTTACATTGGACCAGGCCCGTATGAGACTGAAACAGTCTGATACAGTCTTGGGCTGGCAGTCACACAGCGCGGCGATTATGGTAAGCAGTATACAGAACTACAGCAATTGTCGCCTTCGTCAGATCCCCGAGAAGGAACGGGTAAAGACCGGCGTTCAGCAACTTTTCGCCATAGCCGACAAAGCCACCCAACCAGAGCAGCCCTGCGCAATACATGACTATCGAACCCAAAAAGACCGCGACAGATGCTCTGAACGCAGGCCGAAGTCCTTGCAGTGCTTGAACAATCCACCCGGCGGCGGCCGCCGCAAGTGCGAAGCCTACCAAGTATCCGCCTGTGGGACCCGCAATATACGCCGGTCCGGCCAGAGCCGGAGGCGTGCCTGCGAAGACCGGCAGGCCAAGCAGACCTTCAAAAAGGTATGTCACAACAACAAGACTACTGCGCACCGGCCCCAGGAAAAGGCCCAGACCCAAGACAACCAGGGTTTGTGTAGACATGGGAACCGGGTAGAACGGCACCACGATTTTGGCGGATAGTGTCAGAAGAATTGTGCCGACGAGTATTATCGAGATCTCTTGGGTAAGTTTTGCGAGTGTTTGGCTTTGAGTGGTTTCCAGATTCATCTTTTTCGTCCTTGTTTCTGTAGATTGTTACTTTTTTGGATAGTAAGCTCACATGCGCTTGGCGACTTCTTCCAACATGACTTCGCTCGCCCCGCCGCCGATGGCCTGCACACGGGCATCGCGTGACATGCGTTCCACCGGTGTTTCGCGCATATAACCCATGCCGCCGTGAAACTGGACGCAGTCATAAAGCACGCTGTTCACCAGTTCGCCGCAATAGGCTTTGACCATCGAGACCTCTTTCACGCAGTCACCGCCCGCGGCATCCAGACCGGCGGCGTGATAGACCAGCTGACGTCCTGCAGCGATCCGCGTCTGACAGTCGGCCAGCCGTTGGCGCACGGCCTGCTTGTCCCACAGAACGCCGCCAAAGGCCCTGCGCTGCTTGACATAATCCACGGTCATGTCCAGCGCGGTTTGCGCTTCGGCACAGGCCATCGCACCCAGCACAATGCGTTCGTTCTGGAAGTTCTTCATTACCGAATAGAAACCGCGGTTGACCTCGCCCAAGACGTTTTCGGCCGGGATGCGGACATCTTCGAAGATCAGTTCGGCAGTGTCCGAGCACAGCCAGCCGGTCTTGTTCAACGCCCGTCCGACCGAAAAGCCCGGCGTGCCTTTTTCGACCGCAAACATGGTGATCCCGCGCGACCCTTTGGCATCGGGATCGGTCTTGGCGCCGACAAAGTAGAGATCGCCATGCACGCCGTTGGTGATGAACACCTTGGTGCCGTTCAGCACCCAATCCGACCCGTCCCGCACCGCGCGGGTGCGCATGCCGGCCACGTCCGAGCCCGCGCCCGGCTCGGTCACGGCGACGGCGGTGATCATTTCGCCAGAGGTGATCGACGGCATCCACCGCGCCTTCTGTTCGGGCGTGCCGACGTTTTCCAGATGCGGCGAGGCCATGTCGGTGTGGACCAGAACCGTGGCCGAGAATCCGCCGAAGGTGGATCGCCCGACCTCTTCGGCCAAAACCACGCTGGACATCACGTCCAGCCCCGCGCCGCCATACTGTTCGTCATAGCGCATCCCCAGAACGCCGAGATCACCCATCCGGCGCAGCACGTCGCGGGGCACCATGCCCTCCTCCTCCCAGGGCTCGGCCTTGGCGGTCACCTCGGTTTCGATGAACCGGCGCAGCTGGTCGCGGATCAAGTTGAGGTCTTCGTTGAACGGGCCGGAGGCCGCGGTGATGTTGTCTTGTCTGGTCATGTGTTTTCCTCTGGATCGAGTTTGATAAGTGGGGCGTGCCCGGCAACCGTGTCGCCCGGTGCACAATAGATTTCCGTCACTACGCCCGCGACCGGCGCGGGCAGGCTTTGCAACAGCTTCATGGCCTCAAGCACCACAAGCGTGTCACCGGCTTTAACGCGGTCGCCGCGTGCGACACGCACCTCGGCAACGGCGCCGGGCATGGGTGCGGACAACAGGTCAGCGACGCCAGACCCGCCGGTGGCACGTTGCAGATGCTGGTCTTCCAGCGTGCGCAGGTCTGTCGCGGTCATTCCGGCAGGGGTTTGCAGGTGCACCCGCCAGTGACCCGGCGCGCGCGCGACATAGGCGGTGCGCGAAAACGGAACCCCGTCGATGCGTCCGCTCAGACGGCATCCTGTTAAGGCGGCACTCTCGACCGTGATGGTCTGGCCGTCCGGCTGTACGGCTGTCAACACCGACCCGGAGCCGTTTACGCGGATCGGGTCGTCTTTTGTCGTCTCCCAATAGGATGCTGCACCGGGCCACCCCGCAGGGGCCGTGAGCCGCCATGACCCCAGGCTTTCCCAGGGCGACGCGCCCGCCGGGGCGAGATGCAGATGCAGCGCCATCGCGGCAAGGGCCATGTCCCGGGGATCAGCGGACGGTTCAGTCCAGCCGCCTGGAAACATCTCGGGCAGGCCTGAGGTATGGTGCCGGAACGCCTCAAAATCCGGGTGTGTCAGCAACGCGCGCTGATAGGCCAGGTTCAGACCGACGCCACCGACTGCAAAGGCATCCATTGCGACAACCGCCCGGCGGATCGCACCGGCCCGATCCGGCGCGTGGACGATCAGCTTGGCAATCATCGAATCGTAATGGTGGCTGACGACCGAGCCTGCCTCGACCCCGGTATCGAGCCGCACGCCGGCGGGCGGAGCCCAAAGGCTGATCTCGCCCGTTTCGGGGCGGAAATTCTCGGCCGGGTTTTCGGCGGCGATGCGGATTTCAATGGCGTGCCCGTCAAACTGCACATCGCCTTGCGTCAGCGCCAGCGGCTCGCCCCGCGCGATGCGCAACTGCCATTCGACCAGATCGATGCCGGTGATCGCCTCGGTCACGGGGTGTTCCACCTGCAACCGGGTATTCATTTCCAGAAAGTAGTATTCACCGCGCCCGGGGTCATAGAGGTATTCCACCGTCCCGGCGGAGCGATAGCCGATCGCCTGCGCCAACCGCACCGCTGCCGCACGCATGCGGTCGCGCACAGCCTCGGGAAGATCGGCGGCGGGGGCTTCTTCGATCAGCTTTTGGTGGTTGCGTTGCAGCGAACAATCGCGGTCGCCCAGATGCAGCACGGTGCCGTGAGTGTCGCCCAGAACCTGCACTTCGACGTGGCGGGCACGGGGTGCATAGCGTTCGAGGAACACCGCCGGATCGTCGAAGGCGCTCTGCGCTTCGGCCCGGGCAGATGCAATCGCTTCGGGTGCGTCGCCCGGATCGGAGACCAGCCGCATCCCGCGTCCGCCGCCGCCGGCGCTGGCCTTGACCAGAAAGGGGGTGCCTAGCGCCTCGGCCTCTTGCAGCAGGCGCGCGTCGGACTGATCCTCGCCTCGATAGCCGGGCAGGACGGGCACGCCTGCGGCTTCGGCGGCAGCCTTGGCCTCGATCTTGGAGCCCATCCGCGCGATAGCGTCGGGTTCCGGCCCGATGAACACAAGGCCCGCCGCCTCGACCGCCGCCGCGAAACCGGCATTCTCAGACAGAAAACCATAGCCCGGGTGCACCGCACACGCGCCCGTCGCCCGCGCGGCCTCAAGGATGGCCTCGACGTTCAAATAACTGACCGACGGGGCGGCCCCACCGATGCAGACGGCATGATCGGCCTCGGCCACGAAGGGCGCGTCGCGGTCCGCGTCCGAAAACACCGCTACGTTTTCCAGCCCCAGTTTGCGGCACCCGCGCTGGATGCGCCGGGCAATCTCGCCCCGGTTGGCGATCAGAACGCGGGTGAAGCTCATTTCACCCGCCATGACGGAACGCCCTTGTTGATGAAACTGTTGATGCCTTCGATACCTTCCTCAGTCTCCCACGCATCGGCCAGCCGGTCGGCGGTGTAGATCATGTTGGTCTCCAGATCGTGGGACGCGACATAGGCGATCAGCGCCTTGGTATCGGCCACGGCACCCGGCGCGGCCTGAAGGTGATCATGCACCACCCGGTTCACCGTGGCGTCCAGGTCGCCCGGCGCGACAACCTCGGTCAACAGACCGATCCGCTCGGCGCGGGCCGTGTCGAACAACGCCCCAGACAGCATGGTTTCACGCGAATGCACCTTGCCGATGCGGGCCACCACATAAGGCGATATATTCGCGGGCAGAAGGCCCAGTTTTACCTCGGTCAGACCGAAGCGCGCGCCTTCGGCGCCGATGGTGTAGTCGCAGACGGAGATCATGCCGACACCGCCACCGTAAGCCGGGCCGTTGATCCTCCCGATCAAGGGTTTGGGCAGCGTGTCAAGACGGCGCAACAGCCGCGCCAGCGTGGCGCTTTGTGCGACCCTTTCACTACGGGTTTTCTCGACATTAGAGGCGAACCAGTTGAAATCGCCGCCCGCGCAGAAGCTCTTGCCCGCGCCGGTCAGGACCACAATACGCACATCGTCATCTGCAGCCAGCTTTTCGGCGGCATCGTATAGCTCTGCGATCAATTCGCCATTCAGCGCATTGTGTTTGTCGGGGCGGTTGAGCGTCAGCGTGGCGACGCCACGCGCATCGGTTTCGATAAGGATCGTGTTGTAGGTATTGGTCAACTTGAAGCCTCACATTCTGAATACAGGCGTATGGCGACCGGCTTCGGGCACCGATGTCACGATGGCCAGACACAGGCCAAGGATATCGCGGGTTTGCGCGGGTTCGATCAGCCCGTCATCCCAAAGCCGCGAGGTGGCATAATAGGGATCGGACTGTTCACCGTACTGGGCCCGAACCTGCTCCTCGATCAGCTTCATGTCGGCCTCCATCTTGCCCGGGTCGCCCCCTTTCTGGCGGCGCAGTTCCAGCATCACGTTTGTGGCGATGTCGGCAGACATGGTGGCCAGTTCCGCCGTGGGCCAGGCAAAGAGAAAATTCGGGGCGAAACCACGTCCGCACATGCCGTAGTTGCCTGCCCCGTATGAGCCGCCCAAGAGGACCGACAGGCGCGACACCTTGGCAACCGACATGGCATAGACCAGCTTGGCGCTGTCTTTGGCAATGCCGCCGCGCTCGGCTTCGGTGCCGACCATGAAGCCCGAGATGTTGTGGAGGAACAAAAGCGGGATGTTGCGTTGATCGCACATCGACACGAATTGCGCGCCCTTGAGCGAACTGTCGGACACAAGCGCCCCATTATTTGCGAGAATGCCCACTCGATAGCCGTGAATCCGCGCGGTGCCGCAGACCAGCGTCTCACCCCATCCGGGCTTGAATTCGCGGAATTCGCCGGCGTCGATCATGCGCAGCAGAACCTCGCGCATGTCATAGGGCTGTTTGCGATCGGCGCTGATGACGCCAAGCAGTTCCTCTGGGTTGCGCGCCGGCGGCGCGCAGGTTGCATCGGGACCCATCGGGCGCGACAGGCCCAGTTCGGATACGATGTCGCGCATCAGAGCAAGCGCATGATACTCGTCCTCGGCCAGATGGTCAGACACACCGGAGACGCGCGAATGCATCTCGGCCCCCCCCAATGTTTCTCCATCAACCTCTTCGTTGATCGCCACCTTGACGATCGAGGGGCCGCCCAGATGGATGCGTGCGTTGCCGCGTACCATGATGACTTCGTCCGACAGGGCCGGGATATAGGCCCCACCGGCCGTGCAGCCTCCAAAGACCGCCGAGATCTGCGGCAGGCCGCTCGCGGACATGTTGGTTTGACGATAAAAGGAATTGCCGAAATGGCGGGCATCGGGGAAAACCCGGTCCTGCTCTGGCAGATAGGCACCGCCGCAATCCACCAGATAGAGGCAGGGCAGCCGGTTCTCGGCTGCGATTTCCTGGGCGCGGATGTGTTTCTGCACGGTTTCGTGATAGAAAGACCCACCCTTCACTGTCGCATCGTTGGCGATCACAACGCAGGGCAGCCCGTGGACGATCCCGATACCGGTCACGATCCCCGCACCGGGCACCTCGCCCCCGTATTGACCGTAGGCGGCAAGCGACGACAGCTCAAGAAACGCAGTGCCCGGATCCACCAGCAGGTCGATCCGTTCGCGGACCAACAGCTTGCCGCGCTTGCGATGCCGCGCGACCATATCGGGGCGGCCGCCAGCCGTTGCTTCGGCGATCCGCGCACGCAGCGTTTCGACGCGCTCGCTTTGTGCGGCGTGGTTGCGGGTGTAGGTCTCTGATGCGGTCAGCACCGCTGTTTCAAGACGTGCCATGAAGTCAGGTATCCTGTCTTTGGAGTATCCCGTTGAGGAACACATCGGCATAGGTGCGTGACAACGCATCGGCGCTACCGCGGTCCGGGTCGAACCAATCGAGCGTGGCGTTCAATGTACCGATCAGCATCAGGCGCAGGCGACGGATATCGACGTCTTGCTTCAGCGTGCCATCTTTCTTAAGCTGGGACAGAAGACTGTCCCACTCTGCCTCATAGGCCCTGCGCGTGGGCAAGTTGGCATCCCGGACGGATTGCGGCACCTGCCCGAAAATACGCACATTCGCCGATGTATAATCGCTCACATCAATAAGCGCGCGCAGATGCGCCCGGATCGCGGCGCGCAGTACCGTTTCGCCGTCGGCATCGGCCCGCAGGTCGGTGACGGCGTCTCTCATGCTCTCGTGAACGACTCGAATCCCTGCATCAAGAACGGCCGCGACGATCTCGTCCTTGGAACCGAAATGATAATATATGCTACCCGCCTTGATCCCGGCGGCCTCGGCAATTTTTCGGAGCGAAACGGACCCGTAGCCTTGTTCGCGGAAAAGCCGCGCGGCAATGTCCAGCACCCCATCCCGTCCAACCGCGCTGCGCGATGTCTCGTTGACTTTGATTGCCGTGTTTTGTGCCATATACTTTCGTATCGCCCCAACGCCTAACTAACGCCTGTTAGGTTAATAACGCAAATGAGTAAATCGTCGTGATCGTGCCAGACTAGAGTTTGCGGAAAATTCCGCATTGGCGACCGCCAAGAGGCCGCCCAGACATTAATGTGCTTGCCCGGACCCCGTCATCGGGTCCGGGCAAATGCCTTAGATCACGAAACCGCCACCGCAGATGACGTGCTGGCCTGAAATGAAGTTCGATTCCGGCGCACAGAACAGATAGACGGCACCGGCAGCTTCTTCCGGAGTGCCGACCCGGCCCAGCGGGATCATGCGCTCCATCTGGGACAGGAGATCGGGATTCACGCCGACCTTGATCTCTTTTTCTTCGACCTTGATCGTGCTGTCGCCATCCGCGCTGCCTTCGGTCAAGCGGGTGCGAATCGGGCCGAAGGCGACGGCGTTGACGTTGACCTTATAGCGGCCCCATTCCTTGGCCATCGTCCGGGTGACCCCTAGGATACCGGCCTTTGCGGCGGAATAGTTGATCTGGCCAGCATTGCCGCCGGTCCCTGCGATGGACGAGATGTTGACCACCTTGCGGAACACCTCTTGCCCGGCGGCGGCCTCTTCCTTGGCCTTGGCGCTGATCACCGGCTGGGCAGCGCGCAGGATCTTGAAAGGTGCCGTCAGGTGGACGTCGATGATCGCCTGCCACTGTTCGTCGGACATCTTCTGAACGACGCTATCCCAAGTGTAGCCTGCGTTGTTCACGATGATGTCTAACCCGCCAAAGCTGTCCACGCCGGTCTTGATGAACCGTTCGGCAAAACCGTCTTCGGTGACGCTGCCGGCACAGACCACGGCCTCAGCTCCCATTGCGCGCACCGACTCGGCGGTTTCATTGGCCGGATCCGCATCCAGATCGTTGATCACCAGCCGGGCCCCTTCCGAGGCCAGTTTGAGAGCGATTTCGCGGCCAATGCCCCGGCCCGAGCCCGAGACCAGCGCCACGCGCCCGTCGAGATGTCCAGTCATATTGATTCCTCCCGAAAGGCGCTATCAGGCTTTTTCATAAAGCGTGGTGACGCAGGCCCCGCCGAGGCCCAGATTGTGCTGAAGCGCCAGACGTGCGCCATCAACCTGGCGCGCATCTGCCTGGCCGCGAAGCTGCTGAACGAGCTCGGTACATTGCGCTAGGCCGGTCGCCCCAAGCGGATGGCCTTTGGACAAAAGACCGCCCGACGGGTTGGTCACGTATTTTCCGCCGTAGGTGTTGTCGCCATCATCAACGAATTTCGCCGCTTCGCCGCGACCGCAAAGGCCAAGCGCCTCATAGGTGATAAGCTCGTTGTGGGCGAAACAGTCGTGCAGTTCGACCACATCCACGTCCTCGGGCCCGATGCCCGCGTCCTCGTAAACCTGATCGGCGGCGCGCTTGGCCATCGAAAAGCCGACCACTTCGCGCATGTCATGGGCTTCGAAAGTTTCCGGTCCGTCTGTTGTCATGGCCTGCGCCGCGATCCGAACGGAACTGTCCAATCCGTGCTTGTCGGCGAATTCCTTGGAACAAATGATCGCCGCCGCCGCGCCACAGGTTGGCGGACAGGCCATGAGCTTGGTCATGACGCCGGGCCAGACGACCTGGGCGGCCATGACATCTTCCGCCGTCACCTCCTGCCTGAACAGGGCAACCGGATTCTTCGCAGCATGTCGGCTGGCCTTGGCGCGGATCTTGGCGAAGGTCTCGACGGGTGTGCCGAACTCGTCCATATGCGCCTTGCCCGCACCGCCAAAGTACCGCAGTGCCAGCGGGATTTCGGAACGGCCAACCAGATCGTCGGTTTCACTGTCGAATGCCGCAAACGGGCTGACCCGGTCATGGAACATCGCACCGATTGCGCCGGGCTGCATCTGTTCGAACCCAAGTGCCAGAGCACATTCGACCGCGCCGCTTTCAACTGCCTGCCTGGCCAGGAACAGGGCGGACGATCCGGTCGAGCAGTTGTTGTTCACATTCAGAACCGGGATGCCTGTCATTCCGACATGGTACAGGGCGCGCTGACCGCAGGTGCTGTCGCCATAGACATAGCCAACATAGGCCTGTTGGACTTTATCATAATCCAACCCCACGTCTGCCAGAGCGGACCGGGTCGCAGCGGTCGCCATCACATCGTAGCTTTCGGATTTTCCCGGCTTCTGGAACGGGACCATCCCAACGCCTGCAACATAGGCTTTGTCTGTCATTTCTCTCTCTCCCAAGTTCGGTCAGGCCACCCTAATCGGTCCGCCAGCCTATTTTCTACCATTTGTTAGATTTTAAATCCCAACCTTGGGAAGTGTCAATATCGCCAAGCTGTGACGTAGGGAGCTTGCGCTATTTTCTAACTTGTGTTTGTTTTCGGGCCACACGCCCTGATCGGCGGCACAATTGAGGGATTCTGGTCCCGGCGCAACCGCTGACAAGCGTTTAGCACTCAGCTTACGAAAGGTGGTCGGAATGGCATACTGTTATGAGTTCAAGGGTTTTATACCCGTCGTGCCCGAGGATACATATGTCCACCCCCAGGCCGTTCTGATCGGAAATGTCATCTTGGGTCATGGATGCTACATCGGCCCCGGAGCAAGCTTGCGGGGCGATTTCGGCAGGATCGTGATCGGGGATGGAGCCAATGTTCAGGACAATTGCATCATCCATTCCTTTCCCGGCCGCGACGCCGTGGTGGAAAGCGACGGCCACATCGGCCATGGCGCGATCCTGCACGGTTGCACAGTGGGCCGGAACGCTCTGGTCGGAATGAATTCCGTCATTATGGATGGTGTAGAGCTTGGGGCGGAATCGATTGTCGGCGCGCAGGCGTTTGTGCGTGGCGAAACCGTGATTCCGCCGTGTTCGATGGTGGTGGGATCGCCGGCAAAGGTGATCCGCGAGGTCAGCGAGAAAGAAATCGCGTGGAAAACGCGCGGCACCGCGGAATACCAGCAACTTGCGCGCGACTGTCTGGCCGGATTGACGCCGGTCGAGCCGCTGAAGGCGGTCGAGGCAAACCGGCCCGGCATGGCGGCCTCTGACGTCGTCTCCATTCAGGAGGCGCGGCGGACATCGTCCTGACCTGTCCGGGAACCGGACCGGTCAGGACTACTTCAGATTCCGAAAGCGCCAGATGGAAGCGCCTTGACGCGGAACGGCACTCCCCGACCCGGTGTGCCGTCCCTCAAGCCTTTACAGACGGAAGATCCCGTAGTGCGGATCGTCGATCGGTGCATTGAGCGAGGCAGAAATCGACATGCCAAGCGCGTTGCGTGTGTCCGCCGGATCGAGGATGCCGTCGTCCCACAATTCCGAGGTCGAGGTATAAGCCTCGACATCGCGCTTGTATTTTTCCAGCACCGGTTCGCGGATCGCGGCGATTTCTTCTTCGGTCAGCTCTTTGCCTTCGCGCTGAAGCTGCCGAATCTTGACGTCCGCCATGGTATTTGCGGCCTGATCCGCCCCCATCACGCCGATCTCGGCCTGGGGCCACATGAACAGCGTGCGCGCGTCCCAGGCCCGTCCGCACATCCCGTAGTTGCCGGCCCCGTAAGACGCATTGGCGATCACGGTAAACTTCGGCACGACCGAGCCGCCCTGCGCCATCAGCATCTTGGCGCCATCCTTGGCGATGCCTCGTTCTTCGTATTCGCGGCCCACCATATAGCCGGTGATGTTCTGGAAAAAGACCAGAGGCGTGCGGTTCTGGTTGCACAACTGCATGAAATGCGCTGCCTTGAGCGAACTGTCGTTGAACAGCACCCCGTTGTTGGCAAGGATGCCGACCTTGTAACCCCAGATATGGGCAAAGCCGCAAACCATCGTGGTGCCATAGTCGGGCTGGTATTCGTGAAAGCGCGAGCCATCGACGATCCGCGCCAGAACCTCGCGCATATCAAACTGGGTTTTCCGGTCCTTGGGGATGATCCCATAAAGCTCCTTGGGGTCGTAGTATGGCTCTTCAAAAGCGGCGGTTTCGATGATCGTTTTCGGGGTGCGCATCCATTGGCTGACAATCTCGCGCGCCAGTGAAAAGGCGTGTTGTTCGGTCGCGGCGCGATAGTCGCCGGTGCCCGATACCGAGGTGTGCATGACCGCGCCGCCAAGCTCCTGAACACCGACCTCTTCGCCGGTAGCCGCCTTGACCAGCGGGGGACCGCCAAGGAAAATCGCGCCTGTGCCTTCGATGATGATGTTGTAGTCGCTCAGCGTCGGCACATAGGCACCGCCAGCCGTGCAGTGTCCGCCGACCACGGCAATCTGCGGGATATTGGCCTGGCTCAGCTTGACCTGGTTGCGGAACACCCGCCCGCCCAGATACCGGTCGGGAAACACCCCGTGCTGCAGCGGCAGGAAACCGCCCGCGCTGTCGCAGATATGGATGACCGGCAGACGGTTTTCCAGCGCGACATCCAGAAGACGCACGACCTTTTTCACGGTATGCGGATACCAGGCACCGCCCTTGACGCTGGCATCATTGGCATGAATGGCGACCTCGCGGCCTTGCACGATGCCGATCCCCGTAACCACGCCTGCGCCGGGCACCACCCCGTCATATTCACGACAGGCCGCCAGGGTTGAAAATTCCAAAAACGGAGTGCCGGGGTCCAGCAGCAGTTTCAACCGCTCGCGCACGCCCAGTTTGTTCTGGCGGGCGAGGCGGTCGATATCGCGTTGCGGACGTTCGAAACGCGCCGCGTGCTGGCGAGCGTGGAATTCCTTCAGCCGTTCAGACATGGCGGCGAAATTTGCCTTGTAGTCGGCGGCATTGGTGTCGATCTGACTTTCAATTCTGCGCATGGTCACTCCTCCTCCGGAGCCAATTGGGCCAGGATGCCTTTCAGACCAAAACTGTCGCCTTCGGCGAATGGCATTTCGGCAACGACCCCGTCGCGCGGCGCCGTCAGTGTGGTTTCCAACTTCATGCTTTCGATCACCAGAAGTGGCTGGCCTTCTTCAACCGCATCGCCGGGTTTAACCGCAACTGACACCACGACACCCGGCATGGGCGCCACCAATCGGTCGTCGCTCGCGCCACCGTCGCTTCCGGCCAGGCGTTCGGCGGGATCAACCCGCCCGACTTCGTAGGTTCGCCCGTCCATGTGTACAAAAGTTGCTTCCGGCCCCACGGCCAGTCGCAATTCGCGCACAACACCCTTGGCCCGCAGCTTGTAACCGCCCGGCAGACCCGTCGGGTCCAATTGGCAGGCAACAGCGCCAGTGGGGGTGTTGAGCACGAACCGGCTGCCATCATGACCCAGCCAGCAATCAGTCTCTTCTCCGTCGATCTGAAAAATCCGTTGCATCAGTTTCTCCACCCACCCATCTTGCGGTACATTTCCGGTATCTGCATTACGTCACTCACCAGGCGCTCGTCCGATAGGGCCGCCGCCGCTATCAGCAAGTCAGAGACATCTTCGCCCGGCGCGGTTAGCGTTTCGGATTGTTCAGCCAGGAAGCCAGTTGAAACGTCACCAGAGGCGAAATCCGGATGTGCAAGGATTGCATCCAGGTAACCGGTGTTGGTCGTTACCCCGAGAATCACATAGCTTTGCACCGCGCTCCGGGCACGGGCGATGGCCTGCGCGCGATCCGGGCCATGCACGATCAGCTTGGACAACATCGGGTCGAAGTCGGTCGTTACCTTGCCGCCATCCAGAATGCCGCTGTCTACGCGGATCCCCTCGCCCTGGGGTTCGTCCAGCAGCAGGATATTGCCGATCGCGGGGCGAAAATCGGCGGTCGCATCCTCGGCACAGATGCGCAGTTCGATCGAGTGTCCGGTTTGGGGAATATCCGCCTGCACGGCGCTCAGCCCGTCGCCCGCCGCGACACGCAGCTGCTCGGCAACCAGATCAAAGCCGGTTACCATCTCGGTCACCGGATGTTCGACCTGAAGGCGGGTGTTCATTTCCAGGAAATAAAAGGCCCCATCCTGTGCATAGATGAATTCGACAGTCCCTGCCCCGCGGTATTTGACGGCGCGGGCAATTCCGGCAGCGGTCTCGCAGATCTCATCCCGTTGCTCGGGGGTCAGCGCCGGTGACGGCGTTTCCTCGATAATCTTCTGGAACCGGCGCTGGATCGAACATTCACGTTCCCAGAAATGGACCACGTTGCCCTGTCCGTCGCCCACCACCTGCACCTCGATATGGCGCGGGCGTTCGATATAGCGTTCGACGAAAAGCCGCCCGTCGCCGAAATATCGTTCGCCTTCGCGGCGCGCGGTTTCGATTTCGGTCTCCAGCGTGCTGTCCTCGCGTACGACGCGCATGCCCTTGCCGCCACCGCCGGCCGAGGGCTTGATGAGCAGCGGATAGCCAACGGCGCGGGCGCGTTCGACAAAGCTCGCCGGATCATCATCCTCGATGGCCGAGGGGGCGACGGGAAACCCGCGTTCCTCGACGAAGGCGCGGGCGCGGACCTTGTCCCCCATCAGGTCGATGACCTCGGACGTCGGGCCGACAAAGGTCACTCCGGCTTTTTCCAGCGCCGCGACAAAACCGGCATTCTCTGACAGAAAGCCATAGCCGGGATGAACCGCGTCCGCGCCGATCCCTTTGGCGGCTTCGACGATCTGAGGAATATCGAGATAGGCGGCCACGGGCGTCGGGCCGTCGATCATCACGACCTCATCTGCGATCAGATGCGCCGGCCCCTCTTGCTCGGCGACATGACGCAACACGGCAGTCGCAAGCCCGCGGGCCTTAGCGGTGCGCAACACGCGCGCCGCGATCTCGCTCCGATTGGCGACCAGGAGTTTCGAAATGGTCATGGTGTCGTCCTCTTAGTTCCGGGCCGCGGCATTCAGTCCGTCACGTGCGGCCAGATCGGCTGGCACGGGAATTTCGATATCAAGCAGCATCTGCGCGAACCCTTTGCCCTGCGGGTCTATGCGGACCGAGGCGATGCCGCCACCGCCAAGCGATTCATGCAACAGGAAATTCAGCGAATGGCTTCCAGGCAAGTCGAACCGTTCTACCCTGCCGTCGCAGACATGGGCGAAATAGTCCTTCACCACCTCTTCGCTGAGAGCCGAGCGGATATATGGTAGGTAGTCCGGCTTGCGCGCGAGGATGCCGATATTGGCGATGTCCCCCTTGTCGCCCGAGCGGCCCCAGGCCAAATCGACGAGGCGGACCTTGACAACGTCCGGACCGGGCTCGCGGCTATCTGCGGGCGGTGCGGCAGGCGGATCAAGGTGGACTGGCGTAGTGGCCACGCTCACGGGCACATCCTTGCCGTCGACCTCGACCGCGACGGGGGTTTCGGCCTTGCTCTGAAGGAAGGAAAATAGACGGACCACCGGCTGCACCTTTGGCCGTCCGGCGAAGAACCCGGTCAGACCCTGCGCGGTCGAAATCGCCATCGGTGCGATTTCGCCGGCAAAGATGTTCAGCGCGGCGCGATCGTCATGGACCGCGCCGATCTTGAGCACCACCTCGCGGGTCCGGGCGCGCGCATTTGCGCCATAGGCCGCCTCGGCCCCCAGCACCTCGACGCTGACCTGCCGGAAATCTCCCATGTTGCGGTCGCGGAAAATCCGGCGACAGCGGGTCAGGATCGCCTCGGCCACACGTTCGGCCTTGGCGGGTGCGTCAATCGCGGCCAGTGTCAGGGTAGAGACCGCGCGCCAGCCATCGGCATGGGTCGCCGACACCTTGTAGCTGTCGGTGCGCCCAAGCCCCCTGCCGCCCTTGACCAGCACCCGGTCGGGTCCGACCTGTTCCAGGGTGACCCCGGACCAGTCGCAGATCACGTCGGGCAACAGGTAGGCGCGCGGGTCCCCGATTTCATAGAGCATCTGCTCTCCGACTGACCCGGGCACGACCAGCCCGCCGGTGTCAGGCGTCTTGGTCATGATGAAACTGCCGTCTTCGGACACCTCGACGATGGGCATGCCCATATTGTCCCATCCCGGCACGTCCTGCCAGTCGGTGAAGTTGCCGCCGGTTCCCTGGGGGCCGCATTCGATCAGGTGGCCGGCCAGCGATCCCTGGCTGAGCTTGTCCCAGTCATCGTCGCCCCAACCGTATTCATGCATCAGGGGACCAAGCGCGACCGCGCTGTCGGCGCAGCGTCCGGTGATCACGATGTCGGCCCCGGCATCCAGCGCGGCAGCGATGGGGCGGGCACCCAGATAGGCATTCATGCTCCAGATATCATCTGGAAATGCGACACCCGAGAACATTTCCGTCTGACCGTTTTTGCGAATTTCATCGGCCCTGGGCAACAGGTCATCGCCTAGCACGACGCCGATGGACAGATCGATCCCGGCCTGGGCGGCGGCTTTGGCAAGCGCATCGCTGCAGCCACGCGGGTTCACGCCCCCTGCATTGGCAACGACCTTGATCCCTTTTGCCTTGATATCCGACAACCAGGGTGCCAGCGCCTTGACGAAGTCCGGCGCATAGCCCGACTCGGGCGCTTTGGCGCGGGCCCGCGCCATCAGCGACATTGTCACCTCTGCCAGATAGTCAAACACCAGATAGTCGATCTCGCCCTTTGAGACCAGTTGACCGATCGCTTCCGGCGTATCGCCCCAGAAGCCCGACGCGCATCCGATGCGCAGCTTTCGTTCCGACATATTCCTCTCCTCCCCGTTTGATCAGCGGCCCGTCCATTCGGGTTTGCGCTTCTCAATAAAGGCATCAAAGCCTTCGCGCGCGTCTTCGGTCTGCGCCACACGCGGTAACAGTGTTTCTGCAAACCGCATCTGCTGCGGATAGGTCATGTCCTCCATCGCGTGACAGGCGTATTTTCCCAGCCGGATCGCGCTCGGCGACTGCGCGGCGATCTGGGCAACCAGTTCTGCAACCTTGTCGTCCAGCCCCGCGGCATCGGTCACATAGTTGACCAGATTGAACTGCAGGGCTTCCTCGGCCGTCAGAGGAACGCCAGTGATGAACATCTCCATCAGCCTCCGCCGGGGCAGCACGCGCATCATGGGTGGCACGATCGTCATGGGAAACAGACCCACCTTCACTTCCGGCGTTCCGATGCGGGCATGATCCGCCATCACAGCCAGATCGCAGGCACAGATGATGCCCGCTCCTGCCCCCATCGCGACGCC
Organism: Roseovarius sp. MMSF_3281; assembly: GCF_030733685.1. Lineage (GTDB taxonomy): Bacteria > Pseudomonadota > Alphaproteobacteria > Rhodobacterales > Rhodobacteraceae > Roseovarius. The sequence continues at coordinate 19,347 of NZ_JASHIM010000017.1, forward strand.
ATTGATGCGCGCGATCGTTGGCTTTCGGCACGCCTGTATCGTCTCGAACAACCTTCCGGCAAAATGATCCGGGTCCGCCGGATCCTGAACAAACGGGCCGCCATCCGCCCCCGCCTTGATGTCGCCCCCGGCACAGAAGGCGCGCTCGCCCTCGCCGGTCAGAACGATCACGCGGCAATCGCTGTCCCTCTCGGCAGCACATATGGCGGCCATGATCCCGTCTGCGACCTCACGGTTGAGGGCATTTCGATTGTCAGGACGTCGAATCGTGATACGCACTTCTTTGCCGAGCGCCTGCGATTGAACAACGCTCTCAGTCATTTCCGAAGCTCCCCCCCCTCTGTATTGCAGGACACCGCGCTTTCTTACGTCAGGTCGTCAAAAGCTTGGCTTGATCTATTTTCTAACATATGTTTGATTTTGGTCAACACGGCGGACGACATTTTTCGGGAGGATGATATGACCACTCAAAGTGAGGCCATCTCGGCTGATCTGGAAGCCATCAGGGCGAACTATTCTTTGACTGATGAGCAACGGCAGATCGTCGATCACGTGGATCGGGTGTCGCGCGAGGTGCTACACCCACTGCAAGCGCGTATGGATGACGAGGAATGGTGGCCCGATGATCTGTTCAAGCAGATGGGCGAGCTGGGCCTGCTGGGGATTACCGCACCCGAAGAGCTTGGCGGATCGGGACAGAACGAGTTCACCCAGGCGCTGGTGTCCGAGGTGATTTCGAAGTGGAATCCGGCTGTGGGCCTCTCACACGGGGCGCATGACAACCTGTGCCTGAATAACCTGCTGCGCAATGGATCCGAAGAGCATGTGAAGAAATACGTGCCGGGCCTTTGCTCGGGCGAGCTGGTTGGTGCTTTGGGCCTGACCGAACCGGGTGCGGGATCCGATGCGCTCGGATCCATGGCCACAACTGCCCGCCGCGACGGTGATGATTATGTCATCAACGGCTCGAAGATTTACATCACCAACGGCCCCATTGCCGATGTGATCCTGCTTTATGCCAAAACCGACAAGTCGAAGGGCGCCAAGGGCATTTCTGCTTTCATCATCGAGACGGACAATCCCGGTTTCAAGGTGGCGCAAAAGCTTGACAAGATGGGCTTTCGCGGCTCGCCAACCGGAGAACTGGTGTTTGAGGATTGCCGCGTACCCGCATCCGCCATGGTTGGACCGGAAAACACCGGCGTTTCGGTGGTAATGAGCGGGTTGGATCTGGAGCGTGCTATGGTTGCCTCAGTCTGCGTTGGCATGGCCGAACGCGCCCTGGAACTAGGGCTGGAATACGCCAAGATTCGCGAACAATTCGGCAAACCGATTGCAAGTTTCCAGATGATGCAGTCGAAACTGGCCGAGATCTACACCGAGGTCGAAACCGCGCGCGCATTCGGTTATCGGGCACTGGCCGCCTGTACGGGCCTACCAAAAGGGGCCGGGGGCCGTGGCGAAATCCACAAACTGACCGCGGCGGCCTGTCTTTACGCAGGCGAGGCATTCAACAAGGCGGTGACCGAAGCCTGTCATATTCATGGTGGCTCTGGCTACATGCAGGACACCGAGATCAACCGGCTGTTCCGCGCCAACAAATTGTTGGAGATCGGCGCGGGAACAAGCGAAGTCCGCAAGATCATCATTGCCGAAGAACTTTTGCGCGCCTGAGGGGGACGAGACAATGAACAAGCAACTGCGCAACGACACCGCTCTGCCAACACATTTCATGACGGACGAACAGCAGGCCCTGGCCGATCAGGCCGGCAAGTTCTTCATGTCCGAATTCCACCATCTGAATGCGGAAATGGACGATACTGATGACCTGCCGTCTTCGGTTTTCCCCAAGCTGGGCGAAATGGGCTACCTGGGACTGAACGTGCCGACGGAATTCGGCGGTGCCGGGCTCGATTTTACCTCGGCCTGTATCATCACCGAGGAAATGTCGCGCGCCTCGGCGGCCATCGGACTGACCCATGTGGCGCACGACAACCTCTGCGTCAATAATATCTATCGCAACGCCAATGACGAGTTGCGCCGAAAATACCTGCCAGGTCTGTGCGACGGCACGCTGGTGGGTGCCCTGGGTCTGACCGAACCCGGCGCGGGGTCTGATGCGCTTGGCTCGATGCGGACCACGGCCAAAAAGGATGGCGACGACTACATCCTGAACGGCGCCAAGATCTACATCACCAATGGGCCGATTGCCGATCTGGTGCTGGTCTATGCCAAGACATCGCCCGAAAAAGGGGCCAAGGGCATTTCCGCCTTTATCGTGGAAACCGACACGCCCGGTTTCAAGGTGGCGCAGAAGCTGAACAAGATGGGATTCCGGGGCTCGCCGACGGGCGAACTGGTATTCGAAGATTGCCGTGTTCCGGCCAGAAACATGGTCGGCAAGCTGGATGGCGGGGTTGCCGTTACCATGTCCGGACTTGATCTGGAACGTGCCATCGTCTGTTTCAACGCTCTGGGCATTGCGCAGCGGGCGCTGGATATTTCCATCGATTACGCCAAGACACGCCAGCAATTCGGCAAACCGATCGCCAGTTTTCAGATGGTTCAGGCGATGCTGGCCGACATGTATACGCAGATCGAGGCCGCGCGGAGCCTGTCCTTGCGCACCGCTGCCATGTGTGAAGGCCTCGAAGAGGGCGAAGGCGGGCGCGGCGAAATACACAAGCTCACCGCTGCGGCGATCTACAAGGCCGCTGAGGCGACATCCTTCGTGCTGGACAAAGCTGTCCAGATTCACGGCGGCTCGGGTTACATGCGTGATACAGAAGTGAACCGGCTATACCGGACCGGTCGCGTGCTTGAAGTCGGCGCAGGCACCCAGGAGGTTCGCAAACTCATCATCTCTGGCGAATTGCTGAAGAACTAGGGGCGGAACATGAGCGAAGCGAAATCAAGGCGTTACGCGTCGGATCTCATGGCGGGTCAAGTTGCCCTGGTCACGGGGTCCGGATCTGGAATGGGCCGGGCGACGGCGATCGAAATGGCCGCTTGCGGGGCAAGGCTTGCGCTGTTCGCGCGCCGCGAAGAGCCGCTGGAAGAGACCGCCGAAATGATCCGGGCGGCGGGGGGCGAGGCCTTTGTCGTGCCCGGAGACACCCGCGACGAAGACAGTATCGAAGCTGCGATGGGGCGGATCAAGGACCACTATGGGCAGTTGGATGTTTTGGTGAACAATGCCGGCGGCCAGTATATCGCGGCCGCCCGCGATATCACCAACAAGGGCTTCGAAGCCGTGATCCGCAACAACCTGATCGGATCTTGGCAGATGACCCGGGCAGCGGCGGATCACTTCATGTACGACAATGGTGGATCGGTTGTGTTTGTCACCGCCATCTCTGCGCGCACCGCGCTTACCGGCTTTACACACACCGTCGCCGCCCGCGCCGGTGTGACGGGCATGATGAAAACGCTGGCCGCCGAATGGGGCGAGTACGGCATCCGGCTGAACTGTGTCGCGCCGGGCACGATCAAGACCGATGCGCTTGGCCGCTATCCGATTCCGCCGGAACAGTGGAAAAAGCTGAACCGCTCGGTGCTAAACCGGATGGGGGCGGCCGAGGACATCGCAGGCACGATCATTTTCCTGGCCTCGAAACTTGGCGGTTTCATCACCGGAGAAGACATTTATGTAGACGGCGGTGAGACCTTGCATATGGGTCATGACGCGCGGGACATGATCAACCCCGCGATGTTCGAGAAACGCGAACGGGGAGATGGCAAGAATGAATAAACAGCCCGTCCTTCTGGAGATTTCCGACAGGATCGCTACGGTTACGCTGAACGACCCCGAGCGGCGCAACCCGGTCACCGGCAACGACATGATCGCTGCCCTTCTGGAGACCTTCGCCAAGGTGCAGGCCGATCCTCAGGTCAGCGTGATGATCCTGACCGGGGCCGACCCGGCCTTTTGTGCAGGCGGGGACATCAAGGAGATGAACGATCCCGACAGCGTGTTCCGCAAGGAGCCGCTGGCGGCGGCGCAGAGCTATGTTGATGGGGTGCAGCGGCTGCCGCTTGCGCTCTACAACATGGATATTCCGACGATCGCCGCAGTCAACGGCCCGGCGGTGGGCGCGGGGTGCGACCTGACCATGATGTGCGACATGCGCATCGCGTCAGAAAAAGCAAGGTTCGGCGAGGTGTTTCTGAATCTCGGAATCATTCCGGGCGATGCGGGCAGCTGGTTCCTGTTGCGTCGTCTGGGCCACCAGAAGGCCGCCGATCTGACCTTCTCGGGGCGCATGGTCGAGGCCAAGGAAGCGCTGGAGCTTGGTATGGTGCTTGAACTTGTGCCTCATGAAAAATTGATGGAACGGGCCCGTGAACGGGCCGCTGTCATCGCCGCGAAACCGCCGCGCGCGGTGCGGGTCGCCAAGCGTCTGATGCGCAATGCCGAACGGATGGACCTGCCGGATTTCCTGAATTCCGCAGCGGCCTATCAGGCGCTCATGCATCAGACCGAAGACCACCACGAGGCGGTTGCTGCGTTCGTCGAAAAACGAAAACCCAATTTCACGGGGCGTTAAAGGAAAGATCGCATGTCAGACATCACCCAAATGAAGATGGAGCAAATCGCGCAGATGTGGAATGCGCGCGGCAAGGGTCTGATAACGCATATGGCGCTTGAGATCGAAGAGGTCTCGACGGAAGGTGTTCGGGTTCGGATGCCGTTCAAACCGGACTTTTGCGTCGATGCGGAACAATCGCTGCTCCACGGTGGTATCCTGACGGCACTTCTGGACGGTGTCTTTGGACTGGCGAACTTTGTTGCCATCGAAGGCGTCAGTACCATGGCCACTCTTGACCTCAGAGTTGATTACCTGCGCCCGGCCCGTTCGCGCGCGGATGTCATCGTTCAAGCGCATTGTTTTCGCAAGACCCGCCACATCGCCTTCAATTCCGGTAGCGTCTGGTTCGCGGGCCATGAGGATGCTGAAATAGCTAGGGGAACCGCCTCGTTTGCATTGACGCGCGGCGAAACCAGCCTGTTTGACGCAATGACAAAAGGAAAAACCTCGTGATGGACGTGCAAACTGTCAATGCCAATGTATCCCGGGTGCCGTTCTTCCGATTTCTCAACTTTGAGGTCAGAAGTCTAGACAGTCTCCATGCTGAGGCGGAAATGACCTTTGATGACCGCCATATCGGTAACCCGATCATGGAGTACTACCATGGCGGCATAATCGCGAGTTTTATGGAGGCCACCGCCGCCATCGCGGTACAGCCCGATTTCGCCGACGTTCCGGCCAAGCCGATCAACCTGACCGTCGATTACCTCAGACCCGGTGTGAAGGGACCGCTTTTTGCGCGCGCTAACGTCACGCGCAAAGGCAAGCGGATGGCAAGCGTCAGCGTGCTCAGCTGGCAGACGGATCGGGAAAAGGCGGTTGCCGAAGGGCTGTATCACTTCCTTCTGGTCTGACCGGGGCAACCGCTTTCAGGGCTACCTTGTCCTGTGGACGGGGTCGCTTCCCGGTTACAAATGCCTTCCAATAGCAGATTGATGAGCATGCTGGAGAATTCAGGCAGTGATAGATATCCTTCCACTCCTGCCTTGTTCGGGTCGAACCATTCCACCGTCCAGTTTAAGGCACCCAACATCACTTGGCGCAAGGGGACGATCTTGATATCCGACCGTATGGCACCGTCGTCCTGAGCTTCACGGAGTATCCGATCCCAGAGTTTTCCATACTCATGGCGAATACCCCTGTGCCTCTCCCTGAAATGATTGGGGAGCATTCCATAGCTTCTGATATTCGCCGAGGTGAATTCACTTGCCTTGAAGAGGAAATCCAGGTGCGCCCAGATTGCAGTCGCTATCTTGGCGTGATGATCGTACGGGGCATCGAATTTCCGAACGGCGGCTTCGACACCTGATAGCAAGTCCCTCAGTCCGGCGTTTAGAACTTCGTCGACGATCGCTTCTTTGGAGTTGAAATGGTAATAGACGCTTCCCGCTTTCATGTCCGCTTCTTCCGCGATCTTTCTCAGCGTGGTCGCCTTGTAGCCATTGTCCCTCAGAACGCGCGCTGCGGCCTTTAGAATTTCTGCACGGGTGTTAGCCGCCTTGCCGTCGGGATCCGGGGTTTTGGCGGGAGTGGCGGGGCACAGCTTCAAGCCTCCGGTACCCGCCTTGCGATGTGGACACATTCCGTCAAGTATCAGCTTACTCATTCGTTCCGCGAGGATGCGCACCGGATACTTGTCGACATCGTACCATTCTACGGTCCAGTTCATGGCACTTAGGATGAACTGGCGGATCACAGCAGTGGATATGTCGCTTCGAAGGTGGCCGGCGCGTTTGGCGTCATTCAGGAATTTGCCCCAGGCCCCTGCATATGATGCACGCAATTCGCGATGCGGGGCGCGTGTTTCGTCCGACAACATCGGATAGTTCCGAATATTGGCTGACGTGAAGTCGCTGTCGGTCAATAGGTAGGTAAGGTGTGTTTCAATCAGCAGTCTGAAAGTCTTGCGAAAATCCTCCGAACTTGTCGGTGCCGACCGAACGATTTCACTGACCGCCTGATATAGTTGACGGACGCCAAGATCGAGAACATCGCTCAGAATCTGGTCCTTGGATTGAAAATGATAATAAATGCTGCCGGCCTCAATGCCAGCTTCCTGCGCGATGTCGCGCATAGTCGTTGCGTGATAGCCTTCATACCGAAAAAGTCGCGCAGCCGCCGAAAGGATACCCTCACGTGTCCTCTCAGACTTGCTCAAGTCTTCGCTCAGTGTCCTGGGGGGGTCAGTCTTGTGTACCATTTCATTTCGATACTTGCGGGACACGAGACTGTCCATTGCATTAAATCTAACAAATGTTAGAATAATCCAAGGAACGTTCCGAATCAAGTTCTTGACAAAGGTTTATCGGAAGAGGAGGACCTCCATGCGAGGGTTGAGTGGAAAACGGGTCATTGTGACCGGCGGTGGAAGCGGCATTGGCCGCGCAGTTTGCGAACGGTTCGGCGAAGAGGGCGCCGAAGTTGCCGTTTTCGATCTGAACAAGGATGGGGCGGAGGAAACTGTCCGACTGATCACCGAGGCTGGCGGGAAGGCGCAGGCCTTCAAGGCGGACATCACCGACCGTGCCCAGGTCGACAAGGCTGTAGCCGAGTTCGAAGCCGGGGGTCCGGTCGATGTGCTGGTGAACAATGCCGGCTGGGACGTGATCAAACCGTTCCTCGACACCGATCCCGACCTATGGAAAAAGGTCATCGACATAAATCTTTACGGTCCGCTGAATATGCATCACGCGGTGCTTCCGGGCATGGTCAAGAACGGCGGCGGCCGTGTGGTCAACATCGCGTCCGACGCCGGACGCGTCGGATCATCCGGCGAAGCCGTGTATTCGGCCTGCAAGGGTGGCATCATCTCGTTCACCAAAACCGTAGCGCGCGAACTGGCGCGTAAAGGTATTCAATTGAATGCGGTCGCCCCCGGCCCGACCGATACGCCGCTGTTCGCTCAGGTTGCCGAGGGCGAGGCCGGTCAAAAGATCGCCGAAGGTCTCAAGCGGGCGATTCCGATGAAGCGTCTTGCGCAGCCGACGGATTACCCTGGCATCATCTGCTTCCTGTCGTCGGACGACGCAGGGTTCATTACCGGCCAGGTGATTTCGGTTTCGGGCGGCCTGTCCATGCACGGTTAAAACGCTGGCAGCAGCGCCGGACTCAAGGCGCTGCTGCCATACCGTGCCAAGAGTTACCTCCCCGACTGGCCGCGCCTTATGTGCGGCCCTTTTTCATTCTAGAAAGGTTGCGAATGTTTCAGCCAGGCTCTGACATCCAGCGGACAAGCACGCTGACCGCATTTCTGAGGGGCTGCGGCATTGACAGTTACGAGGAACTCGTCCGCCGTTCGAATGAAGACCCAGACTGGTTCTGGGGCCAGATCATTGACCATGCCGGGATACGGTTCGCGCGGCCCTACAGCCGGTTGCGAGATATCTCCGAAGGGCCCGAATCGATCCGGTGGGCCGTCGGGAGTACTTTGAATCTGACGGAAACCTGTCTTGACGCCCGAATTGCCGATGGCTTGGGCGACAAGGTCGCAATCGACTGGGTCGGCGAAGACGGAAGCCGCCGCCGCTGGACCTATTCCGACCTTACCGCCGAAGCCTCCCGCGTCGCCTCGGCCCTTGCCACGCGCGGTGTAAGGCCCGGTCAGGCGGTGGGCATCTATATGCCGATGATCCCCGAAATCGAGGCCGCGCTTCTGGGTATTGCCCGGCTGGGCGCGGTTGCGGTTCCGCTGTTTTCCGGTTTTGCGCCCCATGCCATCGTATCGCGCCTGAACGACGCGGATGCCGTGGCGGTGTTGACGGCGGATGCCACACCCCGGCGAGGCAAGCCGGTCTGGATGGAAGCGACCCTTGCCCAGGCTTTGACCGACGTACCATCGGTTCATACCGTGATCAGCCTGCGACGGTTCGGCGATGCGGTGGCCGATCCGGCCCGCGATCTGGACTGGACCGAAACAGTGGGCCGCGCCAGTCCGGAGTTTGCCGCCGTTCCCGTCAGTGCCGATGACACCTTTCTCATCGCCTATACATCGGGCACCACCGGGCGGCCCAAGGGTGTCGTGCATACCCATTTGGGCGTGCAGGCCAAGGCCACGGCCGATTTCCTGCTTTGCCTCGACATGAAACGGGATGACCGGCACCTCTGGATGACCGACATGGGGTGGGTCATGGGACCGCTCACCCTTTTATCGGTGCTCTTGTCCGATTCGACTCTGGTGCTGGCCGAGGGCGCACCATCAATGCCCGGCGATCCCTTCAGGCTGCTGCGTCTTGCGTCCGAGATGGAGGTCACGCATCTCGGTGTGGCCCCGACCCTGGTACGGCAGTTCATGACGCAGGATACTGAACCCTTGTCGGGCTACGACTTGTCGCCCCTGCGCATCGTCGCCTCGACCGGCGAGCCCTGGACCGACGACGCCTGGCTCTGGCAACTGGATCACATCTGCCGCCGCCGCGCCGTGCCGCTGAACATCTCGGGCGGGACCGAGCTTTTTGGCGCGATCCTGACCTCGACCGTGCTGCACGAGCTCAAGCCCGGCGGATTTTCGGCCCAGGCCCTGGGTGTCGGGGCCAAGGTTCTGCGCCAGGACGGCCGCGAAGTCGCACCGGGGGAGGTCGGGGAACTGGTCGTGACCCAGCCGCCTCTGGGTCTGACCCCGGCCATCAGGGGGGACCGCGATCGCTACCTTGACACCTACTGGTCCACCTTCCCCGGCCTCTGGCGGCACGGCGACTGGGTGCGCTGCGATCCGGACGGGACATGGTATATCCTGGGCCGGTCGGACGACACGCTGAACATCGCCGGCAAACGCATCGGCCCGCCCGAGATCGAGGCGGCCCTGACCGAAACCGGAGAGGTGGTGGACGCCGCGGCCATCGCGGCACCTGATGACATCAAGGGCGTGGCTGTCGTCTGCGTCTGCGTGGCGGCACCAAATGTGTCGCCGGACGCGGAGCTCGTGAACCGGCTCAAGGATCGTGTCGGGGAGATCGTCTCGAAACCCTTCCGCCCGCGCGAGATCCACTTTGTCGAAGCGCTGCCCAAGACCCGCAGCATGAAAACCATGCGCCGTGTCGTGCGCGCCGCCTTTCTCGGTGAAGATCCAGGCGATCTGTCGTCGATCAGCAACCCGGAAACCATTCAGCCCATCGCAGACCTGCAAAAGGAAAAGTCATGATCACTGTTTTCGGAGCCACGGGCACGACTGGTGCGCCCCTCGTCGACACGCTTCTGGCAAAAGGCGCGACCGTGCGCGCTGTCACCAGCGACCTCTCAAAGTTAGACGCGCTAAAGGCCAAAGGATGCGAGGCGGTCGTCGCGGATTTCACCGACCCTGCCGCGCTGGCGCGGGCCTGTGACGGGGCAGAAAAGATATACCTGGTCACGCCTGCCCATCTGAACATGCGCCAGTGGAAGGCGAACGTGATCGAGGCGGCCAAGTCCGCGGGCGTGCGCCATATCGTTTTGGCCACGGGGCTTGGCGCGTCGCCCAAGGCGGGGCTGACCTTTGGCAAATGGCATTCGGAAACCCAGGAACTGCTGAAGCAAAGCGGCCTTGACTGGACCTTTGTCCAGCCGACCTATTTCATGCAGAACCTGCTGTGGCAGGCCGGCAACATTGCAAAGGACGCCGTGTACTATGACGATCTGGGCGGCCCCGTGGCCTGGATCGACGCCCGCGACATCGCGGATGTCGCCGCCGAGGCGCTGACCGCTCCGGGGTACGAAGGCAAGGTTCTTGGCCTGACCGGGCCCGAAGCTCTTGCAGGGGATGACATCGCGGCCCTTCTGTCCGGGGTGACGGGACGAACAGTGTCGTGCGTGTCCCTGTCGGCCGAGGATGCCAGGGCGGGCATGGTGGCCGGCGGAATGCAGGACGAGGTCGCCGGGGCCATGGTCGAACTGGCCTCTATCGCGCCCAGGGGCTACCTAGCCGGCATCGAGACCACGGTCAGCGAGGTGGTGGAGCGCCCGGCCCGCCGGTTTGCCGATTTCATCGCCGAAAACCGGAATGCTTTCGTCAAGTAACCTGATGGCGCCGCCGCTTTATCTGGAACTGGCGCCGCCTGACGAAGCGGCCAAACAGATCGACCATTTGTTCGTGTTCCGCGATACCGGTGTGCTGAGCGGTGGTGGACGCGGGCGGTTCGCAACCGACCTCTTTACCCTTTCGGTAACGCGCGACGACAGCGGCGGCGGGCGCGTATCGCTGGCAGAACCGCGCCCCTATTGTTCGCCCCGCCCAAGGCCATTCCTGGGTGTCGTGGCCGGGCTGCGACTGTCGTCACGACCGCAGCGATTTCCCGACTCCAAAGTGCTGGACATGCTGGCCTCTGAACTGGCCAGGGTTCAGACCGGGGACGATGACCTGCCTGCGCTCATCGCGGTGCTTGACGGCCTTGCGAGAGACCTGCGCTTTGCCGCACCACCCGGAGCTTACAGCCACCGGACCAAACGTCGAAAGGTGCGGGCGGAAACCGGCGTGTCGCGGCTAGCGACCTTGCGACGCTTTCGCCGGGCTCTCGGGCAGCTTGCGTCAAGACCCTGCCGCTGAGCGATCTGGCGCTGGACGCCGGATATTACGATCAATCTCACTTGTCCGCCGCTTGCCGGATCTTCGCCGGCAAACCGCCCGGCGCGTTGCGCGCTCTGTCTATTCCGCGTCGTTTTGACCTTTTGCTACAAGATACGCGCCCCAAAGACCGCCTAGGGTCAGGACTCATAGCCAATAGATGACGGTTGCGGCGAGAGCGATTGCGGAGAGGAAAACCTTTGGGCACCTGTCGTATCGGGTCGCCACACGCCGCCAATCCTTTAGCCTGCCGAACATGATCTCGATACGATTGCGGCGTTTGTAGCGCCGCTTGTCGTATTTGACGGTCTTCTTGCGCTGTTTTCGACCGGGGATGCACGCGCGTATCCCCTTGTCTTTCAACGCTTCCCGGAACCAGTCGGCGTCATAGCCGCGATCCCCGAGCAGCCAGTCGACCTTGGGCAAGCTGCTCAGCAGAGCGCGGGCGCCGATGTAATCGCTGACCTGTCCGGCAGTCACGAACAGGTTCAGAGGCCGCCCCTGGCTGTCGCAGATGGCGTGCAGCTTGGTGTTCATGCCGCCTTTGGTGCGGCCAATCAGGCGTCCACGCCCCCCTTTTTCGCGGCCAGGCTGGTCGCTGTCCGGTGTGCTTTCAGATAGGTTGCATCGATCATGACAGTCTTCTCTTCGACATGTTCCGCAGCGAGGCCGGCCATGATCCGGGCGAAGACGCCCTTGTCGCTCCATCGCTTCCAGCGGTTGTAGAGCGTCTTGTGCGGGCCATATTCTCTGGGCGCATCGCGCCATCGTAACCCATTGCGATTGATGAAAATAATCCCACTCAGAACCCTGCGGTCATCGACCCGAGGTTTGCCGTGGGACTTCGGAAAATAGGGTTCCAGACGCGCCATCTGCGCATCGCTCAACCAGAAAAGATCAGACATGTCACCGCTCCGTTTTCGGAGCCGTGAATCACGCGCCCGGCCAGAAATCAATGGGTCCTCACCCTAGACTTCAGAGCTTTGAGAGTAGCGAGGCCAATTGAGCGGCGTCTTTGGGTTTCAGCTTTGCGCCGATCCTTTCCGACAGAACCCGTTCATAGATCGGCCACATCGCCCTCCTGACAGATTTACCCTTTTCAGAGATAGAAATGTTTTGACCTCGCCCATCTTCCAAGCAGTCCTGTCGGTTCACCAGCCCTGCTTTCACCATACGGTTCAGCAACCGCGATGTACCGTATTGGGGTAACAAAATCCGGTCTTTGAGTTCGAATGGCCGGAGTCCGTCCGGGCCTGCCTTCTCGAGTTCGAGAAGCGCGTCATACCATGCAATTGGCGGGTATCCTGCCGATTTCAGAGACGTTTCGACAGCCTCAAGCAAAACGCGGCTTTTAGTCATGAGGGCTGTCCAGGCGGCCTCAGTAGCATGGTCAATCTCGTTCATATCCAGCACCTATCATGTACATGCAAGTGCATCAACCTTGACATCGCATGTGACGCGCTATATATAGATGCAACTGCATCGACATATAGGATCATATCATGTCACAATCGCACCTCACAGAATTTGGGATATTCCTGCTCCGTATAGCACTCGGGATCATGTTCCTGGCGCACAGCCTGTTTCTCAAGCTCTTCATTTTCACACTTCCCGGAACGGCGCAGTTCTTCATTTCGATCGGGCTGCCCGGCTGGTTTGCTTATATGGTCTTTGCAGTCGAGGCGATTGCCGGTGCCCTTTTGGTCCTCGGCGTACAGGCTCGGTGGGTCGCGTCGGCGACCGTGCTCATCCTGGCCGGTGCGACCTGGGCTCACTCCGGAAACGGCTGGATGTTCGGATACGAGAACGGCGGGTGGGAATACCCGGCCTATCTGACGCTGCTTGCCATCGTGCAAGGGCTTCTGGGCGACGGCCGTTTCGCCCTCAGCCCTTCCTTCGCGCCCGGTAACGTGCAGATGGCGGGAGAGACAACATGAGCCTCCACCTCATTAGCCATGCGCTCTGCCCATATGTGCAGCGCGCGGCGATCTCGCTCACTGAGAAAGGTGTCACGTTCGAGAGAACTGACATCGATCTTTCGAACAAGCCCGACTGGTTTCTTGCCATATCTCCGCTGGGCAAGACGCCTGTCCTGGTTGTGGACGGGACGCCGATTTTCGAATCTGCGGTTATCCTCGAATATCTTGAGGATACACAACCCCACGCGCTTCATCCGCACGACGCTCTCGATCGCGCCCGCCACCGTGCCTGGATTGAATTTGGATCTGCTGTCTTGAACGACATTGCGGGGTTCTACTCGGCGCCGAACGAGAAAGCGTTGGAAGAAAAAGTGGCGGCGCTCCGCGCAAAGTTCCTTCGGCTGGACGCGGAGCTTGGGGAGGGACCATGGTTCGATGGCCACCGGTTCAGCCTCGTCGATGTCGTATTCGGCCCGGTCTTCCGCTATTTCGACGTTTTTGACACCATCGGAGAGTTTGGCGTCTTCACAGGGCTTGCCCGTGTAAGGGCCTGGCGACATGAACTGGAGCGTCGGGTTTCTGTGAAGAATGCCGTCAGTGAAGATTACCCGACCCTTCTGCGTGACTTCATCAGACGGCGCAATTCTTACCTGTCCCAGATCATGCAGACAGGAGGGCCGAAGAAGACAGTTACACAGGTGCGATCGGCTGACCGCTGATCACTTGATATCGTTTTGTCGGGCCGCAGTACAGAACCGGACGTTTGAGGTCGCTTGGCGAATGTCCTGTGTGGATGGCTCCTGCATAGCAAGACATTTTTGATTTGATTTGTGCATTTGTCAGAAGCAGTCATGTGTCCGGCCTGTTTGCGCGGTTTTGACCGCTGGCCCTGATGGGTTCCGCAAACCAAGTTCCTTACAGCTTAGCGGGCTATGACGCCCGGGACATTCGGCGGAGTGTCTTGGTTTTGGCGGCAGACTTATGCACCATCATCTCGCAGGTTTTGCTAACTCGTTGTTCCTTTCTTCTCAGACTGCCGCACGGGGGCTGTAGGGTTCGTCGCGGGTTAGGACAGCCCAGACGATCCGGGCGGTCTTATTGGCCATGGCGACAGTTGCGACACGGGCGGGTTTGCGTTCGAGCAGTGACGTCAGCCACTTGCTGGCACGTTCGGGGTGGGACCGTGTTTGTCGGACCAGGGATGTCATGCCGACGACAAGCAAAGAGCGTAAATACTGGTCGCCCATCTTGGTGATCCGCCCCAGCTTTTCCTTGCCTCCGCTGGATTTATTTGCAGGCGTCAAGCCCAGCCAGGCGGCGAACTCCCGGCCATTGCGGAACTGGTGCCCGTCGCCGATGCTGGCGATGATCGCAGAAGCCGTCACCGCGCCGACGCCGGGAATCGTGCGCAACAAACGGACACGCGCATCTTCTTTGGCCACTTGCTTGAGGCGCTCTTCATACCATCGGATCCGTTTATGCAATGCCATCAACTGTTCTGACAGGTTGCGGATCACCTCATTGGCGATGTCTGGCAAATCGAGCACTTCACCCAGTGTGATATCCTCAGCAAACCCAATCACGCGGGCCAGTCCTCTGGGGATGTAGATGCCGAACTCGGCAACCAGTCCTCGCAAGCCGTTGATCAACTGCGTTCTTTGACGAACCAAAAGGTCGCGCGCCCGATGCAGCGACAGCAGGGCTTGTTGCTCAACCGTTTTAATCGCCACAAAGCGCATGGTTGGGCGTGTCACCGCTTCGCAGATTGCCTCCGCATCAATGGCATCAGATTTCCCACGTTTGACATAGGGCTTCACATACATCGGTGGGATCAAACGCACCTCGTGGCCTAAGGCCGTCAATTCGCGGGCCCAATGATGGGCGCTGCTGCAAGACTCCATGCCGATCAGGCAGGGGTCCAACTTAGCAAAGAACGGCAGAAACTGTGCCCGTCTCAGGGGCTTGTTGAACAACACAACGTCGTTCTCTGCGATACCATGGACTTGGAAAACGTTCTTGGCCAGGTCAACGCCGATTGTGGTAACTTGCATGGGGTGGCTCCTCTCAAAGCAGATTTAGACACCTGCATTATGGCGCATTGCGACGCCGGTTGAAGCAGGAGCCATCCACCCCATCAGCTTTGTCCCGCACATCGGATAGTCGCCGACTTTCCCTTGAAGGCCCGCAGCAGCCCCAACCGGCAATTGCCGGCAGTCCATGCCCGTCCGTGCGATGCGCCGGGTTACTGCTGCCCCCACAGCGCAACCGGGAACAAACCACCGATCGCACTGATGAATGGCTCAGGGATCTACGAATCCTCCTGAGCTCAAACCCCCGGAAAACCCTAGCCGTGTAGTCCGACAGAGGGCTGCGCTTCAATCGCGGGTCAATCTATCCCAGATGGTGGATCACTTTCAGGGGGTTACTCCAAAGGGCGGGGATAAGAAGCTCGTGGCAACGAGGACAAGAACGCTTTTATCGCTATTGGGGCGAACCGGCGTGGCTGGCTGACGATCGGGTCGGAGCGAAAATTAATCTGCGAGCCGGGCTTCGAGGATATGCCGCTGGATCTTGCCACTGGTCGATCTGGGAAAATCCTCGAACGCGATGAAGCGAATTTCGCGTGGTCGCTTATAGCCAGCCAGGTTCTCGCGGCACAAATTCATCAGCGCCTCGGCATTCGGCCCGTCCTTGCTGCAGGCGACAAAGGCCACCGGGCTTTCCCCCCATTTCACGTCGAATGCCCGCACTATTGCGGCATAGACCACGCCGGGATGAGATAGAAGCACACGCTCGATTTCCGCAGGATAGACGTTCTCGCCGCCCGTCTTAATCAAGTATTTCGCCCGATCCACAAAGTCGACGGTGCCGTCCGCATTGCGCCGGAACAAGTCTCCCATGTGGAAAAAGCCGTTGCGAAAGTCGCGGGCGTTGGCGTCGTCGGCGTTCCAGTAGCCTGAAAACAACGTCGGGCCCCGCACAGCCATTTCGCCAGGCGTTCCTTCCGGGACTTCGCGGTCGTCGGGATCGACCAGCCGTACCTCGCAAAAGGCGCTGATGCGTTTGGAAAGCCGGTCCGGGGTCACACCCGGCGCGATCAGATCGGCGGTTCCCGGCGGCAGGCCGGTTTCGGTCGCCCCGAAGGAATTCAGGTAAGGCGTGTCCAGAAGACCGGTCAGTTCCGCGATCTGATGCGGCGGCACCAGATCGGCCATAGCCCCACAAACCTTGATGCCCTTTACCGGCAAAGGGTTGGCGCGTCGTTCGGCAATAAAAGCTTCCAGCGCCCCGGGCATCATCACGAACCAGCCGATCCTGTGGCGTGACAGCGCCTCGTTGATGACGGCAGGCCTCAACCCGTCCACCATCACCACGGTCCCGCCCCGCAGGATCGTCGCCAGCGCATGATCGGTGGAGGCCATGTGGAACATCGGCGCCCAGGCGATGAACCCGTCGCCGGGATCCAGCGCCAGCTGGGCCGCAAAAACCATGGATCGGGTGATATGCGCGCGGTGGCTGATAAGCGCCCCCTTGGGCAGGCCCGTGGTCCCCGAGGTATAAAGGGATCGTCAGACCAGCTTCTGGTTCGTCGACCATGGTTCCGGTGCGCGGGTCCGGCTCGACCCCGGCAATGGCCGTTTCCAGGTCTGGCCCGACGGTTAGACAGGGTGTCGACGCGACGGCGCGATACGCTTCTGAAAGTTCCGGTTCGACAACCGCGAGCACCGGCTCGACCAGATCGATGCAGTGCCACAGTTCATCGGGGGCAAGCCGCCAGTTCAGGCAAGCGACAATCGCGCCGATTCCCGCCGCTGCAAGTTCGACCTCCAGGTATTCTGAGCGGTTATGCGACAGGATCGCGATCCTGTCTCCGGGCGCCACGCCTCGTGCCAGAAAGACAGCCGCCAGACGATCGACCCGCTCCAGCAGTTCTGCATAGGTCAGTTTCCTGCTGCCGTCCTCGATGGCGAGGGCGCGGGCGCAGTCATGTGCGCGGGTTCGAAAGATCGAATACAGATCAGCGCGCCCCGCGCGGATGACGTCGGTCAGCATGGTTTCCACCCCTTGCCCGGGCTTCGGTTCAGAGAACCTGCGCCAGGCGCACGCCTTCATCAATGGCGCGCAGCGCATCCAGTTCGGCGGCCTCCTTCGCCCCGCCGATCATCGTAACCGGGACGCCGCGCGCTACAACCTCTTTGGCCAGGGCCCGTTCCGGTTCCTGACCGGTGCATAGCACAATTGTATCGGCTGCGATGACCTTTGGCATTCCGTCCGCGACGATATGCAGCCCCGCATCGTCGATATGTTCATAGGTCACGCCGCCCATTGCCTCGACCCCATGTTTGCGCAGCGCGTTGCGCAGGATCCACCCTGTCGATACACCAAGCCCCGCGCCCGGTTTAGCGGTCTTGCGCTGCAGCATGACGACCTTGCGGCGCGACGGCTTCGGTGCCAGAGGGTCGCCCGCCAGGGCACCCGAGGAGACAAATTCGGGGTCCACACCCCAGGTTTCGCAAAAGACGTCGGAATTGGCGGTCTCGGCGGGTTTGGTCACTAGGAACTCGGCCACATCATGACCGATGCCCCCCGCCCCCATCACCACGACACGGTCGCCCGCCTCGCGGTCACCGGACAGAATTTCGGCGTAGGTCGCGACGCTGGGATGGTCGATACCCGGCAGGTCGGGAATGCGCGGCGTGACCCCGGTGGCGATGACCACATGGTCAAATCCCTCAAGATCGCTCGCCTCTGCCCGCTGTCCCAGACGCTGCGTGACCCCGTGTTTCTGCATCTGACCGGCATAATACCGCAGGGTTTCGTCGAATTCGTCCTTGCCTGGTGCGGCGCGGGCCAGATTCAGCTGACCGCCCAATTTGTCCTGCGTTTCGAACAGGGTGACATCGTGGCCCAGCCGCGCCGCCTCGGCGGCTGTGGCCATACCAGCGGCACCACCGCCGACGACGGCCACTTTCTTTGGCGCGTCGGTTGGCGTATCCTGGAATTCGGTTTCGCGCCCGGCCCTTGGATTGACCAGACATCCGACCGGCCGGTCCGAAAAAATGAAATCCAGGCAGGCCTGGTTGCAGGCAATGCAGGTGTTGATCTCGTCTGCGCGGCCCTCGCGCGCCTTTTTCACGAAATGCGGATCAGCAAGAAACGGTCGCGCCATCGAGATCATGTCCGCCTCGCCAGAGGCAAGTATGTCTTCGGCAAGCTGGGGTGTGTTGATCCGGTTCGAGGCAACTACCGGGATCGATACCGCCGCTTTGACGTTGGCTGCCGCCTTGCGCCAGGCACCGCGCGGCACCGGATAGGCGATCGTCGGCACGCGGGCCTCGTGCCAGCCGATGCCGGTGTTCAGGATATCCGCACCTGCAGCCTCGATCTTGCGGGCCAGTGCGGCAATTTCATCGGCGGGCGCGCCGCCCTCGACCAGATCGGCCGCCGAAATCCGGTAGATGACCAGAAACTCGGGGCCGCAACGTTCGCGCACCGCGCGCACGATATCGACCGGGAATCGGTGGCGGTTCGCGGCGCTGCCGCCCCAGCCGTCTTGGCGCTTGTTGGTGTGGGTGACGGTGAATTCGTTGATCAGGTATCCCTCGGACCCCATGATCTCGACGCCATCAAAGCCTGCGGCCAGCGCATTGGCGGCCGCCACGGCAAAATCCTCGATGGTACGGAGAATGTCGGCTTCGGTCATTTCACGCGGGATGAAACGGTTGATCGGGGCGCGGATCGGCGACGGGGCCACACACCCTTCGATCTTGGCATAGCGCCCGGCGTGGAGGAGTTGCGCGCAGATCAGGCTGCCTTCGGCCTGCACCGCCTCGCAGATCGGGCGCAGGTCAAGCGCTTCTTCCGGGTCATCGATTCTCGGACCTTCTGGATCGAATATGCCCTCGGCATTGGGCGAAAACCCGCCGGTGACCAGAATCGCCGCCTCCCCCCGCGCCCGCTCAGAGTAAAAAGCGACCTGTTTGGCTATGCCGTCAGGCTCGGTTTCCAACCGCGTGTGCATCGACCCCATGATGACACGATTTCGCAATGTATGCTGGCCTGCGCGGATGGGCGAGAGCATGGTTTCAAAGCTTCCATCTGGTCTATTTTTCACTTTGGTTCTCCTCCTCAAAACTGCACTTGATATACATTCTAACATTTGTTAGATTTTTGGAAAGAAGATTTTCGCTCACGGGGAGGAGCACCGATGCAATTCCAGCCTACAGACGATCAGAAGGCGTTTCGCGAGACCGCAAAGCGCTTCGCAACTGAAAGGCTTGCGCCCACATATCAAGAACGCGCCAGCGGCCATACATTCGACCGTGCGCTGATCAAGGAGATGGGCGCACTGGGGCTGATCGGGGCCGATCTGCCCGAGGAATTCGGGGGTCTCGGCGAAAGCTCTGTCACGTCAGGGCTGATCGTCGAAGAGATCGCCTATGCCGATTTCAACGCAAGTTACGTGCAGCTTCTGGGCTCTCTCATGGGCGGAATGGTTGCCAAACATGCCTCCAAGGACATCGCGTCGGAATGGGTGCCCAAGGTTGTTTCGGGTGATGCGGTCATTGGCCTGGGCCTGACAGAGCCGCGCGGCGGTTCGGATGCGGCGAACCTGATTCTGAGGGCCGAGAAATCCGGCAACGGCTGGCGGCTGAACGGTGAAAAGACATCCATGAGTTTTGCCAGTCAGGCGGATGCGGCGGTCGTCTTTGCCCGTACCGGCGATCCTGACGGCGGCTCACGCGGGGTCAGCGCCTTTTTCGTCGATCTGAACCAGGAAGGCATCAAGCGCACCCATTTTGACGACATCGGCACCAAGCCTGTCGGGCGCGGCTCGGTTTTCTTTGACGATGTTTTCGTGCCGGCTGAAAACATGATGGCGGAACAGGACCGTGCCTTTGGCACGATCATGGCGGGCTTCGACTATTCCCGCGCACTGATCGGGCTGGAGTGCCTGGGGGCCGCGCAAGCGTCGGTGGATGAAACCTGGGCCTACGTTCAGGAGCGCGAGGCATTCGGAGCCCCGATCGTGCAGTATCAGGGTGTCAGCTTTCCCTTGGCCGAGGCCGAGACCCAACTGACCATGATGCGCCAGCTTTGCTATTACACGCTGGACCTGCGCGACCGTGGCCTGCCCCACACCTCTCAGGCCGCCATGTGCAAATGGTACCTGCCCAAAACCGCCTGCGAGATCCTGCACCAGTGCCTGATCCTGCACGGACATTACGGCTACACCACCGACCTGCCCCACCACCAGCGCTACAACGATGTGCTCGGCTTGCAGATCGGTGACGGCACCGCGCAGATCCAGAAGCTGGTGATCGCCCGCGAGAAGGTCGGTCGCATGGCGCTGCAGTATGACAAGAAGGCGAAGGGAGCCTCGAAATGAGCGACCCCATCCTCGTCACTTCCGAGGGCAACACCGGCATCATCGAACTGGCCCGCCCCGAGAAATTCAATTGCCTATCACTTGAGGTGCATGAGCGCATTTCTGCTGCGCGGTCGGAATTCGAGGCGAACCCCGCTATTCGGGCGATCCTGATCCGGGCACAAGGCAAGAACTTTTGCACCGGCGCCGATCTGGTGGAAGTGAAAGGTAAATTGAACGATCCCGCCGCGCTGGACCATTTCATCGCCTTTGGCATGAACAACCTGCGTGCGCTCGAAACCTCCTCCCTCCCTGTCGTGGTGGCAGTGCAGGGGTTGTGTCTGGCCGGCGGGATCGAACTGATGCTGGCATGCGATGTGTGCTTTGCGGCCGAAAGCGCCCAGTTTGGCGATCAGCACGCGCAATTCGGGCTGATTCCCGGTTGGGGTGGCTCGCAGCGGTTGACACGGTTGATGGGGCAGCGCAGGGCGCTCGACCTGATGTTCTCGGCCCGCTGGCTCAAGTCGGACGAGGCCAAAGAGGCCGGATTGGTCAACTACATCGTGCCGGATGCGGATCTGCACAAGATCTCGCTGGAATACTGCGAGAAAATCGCCACCCGTTCACGTCCCGGCATCGCCGAGATGAAGCGGTTGGCGCGCGAAGGCGCGGACCTTGGTATCGACCAGCAGATGCGGCTTGAGCGCGATGCCGCCGTGCGCGCACTGCCCAGCGATGACGTGGCCGAGGGCCTCGACGCATTCGAGAACCGGCGCGCCCCCGAATTCAAGGCTTGAGGACGAACCATGGATTTCATTTTGAACGACGAACAACGCCAGATTTACGACTATGGCGGCCAGCTGGCGCAGAAGTTCGATAACGATTACTGGCTGAGACACGCACGCAAGCACGAGTTTCCGCACGAAATGTTCCGCCAGATCGCCGATGACGGCTTCCTCGGCATCATGGTGCCCGAGGAATATGGCGGCGCGGGCCTTGGCATGACCGAAATGGCCCTGTTCATGGAGGGCACCGCCAATCACGGCATTCCGCTTTTGATGATGGTGGTCGGGCCGACCATGTCGCTGGCCCATATCGCCAGCCACGGGAGCGAGTTCCACAAGAAAGAACTGCTGCCGGCTGCCTGCCGCGGTGATATCCAGTTCTGTTTCGCGATCACCGAACCGGGGGCCGGGTCGAACACGATGAAGGCGACTACGCTGGCCAAGCGTCGAGGCAACCGGTTCAGCCTGTCGGGCGAAAAGACCTTCATCACCGGGGCCGAAGTGGCCGACTACTGCCTCGTGGTGGCGCGGACCAAACCGCATACCGAGGTCAGCCGCAAGACCGACGGCTTTACCCTGTTCGCCGTGGACCTGAAGAAAAAAGGCGTCGACAAGCAGCGGGTGAAGATCTCGATCCCCCTGCCCGAGGAGCAGTGGACACTGTTCTTCGACGATGTGGATCTCGGCCCCGAGGATGTGGTCGGCGAGGTGGACGA
This sequence comes from Roseovarius sp. MMSF_3281, assembly GCF_030733685.1. Taxonomy (GTDB): domain Bacteria; phylum Pseudomonadota; class Alphaproteobacteria; order Rhodobacterales; family Rhodobacteraceae; genus Roseovarius. The sequence continues at coordinate 41,257 of NZ_JASHIM010000017.1, forward strand.
AGGGTTCTCGATCCTGTTCGACAGCCTCAACCCCGAGCGTATCATCCTGGCCGCCTTGTGCTGCGGCATCGGCCGGTTCGCCCTGAACAAGGGCGTGGCCTATGCCTCCGAGCGCAATGTGTTCGGCCAACCCATCGGTGCGCACCAGGGCGTGCAGCACCCGATGGCCAAGGCGCACACAGCGGTCGAGATGGCCAGCCTGATGACCCGTCGCGCGGCATGGGAGTTCGACAACAAGCTGCCTGCCGGTGCGTCGTCGAACATGGCGAAATATGCCGCCGCCGAAGCCGGGATCGAAGCGGTCGACGCGGCGCTTCAGGCGCATGGTGGATCGGGCTTTACCGAAGATACGGGGCTTTATGAAATGTACCCGCTGGTCCGCCTGCTGCGCACAGCGCCGGTGAACCGCGAACTGTGCCTGAGCTTTATCGGCGAAAAGGTCATGGGCCTGCCACGATCCTATTGATCGCCACGGCTTGGAACGGAGAACGACATGCAATTTGGAATGCGCTTCCGGCGGGAAGATGCCGCCGACAAGGTAAATGATCGCTTCTGGCACGCGATCGAGGGCACGCCGCTCGACGAGACGCGCCGTATCCAGGAAGAGCGGCTGCGCGATCAGATGGCCTATCTCAAGGCAAACTCGACTTTCTATCAGGAGAAGTTCGCGAAAGCCGGTGTGGAATTCGACGATATCCGAACCATCGAAGACCTCCAGAAACTGCCCTATACCTACAAGACCGAGATCCGCGAAAGCCTGGCCGCCGAACCGCCGTTCGGCAAACACCGCGCCGCGCCCATGTACGAGATCATCCAGATGCAGGCCTCGTCGGGCACGACCGGCAGCCCCTCATATGTGGCCCTGACCGAATCCGACGCCGAAATGTGGCACGAGATGACGGCGCGCTGTTTCTTTGCCAATGGCGTGCGGCCGGGCGACATGGTGCTGCACGCGTTTTCGCTCGCCAAGGGCTTTGTCGGCGGCATCCCCGTGATGCAGGGATTGCAGTACATGGGCACGATCGATGTGCCGGTGGGCGCCGATGGCGGTGCGGAACGGCTGCTGCGCGCCTGCGCCGACACCCGTCCGCGTTGCGTGGTCGGCGCCCCGAACTTTGTGCTGCACCTGGCCGAAAAGGCTCCCGAGGTGCTGGGATGCAAGGCCAGCGAACTGGGTATCGAGCGCGTGATCGTCGGCGGCGAACCCGGCGGCGGCATTCCCGCAATTCGGGCAAAGATCGAAAAGGCCTGGGGTGCGAAATGCACCGAGATGCTGGGCGGCACCGATCTGGGCGTGACATACTGGGCCGAGTGCGACGCCCAGTCGGGTATGCACATGGTCAACATGGATTATGTCCTGACCGAGCTGCTCGACCCGGAGAGCGGCAGGATCATTCCCTGGAAAAAAGGCGCAGAAGGCGAGATGGTCTATACCGCGCTCGGCCGCCAGGCGAGCCCACTCGTGCGGTTCCGGTCAGGCGATTATATCGAAGTGATCGATACCGAATGCTCCTGCGGCCGCACCGGACCCAAGATCCGTTGCACCGGCCGCACCGACGACATGCTGATTGTGCGCGGGGCCAATGTCTTCCCGTCGGCCATCAACAGCATCATTACCGAAATGGTGCCGGACACCAACGGCGTCATGCGCATCGTGGCCGATTTCGAGGGCCACACCACGCAGGGCGCGCTGACGGTGATTGTCGAACGCGGCCCCAATCGCGATCCGGCCGACGACGTCACCCTCAAAAAGAAAATTGAGCAGCGGCTGCGCGACTCCTTGGTCTTCAAGGCCGACGTTCACCTGGTTGCGGCCGACACTTTCGAAAAACCTGGCGCCGCTAAGGTCGCCTTCGTTCTCAGGAAATATCCAGACCTGCCATGACTAGAATGAAATCCCTTCTCGACAGCGGATCGGACGACTTCCGCGCCAACGACGTGTCTTACCGCGAAAAGGTCGATGAACTACATGCCCTCCGGCTCTCACAGCGCGTCGGCGGCCCCGAAATGGCGCGCAAACGTCATGTGGACAAAGGCAAAATCCTGCCGCGCGAACGGATCGAACGGCTGATCGACCCGGGCACACCATTTCTGGAACTCGGCGAGTTGGCCGGACTGAATATGCACAAGGGAGTTCCACCCGGCGCCGGCATCATCACCGGTATTGGCGTGATCGAAGGCCGTCAGTGCATGATCATCGCCAATGATGCCACCGTAAAGGGCGGCACCTATTTCGGGATCACCTGCCGCAAACACGTCCGGGCACAGAAAATTGCCTGGAAAAACCGCCTGCCCGTCATCACCCTCGTGGACTCCGGCGGTGCCTTCCTGCCCGACCAGGCCAACCTTTTCCCCGACGAAGGCCAGTTCGGCTCCATCTTTCACCAACAGATCGGCATGTCTGGCGATGGTGTGCCGCAAATCGCCGTGGTCATGGGGCCCTGCACCGCGGGTGGTGCCTATATCCCCGCGCTCTGTGACGAAGTGGTGATCGTGCGCGGTCAGGGCTTTATGTATCTGGGCGGACCGGAATTGACCTTTGCCGCAACCGGCGAAAAGGTCGAAGCCGAAGAACTGGGTGGCGGCAAGATGCATTCGTCGGTCTCCGGTGTGACAGACCATTTGGCCGAAGATGACGCCCACGCTCTGGCCATCACGCGCGAAATTGTCAGCCATCTTGGCGAAAAACCCCAACCCCGCAAGACGCCCGAAGCGCCCCGTGCGCCCGCCTACCCGGTCGAAGAGATTTATGGACTCATCAGCCGCGACCCCAAGGTGCCGACCGACAACCGCGAAATCGTGGCTCGGTTGGTCGATGAGAGCGATTTTCACGAATTCAAGCCGCTTTATGGCGACACGATCATGACCGGCTGGGGGCGCATCCACGGCCACGAGGTCGGGATCATCGCCAATACAGGCGTGCTTTTCGTCGAAGCCGCGCTGAAGGCGACGCATTTCATCAATCTCTGCGTCCAGCGTGATATTCCGCTGCTGTTCCTGGCCGATGTGAACGGCTTCATGGTGGGCCGCGAGGTCGAGCAGATGGGCATTGCCAAGGCTGGCGCCAAGATGATCACGGCCATGTCTTCGGCCCGGGTGCCGAAATTCACAATCATCACCGGTGGCTCTTACGGGGCCGGATACCTGGCGATGCTGGGCCGCCCGTTCCAGCCGGACGCAATGTTCGCCTGGCCGACGGGACGGTCGGCAATCATGGGGCCGGAACAGGCCGCCAGCGTGCTGGCTCAGGTCCGCGCGCAGATCAACGAACGCGAAGGCAAAAGCTGGACCCCCGAGGAGGAGGAAGCCTTCAAGGCACCGATCCGCAAGGAATACGAAGATTTTCAGGGAGCCTATAATTTTGCTTCCAACCTTTGGATCGACAGCGTGATCGAGCCCTGTGAGACCCGTGACGTCATGGCGCTGATGCTGGATGTGACATCGCGCAGACCCAAGGTCGATACCAACTTCGGCGTGTTCAGGATGTGAGGAGCGAACCGTGAAAATCAAAACGCTTCTGATCGCCAACCGCGGCGAAATTGCCTGCCGGATCGCGCGCACCGCGCGGGCCAGCGGTATCACCCCTGTCGGCGTGCATTCGCAGGCCGATGCCAATGCCCTGCATGTCCGCGAGATCGGCAAATCTGTCTGTATCGGTGCCGGGCCTGCATCCGAGAGCTATCTGAAAATCGACGCGGTGATTGCCGCTGCGCAATCGGTGGGCGCGGATGCGATCCATCCCGGTTACGGCTTTCTGGCCGAAAACCCCGATTTTGCCCGCGCGGTCGAAGCCGCCGGCATGATCTTCATGGGGCCGACGCCGGAAACGCTTGAACGTTTCGGCGACAAGGCCAGCGCCAAAGAGGCCGCCGTGGCGGCCAGCGTCCCGGTGATTTCGGGCACCGAAGGTGCGCGGTCCGATCCCGAGCAGATTGCCGAGGAGGTGCGCCAAATGGGCCTGCCGGTGCTGCTCAAGGCTGTCGGCGGCGGTGGTGGGCGAGGGCAACGGCTCGTCACCGACGAAACCACGCTGGTCGAGGACATCGAAGGCGCGCTGCGCGAAGCAAAATCCACCTTCGGCTCCGAAGGGCTGCTGTTGGAGCGTTTCCTGCCCGAGGCGCGCCATGTTGAAGTGCAGATCGCAGGTGACGGCAAGGGCCATGTGGTGCATCTGTTCGAACGCGATTGCACGCTTCAGCGCCGCCACCAGAAGGTCATCGAGGAAGCCCCGGCCTGGGGTCTGCCCCGGACGCTTATGGACGACATCGCGCGCGACGCGGTGCGCCTTGGTGAAACGCTGGACTATCGCGGTCTGGGCACGGTCGAATTTCTGGTCGCGGGGGACGAGTATTTCTTCCTTGAGGTGAACCCGCGCATTCAGGTGGAACATCCCGTCACCGAAGCGATCACCGGGCTGGACCTTGTCGCGCTTCACCTGCGGATTGCCGAAGGCGCGGGCCTTGGACTGGTGCAGGACGATCTGACGATCAACGGCCACGCGGTCGAGGCGCGGCTTTACGCCGAAGATCCGGCGATGCAATTCGCTCCGTCGACGGGCACGCTCTCCACGCTCAGCCTGCCATCGGGCCTGCGCATCGACAGCGGCGTCGAGGAAGGCGATGCCGTCACGCCCTATTACGATCCGATGATCGCCAAGCTGATCGTGCACGCGCCCGACCGGGAAACCGCATTGGCACGTCTGGCCACGGCGCTTGATCATGTCGCGGTCGAAGGTGTCGAGACCAATCGCGCCTTTCTAACGGCGCTGGCGCGAAACCATGAATTCGAACGGATGCAGGTGCATACCCGCTGGATCGACGGCAGGCTGGATGAGCTGACACAAGCACCCGGACTGACCCGCCCCGATCTGTGGAAAGCGACCGCTGCCATTCTCTTCGTGACCCAGTCGCGCAGCGACACAAACGCCAATCCCTGGACCAACCGTGATGCCTTTACCGGCTGGCGGCTTGGCCTGGGCGGTGATGCGATTGAAGCGGGGCAGCGCGTGACGCTTACCGATTCTGACGAGGTATCCGAAGAACTGCGCATCGGCCCTGTCAAACCGGGCGCCAAGTACACCGTCCATTCGGAAAACGGCGAGGCGCTGACACTGTCGGCATGTGAACTGACCCCGGGCCGTTGGCGTGTCGGCGAAGGCGACACCGTCCATCTGATCGACGCGCGCCTGCACGCGGGCGTGATCGAACTGGACACGCCCGAAGGTCGCCTGGTCTTCCGCCCCGCCGCGCCCCTTGCTTTTGCCGGCGGCGATGCCGCGGCGGATCGCGCCGTGACCTCTCCGCTGACCGGAATGATTGTCGAAATCAAGGTCTCCGATGGTCAGAGCGTGGCCGAAGGCGAAGTGGTCGCGGTCATGGAATCCATGAAACTCGAAATCTCGATCCGGGCGGCCGCGGCCGGGATCGCCAGCAATATATCCGTCTCGAATGGAGACATGGTCGATCGTGGCCAAGTCATCGCCGAGATTCTGCCATCCGAGGAGTGATGAAATGAGCGACTTTCCCAAATTCGTCGAGTTTCGCGAAGAAGGCCCGCGTGAGGGTTTTCAGATCGAAAAGAAGATTTATCCGATCGAAGAGCGGATCGAACTGATCGACATGCTCAGCGAAACCGGTCTGAAGCGCATTCAGGTTGGCAGTTTCGTCAGCCCGAAATACGTGCCGCAAATGGCCGACACCGGCGAGTTGTTCCAGCGTATCAAGCGCGAACCGGGCGTGAATTACACATCGCTGTGGCTGAACGACAAAGGGTTTCGCAAGGCCCTGACCGCGCATGAGGTCGATATCGACCCGCGTCTGCTGTTCTATCCCTCCGAGGCATTCGCCCAATCGAACAACAATTGTTCCTCGGCGGAGATGCGGGAAAAACAACGTGACTGGGTCCGTCTTTACAAGGAAGAAGGATATACGGTCGACGCGGCCTATGTGATGACTGCCTTCGGCTGCAACCTCGAAGGCCCCATCCCCCAAGAACGCATCTTGGACGATTTCCGCTTCATTCTTCAGCTGTGCGAGGAAGAGGACATCCCCGTGCCGATCCTTGTGATCGCCGACACAATGGGCTGGGGAAACCCCGAGGCGGTCAAACGCATGATCGGCGCCCTGCGCGAATTGGCGCCCGAGGCGCGCATCGGTATGCACATCCATGACACACGTGGGCTGGGGATCGCCAACGTTTGTGCCGCCCTGTCGATGGGCGTGGACATGTTCGAAAGCTCGGTCGCCGGTCTTGGCGGCTGTCCTTTCGCGGGCCACGGCCACGCGCGCGCCGCCGGCAACGTCTGCACCGAGGATGCAGTGTTCCTGTGTCACGAACTGGGCATCGAAACCGGCATTGATCTGGACAAGCTGATCGCGGCGGCGCTCAAGGCCGAAGAAATCATCGGCGTGCCGCTGATGGGCCGGGTCATGCATACCGGCGGGTTGGACAAATACCGCAAGTCACGCTGAGGGAGCAAGAAGATGACAAAAGCACTTGACGGAAAGGTGGTTCTGGTCACCGGGGCCGGCGGTGGGATCGGGCGCGACATCGCCTTGATGGCAGCCGCGGAAGGCGCTGCTGTTGTGGTTAACGATCTGGGGGCGTCGCTGAAAGGCACAGGCCAGACCGAAAGCGCGGCGCAGAAGGTTGTTGCCGAGATCAGGGCGGCGGGCGGCGATGCGATCGCCGATGGCGGCAACGTCACCGATCCGGACGCCGCGCGCGCGATGATCGAGGCGGGTGTCAAGGAATTCGGCCGCATCGACGCGGTGGTGAACAACGCCGGCATCCTGCGCGACGGTTACTTCCACAAGATGACCTACGAGGATTTCGACGCGGTTGTGAAGGTCCATCTCTATGGCGCCTTCAACACCAGCCGTGCAGCGGCCGATTATTTCCGCGGACAAGAGGGCGGTGCTCTGGTGCACATGACCTCGACCTCGGGGCTGATCGGCAATCTGGCGCAGGCGAATTACGCGGCGGCAAAGCTGGGCATTGCGGCCTTCTCGAAATCGGTCGCGCTCGACCTGAAACGCTGGAACGTGCGGTCAAACTGCATCGCGCCCTTCGCCTGGAGCCGGATGATCTCGTCGATCAAGACAGACACCCCGGAACAGGTGGCACGGGTCGAAAAGATCAAGGAGATGACACCGGCCAAGGTTGCACCGATGGCCTGTTTCCTGATGAGCGACCGCGCGGCTGACGTGTCAGGACAAATCTTTGCGGTTCGCAAGAACGAGATCTTCCTGTTCAACCAGCCCCGCCCGGTGCGGTCAGTTCATTCCGGTGATGGCTGGACCGCCGATGAAATCGCCGATCGCGCCATTCCCGCGCTCAAATCGCAGTTCACGCCGCTCGAAGTTTCGGCGGATGTCTTTTCGTGGGATCCGGTCTAATGGGAAAACGCAAAGAAAAAATCAGCTCCGACATTGCCTGGAGCACCTCTGACAAGATCAGCGTGCGCGGGCTCGATCTGCCCAACGAGATCCTTGGCCACATGAACCTCGGCGATCTGGCGTTTCTGCAGTTGACGGGTCGCAAGGCCACACCCGAGGAAAGCCGGGTGTTCAACGCCATCGTCGTTACCCTGGTCGAACATGGCATCACGCCGTCGGCCCTGGCGGCGCGGATGACCTATATGGGGGCGCCGGAATCGCTTCAGGCGGCTGTGGCGGCTGGCTTGTGTGGGCTGGGCACCGTCTTTGTCGGTTCTATGGAAGGTGCCTCGAAAATGCTTTACGAAGCACTGCCACAGGACAAGTTGGGCACCGGTGTCGATCTGGATGCGCTGGCCGTCGAGACGGTGGAAAAATTCCGCGCCCGCAAGATGATCGTGCCGGGGCTCGGGCATCCGGTGCACAAACCGGTCGATCCGCGCACACCTCGCCTGTTCCAGATCGCTGCCGAGAACGGCAAGTCCGGTGAATACATCGAGTTGATCCAGAAAGTTCAGGCCGTTGCCGAAGAAAAATCGGGTAAGATGCTGCCGATTAACGCCACCGGGGCGATCGGAGCAATCTGCTGTGAATTTGGCTTCCCCTGGAAGATCGTGCGGGGCTTTGGCGTCATGGCACGCGCCATCGGTCTGGTCGGTCATATCCTCGAAGAGAGCGAAAACCCGATTTCCTATGAGCTTTGGCAGCGTGCCGAGCAGGAAATTCTTGAAACGTCGGGTCCGGGAGCGAAGTAACCGATGCAGACGTCAGCCCCAGACACTCACACCGATCTGCGCGACGCCTTGCGCGCACTTTGCGCGCAGTTTCCGCCAGAATATCATCGCAAGTTCGGCGAAAACGAAACCTACCCCGAGGAATTCGTCGATGCGCTGACCCGCGAGGGCTGGCTTGCCGCAATGATCCCCGAGGAATACGGCGGCTCGGGTCTGGGCCTGACGGAAGCCTCGATCATCATGGAGGAGGTGAACCGCTGCGGCGGAAACGCGGGCCATTGCCACGGGCAGATGTATAACATGGGCACGCTTCTGCGACATGGTTCGGATGAGCAAAAGCAGACATACCTGTCCGGTATTGCCAGCGGCGCGTTGCGCCTGCAATCCATGGCCGTGACCGAACCGACAACCGGGACCGACACCACCAAACTGAAGACCACCGCGGTCAAGAAGGGTGACCGGTATGAGATCAATGGCCAGAAGGTCTGGATCAGCCGTATCCAGCATTCTGACCTGATGATCCTGCTGGCACGCACCACGCCGTTGAACGAGGTCACGAAAAAGTCGCAGGGCCTGTCGATCTTTATGGTCGATCTGAAAGAGGCCATCGGCAACGGGATGGAGGTCCGCCCCATCGCCAATATGCCCGGCCACGAAACCAATGAAGTGTTTTTCGACAACCTGGAAATCCCCGCCGAGAACCTGATTGGGACCGAGGGGCGCGGATTTTACCATATTCTTGACGGGCTGAATGCCGAACGGACCCTGATTGCGGCGGAATGTATCGGTGATGGATACTGGTTCGTTGACAAGGCCCGCACCTATGCCGGCGACCGCATGGTCTTTGACCGCCCCATCGGCCAGAACCAGGGCGTGCAATTCCCTATCGCCAGGTCCTATGTGAACATCGAGGCCGCCAATCTGATGCGCTTTGAAGCCTGCAGGCGGTTCGATGCTGGGCTGGATTGCGGAGCACAGGCGAATATGGCAAAGCTGCTGGCTTCGGAGGCCAGCTGGGAAGCGGCCAATGCCTGCATCCAGACCCATGGTGGCTTCGGTTTCGCACGGGAGTACGATGTCGAGCGCAAGTTCCGCGAGGCCCGGCTGTATCAGGTGGCCCCGATCTCGACCAACCTGATCCTGTCCTATGTCGGCGAACATATCCTCGGCATGCCGCGATCCTTCTGAAGACCAGAAACATGGGTGAGATTGAACTTGACGCGCTGGCGCCCTGGATGGGACGCACCGAGACTAAGGAAGATGTTCTGACGCAGGGGCTGATCGACAAATTCCGCGCCACGCTCGGTCCGCATCTTTGGGACGGAGCGGGCGATGTCCCGCTGGGAATTCATTGGTGCATTGCCCTTGATACCGTGCCAGCTGCCGCCCTTTCAGCAGACGGCCATGCCGCGAGGGGTGGATTTCTGCCCCCTGTTCCGCTGCCCGCCCGCATGTGGGCGGGCGGCGATGTTACGCATATCGCGCCGCTGACAATCGGCGAAACCATCACCCGACACTCTTCGATCAGGGATGTTGTGGCCAAGCAGGGCCGTAGTGGACCATTGGTCTTTGTGACCGTCGAACATGAGTATCTGAGTGGCAACCGGCTTTGTATCCGGGAGCAGCAATCGATCGTTTATCGTGAGATTTCCACCCCCCGCACGGGCGAGAGCGCAGCTGACGCGGGTGACCCCACCACGCTTAGATCGACGCTGACACCGGATCCTGTTCTTCTGTTTCGCTATTCGGCGCTGACGTTCAATGCCCATCGCATTCACTATGATTACCTCTACGCCACCGAAACCGAAGCCTATTCCGGACTTGTTGTGCATGGCCCATTGCAGGCCACGCTGCTTCTGAATCTGGCGGCGGATGCGTTGAAAACATCGCCCCACCGGTTTTCGTTCCGCGGCCTCGCGCCACTCACCCTGCCCTGCGAATTGCAACTGCACAATGAAGAGACCGGCACCTCCGGGACAGTCTGGTGTCAGGATCAAAACGGTCTTCGAAGCTTTTCCGCAGAGTACGCGGCTGTCTGATCGGTTTCCTTTGGTAGCGGATTCAGTTGTTGACCAATTTTTCTAACATCTGTTAGGCTGCGCGGAGAGACTTGGTAAATAGACCAGGCAAACCTCTGAATTAGGGTCAGGACTCATAGCCAATAGATGACGGTTGCGGCGAGAGCGATTGCGGAGAGGAAAACCTTTGGGCACCTGTCGTATCGGGTCGCCACACGCCGCCAATCCTTTAGCCTGCCGAACATGATCTCGATACGATTGCGGCGTTTGTAGCGCCGCTTGTCGTATTTGACGGTCTTCTTGCGCTGTTTTCGACCGGGGATGCACGCGCGTATCCCCTTGTCTTTCAACGCTTCCCGGAACCAGTCGGCGTCATAGCCGCGATCCCCGAGCAGCCAGTCGACCTTGGGCAAGCTGCTCAGCAGAGCGCGGGCGCCGATGTAATCGCTGACCTGTCCGGCAGTCACGAACAGGTTCAGAGGCCGCCCCTGGCTGTCGCAGATGGCGTGCAGCTTGGTGTTCATGCCGCCTTTGGTGCGGCCAATCAGGCGTCCACGCCCCCCTTTTTCGCGGCCAGGCTGGTCGCTGTCCGGTGTGCTTTCAGATAGGTTGCATCGATCATGACAGTCTTCTCTTCGACATGTTCCGCAGCGAGGCCGGCCATGATCCGGGCGAAGACGCCCTTGTCGCTCCATCGCTTCCAGCGGTTGTAGAGCGTCTTGTGCGGGCCATATTCTCTGGGCGCATCGCGCCATCGTAACCCATTGCGATTGATGAAAATAATCCCACTCAGAACCCTGCGGTCATCGACCCGAGGTTTGCCGTGGGACTTCGGAAAATAGGGTTCCAGACGCGCCATCTGCGCATCGCTCAACCAGAAAAGATCAGACATGTCACCGCTCCGTTTTCGGAGCCGTGAATCACGCGCCCGGCCAGAAATCAATGGGTCCTCACCCTAGTCCGGTGCGGAAAATCAGACATGTGTAAAATTCACCCGTTCTGTGTATTTCCTTGCGGTCTGCTGGCACGTTTGCTTCGGCTTCCCTTCCCATGCACGCCCGTCAAGGCTACGGGCCTCGGCAACCCCTGTTGAAACAGCAAAGAAGAAATAGACAATGTACTCTGACACCCCTCTCGGCCGCTTGCGCCTGCCTGTGATCTGCTCGCCCATGTTTCTGGTGTCCGGGCCGGGGCCTTGTCACCCTTTGCGCTGGTTCAGGAAATCCGGGAATGGTTCGATGGTCCGCTTGCCCTCTCCGGGTCCATCGCGACCGGGCGCTCAATTCTGGCGGCGCAGGCCATGGGTGCGGATTTTGGGTATATCGGATCCCCCTTCATTGCCATGACCGAGGCGGTCGCGTCGGAGGAGTACAAGCAAATGATCGTCGAAGGCGGGGCCGATGATATTGTCTATACCGACTATTTCAGCGGCGTGCATGCCAACTATCTGAAACCGTCGGTGCGGGCGGTCGGTCTCGATCCGGACAACCTGGCCGGGATCGGCAACAAACTCGATCTGGCCACCGGCGACATTCGCCCCAAGGCCTGGCGTGACATCTGGGGCAGCGGTCAGGGGATCGGAGCGGTGAAAGAGGTGATGACCACGGCGGACTACGTCGACCGTCTCGACCGGGAATACCAGGCCGCCAAAGATGCGCTCTGTTCATGACGAAAGAGGGCGGCCAGTTGCCCGGCCGCCCATCTGTTTCTGCGGTTGTCGCGAATGATCGAGACCCGATCTTAGCGGTCCTTTTGGTTGACGATCAGTTCTGCATTTTCGGGTAGTTCCGAAACAATGTTCACCTCGTCGGCACGAATTCGTGCATGCAGTTTGAAGGTCTCAGCGGCGGCGGCTTCCGCAGCAGAAGTATCGGCACCGTCTTCCAGCACAAGCGAGAGGCGGATCATATCGCGATCGTTCTCGCGCGTTACCACAGCCTGCGCGGCCTTCGCGCCCTGCGTGCCGATGACAACTTCTTCAACCACACGCGGATAAACGAAAATCTCGCGCACTTTGACCGCTGCGCCGACCCTGCCCTGCAGCGCTGAAATCCGGCTGACCGTGCCATCCACGTTGCTCTCCAGCGCCAAGGCACTGTCGCCGGTGCCGAACCGGATCATCGGCCAAGTGGCATCGCGCGCGGTCACAACAACCTCGCCCGGTTCCCCATGAGCGACCTGTTCTCCACTGACCGGATCGCATATCTGCACCACGCGGTCGGGATGAACCACATAGCCTTCGCCGCCATCCTCATATGCGACAAGGCCCAGATCCGCGGTGGCATAGGCAGCCCAAGTCGACACGCCATAGTCTTCCTCGATCCGGCGGCGTTTGGCCATCCAGTCGCCCATCTCTCCGCCGAGGAAGGCTGTTTTCACCTTCCAGGCGTCGCGCCCATAGGTTTCGATCACCTTGTCCGCCAGCGTCAGGAAAAACGCAGTCGAAGCACAGATCGAAGTCACGCCGGTTTCGACGATGATCTGCGCCTGAAGCTCGGTATTGCCCACGCCGCCGGGAATCACCGTGGCACCTGCGGCCTGTGCCGCTTCGTCGAACAGCAGGCCAGCCGGCACAAGATGATACATCCAGGTGTTCAGGATGATATCTCCGGGGCCCACGCCTGCCGCCTTGAACAGCAGGTCCAGGCCATGACCTCCCCCGCCCGAAAGGGCCGGCTCGAAAATTGGGCCAGGGGACACGTAGATCCGTCCAATATCCTTCAGATCCGAGGCAAGGAATCCGCCGAAAGGCGGGTTCTCGCGCTGGATCTTCAGAAGCTCTTCCTTCTTCATCACGGGAAGACGCGAGAGGTCCGCCACCGATGTGACGGCTGCCGGATCAAATCCGGCAGCCGCAAATCGCGATTTCAGGCCAGGAGCCTTATTGGCCGCAGCGGCATAGGCTTGCGCTATATCTTGGTAGATATCTTCAGACATTTCCATGCCTCCTCGTACAGTCAGGCGTTAGAGCGGGCAGTCCTTGCGGAAGTTTGGCGCGCGCTTCTCCCGGTGCGACAACACACCTTCCTTGACGTCCTCGCTCATGAAGCCAAGCATCTCCAGCGCAGTCGACGCATCAAAGATCGGCCCGGCCTGGCGCAGCCAGTTATTCAGCGAATACTTGGTCCAGCGGATCGCGCTTTGCGAGCCGTTGGCCAGTTCGACGGCTGTATCCAGCGCGATCTGCTGCAGCTCGTCATCCTCGACGCACATTGATACCAGACCGATCCGCTCGGCCTCTTCGCCCGACACCGGCTTGCAGGTCATCAGATAGTATTTCGCCTTGGCCATCGAGGTCAGCAGCGGCCAGATAATCGCCGCGACGTCACCGGCGGCAACACCAAGGCGGGGATGACCATCGACAATCTTGGCCCGTTTTCCGGCGATCGAGATGTCGGCCAGGATGGCAACCACAAGGCCCGCGCCCGCCGCGGGACCATTGATCGCGGAAATGATCGGCTTGTTGCAGTTGATGATGTTGTAGACGAGATCCTTGGCTTCTTTCCACGTCTTCATGATCTCATGCGAATTGCCAATCATGTTTTCGATCAGGCTAAAATCACCACCGGCGGAAAACGCCTTGCCCGCACCGGTCACGATGACCGCGTTGATGTCGGGGTCGCGGTCGATGTCGATCCACATGTCCGTCATCTGGGTGTGGGTTTCGGCATCGACCGAGTTGAATGTCTCGGGCCGGTCGAACGTGATGCGCAGGACGCGATCCGCCGGGTAGTCAAATTTCAGTTTGTCGTACTTTGCGTAACGCTCCGACATAGGTCTTTTCCTCCTCACGGTATGGGTTCAGCCAGGCAGTCCCAGGACGGCCTTAGACAGGATGTTTCTTTGGATTTCGTTCGATCCACCGTAGATCGTGGTAGGTCTGGCCTTGTAGAAGCTCGACAAAACGTCGACGCTAACATTGCCAACCTGAAGCGGCCCGATGGAGCCGCCATCGGGACCGGCTGCTTCGATCATCAGCTCGGTGATGCGCTGGAAGCACTCAGTCACCCAGATCTTCAGCATGGACACATCCGCACCCAGCGTCTCGCCACGTTTGAGCTGATCTGCAAAACGGGCATAAAGCGCGGCATGATCTTCCACATCCAGTGCCGCCTGGGCAAAGCGGTCACGGAACACCGGATCGTCAAACGCGCCACGGCCACGGGCAAAGCTTTCAAGCTGTCCCAGAGCGTTCTGGGCCAGACTTGGCGAACCGATGAAAATGCGTTCGAAGCTCAAGAGCGCCTTGGCCATCGTCCAACCCTTGTTCAGCTCGCCCACGAGGTTCTCGCGGGGCGTCCGTGCATTGTCAAAGAAGACCTCGCAAAACTCGGTCTCGCCCGACAGGGTCGTGATAGTGCGCACATCGACTCCGGGCTGATCCATCGGAGCGAGCAGGAAACTGATACCCTGTTGTTTCTTGGGCGCATCCGGATCGGTGCGCACCAGCATGAAAATATGCGTGGCGTCATGCGCCATCGTGGTCCAGATCTTCTGTCCGTTGATGACAAAGTCGTCCCCGTCAATCTCTGCGCGTGTGCGCAGGTTCGCCAGATCGGACCCGGCGCCGGGTTCCGAGTATCCCTGGCACCAGATGTCTTCGCAACTCAGGATACGCGGCAGCCAGTAGTCTTTTTGTTCCTGGGTGCCGAATTTGATGATCAGGGGACCGACCATCTGCACGCCCATGTCGCGACCGCGATTGACGCCCCAGCGCTGCTGCTCTTCATAAAAGATCAGCAGCTTAGCAGCGTTTAGGCCCATACCGCCGAATTCAGCGGGCCAAGCTGGCGCAACCCAGCCCTTGGCGTGAAGCTTGCGGTGCCAATGTTCGATCTCGGCGAACTTCGGGCGGTGCGGCAGGTGACGCAGCTCCTCGGGATATTCCGCTTCGAAGAACTGGCGCACTTCTTTGCGGAATTCCGCATCGCTCATTGCATTCCAGTCGGTCATTGTGCTGCCCCCTCTGCTTCGCGTGCCTCGAACCAAATCCGCCTGTGATAGGCATCGTCGCCCAACCAGGCCGACAGCACCAGCGCCCGGTTCAGGTAGAGCCCGATATCGAACTCATCCGTGTACCCGACCGCCCCGTGCAACTGGATCGCATCACGGGTAATTCTTTTGGCGGCCGTAACCGCCCGCGCCTTGGCACGGCTGGCAATCGGGGCCCGAACCTTCGGATCGGTTTCGCTGTCCATCTGCGCAAGCGCCTCCCGCACTCCGGCCTGCGCGACCTCGCACATCACGTTGAGGTCGACGGCACGGTGCTGGATGACCTGAAAAGACCCGATCGGCTTGTCGAACTGCTCCCGCGTCTTGATGTAGTCTAGCGTGATCTCGAAGGCACGCTCGCTCAGGCCGACAAGCTCGGCCGCAGCAAGCGCCGTTGCATCGGCGACAGCCTCGGCCAGTGCAGTGGGAACCGCACCGCCGCTGGCCAATTCCGCGGCCGGGGTTCCCGAAAACGAAAGCTCGCCCAGAGAGCTGCCGTCGGCCTGCGCTCGTTTGTCAATGACAAGCCCGTCCGCGTCTGCCTCGGTCAGAACCAGAACCGGGCCGTCATCTCCTTCAGCCACGACCAGGAACCCTAGAGATCCGGTCGCGCCGACGACCCAAGCCTTGCTTCCGGTCAGCCGCCCGTCCGTGTATCGGCAGGCCGCATCGGCAGGCGCCCCGCCCAGGCCACGTTCCTGCCAGGCAACCGCCAGTGAAATTTCGCCGCCGATAAGTTGCGCCATCTTCGGATGATCCGGACAAAGGCGGCGCAGAAGACCGAGGCTTAGACCGATCGTCGACACGACCGGTTCCGGTGCAATCACACGGCCGACTTCCTCGGCGATGACACCCCCGGCAGCTAGGCCCATGCCAAGCCCGCCCTGATCTTCGGGCACCGCCACGCCGAAAACACCGGCCTCGGCGAGTTCCCGGACCATCTCCGCATCGAAACCGCCCCCGGCATCACGAAGTTTTCGGGCTCTGTCACTTCCGCCCGCCCGTTCAAACAACGTGCGCGCGCTCTCGCGCAACAGGCGAAGGTCTTCTTGTTCGCTGGAAAGGATATCAGTCTGTGTCATTTTGTTTTCGCTGGATCATCACGGGGGTGTCGGTCGAAAAAACGACCTCGCCCGCAGGGTTTTTGGCGCTGAGCGTATAGTGCAAAACACCTCTGTCGGGCTTGCTTTTTGACGGCGTGACCGCGTTGACCGTCAGTTCGACATCAAGGGGTTCGTTCGGGCGCACCGGCCGCAGCCAGCGCAGATTGTCAAAGCCCATGCCACCGATATTGGCGACATCGACCATCATTTCAGACATGACCGGCCTGAACACTTCCAGCATCGTCTGAAAGCCCGAGGCGATCAGGCTGCCATGTATGGCGGTTGCATAGTCTTCGTCGGTGTGCAGCCGCTGCGGATCCCATTCCTTGGCAAACGACTTTATTGAATCCGCGCTCATCGGAGCGCTGCGAAAGCGATAGACTTGGCCCGGCGAGAAGTCTTCCAGATACCTCAAGAGGCACCCTCCTTTGCGAAACCGTCATCATATCCGCTCGCATCCTTGGATATCCGGATGCGGTTGAATTCTTCCAGCTTCGGATAGGTTTCCTTGAACGCCAACAGGAACTCACCCATCGGCGCGTCGAAATAGATACCACGGTCGTTCACATATTCCATGTGCCGGTGATTCTGTTCGTCGAACTCATGAAAGAGCGCGTCGTTATAGCCGTCGAAGACCAGGGGTTTGACCCCAAATCTTTCACACAGTTCCATGTTGAATGCAGGTGTCACCTTGTAGGCCTCATTCCCCAACCACAACTGAACATAGCCGTGGTAGATAAAGAGATCGGTCCCCATCAACTCCTGCAACTTGGGTGTATTCAGGTGGTTGCGCACATCCGCGAACCCCAGAGCGGCGGGGATACCCACAGCACGCAAACAAGCCGCCAGAAGAATTGCCTTGGGAACGCAAAACGCCGCTTCCGCCCCAGCGATACGGCTGGCACGGTAAGAGTCCTCATCCAGCGCAAAACAATAGGGATCATAGCGAATATCGTCGCGCACCGCTTCGAACAGGCGGATCGCCTTGTCTCGATTGGTTGCGTCCACAGGAAGATCACGCAAAGCCGATGTCACGAAACCCTGCACTTCCAAGCTATCGCTTTCCACAAAGCGCGATGGCATGACATAACGCTCAGCTTCAGTCGGCAGGTCATCGTCAGACTTGTCCATTGGCCCCTCCCTTTTTCTAACAAATGTTAGATTACCGATTCAAAACCTGCCCGTCAACGGGATTTACTCTGTCTTTGGTTGATCCACGCCATAACGCGTATTGTCTTCGCCCAGAGTGGCTGCGACTCCGACCGAATTTCCCGAAGAACGGAACTCCGGCGCAATTGGCAGCGGCAAAGCAGGCGCGTCCCGGCCGGAGATTTTTACTGTCCGCCCGAACACGTCACGCGCTTTGAAATGCGGGTCGCGCGCCGCCTCGGCGGGCGTTTTCACGACCGAACAGCAGCAATCTGCCGCTGCCAGCAAAGGCTCCCAATGGGTCGAGGGGTGTTCCCTCAGACGACGTGCAACCTCTGCGGCGCAGGCATTGGGATCGGACCAGTCATCGCGAAGGGCCACCGGCAAACCAATAACATCGCAGAACGACTGCCAGAACTTTTCTTCCAACGCGCCGACGGCGATCTGACGCCCGTCCGCAGCCGAATAAAGCCGATATCGGGCCAGGCCACCCGTCAGACGGCTGCCACCGCTTTCGATGTTCTGCCCGGCAATCACACCTTCGGCATGGGCCCAATAGGCAAAGGCGAACGCCCCCTCGGCCATTGCGATATCCAGATGCGTTCCCTGCCCGCTTGCCTGCCGCGCAATCAGGGCCAGCAGGATATTCATCACCGCAGGATAGGTTCCGCCTCCGATATCGGCGACCAGCCCGAACGGGGCCGTTGGCTGGTCATCCGGTCCACGACTGAGCGACAGGATACCCGCATCACCGACGTAGTTGAGGTCGTGGCCGGCGGCGCTGGCCTTTGGTCCGGTCTGGCCATAGCCGGTGATCGAACAATAGATGAGACCGGGATTGATCTTGCGCACCGCTTCATAACCAAGCCCCAACCGGTCCATCACGCCGGGACGGAACTGCTCGACCAGAACATCGGCCCTCTCGATCAAAGGGCGCAGACGTTCCACTGCGCCCCTTGACTTGAGGTCGATGGCCACCGATCGCTTGCCGTGGTTCAACACGGCAAATCCGATGCTCTCTCCGTCGATCTTGGGCTCGGTTTGGCGCGCGTCCTCGCCGACTCCGGGACGCTCGAACTTGATCACTTCGGCGCCGACCTCGGACAACATGAGCGTCGCCATCGGACCGGGAAGAAGTGTGCTGAAATCCAGCACCAGGATATCCTTGAGCGGTTGAGCCATCTTCACTGCCTCAGGCGAAGCGCGCCGCGCCGTTGTTCAGAACAACCACGTCGCGTGCCGGAATAGATGCTCGAAACCGGGCCTCGCCGTCCTCTTCCCAGATTTCGAACCGCACGGTTTCGCCGGGATAGACCGGCGCCGAGAACCGAACATCCAGACCGACAAGCCGGGCAGAATCATAGTCCAGCAACGTCTTGAGAATCGCCCGGGCCGCCAGCCCATAGGTCGCCAGACCATGCAGGATCGGGCGGTCGAACCCGACAGAACGGGCAACATCCGGGTCAGCATGAAGCGGATTGAAATCACCGCTGAGACGATAAATAAGGGCTTGGCGCGGCAGGGTATTGATATCACATACATGATCAGGCGCCCGATCAGGCAGCACTGCGGGTGCCGGACCCGCCTGGTTTTCACCGCCGAACCCCCCATCACCGCGACAGAAAGCCGACATCGCCACGCGCGCCAGTTTTTCGCCGCTGTCCGCGTCGATAATATCGCGGCTTTGGTAAATGACGGCTCCCTTGCCCTCGCCCTTGTCGGCGATAAAGTCGATCTTGCTGCGGCCGACAATTCGGCCATGTGTCGGCAGCGGCTTGTAGATGTCGAGCCACTGTTCTCCGTGCAGCACTTTCTGCCAGTTCACGCCGGTTTTCGGATTGCGCAGCCAGAAGCCCGGATACCCCAGGGTAACGGCCATAGAGGGAACCGCCTTCAGACCGTCCTCATAGACAAAGGCCAGTTCTTTCTTGTCTGTCGGATCTTCGCCGAACCCCAGCCCGAGTGCGTAAAGGATGGTATCCCGCTCGGTCAGAGTCTGCTTGATCTCTTCGAAATCCCAATTCGAAAGTGCTTCGAAATCCAGTGGCATGATCTTTCCTCCCTTGATCGCCGTCAGAGCGTGTTTCGTGACCCCAGTATTGCCGTGACCTGGCTGGACAGCACACCGCCATTGCCATGCGCCAGCGCCAGATCAATATCCTTCAACTGAATGCCCGGCGCGTCGCCACGGATCTGACGGGCAGCCTCGATCACTGTGAAGATGCCGTACATCCCGGGGTGCACGCAGGACAGGCCGCCGCCATTCGTGTTCACCGGCAACACGCCGCCAGGCGCGATGCGTCCGCCCTCGACAAAGGCCCCTCCCTCGCCCTTCGCGCAGAACCCAAGATCTTCGAGAAACAAAATCGTGTTGATGGTGAAGGCATCATAGAGCTCGACCGCCTGGATATCCGCAGGGGTCACTCCGGCCGCCGCAAAGGCGCGCGCGCCCGAGTCGCGGGCCGCGGTCACGGTGAAATCCTTCATCTGGGAAATCTGCCGGTGCGAGCTTGCCGCAGCACTGCCCAGCACATAGACAGGTGCCTTCGGGAAATCCCGGGCGCGGTCCGCGCGGACCATTACGATCGCGCCGCCACCGTCGGTGACAAGACAACAGTCGCGCACGGTCAATGGATCGCCCACCATGCGCGAACCCAACACGTCCTCGCGGGTCAGCGGGCCGCGCTCGAACGCTTCGGGGTTGCGCTGCGCCCAGGCCCGCGCGGCAACGGCCACGTCGGCCAGCTGTTCGCGGGTGGTACCATATTCATGCATGTGCCGCGCCGCCGCCATCGCATAGGCCGAGATCGGATAGCGCGGATTATACGGCGCCTCGTAGGCCGGCGGACGTGAAGCGGTCACCAGTCTGCCCGACGCGGTGCGCTGGTTGGAGCCATAAACAATCAGCGCGACATCACACAGACCGGCGTCCAGCGCCATGGTCGCGGACGTCAGGTAGTTTACGAAGGACGAACCGCCCGACATCGTGCCATCAATGAAACGGGGCTGGATGCCCAGATACTCCGCCGCCATAAGCGCCGGCATGCTGTCTTCCATCATGGTGCAAAACAGCCCGTCGACGTCGGACAGTTTCAGCCCGGCATCGCCAAGCGCCGCAAGCGCAGATTGCGCCATGACATCATAGGCCGTCAGGCCATGGGCTTCTCCGAAACCGGCATGACCGGTTCCCACGATGGCGGATTTCCCCCGAAGTTCAGTGGTCATGGCCTATCCCTCCGACGGTTTGAAAAGCACGGCCGGAACACCCTCGGCCTCGCCCACGAATGCGGTTACAGGCATGTCGATGACGACCTCACCCGGGGCAATGCCCTCGACCCGGCTCATCATCCGGACACCCTCGTCCAGCTCGACGACGCATACGTTGTAGTCGCCGCCCCGTTCGGGCTTTCGGCGCACGACTGTTGTGGTGTGGACCCGTCCCTTGCCGCCGGCCTGCTTCCACGAAATCGCGGTGCCATGACAATGTGGACACAGGACTCGCGGGAAAAAGTGATAGGCCCCGCAGTCGTCGCACTTGGGCAGCAGGATCTCTCCCTCTGCCAGCGCGCGTTGGAAAAGCTGGTCTGGTCCTTTGGCATCCTGCATAGGCGTTCTCCTTCAAGCGACCCAGTCTTTGTTTAAGCGTATTGATAACCTTTCTAACAATTGTTAGATTTAGTCAACCTTTCAGGATCAATTGAGAGAAACTCATGTCAGGTTCAGACTTAGCCCCCCTTTCCGGCAAACTCGTCGTTGCGTTGGAACAGGCAGTCGCCGCGCCTTTTTGCTCCTCGCGGCTGGCCGACGCCGGCGCGCGCGTGATCAAGATCGAACGCAAGGGCGCAGGCGATTTCGCCCGCGCCTACGATACCGCCGCCAACGGTGAAAGCGCCTATTTCACATGGCTGAACCGAGGCAAAGAATCGGTCGCCTTGGACATTAAAGCCGACGAAGACCGTGAAATCCTGCTCAGGATGCTGGAAAACGCAGATGTGTTTATTCAAAACCTGCTGCCGGGCGCGCTGGCCAAGCTCGGGCTCGATTCCGCGACTCTGCGAGAGAGCTTCCCGCGTCTCGTGACCTGCGACATCACCGGATATGGCGAAGACGGCCCGATGCGTGACGCCAAGGCCTATGACCTTCTGGTGCAATGCGAGAGCGGTCTGGCATCAGTGACCGGTACACCCGACGGACCAGGACGGGTGGGCGTGTCGGTCTGCGATATCGCCACCGGTATGACAGCCCATGCTGGAATCTGCGAAGCACTTGTCGGGCGTGATCGCACCGGCAAGGGCAGCGGCGTTTCCGTGGCAATGTTTGATGTGATGGCCGACTGGATGTCGGTTCCGCTGCTGTATCACGATTACCTTGGCAAGCCGACACCTCGTGTCGGACTGAACCACACGGTCATCTGCCCGTACGGGGCCTATGAATGCAAGGACGGTCAGCTTGTCGTCATTACCGTTCAGCACAGCGGCGAATGGCAACGGTTCTGTGAACACATACTGGGCGATGCGGCTTTGGCAACCGACCCCCGGTTCCATGACAACACGTCGCGAATTGAAAACAAACCCGCGCTCGAAGTTCTCATCAAGGCCGTGTTCGCCTCGCATGACCGCGCCGAGATGCTGAAGCGGCTTGACGCTGCGGGCATTGCGTCTGGCGCGGTGAACGATGTGGCGACCCTGTCCGATCACCCCCAGCTCGACCGGTCCGTGATTGCCACGCCGTCCGGTGAAATCAACGTCCCGTCACCCCCGATCCGTCGCAGCCTCGGTGAAACGGCACTGGGTGCCTGCCCGGCCTTCGATGCGCAAGGCAAAGCCCTTCGCGCTGAGTTCGGCCGTCGTTCATAAAAACGGTGGGCAACTAAAAGGGTGGACAACCAAATGGCCGCTGAGAACAAACCGGGGATCCTTCAAGGCGTGAAGATCGTCGATCTGACTTCTGTGGTTTTCGGACCTTTGGCGACGCAGATGCTGGGCGATCTGGGGGCCGATGTGATCAAGGTCGAAGGCCCCGAGGGCGATCTTCTTCGCCAGGTCCAGCCATCGCGCAACAAGCTGATGGGTGCCGCTTTTCTGGGGGCCAACCGTAACAAGCGCAGTGTCGTACTCGACCTCAAAACGCAAACCGGTCGCGATCAGTTGCGCAAGTTGCTCATCGATGCCGATGTGATGATTTCGAGCATCCGGCCTGCGGCGCTGGCCAGATTGTCTTTGGATCCCGAAACCCTACGCCAGGAAAACCCGAACCTGATCACGGTATCCGCCACCGGTTTCGGGCAGGACGGGCCCTATGCCGCCAAGCCTGCATTCGACGATTCCGTCCAGTCGGTGTCGGGATTGGCCAGCCTGGCGACCCTTCGCGACCCCGAGGCACCGCCCGCCTATGCCCCGACAATTCTCGCCGACAAGCTTGGCGGGGTCACCGCTGCCTATGCCGTGATGGGTGCCCTATTCCACCGCGAACGTACTGGAGAGGCCCAGCATGTCGAGGTTCCGATGTTTGAGACGCTGGCCGCCTTCCTGTTGGCCGAACATATGGATGGTGCCACCTTTGAAGAGCTTCCGCAGGATTTCGGCTATGCCCGCATGCTGGTTCCGCACCGGCGTCCAGTTCAGACCGCTGATGGCTACATCACAATTCTGCCTTACACCAACGTACAATGGGCGCGGTTTTTCAAGACGGTTGGGCGCAATGACATGATCGACCATGTCTGGGTCACGGACATGGACGCCCGTAGCCGCAACATCGGCGCAGTATACGATATGGTGGCGCAGATTGCGCTGACCCGGACCACAGATGAGTGGCTTGACCTCATGGAGCAGGCCGACATACCCGCCATGCCAGTGCGCAACCTGTCAGATTTGCCGAACGATCCCCATCTTGCCGCAACCGGGTTCTTTCAACGGATTGATCACCCGACCGAAGGTGCGATCTGGACGACACGCCCGCCGGTTCGCTTTTCGGCGACCCCTGCGCGACATGATCATCGCCCGGCCCCGCGACTTGGGGAACACAGCGACGAAATTCTGGGGCCGGGCAGGGAGTAGCCCCACCCGGCACCGGACGGATCAAACATCCATCGAGCGTGCGATCAGTTCCTTCATGATCTCGTTGGTGCCGCCATAGATCATCTGGACCCTGCTGTCGGCATAAAGTCGCGCGATGGGGTATTCCATCATGAAACCGTAACCGCCGTGCAGTTGCAGGCATTCATGCATGACCTCGTTCTGCGTCTGGCTGCCCCACCATTTCGCCATCGAAGCCGTGGCCGCATCAAGTTCGCCCGCTTCAAGACGCGCGAGCCCGTCATTTACGAAGGAACGTAGCAATTCGGCCTTGGTTTTGCATTCCGCCAGTTTGAAGCGTGTATTCTGGAAGTCCATGATCCGGCTTCCAAATGCCTTGCGGTCCTGAACATATTTCACCGTTTCATCGATCGCAAAATCAATAAAACCGAGCGCGGTAATGCCGATCATCAGCCGCTCCCAAGGCAGCTGCTTCATCAGCTGGTAGAACCCCTGCCCCTCTTCCGGACCAAGCAGGTTCGCCGTGGGCACGCGCACATCCTCGAAGAACAGCTCAGCAGTATCCGAACCTTTCATACCCAGTTTCTTCAGGTTCCGTCCCCGGCGAAAGCCCTCGGCGCCCTCGGTTTCCAGAACGATCAACGAAACGCCCTTGGCGCCGGCGTTGCGATCGGTCTTTGCCACGATAACAACGAGATCCGCCGTGAGCCCGTTTGTGATAAAGATCTTCGAACCGTTGATCTTGTAGTGGTTGCCATCCTTTTCCGCATAGGTTTGTACGTTCTGGAGGTCAGAGCCCGTTCCAGGCTCGGTCATGGCAATCGCCGCAACGCTGCCGCCGCTGACCAGTTTCGGCAACCACTTTTTCTTCTGTTCCTCACTGCCATATGCGTTGAGATAATGGATTACGATGGACTGAATCCCATAGCCCCAACCCGTATCGCCGGTGCGCCCCTGCTCGTAGACGGTAATCGCGTCGAACCCGATGCCGCCACCGAACCCACCATATTCTTCGGCAATCGAGCCACCCATGACACCCTGCTGACCGACTGTTTTCCAGAAGTCGCGGTCAACAATTCCCTGCTCCGCCCATTTTTCAATCTTCGGAGCCATCTCTGCATCGAAAAGCCTGCGTGTACTATCGGCGAACATCTTGTGTTCATCCACTGCCCAACTCGGGGAGTTCTTGATCAGAGACATGTTTTATTCCTATCGAGTCATGCTTGCATTGAGGAAATCTAACAAGTGTTTTTTTCTCGACAATGAACCCGAGCCGTTCTGACGGAGCGTCACACGGCTTCGGACCGTGCGCATCCGGATTTTTCCAATCAACGCGCCGCCCATTCGGCTCGTACAAAAAGGCCCGACAAAACAGGCGGGCCTTTTTGTAATTTTTGCAATGGACTTACAGCTTGTCGGTCAGTTCAGGCAAGGCTTCGAACAGGTCGGCGACCAGGCCGTAATCGGCCACCTGGAAGATCGGGGCCTCTTCGTCCTTGTTGATCGCGACGATGATCTTGCTGTCCTTCATGCCCGCAAGGTGCTGGATCGCACCCGAGATGCCGACGGCGATATACAGGTCAGGCGCGACCACCTTGCCGGTCTGGCCGACCTGCCAGTCGTTCGGTGCAAAGCCCGAGTCGACGGCGGCGCGGGATGCGCCAACGGCGGCGCCCAGCTTGTCGGCCAGTTTCTCGATCAGCGCGAAATCGTCTTCCGAGCCGACGCCACGGCCGCCCGAAACCACGATACCGGCCGAGGTCAGTTCGGGACGGTCGCTTTCGGCGACCTTGTCTTCGACCCATTCCGACAGGCCCGAAGCGGAGGCCCCGCCCACGGTTTCCACAGTGGCGGAGCCACCGGTGCCGGCCGCGTCAAAGCTGGCGGTGCGGAAGGACACGACCTTTTTCGCGTCGCCCGATTTCACCGTCTGGATCGCGTTACCTGCGTAGATCGGGCGCTCGAACGTGTCGGCATCGACCACGCCCGAGACGTCGGTCAGCATCATCACGTCCAGCAGCGCGGCCACGCGGGGCAGCACGTTCTTGGCGTCGGTGGTGGCGGGCGCCACGATGTGATCGTAATCGCCTGCCAGCGACACGATCAGGTCGGCGGTCGATTCCGCCAGGCGATGACCCAGCGCGGGGTCTTCGGCGACCAGCACCTTGGCCACGCCGTCGATTGTCGCGGCTTCTTTCGCGGCATCGGCGGCGGATGCGCCGGCGCACAGAACCGTCACGTCGCCCAGGGCCTTAGACGCGGTGACCGCCTTTGCGGTCGCGTCCATCGACAGTTCACCATTGTTGACTTCGGCAAGAAGAAGAACAGCCATCACACCGCCCCCTTTTCCTTGAGTTTCGCAACCAGCTCGTCGACCGAGCCAACCATTTCACCGGCGGCGCGTTCGGCCGGCTCGGACGTCTTGACCACGGTCAGGCGCGGGGTGACGTCGACGCCGTAATCGGCGGCGGTCTTTTCATCCAGCGGCTTTTTCTTGGCCTTCATGATGTTGGGCAGCGACGCATAGCGCGGTTCGTTCAGGCGCAGGTCGACGGAAACGACGGTCGGCATCTTGACCTTGATGGTCTGCAGGCCGCCATCGACCTCGCGGGTGACGACGGCGCTGTCGCCATCGATGCCCACTTCCGAGGCAAAGGTCGCCTGGCTCCAACCGAGGATCGCCGACAGCATCTGGCCGGTGGCGTTCATGTCGTTGTCGATCGCCTGCTTGCCGCAGAGAACCAGACCGGGCTGTTCCTCTTCCACGACCTTGGCAAGGATCTTGGCCACGGCCAGCGGCTCGATATCCTGGTGCACGTCATCCGCTGCGACGACCAGGATGGCGCGGTCGGCGCCCATGGCCAGTGCGGTGCGCAGGGTTTCCTGCGCCTGTTTGACGCCGATGGATACCGCGACGACCTCTTCGGCCTTGCCGGCCTCTTTCAGGCGGATCGCCTCTTCGACGGCGATTTCGTCGAAAGGGTTCATCGACATCTTAACGTTGGCCAGATCGACACCGCTTCCGTCCGCTTTGACACGAACCTTCACGTTGTAGTCGATCACGCGTTTCACAGGCACGAGTACCTTCATTGGCGTGGTCTCCTTGAGTTTTGCGATAAGGTTTCAACCGAGTTAACGGTCTTTGAATTCTGGGGTTCTTTTTTCCGAAAACGCTTTCATCGCCTCGGGAAAGTCATGCGCGCACAGCAAAACGCTTTGGGCATCGCGCTCGATATCCAGCGCCTCGAGATAGCTGCACTCGGCTGCGGCGCGCATCACACGCTTGGCGGTCTGAACGCCAAACATCGGGTGCGTTGCAATCTCGCGGGCAATTTCCAACGCCCGTACCTCGACCTGGTTGGCCGGCACGCATTCTTCGACAACGCGCAGGTCCCTAGCGGTGCGCCCGTCGATTTCACGACCCGTGAGCACCAGCATCCGCGCCACCCCCGCACCGGCACGCTGTTGAAGCAGCCAGCTAGATCCCGTGTCGGGACAGCCGCCGACGCGCGCAAAAACTTCGCACAGCCGGGCATCTTCGGCAGCAACGACAATGTCCGCCGACAAGGCCAGGCTTAAACCCGCGCCAAAAGCCACGCCGCATATCGCGGAAATCAGAGGTTTGCGAAACAGATAGGCCGCGCGTCCGCCATCGTGAACCAGCTCCACCATTTCCGATGTCGCCTTTGCGCCTTTCGCGATCTCAGACTGAAACCCGACAAGATCGCCGCCGCTGCTGAAATGATCGCCACCGGTCATAACAACGACACGGATCGCATCGTCACGTTCGGCTTCGCGCAGGAGCGCCACCAGTTCATCGACGAACCCGATGCTGTAAGGGTTGCGTTTTGTCGGCTGAAGAAACCGCAGGATTCCGACAGGGCCATCCCTGTCCAGGCGAATAAGCTCAGTCATTCAAGCCTCCATCAGGTTCCGGTCCAGACGGGTGCGCGCTTTTCAGCAAAGGCCTTTGGGCCTTCAATCGCGTCGTTGCTGGCGTAAACCACCTCGTGAAGGCGCTTGCCCTCTTTCAGGCCACCCGCACAGCCCAAGTCCATGGTCGCGCGAACGCCGCCTTTGGCCGCAATCACCGAAAGCGGGGCCGCGCTGGCAATGCGCTTGGCAAGGTCAAATGCCCTTGCGCGGACGGCATCGGGCGTGTCCTCGAGATAGTTGGTGAACCCGTATTCGTGCAGGCGCTCGATCGGCATCAAGTCGCCGGTCAGAACGATTTCCATAAGGATGGGCTGCGGTAGCATGGACAGTGCCGGCGATGCCCAGGGCGATCCACGACCGATCTTTACTTCGGTGATACCGACCTTGGTCCCCTTGAGACCGACCCGCAGATCGCAATTCAAGGTCAGCATCATTCCGCCCGCCATCAGCGACCCCGTCATCGCCGCGATGATCGGTTTCTTGCAGGCGCGCATTGTCTCGTGAAACGGGTCGCGCATCTTGGTCAGAATATCGACGCCCTCGTCGCGTGCGATTTGTGTGGCTTCCTTCAGATCCAGTCCGGCGCTGAACACGCCACAATCGGCCGAAGTCAGAATGGCCACACGAACGCTGTCATCCGCCTCGATCTTTTCCCAAGCATCGGTCAGCCCGTTCGTAGCCGCCACGGAAAGTGCGTTTTTGCGTTCGGGCCGGTCAATACAGACGGTTGCAATTCCGTCTTCGATCTTCACGTCAATGGGGCTCATGATACCTGCTTCGCTTTCTCGGGACAATCTAACTGCGGAAAGCTTCCCCGCGACGTGTCTGCCGCGGGGAAGCCCAGTCTTATTCGACTTTGAACGTCGCGGAGTTGTGCTTGATGACATCCCAAACAACGTCGAGATAGTCGGCGCTCCAGTCGGTCAGCGGAACCCAGGTTTCGCCATTCCACTGTTCGACCCGGGTCTTGCCACCACCTCCGTGGTCTTTGTCGGTCACTGTAACCGGGGCCATGATGCCGTTTCCATCGAAGTTCTCGATCGATTCATAGGCATTCTTCATCTTTTCCGGTGTGATCGGCCAACCGTTTTCGGTAATCGCAATACGCGCAGCTTCGAAACCGGCCGAGTAGATCGCCATGCCCGTATTGTAGTACACGTCGCGCACGAGGCTCTCGGGTCCGCTGCCCTTGCCATTGGCATAATAGGTGTCCAGCATCGTCTTGACGATCGGAACTTCCTGGCCACCGGCCACGTTGGTCCCGCGCAGGATGCCTTTCGCCTCTTCCACTCCGATGTTGGCGATATCGACTTCGTTCAGCCAGTTCACCGCAAGATAGCGGTCAATCGGGAAACGGTTGCGACGCATTTCTTTCGAGGCAACCACATGTCCGCCCGCCAGTAGCCAGCTGATCACATAATCTGGCTTGTCACGGCGGATTTTGCTCCATGCGCCGGCTTGATCCGATCCCGGAAGCGGCACGGGATAAAGCTCCAGTTCGAACCCTTCCTTCTCGGAAAGCGTTTTCAGGATCCCGATCGGTTCCTGACCGAAGGGATAATCCAGATAGATGAACCCGATCTTCGCTTTGCTCAAGTCACCGTCCATCTGATCCTTGATGAAGGCAACGTCATTTGCCGCCTGCTGCCAGTACGTCGGACCGACCGGGAAAACCCATTCGAATACTTCGCCGTCCACCGCGTCACCGCGGCCAACGAAAGACTGCATCAACACGTTCCCGTCCTTCATCGCACGCGGCAGAACCGCGTTCGTGACCGGCGTGGACAGAAAATTGAATAGGAACACACCTTCGCGCTTGAGCTGCTCGTAGCATTCCACGCCGCGCTGCGGTTCGTTGCCGTGATCGCGCACGATGATTTCCACCGGATGCCCTTCGATCCCACCGTTCTCGTTGGTGTACCTCGCGAGGTCCTGTGCCGCCTGGGCCACTTGCGGCGAAATGAACGTGTAGGATTTACTGAGGTCGAAGCAGAGTCCGAAGCGGATCGGCTCCTTGTCCTGCGCTGCGGCCACAGTCGCGCTTGCTGCCAGCGCGGCAGTCAGGGCCACCGCCTTTATGTGCTGTTTGATCTTCATCGTTTCTCTCTCCCGTTGGTTTGATTTAGAGCGGTTATACCGTTTCATGGGCCACTGCCGCCCCGCATGGCGGAACCCTTCCTGTGTCAGTCTTTCACTGCCCGTATTTTGAGGAACTTTCTTTAACCACGTCCCACACGACGTCGGCGTATTCAGAGATCCAGTCGGTTTGCGGCACCCAAGTCTCTCCGTCCCACATTTCGATACGGGTCTTGCCCCCGCCGCCATGATCTTCGGCCGTCACCGTAATGGGGGCCATCAGCCCGTTCGCGTCATAGCCCTCAAGCGACTCCAGTCCGGCCTTGTAGGATGTCGGAGTGATCGGCAGCCCCTCGGCTTCCGCCGCCTTGCGCGCGGCTTCGAACATGATCGAATACATGGCCAGCCCGGTGTTGTAGAAAACGTCCTGCGTCTTCTCGATCGGGCCGGATCCCTCGCCCTTGTCATAAAGCTCGGCCATGATTTCCTGATACAGGGCAATATCCTGACCGCCCACGACATTGGTCCCGCGCTTGATACCTTTGGCGGCCTCTTTACCGATGTTGGCGATATCGACTTCGTTCAGCCAGTTGACCGAGATGTATTTGTCCATCGGAATGCGATTGCGCTTCATCTCTTTCGAGGCAACCACATGGGCACCGCCCAGCATCCAGACGATCACATGATCGGGCTTGTCGCGGCGCACCTTGGACCACACGCCGGCCTGGTCGCTGCCAGGCAGTGGCACGGGGTACAGTTCAAGCTCGAAACCCTCTTTCTCGGACAGGGTTTCCAGGATCTCGATCGGCTCCTGCCCGAAGGGATAATCGAAGTAAACAAACCCGACCTTCACATCTGACAGATCGCCGTCATGCAATTGCTTGATGTAGGCGACATCGTTGGCGGCCTGTCCCCAATAGGTCGGCCCGATCGGATAGACCCAATCGAAGACGGTGCCATCAACGGCATCGCCGCGCCCGACAAGAGACTGCATCAGGATACGCCCGTCTTCCATGGCCCGCGGCAGGATAGCCAGAGACACCGGAGTGGACAGGGTATCGAAAACAAAGACGCCCTCGCGGCTGAGTTTCGAGTAGCACTCGATTCCGCGCTGCGGTTCGTTCCCGTGGTCACGCACGATGACTTCGACCGGTTCCCCACCGATGCCGCCCTTCATGTTGATGAGCTTGGCAAGGTCCATCGCGGCCTGCGAAACCTGCGGCGTGACAAAGGTATAGGCTTTGCTGAGATCGTAGCAGATGCCGATCTTGAATGGCTCGGCCAGCGCCTGGGTGCCGAACAGCGCCCCGCCAACCATTGAAAATACAGCCAGCGCTTTGGTAAGTTTCTTCATTTGTTCCTCCCTGAACAGTTTCCGAATAGTACGTTAGCTCAGCCAACGTTTGCGTCGGCTGTAGTGCTTGACGTTGTGAAAATCGGTCTCTCCGCCGCCTAGATAGAACTCCTGAATGTCGGAGTTAGATTTGAGCGCCTCGGCGGTGCCGTGCATAACAACGCGGCCGTTTTCGATAAGGTACCCTTGCGAAACGATTTCCAGAGCCGCCAAGGCGTTCTGTTCCACCAGCAGGACGGACAGGCCCTCATCCTTATTGATCTTTTGCAAGATGCCGAAGATTTCCTCGACCAGGAACGGAGCAAGCCCAAGACTTGGTTCATCAAGCATCAACAGCTTCGGCTGGGTCACGAGGGCCCGCCCAATGGCAAGCATCTGTTGCTCACCACCCGACAAATAGCCTGCTTGCGAATTCTTGCGTTCGGCAAGCCGCGGAAAATATCCGTAGATCTTTTCCTTTTCCGCATTCAGCGTTGATCGGGACATTCCGCGTGGCGCGGCGGCGGTCAGGTTCTCGTCGGGGGTCAGGTGTTCGAAGACCCGCCGCCCTTCGATGACATGACAGATGCCCATCTCGACGCGTTTTTGCGCGAGCGCTTCGGTAATGTCCGTTCCCTGGAACGTTATCTCACCTCGGCTGATGCGTCCGCGCTCGGCTTTCAAAAGACCGCTGATCGCTTTCAACGTGGTGCTTTTTCCCGCTCCGTTAGAACCCAAAAGTGCGATCATCTCGCCCTTTGGAACCTGAACCGAAACACCTTTGATCGCCAGCATTACATTGTCGTACAGCACCTCGACACTGTTCATGGACAGAATGTTCTGGGCTTCAACTTTTTCTTGCATCGGCATTCCCCTATTTCTTGAACTGATCGAAGGGCCAGACCATCAGATAGTCTCTGATGTTGCCGTAGAGTTTTCCCAAACCGAGTGGTTCGATCAGAAGGATAATGACGATCAGTGCGCCATAGACTGCGTTCGGGATGTGAGCGAGTGTTTCAACATCGATCTGCATGCCAAGCCCGTCACTCAGCGTGACGACGAGACCGTTCACGATACCCGGAACAAGAAGGATCAGGGCAACACCGAAATAGGAACCGATAATGCTGCCAAGGCCGCCAACAATCACCATCGCAAGAACCTGGATCGAAACGGCAACCGAGAATTGCTCGGGTGCGGCGAGAAAGAAAAAGGTGGCAACAAGCAACGCACCGCTGACGCCTGCGATGAACGAAGAAGTCGCGAATGCGAGGATTTTGTAGTAGAAACTGTTCACACCCAGGATCGCGGCCGCAAAGTCTTTTTCCCGGACAGCGACCAAGGCGCGACCGAGTCCAGTCCGCTTGAGATTAAGCATGAAGATCGTCACCAACACACACCAGCCGAAGGCGACATAGTAGAAGCCAGTATCAGTGGTAATCTCTTGCCCGAGCAGCGCCAATGTCGGTGACTGGAGCGACGCGTGTGAGCCCCCCGAGATCGCCGGAGAGTGGGTCAGAACCCAGTCCATCACGAATTGCATAGCGAGAGTAGTGAGAGCGAGATAGAGGCCCTTGACCCGCAAAGCGGCAAAAGCGAACAGGCTGCCGATCACGGATGACGTCAATCCGCCGATGATAAGGGCGAATTCCCACGTCACCCCGAAACGCGCGGCATGGATCGACGAATACGCTCCGACGGCCATGACTGCAGCATAACCCAAGTGAAGTTGGCCTGCCCAACCTGTCACCAGATTCAATCCAAGCGCGGCGGCCGTCCAGATCAGCCAAGGAAGCATGTAGCTGTTCAGATAAAGCGACGGGATGATGAATGGCGCGGCAAGGCCAATCAAGAAGATGAATGCTGTCAGATTCCGGTCAGCAGGCACCTTGAAGATTCGGCTATCCGAAACGTAGTTGGCGTGATGGACGCCAGAAAGTCTGTAAAACATGCCTTACACCCTTTCGATGTCGTGACGACCGAACAGCCCGTGCGGACGGATCATGACGGTAAGAATGAGCACGGCAGCGACGATAAGCTCACGGCTTCCGCCTCCGACAAGCGGATCGAGGAAATCAGCGCCAACGTTTTCGACGACGCCCAGGATGATGCCTGCGATCACGGCGCCAAGGATACTGTCGAGACCACCGAGAACGGCAACCGTCAGACCTTTGAGAAGCAACAGCGACAGCGCCTGATCGACACCCTGAATCTCGCCCCAGATAACGCCAGCGGCGATGGCAACAACGGATGCCAATGCCCAGGACAACCCAACTCCGCGTTCAACCGAGATGCCGACCGACCACGAAGCCATGTAATCATCCGCGATCGCCCGCAGCTTGATCCCGGTCCGGGTTTGGAAGAACAGCATGAAGCCGACAAACAAGGCAAGCGCGACACCGGCACCGACCAGATGGATGCGGCTGATGAAGATGTCGCCCAGGAACAGCGGATCATAGCTGACGCCCAGTTCCATCGAACGCGACGTTCCGCCCCAGATGGCAAGTGTCGTACCCCGCAGGAAAATGTCGAGGCCGAGTGTCAGCATCAAGATCATGACAACCGGCCGACCTGCGAGACGGCGCAGGGCAACACGCTCGATACCGAACCCAAGGGCGAACATGACAACCGCAGCCAGAGGGATGGCCAGCCACAAGGGCAAACCCACATCGCGCGCCAGAGCCAGGACCACATAGGCCCCGACCATGGTCAACCCGCCCTGCGCCAGATTGGGCACCGAAGACGCCTTGTAAATCAGCACGAGGCCGATGGCGAATAGCGAATACAGCAAACCCGTCAAGGCTCCGTTGATCGCAAGCTCTGATAGAAAGACCCAGTCCATTTATACCTCCCTGATAGGAAGGCTTCTTTCGACCTTCCCTACTTCCCCGGTCTCGTAAGTCACCTGCGCGCTTACGTGGACCTCTTTTGAACCGTCGTAGAGCGCCGCGATCACGTCAGCATAGCGTTCCTGAACGACCTTGCGCCGCAGTTTTCGTGTCCGTGTGATTTCACCATCGTCCGGGTCGAATTCTTTCGGCAGACTGACAAAGCGTTGCAGGCGCAATGGTTCGGTGACGGCCTTGTTGACCCGTTGGAAGGCCTCGCGAAGCAACGTCGCGACCTCTTCACGCTGAGAAAGATCGGCATATGACACGTAAGGTACGCCGTTCACTTCGGCCCAGTGCCCCACGGCCTCGAAATCCACGCAGACCATCGCCGTCAGTTCCTTCAGCCCGGCGCCAATCACGGCCGCATCCTTGATATACGGGCTGAATTTCAACCGGTTCTCGATGTAGTTTGGAACGTAACGTTCACCGTCGGCGGTGTGCATGACCTCGGAGACACGGCCCAGAACAACCAGGTGTCCGTCGTCTTCCAGATAGCCGGCATCGCCGGTATGCAGCCACCCGCCCTCAAGCGCTTCGGCGGTCGCTTCGGGTTTGTTGAAATACCCTTCGAACACGCTGTCCGAGCGCACCAGGATCTCACCGTCTTCGGCAATGCTGACCTCGACGCCAGGCGCGGGTTTGCCAACCGTATGAAGACGGACCTCGCCCGGAGCCTGAATCGCGTTGATCGCGCTGTTCTCGGTCTGGCCGTAGAGCTGACGCAACTTGATCCCCAGGGCGCGGTAGAATACAAAGGTGTCTTCCCCGATCGCTTCACCGCCGGTGAACGCATTCTTTAGGCGGCTCATCCCGAACTGGTCCTTGATCGGACCGAAAACCATCACCTCGCCCAGAAGCCGGCCCAATGGCTCAAGTACACCGCCGCTTTTGCCATTCAGCTTGTTCATTTCAGCTGCGATGGCCCGATCCATGAAGAAATGGTACAACCATTTCTTGACCGGGGTCGAATTCTCGATACCGACCTGGATCGTCGTCAGCATCTGGTCCCAGCTTCTTGGCGCCGCCAGATAGAATGTCGGAGCGATTTCGCGCATGTCGCGCACAACCGTTTCCTGACGTTCCGGCACGTTCACGGTGAACCGCCAAAGCAGGGCCGCCGCGACGGTAATGGCAAAATCGCCCACCCAGGCCATCGGCAGATAGGCCAGGATTTCCTCGTTTTCGTCGAATGCGCCCGCTGCATGCCCGTTCTTAGCGGCAGCAAGAACATTTTTCTGACTTAGAACGATACCTTTCGGCTTGCCCGTGGTCCCTGACGAATGCATGAAGATGGCCGGATCTTCGGGTTTCGCACGACCGTAAAGCTCTTCGCGCAGGCCGGGGGCTTCATTCAGATCGTGCTGACCGACTTCAATCAGGTGATCCCAGGACATCAGCCCTTCGACCTCATAGAAACCAAGGCCCCGCGCTTCGTCATAAATGATGTGGTCGACCCCCTCGGCGCCCGCGTCCTTCAGCTCCAGGATCTTGTCAACCTGTTCCTGATCTTCAGCGATGGCCGCGACGATTTCGACTTCGCCAAGAAAGTGCCGGAGTTCTTCGAGCGTCGCGCCGGGATAGGCAGGCATTGCATAGGCACCCAGCAACGAAATAGCCAGCATTCCGCCATACAGCCGCGCCCGGTTGTCGCCCAGGATAAGCACCGCCTTGCCCGGTGTTACGCCGATTTTCTCAAGCCCGGCCGCGCAGGCCAGCACCTCTTCGGCGTATTCCGCCCATGTGGTTTCCTTCCAGATCCCACGCTCTTTTTCGCGAAGCGCGATTTCCGAACCGTGTTTCGAGGCGTTCCGCGCCAGAATTGCGCCGATCGTGTCGCCGCCCGAAGACTGTTTCTTCGTCAAATCAGTCATGCGACCCTCCGATATATGCCTCGATGACCCGCGGGTCCTTCACAACCTCCTTGGGGATGCCACTGGCGATCATTTCACCATAATTCAGGGCCAGCATCCGATCACAAATGCCGGTGATGACATCCATATGGTGTTCGATCAGCAGAACGCTGACGCCGCGTTCGGCACGGGCATCCAGAATGAAACGGGACATATACCCTTTCTCTTCCTGGTTCATGCCGGCCATCGGTTCATCGAGAATCAGCATCTGTGGCTCGGCCACCAATGCCCGCGCCAGCTCAACCCGTTTTTTCAACCCGATCGGAAGGCCATCGACCAACTCATGCCGGATGCTCTCGAGTTGTAGAAACTCGATCACCTCTTCGACGATCTTGCGGTTTTCGATTTCTTCACGCTGTGCTGCCCACCAGTAAAGCGCGGTGCGCAGAACGCCCGGTTTCATGTGGATGTGCCGCCCCAGCAGGATGTTGTCCAGAACGCTCATCCCGTTGAACAAGGCAAGATTCTGGAACGTCCGGGCGACGCCGAGCTTGGCAACCTTGTGAGGTGCCGTACCCGTGATTTCCTTTCCTGCCAACCGGACAGTCCCCACATTCGGTGGGTAGAACCCGGTAATTGCGTTCGTCAGTGTTGTCTTGCCGCTGCCGTTCGGGCCGACAAGTCCAAAGATTTCCCCTTGTCGAATAACGAGGTCAACACCGGTGACAGCGACGATGCCGCCGAACCGTCGTTCGACCCCGCTGCACTCCAGTATCGCCCCATCATCGGCTCCGATTGCTGTTTTAATCCTTGTCGTCATCTAGATATCATTGTCCCCCTAAGGTTCACGGCCAACATCAGGTAATCCGGAAGTAGTCCGGCCGCCCCGTTGGCCATGGATCCCCCCACAATTGCTGCCCACCGTCGGTGTTCAGAACTTCTCCGGTTACGAATTTCCCTGAATTCGCCGCCATATAGACAACCCCTTCAGCGACATCCCATTCGTCCCCGGCGTGCCGCATCGGGTTGGAGTCCTGAAAGGTCGCAGAACCCTCCGGAGGGTAGTTCCCGAAACCGTTGCTTTCGCAGCAACCCGGCGCCACGCAGTTCACTCGGATACCGTGCGGGGCCCACTCCACCGCAACCGACTTGGACAGGTAAACTACCCCTGCCCGGGCCGCACAGGTATGCGCGATGCCGGGCATGCCGCGCCAGATATCGGCCACGATGTTGACGATGGAGCCCGATTGCTTGTTGGCAACCCAGTGGCGCGCCGTGGATTGCATCATCCACCACGTGCCGTTCAGGTTGGTGTCTATGACCGCATTCCAGCCCTTTGGACTAAACTCCAACGCTGCTTGCGGAAACTGACCCCCAGCATTGTTCACCAATACGTCAATCGCCCTGAACTCCTGGTTCGTCTTGGCGACAAAATCCTCGACCTGCTCAGGCTCCCGGATGGTCATAGGCACAGCGAAAACTTCGCCCCCGAAACTTTCAAGGAACTCCTTGGCCAAAGCCAGTTTCTCTTCGTTGCGTCCATTGATCGCCAGATTGGCCCCGAGCCTTGCGAACAAGGTCGCAATTGCCAGCCCCAATCCGCCTCCGGCCCCGGTCACCACAACGACTTTGCCGGTGAATAAACCGCTTGCGTAAACGGTTGCACGTTTTGATAGGTCCTCCCTCGAAGACCCAAACTGCGTCTTATTCATGACGCCTCCTCCCATTCCCCACTAGGGGTATCTGCCAGTAATCTAACGTGTGTTAGAAAATTGGTCAAGACACCTTTTCCCACCAGCCCCGCCCGTTATCTCCGATCAGTAAGACTTTGGAAGTCCAAGGGCTTTTTCTGCTATGAACGACAAAAGCATCTGCGGTGTCACCGGTACGATGCGGAACAGCAGAGCTTCCCGTACCAGTCGCTCCACGTGATATTCCTTGGCGTATCCGAATCCGCCAAATGTAATTTGCGCGGCTTCGGTCGCCTCAACCGCAGCGTCGGCGGCCAAAAGTTTGGCGGCGTTCGCCTCGACGCCGCAGGGCTCTCCCGCATCGTAAAGGGCGGCGGCGTGCATCACCATGAGATTGGCAGATTCCACCCGCGCCCAGGCTTTGGCGAGTGGATGCTGAACACCCTGATTTTGGCCGATCGGGCGGTCAAAAATCACACGTTCGTTTGCATAATGCGCCGCTCGCGCCAGTGCGTTGCGCGCAATACCTATGCATTCTCCGGCCACCAGGATGCGTTCGGGATTCAACCCGTGCAGAATTTGCCTAAAGCCTTTGCCCTCCTTCCCGATAAGGTCCTCAGCCGGAATCGGCAACCCATCGATGAAAACTTCGTTCGAATCGACAGCCTTTCGACCCATCTTTTCGATCTCTCGCACATCGACGAAATTTCGGTCGAGATCTGTATAGAACAGGCTCAGCCCTTCGGTCGGGCTGCTCACATCCTCTAGCCGCGTTGTTCTGGCCAGAAGCAACATCTTGTCCGCCACCTGCGCGGTAGAAATCCAGACTTTTTGTCCGTGCACGACATATCTGTCCCCCTGCCGCACCGCCATGGTCTTCAGCTTTGTGGTGTCTAACCCGGTCGTCGGTTCGGTTACGGCGAAACAGGCCTTTTCATCGCCTGCTATTAGAGGGCCAAGCATACGCGCGCGCTGCTCATCGGTCCCAAACTTCACCACCGGGTTGAGCCCGAAAATGTTCATGTGGATGGCCGAGGCTCCGCTTGCGCCGGCCCCCGACTCGGCAATTGCCTGCATCATTATGGTCGCCTCGGTGATCCCCAGACCCGCGCCGCCGACAGCTTCTGGCATGGCGATACCTAGCCAGCCGCCATCGGCCATTGCCCTGTGCAGATCATGGGGAAAACCACCGTTGCGATCCCGATCCAGCCAATAGTCGTCGTCGAACCCTGCGCAAATCCGCAGAATCTGGTCGCGAATCTCTTGTTGGTCGGCGGTCAATCGAAATGTCATAGCGCGCGCCCTCCCTCCAATCTTACGAGCCCAGCCTCACATAGGGCAGCGATCCGCTCATCGTTAAAACCAAGATCACGCAGAATGCTTTGGCTGTCTGCGCTAGGCGGTCGTCCCAGCCAACGAAGCTGACCGGGCGTCGCGCTGAGATGAGGGACCGGACCAATGACCTGGGTCTGTTCGCCGTCGACCGACACGATGTCCCCACGATGGCGTATCTGCTCGTTCGTCATGATCTCTTCGACGCTCAACACACGCGAGGCAACCGCATCATGGCGGGCGAATACCGCTTCCACTTCCTTAGCCGTGTGCTGCGTGACGAAATCATTGATCGCGTCAAAGACCACCGTCATGTGCCGCGACATCTCGCCCAATGTCGCGAACCGCGGGTCATCGGCGAGGGCATCGCCTCCGACCGCCCGCAACAGGCGCTGCGCGGTTTCCGCGCTCCCTGCCGAAACGCTCAGCCACACCCCATCGGACGTTCGGAACATCCCCCCCGGAGCAAAGTCCATCGGCTGGCGCAGCCCATTGCGTCGCGGCGAGAGGTTCGCGCCAGTCAATGCGGGAACAGGATAATCCATCAACCGAAGCAGGGCCTCGAATACTGCAATATCGACGACCTGACCGCGTGCTATCCCCTTTTCGCGAGCAAATAGCGCGATCATGATTCCCAAAGCGCCCATTAGCCCTGTCGTGCTGTCAGCCGCCGGAAAGCCGGGGTGCATCGGCGGCCCGTCGGGAAAACCGGTCAGATGCGCTAATCCACTCATGGCCTCCGCAGCACGCCCAAACGCTGGCAGGTCGCGCATCGGACCGTCCTGTCCGTAACCTGAAACCCGCAAGACAACCAAGTCCGGGTTCCAATCGTGCAAGACGTCTGGCCCAACACCGGCACGTTCCAGCACACCCGGTCGGAAATTCTCGATCAGCACGTCGGCATCTTCGACCAACTTTCGCAGGATGTCCCGGCCCTCGTCGGACTTCCAGTCCAGACCTAGTGTTTTCTTGTTACGGCCCAAAGTCTTCCACCAGACGCCCACCCCATCCTCTGCCTTGGGTCCAAGGTCGCGCATCATATCCGTCCGGTTGGGGGCTTCGATCTTGATGACATCTGCACCAAAATCCGAGAGTAAAGCTGCCGCAAGTGGTCCGGCAATTACGTGACCAAGTTCTATAATCTTCAGTTGATCAAGGGGTCCAGACATCTGCACTTTCGACTTTGCTAATTTTCTAATGATTGTTCGATTTCTAGCAAAGGCGAAGTCGGATCTCAAGATTCAAAGGTAATCACCTCCCCGAAAACGTAACCGCCCGGTTGTTACCATGGATCAGTTCATTGGCGTCCAGTTCCATGGAAGCGGTTCGTTGAGCGGGTTGGTCATGTGATTGTGGATGCGGTCGAGGATTTCGGCCAGCCAGGCTTGCCGATCGAGGCCGTTCATCTTGGCTGTCTCGACAAGGGACATCGCCCGGGACAGCGTTTCGCCACCGCTGTCGGAGCCTGCAAAAAGCCAGTTTTTTCGCCCGATGCTGATCGGGCGCATGACGCGCTCGGCGGTGTTGTCGTCGATGCCGACGCGGCCATCTCCAAGGAAGAGCTCGAATGACGGCCAGCAGCTGAGACCATAGCGGAAGGCCTTCGCGAGATCGCCCTTGCCGGGAATGCGTAGCAGTTGGGCCTCGGTCCATGCCTTGAAGGCCTAGACCATGGAGCGGGAGTGCGCCTGGCCTGCTGCCAGCCGCAGTTCCGCTGTATTTCGTGCCCTCACGAATTATGGCCAGCCGTGCGTTCTTTCAGGCCTGCGGGACGAAGCGCTCGTCTTTGGCGGCACCGAAGTGGCTCCGACATTCGGCGGTTTTCTCGAAGGCGCGCTTGAGGCGACGGAACATGCCTACACCGTCCTTAAGACGGGTCGAGGGCGCTCAGAGAAACGCTTATAACTGCATCTGCGTTCAGGCTGTCGCTGGGGAACCTGAAGGAGCGTTTTCTTGTTTAGGCGGCTTGATCAAGAAGAACAGCGCATACAATACCGGCACCGCGACCAGTGTCAGGATCGAGGCGAACGCGAGGCCACCCATGATTGTGACAGCCATCGATGCGAAGAAGGCGTCTGATATGAGCGGAGTCATACCGAAAATCGTTGTGCCCGCAGCCAGCACGACGGGCCTCAAACGGCTGACCGAGCCATCGATTACCGCCTGATAGTCCTCGACACCTTCGGCGCGTTGCTGATCGATTTCTTCCACCAGCACAATGGCATTCTTCATCAGCATCCCGGAAAGGGACAAGAAGCCGAGAAGCGCCGTGAACGTGAACGGTAGCCCAGTGAACAGCAGACCGAGAACCATCCCCGTGACCGACATCGGAACCACGAGCCACAGGATCAGTGGCTGGCGCACTTTGTTGAACATCAGGATCGAAATTGTCAGCATTACCAGAAAGCCCAAGGAAAGCTGTTTGCCGAGGCTTGCCTGCGCCTCTCCCGCGCTTTCGAACTCGCCGCCCCATTCCATCGTGTAGCCTTCGGGAAGCCGAATAGCTTCGATATCAGTGCGGACACTGCGAAATGCCTCATCTGCTGTCAGATCGCCACCTGCACCACCGAGGACCGTTATCGTACGCTCACGGTCGCGGCGGTGGATAAGCGCCTCGACGAGGCGGGGCTCGAAGCTGGAGACGAGGTTGGTCATCGGCACGTAATCATTTGCACCCGGCGACCAGACGGAGAGATCGCGCAAACGATCCAGCCCGTCGCGCTCGACCTCGGGAAGCCGCAGATACATAGGGATTTCGGCATCGCCTTCGCGCAGGGTGCCGACCCGCAGGCCCGAGGTCCCGTATTGCACGGTGTCGGAAATCGATCCGCGAGTCGCACCGGCCAACCGCATGCGAGCCTCGTCGACGATGGGTTCGACGAGAATTTCGCGCTGCCGCCAGTCTGTGCGCGGGTTTGTGATCGTGCCGGCCTCGTCGAAGATCGCAAGCGCGTTATCCGATAGCTGCCGGAGGACTACCGGATCGGGTCCCGAAAAGCGAACGGCGACATCGGCCCCGGCAGGCGGACCGAAGACGATCTCCTCGACGCGGATAAGAGCATTGGGGAATTGCGCCGGCAGTTCGCGATTGAGACGCGCCGCAACATCGGGGATGAGTGTGGCATCGGTCGCACGCACGATCAGCTGACCGTAGCTCGCATCGGCCTGCTCAGGGTTGTAGGTCAGCATGAAGCGGCTGGCCCCTCGCCCGACAAGCGTTGTCACGTCCGTCACTATCTCCTCGCCTAAGATGATCGCCTCGAGCCGGGCCATTTCTTCATTCGTGACTCGAATGTCCGTGCCCTGCGGCATCTGGAATTCGACGTAGAATATCGGGGTGTTCGACGCCGGAAAGAAAGCCTGCTTGACTTGGCCGAAGGCCATGACCGACCAGACCGTGATTCCGACGACCGTCAGGACGACGAGCACGCGGGCGCGCAGCGCCATCCAGAGGAAACCGCGATAAGCCGAATAGACTAAGCCGCGATAGGGGTCCTTGGAGGTGTCTCTTGGCGCCTGTGTCGCTGCGCGCCTATGCCGGCCGGATCGTGCTGGTGTCGGGCCAGGATGTCATCGCCGAGCACAAGCGTCGCTTCACCCGCAATGTCAGCTATTTTGAACCTTGGCATTACGTGCCGTTGCTGGATCGCAAGCCCGGCGCCCTGCGCGACGGTGCTCCATTTGTGGACTGGCAACTGCCTGAGGCCATGCATCGGATCAGGGAGCATTACATGGCCGGCAAAGGCGGGGATCGGGAGTTCGTCGATCTGCTTCTGCTGGCCCAGGATCACGGGATCGAGGTGGTCGAGACGGCTTGCGAACTGGCGGTGCAACAAAACACCCTGCGCCTGCCCGCCATCATCAACCTGATTAACCAGTTGGTGGAGCCGGCCATCACGCCGCTCAGCGACGCCTATACCTATCCGCAGCTGACGTTGCGGCCCGAGGCCGATTGCAAGCGCTATGAGGCACTGTGCTCGGCTGAGGAGGCTGCCGCATGAACGTCCTCATCGACCAACTGACCGCCCTGAGGCTGCACGGAATGGCAGCTTGCGCCCATGATTTGCTGTCCGCGCGCAAGCCACCAAGTCTGACCACAGCGATAAAGCAACTGATCGACGCTGAGACTGTAGAGCGGCGGGTGCGCTCCATCCAGTATCAAATGAGGATTGCGAAGTTCCCCCATCACAAGGACTTCGCCACCTTCGATTACGGTGCGGCCGCGGTTACCCAGAGCCAGATCGAACCGTTCTGCTCAGGCCAGTTCACTGAGGAGGCGCACAATCTCATCCTGGTGGGTGGAACCGGAACAGGCAAAACCCATATCGCCATCGCTTTGGGCACCACCTTGATCAACAACGGCAAGAAGGCGCGCTTCTTCAATGCCGTCGATCTGATCAACGCCCTGATCAAGGAACAGGCCGAGGGCAATGCCGGGAAGATCATCCGGCAACTCTCAGCGCTGGATTGTGTCATCATCGACGAACTGGGCTACATTCCGTTCCCCAAGTCCGGCGGCGCATTGCTGTTCCATCTGATCAGCAAACTTTATGAGAAGACCAGCGTCATCATCACGACGAACCTGGAGTTCGGAGAATGGGTCTCAGTCTTCGGCGATGCCAAGATGACAACCGCGCTTCTGGATCGTGTCACACATCATTGTGCCATCATCGAAACAGGCAACACGTCATACCGATTTGCACAGAGCAAGCGACGCAGAAAAACATAAACGTCGCGCTCGCAAAGCCCCCAGACGGACTCGCTATGTGAGGGCGGCCCGCCTGGGGGCTTTGCGCCACATAGGGTGGGTCAATTTTAAACGCTGAAACCGGGTCAGTTTTAAACGCTCATTGACACTGGGCAGCGCCGTGCGCGAAGGCTGCGACAGCCCAGACAGTTTGGCGGTGCGGCTTCATTTGACTCGATCAGTATCTCGAGTTGCCGCCCGCCGACATTATGACTCTATCCGACATCATATTCAGCCAGGCAGTCCCAACGAGAGCTTTGACGATACTCTTGAGCGCATCCGAAATGCAGACATAATGGCCAGCTTCGACGATTTAGATGATCTTAGCGGGGATAGTTGAAAGGTTGCTCGGCAGCGAAAACGCGATCGCCCC
The DNA here is from genome assembly GCF_030733685.1 of Roseovarius sp. MMSF_3281. GTDB lineage: Bacteria > Pseudomonadota > Alphaproteobacteria > Rhodobacterales > Rhodobacteraceae > Roseovarius. The sequence goes on from NZ_JASHIM010000017.1 coordinate 84,950, forward strand.
CGGGGGGAACGTTTACGAAATTGGTTACGGCTGCATGGTCCGACGCTACGTACTTTTGGCTATGAACTTAGTGCACCCGCATCCTCCAGCTGCTCCCGATCGGGAAGATCGCGCAGGGACTCCAAGCCGAAGGCGACAAGGAACTGTTCGGTGGTCACGAAGGTATAGGGCGCCCCGCGTCGAGGGGATCGCGGCCCAGTGCCGATGAGGCCCCGCGCATGCAGCCGCCCGATTAGGTCACGGCTGATTTCCTTGCCAAAGATATCCTTGAGCCCGTCGCGCGTGATCGGTTGGTGATAGGCGATGGCGGCCAGAACGGCGATGTCAAACTCGCTCAGGTCCATCAGTTGATCCCCGACATCCGCCGCGGCGCGGATCGCGGGCGCGTAGGCGGGTCGCGTCCGGAATATCCACCCGCCAGCGACCTGTGCGATCTCAAACGCCCGCCCGTCCAGATCGGCAGCAAGGTCCTCGACCAACAGGTCGACCTGCGCCCCCTGCCCCACGACCCGCGCCAGATCTTCGCGCGGCACCGGCGACGCCGAAGCGAACAGCACCGCCTCGATCCGGCGCATCCATTCCCTCCAGCGCAATGCCGGCGGCAGATCAGAGAGCTCGCGATTCAGATCCGGTTTTGACCGATCCACTCGCCATCCCTACACCCCATACAGCCGGAAGGCGTCGCGCCCGGTCAGCTCGCGCACCGCGCCCAGATCGACCAGCCGGTCACAGAGCCGCCGCGCGGCGCGATCCGGCAAGGGCAAGGCCGAGGGCGCGACAGCATCGCGGGTCAGGAACATCTCGACCGCGTCGCCGGCCCCCTTGGCCCGCAGTTTCGGAGCGACCGCTTTCAGATGCGCCGCCCGACGCGCGAGATCGGCAGCAAGGCGCACGGCCTCGACCGTCGACGAGGTGAGCGCGCGATGACAGGCCAGCCGCAAGTCTTCCCCACGCTTGCGCAGGTCGGCGCGTTTCAGGCCCGGGGCCAGCAGCGGCACGAGATGATCCCAACCGAGGGCTTGGGAAAGGGCCGCATCCGCAAGGATCAGCCCCGGAACGTCGGCCCGCGGCGCCTCGCGCAGCACTGCTTCCAAAACCAGTCCGGCACGCCTGACCGGTGCCCCCTGCCCCGCGTCCAGCCACGCGGCGATCTGGCCCGGCCCGAGGGTCGGCAAGGCTCGGCCCAGGGCCTTGATCGACACCGGCCGCTCCATCGCGCGCCGCCAGGCCAGGTAGACCTCGCCCGCCGGGCCGGGCAGATCGCCGGGGCGCAGAAGGTGCACTGCATCACGCAGCTCCCCTGCCCTCTCGGGACGCCCCGAAAACGCGACACAGGCCTCGGCCGCGCGCAGGGTCAGCCGCGCCCGCAACAAGGCTTTGGGCACCTCCTCGCGTGCCAACACAAGATGCAGGTGGTTCAATGCCGCGCCCGACAAAAACGCCACATCTTCAGGGGTTTCCGAACGTCCGGAGGTGACCCAGGCGGGCATCCGGGGTAACGTATCAAGGTCGCTGATGTGATCCGGTCGGGCAAATGTCATGCCTCCGACGCTACCTCGCCACGGCGCTTTTTGCCAGATATTTCCGCATAAACCGCCGCACTTTGCATTTCACAGCTATATCCAATAAGTTTGCATTATCGGACATATAAAGATATGCTCCGCGACATGTCAGAAAACACCGAGAAATCGAGCTCAGAGGCGGCAAACGGGCCTTCGATCAACGAGGACAACGAGCGCGACGCTGGGTCCAGTGAGGCTCTCACGCTTCCTTCCTCTGTGGCTGGATCCGGCGCGCTCGACCGCCTTGTCGAAACCGCCCGCGACTACGCCCGCGCCGCAGCCTCGGACAACACGTTGAAGGCCTATGCCAAGGACTGGGCGCATTTCGCGCGCTGGTGCCGGATGAAAGGCACCGAGCCCTTGCCCCCGCCGCCGGAGATGATCGGGCTCTACCTTGCCGATCTGGCATCAGGGTCGGGCCCCTCCCCTGCCCTGTCGGTTAGCACCATAGACCGCCGCCTGTCGGGCCTCGCCTGGAACTACGCGCAGCGGGGTTTCACCCTCGATCGCAAGAACCGGCACATCGCCACCGTGCTGGCCGGGATCAAGCGAAAGCACGCGCGCCAGCCGGTGCAGAAGGAAGCGATCCTGCCGGAGGATATCCTCGCCATGGTGGCCACCCTCCCCTTCGATCTACGCGGGCTCAGGGACAGGGCGATCTTGCTCTTGGGCTACGCTGGCGGTCTCAGGCGCTCCGAGATCGTCAGCCTCGATGTCGGCAAGGATGATACTCCCGACAGTGGTGGTTGGATCGAGATCCTTGAGGATGGTGTGATATTGACATTGAACGCCAAAACCGGCTGGCGCGAGGTCGAGATCGGCCGGGGATCGAAAGAACAGACCTGCCCCGTACATGCCCTCGAGCAATGGCTGCACTTCGCGAAAATCGACTTCGGTCCGGTCTTCGTCGGCACCTCACGGGATGGCAAACGCGCTTCCGAAACGCGACTGAACGACAAACATGTGGCCCGCCTGATCAAACGCACGGTCCTGGATGCCGGCATCCGATCCGACCTGCCTGAGAAGGACCGCCTGGCGCTGTTCTCCGGTCACTCGTTGCGCGCCGGCCTCGCCAGTTCAGCCGAAGTTGATGAGCGCTACGTCCAGAAGCAGCTAGGTCACGCATCTGCCGAGATGACCCGTCGCTACCAGCGCCGTCGAGACAGGTTCAGGGTGAACCTGACCAAAGCCGCGGGATTGTGACGATCAGTCGTCAAGCAGATAGGCCGTGAGGTTCTGGTGGGCATGCAATATGCGAATGATCTCGATCCCCTGCCCTTCCATTCGGTAGATCACCAGGTGCACGCCACTGGGATGAATGCGAACCGGGGGTGAGAACTCGTCGCGTTCCCGGGCCATTTCTGGAAAGTCGGAAAGCAGGTCGAATAACGAAAACAGACCATCAGCATAGCGATCTGCCTGTTCGATGCCCCAGTTCGCTGCGCCGTAGTGCCAGATGTCGGACAAGTCGGTTTCAGCGGCGGATCGAATGATCCAACGGCTATTTTCCGGCATATTCAGCGCGCATCCGGGACTTGAACGTGCTGCGATCAAGCGGGGCTGCCGGCCCGCTGGCGAGGCCTGCGTCGACAGCAGCCTGAATTTCCGCAACGGCCTCACGACGGGCGCGGTCACGCCGGATCAGGTCGCGAACATAGTCGCTGGAATTGGCATAGCGTCCAGTTTTTGACTGTTCTTCCACCCAACTCTTCATCGGAGCCGGTATTGAAATATTCATCGTAGCCATGGTCATCTCCCTCTCAAGAAAATGTATGGCAAAGATTGCCAAAATACAAGGGCAGCTCATACACGCACTGCCAAACGGTCGTTTATTGGAGATATCTTAAATTGCAAACGGCCGGATTTCATGCCCCTGATTGGCTATGCGCGCGTATCGACAGAGGATCAGACACCCCTGCCCCAGTCTGAGGCCCTGCAAATCGCGGGATGCGTCGAAATCTTCGAAGAACACGCCTCAGGCGGCAACCGCGCGCGGCCAGTGCTTGCGCGCGTTCTCGAACGCGTTCAGATCGGCGACACGCTGGTCGTCGTGCGGATCGACCGGCTTGCGCGGTCCTTGTCGCATCTTCTCGAGGTGATCGAGAGTCTGGAGGCGAAGGGTGCCTTCTTCCGCTCCCTGCAAGACCCGATCGACACGTCCTCACCGCAGGGCAAGTTTACGCTGCAGGTTCTGGGCGCCGCAGCCGAGTTCGAACGCGCTCTGATCCGCGAACGCACAAAGGCCGGGCTTGCCTCTGCGCGCGCCAAGGGTCGCGTTGGTGGCAATCCTGGGCTAAGCGCCAAGGATCCCGTCGCGCTGCGCAAGGTGCGGCTGGCGCGACAGGACGGCTACATGGAGCGCCTGAACGAGACCGCGCAGGATTGGGTACCCCATGTGCGCCGCTTGCGCCCCGATATGGCTTGGGAAGACGTCTTGCAGATTATCAATGGCCCCCTGCCCCATGATCGACGCTGGACGCAAAGCCGCTTGCTTCGCGCCGTAAAGGCATATGTGCGCGACGGGTTTCTGCCCGATGAAGTGCTTGGCCGCGCCGGACGCCGCGAAACCGACGATCGCCTGCCTGCCATCGTGGCGGCCATCAAAGGTTCGGACCCCGATATCACGCTACAGGCGATCTGCGACCGATTGGAATCCATGCGTGAGCGGACTCCACGGGGACGTACAAGCTGGCAACCGTCCTCCGTCAGGATGCTGTTGGAACGGGCGGAGCGACTTGGGTTGCTGGTCAGGCAAATGGATTGACGACGCGCAGCCGATCTTCGACCAGCAATCCGTCGTGCATGTCCTCAGTCCATAACGTCGTGCACCCAGCGATCAGCGCGGCAGACACGATCATCGAGTCATAGACCGATAACTGGTACTTCGCTGCCAACGCGCGACCCACTTGATGGGTTTGAATCGTGAGGTCCTCGACAGGGCATAAGGACTTAATACCCTCAAGAAACGCTCCGGTATCTTCCCAACTGAGACCAGCTTTCCGTCGGCAATTTACCATCGCTTCGTTCAGGACCTGAACGCTGATCCGGGGTCCCTGCCCCAGAATTTCCTCCGCCCTCTCAGCCTTTGGACCATCGTCGAGCAGGTAGAGCACAACATTCGTGTCTGCGAATTCAGCGCTCATGCGCGGCGTCGCGGCTTAGACGCGCGTCCTTGGGCAGTTTTCCGCGAAACCGCCTTAGCCCTTGTAGAACTTCATCGGCGCGAGGTTGGCGTCTCACAAGAATGGTTCCATCGTCCTTTACCAGGTCGACCTGATCGCCTTCCTTTAAGCCGAGTTCTCTCACAAGATCCGCGGGTAGCCGGACGGCAAGGGAGTTTCCCCATTTGGCAACTTGCATCTTGTCCTCTCATGCATGGATAAACATCCAATAATGTATATCCAGAACTGCCAAAAGGCAAGCTCTGGTGCGCTCAAAGCCATGCTGGAGCCCTCCGACAAGAGTTCTCCCCTGTCCCTTTTCGTGAGATGCGGTGCGTTACACCATGCAGCAGGAAGCCTAACAGCCTTGTGTTCGGTGACGACCCGCCCACTAGATGTGGAAAAACCTTGCGCGAATCCGACTCTTGCGCCAATAGTCACGGAAACGAGGCAAAAAACGTCAATTTCCGTGAACACGCCAAAGACGCGATGTCTCGGAAGCGAGAGGGCAGATGGATAATACCTTTGTGCATGAGGATCTCAACGCGGTGATCCGCCAGCATTCGGAATGGCTGGCGAACCAGTTGCATTCGCAACGTGAGAGCCTGTTTCCACCCGATGCCGAGAAGACCATGCGCAAATTCACCTCTGGTGAGGCTGCGGCGCTGCTCGGCGTAAACGATTCCTATCTTCGCAAACTCAACTTGGATGGCAAAGGGCCTTCTCCCGAGCTGACCGCCGGCAACCGTCGTCTTTACTCGGCGCAGGATATCCAAGCGCTGCGTGTGCTCCTTGAAAAAACCGCTCGCAAGCCGGGCGATTACGTTCCCGGACGACGAGAGGGTGATCATCTTCAGGTCATCGGCGTGATGAATTTCAAGGGCGGGTCCGGAAAAACAACAACCTCTGCCCATCTCGCCCAACGGCTTGCCCTGCGCGGATATCGTGTGCTGGGCATTGATCTTGACCCACAAGCTTCCTTCACCGCGCTGCACGGCGTTCAGCCGGAATTGGACCTCGAAGATGGCGGCACTCTCTACGATGCGATCCGCTATGAGGACCCGGAGCCGATCCGGTCGGTCATCCGCAAGACCTATATCCCCAATTTGGACTTGATCCCCGGCAACCTCGAATTGATGGAGTTCGAGCACGACACCCCGCGCGCGCTGGCGCAGGGCAATGCCGGACTTTTCTTCTTCCGCGTGAAGGAGGCGCTGGCCCAGGTCGATGAGGACTACGACGTGGTCGTCATAGATTGCCCGCCGCAGCTTGGCTTTCTGACCATGTCCGCCCTGTCCGCGGCCACGGGCGTTCTGGTGACCATCCATCCAGAGATGCTCGATGTGATGTCCATGTCGCAATTCCTCCGCATGACAGCCGACCTCATGGACGTGATTGCCGAGAGCGGCGCTGACATGTCTCATGACTGGATGCGCTATGTTTTGACCCGCTACGAGCCGCAGGATGCGCCGCAGAACCGCATCGTGGCTTTCCTGCGAACAATGTACGGCGAAGCCGTGCTGAATTCGCCCATGTTGAAGTCTACAGCCATCTCAGATGCGGGCCTGACCAAGCAGACACTTTATGAAGTGGAACGCAGCGCGTTCACGCGTTCCACCTATGATCGCGCGATTGAGAGCCTGAATACGCTAAATGACGAGATCGCCGACCTAATCCAGAAAACCTGGGGGCGCACATGACCAGTGGCAAGAAGAAGCGCATGTCAATGCTGGACAGTCTCGCGGCAGCTGGGGCCCCCTCCCCTGCCCCTCAGACAGGTGCTGTGACACCGATGATGACCTCGAATCGCGCCCTTCGGTCCGCCCGCGACGCGGTCGATTCCCATCATGTTTGGGAACTGGACCCGGCGAGCATCGAAGACGGGCGTATGGCGGACCGGCTTGACCCGGCCGATGTAATGGATTTGCGCGATGCGATTGAGGCGAACGGTCAGACTGTTCCGATCCTCGTGCGACGTGCGCCGGGTGAAGATGATCGCTACCTTTTGGTCTATGGGCGACGCAGGCTGGAGGCGATCCGTCAGTCCGATAAGGTTACCAAGGTTCGCGCGTTAGTCACCAACCTGGATGACGACAGCGCTCTGCGTGCTCAGATTTCGGAGAACATGGGTCGGCGCGATTTGTCTTTTATTGAAAAGGCCCTGTTCGCAAAGGACCTTGTGTCGTCCGGCTTCGGAAATCAATCTCAGGTTGCAGAAATTCTTACCGTCACGAAGTCGTCCATATCTATGGCGATCGCGATCGCGGACATGGTCGGGCCGGATCTGGTACGCGCCATTGGCGCCGCCCATGGCATTGGCCGACCCCGATGGGAATCCCTTGGTCGGGCCATCGACGAGAATGGTCTGGACCGCGAGGACCTTATCGGGATCGCGAAAGAGGCACGTGAAAATGCCGAGACCTCCATGGTGGTGGATGACATTGCCTCTACCAATGACCCGTCCATCCAAACGTTCCTGGCCGTAGAAAAGGCTGTGACCAAGGCGATTAAACCGGCCAAGTCGCCCTCCCCTGCCCCACCTTCCAGCGTCCCGCTGAAGATCGGCGGCAAACGCGGCGGCACGGTCAAACGCACTGCCAAGGGCCTATCGATCGAGTTGGCGGATGGAGACTTCGCCGATTGGGTCGAGACGCAAGTGCATGACATGATTGAAGACCTTCACGAACGCTGGAAGCAGCGGTCGGAAGACTGAGGAAGAGCAGAAATCAAAGAAGGAGGCACGAAAAGGCAAAAGAAAAGGTCCCGCAAAGCGACCACTCCACGAGACCCTAACTTGTTTCTAGCACCTTCAAGGTAGTGTCCGGAGCTATTTTCCGCAAGTCCAAAGTGATTCGCGGACCGGGATATTTTTGTCTTCGTGAATGACAAAATGGACTACACGCCCGTAACGCCGTTCCGGCGAACGATAGATGCTGCCATCCTGAAACATCAGGCAGCGACCCAGGAAGACCTGCCCCCAGTCGGCGCCAACAAGTGGGAGGTCCTGAGGGAGCTCGCTGCCGCTCGAGTCGCGTTCGGCTTGTCCGATCGGGATTTGACGGTGCTTCAGGCGCTGGTCAGCTTTCACCAAGCGACAATTCTCGGAGGCAATGACAGCGAATTGATTGTACATCCGTCCAACAAGGCGATTTGCGAGCGCCTGAACGGCATGCCCTGCTCGACGATGCGGCGCCACCTCTCCAACCTTGTGCAGACTGGCTTTGTTGTCCGGCGCGATAGCCCCAATGGGAAGCGCTATGCCCGCCGCTACGGCGACGAAAAGGTTGCGTTTGGGTTCGACCTCTCTCCGCTCGTTCGACGCTTCCAGGAGGTTTGTGAGGCCGCTGAGACCGTCCGGGCCGCAGAAGAGCGGTACAAGCGCCTACGTGCCACTGTGAGCCTCATGCGGCGTGACCTCGCAGGGCTGGCCGAGTACGGGCGCTCACTTCGTCCGGATCAGGGCGTCTGGGACCAATTCTCTGATCTTGCGGCCCTAATGGCCCGAGATCTTCGCAGAAAACTCGAAATGGAAGACCTTAGGCGCATCGAAGACTCTTTGGGGTCAGCCTTAGATCACGCCAGAAACCTTCTGGATGGCTGTGAAACAGAAAATATGAGCACCAATGATGCTGTTTCTGAGCAGCACTATCAGAATTCAAATAAAGACTCTTATGATCTTGAACCTCGCTTAGAAAAAGCGCGGGGCGGAGGCGTTGCGCGCGATATTCCAGAAGTTGCCGATAGCCCTCTGTGTTCTGAAGATGAGGCGAACCCAACGGCAATTACTGACGATCAACTGATGCCGAATATACCGCTTGGTCTCGTCCTCGCCTCCTGTCAGGAATTCAAAGCTTATTCCGAGCAGCCTGTTCGCCACTGGCACGATCTGGTCCGTGTAGCTGATGTGGTCAGGCCCATGATGGGTATTTCCCCGTCCGCGTGGGACGAGGCGAAACGCTATATGGGTCCCGAAGAAGCGTCTGTTGTGATCGTTGCAATGCTTGAACGGTTTGCGGATATCCGATCACCTGGAGGCTACTTGAGAACCCTATCTTCAAAGGCAGCAATTGGGGAGTTCTCCTGCGGTCCGATGATCATGGCCTTGATGCGGCGGGATGCTGCATGATGAGTTCACAGCTGTGAACTCGGCTGACAAGTAGGATAGCTCGGGATAGTTCACAGCTGTGAACTTCTTTCCAACACGGTCAGAGGCAGCGCTCGCGGACTTGGCCAGAAACAGGGTGCTTCGGTTGCCAGTCACACGGGCATGTCACCGTCTCCAAAGAGGTTTGGAAAGAGCCGCTCTCGATAATCCAACGGAAACGCCAACCGAACCGGCGTCTTCGGCGAGACGGACGTCATGTATCCGGCGGCGGTCAGTTTACTCAGCGTGTTGCGAGCAGTACGCTCGGACGTCTTGAGCACAATCTGCGCATCGCCTCGTTCCAGTGCCCCATGACGAAGAACCGCCGAGATTAGTTCCGGCGCTCGCTTGTCATCGATGGTATCTGCAACAAGACGACGATACCGTTGGTCCAATCCGCCGAGATCGAACAATCTTGCTGAGAAGCTGATCTGGTCGAGCGTCACCTTTAGGAACCATTCACTAAACGTCTTCAGTGCCGCTTCTGACAGGTTCCCCCGTCCGTCGCGGTCTCCGCGGCGTGGACTGTCGGCCAGATCCATCATCCGTTTGTACTCGCCCCGATCGGTTAGCCCGCGGGCCAGCCCACGTGATACGGACCAGAGCCCTTGGCCACCAATCCCCGCTGTGAGGGCCATGGCATGAGACATCAGTCTGCTGACACGGCCGTTACCATCCGGGAAAGGGTGGATGTAGTTGAGCCGGTGATGCGCAGAGGCGATCGCAATGATCCGTCCGCTCGAAGACCGCGCCGCAATCTGAAATCGTTTGTCGAAGTGGTCCATGAATGCCGCGACGCGCGACGATGAAGGAGGTAGGTGGCGCCCGACCGCAACTTCCCGATCATCATCCTGGCGCATGCGTCCCGGAACGATGGGCTCTTGTGTGCCGTCGGGATGTTCGATGACCCGAAACTCATTCGGCATCTCGTCGTAGAAGCTCTTATGGACCCAAGTCAGGAATTCGACGGATGTGGGGCGGGGCAGGGTGCCCTTGCGATGCATCTCGTCGATGGCCCGTTGAACGATGACGTGCGCCCGGGCCTCAAGGGCGAGGGGACGGGTTTCTTCCTCAAGCTCGGCACCAGCCAGCGCCCTTTCGATATCGCGGGGGCGCGTGTTGTGTCCTTCGATCAGGTTGGAGTAATAGCAGTTCATCACACGGACGAGATCGGCAAGCTCAGCTGCGCTGTCAGGATGCAACCCTTGTCCCAGCCCGGTGGCTTCCCTCTGGATGTCGACCGAAAGGTCTGCCAGTTCTGTAGGAATATGCTCCTCGAAGAAGCAGGGTTCGATCCTGGCGGGTGTTTCCAGCATTTTGCCGATCTTCCATGTTTGCAAAGTATTTGAAAAATAAACACATTTCGTACTTTCAAGCAAGGTTTTGCCGATATGCGTTGCCGATCTTGCCTGCCGATCTGGAATTGCTGCATGAAATCAATGGCTTCGGCAGAAGGGCCGGGCTTTTCGGTTTTGTTGTGTGCCCAAAGGGGCCGGAAAAAGAGAAAGTGTTCTTCGGGTTTTGTGACTGACGGATGAGGGCCTTTGGGGTCCCTCAGATGGGTCCGGGCCGGGTTCCGGTCTGCCGTTCCGGATGAAGGGCATTCCTATGCAATCAGGTGTCTTGCGCGTGCTCCGCGCAACCGCCGCCTCCTGGTGGCGGCATAGAGAGCTGCGCCGAACTGGCCAGAGGGCGCTGGCACAGCGGCTCGAACGCCAGACCGTCCTGCGTGATCTCGGCTATCTGAAGCAGGCGGCGTCATTGCCAAACGCGCATGTGATCTGCGGGGAGGGTGGGACATTCCTCCATCTCGGTTGGACCACCGTGTCGACCTTCGCGCCGATCGAGCGCTTTCCCTTGGCCACTCTTGCGGTCGCACGTGGCACGCCGTTCATCGATATCCGACTCGTCACCGATGTCATCGCCTTCGCGAACTTGCCGTGCGTGGCGCGGGACGGATCGGTCGACCCTGACCCTTGCGGTCCTGGCAGGTCCGTCTCGCTGACCGACTACATCGACATGGTTGAAGAGCTCGGCGCGAGGATCCTCAACGATCCGCGGCCCCGTCAGTCAGCCTGATCACCATTCCCTCTCATTAAAACTCGAAAGGAGGCCAGCCATGGCCCGATCCCGCACGCCCAAATTCGATGCCTCCGAGGTCATCACAAACGAAATCATCCGTATCATTGAGCGCGGCGTCCTGCCCTGGCGAAAGCCCTGGACCGCAGGCGGCAGCTCTCGCCCCCTGCGCGTGGGGGGTGAGCCCTACCAGGGGGTCAACAACTTCCTGCTGACGATGCGCACCGTGATGGCGGGCCACAGCTCGCCCTTCTGGATGACGCTGCCTCAGGCCAATGCCTTGGACGCGAAGGTGCGCAAAGGCGAGAAGTCCTCTGTCGTTGTCTACTACGGCCAAAGCCGGAAAGACGCCGATGGCGAGGACGACCGTAGCAGCGGGGATGATCACTCCGAGGAAGCCCGCATCTTCCGCTTCCAGAAATCCTACCGCGTGTTCAATGCCTGCCAGATCGAGGGCTTGCCCGACAGTTTCTACCCTGACCCGGAGCCCGTGCCCGAGCATCCGCCGTCCGAGCCCATCCCGCACATGCAAGCGTTTTTCGATGCCATCGACATCACAACCGTCTTCACGGGCACGGAGGCGTACTATTTGCCCCCCGTGGACAAGGTCTACATGCCGTCCATCACGCGGTTTCAGGACCCGCGCAATTTCTACGGGGTCTGGGCCCATGAGCTGGCCCATGCCACAAAAGCCCCCCATCGGCTGAACCGCGATTTCGGGTTCTCGAAGTTTGGCAACACGTCCTATGCTCGCGAGGAGATCGTCGCGGAATTGACCTCGGTGTTCCTGGGTCAGACGCTGGGCTTTACCGCGCATACGCTCGAGATGAATGCCGCCTACCTCCACAACTGGTTGCGCGTTCTTCGGTCGGACAAGGGCGCAATCTTCCGGCACGCCGCGGACGCGCAGCGGGCCTGCGACTATCTGATCGCCAGATCGGAGGCGTGCAGGGCAGGGGAGGGCGCTGAGGCAGCATGACCTATGCTCTTCCGCAACGCAGAAAATGGCAGCTTCGAGCCCTTTTTGACGAATGCTGCCGAGCGACTGGACGGCCGCTTCGGCGGACCCGCAGCTTAGCGAGGTGTTCTCCGTTCGGGTCTAGACATACTCCGTAATGCGTTTCAACAAGGCGACACCGGCACCTGATAGAACGCCGCAAGAAGACGTAAGCTCTTGACGACGCCCGGTGTCGAGCGGGTGGGGTCCTGTTATGTGACCGTAAACTGCCCCATCATGCCCGCATCCTCGTGTTCGAGGATGTGGCAGTGATACATGAATGGTGTCTCTTCCGAAGCCAGCTTGTCGAACCTCAGCAGGATTCCGGTCGGACCCTGCACACGGACAACATCTTTCCAACCGATCTGCGCCGAGTCGACCGGCCGTCCGTTCTGACTCACGCCTCACGATAATTGTCACACGCCTCAACACCCTTTGCGACCACGTCGAGAAGTGCGTCCACATCGTTCAGAAGGACCGTGATGCGCGGGTTGCTGATACGGTAACGGATGAAGCGCCCTTCGCGGTCGCTGGCGACAAGCCCGCAGTCCAGCAGGCACCTCAGATGGTTGGAGACGTTGGGTTGCGATAGTTCGGTCCGCTCGACGATCTCGTGAACGGCCAATGGCTCGTTGCAAAGTGCACCGAGGATGGCCAGGCGGCTCGGGTCCGCGAAGCCGCGGAACAGCTTCGCCCGTCGCTCGATGGTCGCGCTCTTGCGGTCATCGACGATTTGGGCCATATTACTCCTCGCTGATACGTTGTTCTTCAATTCATTCTAGCAGGAATAGCGCGACCATGGCCAACACCGAAAGTGCCGGACCGACGGCAGATGTTCCGCCCGTCCGTTACCGGGTTTCCGGTATGGACTGCGCGAAGGATGCCGCGCAGATCGAGCGGGCGGCGCAGTCGGCCGGAGTCGCGGCTGACGATGTGAAGGTGTCGGCGGCGACGCACATCATGACACTGAGCGCCCCCGAAGCGCGCCTGCCGGACATCGAAAAGGCCGTTGCGGTGACCGGCTACGGCTTCGACCGGATCGAAGGCGATGGAGACATTCCGCCGAATCCCGCCCATCAGGACCCGGCCTACCGACGCGCGCTCTGGATCGTCGTGATCCTGAACGTGGGTTACGGTGTCGTTGAAATGATCGGCGGGTTCATCGCCGGGTCACAGGCCGTGAAGGCCGATGCGCTCGATTTCATCGGCGACGGCGCGATCACCTTCCTTGGCCTGCTGGCCATCGGCTGGAGCCTCGCCTGGCGGGCACGGTCGGCCTTGATCCAAGGCATCTTCCTCGGCCTGCTCGGCCTTGGCGTCCTCGGCACGACCATCGTGCGAGTCTTCGAACGGACGACGCCGGATGCAGGTCTAATGGGCCTGCTTGGCATGATCGCCCTTGTCGTCAACGTCATCTCCGTTCTGCCGCTGCTGCGGTTCCGCAAGGGCGACGCGAACATGCGGGCCGTCTGGCTATTCTCGCGCAACGACGCCATCGGCAATGCGGCGGTTGTCGTTGCCGCCGGTCTCGTGGCGTGGCTGGGCAGCGCCTGGCCGGACCTCATCGTCGCCTTCGGCATCGCCGGACTGTTCCTGCACTCGTCTTGGGCAATCATCCGCGATGCGCGGGCCGATCTGAAGGCAGCGGCATGAACAGCCGCGTTCTGGGCGGGCTCTGCGCGATCGCGGCGTTCGGCCTCGATCAGGGTACCAAGGCGCTTGCGCTGAACACACCGGCGCTTGAGCGCGGCGTCGAGGTTCTACCCTTTCTCAATCTCGTTCGGGTTCTGAACGATGGAGTCAGCTTCGGTATGCTGGGCGGGATCGTGCCTTGGTGGGGTCTCATCGCGCTTGCTGGCGTGATCGTGGCATGGCTGCTGATCTGGTTGTGGCGCGCGCCGGACAGGCTGACGGCTGCCGCTCTCGGTCTGATCATCGGCGGCGCGCTCGGCAATGTCCTCGACCGGCTGCGTTATCAGGCCGTCCCGGATTTTCTGGATTTCCATTACGGAACATACCACTGGCCGTCCTTCAATCTTGCGGATGTGGCGATTTTCTGCGGTGCGGCCCTGCTGTTCTGGGACAGCTTCCGCTCGGCGCAGAACAAGCCCGAACGTAACCACCGAGAAGAAAACGTTACGGGGAAATAATCGATGTCCAGCATTCCATCCGCAAAGGGCATCGACAGCACGCTTGCCCTGCTGCGCAACCCATATGAGTTCATTCCGGACACATGCCGCGATCTTGAGGGCGACCTGTTCGAGACCCGCATCCTCTTTCAAAAGACGATCTGCATGACTGGTGCCGCAGCTGCGGAGGTCTTCTATTCCGAGGATGGGCTCGTGCGCGCAGGCTCGATGCCGAAGCGTATCCAGAGAACCCTGCTCGGCGAAAAGGGCATCCAGGGGCTCGATGGCGAGGCCCACCGTCATCGGAAGCGGATGTTTATGTCACTCATGGCGTCGGAGCGGATCGAAGCTCTCGAAAACACGACGCGGGACCTGTTGGACCGCTACGCACGGGACTGGCAAGCGGCGGAGAAGGTCGTTCTCTACGACGAAGTGCGCGAAATCCTCACCAGAGCTGCCTGCGCCTGGTCGGGCGTGCCGCTTCCCGAAGCGGAGGTCGAGACGCGGACGGCGCAGATGACGGCGCTCTTCCAAGACGCCGGGGCGGTCGGCTGGAAGCACTGGGGTGCGCGTCTGGCGCGGCATCGCGCAGAGCGTTGGACAGCCGGGATTATTGAACGGCTGCGCGACGGAAGCCTTCAGACAGGACAGGAAAGCGCCGCCCATGTCGTCGCGACGTGGCGCGATCTGAATGGGGAGCTGCTGACCTCCAAGGTTGCCGCCGTGGAGCTTCTGAACGTAGTACGCCCGATCGTCGCCGTCTCTGCGTTCATCGCCCAGGCGGCGCATGCCCTGCATCGGCATCCCGAGTGGCGGCAAAAGCTGAAGGACGACGAGGGACAGCTCGAACCTTTCGTGCAAGAGGTCCGCCGTCTGTATCCGTTCTTTCCCGCGGTCGCGGCACGGGTGAAGAGTGATTTCGAGTGGCGCGGATATCGCTTTTCCAAAGGGTACAGGGTTCTGCTCGACCTCTACGGCACAAATACCGACGCTCGCTCGTGGGACGCGCCGCAAGAGTTCCGGCCCGAGCGGTTTCACGATCGGGAGGTCACCCCCTACGACTTCATTCCGCAGGGCGGTGGTGATCACCACAGGAACCACCGTTGTCCGGGCGAGTGGATCGCGATCAGCCAGATGAAGGCGTTTTGCAGTTTCTTCGTGAACGCCATCGACTACGAAGTGCCAGATCAGGATCTGGATCTGGAAACCGAAGAACTGCCGCCCATGCCTAAATCCCGGTTCATCATGCGCAACGTCAGGCGTCGGCAGTAGCGTCGGCCTCCTCCGGCTCGACCGACCGCGCATCCTTGGTGGCCTCAAACGCTTCCCACGCAACGTAGGGCACGATCAGAAGCGCCGCGACCGGGTCGGCCCACCACCAGCCCATCCATTGCGTCAGACCGATCCCGGCCAACACCACGATTGTCTGATACTGGCAGATCATGGTGTCCTTGGCATCGTACTTCAGGGCGGGCGCATCGAGCCGTTTGCCATAGCGATACTTGCCCCAGGCGAGGAACGGGTTGACCACGAGCGAAGCACCCAGAATCGCGATACCCCACCAGTTGAAGCCCGGCGCCTTCTGCGAAATGAAGGCGGAGACCGCCTCGTAGAGGATCGCCGCGACGACGATCCAGAAGGCACAGGCAACCACGTAGAGCGCGACCTTCTTGCGGTGCAGGACCGTGCGCTTGCCGGCACCGTCCTTCTCCCCCTTCAAGCGCCAGATCAGCGTCGCGGCTGAGGTGGCTTCGACCGTGCTGTCGAGACCCCAGCTTACCAGTGCCGCGCTGCCGGTCAGAAGTCCCACGGTGACGGATACGACGACCTCGATGATGTTGTAGACGAGGCTGGCGATCTCGACGCGGATGCCGCGCGTCAGATTGGCCTGCCGGTTATCTTTCTGACTACTCATAATACCTCATAATGCGGAGCCTGCAGCAAAAGTTCGAGGCGGGAATTGATTGCCTTGCCATTAGTGTTGCGCCACGAATCGAAAGCCGATGTTGTTCTTTTTCCAAGCTTCCTTAGTAGAGGCGAGCTTGCCCCTCATACATGAATACGAATGGCCTCGGACCTGTCGCGTAGCCGGTGTAGAGCCGCTCGATCCGAAACCCGCTCTTCTCGACAAGGGCGTTCGTCGGGCGGTCAAGGTGACAGTTCCCGGCGCAACGCTTCCAGGCAGGCGTGAGCCAGCGCTGCCAGCGCCGGACACGGGCTTCCGGCGCCAAACCATGCTCGACGAAGCGGAAGATGCCGTCCGGCTTGAGAACGCGCCGGATCTCGGCGAGCGCCTTCTCCGGCTCCGACACGCTGCAGAGCGCCCAGGTGGCGACGACGCAGTCGACGCTGCGATCCTCCAGCGGCAATGCTTCGGCCACGCCCTCGATCATCTCGGCCGCGGGCATCAGGCCATGGGAGGTTTGCGCGGCCCGAGAGAGGAGTTCGGGCGACGGGTCAACACCGATGATCTGACGCACGGCCTCGGGGTAGAGCGCAAGGTTCAGGCCCGAGCCGATCCCGATCTCCAGCACACGTCCATGCAGCCCGGAGGCGGCGCGGCGCCGGTAGGGAAGAAGTTGATCCTGGCCCATCGCCAGATGCGTCAGCCGAGGGAGGATATGTTTCTCGTACAGTCGCATCTGTTCACCCGATCCGCGCAAGGACAGGGAAGGTGTCCAGCAGCCAGTAGGCCAGTGCGCTCAACCGCCCGGTCATCATCGCCAAACCCATCAGGATCATGACGCCGCCCGCAGCCTGATGCAGGCGGCGACCCCAACGACCGATGCCGCGCAGCCTGCCGGCAATACTGTCGGTGAACCCCGCGACGACCAGAAACGGGATCCCAAGGCCGGCCGAGTAGAAGGCAAGCAATGCGACGCCCTCGCCAATCGTCGCGCTTGTCGCGCTGGCGGTTAGGATGGCGCCGAGGATCGGCCCGATGCACGGTGTCCAGCCGAAACCGAAGGCGAGTCCGAGCACGTAGGAGGCGACCGGTTGCCCGCCCGGCAGGTCGAGATGAAAACGCAGGTCGCGCTCCATGGCCGACAGGCGCGCTGCCCCGATCATGAACAGACCGAACAGGATCACGATCGCGCCGCCGACGAGGTTGAGTTCGTAGCGCCACTGCAGCAGCGCCTGACCGAGCGCGGTGGCAGAGGCCCCAAGCGCGATAAATATCGTGGAGAAGCCAAGGACGAAACAGAAGCTGAGCCAGACGGCCCGCCCCTTCGAAGGCGCTGCACTGCCGGTGACCGTACGTCCGGCAACGTAGGATACGTAGCCGGGCACGAGCGGCAGCACGCAGGGCGACAGAAAGGAAACGGCACCGGCCAGCAATGCCGCCATTAGTCCAAGAGCGGAAAGTTCAATCAAATCCACATCTCCAAACTGATCGGTAGACCGCCACCACGTGTGCGCACGGAGCGGAACGGCTGGCGCGGTCGTCGTGCTTTTCCATGTCCTATCGCTTACGTTCGTCAATAAGAGCGCTTATCTGCGCAACGGCTTCGGGGCTGTTCCATTCGGCCGGGCCTGCGAGGCGCCCGCGCTCGCGCCCAATGCGGTCGATCAGAATCGTTGTCGGCAGGCCCACCACGGCCAAGGCCAGCATCGCGCGCGTATCCTCCGCGATATAGAGATCGAGGTTGCGAATGCCGGTCTCTCGGTAGAAGCGGCGCACAGGTTAGAGACCGGCCCGATCGATCGACAGCGGCAGAACATGAAAATCCGATCCGCCGAGGCGCGCTTGCAGCGCGTCGAGCGTCGGCATCTCCTCGCGACAAGGCGGGCACCAGGTCGCCCAAATGTTCAGAAGCACGACACGTCCCTCGAAGTCCGCCAGCGTCAGATTCCGTCCATCTCCATCCACGAAAGGCGGCGACAGGAGATCACGCGGAGTCCCGTGATTAGGGATCGGTGGTCGGGCGGAGGCAGGGCTTGCCGCAAGCGCCAAGACTCCGGCAAAGACGTCACGTCGCCTCACGGGTCGCTCTCAGCCTGCAACCGGCGCACGACCGGCAGAATGTCCTCCTCAAGCGAGGCCTGATCAAAGGGGCCGACATGCTTGTATGCAATGCGCCCCTCGGCGTCGATTATGTATGTTTCCGGCACTCCATAGACGCCCCAGTCTATCGCAACGCGGCCTGATCGGTCCGCGCCGATGCGGGTGAAGGGATCGCCGAGCTCTTCGAGGAAACCCAGCGCCTCCTCGGCATTGTCCTTGTAGTTGATACCGTAGATCGGAACGGTGCCCGCTTCGGCAAGATCGACGAGAAGCGGGTTCTCCGTGCGGCAGGGGACGCACCACGACGCCCAGACGTTGACGAGAGAAACCTGGTCTAGCAGGTTCGCCGAGGCTAGGCCGTCCTGCCGCCCTTCGATGGGCGGGAGCGCGAATTCCGGGATTGGTCTTCCGATCAGCGTCGAGGGCAACCGGTCGTCGTTGTTCCAGAGGCCCCAGTAGAAGACTACGCCCAGCAACCCAAACAGAAGAATAGGCAAAATCATGAGCGGCCGTCCGCTCCGGCGCCGCTGTTCTTGGTTATCCTTCGAACTCATAGCCTGCCATCAATGCTTGGAAGGAATAAGGTATCAGCAACCGCTGATATGAAGCAAACCGTCGCCGATCACAATGCCGAACGATGGGGGAGGCTTGGCCGCGGCTTCGCAGACCCGAGCCATACTTACTGTCTAGATTCTTAAGAAATCAGCGAAAGGTCGGTATCTGAAGAGGCCGTTGAATTCAGACCTCTGAACGGCCCCTTCGTCCCGCAGAGCGGACTATTGGAACTGTTTGGTTCGGGCAGGTTTGGACCGGGTTCCTCCGCCAAGCGGAAAAGGAAAAGATGCCGTAATGGGGCTTTCGGCGAATCGAGCACGTTTCGCTTGTTTGTCAGCATGATCTGAAGTGCCGTTGC
>NZ_JASHIM010000018.1 GCF_030733685.1 Roseovarius sp. MMSF_3281
CCCCCCCGGCCGGGGGCTTTGCCCCCGGACCCCCAGGATATTTGGAAAAAGAAGAAATCGGGGATTACTTGAGTATGATGACATTGCGCCGCGCCGTGCCTTGCTTGGTGTCGGCGATGGCCTCGTTGATCTGGTCCAGTGTCCAGCGGTTCGAGATCAGCTCGTCGAGTTTGAGCCGGCCCTGTTGGTACATGTCGATCATCCACGGGATATCGCGCTTGATCACCACGTCGCCCATTTTCGAGCCGACCATGGATTGCCCGGCGGCGGCGAAATTGGCGGCCTCGTAGGTGGAGGCGGCGCCCGAGGCGGGCATGCCCACCATGATCACCTTGCCACCCCCCGCGATGTAGCGCGGCGCCTGATCGTAGGCCTGTGCGGCACCCACGGTGACCAGTACTGCATCTGCCCCGCGCCCCATGGCCGCCTTGGCCGCGCGCCAGGGTTTGTCCTGGGTGGCGAGCACCCCGTCGGTGGCGCCAAAGGCCTTGGCGTCTTCGAGCTTGTCCGCGTTCATGTCCACCGCCACGATGCGCCGGGCGCCCGCGATGCGCGCGCCCTGGATGGCATTGAGGCCGACGCCGCCCGCGCCGATGACCACCACGTCCTGTCCCGCGCGCAGCTTCGCGGCATTGACCACGGCGCCGACGCCGGTGACCACCCCGCAGGCCAGCAGGCTGGCGGCGTCCATGGCCATATCGGCGGGGGCTTTGACCACCTGCGAGTGATGTACCACGACCTTTTCGGCAAAGGCGCCGCAGGCCATGGCCTGGTGCAGCTTGCCGCCGTCGGCCAGTGTCAGCGGGCCTTGATCGCCGTCATAGGGCGTTTCGCAGCCCGTGGGCCGCCCCGACCCGCAGGAGGGACATTCGCCGCAGGCGCGGATGAGCGTGACCACCACCGCGTCGCCTTCGGCCACGCCGGTGATGCCCGCGCCGACGGCGGTGACATGGCCCGCGGCCTCGTGGCCGTAAACCGCCGGAAGCGAGCCGCCCCATGCGCCTTCGGCAAAGGAAATATCCGAATGGCAAATGGCCACGGCCTCAAGCGTGACTTCGACCTCGCCCATTTCGGGGGCGCGCAGATTGACGTTTTCTATGGATAGCGGTTGCCCGAAGGCATGGCAGACGGCGGCCTTGATGGTTGGCATTGTTGTCCTCGCTCCCTGTTCGTTTTTCGCAGGATTACGGGAATGGCGCGCGGGTGCAAGCGGGGAATCTATGCCCTGTCGCGGGCGATATCGTCGATCAGCCGGGCCAGCCGCCCTGGCATCGAGAAAAACGGCGAGTGGCTGGCGGGCAGGGCGTGGACATCCTGCGCGGGCCAGCCTGCCGTCATGCTGCGCTGGTGTTCGGGCGGGATTGCCTGATCGTCGTCGCAGCGGATATAGGTTTTGGGCACGCTGGCATGGGCCTTGCCGAGCCGGATCGGCGTGGCCTGCGGTTTGATGGCCTGCACGCAGAGGTTTTGGCGGGCATAGTCCACTGTGCCTTCGGGGCAATCGTGATAGAGCGCCTTGGCCAGATGGCTGTCGCGGAAGGTGAAGCCCAAGCCATCCGGGGTTTTCTCGATCGCCTCCAAAAGCGGCTGGCGCGGGGCCTCCATCCGCATGTCGACAAGCGAGACCCCGTCGCGCGGCGCATAGGCGCAAAGATAGACCAGCCTTGCGATCTTGGCGGGCGCGGCCTGGGCGGCGGCGGAGATCGGGAAACCGCCCATGGAATGGCCGACCACGACGGCGGGTGTTTCAATCGCATCGAGGATCGCTTGGGCGTAAAGATCAAGGGTGACCTCGCCAAGGGGGCAGGGGGTGGCCCCATGGCCGGGCAGGTCGATGGCATTGACGCGATGCCCCATGTTTGTCAGTTCGGGGATCACATCGCGCCAACACCACGCGCCATGGCAGGAGCCGTGCACGAGAAGGATCTCAGACATGGCCGGTTTCCCTGAGGAAGTCGGTCAATACCTCGGCATAGGCCTTGGGCTGATCGACGCAGGGCAGATGCCCGGCCTTGCGCATCAGGTGAAACCGCGCGCCGGGAACAAGGTTGACCGTTTCGCGCACCAGGTCGGGCGGGGTGGAGCCATCCTCGGACCCGGCAATGCCAAGCGTCGGCAGGCGCAGGCCGCTGGTGGGGGTGTAGAAATCGGTGCCCGCAATGGCCGCGGCGCAGCCTGCATAGCCTTGGGCCGGGGTGCGTTCCAACATGTGCCGCCATGCCTTGATCTCGGGCGTGGCCTGGAAGGCGCGCGGAAACCACCGCTCAAGCGTGGCCCCTGAGAGCGCGGCAACGCCGCCCTGTTCCACCGCCGCGATCCGTTTGGCCCAGATCTCGGGCTGGCCGATCTTGGCTGCGGTGTTCGACAAGACCATGGCGCGCATCAGGTCCAGCCGCTTGACGGCGAGGCCCTGCGCCACCATCCCGCCAATCGACAACCCCACGAAAACGCAATCGCGGATACGCAGGTGATCCAGAAGCCGCTCGGCATCGCGCACCAGCGTGCCCATGGAATAGGGCCCCTTGGGGCAATCCGACAGCCCATGACCACGCATGTCATAGCGAATGATCCGCAGCCCCTCCGGCAAATGCGGCAGCACATCGTCCCAAAGCCGCAGGTCGGTGCCCAATGAGTTGGCAAAGACCAAGGGCGCGCCTTGGGGCGCGCCGTCCTCGCGGTAATGCAGGGCAATATCGCCCAGATCAGCCATCAGCATGTCTTGTCCTTCCTCGGTGCCCAATTGCCTTTGTCCTGAACATCGGGTCAAGCGGTTTAACGGCATGGCCCCGCCACAGGGGTGCGATTGGATCGGGGCACCATGCCGAATGGCCCTTGGTCAAATCACCCCGGTATGATCTTGGTCACATGGACCAAGCATGCCATGCAATTCGAAAAGGCCGCTTGCAGCACCAATCCGCCGCTGCCTAAACTGAACCGGAAATGGAACTGGGTCTTGCGTAGCGAAACGGCCAAGGCATTCCGGGGCTCTCAGAAGACGGGCTAGTTGTAGACAATGCAGTTCCAAGAAAACGGTCCAAGGCGGGAATTGACGTGAAACTTCGAGAACTGGAAGCGTTCGACGCATATATGAAATACGGTACGATGAAGGCCGCATCCGAAGAGATCGGTGTTAGCCAACCGATGATTTCAAGGCTTTTGAGCGCCCTTGAGGCCAAGCTTGGGTTTGCCCTGTTCGAGAAAAAGCGAAACCACCTGAAACCAACGCCGGAAGCGCATCTTTACCATGCTTCGGTCATGCGGCTCATATCGCAGATGAAAGAAACCACGCAGGACGCCGCGGCGATCGCGAACAACCAGCGGGGCAACATCGTTGTCGCGTCACAGCCCACTTTCGTGGACACGTTCCTGCTCGATGCCATTCGCAGTTTCCGCGAAAAGCATCGCGATGTCGGGATCCGCGTGCTTGACGTCGGAATGCGCGAATTGCTCAGGACGCTTGATAAGAAATACTGCGATGTCGCCCTCGGCATTACCCTTGAAACAGGGAATTACAGCGCACGCGTACGAAAGCTTGCCCGCTGCGAGGCGCGTTGCATCATGCATCGCGATCACCCCCTCGCGAAAGAGAAGAAAATTTCGAAAGACATGCTTCTGAATGAGGACTTCATTGACCTCATGCCGGACAGCCCCTTGCGAAAGCGCGTCGATGAAGTGATCCAAACCGAAAGCAAGGATCGCCGTACCGTTGTGGAAATGGGAACGATGCGCGGGGCTTGCGCCCTTGTGGATCGGGGCGTGGGTGTTGCGATTGTCGATCCCTTCGCAGAGCTTCTTCTGGGGGGCACTTCGGTGGTTTCGAAAAGGCTTGTACCGCGTATCGAATGGGATCTTGTCTTTCTGACACCGGATGATGTGCCCATCAGCCGTATCTCTGAATCCATGTTCACCGAGATCCAGTTGCAGGTTGCCAGGCTCAAGGGCATGGGCATTCTCGAAGAATGAAACCCGTCAGCCAACCTCGGCCCCGGCATTGACCTTGCAGGCACTGCCGTCTGCGATGGCTTGCCAATGCCAGCAGCGCACCTTGTGCCCCTTGGTCGCGACATCAAGGGTCGGGGGCTGGGCAACGCATTTCTCGGTACTGAATGGGCAGCGTGCCGCAAAGCGGCATCCTTTCGGAACATCGGAAAGTGACGGGACTTTGCCCTTGATGGTGTAAAGGTCGGCTTGGGGGTCGCTTTCGATGGTGGGCATCGCCTGCATGAGACCCTTGGTATAGGGGTGTAGCGGCGCCTCGAACAGGCTTTCGACGGTACTGTCTTCGATCACCTGGCCAAGATACATGACCGCCACGCGGTCGCAGATTTCCGCGACAACACCCATGTCGTGGGTGATGAAGATGACGCCCATGTCGAAATCGCGTTTCATCTGGGTGATCAGGTCAAGGATCTGGGCCTGCGTCGTCACATCCAATGCCGTGGTCGGTTCGTCCGCGATCAGCAACCTGGGCTCGCATACGAGGGCCATGGCAATCATGATCCGCTGCCGCATCCCGCCGGAAAGTTCGTGCGGATATTCCTTCAGCCGCTTTTCCGGCGATGGAATACCTGTCGCCGAAACCACTTTCAGCGCGGCCTCGGCGGCGGCTTTCCGGCTGACACGGCCATGGGCCTGAAGCGCCTCGATGATCTGATCCCCAACGGTATAGAGGGGGTTCAGCGAACTGGTCGTATCCTGGAAGATCATCGAGATATCCTTGCCCCTGATCCGCGAAAGCCTGTCTTCGCCCAGGGTAAGTAGATTCTCGCCGCCAAAAACGATCTCGCCCTCGAAGTCGGTGATATCCGGGTTGAGAAGCTGCATGATCGCTTCCGAGGTCACGCTTTTGCCGCACCCCGACTCGCCGACAACGCCAAGAATCTCGTTGCGGTCGACGTGAAAGGAAACGTCGTCCACGGCGGTAACCCGGCCCTTCTCGGTGTGAAAATGCGTTCGCAGGTTGCGGACATCAATTACGTGCGAAGCAGACATGGCGAAGTCCTTTCTTTCGGGTTATCGTTTGGACACGGCTTTGTTCGTGTGCGGATCAAGAAAATCGCGCAGGCCATCACCAAGGATATTCTGGCCCAGAACGATGCCAATGATCATCGCGCCGGGAAACACCGTCATCCACCAGGCCGAGGTGATGACGTTCTTGCCGTCATAAAGGATGTTCCCAAGGCTGGGATGCGGCGCCGGAATCCCCACCCCCAGGAAGCTCAACATGGCTTCGGTGATGATGGAGACGGCAAAGACAAAACTGGCCTGAACAATCAACGAGGACACGGTGTTCGGGAAGATATGGCGCCAGATGATGCGCGTGCGGCTTGCCCCCAGCGCGTGAAGCGCCTCGATATAGGGTTGTTCCTTGACGACAAGCGCGTTGGATCGCACCACGCGCGCGATCAGGGGCGTGTAAACCACCACCAGCGTCAGGATGACGTTTTGCGTCGTCGGGCCGAACACGGCGATAACCGAAATCGCCAGCAGGATCGCCGGGAAGGCCATAAGGCCATCGGTGATGCGCATCAAAAGGTGGTCAAGCGGTTTGAAATAAGCCGAGTAAAGGCCGATCGCCACGCCGATGACCGAGGAGAGCATGGCCACGCTGAACCCGATCAGAAGCGAAGCCCGGGTACCGTACATTACCCTGACATAGATATCCCTGCCGAAATTGTCGGTGCCCATCCAGTGTTCCAATGACGGCGGCTTGAGCCGGTCAATCGGGTTGATATCGAGCGGCTCATGCGGGGAAATCAACGGCCCCAAAAGGGCGATCAGGCAGATCACAACCGTCAGGCCAAGGCCGCACACAGCCAGCTTGTTCGCCAAGAAGCGCTTGATCGTCAGGCTGCGCTGTTCGTGTTTCAGGCGGTGTTTCGCGACCTTGAGGTCAGTGGAGAATTGGGGGGCGTCGGTCATTGGTCAAGCCTCACTCGCGGGTCAACGAACCCATAGATCAGGTCGATAAAGAGATTTATCAGCACATAGCCGAACGCCACGAGCAACACCGTGCCCTGGATCACCGGGAAGTCGCGGCGCTCGACCGAGTTGACGATCAGTTGGCCCAACCCGGGAATGTTGAAGACGAATTCGACGACGACGGCACCGGCAATCAGCGTCGTAAAGGTTTGCCCGATAATCTCGAGGATAGGGATAAAGGCATTGCGCAGCGTGTGCTTTATGACAATGACCGGGCGCGACAACCCCTTGGCACGCGCGGTCTTGACATAGGCATTGTTCATCACCTCCAGCATCGCGGCACGCGTGATCCGCGTGATAAGCGCCGCTTGGATGAACCCAAGAGAGATCGCTGGCAGCAACAGGAATTCGAGGTGGGTCAACAGGCCGTCAGACAAGGGCGCGTACCCCGCCACTGGCAACCAGTTGAGGAACACCGAGAAAAACAGGATTAGCAGCAGCCCCATAAGGAAGCTCGGGATCGAGATCCCGACAAGGGCAAAGCTCATCAAGGCGCCATCAATGGTTTTGCCACGGTTGAGCGCGGCAAACACACCCATGGGCAGCGCGACCGCGATGCCGATGATCTGGGCGAAGATGGCAAGCGACAAAGTCGGTCGGAAATAGTCGAGAAAGACCTCGGTGACCGGCGTTTGATTGTAAAGGGAATTTCCCAGGTCGCCTGTCAGGGCATTGCCCAGCCACAGGAAAAACTGCTGTGGAACAGGGCGGTTCAGGCCCAGTTCTTCCCTAAGCCGGTCAACATCCGCAGCCGAGGCATCAGGCCCCAAAATGACGCTGGCAGGGTCGCCCGGCGACAGATGCACCAGGGCGAACACCACCACGGCAACCACCCCGAGGACGGGGATGAGCGAAAGCAATCGCTTGACGATGTAACTTATCATTTGGCCTCCTGGTCGGCTTGAAAATGCACGCGGTCATCGCGTTTTTCGCCCTTTGTCTGGTCGCTGCCGTTGACAAAATCGTTGATCGCCCCGGCGGCGAATTCCGTCGATGTGCGCTTGGTCAGGAAATGCCCTTCCTCGGCGATCCATTGAACCTTGCAAGGCTTGCCTGCGGCGGTCAGGGCTTTGGCCATCGACATGGATTCCGACACCGGAACACGGGTGTCGCTGTCGCCATGAAGGATCAAAAGCGGGCAGCGAATATCGCCGGCCCGGTTCAGCGGCGCGATATGGTCGAAGAACTCGTGATGCGAGGCCGCATCGCCATATTCCATGGCGCGCAGCCTGCGCCGCCATGCAGGCGCCGTTTTCAGGAAATTGCCGAGATGCGACATCCCGGCGATCGCCACGGCAAAACTCCAAAGCGCTGGATGATGCGATATGGCCATCAGGGTCATGAAACCGCCGTAGCTGTGCCCCATGATCCCGACTTGACCGTCCTGCAAGCCGTATTGCGTGCGCAAGTGTTGCCGCAGGGCGATCACATCCCCCAGTGCGTCTGTCCTGTTTTTACCGTCATCAAGCCCGATGAAAGAGCGTCCGTAGCCCGCGCTTCCCCGGATGTTCGGCGCGATTACCGCGATGCCGCGTTCGACCAGACCTTCAAGGATCGGGCAATGCGAGCGTTCGAATTTACTCTCGGGACCGCCGTGAAGATAGATCACCGCCCGGCGGCTGTCGGAACGGCCCATGAGGACGAATTCGATATCGCGGCCATCGAAGGATGTGAAACGGCCAACCCTGTCCCGGCGATCCGCGGGTTTACCCAACGGACCGGCGGGCGTTTCGCCCTGTTGCGCCAGCGTATGTACCTGCGCCGCAGGGGGGCTGAAGGGATTGGATGTCACGGTCAAAAGGTTGTCTTCGCCAATAAAGCACATCGACTGTACGTGGATTGGCGCGCGCGTGAGGGTCTGTATGTCTTCAACGCCATCCAGCGTTGTTGCCACGATCTCGGATGCGCAGGCTTTGCCAAGGGTGATCGCCATGCGCCCCGTTTCCGGATGCAGGCAGAAATCCTGCACATCCTGCCCGGGTCTTTCGAAAACTGTCTCGACCGCTTCGGTGTCGATGGTCAGCTTGTGAATGCCGATCCATTCACCGCCAAGATCGCCCGAGAAAATCACGGTATTCCCGGAAAGGCGGCGCACACGGCCAATGCGCCCGGCCCCTGCGGCTAGCGGGGTTATCGCCACGGAATTCACGTCGAACACGCAAAATCGCCGGTCGATATTCGTCCGCTCTTCCAGCACCAAAAGCCGGTTTGGCGACAGCGCCAAGAGTTCTGTAAATACCGCGTCCGAGGAGGCAAGTTCGCGGATGTCGCCGGTTGAAACATCGGCTTGCATGATCCGATGGCGCGTTTCCGACGCGGCATTCTCCACGAAGCAACAGGTTCCGTCGTACATCTGTCCGCCGAAATAATGATAGGTGTTCGCCGCCTCGATCCAGGGCCGAAGGCTGCCATCATCCAGCAGCAGGAAAAGCTGCTCCCGTTCGGTGCACGCGTGATCGCATGCCAGGACCAGCCGAACGCCGGGCAGATCAACCAGCCAGAACCGTGTGACATTCAGCTCCGGGTCGATCAGCGCCTTGCGCATCCCGGTGCCCGGATCAAAACTCCATAGGCCCGTCGGCCCGGCTTCGTTGCTCAGGTAAAGGATTTCGCGCGCCCGCGCGTCCCAAGCCACCGCCTTCAGGCGCGTGTGCCGGGACGAGGGATCGTCTTTCAAGTCAAGCGGGGTGACAGCGTGATCAAACATTTTCACTCGCTACCTTCGTAAAGGTGGCAGGCGACCTTGTGAGTGCCGGAAATGGTTCGCGATGCCGGTACGACCTTCCGGCAAATATCGGTCGCATGCGGGCATCTTGTATGAAAGCAACAGCCGCTCGGGGGATCGAGCGGCGAGGGCACCTCGCCTGAAAGCTTGATCCGCTGCTTTTCGACCTTCGGGTTCGTCTTGGGAAGCGCCGAGATCAGCGCCTCGGTATAGGGGTGCTTGGGCGCGGCGAACAACTCTTCCGCGGTCGCGACCTCCACCAAGTTGCCAAGATACATGACGCCGATCCTGTCCGAGATGTACTTGACCACCCCAAGATCGTGCGAAATGAAAAGATAGGAAAGATCGAATGCCTCGCGAATGCGCTTCATAAGGTTCAGGACTTGCGCCTGGATCGACACGTCAAGCGCCGAAACCGTTTCGTCGCAGACCACCACCTTCGGGGTGAGCGACAAGGCGCGCGCAAGGTTGATCCGTTGCCGTTGCCCGCCGGAGAATTCATGCGGAAAGCGGAAGTAATGTTCACTGGACAGGCCGACCGTCTCAAGAAGCTCTATCACCCGGTCGGTGCGTTCCCTGCGGTTGCCAATCCCGTGGATGCTCATCACCTCTTCGAGGATCGAGCCGACCCGCATTTTGGGGTTGAGTGACGAATACGGGTCCTGAAACACCATCTGGAGTTCCCGGCGGAACTTGCCAAACTCGGCCTGCGTGGTCTCAAAGATATTCTGGTCCCGGTAATAACACGCACCGTCCGTCGGTTCGATCAGCCGCAAAAGCGTGCGCCCCAGGGTGCTTTTCCCGCAGCCGGATTCGCCGACCAGGCCAAAGGTTTCCCCCTCCATCAGGTCAAACGAAACCCCGTTCACCGCTTTGACATAGGCGTTGGGTTTGAACAGGCCTCGGCGGACCGGGAAATGCTGCCGAATGTCCGTGGCACGTAGCAGGGGCTGCGCGGCGCTTTGCGAAATGTCATGACCAGTGGCGGCACGCGACATGGGGCTTTCCTTTTTCGGTTGCTTGCAAGAGCGAGGCGATGCCGAACGCACCGCCTCGCGCGGGTGGCTTCCGGTCAGTCGGCGACCGACAGGTTCGACAGGATGATATTGTTGGAAACGGTGAAACCCTCGATCTTTTCGGAAAGACCGTGCAACGGCTTGTAGTTGCCATAGCGAATGTAGGGCGTGTATTCCATCACCTCGGCTTGAAGTTCGGTGAAAAGCTCAAGCGCCTTGTCGCGATCTTCGGTCACCCGGATTTCTTCGATCAGGCGGTCGATTTCGGGGCTGTCCGTCCATCCGGCATACTCGTTACGGGAATGCAGGAAGATCGCATTGATCGGCGTCGGCTCGAACGTGAATTCAGACGCGAACATATCCCAGGCTTCCGGGTCCGAGCGGTGTTCGAGCAGCGTTGCCCAATCGTATTCGGCCAGTTGCACGTTCAGGCCGACGTCCTGTAGCTGCTGCTGCACGATAACGGCCGCATAGAAGTGCAAAGGATAGGCGCGCGTGACAAGGAACGTCAGTTCTTCGCCGTCGTAAGACGATTCCGCGATCAGCTTGCGGGCCTTCTCGGCATCATCCTGATTGTAGTTCTCTTCGCCTGCGTCGTTGTACCAAAGCACCTGGTTCGGCGAGGCAAGGGAATGCTCAAGCGAATAGAACCGCTCGTTGCCCAAAGCGCCGTAGAGAATTTCGTTCATGTCGAGCGCCGCGCTGACGGCCTGTCGCAGCTTGATGTCGGTGAAAGGCCCGCTTTTCTTGTTAAAGAACAGGCCAAGGAAGGCATAGTCCTCCGCAAAGATCTTGAGGTCATCCGAGTCAAGCAACTGGTCGGCATTGTCATGCGGCAGGCGCAGGGCAATGTCATATTGTCCCGACCGCAGGCCCGACACACGGGTGGAGTCGTCGGTCACGATTTCCATGTAAACGTCATCGACGCCGGGTTCCTTGGCCCCGGCCAGACCGTTCGGCGGCGTATCGACCGAGCTGTAATCCTCGTACTTGGCAAGGTGCATTTCCTTGTCGGTGTCCCAGTTCGCAACCTTGTAAGGGCCGGTGCCCACGTATTCGGTCACGCCTTGTGCGGGGGCATTCTCGATGATCTCCTCGGGCATGATACCGGCGAATTGCATCGGGTTGCCGATCACCGAAAGCGTAAGCGGCGCCGCCTTGGCCAGCCTGAGTTCAAGGGTCAACTCGTCAACCTTCTCGAACGTGGCGTCCGACAGGGTTCCACGTGCCAGGATCGACTTTTCCTTCCAACGGTTCATGGAGGCAACGGCATCGTCAGCCGTCAGCGGCTCGCCGTTGTGGAAGGTGATCCCCTCGCGCAGCTTGATGGTATAGGTTTTTCCGTCATCACTCACTTCGATGGACTCGGCCAGAACCGGCTGCGGCTCGTAATCGGCATTGAGCGTTACCAGCGGCTCGAAAATCTGCGCGGCAAAATCCATCGTGGAATATGCTGTCGACATATGTGGGTCGATCGTTGGCGGAATGGTGTCATACGCGATGCGCACTTCCGTGCGGTCCTGCGCATGGGCGCCGGTCGCCATCAGGGCGACCGCCACGATGGCTGCGGATGATTTTAGCTTTCTAAGCATTGTCTTCTCCTCTGTTGAAGGTTTGGTTATTTCGCTTGCATGGCGTCTTGAGGTGACATGCAATCCAGCGACAACAGGGCCCGGGTGAAAACGCGGGCGCCGTTGATCGCATCTTGCATCGTGATGTCTTCTTCCGGGCAGTGGCTGCGCCCGTCGAGGCATGGCACGAAAAGCATCCCCGTCGGGCAAAGCCGCGCGATATGTGCCGCGTCATGGCCTGCGCCGCTCGGCATTTTCATCGAACTCAGCCCAAGCGCGGCGGCAGAGTCGGCCAGGGTATCAATGATCGGCCCTGCGCAATCGGTCGGTTGCGACGCGCTGAGAGGGTGGACCTCGATCCGCAATTGGTCTTGCTGGCAAACCGTTTCTTGCGCCCAATCGATGATGGGCTTCAGGAAACTGTCCAGCCGTTGTTGATCATCACTGCGCACTTCCACCGTTATCCGGGCCTCGCCGGGCACGGCGTTGGCGGCATCCGGGCGAATGCTGATCTTGCCGACGGTTGCGACGAGGTACTTGTTCGACGATTGGCAAGCCTTTGCCTGCGCATTGACCCTTTCCACGATCCTTGATGCGCCGACAAGCGCATCCTGCCGAAGGTTCATGGGGGTCGTCCCGGAATGATCGGCGCGCCCCGTGACCACGATTTCGTAGCGCCTGATGCCGACGATATTCGTCACGACGCCGATCTGCGTTTCGGTGGATTCCAGAACCCGCCCCTGCTCGATATGCAGTTCCAGGAAACCCGCCAGTTCGGCGTCGCCACGCAGGGCGCCGTTCAGTTTCCCGGGCGTGCCGCCCGCACGCCTGATGGCGTCGCCAAGCCGTTCGCCCGCTGGGTTGGTGTACTCAAGAAGATCGGCAGGCAGGTTGCCCGACATGGCGCGGCTGCCGATGCAGGAAACGCCATAGTCGCTGGGCTCTTCTGAAAGAAAGTCGATGACTTCCAGCGTGTGGCGCGGCTTTTCGCCACTTTCAACGATAGCCTGCACCGCTTCCAGCGCGGTGACGACGCCCAGGATGCCGTCGTATCTTCCGCCGTCGACAACGGTGTCAATGTGGCTGCCACCCGCCAGAACGCCAAGCCCCGGCTCAGCCCCGGCAAGTGCACCGATCAGGTTGCCACCGGCGTCGATGCGCGTTTCCAGGCCCGCCGCCTCCATCTCTTGCCGCAGCCAGTCTCTTGCAGATGCATAGAGGTCGGTGAAGGCACGGCGCGTCCAGGGGCGCCCGGGCAGGGTGAACTCGGAAAGTTTGTCCAACCTCCGTTGCAGCCGGTTCTCGCTCAGCTCCATTGAATTCTTCAAATCCTGTCTTGTTCACCGCGATGTTTGGGTCGGGAATTCCGGCCCAGACCGAGGCAGTTTTACTTTCGTTCAACCAGCTGCGGCCAGGGCACCCGATTTGCGCAATTTTCGAAGCCACATCCTGTTGCTTCGGACGGGGTGAAGGTTTCCCAGATTGCAATTTTTGTCAAATTATTTTTCTAGAATTCAAATTGGTTATACTGAGATTTAACGCCGTTGATACCGCCGGTGGCGATCCATTCCCCGGGAAATCCGTTGTGAAATCGGGCGGTCCGGCAAGGCCACGCCCCCGGTTGCCGCCGTTTCCATGGCGCGCCATCACGTCAAGAAAAGTTACTCGCCGCGCTGGATAACTTTGCGCGGTATCGTGGTACCCGGCCATCACATATCGCGCCGCCAGACGGCTTTGTTCCGCGGCTTTCCCGGCAGCGGTCAAACCTCAAAACCGATATTTAAAACAGTCACTTATTGGGAAGCGGTGCAGCACCAAGGTGTCATGCATGCAGGGTGCTGGGGCAGGGGGCATATGGCTGTCATAATAGCCACCGGTACGCCCCCGATATCTTGAATTCGTCAGTCACCGGGCCGGTTGAAGCCAAGGCGCTTGCGCCTCGGCCCCCAACTCGGTGAGCCGGTCTTCAGTCCAACCGGATATGCGCCATGATCTGCCCGTGATCCGAGGCCAGCTTGTTGTAAGGCGCCTCGGCGTGGGAGCCATCGGTGATATGATCGTTGAAGACGCTGAAATAGGTCATCTCGCCGATGCGGCCTTCGAAATCGGGGTGGAAATGGCGGCTGAGGTAGATCTGGTCGATGGATTCGAAAACCCCGCC
Organism: Roseovarius sp. MMSF_3281; assembly: GCF_030733685.1. Lineage (GTDB taxonomy): Bacteria > Pseudomonadota > Alphaproteobacteria > Rhodobacterales > Rhodobacteraceae > Roseovarius. The sequence goes on from NZ_JASHIM010000018.1 coordinate 13,456, forward strand.
GAAGGCCGTGGTATAGACCATGTCGCGCAGGGATTTGCGCACGAAAAGCCGCTCGGCGGGATGCAGCGACAGGCGCTCGACATCCTCGGTGATCTGGCGGTGTTCCTCGTCTGAATAGCGGCCCGAGCGGGATTGCGCATCGTGGCGCAGCATCCAGGCATAGTTCTTGAACGGGCGTTCCCCGCTGATGATTTCCGAACTCACCGCATGTTCGCCATCGTTGAAATCGCCCAGCACCATGACCGGGTGACCGGCCTCAAGTTCGGCCACGATCTCGCGCCGCAGAACCCAGGCCTCGGCCATGCGGCGGATCGCGGCGCGCAGGCTGCCCATGGCGCGGCCCACCGCGTCGTATTGCGTCAGGTCTTCTTCGGGGGCATGGTCCGCCCCTTGCGGTTTGATATATTCCCCAAGCTTCGATTTGAGGTGGCAGTTGAAGACGGTCACCACCCGATCCCCCACCGGCACACGTGCCTTGAGGATGGGCCGCGACAGGCGGCGCAGGGTGTAGTGACCGGCATCCGCATCTTCCATCCCGCGCAAGGGCGCAAAGGGAATGCGCAGCGGCTCGGGCAGGTCTTGAATGATCTCCGGCTGCCCCGCAAACCCAAAGCGTGACAGGATGGCCAGCCCGGGGCGGCGTTTGCCCGGCACGCCCTCGTCGGCGGCATTGGGGGCAAAGGCAAGGCTGGCCTCGCTATAGGGGTCCACCTTCAGTTTCTGGAAAATGACCTTGCGGTGATAGCGCTTGGACCGGTCGGGGATGGTGGCATCGTTCAATTCCGTGGCGCGCTGGTTGGTCTCCTCGACCACCGCGCGCAGGGCTTCGTCCTCGAAAATTTCCTGAAAACCCACGATATCGGCGTTCATCGACAAGAGTTGGTCGGCCATCCAATCCTCTTTCCACGCGTATTCCTCGGGGGTGTAGGATTGGAACTCGTAATATTCCTTGTCGGGGCCGATCAGGTTCTTGACGTTGAAACTGGCAATCGTGAACTCGGTCATTGGGGTCTCCGTCTGGAAGGTGGGTCAGGGCAGGGTGACAAGCGTATGGTCCAATCCGTCAAGGGCCGTGTCGATCAACGGGGCGATCCTGGCCCAATCGCCGCCCGCCAGGCCTGCGCCGATCATCGGATAGGCGATGCGCGCCCCGGAATGGGCCTGTGCCACGGCACGAAAGGCGCGGGACAATGCATCGTAGTCCACCAAGGGGCCGGGGCCCTGATAGTCGAACTGCGTGTAGGCATTGACCACGGTCAGGCGATGCGCACCGCAGGCCACCGTGGCCTGCGAAATCGTGCCCAGTTTCGCGGGGTCGCCCTTGGGTGTGGCCCGATCGGCGGCAAGGGCCTCGGGGAAGGTCTGGGCAATGATCCGGGCGATCCCGCCGCCCATGTTGTGAAAGCAATTGCAGCCGTGGACGATCACGTCGAACTGCCCGTCCCGGGCCAGTGCGATCAAATCGCCTTCGACCTGTTTCATGCCGGCTCCAGCGTATCGAGCGCGCGGGCAAACATGGCTTGGTCCACATTGCCGCCCGATATGGTGCAGATCACCGTATCGCCCTCGATCTCGTGGCCATGGAACAGTGCCGCGGCAAGGGCCACGGCGCCGCCGGGTTCGGCCACCACCTTGAGCCGCTGCCAAGCCTGCGCCATGGCGCGCAGGGCCTCGTCCTCGCTGACGACGATCCCGGGGCCACACAACCGCGTCATGATGGGAAAGGTCAACTGCCCCGGCGCGGGGGTGACGATGGCATCGCATATCCCGCCCGAGCCTTGCGCGTTCTGCTCGATCCGACCTGAGAGGAGCGAGCGCGCGGTATCGTCGAACCCTTCCGGCTCCACGGGCCGGGCGCGCATCCCCGGCGCCTCGGCCTCAAGCGCCAGTGCAATGCCCGAGGTCAGGCCGCCGCCACCGCAACAGACCAGTACATCGGCCTTCGTGACGCCCAGTTCGGCCGCTTGCGCGGCGATCTCAAGCCCGCAGGTGCCTTGCCCCGCGATCACCTCCGGCTCGTCATAGGGTTTGATCAGCGTGAGGCCGCGCTCGCTGCGCAGGGCCTCGCCCACCTTTTCGCGGCTTTCGCCGCCGGGGCGGTCATACAGCACCACCTCAGCCCCCAGGGCGCGGGTGTTGGCGATCTTGAGGGCAGGGGCGTCAGTGGGCATGACGATCACCGCCGGCACGCCGAATTCCCGCGCCGCCAGGGCCACGCCCTGCGCATGGTTGCCCGAGGAAAAGGCCAGAACCCCGCGCTTGCGCACCTCCGGGTCAAGCGCCGAGACCGCCGACCGCCCCCCGCGATACTTGAAGCTGCCGGTATGTTGCAGGCATTCGGGTTTGACCAACACGCGCCGTCCCGCGATCTCGTCCAGAAAGGGCGAGGACAAAAGCGGCGTGCGCCGCGCGTGACCTTTCAGGCGCTGGGCGGCGGCCCGGATCATGGTGATATCGCTCATAGGCTTTGCTCCAACAGGGTATGGATGGCCTCCAAGGCCTCCGTTTCATCAAGGAAAGGGACATGCCCCCGGTCGGGCACCGTGGCGGCGATCAGGCCGGGGTGACGCCCCTGCATCCTCTCCAATGTCTCGGCGGTCAGAAGGTCCGAGTTCGCGCCACGAATCGCGGCCAGCGGGATATCCTTCAACCCGTCGAACAAATCCCACAGGTTCGGCGCCTCGCCGACGCCGGCCTGACCGATCAATGCATCGCGCAGCTTCGGGTCATAACGCAGGACAAGCCCCGCGCCGGGGGCGTCCTCCCACATGAATTCCGCCTGTTCACGCCAGCGCGAGACCGGTACGCCGGGAAAATCATGCGCATGGCCCGAGGCCAGCGCCTGGGCGGCGGCATCCAGATCGGGGAAGGGGGGCGTTTTGCCCACGTACTCCATGATCCGCTCAAGGCCCTTCGGGTCCACCACCGGCCCGATGTCATTGAGCACCACCGCCTGCAAGCGGTCCGGGTGCGTCACCGACAGCGCCATGGAAATCAACCCGCCGCGCGAGGTGCCGATGATCGTGGCCCGCGCCAACCCCAGGTGATCCAGCAATTCAATCGCGTCCTCGCCCTCGCGCAGGATATTATAGGTCATCGGGTCGCTGGCGTATTCCGACTGTCCGCGCCCCCGGTAATCCATCCGGATAAGGCGCACGCCGGGCAGATGCGGCGCAAGATAGGAAAAATCCGTGCCATTGCGCGTCAGCCCCGCAAGGCACAGCACCGGGCGGCCTTCGCCCTCATCGGTATAATGCAGGCTCAGCCCATCGGATGTGGTGAAACGCGGCATGGTCAGACAAGCTCCGGAATGTTGGTCAGATCGGACAGGATGTGATGCGGCGCGGCGGGCAGGCGATCCACCGGGTCGCCCGCGCGATTGACCCAAGCGGTGGTGAAGCCATAGCCCGCAGCGGCCCCCGCATCCCACCCGTTGGACGAGACGAACAGCACCTCGTCGGGCGCAGATCCAAAGCGCGCGCCAACCATGTCATAGACTACCCGCGCGGGCTTGAAGACGCCCACGCTTTCCACCGACAGCACATCGTCAAGGTGGCCGCCGATGCCTGCCGATTGCACGGCGGCATCCAGCATGTCGGGGCTGCCATTCGACAGGATCGCGCAGTTCATTCCGCGCGCTTTCAGGGTGGCCAGCATGTCGGGCACCTCTGGATAGGCGGCCAACTCACGGTACAACTGCAACAGGCGGCTGCGCAGGTTCTCGTCGCCGTCCAGCTCCGAAGCCTCAAGCGCCCAGTCCAGCCCATCCTTGGTCACCTCCCAGAAATCGCAATGCTGGTCCATGACGGCGCGCAGCCATGAATATTGCAACTGCTTGAGGCGCCAATGCTCGGCGATCTGCGGCCAGTGCCTGGCAAAATCCTCGCGCCCGGGTTCCCCGGCGGCCATGCGCGTGGCGGCGGCCACGTCGAACAACGTGCCATAGGCATCGAAAATGCAGGTCGTGATCGGCATGGCCCCCCCCGTGGCCCCCTTGGCTTCTGACCAGAGAGTTGCATGGATCAGACGCTTGGGAAAGGGGCATTGCAGACCACGCGGGAAATGTTCCGCAGGTTGTTTGCAATCCTTGAGCGCAATGCTTAGACTCTTCGCCAGACAAACCCAAGCACCCGTGCATGGCACGGCCTTGCAAACCCATCCCCAAACAGATTGGATATTTTATGACAGAAGTCAAATCGGGCGACACTGTCCGCATTCACTATACCGGAACGCTGGCCGACGGCCAGACCTTCGACAGCTCCGAAGGCCGCGATCCGCTGGAGTTCACCGTTGGCTCGGGCCAGATCATCCCCGGCCTCGAAGCGGCCATCCCCGGCATGAACGTGGGCGACAAGAAAACCGTCGAAGTCCCCGCCGACGAGGCCTATGGCCAACCCGACCCCAACGCCCAGCAGGCCGTGCCGCGCGCCGAAATCCCCGACGACATCCCGCTCGATCTGGGCACCCAATTGCAGGTGCAAACCCCGCAAGGCCAGGTGATGCCGGTCACCGTGGTCGACGTGACCGAGGAACAGGTGACACTTGACGCCAACCACCCGCTGGCGGGCAAGGACCTGACCTTCAACATCGAACTGGTCGAAATCGCCTGAACCGCGACCGACAGATGGCTTCAAGGCGCGCGCAGGCCCCCCTGCGCGCGCTTTTCTTTGGCGCATCCCGCCTTGGCCGGGGCATGCGCGGATCGGTCTTGTGGAATTAAAGCGTTTCGCGAAAAACCTGAATCACAGATGTTCGCGAAACGCAGTGCTCCGCTCAATCGTTGCACGCGTTCCGCCTTTCGCCGATGTCTCGGGTTAAAGGCGGAACGCTTTAAGCGGCCAAACGGGCCTCTTGTCCAAGCCCGTTCGAACGGGCTTGCAGAACGCGGTTTGAAAACCGCGCATCAAAGCGCCTTGCAAGGCGCTTGCAGAAAGCCGTTTCGAAACGGCTTGCCCCGATGATCAAACCTCCAGCAAAACCGCCCCCGTGCGGCCCGGTGCCATCACCGCCTCCTGCGCCTTGGCGCAATCCCCAAGCGTGAAACGCGCGCCGATTTCGGGGGCCAGTGCGCCCGAGGCCAAGGCCTCGTGCAGCCGCGCGATCATCGCCTGCCTTTGCGCCGGTGGCAGGATATAGATCAGGGTGATGTCGATCTTCAGCGCTTTGAACAGGTAGGGGCCGAAGGGCAGGGTGGGGGCCATCTCCTTGCCCGACCCGTAAGCGGCGATCGTGCCAAGGGGCGCCATGACCTCGGCCAGCAAATCCACGTTAGCCCCGAATTCCACTTCCACTGCGCGGGCCACGCCCTCGGGCGCCGCACCGGTGACCTGCGCGGCCAGCTCGGGGTCGGCATAATCAAAGACATGATCGGCCCCGGCATCGCGCACCCGATCCATCGCCTTGGGCGAACAGGTCGCGATCACCCGCGCGCCGCCGGCCTTGGCCAATTGCACCGCGTTATGGCCCACGGCCCCCGCACCGCCCGCGACAAGCAGGGTTTGCCCGGCCACATCGCCGCCGCCGAATACCACCTGCGCCGCCGTCAGCCCCGGAATCCCCAAGGTCGCCCCGACCTCAAGCGGCACGCCGCCGGGCAGGGCCACCGCCTGCTCGGCGGGCAGGGCGATGTACTCTGCCGCGGTGCCAAAGGCGCGCTGCCACTGGCCGTTCCAGATCCAGACCCGCTCGCCAATACGGCCCGCATCCACATCCGCGCCCACGGCCTCGATCACCCCGGCCCCGTCGGAATGCGGCACGACCTGCGGAAAGGCGGGCTTGGTCACCCCGGGCCGCGCCCCGGCGCGCGCCTTGGCATCCGACGGGTTCACGCCCGAATAGGCCAGCCGTACCAACACCTCGCCCGCGCCGGGGGCGGGGGCCTCTATCTCGCCAAGCGCCAAAACCTCGCTGGCGGGGCCGAAGCTGTCATAAGTGATTGCACGCATGTTGAAGGGCCTTCTTCCGATGTCACATCAAGCACCGGTTTAGCGAAGAGTGACCGGACTTTCCACCAAGGCTTGCGCGCTGCCTGATGTTGCGCGACGCCCGGCACCGACACACCGTTCTGCTGGTATTGCCTGCCGTCTTCGCCGTGCACCCCGGCCTGCATGCGCGTCACCGCCCAGACGCATCTCCCGGGCTGCTCTCGTCGCAAGAACGCCGCTGGGCCCGGGAAATGTCCGGGCCTCCCGAAACGCGTCGCGCGTAATGTAAAGGTTGCGGCCCGAAGGCCTGTCTTACTCGGTGCGCCGCAGACGGATCACCACGTCGACACTTGCAATCTCGGCCCCGTCGGGCGCCTTGGGCAATTGCGAGATCTGCAGTTCTTCCGAGGGCGCATCGGTCAGCCGATCCTCGCCTTCCCAGAAGAAATGCGGGTGGTCATGGGTGTTGGTGTCGAAATAGCTTTTCGACCCATCGACGGTGACTTCCTGAATCAGCCCCGCATCGCAAAACGCCTTCAGCGTGTTGTAAACCGTGGCCAGCGACACGCTTTCGCCCATGTCCTGTACATCCGAAAACAGGCTTTCGGCGGTCACATGGCGATGTTGCCCATCGCCCACCAAAAGCGTGGCCAGCGCCACGCGCTGCCGCGTCGGCCGCAGGCCCGCGCCCGCCAACCAATCGGTGCTTCGTTTCACAGCCTCTGTCGTCATCGCGCAAGTCTTCCTTTATCCTCCTGCATATATAAAAGCCGATACAGGTGAATTTCAAACAATTTCCCCCTCTGCGCGTCGCGGTCGCAGGGGCCAACAGGCTTGCAAGGGCCAATTCCACGGTGATACAGGAGGCCGCAACAGTTCACCCGGACCAAGGAAAGGGCCGCCACGCATGGCCGATTACCCGAGCAGCTTCAACCGCGACGACCTTCTCAAATGCGCCAAGGGCGAGCTTTTCGGCCCCGGCAACGCGCAATTGCCAGAGCCGCCGATGCTGATGATGGACCGGATCACCGATATTTCCGGCGATGGCGGCCAACACGGCAAGGGCCACGTTGTTGCCGAATTCGACATCACCCCGGACCAGTGGTTTTTCGAATGCCACTTCCCCGGCAACCCGATCATGCCGGGCTGCCTCGGTCTCGATGGCCTGTGGCAACTGACCGGCTTCAACCTCGGCTGGCGCGGCTGGCAGGGGCGGGGCTATGCGCTGGGCGTGGGCGAGGTGAAGCTCACCGGCATGGTGCGCCCCGATCGCAAGATGCTCACCTATTACGTCGATTTCACCAAGGCGGTGCAAACCCGCCGCCTGACCATGGGCGTGGCCGATGGCATCGTCGAAGCCGATGGCGAGGTGATCTATCAGGTCAAGGATATGAAAGTGGCGCTCAGCGAAAGCTGAGGCGATACGCCCATGGACCTGCCCCCGTGCCCCGAATGCGCCTCCGGCTACACCTATGAAATGGACGCCCTTCTGGTCTGCCCGGAATGCGGCCACGAATGGTCCGCCTCCGCAGACGCACAAGATGTCATCCGCGACAGCGTCGGCAACCCGCTGGCCGATGGCGATACCGTCACCGTGATCAAGGATCTCAAGCTTGGCGGCACCTCCTCCTCGGTCAAGGTGGGCACCAAGGTCAAGAACATCCGGCTGGTCGATGGCGACCACGATATCGACTGCAAGATTCCCGGCGTCGGCCAGATCGGCCTGAAGTCGCAGTTCGTCAAGAAGGTCGCGAAGTAGCGGGCGGCCCCCGCTTTTTCCTGGCCCAAGTACCCCGGGGGTTTGGGGGCAGCGCCCCCAAGGCCTGCGTGGCCTGAACGCAACCCAACCCCTTGTGGCATCGCCACGCCGCATGGCAATGGTCCTTCGTGCTTGCACCATCGGGCAGCCCTGTCATACACAGTTGCCAACAAACCGAAGGAGGCCACATGCGCCGCGTCGTCGTTACAGGGCTGGGGGTTGTCTCCAGCATCGGCAACAATGCCGAAGAGGTTCTCGCCTCGCTCAAGGCCGGGAAATCCGGGATCACCGCCAACGAGGCCATGGCCGAGCATGGCTTTCGCAGCCAGATTGCCGGTGACGTGAAACTCGACGTTACCGAACACGTGGACAAACGCACCCTGCGATTCATGGGGCCGGGGGCGGCCTATGCCCATATCGCCATGGGGCAGGCCATCGCCGATGCCGGGCTTGAGGAAAAGGATATCGTCAACCCGCGCACCGGGCTTGTCGCGGGCTCGGGTGGGCCCTCGACCTCGGCCATGCTGGTCGCGCATCAAACCGTACTGGAAAAAGGCTCGCCCAAGCGGATCGGGCCCTTTGCCGTGCCCAAATGCATGTCGTCCACCGTGTCGGCCAACCTGTCGACGGCCTACCAGATCAAGGGCATCAACTATTCCATCACCTCGGCCTGTTCGACCTCGCTGCATTGCATCGGCAATGCCGCCGAACAGATCATGATGGGCAAACAGGACGTGATGTTCGCCGGCGGCGGGGAAGAGCTTGACTGGACCCTCTCGTGCCTTTTCGACGCGATGGGCGCGATGTCGTCGAAATACAACGACACGCCGGAAAAAGCCTCGCGTGCCTTCGATGCCGACCGCGACGGATTCGTCATCGGCGGCGGCGGCGGCATGCTGGTGCTGGAAGACCTGGACCACGCCAAGGCGCGCGGCGCCAAGATCTATGCCGAGGTCACGGGCTATGGCGCCACCTCGGACGGTCACGACATGGTCGCCCCCTCGGGCGAGGGGGGCGAACGCGCCATGCGCATCGCACTGTCCACGCTGCCCGAGGATCGCAAGGTGGGCTATATCAACGCCCATGGCACCTCCACCCCGGTGGGCGACGTGGGCGAGGTCGAGGCCGTGCGCCGCGTCTTTGGCGAGGGCACGACACCGCCGATCAGCTCCACCAAGTCCATGACCGGCCACAGCCAGGGGGCCACCGGTGCGCAGGAGGCGGTTTACTGCCTGCTGTCGCTGGAACATGATTTCATCATCCCCTCGATCAACGTGGAAACCCTTGATCCCGCGCTTTCGCCTGCCGAAGTCGCGACGGCCCGCGTCGACAATGCCGGGCTTGATAGCGTCATGACCAACAGCTTCGGCTTTGGTGGCACCAACGGATCGATGATCCTCAGCAAATATCACGGATGATTTTCACATGAGCAATTCCATGCAGGGAAAACGCGGCCTCATCATGGGCGTGGCCAACGACCGCTCCATCGCCTGGGGCATCGCCAAGGCCATGGCCGGGGCCGGGGCCGAGCTGGCCTTCACCTACCAGGGCGAAGCCTTCGGCAAGCGGGTCGAACCGCTTGCCGCCTCGGTGGGCAGCGATTTCCTTGTCGATGTGGATGTCACCGATGACGCCTCTCTGGATGCCGCCTTCGAAAAGCTGGCCACGTATTGGCCGACGATTGATTTCGTGGTGCACGCCATCGCCTATTCGGACAAGTCCGAACTGACCGGCCGCTTCATGAATACCAGCCGCCAGAATTTCAAACACAGCCTTGAAATTTCGGCCTATTCCTTCATCGACGTGGCGCGCCGCGCCTATCCGCTGATGAAGGACAACGGCGGCACACTTCTGACACTGACCTACCAAGGCTCCAACAAGGTTGTGCCCAACTACAATGTCATGGGCGTGGCAAAGGCGGCGCTGGAATCCTCCACCCGCTATCTGGCCAATGACATGGGGCCTGATGGCATCCGCGTGAACGCCATCTCGCCCGGCCCGATGAAAACCCTGGCCGGGGCGGCCATCGGCGGGGCGCGCAAAACCTACAAGCATACCGATATGAATGCGCCGCTGCGGGCCAATGCCACGCTCGAGGCGGTGGGCGGCACCGCTGTCTGGCTGGCCTCGGATGCGGGCGCCTGCACCAGCGGCGAGATCATCCACGTCGACGGCGGGTATCACGTGCTGGGCATGCCGCAGGCGGAAAATCTCTGACCACAAATTACCTCGGGTTTGCCCTATTTGGTCCCAAGCGTGCCCCATTTTCGCCATGTGATGTGGTCAAAATCATGGCATGAGACAAAGAGCATCAACTCAAACCCTGCTGAAATCCGAGAAGGCCCGCCTTCGTCAGGACGCGTATGAGCGCCGCGCGCGCAGCGCGAAGCGTTGGGGGCGGCGCTGCATGTATCTTTGCCTTCTGGGCGGTTTCGTCGCCGTATGGCAGGATCCGGGCTATGGCCCCAAGATCAAGGGCGCGCTTGCCGATGCGGCGCATTCCGCCGATGTCTACCTTGGCGGCGATGGCAACGCGCGTCAAATCGTGCTGGCCGCCCTGACGGATGTGCCGGGCTAAGACCCAACCCCAAACCCGCGATTGTCGGCCGACAGCCACATGGCGGCACGGCCCGCCGATACGCACGGCACAACACCGGGGCGTTGTCATAAAATCGTGACACATGGATCGGTTGATCGCGGCACCACCGATCCCCACCTCTTAATGTATGACACATCAAAACCGCACCCACCCGAACGTGCCCGGCGTGGATCAGTCGGACCGGAACGTTCCCGCGAACCTGCGCCAATCCGGCCCGACCCCTGTGCAAATGCTGATCTCGACCCGGGTGCGCAAATCCCCCTTCTGGCACCTGTCGATCGAGGCCGGCGCATGGCGCGCCACGGTCTATAATCGCATGTATCACCCGCGCGGCTATGCCCGCCCCGAAGACGGCGGCGCGATGGCCGAATACCGCGCGCTGGTCAACGGTGTGACCCTCTGGAACGTGGCCGTGGAACGCCAGATTTGCGTCAAGGGCCCCGACGCCGAGGATTTCGTCAATACCGTCATCACCCGCGACGCCACCAAGATCGAACCGATGCACGGCAAATACTGCATCCTGTGCAACGACAAGGGCGGCATCCTGAACGACCCCGTGCTTTTGCGTCTGGCCGAAGATGAGTTCTGGTTCTCGGTCTCGGACAGCGACCTGATGCTATGGCTGCAAGGGGTCAACACCCCCCGCCGCTGGGATGTCGATATCACCGAACTCGACGTCGCCCCCCTGCAAATCCAAGGCCCCCTGTCCGAAGACCTGATGGCCGACCTCATCGGCGAGGAGGTGCGCAGCATTCCCTATTACGGGATGATGGAGGCCAAGATCGAAGGCTGCCCCGTTGTCATCAGCCAAACAGGCTTCAGCGGTGAAAAGGGATACGAAGTGTATGTCCGCAACGCCTCGGAAACCGCCGAACCCGTATGGTACGGCATTCGCGGTATCGGCGCGCGCTATGGCCTGCGGGTCATTGCCCCGGGCCACCACCGCCGGATCGCGGCGGGTATCCTGTCATGGGGGCAGGACATGGATGCCGAAACCTCGCCCTTTCAGGTCAACCTTGCCTATCAAGTGCCGCGCAAGAAAACCGCCGATTACATCGGCAAACAGGCCCTCGAACAGCAGCGCGCCCAGATCGAGGCGGGGCAATACCCCTTCGCCCTCAAACTGGTGGGGCTGAAAATGGGCGGGTTGCCGATCACCGATTACGCGCCCGATTTCTGGCTTGTGGCCGATGAAAAGGGCAGGCGCTGTGGCTATGTCACGTCGCCATGGTATTCGCCGGACCTAGAAGAAAACATCGCCTTGGCCTATGTGCCGTGGGATCATTCGGCTATCGGCACGCGCCTCAAGGTGGAACTTCCTGAAATGTATCAGGAAACCTCGGGCAAATCCGTCGATGCGGTGGTCAGCGATGTGCCCTTCGTCGCCTCGGAACACCCAAGCGCGCGGGAACGGCGCAAAGCCGGTTAGAACCACTGCCCCGGTTCCATCAGGCCCAGATCCAGCAACTGGCGCGAATGCCACTCGAACCGCGTGGAATTGTGCCACTTGAAGGTTTCGATATCGAAGGTGGAACCGGGGTTCGACTTCAACGCCTTGGCCGTCCGGAACGAGACGATCGCGGCAGTCAGGTTGTGATGCCAAGGGCAGGCATAGGTGTTGTATTCCTCGTCTGAAAACGTGTGGTCGTCGCGCAGGGTCAGTTCGGGCTTGGATTTGAACAATGCGATCCGGTCGATCTTGCGGCGCTTGGCGGGGATGTGCTCTTCATAGCGCCAGCGCAGGCCGCCGAAGAAATCCAACTGCCGTTCCTTGGGATAATTGTGATTGTCCGGATCGTTGCGGGCCAATGCATAGTAGCCCGATTTATCCAGATGCGCGTCTTCCAGCGACACCGCGTTGGGATGCGCCTCTAGGTTCCCGGCATAAAGGTCCACCACGTAGCACAGCATCGCGTCGCGCCGCTCTTCGGTGTGGAAGGTCAGCAACTCTCCAACCGTGCGTGTTTCGCAGAAAGGGTAAAACAAGTATTCGGCGTTATAGCAGTAATACAGCCAAAGCCCCGGCGCGGCGGCGCTGACGCGATTGACCGCATCAAAGCAATCGTCCCCCCGCACCACGTCAAAGTTGATCCGCTCCACCTTGTCGGCCACGTCGTCGGGCAACCCGAAAGCCTCGGGCATGAGGACCAGCAGCGTCTTGAATCCACAATCCAGATGATGCCGCACGGTGCTGCCGATCTCCACGTCGTCCTCGACGAAAATCAAGGCCACCGGCCCCTTTGCAAGGGTCGTGTCGGCTGTTTTCAGAAAGGTATCAAGATTGTCGTGTCGCATCACCGGCCTCGGGTTTTTGGCGCTAACGTCGGCCAATTCGTGGTCCATTGCAAGGCACCCGTTCATTGGTGTAGGGAAGCGCCCTGAAACTCTGCAGGAGCATGCCCGTTATGGCCGATCCGAAAAAACTTTTTATTAAGACCTACGGCTGCCAGATGAACGTTTACGACAGTGAACGCATGGCCGAGGCCATGGGCGGCGCGGGGTATGTCGAAACCAACAGCCCCGATGACGCCGATATGATCCTGCTCAACACCTGTCATATCCGCGAAAAGGCCGCCGAGAAGGTCTATTCCGAACTGGGCCGCTTCCGCAGCCTCAAGGATGAAAACCCCGATCTGAAAATCGGCGTGGCGGGCTGCGTGGCACAGGCCGAGGGCGAAGAAATCATGCGCCGTCAACCGCTTGTGGACATGGTCGTCGGCCCGCAAAGCTATCACCGCCTGCCACAGATGGAGGCCAAGGCCCGCGAGGGCAAGAAGGCGCTCGATACCGATTTCCCGCTGGATGACAAGTTCGAGACCCTGAAAAACCGCCCCAAGGCGAAACGCGGCCCCACCGCCTTCCTGACCGTGCAGGAAGGTTGCGACAAGTTTTGCGCCTTCTGCGTGGTCCCTTATACCCGCGGGGCCGAGGTCAGCCGCCCCGCCACCCGTATTCTCGACGAGGCCCGCGACCTGGTCGACCGCGGCGTGCGCGAAATCACCCTGCTGGGTCAGAACGTCAACGCCTACCACGGCGAAGGCCCCGACGGAAACGATTGGAGCCTTGCACGCCTGATCTGGGCCCTCAACGACATCGACGGGCTTGAACGTATCCGCTTCACCACCTCGCACCCCAACGACATGGACGAGGCCCTGATCGAAGCGCATGGGACATGCGAAAAACTCATGCCCTACCTGCACTTGCCGGTGCAATCGGGCAGCGACCGCATCCTGAAACGGATGAACCGCAAGCACACCGCCGAAAGCTATATCCGCCTGATCGAACGCATCCGCGCCGCGCGCCCCGATATCCTGATGTCGGGCGATTTCATCGTCGGCTTCCCCGAGGAAACCGATGCCGATTTCCAGGCCACAATGGACCTGATCGAAGAGGTGAAATACGGCTACGCCTTCTCGTTCAAATATTCCACCCGTCCCGGCACCCCGGCGGCGGAACGCGCGCAGCTTGACGAGGATGTGAAATCAGACCGCCTTTACCGCCTGCAAGAGCGGATCACCCACCACCAACGCGCCATACAGGACGCCATGGTCGGCCGCGAGGTCAGCGTTCTGTTCGAAAAACCCGGTCGGCTTGAGGGGCAGATGGTCGGCAAATCCGAATACCTGCACGCCGTGCACGTGGCCGATTGCACCGCCCAACCGGGCGAAATCGCCCGAGTCAAGATCGTCGAAAGCGGGTCGAACTCCCTGTCGGGTCAACTCGTGGGCTGAACCGGGCAGGGCGGGCGCCTCTGATTCCGACCGCAATCGCGTCCATCGCGGCGGGCAGGGGTTAACGATGCAGGCCCAAACCGCCGGCCTGCGCCGGATCACAGGGCCGGGCCGGGGCGCGGCCAATCCGCCCTAAGTGGACGAATTTACAAGATTTTTGGCCTTCGCCTGCCGAATTCTCGGTATAGTTAGTTATTGTTTCCACTGCCGACACAATATCTGGTGAATTTTTCTTCACATCGGTCCTAAACTTGTTAAAGTGAAAGGATAATTCGTTGAGGGCTTGTTGTTTTTCGGCCCTCGTGGGGGAAGTAAACAAGGACAGTGGCTGTGGTGAAAGATTTTTCCAAGACAGTTCGCAGCGTTCTGGGGGGGCTCGCTGCCGTCACCCTCGGACTTGCAGCATCGGCAGAGGCCGGTCTGGCGCAGCAAGGCCAACGCACGGTCAAGGGTGAGATTTATCAACCCGGCATCTGGGTCGATCCCGACGGGTGCGAACACTGGGTGATGGACGACGGTGTCGAAGGGTACATGTCGCCGCACGTCAATCGCCAGGGTATCCCGGTGTGCCGTCGTGGCAATGTTTGCGGGGTGATGAACTCCGATCAGTATTTTGCCACCGACAGCGCCAAGATCAGCGTCGCGGGCCAACGCCGCCTTCAGGAATTCTTCCAGACAACCGGCGCTGTCTCTTACATCATCACCGGCCACACCGACAGCCGCGCCTCGGACAGCTACAACATGCGGCTTTCCTATCGCCGGGCGAACTCGGTGGCGCGCGTGGCCCAAAGTGTCGGGGCGCGTATCGCCGATGTCCGCGGGTATGGCGAACGCATGCCCAAGGCAACCAACAACACAGCGGCGGGCATGCAGAAAAACCGTCGCGTCGAAATCATCTGCATCAACTAGGGGGCGGTCCAATGACATATTTGAAACTCATGCTTGCCGTGCCCGTTGCCGGGCTTCTGGCCGCCTGCGATGCAGGCCCCAACAAGGCCTATGACCGCCAGCTTTTTGATCGTGACCACCTCAGCACTATGAATGCAGGTATCTGGGTCGATCCCAACGGCTGCGATCACTGGATCATCGACGACGGGGTCGAAGGCTATCTTTCGCAACGGCTCGACAAATACGGCAAACCGGTATGCTCCGGTACGGCCCCGCCGACCGTCGCCACCGGCGATTTCAAGCAAGGCTCCACAGGCATGATCGGGGATCCGATCTAAGGTGGTGCCGCATGCATATGCTATTGGAAACAGCCGCAGGGTCACGTCCTGCGGCTGTTTTCGTCTCAAATCCATGACATTTCACCACCCGCCCTTGCGCCCACCTGCGCAACTTGGCACCCTTTTCCCCAAAAGCTGCCAACCTTGGAGATCTGATTGAACACCACCGTGTTGCCTCCCGCCGAAGATGCCCTGCACGAAGCGGCCATTGAATTTCCCGACAACCGTCTTTTGATCGACCTTTGCGGCGAATACGACCGCAACCTTGCCGACATCGAACAGAAGATGGGCGTGCAGATCCTGCGCCGGGGCAACCAGCTTGTCGTCATGGGGGACCAGGCGGCGGCAAAGGAAACCGTCGAGGTTCTGACGGCCCTCTACCAACGCTTGGAGACCGGCAAGCCGGTCGAGGCGGCGGATGTCGACCGCGAATTGCGTATGGACACCACCGACGATGACACCGGCACCCGCGATGGCGACCAGCTTGAGATGTTCAAGGGCGGCCGGGTCGAGATCAAGACCCGCAAGAAACTGGTCGAACCGCGCACCGATGCGCAAAAGGCCTATGTCCAATCGCTCTTCGGCAATGAACTGGCCTTCGGCATCGGCCCGGCGGGCACCGGCAAGACCTATCTCGCCGTGGCGGTGGGGGTGTCGATGTTCATTGAGGGCCATGTCGATCGGATCATCCTGTCGCGCCCCGCGGTTGAGGCAGGCGAGAAACTGGGTTACCTGCCGGGCGACATGAAAGACAAGGTCGATCCCTACATGCAGCCGCTTTACGACGCGCTGAACGACTTTCTGCCCGGCAAGCAACTGGCCAAGCTGATCGAGGAAAAGCGCATCGAGATCGCGCCGCTGGCCTTCATGCGGGGCCGGACACTGGCCAATGCCTTTGTCGTTCTGGACGAGGCGCAAAACGCCACCTCCATGCAGATGAAGATGTTCCTGACACGGCTGGGCGAAGGCTCGCGCATGGTCATCACCGGCGACCGAAGCCAGGTCGACCTGCCGCGCGGTGTGACCTCCGGGTTGCACGACGCCGAACGCCTGCTGAAATCCATCCCCAACATCGCCTTCAACTATTTCTCGGCCCGCGACGTCGTCCGCCACCCGCTGGTGGCCGCGATCATCGAGGCCTACGACAAGGATAACCCCGCAGGTTGACGGCCTGCGCAAAACCCGCCAAAGCCTTTTCTTCTTTTCGCAAATATCCCGGGGGTCCGGGGGCTGGCCCCCGGCAGTTGCCAGATGCTCACCGATACATTGATTGAGGATGCCCGCTGGCAAGAGGCCGGGCTGGGTGACCTTGCCGAAGCCGCCGCGCGAGCCACGCTGGCGCATCTCGGCCTGGCCCCGGCGGATTGGGAAGTCGCCGTGCTGGCCTGTGATGACGCGCGCATCGCCACGCTCAATGCCGCGTTTCGCGAAAGGCCCACCCCCACCAATGTGCTCAGCTGGCCTGAAACCGATCTGGCGCCCGCGGCCCCGGGCGCCGTTCCCGAAAAGCCCCCGCAAGGGGGCGACGAGGGGCCGCAGCACCTTGGCGATATCGCCATCGCCTATGACACCTGCGCCCGCGAGGCCGCGGAACAGGGCAAACCCATGGCCGATCACGTTACCCATTTGCTGGTCCATGGTACGCTTCACCTGCTGGGCTACGATCATATCCGTGACGAAGATGCCACTTTGATGGAAGCAACCGAAGTGGCCATACTTGGCAAACTGGGCCTTGGTGACCCATATTAAGCTTTGACCGGGGGCCGCGCCCCCTTAACCTGGACGAAAGAGACAATGGGCGACAGTACCGAAGACTCCTCTAACGCAGCGCAACGCGCGCAGCCCCAAGGGCAGGACGAGCACGATCACCACGATCACCACGACGAAGACCAGGGCGGGTTTTTCCGCCGCATCATCGGGGTTCTGACCCCCGGCGAGGACGACGCCCAAGGCGACGACATCGACCCCGACAGCCGCCGCCCCGCCAACGCCGGCCCCGGCATGGGCAACCTGCGCGACATGGCGGTCGAGGATGTCGCCATCCCCAAGGCCGATATCGTCTCGGTCCCCTCCGATACCTCGAAAGACAACCTGGTGCAGGTCTTCCGCGACAGCGGCATGACCCGCCTGCCGGTCTACGAGGGCACCCTCGACAGCCCCATCGGCATGGTCCACCTCAAGGATTTCGCCCTCAAGCACGGTTTCAACGGCAAGGGCGGGCGCTTCTCGCTCAAGGATACCCTGCGCCCGCTGCTTTACGTGCCGCCCTCCATGCCCATCGGCGTGCTCTTGCAGAAAATGCAAAGCGAACGGCAGCACATGGCGCTGGTCATCGACGAATACGGCGGGGTGGACGGCCTTGTAACCATCGAAGACCTGATCGAACAGGTGGTCGGCGAAATCGAAGACGAACACGACATCGACGACGATCAATACTGGACACGCGAACGCCCCGGCACCTACCTCGCGCTGGCCAAAACCCCGCTTGAGGAATTCGAAGAGGAAATCGGCCAGTCGCTGACCGACACCGAGGAGGTCGACGAGGAAGAAATCGATACCCTGGGCGGGCTGGTCTTCATGCTTCTGGGCCGGGTGCCGGTGCGCGGCGAGGTGGTCGAACACCCCGCCGGTGTCTCCATCGAGGTGACCGAGGCCGACCCCCGCCGCATCAAGCGCCTGCGCGTCCGCATGCCCGAGGCACAGGATGGCTAAGCCATGCCCGACGTCCCCGCCGCCGCCCCGCGCCTGAGCGAAAGGGCCGCCGCCCTGCGCCCCCGCTGGCGCTGGGCGCTGCTATTCGCGCTCGGGGCCGTGGCGGCCACGGGGCAGGCGCCCTTGGGTCTCTGGTGGCTCTCGATCCCCGCCTTTGCCGCCTGCCTTGCGATCCTGCCCGCGCTGCCCGACTGGCGCGCGGCGGCCTGGGGCGGGTGGGCGATGGGCGCGGGCTATTTCGCGCTTGCGCTCAACTGGATCGTGGAACCTTTCCTTGTCGACGCCGCGCGCCACGCGTGGATGGCCCCCTTTGCGCTTTTCGGCCTTGCCGGCGGCCTTGCGCTGTTCTGGGCGCTGGCCGCCGGGCTGTCGCGCCGCCTGCGTGGCGGCGCGCTGGGCCTTGCCTGCGCCCTCACCCTGTCCGAGGCCCTGCGCGGCACCGTTCTGACCGGCTTTCCATGGGCGCAGCCGGGCCACGCGCTGATCGACAGCGCGCTTTTGCCGCTGGCCGCGCTTACAGGGCCGCTTGGCCTTACCTTCGCGCTTCTGGGCAGCGCCACGGCCTTGGGCGCGCTGCTCACTGGCCCGCGCCTGCCCGGCGCGCTGGGCCTTGCGGCCTTTGCCGCGCTTTTTGCCGTGGCGGGCCAACTGCCCCCCGCGCCCGCCACACCCCAGGACGCGCCCACCGTTCGCCTGGTCCAGCCCAACGCGCCCCAGCACCAAAAATGGGACCCGGCCCATATCCAGACCTTCTTTGACCGCCAGATCGCCTTTACCGCGGAACCGGGGCAGGGCGGCCACGCCCGCCCCGATCTCATCGTCTGGCCCGAAACCGCGGTGCCGGTGCTTCTCAACAACGCAGAACCTACCCTCGACGGGATCGCCCGCGCCGCCCAGGGCGCGCCCGTGGTCCTTGGCCTTCAACGGCACGACGACCGGCGGCTTTACAACTCCCTCGTGGCGCTGGATGCCTCGGGCCGGGTCAGCGCACTTTACGACAAGCACCACCTTGTGCCCTTCGGCGAATATATCCCCTTCGGCGACCAGCTGCAGAAAATC
This sequence comes from Roseovarius sp. MMSF_3281, assembly GCF_030733685.1. GTDB lineage: Bacteria > Pseudomonadota > Alphaproteobacteria > Rhodobacterales > Rhodobacteraceae > Roseovarius. The sequence goes on from NZ_JASHIM010000018.1 coordinate 32,466, forward strand.
GGTATCACCGCCTTTGCCGCGCAACGCGGCAACGGCTATTCTCCGGGGCCCGGCGCACAGGTGATCGACCTTGGGCCAGCCGGGTTTGCCCTGCCGCTCATCTGTTACGAAGGTGTCTTTCCGCAGGATGTGCGCGCCGCCCCCCGGCGCGCCGATGTCATGCTTCTGGTCACCAATGACGCATGGTTCGGCGAAAACTCCGGCCCCTATCAGCACCTCGCCCAGGCCCGCCTGCGCAGCGCCGAGATGGGCCTGCCGATGATCCGTGTGGCCAATACCGGGGTCTCGGCCATGATCGACGCACGCGGGCAGATCACCGCGCAGATCCCCCTGAACAAGGCCGGGTGGCGCGACGCGGCCCTGCCGCCCCCCATGGCCCCCACACCCTATGCTCGCATGGGCGACCTGCCCATGCTTGCCGCACTGCTGGCCCTCATGGTCCTGTGCTGCCTTTATCCCGTGCTTGGGCGCAGGGGGACTTAGCGATTGACGCCACTGGCCCTTCGGCGTAACCACGCCTGAACCCCGTCACAACGGCTTCCTGGCGTGACGGCAGACATTAATGGAGCACCTTACATGTCCCGACAGAACTATATCTTCACCTCCGAATCCGTCTCGGAGGGCCACCCCGACAAGGTCTGCGACCGGATTTCCGACGCCATCCTCGATGCCTTCCTCGAAGAAGAGGCCAACGCCCGCGTCGCCGCCGAAACCTTCGCCACCTCGGGCATGGTCGTCATCGGGGGCGAGGTGGGCCTCTCGGATCAGGACAAGCTGCGCAACTACATGGGCCGGATTCAGCAGATCGCCCGCGATTGCATCCGCGATATCGGCTATGAACAGGAACAGTTCCACTGGAACACCTGCCACGTGCTGAATTTCCTGCACGAACAATCCGCCCATATCGCCCAAGGCGTCGATCGCGACGGGGCAGGGGATCAGGGCATCATGTTCGGCTATGCCACCAATGAAACCGACGCGCTCATGCCCGCGCCGATCCAGTTTTCACACGCCATCCTGCGCCGTCTGGCCGAGGCGCGCAAATCCGGGGCCGAACCCACCCTGCGCCCCGATGCCAAAAGCCAGATTTCCCTGCGCTACGAAGATGGCAAGCCGGTCGAGGTCACCCAGATCGTGCTGTCCACCCAACACGAAAGCGAAAACCAGAACAGCGACGACATCCGCGCCATCGTCGAGCCTTACATTCGCGAGGTTCTGCCCGCCGAGTGGATCAACGACAAAACCGAATGGTGGGTGAACCCCACCGGCACCTTCGTCATCGGCGGTCCCGATGGCGATGCGGGCCTTACCGGGCGCAAGATCATCGTCGATACCTACGGTGGCGCCGCGCCGCACGGGGGCGGGGCCTTCTCCGGCAAGGACCCTACGAAGGTCGACCGCTCGGCGGCCTATGCCGCGCGCTATCTGGCCAAGAACGTCGTCGCCGCCGGCATGGCCGAGCGTTGCACCCTGCAACTTTCCTACGCCATCGGTGTCGCCAAGCCGCTGTCGATCTACGTGGATACCCACGGCACCGGCGAAGTGGACGAATCGCAGATCGAAAAGGCCATTCGCCAATCCATGGATCTCACCCCGCGCGGCATCCGCGAGGCGCTGGATCTTAACAAACCGATCTACCAGCGTACGGCGGCCTATGGTCACTTCGGCCGCGAACCCGAGGCCGATGGCGGGTTCAGTTGGGAACGCACCGATCTGGTCGAGACCCTCAAGAAAGCCGTGTGATTTTCGCCCGCCCCAAGTGCGTTTCGTACGACTTGTACGTTTCTCCTTCGGGGCGAGGCGATTTTCGTACAAAACTCGCGTACAAAACGTACGAGTCGTACAGAATTCATGAGCTCTGATAAGCATCCCTCCGGCGCCCCGTGGCGCAACTTTTATGGCCGTTTCAAGGGCAAGGGCCTGCGTAAATCGCAAGAGGCCTACCTTGACGAAGACCTTGCCAAATTGTCCCCCGGGGCGGTCGGCTGGGACGTGAACCCCGAACGGGAACCCGTTGATTTATCATCGCTTTTCGGGGATCGCGATGTCTGGCTCGAGGTTGGGTTCGGCGGTGGCGAACACATGGTTCACCAGGCCGTGCAGAACCCGGGCGTGGGGTTCATCGGCTGTGAGCCTTATATCAACGGCGTCGCCATGCTCTTGGGCAAGATACGCGACTCCGGGGCGCAAAATATTGCGGTCCACCCCGGTGACGCCCGCGATATGTTCGATGTTCTGCCCGCCGAAAGCATTTCCCGCGCCTTCCTTTTGTACCCTGATCCCTGGCCCAAGAAACGCCACCACCGCCGCCGTTTCGTCACGCCCGAACATCTGGAGCCGCTCTCTAAGGTGTTGAAAAAAGGAGCAATTTTTCGTGTGGCCACGGATATTCCCGACTATGTCCGCCAAACCTTGGAGCAGGTGCCGCGCCACGGGTTCGAATGGCTGGCCGAGCGCCCGGAAGATTGGCGAACCCCTTGGAATGATTGGATTTCTACCCGGTACGAGCAAAAAGCCCTGCGCGAAGGCCGGGTGCCGCACTACCTGACGTTTCGTAAGACGGGATGATGCGCGGCGGCGTCGTGAAATTCGACATGAGAAAGCCTATATAATCGTGTGATATCAAAAGACTGTTGCGCAATCTTCATGCGGAATGCCTTGTGTCATTCGGCATGTTTCCCAAGCTCACCCCAACCCGCCCAAGGGCCACGAACACAAGCCAAAACCGTCTTCGCGCCCCTTGCAGCTACCCCTATGCGCCACTAAGACTCCGTTAGCAACTGATCGCTAAAGATCCCTCCACACTTACAGGCAGGCGAATATGACAGACCCATTCGAGACTTACATGAATACCCTCGTCCCCATGGTGGTTGAGCAAACCAGCCGCGGCGAGCGCGCCTATGATATCTTCTCGCGCCTGCTCAAGGAGCGGATCATTTTCGTCAACGGCCCCGTGCACGACGGCATGTCGAGTTTGATCGTGGCGCAGCTACTACATCTTGAGGCCGAGAACCCGAAAAAAGAAATCTCGATGTATATCAACAGCCCCGGTGGCGTGGTCACCAGCGGCCTGTCGATCTACGACACCATGCAATACATCAAGCCGAAGGTCAGCACGCTGGTCATCGGGCAGGCGGCCTCGATGGGCTCGCTTCTGTTGACTGCTGGTGCCGAAGGCATGCGGTTTTCTTTGCCCAACAGTCGAATCATGGTTCACCAGCCCTCGGGCGGCTACCAGGGTCAGGCGACCGACATCATGATTCACGCCGAAGAGACGATGAAACTCAAGAAGCGGCTTAATGAAATTTACGTGAAGCACACCGGCCAAACCCTTAAAAAGGTTGAAGATGCGCTTGAGCGTGACAACTTCATGTCGCCTGAGGAGGCCAAGAAATGGGGCCTTATCGACGAAATCGTCGAAAACCGCGCCAAGGGTGACGACGACGGCGACAAGTAAAAGGGCCTGCCGCGCCCTTCCCGGGCGCGGTGATTTTTGACATTGTGGTGGTGTTTCACCTGTCTTAAGCTGGCCCGATCGAAATAAGGACGAAGCGGCGCGCAAGCGCCTGCAAAACCGGGGCAAAAGGCCCGAAAGGTACGTGATGGCGAACAACTCTGGCGGCGACAGCAAAAACACGCTCTATTGTAGCTTTTGCGGTAAAAGCCAGCATGAGGTGCGCAAACTGATTGCTGGGCCGACCGTGTTCATCTGTGATGAATGTGTCGAACTCTGCATGGATATCATCCGCGAAGAAACCAAGAGCGCGGGCCTGAAATCCAGCGAAGGCGTGCCCACACCGCAGGAAATCTGTCAGGTTCTGGACGACTACGTAATCGGCCAGGCCATGGCCAAGCGTGTTCTCTCGGTGGCCGTGCACAACCATTACAAACGCCTCAATCACGCGGGCAAAAGCGATATTGAACTGCAAAAGTCCAATATCCTTCTGATCGGTCCGACGGGCTGTGGTAAAACACTTCTGGCGCAGACCTTGGCGCGCATTCTCGATGTGCCTTTCACCATGGCCGACGCCACCACGCTGACCGAAGCGGGCTACGTCGGTGAGGATGTGGAAAACATCATCCTCAAACTGCTGCAGGCCAGCGAATACAACGTCGAACGGGCACAGCGCGGTATCGTCTATATCGACGAGGTCGATAAGATCACCCGCAAGTCCGAAAACCCTTCGATCACCCGTGATGTCTCGGGGGAGGGCGTGCAGCAGGCGCTGCTGAAGCTGATGGAAGGTACCGTTGCCGCCGTGCCGCCGCAGGGCGGGCGCAAGCATCCGCAGCAGGAATTCCTGCAAGTGGACACCACCAACATCCTGTTCATCTGCGGCGGTGCTTTCGCGGGCCTCGACAAGATTATCTCGCAGCGCGGGAAAGGCAGCGCCATGGGCTTCGGGGCCGATGTGCGCGACGTGGACGAACGCGGCGTGGGCGAGGTCTTTACCGATCTCGAGCCTGAAGACCTTCTCAAGTTTGGCCTGATTCCGGAATTCGTGGGCCGCTTGCCGGTGATTGCCACCTTGGAAGATCTGGATGAAGATGCGCTTGTCACCATCCTGACCGAACCGAAGAATGCCTTGGTCAAACAGTACCAACGTCTTTTCGAGCTTGAGGATGCCCAACTCACCTTCACCGACGACGCGCTCAAGGCGATTGCCAAGCGGGCGATTGAACGCAAAACCGGCGCTCGCGGCTTGCGGTCGATCCTCGAAGACATCCTGTTGAACACCATGTTCGACCTGCCGGGCATGGAAGGCGTGGAAGAGGTTGTCGTGAACGAAGAGGCCGTGACCTCGGAGGCCGCCCCGCTGATGATCTATGCCGATCAGAAAAAAGAAGGCACAAGCGCGGGCTGATCGCTGCGACAGGCCAACAGTTTCCAAGCCCCGCCCCGACAGGCGGGGCTTTCTTTTGTTCAAAGGGGGATGGAGGACCACTGGACTTTGCCCTGTCAATTCGCCATACAGACACCAAGTTATCGGGAGATACTCATGGGCATTCTCAACACTCTTCTGCGCGCTGTAACATGGTGGAACGGGCAGACGCTCAACACCCAGCTTTACACATGGCGTAAGGGCGTCAAGATGGGCGAGGATGAGCAGGGGAACGTGTTCTATCGCGACCGCGAGGACAAGCGCCGCTGGGTCATTTTCAACGGCGAGGCCGAGGCAAGCCGCGTCAGCCCTGATTGGCACGGCTGGCTGCATCATACCTACAATGAACCGCCCACGGACCGTCCGCTTACCCATAAAACCTGGGAAAAGCCTCATGAAGAAAACCTGACAGGCACGGCCCTTGCCTATGCGCCTGCCGGGTCCATCCGCCGCCCGGCCCCGATTGAGCGGAAGGATTACGAGGCTTGGTCCCCTGAATAAGGCGCGCGTCTATGTCTGAAAATACCACCGAAGTGATTGTCGGCGGCGCGGTGCTGGCCGTGGCCCTTGGCTTTCTGGTTTATGCCGGTCAGGCCACGGGGCTGTCCGGCGGGCAGGATGAATACCAACTGGCCGCCAGCTTCCGCAGTGCAGATGGCGTTGATGTGGGCACCGATGTTCGCATGGCGGGTGTCAAGGTGGGCCGGGTGACGGGCATTCAACTTGATCCCGGTACCTATCGCGCCAGCACGGTTTTTACCGTGCAGGAGGGCATCGAGGTTCCCGACGATAGCGCGGTATCTATCAGTTCCGAAGGGCTTTTGGGGGGCAACTATGTCGAAATCCTGCCCGGCGGCTCGCCGTTTTATTTTGAACCCGGCGATGAGATCGAGTTCACCCAAGGTTCCGTCAGCCTTGTTTCGCTTCTGATGAAATTCGTGGGTGGGGATGAGGACAACGGAGAATGATCCGTTTCGTCCTTGCCATGACCTTCGCCTTCTCGACAAGCGTTGTCGCGCAGCAGGCCGTGGATGTCGGTACGGGGGCCGTCTTGCGCGGCCTCGACAAGGTTGCCGGCGATGTCGTGGACATGACCCTGCGCAATGGCGAAAGCGCCGATATAGGGCGGTTGACAGTGCGTTTGGGAGAATGCCGTTACCCCGAGGGCGATCCTGCCGCTGATGCTTTCGCCTTTGTGACCGTTGAGGAACAGGGGCGAGAAGCCCCGGTGTTCCAAGGCTGGATGATCGCCTCATCGCCGGCGTTGAATGCGATGGAACATGCGCGCTATGACGTTTGGGTCATGCGCTGCAAGACGGACTGAGGGTCGTCACACAACGGTACGGCATTTATGTCCGCCTCGATGTGCAAAGCTTCATGCAATCTTTCGTGGTACGTGGCACGGGCGATTTCGACCGCGCCCAGGGATTGGAGGTGCGGGGTGATGAACTGTGTATCAAAAAGTGTAAAGCCGCAGCGCCGCAGGTGATCTATCAGATGCGCCAAGGCCAGTTTTGAACCATCCCTGCGCGGCGATACCATGCTTTCCCCGAAAAACGCACCGCCAAGCGTGACACCATATACCCCGCCTGCAAGCTTTGTGCCCTGCCAGATTTCCAGAGAATGGGCATGATCCAGCTTGTGAAGCGCCGTATAGAGCCGGTGAATTTCACCATTTATCCACGTGTCTTCGCGGTTGGCACAGGCCATCAGGACGTGCTCGAAGGCATGGTTCAGCGTGACAGTATAGTCCGCCTTCCGCATCCGCCGCCCGAGCGATCGGGATATGTGAAACCCGTCAAGGGGCAGGATGCCACGGCGGCGCGGATCGACCCAGAACACCTCGGGATCGTCGCGATGCTCGGACATCGGGAAAATCCCCGCAGCATAGGCGCGAAGCAAAAGCTGTGGGGTCAGGATCGCGTCGGGCTCGCTCATTGCCGTTCGGTGGATTTCTCCAAAAGGAATTAACGTTTCAGTATCGTCACTTTCTTCATGGCTGCAATCGCGCTTGCCGCCGTAGGCGCATGGATCGACTTTCATTACGTCGAGAGAAGCCGCATCCCGAAGAATGCCTGTCTTGGCCTGTCGCGGTCTTGCCAGTTGGGCCCCCAAGCCGGGAGCCTTGCGCTTAACCCTGAAGGTTGGTTTCCAACCAGTGTTCAAGCCAGTGGATATTGTAATCCCCGGTCAGGATATCCTCTTCCTGCAACAAGGCATGGAACAGCGGCACCGTGGTATCCACGCCATCCACAATCAATTCGCCCAGGGCGCGGTTCAGCCGCGTCAGGGCGCCTTGCCGGTCCTTTCCGTGCACGATGAGCTTGCCGATGAGGGAGTCATAGTAGGGCGGAATGCTGTAGCCATCGTAAAGCGCCGAATCCATCCGCACGCCAAGGCCGCCGGGTGCATGAAACTGGGTGATCTTGCCGGGGCGGGGCGAAAACTCGGGCAGTTTTTCGGCGTTGATCCGGACCTCGATGGCATGGCCATTGATTTGCAGGTCATCTTGGGTGAAGGACATCGGGTGCCCCTCGGCCACGCGGATTTGCTCCTGCACCAGATCGACACCGAAAATCGCCTCGGTCACCGGGTGTTCCACCTGCAAACGGGTGTTCATCTCGATGAAATAAAACTCGCCGTTTTCATAGAGGAACTCGATGGTGCCCGCGCCGGTATAATTGATCTTGGCCACGGCATCGGCGCAAATCTTGCCGATCCGCGCGCGTTCTTCTTCGGAAATGCAGGGGCCGGGGGCCTCCTCGAACACTTTCTGGTGACGCCGCTGAAGTGAGCAATCCCGCTCACCCAGATGAACGGCGTTGCCCTTGCCATCGCCAAAGACCTGAATCTCGATGTGGCGCGGAGTAGTGAGGTATTTCTCGATATAGACCTCATCGTTGCCAAAGGCGGCCTTGCCTTCAGAGCGTGCGGTCATGAAGGCATGTTCCATCCCGGCGGCGTTTTGTGCCACCTTCATGCCGCGACCACCGCCACCGGCGGTGGCCTTGATGATTACCGGATACCCGATGTCCTCGCCCAATTTTTTGGCCTCTTCCAAAGAGGCGACACCACCGTCTGACCCGGGCACACAAGGCACGCCCAGTTGCTTCATGGTGTCCTTGGCGGTGATCTTGTCTCCCATGACGCGGATATGCTCGGCCGTGGGGCCGATAAAGGTCAGGTCATGATCCTCGACGATCTGTACGAAGTTCGCGTTTTCCGACAAAAACCCATAGCCGGGGTGAATGGCCTGTGCGCCAGTCACCTCACAGGCCGCGATGATCGCCGGGATCGACAGGTAGCTATCGGTGCCCGGGGGCGGACCAATGCAAACCGATTCATCGGCCATGCGCACATGCATGGCATCGGCATCGGCGGTGGAATGCACGGCAACGGTTTGGATACCCATCTCACGCGCCGCACGAATGACGCGCAGGGCGATCTCACCACGGTTGGCGATCAGGATCTTGTCGAACATGAGGCGATCCTTATTCGATAATCATCAAGGGCGCGCCATATTCCACGGCGGCACCATCTTCGACCAGAATACGCTTCACCGTGCCACCGCGCGGGGCGGGGATGTGGTTCATGGTCTTCATTGCCTCGACGATCAGCAGGGTATCACCTTCGGCCACCTTGTCACCCACACTGACAAACGAGGGCGCACCGGGTTCGGCCTGCATGTAAACAGTGCCTACCATAGGCGATGTCACGGCACCGGGGTGGCTTGCCGGGTCTTCGAAAGGTGCGCTTTCGGCTGGGGCTGCGGCAGGGGCCGCTGCGGCAGGCGCCTCAGGTGCGGCTGCGGGGGCAGGGGCAGCGGCGCTGACTTGAGCTACAACCTCCTGACGGCGGCTGACCTTGACGTTGAGCGTATCGTTTTCGCCATAGTCCCGCTTGACCGCGAGTTCCGTCAAGTCGTTGTCATTCAGGACTTCGGCAAGAGCTTTGATAAAGGCGACATCTGCGTCATGGGTTTTGTTCGGCATCGGGTTCCTCGACCGTTGCAGCGAAAATTTAACTACCGCCGCGTTCATTGTTGTGGCCGCTTATAGGGCAAGCGCTTGCCCTAGAAAAGCAGGCAATCGACCTGCAAAATGGGGTAATCCGTGGCGGAATGCGAGGGGGAATTTCAAAAAAGCTTACCCTGCGTCCGCTATTATAACGGCATACCGGATAATTTGGCCACCAACTCGGCCAGTTTGCGCGCCCCGAACTTCTCCAAAAGCCGTGCGCGATACACCTCGACCGTGCGGTAACTCAGTCCCAACTCCAGGCCGACCTCCTTCGAGGTCAGCCCCCGACATGTCAGGATGGCCACTTCCCGCTCTCGCTGTGTCAACTCCACGAGGGGGCGTTCCTCCGACAAATCGGCAAATGACCATATTCCGCGCTGAAACGGATCATCCGGCGTCAGGGATTGTCCCCGCACCCGGCACCAGAACAACTCTCCGTTGCGGCGCTTCATGACCCTTTCGTCGGAATAGTGCCCGGTTTCGCGCATGGCGGCAAGGGCACGCTCACCGATCCGGCTATAGTCTTCGATCGACGGGTAATAGCGCGCTAAGGGCACGCAGGCATAATCCGCCGGGTCATCGCCAAAAATCGCGGCGAATTGCAGGTTCACGTGTTGGATGATCCGCTTTTCCAAAACGGCAAGGCCCACCGGGGCATGATCAAAGGCAAGCGCGGTCATCTCCATGCCTGCCTTATGCCCGCTAAACACTGCATATGCAAAGGCCCGGCGCTTGCAAACAAGGGCCAAACGCCTTAGATGCGCCGCATCATGCGGTCGCAGCCTACCCGCTCAAAACAAAACAAGGACTAATATTATGAGAACTCTTGTCATCTGCTCAGGCGGGCTGGATTCTGTCACGCTTGCCTATAAGGTCGCCACCGAACGCAGTTTGGTGGGGCTGCTTTCTTTCGACTATGGCCAACGTCATGCCAAGGAACTGGACTCCGCCGCCGCCTGCGCTGCGCGGCTTGGCGTGCCGCATCACGTTATCGACATCCGCAATGTCGGCGCGGCGCTGTCCGGTTCGGCGCTCACCGACGAACTGGATGTTCCCGATGGCCACTATGCCGAAGACACCATGAAGGTCACGGTGGTCCCCAACCGCAACGCCATCATGCTGGCGATCGCCTTCGGTATGGCCTCGGCGCAAAAGGTTGATGCGGTGGCCGCCGCCGTCCATGGGGGCGATCACTTCATCTACCCCGATTGCCGCCCCGGCTTCATCGAGGCTTTCCAGAGGATGGAAGACAAGGCCCTCGAAGGCATGGGGGAGGTCGAACTTTACACTCCCTTCGTCACCATCTCGAAGGCCGAAATCGTCACGGAAGGGGCCAAGCACAACACCCCCTTTGCCGAAACATGGTCCTGCTACAAGGGCGGCGAGGTGCATTGCGGGCGTTGCGGCACCTGCGTGGAACGGCGCGAGGCCTTCCATCTTGCCGGCATCGACGACCCCACCGAGTACGCCGATCCCGATTATTGGCGGCAAGCCACCCGAACGGAGGGTGCGTGATGTATACGATCACCAAGGAATTCCACTTTTCCGCCTCGCATCAGTTGTTTGGCGTGCCGGAAGGTCACCAATGCGCCCGCCTGCATGGTCACAACTACATCGTGGTGGTGGAACTCAAGGCGGCGGAACTGAACGCGTGTGGCTTCGTGCGCGACTACCTCGATCTCGCCCCGCTTAAACGCTATATCGACGATGAGCTGGATCACCGGCACCTCAACGACGTGCTTGGCGATGACATGGTCACCGCCGAGCGCATGGCTAAGCATTTCTACGACTGGTGCCATGCCAAATGGCCCGAAGTCAGTGCCGTAAAGGTCAGCGAAACTCCCAAGACATGGGCGGAATACAGGCCGTGAGCGACCAAGACACAATTCGGGTGTCCGAGATTTTCGGGCCGACCATTCAGGGCGAAGGCGCCCTGATCGGCGTGCCCACGGTTTTCGTGCGCACCGGCGGCTGTGACTATCGCTGTAGCTGGTGCGACAGCATGCACGCCGTCGATAGCGCCTATCGCGAAACGTGGAAACCCATGCAGGCCAAGGACGTGATGGCCGAGGTGGAACGCCTCTCCGGCGGCGCGCCCCTCATGGTCACGCTCTCAGGTGGCAACCCGGCGATTCAACCCTTCGGCCCACTGATCAAGGTGGGCCGCGCGCGCGGCTATCGCTTTGGCCTCGAAACCCAAGGCAGCGTGGCGCGTGATTGGTTTGCCGATCTTGATATGCTGGTGCTAAGCCCCAAGCCGCCTTCGAGCCAGATGGAAGTGGATTGGGATATATTCGATACTTGCATCAAAGCCGGCCGGGGGGCTGAAACAGTCCTGAAAATCGTGATCTTTGACGAGGTGGATTACCTATGGGCCCGTGACGTGGCCGCGCGCTACCCCGATTTGCCAATCTACCTGCAACCCGGCAATCACACACCACCGCCGCCCGAGGATGACACCGCAGTGGTCGACCAAGAGGGTGTCGATGCGCGCATGCGCTGGCTGGTGGACCGGGTGATTGCGGACAAATGGTACGAGGCCCGTGTTTTGCCGCAGCTGCATGTCATGCTCTGGGGCAACAAGCGCGGCGTTTGAGGAGAGAAAGACAATGAGCGACGATATCTACAAGAATCTCAAGCAGTTGGGTGGCGATACGGTACAGCCGCAAAGCCCCGAAGAGGCCGAACTGGAACGCGTACAAAACCCACAGGCCGACGTGGCCTATAACGTGCGTTTCGTGTGCCCGGAGTTCACCTCGCTTTGCCCGATGACCGGACAGCCCGATTTCGCCCATCTGGTGATTGACTACGTGCCGGGCGAGTGGCTGGTGGAAAGCAAATCGCTCAAGCTGTTTCTTACCAGCTTTCGCAACCACGGTGCCTTTCACGAGGATTGCACCGTGACGATTGCCCGCCGCCTGGCCGATTTTCTTGAACCGAAATGGCTGCGCATTGGGGGCTATTGGTACCCGCGCGGCGGCATCCCCATCGACGTCTTTTACCAAACCGGGCCACAGCCCGAAGGCGTCTGGCTTCCAGATCAGGGCGTTCCTCCCTATCGCGGGCGGGGGTAAATGCGTTACGGGAATGCCGGTGCAAGCCGTTTCGAAACTGCGTAATCCAAGCCCGTTCGAACGGGCTTGGTATCCTGAATTTGCGTTAAATTACCGACAGGGGGCGCGATAATAGGTGCCATCACCATTGGCATAGGCACATTGATTGTTGGCCCGGTGCCGGGCCACCAAGGCCCCTGCCGCGGCCCCCGCAAGGGTCGACACCACGACCCAGTCATTGTCGGCGCCAAGCACCTTGGCGCTGACAAGGCCAAGCCCCCCGCCCACAAGGGCCCCTGTCATTTCGCGTTCTTGTTCGGCCGACATGCAACCGGCAACACCCATCATGGCCACAAGGCCAAGCGCTTTCAGGCTGATCTTCATGGTAACTCCTTCGCCACTCGATTGACCGCTCCAGTCTAGCACAAACGCGTGAAAAAAAACGCGGTAAAACCCATGGAGATGGGCGAATAGTTGCCATAGAGGGGCGGGGTTCAATCAGTTCAACTGCGCGGTTCGTCTGAGTGTTCCAACAAAAATCGGGCCGGTCAAACTCCGGCCCGATAGAAAGGTTAGACCGGCCCGGGTGGGCCGCTTCACAGGGAAGGTTATTCGTCGCGGTTCATGCGGTTTTCGATCAGCTCATCCACAACGCTGGGGTCGGCCAGCGTCGAGGTATCGCCAAGACTACCATAGTCGTTCTCGGCGATCTTGCGCAGGATACGGCGCATGATCTTGCCTGAACGAGTCTTGGGCAGGCCGGGGGCCCATTGAATAAGATCGGGCGCCGCAATCGGGCCAATCTCTTGGCGAACCCAAGTCCGAAGCTCCTTGCGCAGCTCTTCTGTGGGCTCTTCGCCGGACATCAGTGTGACATAGCAATAGATGCCTTGCCCTTTGATATCATGAGGATAGCCAACCACCGCGGCCTCGGCCACTTTCGAGTGGGCGACCAATGCGCTTTCCACTTCGGCGGTGCCCATCCGGTGGCCCGACACGTTGATCACGTCGTCCACACGTCCGGTAATCCAGTAATCGCCATCCTCGTCGCGGCGGCAACCGTCACCCGCGAAATAATAGCCTTTGTAGTCCGAGAAATAGGTTTTCTCGAACCTCTCATGGTCGCCCCAAACGGTACGCATCTGACCGGGCCAGCTGCCTTTCATGCAAAGCACGCCTTCGGCCGGGTACTCGTGGATTTCCTCACCGCTGGTCGGCTCAAGCACCACGGGCTGTACGCCAAAGAAGGGTTTCATGGCCGAGCCGGGCTTGGTGGCGTGGGCGCCGGGCAGGGGAGTCATCATATGGCCGCCGGTCTCGGTCTGCCACCACGTGTCGACGATCGGGCAGTTCCCATTGCCCACAACCTCGTTGTACCAGTTCCAGGCTTCGGGGTTGATCGGTTCACCCACTGTGCCCAGAACCTTGAGGTCGCTGAGGTCGTATTTGTCAACGAATTCAGTACCCTGCCCCATAAGCGCACGGATCGCGGTGGGGGCGGTATAAAACTGATTAACCTTGTGTTTTTCGCACACGGCCCAGAACCGGCCAGCATCCGGATAGGTCGGCACACCTTCGAACATCAGCGTTGTCGCGCCATTGGCGAGCGGGCCATAGACGATATAGCTGTGGCCGGTGACCCAGCCCACGTCGGCAGTACACCAGAAGATATCGCCTTCGTGGTAGTCGAAGGTGATTTCATGAGTCATGGATGCCCAAACCAGATAACCACCGGTCGTATGGACCACGCCTTTGGGCTGGCCGGTCGAGCCGGAGGTGTAAAGGATGAACAGCGGGTCCTCGGCGTTCAGTTCTTCGGGCGGGCAATCGGCATCGACCTTTTCCAGCTCCTCATGCAGCCAGTAGTCATCGTTCGAGCGCCAAGCGATCTGATCGCCGGTATGCTTGACGACGAGGCATTTCACATCATCCGTGTCATGCAAAAGCGCTTGGTTGACGTTGTCTTTCAGCTTGGTCCGGCGGCCACCACGCGGGGCGGTGTCGGCGGTGATCACCAGCTTGGCGTCACAGCCATTGATCCGCGCGCCAAGCGCGTCGGGCGAGAAGCCCGCGAAAACGATCGAATGGATCGCACCGATGCGGGCACAGGCCAGCATGGCATAGGCCGCTTCCGGGATCATCGGCAGGTAGATCACCACGCGGTCGCCTTTGCCGATCCCGAGGTTCTTGAAAACATTGGCCATTTTGCAGACGTTTTCATGCAGCTCGTTATAGGTGATGTGCTGCGCTTCATCCGTCGGCTCATCGGGTTCCCAGATGATCGCGGTTTGATCGCCGCGCGTGGCAAGGTGCCGGTCGATACAGTTGGCCGCGACGTTCAGAGTGCCGTCTTCAAACCATTTGATGGACACATTACCGAAGTCGTAGTTGACGTTCTTGACCTTGGTGAAAGGTTTGATCCAGTCGACACGCTTGCCGTGCTCGTTCCAGAAGCCTTCAGGGTCATTGATGGACGCGGCGTACATTTCTTCGTATTTCGCGGCATCCACATGAGCGTTTGCGGCCATTTCAGAGGAGGGCGGATAAGTTTTGTCAGACATGTCAGACCTTTGGCTTTTTGAAAATTCGGTCAATGGTTAGGGGCCTGCCCGGTGGGATGCAACCCTAGGTGGGGCAGGTGTTCGCGCGTCAGATGGCCAGATACTCGGCCCGAAGCTCTTCGTTTTCAAGAACTTCCGCCGCCGCTCCATCAAAGACGATTGAGCCGGTGTCGAGGATGACCGCGCGGTCGGCAAGTTCAAGCGCGCGCACCGCGTTCTGCTCAACCAGAACCGTCGTAATGCCCTGTTCCTTGATGATGCGGAGCGTTTTCTCGATCTCGTCCACAATCACCGGGGCAAGGCCCTCGTAGGGTTCGTCCAGCAACAAGACCTTGATGTCACGAGCCAAGGCACGGGCGATTGCCAGCATTTGTTGTTCGCCACCCGAAAGGGTCACGCCCTCTTGCCTGCGGCGTTCCCCGAGACGAGGGAACAACTCGTAAAGGCGGTCGATCGACCAACCGATAGGCGGGGCAATCTGGGCAAGTTGCAGATTTTCTTCCACCGTCAGGCCGGGAATGATGCAGCGGTCCTCGGGTACAAGGCCGATCCCGGCGACGGCCGCCTGATGGCTTTTCATATTGTGAAGCGGCTGGTGGTCCAGCCAGATCTCACCATGGTTGACCTGCGGACTGTCCATCCGTGCGATCGAGCGCAGGGTAGTGGTTTTCCCGGCACCGTTACGCCCCAGAAGGGCAAGGATTTCGCCTTCGTGGACGTTGAAGCTGATGCCTTGAACGATATAGCTTTCGCCATAGTAGGATTGCATTTCCCACACCGACAGGAAGGCCGGGGCGGTTTCGGCGTAGTTCTTGCCCTTGGAGAAGTCGGGTTTGACGTTCATCTCGTGATCTCCTTTTTACGCCGTTTCGCCAAGATAGGCTTCGCGCACCTTCGGGTGGCCCTTGATCTTGTCCGGCGTATCTTCGACCAGCGGTGTGCCCTGGGCCAGAACGGTGATCCGCTCGGCAAGGCTGAATACCACGTGCATATCGTGTTCGATGATGGCGATGGTGATATCACGCTCGTCCTTGATCTGCTTGAGCAGGTCGATCGTGTTGTTGGTATCGGCCCGCGCCATGCCGGCGGTTGGTTCGTCCAGCAGCAGAAGCCGAGGCTCCTGCGCCAGACACATGCCGATCTCAAGGCGCCGTTTGTCACCGCGGCTCATCGAGGCCGAGTGCATGTGGCGCTTGTCGGCCATGTTCAGGCTTTCAAGCATGTTTTCCGCCTGATCCACGATCTCTTTCTCGTTCGCGGTATCCTCCACGGCGTGCATGCGGAAGGCGCCGTCGCGTCTGGCGAAGATTGGGATCATCATGTTCTCCAGAACGCTCAGATCACCGAAGATTTCCGGTGTCTGGAATACCCGTGAGATTCCCATCTGGTTGATCTCATAGGGTTTGCGGCCCAGAACGCTTTGCCCGTCGAACATGACGCTGCCCGTATCGGGGATCAGCTTACCAACCAGACAGTTGAGCAGGGTGGATTTGCCCGCCCCGTTGGGGCCGATGATCGCGTGGCATGAGTTTTCTGCCACGCTGAGGTTGACGTCGCCCAGGGCCTGAAGGCCACCGAAGCGTTTGTTGACGTCCTTGACTTCAAGAATGCCCATCGTTGGCCCTCCTTATTCTGCGGGTTCGGTGCTGGTGGATTTTTCGGACTTGTCGTCGGCTTTCTTGCGTCCGAAGAGGCGCGAAATCCGTTGACCGGCCTCGACCAGACCACCGGGCAGGAAAATGACAACCAGCATGAACATCAGGCCCAGCGTAAGGTGCCACCCCTTGCCGATGAAGGGGTAAATCAAGGTTACGATCAGGTCCTCAAGGCCATCGGGCAGGAAGGCGAACCAGCCATGCAGGATGTCCGAGTTGATCTTGGACAGGATGTTTTCCATGTATTTGATCAGACCTGCACCAAGGACCGGACCGATCAGGGTGCCGACACCGCCGAGAATGGTCATCAACACCACCTCACCCGAGGCGGTCCAGAACATGCGCTCGGCACCGGCAAGAGGGTCCATGGCGGCCATCAGGCCACCGGCCAGACCGGCATACATGCCCGAGATCACAAAGGCCGCCAAAGTATAGGGTCGTGCGTTCAGGCCAGTATAGTAGAGGCGTTGTTGGTTCGATTTGATTGCCCGCAACATCATGCCGAATGGCGAACGGAAGATGCGGATCGACAGGTAGAACGATAGCAGCATGATGATGGCGCAAAAGTAATAACCGTTCGAGAAAGTGAACGCCCAATCGCCGATCTCAAGTTGCGAACTTCCGCGCATTTCCATGCCGAAAAAGCCCGGAACCGGGATGTTGTCGCCTGTGGCCGCGCCATCAAGAACCCGCGGGTCATCAAGCGCCAGTTGCAAGCCGGTTTCGCCACCTGTAATCGGCGTCAGAACCGAGTAGGCCAAGGCATAGGTCATCTGTGCAAAGGCCAATGTCAGGATCGAGAAGTAGATGCCCGAGCGGCGCAGCGAAACATAGCCAATCACCAAGGCGAACAGACCTGCGGTGATCACCGACAAGATGATCGCCGGTACCACGTTCATGCTAAGCAGTTTGAACATCCAGACGGCAGCGTATGAACCTACCCCAAGGAAGGCAGCATGTCCGAAGCTGAGGTATCCGGTCAGGCCGAAAAGAATGTTGAAGCCGATGGCGAATATCCCGAAAATCACGAACCGTTGCATAAGGTCGGGGTAGCCGGCATTGAATTGAGCCATGGCAGACCCGACGGGGAAGGGATTCAGGATAAACGGAGCGAACAACGCTAGCGCCGCCACGAGGATCAAAAGCGAGGTGTCTTTCTTGTTGAGGCCTAGCATGGATCAGTCCTCCATCACGCCTTTGCGACCCATGAGGCCACGCGGACGTGTCAGCAGAATAAGAATGGCGACCAGATAGATAATGATCTGGTTAATACCGGGAATCAGGTCGATGATCTCTTTCATCGAGGCGAAGCTTTCGAGGATACCCAGAAGGAAACCGGCAAGCACCGCGCCCGGCAAAGAGCCCATGCCACCCACGACGACGACCACGAAGCTGAGCACGAGGAAATCCATGCCCATGTGGTAGTTTGGCGAGTTGATCGGCGCATACATCACCCCGGCAAGCCCTGCCACGGCGGCGGCGATGCCGAACATGATGGTAAAGCGTTTGTCGATGTTGATTCCCAGAAGGCCCACTGTATCGCGATCTGCCATACCGGCCCGGACGACCATCCCGAATGTTGTGAATTGCAGGAAAGCGAATACCGCACCGATGATGAGGGCCGCGAAGGCAAAGTAGACCAGACGCCAGTATGGATAGATGATCTGGTTGGCCTCCATCCCCAGCATCGCACCAAAGTCGAATGAGCCGGTGAAGGCTTCTGGCGCGGGTGTCGGGATCGGGTTGGCCCCATAGAAATACTTGATGATCTCTTGCAGTACGATGGCAAGGCCGAAGGTTACAAGGATCTGGTCGGCATGTGGGCGGTTATAGAAATGCTTGATAAGCCCGCGCTCCATGACCACGCCGATCAGGATCATGACCGGAATCGCGAAGAGGATGGCCAGCGGGACAGCCCAGTCGATGATTGTTTCGCCGGTTTGCTGGCCAAAAAGGTCGTATACGTAAGGAACATCCACTTTCAATGGATTGCCCAGAAAGTCGGTCCGTGATTCATCAACGACCTCATGGCTGAGGGTGATGATCCGAGAGAGGGTCACGGCACAGAATGCACCGATCATGAACAACGCCCCGTGGGCAAAATTCACAACCCCGAGCGTGCCGAAGATAAGAGTAAGGCCTAGCGCAATGAGGGCGTAGGCAGAGCCCTTGTCGAGCCCGTTTAGAACTTGGAGGATGATTGCGTCCATCATTCCACCCTTCGCGATTCAGTGTGATTGAGGCGTGATCACCATGCCGGGATCAGGCGTGTTCGGTCGCGCACGTATTGTGCGCGACCGGGACGGCGATTTTATGCGCCGTCGTTGCACGATCCTAGTGCGCCACCCTGGAATTGCGGGTGATCCGGGGCGTAGGTGACTTGCTCGGCAGGGGTCACTTCCACGATCTCCAGAAGGTCGAATTCGCTGGTCGGGTTTTCTTTACCCTTCACGACGAGAACGTCCTTGAAGCACTGGTGATCGTCGCCGCGGTACAGCGTCTTGCCATTACCCAAGCCGTCGAACTCGAAGTCTTCAAGCGCTTCGACGACTGCGCAGGGCTGGAAGCTGCCGGCGCGTTCACAGGCATCCGCATAGAGCAGGGTTTGCACATAGGTGGTGTGCGCGGCCTGGCTCGGCGGGAAGCCGTATTTTTCGCCGAAGGATTTGACGAATGCTTTCGAGCCTTCGTCGGTCAGCGACCAGTGCCAGTTGGTGGAGCCGAAGATGCCCTTCACATTGGCGCCCGCGCCGCGTGCCATCAGGCGCGAATAAAGCGGAACGATGATCTGGAAGTCCTTGCCGTTCACCTGCTTGTCGCGCAGGCCGAACTGAACCGCGTTGGTCAGCGAGTTCACCATGTTGCCGCCGTAGTGGTTCAGAACCAGCGTGTCGGCACCCGATTGCAGAACCGGTGCGATGTAGGACGAGAAGTCGGTCTGCGTCAGCGGCGTTTTCACGGCGGCGACGGTTTCCCAACCCATGGCTTCGGTCGAAGAGCGCACGGCTTCCTCGGTGGTGTAGCCCCAGTTGTAGTCGGCGGTCAGGTGATATGCCTTGCGGTCATCGCCGTAGGCGTTCTTCAGAACCGGCGCCAGAGCGGCGCCCGACATGTACGAGTTGAAGAAGTGGCGGAACCCGTTGGCCCGCTTGTCTTTACCCGTGGTGTCGTTCGAGTGGGTCAGACCCGCCATGAAGATAACACCGGCCTCTTGGCAAAGCGCCTGCACGGCCACGGCCACGCCCGAGGACGAGCCGCCGGTGATCATCACTGCGCCGTCTTTTTCGATCATCGACTTGGCCGAGGCGCGTGCGGCGTCCGATTTGGTCTGTGTGTCGCCGGTGACGTATTCGACTTTCTTGCCCAGAATGCCGTTCCCTTGCAGCGCTTTCGAGCTGAAGGTGTTCATCATGCCGCCGTCGCCACCACCGTTCAGATGCTCGACCGCCAGCTCATAGGCGCGCAGTTCGTCCGCGCCCTCGTCGGCGTAGGGGCCGGTTTGCGGCACGTTGAAGCCAAGCGTGACCGTGCTGCCGGTGGGCTCGTTGGTGTAAGCCGCGGCGCTCGAGGCGGTGAAGATCGTCGGAAGCGCGACGCCGGCACCAGCAACAGCGCTGGTTTTCAGCAGACCACGACGAGTCAGGTTCGAATTGGACATTGATATCCTCCCGTTGAAAAATTCGATCGGGGAGGGCCTCCTCTGCGCCTCCCCAAACGGCACAAGTGTGCAAAGGGATTATCGCAAGGAGTAAGAAAATTACGCAACATCTGCTTCTGCGGGCACGATTTTTTTGTAAAAAAATAGACAGAATGACTTTTCGAGTTGTAAATTACTACGCATTCCGCCACAGAAGCCTATTGAATCTTTAGGGTTTTCGTAATGTCGACCAGCTCCATTATCGGAACGCGCATCCGCGAGAAACGCATGGCGCTGGGCATGCGACAAACAGAGTTGGCAAGTGCGGCGGAAATATCCCCTTCGTATCTGAACCTTATCGAACATAACCGTCGCAGAATCGGCGGGCGGACGCTTTTGAAGCTGGCCGCGGCCTTGGAGGTCGAGCCGACGTTGCTTTCAGAAGGGGCTGAGGCCACACTCCTGTTGGCCTTGAAAGGGGCTGCCGGATCGCGCAAGGAATTGAAGGCGGAAACCGACCGGCTGGAAGAATTCGCCGGGCGTTTTCCGGGATGGGCGCAGTTGGTGGCCGCGCTTCATCAACGTGTCGAGACCTTGGAAAGAAGTCTTCAAAACCTGACCGATAGGATGGCGCATGACCCGCATTTGGCCGCGTCGCTGCACGAGGTTATCTCAACGGTCACAGCGATCCGGTCCGCGGCTTCCATTCTGGCTGATACGCAAGAGATCGAGCCCGAGTGGCAAAACCGGTTTCACAGGAACATAGGCGAAGACAGCCGGAGATTGGCCGAAGGGGCACAAGCCCTTGTACGATACCTTGAAGCCGGTCCCGATAGCGACGCTGAAGTCCTGTCACCACAGGATGAGGTCCAAGCCGTTTTGGCCGAAACCTCCTATTACCTTGAACCTATTGAAACGGCCGGTGAACCGAAGGCGGCCGTGGATGGCACCTTGGAAAAGCTGTCGGCCAAGCTTGAGAGTGACGCATCCCGGGGTATGCTTCGTGAGTACCTAGATGGGTATGCCGACGACGTCGCGCGTGTCCCGTTGAATGACTTGCGCGGTGCGATTTCGACATTGGGGATTGAGCCGGATGCCTTGGCGCAACGGTTCGGGGTTCAATTGCCATTGATCTTTCGGCGGCTTGCGTCGCTGCCCGAAGATGAAGTTGGTCCGGTTGGATTAATCGTCTGCGATAGCTCGGGGACGCTGCTTCAACGCAAGGAGGTTGCCGGTTTCGGGGCACCCCGTGTTGCAGGAGCTTGTCCGCTATGGCCGATTTTTCAGGCATTGCGGCAACCTTCCGCGCCGTTGCGTGTTCATCTGCGCCAAAGCGGACGTGAGAATGTAACGCTTCTGGCCATGGCCGCAGCCGAACCTGTTACGCAGGCAACGTTTGACCAACCGGCCTTGATAAACGGGTACATGCTGTTGCTACCGGTACGCGAAGATGCCAGCGTGCCGACGGTTGATGTTGGTATTTCCTGCCGGATCTGTCCGCGTAACGCCTGTGCCGCGCGGCGAGAACCTTCAATAATGTCAGAGGTTTTTTGACTTGTGAGGCGAGTTTCACGATAAACGATTATACGCAACGCGCGATGACGCCGGAGGGGAGGCCGGTGCCATGAACAAAAAAGTGCTTTTGATCGAAGATGAGCCGAATATCATTGAGGCGGTCAGCTTTATCTTGATGCGCGACGGATGGGAGGTGAAAACCCATTCGAACGGGCACGATGCCATGGATGCGGTGCGCAGGCGCGAGGCGGATATCGTCATTCTGGATGTCATGCTTCCGGGGCGCAGTGGATTCGACATCCTGAAAGACATTCGTTCAGATCCTGCACTGGGGGACACGCCCGTCCTGATGCTGACGGCCCGAGGGCAGGACAAGGACCGCGAGATGGCCGAAAGGGTCGGTGCGAACCGATTTATGACAAAACCGTTTTCCAACGCTGATGTTTTGGATGCTGTAAGGGCATTGGTGGCTGAACATGAGTGAAGACGGCCGCATACCGGTTTTCGTCGAGCGTAAAACCTACCGCCGTCGTCGCATGGCCGATGCTGCGCGCATGCTTCCAATGCTTGGGGCTATGCTGTTTTGTTTGCCGCTGCTTTGGGCCATCGACGAAGAGCCCCGAACAGCATTGACGATGTTCTATCTTTTTCTGGTCTGGGTCGGGCTTTGCGTCGTCTCTGCTGTCATATCGGCCCATTTGCCGACTGAAGCCGACAATTCACAAACCGAAGACCAGACCGAGGGCCCTTGAATGGCGTCCTTGAATGCGCTTGCGATTGTCTGCGTTCTTTATGTCGTGGTCTTGTTTTCGGTGGCTTTTGCCGCTGATCGAGCGGCGCTGCATGGGCGCGGGGCATGGCTTCGCTCGCCGATTGTCTACACGCTTTCGCTTTCGATCTATTGCACGGCCTGGACATTTTACGGCGCGGTTGGTTTCGCCGTGCGCTCGGGGCTGGAGTATGTGACGATTTATCTTGGTCCGACGCTTATCATGATTGGCTGGTGGTGGACCCTGCGCAAAATGGTGCGCGTAGGGCGTAGCCAAAGGATCACCTCGATCGCGGACTTGATCTCGTCGCGCTATGGTAAGTCGAATACCCTTGCGGTTTTCGTCACCCTTCTGGCCGTGATCGGAACGACCCCCTACATTGCCCTGCAACTGCAATCTGTCACCTTGTCGTTCCAGATTTTCGCCGAGAATGACCTTCTCCAGCGGCAAACCGTCAGCCAGCAATCAATTGCTTTCTGGGTTGCCGGTGGCCTTGCCGTTTTCACGATTCTCTTTGGCACGAGAAACCTTGACGCCAATGAACGGCATCATGGTGTGGTCATGGCGATTGCGCTGGAAGCCGTTGTGAAACTCTTCGCGCTATTGGCGGTCGGTGTCTTCGTGGTCTGGGGGTTGTCGGGTGGCATTGGCGAAACGCTGGCACGCATTGACGCGTCGCCCATCAAGAATTTCGAAGTCAGCGGCAGTCGCTGGGTCGGGTTGACCATGTTGTCGGCGGCCGCCTTCATCTGCCTGCCGCGCATGTTCCAGGTCATGGTTGTCGAAAACGAGGACGAAAGCCACTTGCGCACCGCGGCATGGGCCTTCCCTGCCTATTTGATGGCGATGAGCCTTTTCGTGGTACCCATCGCCGCGGTCGGACTGGAAAAACTCCCGTCGGCCTCTAACCCGGATCTGTTCGTTTTAACGCTGCCTTTACAGGAAGGTCAGGATGGCTTGGCCATCCTTTCGTTCCTCGGCGGCTTCAGTTCCGCCACGTCGATGGTCATCGTGGCTGCCATTGCATTGTCCACGATGGTTTCAAATCATATCGTCATGCCGATCTGGCTGTGGATGTCGGGTGGCACGGCCATGGTCTCGGGCGATGTGCGTAACGTGGCCTTGCTGGCAAGGCGGATATCTATCGCTGGCATCGTTTTTCTTGGGTATCTTTATTTTCGCGTCTCTGGTGGAGGCGCCGCCCTGGCCGCAATCGGATTGATTTCTTTTGTGGGTGTGGCACAGTTTTTACCCGCCTTGATGGGCGGCTTGTTTTGGCGCGGCGCCAATCGGGTCGGGGCGCTTGCGGGATTGGTAACCGGTGCGGCCATATGGCTTTACAGCCTGTTCTTACCCAGTTTCGGGGATACGTTCCTGATGCCGCAACATGTGATTGAACACGGTCCTTTGGGAATCGACTGGCTGCGACCGCAGGCCTTGTTCGGGACGGAAGGTCTTGACCCGATCGTGCATGCCTTCATGTGGTCAGTGTTTCTGAACACTTTGGTTTTTCTCGTGGTCTCGCTTCTAAGCTTTCCGCGACCTGTTGAGCGTTTGCAGGGTGCGCAGTTTGTGAATGTCTTTCAGCACTCGGGTACCGCCGGTACATGGTCCGGCGGCCTTGCACAAAGCGAGGATTTGCTGATCATGTCGCAACGCATCATGGGGCCTGCCGAGGCCCAGGCGTTGTTTTCGGAAGCCGCGAAACGACAGGGGATCGCCGGGCTTCTTCCCGAACCCACACCAGATTTTCTGCAAGAGTTGGAACGGGTTTTGTCCGGGTCTGTCGGGGCGGCAACCGCTCATGCGATGATAAGTCAGATCGTTGGAGGCGCGACGGTTTCCGTTGAAGACTTGATGGCGGTTGCGGATGAAACCGCCCAGATCATGGAATATTCAAGCCGATTGGAGGCCAAGACAGAAGAACAGGCTAGAACGGCAAGACAGCTGCGCGAAGCAAACGACAAGCTCACCCAGTTGTCGGTTCAGAAAGATGCCTTCCTAAGCCAGATCAGTCATGAGTTGCGCACACCGATGACATCCATCCGCGCGTTTTCCGAAATAATGCGCGACACCGAAGGCCTGACCGAAGATGAGCAGAACAAGTATTCATCCATCATTCACGATGAAGCGGTCCGGTTGACACGGCTACTTGATGACCTTTTGGACCTGAGTGTTCTGGAGAACGCACAAGTCCTGCTCAACTGGCAATCAGGGACGCTTGAAGAGGTGCTTGACCGGGCGGTTTCGGCTGCGGGTGGCAGTGATCCTGACTTCCAAATCGACCGTTTGCCGCAGCGTGAACACTTCGAGCTGCGATCTGATCTGGATCGTCTTGCCCAAGTCTTTATCAACCTAATTTCCAATGCACGGAAGTATTGTGACGCGAAAGACCCGGTTTTGAAGATCCGTGCAAAGCGAAGTGATGACCGTTTGATAATTGACTTCATCGACAACGGATCAGGTATCCCAATGGACAAGCAAACGCTGATTTTTGAAAAGTTCTCGCGCATTGGCGAGACAAAAGCCGGCGGTGCCGGTCTTGGGTTGGCGATTTGTCGCGAGGTCATGGCAAGATTGTCAGGCGCGATCACGTACTTACCGGGACAAAAAGGCGCGGCTTTCAGGGTGACGGTGCCGATCGACTCCCCTTCGGTGAAGGCTGCGGGATAAAACAGCTTTTGGTAAGACCTTGGTAACCAAAACGCGGTTAATTTGCTTGTGATTTACCGCAAAGTCAGTGGCGGGTATTCCGATATGACAGGCAAGAATTCAGTCATCCACCGCAAGGCGCAATTCGCACGCCAGGAATTCGATGCGCGTGGAATGTCGATGTCCAAGGCATTAAGGGTTGCACTGGCCCGCGTCGCGGACCGTCACTACGATTTGCCTCTTGTGGTCAGCACGGTGGAACAAGTCGCCGCAAGTCATGCCAAGTTGCGAGATCATTTTGAGGATGAGGGCTTACTGGCCCTATTGGGCGGCCCGGATCGCCTCGCGGGGGCTATATGTCTGGATACGCAGTTCCTGACGGCGTTGATCGAAATGCAGACCATGGGGCATGTCAGGCAAACAGCAGCGCAACGGCGGCCGGTCACAAGAACGGATGCCGCGATTTCTGCGCCTTTCATCGACAGGTTCCTGGAAACGGCGCACTCCCAACTTGCGGATGCCTCCCCCAAGCTTGCAGGATACAGATTTGACGACATGGTTGAAGATGCGCGCGCACTGACGCTCGCAATGGATGCACCAGATTACGCGATTTATAAGTTGACCGTAGATTTACATGATGGTGCGAAGTCAGGTTTGATGACGGTCATTCTGCCCGTCGATCCAGTCGGTGTCGCAAAAGGCGGGGGCGACCATATTCATGCGGAAAAAACCACCCAAGAGGGGCTAGGCGATGTCGCCCGAAACGCACCGGTGACACTCAACGCGGTTCTTGATCGACTGGAAATGCCGTTGCGGGACGCGTGCAAACTCCAAGTTGGCATGCGCTTTCCCATTGCGCCAAACGCGTTGGCGGATGCGCAGCTTACGGCAACAGGCGGATATGTCGTGGCAGGCGTTGTTCTTGGACAGGTCAACGGATTTCGCGCGGCCCGCCTTGTGTCAGGGCGCAACGGTCAGCTACCAACAGGCGTGGAGGCGCAAGTGCCGATGCCACCAAGTGAACAGCGGCACTTGGAGAAGGAAACCGGGCTGTCCAATGTCACGACGGATGAAGAAAAGCCTTCGGAACAACTTGACCCTGCAGCTTTGCCAGAGATGGTGAGCAGTGAAGACCCGTAACTTGTCGGCGAAGAGTGGGACAGCGGGTTTATCTAAGCGCGCTGAACCTGAGCGTGGTGCGCGGCACAAGTTGATGTGGGTCAAGGCAACCCGTTCTGCGACATGCGATTGTCGCAAAGCTCAGGAGGAAACCCATGAATACACCCGAGAAATACCGCCAGAAATTGATGACCCGCTTGGCCGAATTGGACAGCAGACTGCACCAAATTGAGGCAGACTTGGACGAACCGCACTCAAAAGACTGGGAAGAGAGCGCGGTTGAACGAGAAGGGGAAGAAGTTCTCGAAAAATTGGGTCAGACTGGGCAAGAGGAAATTGCCAGGATCCGGGCGGCACTCCGGCGCATAAGGGAGGGATCTTACGGAAACTGCGTCAGGTGTGGCGAGGCAATCGCCTTAGAAAGACTCGATACGCTGCCGGACACACCGTTGTGTCGCGATTGCGCTGCCGCGATTTGATACCATCTATGCAATGGAAATCATGCGCGTGCCCCCTTTTCGCGTATCGCGTCGCCGGACCAGAAAACGGGAGAGAAGGATGTCACAAAATGCCAAGGCGCTTGATGCGCTGATCAAAGAAATTGAAGAAGCGGATGCGGAAGACCGCGTTGCGTTTGAGACGCGGCTTTCGCGCTTGATCAAAGATATGGAAGATCGAGGTGAGCCTGTACCCGCGGTCGCCAAATGCCTGCACGACGAACTGGTCAATGAGAAGATCGAATCTCAATTTGACAACATGCCTGTCTAAACGGCGCAGGTTTCGCGCAAATCCTTGCGTGATGAGACTTTCTTCGTACTAATTACCCCAATAGGCCGTTTTCTGAAGTGGGGTTGGAGTGGTCTCGGAGGTTGACGTAGAATTTCGCGATAGTGTTGCTGTCCTGGCATTGAACAGGCCGGTCGCAAATGCCCTTTCGCCTTCGTTACGCCAAGCGCTGGAGCTGACGATAAGGTCTGCGATCGACGACAATACGATCAAAGCTATCGTTTTGAAGGGGGTCGGGCAGGGGTTTTCCTCGGGTGTGGATATAGGCGAATACGAGGGGCCCTTGGAAAATCCATGGGTTGGCGACCTTTGCCATTTGATTGAAAACGCGCCCAAGCCGATTGTGGCGGCGATGCATGGGGTGGCATTGGGTGCCGGGTTCGAACTGGCGTTGGCCGCGCATGCAAGAGTTGCAGATAGGGCTGCACGCGTTGCACTACCAGAGGTCACTTTGGGGTTGATCCCAGGTGCGGGCGGAACGCAGCGCCTTTCACGCATCACAGGTGCACAGGTGGCCCTTGAATGCCTCATGACTGGGCGTGTTATCCCGGTAAACGATCCGAAATTTCGCCGCGTTTTCGAGAAGTTGGTCGATGGCGACCCTGTTGAGCATGCGATTGAGATGGCGCTTGAACTGGCGTCCAAAGGCACGTGGATACCAACAAGAGATCGCCATCCGGGCCTGACCGATCCAGAAGCCTACCAAGCGTCGGTTCAGGCTGTGGCCGCAAGAATTGGTAACAAGAATTGCGCCGAGCGTGATATCGTAAGATGCATCGAAGCCGCACAGCTTTTACCGTTTGAGCAAGGTATCCAACTTGAACGCGTCCTTTTCGAAGATCGCTTGACATCCAAAGCCGCGCGCGCCTCGCGCCATTTCTTTGCCGCCGAGCGGCGCGCAAATGCCATGCCCGATCTGTCGAAGGGACAAGCATCTACGATAAATGTGGTGGCGTTGCTCTGCCAAGGTGTGTTGGCTGTTGAATTGGCTGTTCAATGTCTTGATGCGGGGCAAAGCGTAATGCTTGTCAATGCTGATGGCAGTGCGGCCAATGCGGTCACTGACCGGGTTGCAGCGCTGTATGACGCGGCTGTAAACCGCGAACGGCTCAAGGAGGTCGTCCGTAACGAACGCTTGGCTCGGATGAAAATTACAGATTTGCCCCGCGCCTTGCAGCAAGCGGATATTTTTTTCGATGACGCGAGCCTCGTGCTGACAGACGGATTGCCGGCGGTCAAATCGACCGCGGTCTGGGCAAGCGTGAACGGCGAAAACTGTGATCTTTCACGCTTGAAAAAGGTTCATGCGGAAGGAAAGCACGTCGTTCTAAAGCACAGCAGGCCGGCTCATAGTACGCAGTTGATCGAACTTGCCGTGCCCTACGGGACATCCTCCGATTCCACGGCCAGCGTCGTCCAGAGCCTTGCGCGTTCACGGCGAACGGTCGTGCGCAGCGCCCTTGTGCCAGGGTTGCTGAGTGACAATCTGAACTTCGCCTTGTTCGGTGCGGCCCTGGCGCTTTGTGAAGCGGGGGTCATGCCCCAAGAAATCGATGAGGCGGCATGTCAGTTGGGTTTCCCAAATGGGCCGTTCGCCTTGGCGGATGTATTGGGGCTGGTTGAAGTTCAGAACCGACACAACCGGCTTTGCGATGCGCGCTCGTTAAAAGCGCCCAAGGCGTTGGCCCTTTTGACCGCTCGTATTGCGGCAGGCGCAAAAGGGCGCGCCGTGGGCCGGGGCATATACTGTTACTCGGATGGCAAGATGCGCCCCGATCCAGAATGCGAAGAGTGGTTGGAGAATTGGCACCGGACGTGTGAGGCCGATCGAAAGCCGGCGAGTGACATTGGGCAGGCTTTGCTCGCGGCGCTGGTCAACGAAGCGGCACGTTTGATCAGTGAAAGGCGGGTCTTGCGTGCCTCGGATCTCGATATTGTTGCGGTGAAAGGGATGGGATTTGACCGCCGTCTCGGTGGGCCGCTATTGCAAGCGGATTTCATGGGAATCCTGCATTTGTTGCAGGAGATGAAAAGCCTTGCGTCGCTTGATCAAGATATTTGGACGCCGCATCCAAAGATCATCGAGATGGTCAAATATGGTCAGGGGTTTTTCGGTCGGGCCACATGAGCCGACCTTTAGCCCAGCATGATGCCGACGATCACCATCATCAGGCCGATCACCGATACGAAAAGGGCGCCGGTATTCAATGGCACAATTTTGCGGACGGTGTCGCGAAGGGCGTCGTCGCTCAGGCCGGATTTGCGGGCTTGCCACACCTTGTAGATACACCACAGCAAGCCAGCCAAGCCCAATAGTGAGACAACGGCACCGGACCAAATCAAAATATCCATGTGCTCACCTCCGCCGCTGCAAATCTGTCTTCGCCTATCCCAGGCTATCGGTAATCACAAGTGATGCGGTGAAGTTGCAGGTTGCAGCACAGATGTGAGACAGGTAGTCAGAAGGCTCATTTGAACCCATGAGGCGTGCCATGAATGATCTGAACCCTGATTCCAGTTATCGCGTCACCGCTGATGAACTTCGCCAGTTCGTGGAACGTTTCGAGCGTCTTGAAATGGAAAAGAAAGACATCGCGGATCAGCAAAAAGAAGTCATGGCCGAAGCCAAGTCTCGCGGCTATGACACCAAGGTCATGCGCAAGGTGATTGCCCTGCGTAAGCGGGACAAGGATGATATCGCCGAAGAAGAGGCCGTGCTGGAGATGTACAAGGAAGCCTTGGGGATGGGGTGAGACGCGCCCGGATTTCGGGCTCCGGCGGTAGCAAGATTCGATGCGCCGCGGTTTTTCCACTGTAAGTCGATGAAAAACACCTAGGGGGAGATGATATTGATCCCGGGGATACGCTGTATCTCGAAAATGTCTTCATCGTATAATTCGGTCAGGCGATCAATCAGGTCTTCGGTCCAGCCGGGAACATCCAGTTCTTCTTCAATCGCTGTTTCTTCCGCGAACTTGTCGAGGAATGCAACGATGACACGGCGCTTTTGGGCTTCGGTCATGCCCGGATGGGCCCGCATGTAGCTGCGAAACCGGGCAAGGCCTGGCTTGCTCATGATCTCGAAAAGCAAAGCAAATTCGCCCTTGAACTCGGTATTGGGGTCAAGCCCCGATATTTCACGGATGATCTGCCCCCAGATGATCGGTGTATCTTCATTGCACCAAACGGTGATGGGCATCTCCGGAAAGACATGGCGCAGGCGCGCAATGAGTTCCGACCATCGAATGGCCGTGGGGGCTACACCGTTCAGGTAGTCTTCCATGCTTGTTTGCGGCGCGTCCTTGAACATGGCGGGAAGAAAACTGGCCGGATTTCGGATCGCCAGGCACAGTTCAATCTGGTCCCCCGCGAATATCTGATGGAAGGCCGCCATGCGCCTGTCGGCCGCCGAGTATAGGACACCACCCGAGGCTGCCATTCTGGGCGTTCCGAAAAAACCGTGGTTCGACAAAATAATCCGGTCGGCCGTGTCATCTTCGATGATTGCGTCATGTGCGACTTCACGTGCATTCGCAGAAAGGCCAGTATCCGCCGCCGCGTGCAACATATCACGCAACAACTTTCGATAGCGCGTGGTGCTGGGCACATGTGTGCCGTGTTCGGACAGAAGATCCCGATTGGAAGCAAGGCACTTGATCAACCGATCTTCGTCGGTCGTATGCGCGCCCGCGTGTATAACCACCTGCATTCGCAATCCGTTCGTTACAGTGTGAGAAGCGCCGCCAATATAATCGGTTTCACAGGCAGTTAAACCGCTTTTCCCTCGGTGCGATTCTGTCTTGCATCGCCGCTCTGTTGTGCTTATCCAAAGCGCCGTGCCCCTATAGCTCAGCTGGTAGAGCAACTGATTTGTAATCAGTAGGTCGGGAGTTCGAGTCTCTCTGGGGGCACCATTTTTATCGTTTCAACTGTATCACTCTTCCTCTGATAAATGGCGAAGCGTCAGGCGAATGTCGTCTTGTGTCGTCAAGGGGTTGATTGTGCAAAGCCGTAGCGCGCTTTTACCTTTCAGGGTCGTGGTTGAAAGCGTGGCAAAACCGCTTTGTGAAATCCGGTCCGCGCGCCTGCTATGGTCATCGGCCGTAGCGCCCTTCAGGCCAAAGCAAACAACACCCAGTTGTGCGGGTGATAGGATTTCCCATGTCTCCGGTTCGGCACGCAACTGGCGTTCGGCTTCCTCGGCAAGGTCTATCCCGCGTTGAACGGCCTGCCGAAACGCAGAGGCCCCGTAGGTCCTTAGAGACAACCAGAGTTTCAGGGCCCTCGATCGACGTGTCAGTTCCAATGACCTGTTGCCATAGCTGACCTGATCATCGGTTTGCACGTCCTTCAAATATTCAGGGTTCATCGAAAAACAGCGATCAAGCGCCCCTGGTCGTGTGACAAAGCACATCCCCAAGTCGTAGGGTTGAAACAACCATTTGTGTGGATCCAAGACAACAGAATCCGCGCGTTCAAGCCCTTGCAACGCCCTGCGCCCGGCCTTCGTCATGGCCGCCGGTGCGCCATAAGCACCGTCAACATGCATCCATATGTCATGCCGTTTGCAGATGTCAGAGATCTGCCGCAAGGGATCGGATACCCCAGTGTTCGTTGTCCCGGCTGTGCCGACGACCAGCATGGGTTTCAGACCTTTACGGATGTCGCTCTCGATCGCCTGTTCAAGTGCTTTGGGGCACATGCGGAGTCTGTCATCAGATGGCAAAACGCGGATTTCATCATCGCTTAGGCCCATGTGCTTTAGATTGCGCGGCAATGAGGCATGGGTTTGGTCCATAAGATACGCCACGCCACGCCCGACTTCCGAGCGTGCGACGCAAAACGCCGTGAAGTTCGCCATGGATCCCCCCGAAAGCAATACACCTTCGGTTTGATCGGGCAGGCCCAGCATTTCAGCCAGCCAAGATACGACAGTGCTTTCAACGACGGCCGGGCCCGAGCCGCCCCCCCAACTGGCGCAGATGCTGTTAAAGCCGGTTCCCATCCAATCGCCCAGAATCGCGGCAAAAGACGCAGGACCCGGCACGCGCGCAAAATACCGGGGATGATCGCCATGTTGCATGTGTGCAAGTGCAACATTTGCCATAAGCTCTAGCGACGCATCCGGGTCCATCGGACTTTCGGGCAAGGCACCGCCCAGTTGCTGATTCAGGTCATTTGCGTCACCTATCGTGACCACAGGTTCAGAATCGCGGTGTTCAAAGCGATCGACGACCATATCGACCATCTTGTATCCAAGCCGACGCATTTCATCTGCAGTCAATCCAAGAGTGTCCGGGGGAACCTGGGGCGAGTTCTCCGAAAAAGGGGGCTTTGGTGCCATGGTCTGCTCCGCGTTTTTTTGTAAGCTATGCTTGGTGGCACGGGAAGTGCAATGCCCCAGGCCCAAGCCTTGTGCCGTCTTTTGGGGTATGTCACGGAACCAAGTGTGTCATCTCTGATAGGCCCATGACGCGGCGTGCCGGCGAGGGCTTGTGTATATTGGCTTTTTGGCAGCCAGTTCATGGCACGCGCAAGACCCATGACCGTCGGAAGCCGTTGGATCGGTAAGGGGTGTTTGACCCCGTAGCTGGAATCGCGATGAATTTCTGATCCAGTGAAAACGGGCGCTGACATGATATTAGACATAGAAAGCGTTACGCCTCAAGAAAGCTTGGGATTCTTGCCTAGGCCGGAAGGGCAACGCAGCTGCGGACAAGTGGTTGCGTCTCTGCATCGGTCTTGTGGCCATCGTAGGCGCGCGGTGTGTAATGGAGGCTTTCCGTCCATGCATTGTCTGACAAGATTAGCTCATGATACTCCATAAGCAGCTGAATATAGGTCACGTCAGCCCATGGGGCTTTTTCGACACCGGGTTTTCCGACAAGGTCACGCGCTTTGACCAGTGCCTCGCATTCTCTGACCGACGCCACAAGGGTTTCGTCGGTCGTCAACAGACGATGCCCCGCCGATACGACAAGATCGCGGTCAGGCAAACCGGGGTAAAGCGCACCCGCCCGAATTCTTATGGGGAATGACGCATTTTGGTGCATGTTCAAAGTAACGCTAAACTTTCGCTGTCCCGACCATAGCAAAGGTTGAAAACCCCTGTCTCGGGTCAGAATTCGATCACCTTTGCGCAGGTCTTCAATCGCACGTTTGCCATTAAGTGTTGTGATCATCGTTCCGGGTGTGAAACCGGTGTTTTCACCAACAAAACATGCGTCCGAGATTTTTCCCTCTGCTCGCAATTCCCATGACACACCTGCGTTTTTGTCACACTCGGGAATAGGGTGGAGGTTCGTGCTCATCTGCGGCCTAGATCAATGATGTTGGTTCGATCTCACCCGTTTGGAGCCGCGGGTATGCCTCGCGAGGTGGATACTGGCGCCAATCTGGTTTTGGTTTGTGTCTGAATTTGGGCATTTCGGGCACAGGTTTTGGGTTTTGCCGGACACTCTCAACTGACAGTAGAATGTCATGATTGCGCGGCGGGGTGGCCTGAGAAATGCAGACGCCGCCTCGAATCGCATTGCAAAATAAAGCGTTTCGCGAAAAACCTGAATCACAGATTTTCGCGAAACGCAGTGCTCCGCTCAATCGTTGCACGGGTTCCGCCTTTTGCCGATGCCCCAGTTTAAAGGCGGAACGCTTTAGGCAGTTGTTTTTGCCATGCTTCGTGCGCGCCCAACTGCGCAAAACCACGTAAAAATAGGTTTAATGCGACCGTTTGGAGCCTTCGGCATAATCTATCGTTTCTAGATGTTGTCGCGACCTACATTCCGATAGACCGGCCCACGCCCTCGGGGCGGGTGAGCTGCGCTTGTGCCTCGGCCATGGCTGAAATCCGTGACAGAATTTTCGGCGGCATCGGGGCCACGCGGGGGCCTGAAAGGTCCACGTGCAGGGTCATGCCTTCGCCCGTAGCGGCCAGCCAACCATCTTCGTGATACATTTCCTGATAGCTGTGAAAGCGCTTTTCGTCATGCGCGATCAGCCAGAAGGAACAGCGCACCTTATCGCCAAGCTTCACCTCACGCAGATAGCGCACGTGAAACTCGGCGGAAAAAGTCGTGTGATTGGCGGATTTCACATAGTCCGGGCCAAAGCCGAAAGTCTCGAACGCCTCATCGGCCGCGCGATCGAAGAGGACCGTGTAATACCCCATGTTGAGGTGGTTGTTATAGTCGATCCAACCGGGTTCGATCTCAAGGAAGCTGGACATGAAAGGTTGTTGTCCGGTCATCTCATGTCCTTTCCTTCCCACGCGAGCAGGCGTTAAAGGCCAAGTTTGGCTTGCACGATCTCGTTTACGGTTTTCGGATTGGCCTTGCCGCCGGTGGCTTTCATCACCTGACCCACGAACCAGCCTGCCAGTTTCGGATTGCCTTGCGCCTTTTCCACTTGGGCAGGGTTGTCGGCGATGATCTGATCGACGGCGGCCTCGATGGCGCCGGTGTCGCTGACCTGTTTCATGCCGCGGTCCTCGACGATCTTTTGAGGGGCTTCGCCGGTTTCGATATGGATTTCCAGAACGTCCTTGGCGATCTTGGTGGAAATCTCATCTTTCGCGACCATGGCAAGAATCGCGGCGTTGGCTTCGGGGGCGGCAATCTCGCGCGGCCCAACCTCGGCCTTGTTGGCGCGGCCCAGAACCTCGTTGATGACCCAGTTGGCGGTTTTCTTGCCGTCGCCCGCGCCGACCGAGTCTTCGAAATACTGCGCCAGATCGACGTCGGCGGTCAGGACGCTGGCGTCATACTCGGTAACGCCGTAATCGGTGACAAACCGGGCCTTTTTCTCATCCGGCAGCTCGGGCAGGGTGGCCGCGATCCCGTCGACCCAGTCCTGTTCGATCTCAAGTGGCAGCAGGTCGGGATCGGGGAAATAGCGGTAATCATGCGCCTCTTCCTTGGAGCGCATGGACCGCGTTTCGTTCTTGTCGGGATCGTAAAGGCGGGTTTCCTGCACCACTTCGCCACCGGCCTCGACGATACCGATCTGGCGGCGCGCCTCGTATTCGATGGCGGCTTGGATGAACCGCATGGAGTTCATGTTCTTGATCTCGCAGCGGGTGCCGAGGTGGCTGAAATCCTGCGTTTCCATGTATTTCTCATAGGCGCCGGGGCGGCAGATCGAAACGTTCACATCGGCGCGCAGGTTGCCGTTTTGCATGTTGCCGTCGCAGGTGCCCAAGTACCGCAGGATCTGGCGCAGCTTGGTGACATAGGCGGCGGCCTCTTCGGGGCCGCGAATATCCGGGCGGCTGACGATTTCCATCAGCGCCACGCCGGTGCGGTTGAGATCAACAAAGGACATTGCCGGGTCCATGTCGTGGATGGACTTACCGGCGTCCTGCTCGACGTGAATCCGTTCGATCCGGACCTTTCGGGCAATGCCGGGTTCCATATCCACAAGGATTTCACCTTCACCCACCAGAGGATGATAAAGCTGCGAAATCTGGTAGCCTTGGGGCAGGTCAGGGTAGAAATAGTTCTTCCGGTCAAAGGCCGACCACAGGTTGATTTCCGCTTTCAGGCCAAGGCCTGTGCGTACGGCTTGTTCAATGCAGAATTCATTGATCACCGGCAGCATGCCGGGCATGGCCGAATCCACGAAGGAGACATTCGAATTGGGTTCGGCTCCGAACTGGGTGGAGGCGCCGGAAAACAGTTTGGCCTTTGACGCTACCTGCGCATGGACTTCCATCCCGATCACAAGTTCCCAGTCGTGTTTCGCGCCTGCGATCACCTTGGGTTTCGGGGTTTCATAGGTCAGGTCCAGCATGCCGATTGTCTCCATCGCTCGTGACTTGGGCGTTCTAGGCCAGTGGCGCGCGACGGGCAAGGGTGGCTTGCGTGATTTAGAGGCTGGGCAAGCGGTACATTCCGGCAGCTGAGAAGGCGATAGAGGTGCCTTCGGCCAGTTCATCGGCAAAGCGCGTGGCGATAATGCGAAGGGCGGTTTGCCGTCCCTTGTTGATCAATGCCCGGCGCGAGGGAAGGGTCGGGGTCAACCCCGGAGACAACAGCGCCTGCGACCAGATCAGTGGGTGAAGTTCCTGCAGATAGTCACTCAGCACCCAGTCCAGACAGTCATGTAGCCGCTGGCGCGTGGCTTCGGCCCTGCCGGATAGACGTTTCTCGGGATTTGGTGCCATCGTGACCGCGCAGAAAGCCGCCCAAAGGTTGGTGATGTGCTGATCTTTCTTTGCCTCAAGGATGTGGCGGATGCCATCGGCAAAGAATTCTGCATCCAAAAGATCAAGCGCACCACGATCCATTGCGAGTGCATCGAAGTAAACCCATGCATAGGCACCTTCCCTCCAGACATCCCCAGTGCGCGAGGCGGTGCGGCGAGCTTCGAGTTCAAGCGCCTCGTAGCTGCCGAAATGCGCAGGCAAAAGGTGCTGGCCGAGGGCGCGCATGTGGCGATGGCCATCGGGGTCCAGGTCAATCAGTTTTTCATAGTCGTCCGCGACGCGGTGTGCCTTTTGCCGGAACGCGGCGGTCAGGGCGCATTGGGCTGCGGCAAGCGAGGGCGCATCAAGCTCGATACCATCATGGGGGGCAAGTATATCGCGGGCGCGCTTGAAATGGGCCAACCATTGGCGTTGACAGTCTTCTTGCTTTTGAATGCCATCGCGCGCCGCATTCCGCCATGCCCAGCCAATATCGACATGGGCCATGGCAACCACCAATGCGCAATAAGGATCGCCGTAGTGTTCTGCTTGCACCTCTTCCAAGGCCTTCATCCCCGCAGGATCGGGGAAGACGCCGTCCAAGATGGCGTCTTCGGCCGCGGCAACCACATCCGATCGCGCGCCAAAGGCCAAAAGCATCGAGGCGATTTCGCCCCCCGGGGTAGAAAGTCGGCAATCGTCAGCATATTGAATCTGCTTTGAAAGTTCTGTCCACATCTCCTGGCGTGCCAGTTTTTGACCCCTGTCTTGATGCGTGGCGCGTGCCATTTCCTCATCCGAGACGGGCAGGGAGGGCAGAAGGATCCGTTTGCTCAGCGCGTCGATGTCGTTCTCAGACCATGCCGCTTTGCGCAAAAATCGCATGGGCCCGCGCTTGGCTGCAGTATTCCTTGTGCGGAAACTCATGACATTGTCGTCACGGTTTGAATTGGACGAAAATGGCATGCAGTCTCCCAGACGATTCAATGAAACGAGTTGGGGTAAATTGCGCGGGCATTCGGGCCAAAAGTGGGCAAGCTTAAGGAGAAGGCGGGGAATTCCACGGGCGCGACTCAGTTGATTTATCCTGTAAATCGTTTCAAAGTTGTGCGATGAAGCTGCTAACCCTCTGTTGTATATTGATATTCTCTCTGTCTGGCGGGCCGGTTGCCGCTGAGGCGGCGCAGGTTGTACGCCCCCCTGCGGCGCGCGATGGCAATATTCCGCGCGCACGGTGGGGCACACTTCCGAACGGGCCTCTTTGGACACGTACCGCTATCTCGGCCTTGAGGGGGCATGGCGCTGCATTGCCAAGGCTCGTACCAAGGGACATCCGTGATTGGTGCCCGGCCTATCCCGATGCCAGCCGCGCAGGACGCGAGGCGTTCTGGGTCGGGCTGATTTCGGCCCTTTCGAAACACGAAAGCACTTATCGCGCAGCCGCCGTCGGGGGCGGAGGGCAGTGGTACGGGCTTTTGCAGATTCTGCCATCCACAGCGCGTCGATATGGTTGTCGTGCACGAAACGGTTCAGCACTGAAATATGGGCCTGACAACCTGAGTTGCGCCATTCGCATCATGGCCGTCACGGTGCCGCGCGATGGTGTCGTGTCACGCGGGATGCGGGGGGTGGCCGCTGATTGGGGGCCATTCCACAGTTCACGAAAACGCAATGACATGAAGGCATGGCTGAGGCGGCAAAGCTATTGCAAGCCGGTGTCCTCGGTGCGCCCAAGGCCGCGCCCGGCGGGCCTTGGGGCTTTGACGAACGAAGATTAGGTCAGGCGCTGCGAATGCGGCTGACCATTTCCGTGGTGTCTGGGCTTAACCCCGGGGCCGCAAGAATGCGGTCCAACTGCTTGGTGATCAAGTCTTGGCGGGTTGAATCATAGCGTTTCCAAGTCTCAAAGGCCGAACACATCCGCGCCGTTGTTTGTGGATTGAGCGGGTCAAGCGCAATAAGCCAATCGGCCAGAACCCTGTAGCCTTCGCCGCTGGCGTTATGAAACCCTGCCGGGTTCATGGCCAGCGCCCCGAGGGTCGCACGGAAGCGATTAGGATTTCGGATGGTGAAATCGGGATGCTTGGTGAGGGCTTCGGCGGTTGCGGCGGCCTGATCGGGGGCGGCATGGACGATTTGCAGCATAAACCACTTGTCGATCACCAGCCGGTCGTTTTGCCATTGATCATAAAAGCGCGACGTGGCCTCTTGCCCCTTTCCAGATTGCAGCAGGTTTGAGAAAGCCGCCAATTGCTGCGTCATATTGTCGGCGCTGCCGTATTGGCGCTGGGCTTGGCTTCCGCCGTCCAACCGGGTGATCATGCCAAGCGCGGAGTTGGCTAGGGCCCGTGCGCCGGATTGTTCGGCATCCGGGGCGTAGGGCGCTGTCACCTGATATTGGGCATAAAGCCGTGGGGCGAGGTCCTGGAAGTGCTCGGCCCGGGCGTGGCGCAGGGTTTCTAGGGCTTCCCATACGGCCTGAGGATCGGGTGTATGGCCGCGCTCATGCAGGGTTTGGGCCAGTTCATCCTGGCTTGGCAGGCCAAGGGCGAGGGCCCGAAAGGCCGGGTCGAGTGTGTCGTCGCGCGCCATGGTGAGGGCGGCCTCCAGATAGGCGCCATCGGGGGCGGCGCCCTCGGTAATCATGTCGATCAGGCCCTCACGGGCGAGGGCCCGGCCGGCCTCCCACTTGTTGAAGGGGTCGGTGTCATGGGCCAGAAGGAAAGCGCGTTCTGCATTGTCGGTTTCACGTTCGAGGATCACAGGGGCGGAAAACTCCCGCAGGATCGAAGGGGTGGGGCGGGCAGAGAGCCCTTCGAAGGCAAAGCTTTGCTTGGCCGCGGTCATTTCCAGAACCGTGGTTTCGACCACCTCATCGCCGTTTGGGCCAAGAAGGCCGACGGCGATGGGAAGCACCTGTGGCGCCTTGTCGTCCTGTCCCGGGGTGGGCGGGGTTTCTTGTTCAAAATTAAGGGTATAAGTTCCATCTTTGAAGTCGTCGGTGACGCGCAGACGCGGGGTTCCCGCCTGCGAATACCAACCTTTGAACTGGCTCAGGTCGCGGCCGGTGGCATCCTCGAAAACCTTGAGCCAATCTTCGATTGTGCAGGCTTGGCCATCATGACGGTCGAAATAGAGGTCAAGCGCTTCGGAATAAGCAGCATCGCCCACGAGACGTTTAAGCATACCGATCACCTCGGCGCCTTTTTCATAGACCGTAGCGGTATAGAAATTGTTGATCTCGACAAAGCTTTCGGGGCGCACCGGATGGGCGAGCGGGCCATTATCCTCGCGGAATTGGCGGGCGCGCAGGGCGAGCACATCAGAGATGCGTTTGACCGGTGCGCTGCGCATATCGGCGGTGAACTCGGCATCGCGGAACACCGTGAGACCTTCTTTCAGGCAAAGTTGAAACCAATCGCGGCAGGTGATGCGGTTTCCAGTCCAATTGTGGAAATACTCATGGGCGATGATGGCTTCGACTCTTTCAAAATTCGCATCTGTGCTGGTCTCCGGGCTGGCCAAAACGCAGGATGAATTGAAGATATTCAACCCCTTGTTCTCCATGGCACCCATGTTGAAATCATCGACTGCGACGATGTTGAACACGTCCAAATCGTATTCACGGCCATAGGTTTCTTCGTCCCAGGCCATGGATTTCTTGAGCGCTTCCATACCGAAGGCGCATTTTTCTTCATCCCCCGGACGCACCCATATGTTCAGTTCAACATCGCGGCCAGAGCGGGTGGTGAAGCGATCCGGGTGATTGACCAAATCACCCGCCACAAGCGCGAAAAGATAGGCGGGTTTAGGCCATGGATCGTGCCATTCGGCAAAGCCGTTGCCCTTGGTGACAAGGTTGCCGTTTGACAAAAGAATCGGTTCTTCCCCTTCGATGCGGACGGTGAAAACCCCCATAACATCTGGGCGATCCGGGTAGTATGTGATCTTGCGAAAGCCCTCGGCCTCGCATTGGGTGCAGTACATGCCGTTCGACATGTAAAGCCCTTCGAGGGCGGTGTTATCCTCGGGCGCGATCTCGACCTCGCACTCCCAGGTGAAGGGCGCGTCCGGCACGGCACAACTCAGCCCCGTATCTGTCACATCCGGCGTGACTGCTTGACCATCAACCCGTGCCGAAATCAGCCGCAGATTTTCCCCGTGCAAAAAGAAGTTACGGCTTTGTGAAGCCGGATTGGGAGTGAAGCGTATCTTACTGATAACGCGTGTGTTTTTGGGGCTGAGTCGAAAGGTCAAATAGACGCTTTCGACAAGGTAGGCTGGCGGCGTGTAGTCGGACAGATAGATCGTTTGGGGCGAGGCGTCTTTCATCGTGGGCGTCTCCATCGGCAATTCGTTTGACGAGGACGTTAGGGTGATGCGGGCAGGTCTGCAACGCGAACCCTACCTGAAATTGGAAAACGGATTGGAGGCCAAAATGTCTGTGCCCTACACCAATGTCGAAAAGCAGAAACAGACACATAAAACCGCATCGATGGGGATACGTGGCGTTATGGGGGTGCCGCAGTGCTTTTTCTGGGTTTGATCTTGTGGCTGGCCTATCAGGGGCAAGAGCCACGGGAGGTTGACACCAAAATCGACCGGCGCACCGGCGACGCGGTTGTTGTGGATTAAGGCCTTTCCCAGACGCGATCGCAGGCTATCTCTCCTGACATGGCCCCTGTGATCATTTGCTGGTTCAAGCGTGATTTACGTACTTATGATCATGCCGCGCTGCACGAAGCGGCGCGGCAAGGTGCTGTGCTGCCGCTTTATATCGTTGAGCCGGAGATGTGGCAGCGACCCGACGCTTCGGGGCGTCAGTATGCGTTCTTGCAAGAGTGTTTGGTTGATCTTGACCGCGACTTGCAGAGGATTGGTTTGCGCCTGACCCTTCGGGTTGGCGATGCGGTGGAGGTTCTTGATACGCTTCGGTGCCAATATGCTGTAAAGGCTTTGGTTAGCCACGAAGAAACCGGCAACAGCTGGACGTATCAAAGGGATATCAGGGTTGCCGCTTGGGCCAAGGGGCAGGGCGTCGCATGGCGCGAGATCCCGCAATGTGCCGTGGTTCGCAGGCTGGTCAATCGCAATCACTGGCAAAAGCAGCGTGATAGTTTTGTGCAAAATCCCATTTTGCCCATGCCGCAACAGTGCAATGGCGTCGTGGCTCCAAGCGATCCTGTACCACAGGCCAAGGCCCTGGGGTTTGAAGATCATTGCCCCGCGAGGCAGCTTGGCGGGCGCCGTGCCGCGCTTGAAACCCTTGAGAGTTTTTTAAAAACGCGTGGGCAAACCTATCGGCGGGCCATGTCGTCGCCGCTTGAGGGGGCAAGGGCCTGTTCGCGTCTCAGCCCGCATTTGGCCTTCGGAAGCTTATCCATTCGTGAAGCCGCACAAGCCGGGGCCGCCCGTGCCACAGAGGTGAAGGGCCGCCGTGATGGGTGGCCCGGCTCCATGAGATCCTTTCAATCCCGCCTCGCTTGGCGTGACCATTTCATGCAAAAACTGGAAGATCAGCCTGATCTTGAATATCGCTGCCTGCATCCCGCTTACGAAACGCTACGCCCACGAGAGCTGGATGCCGCGCGGCTTATGGCATGGCAAAATGGCGAAACCGGCCTGCCGTTTGTGGATGCCTGCATGCGGTCACTGCAGGCGACGGGGTGGCTTAATTTCCGGATGCGATCCATGGTGATGGCCGTGGCCTCCTATCACCTCTGGTTGGATTGGCGCAGCACCGGCCCGATCTTGGCCCGCCTGTTCACCGATTATGAGCCCGGCATTCATTGGAGCCAGGTGCAAATGCAATCGGGAACAACCGGTATGAACACGATCCGCATATATAACCCGGTCAAACAAGGCCATGATCAAGACCCAACAGGGGCCTTCACCCGGCGTTGGCTGCCGGAATTGCGCGATGTGCCTGACGCCTATTTGCAGGAGCCATGGGCCTGGGGCGGGGCGCAAAACCTGCTGGGCCGTCATTATCCCGCGCCGATTGTTGATGTTGCCCAAGCGGCGAGGGCGGCTCGTGAACGGGTTTGGGCAGTGCGTAAAGAAACAGGTTTTCGTTCCGAGGCGCTGCGGCTTGTGGAAAAACACGGCAGCCGAAAACACCGTCGCCAAGGCATTCCGAAAACCGATGCTCAACTCAAGTTCGATTTCTAATGCCGAGACAGAAATGCAAATCCGACCTTCCGACAAAAACCTGCGCCACCTGCGGGCGCCCCTTTCCGTGGCGGCGTAGGTGGGCGCGCGATTGGGGGAATGTGCGTCATTGCTCCGAGAGGTGCCGAAAAA
The DNA here is from genome assembly GCF_030733685.1 of Roseovarius sp. MMSF_3281. Classification (GTDB taxonomy): domain Bacteria; phylum Pseudomonadota; class Alphaproteobacteria; order Rhodobacterales; family Rhodobacteraceae; genus Roseovarius. Next base: position 74,600 of record NZ_JASHIM010000018.1, read on the forward strand.
ATCGACGGTCTCATGCGGCGTGACCCCTGCGCAGGCGCGCGGTGACTTGTGCAGTCATTCGCGTTTTCTTATCGCTTGTAAGGCTTTATTCAGGGCCAAGCAGAACATTGAAGGACCCACATGGCACGTCCAGTTATCGGCATCATCGGCAATCATCACCTGATCGACGATCGCTATCCCGTTCACGCGGGTGGCACGATGAATTCCGAGGCGGTAGCACAGGTTGCTGGCTGTATGCCGCTTCTGGTGCCAAGTGATCCACGCTTTGTAACCGTGCCGGAACTTCTGGACACCTGCGATGGTTTTTTGCTGACCGGGGGGCGGCCCAATGTCCACCCAGAAGAATACGGCGAAGATCCGACCGAGGCGCATGGCGCTTTCGATCGCAATCGCGATGCCATAACCCTGCCTTTGGTGCGTGCCTGTGTTGAGCGTGGACAACCCATTTTGGGCATCTGTCGTGGATTTCAGGAGGTGAACGTCGCCATGGGGGGCACGTTGCACCCCGAAATTCGCGATTTGCCGGGGCGTGATAATCACCGCATGCCGCCCGATGGTTCCTTGGAAGAAAGATTCGCCTTGCGTCACGCCGTGCGCTTTACCAAGGGCGGGGTGTTCCACCGCCTGATGGGGGCCGAAGAGGTGATGACCAACACGCTACACGGGCAGGGGGTGGTCAAGCCTGGTCAACGCGTGGTGATTGATGGCTACGCGCCCGATGGCACACCCGAAGCGATTTATATCGAGGGCGCATCGGGGTTTGCCCTGTCGGTGCAATGGCACCCGGAATACAACGCCGCCAATGACCCGGTCAGTCGCCCGCTTTTCAGCGCCTTTGGTGAGGCGGCACAGCTTTGGACAAAGGGGCAGGGTGCGCAGGCTTTGAAAACCGCCTGACCTTTTTGTCAGCTATAGAAGCCCATCCCTTTGATCAGTTTTGCCTCATGCGCCTTGAGGCAGGTTCTTACGGTTTTGCCGTGCCGATAGGGGGCGCTGCGCAACTCGGGGAATATCTCGAAGAGTTCCTCGCGCGCGGCTTCATCCACTGCGCCCAGGCCCGCATCGCCCGCGTGAAAGCTTTCGGTGGCGATGCCCTCGGCATAGATCACCTCGTGGCGGTCGAACATCAGGTGGATATAGGTCACCTCGTCCACGTCTTTCTGCACCACGTCACGCCCGTCAATGAGGTGCTTGGCAGGCACCAGAACCTCGGGTTCCCCGAACAAGAGCTCCGCCCGATAGCCGGTGAACAAAATCCGATGCTGCGGTGAGACCAAAAGCCCCTCGCGCGCGCCTTCCAGTGCATTCACACCCACCCGAACCGGCGCGAAACGGCCCATTCCGGGGACCGTGCGCTTGCCGATCCAGCGGATCGGGCGCAGCCCGTGGTCGCGGGTGACCACCATATTGCCCTCGCGGAGGTCTTCGATGGCACGCTCGCCATGGGCGGTGAGGATTCGGGTGCCGGGCGTGAAGCAGATGATGTTCTCGATTTCCGAGAAATTGACCACCGTGCCGTCGGACATGGTGAAGTTACCCGACAGGCCGCCGGAGTCGTCATCGGTGTTGGTGAAGGTGAGGTCGTCCTGGCGATAATCGGGACCAAGGAAGAGGGTGTCGCCATTGGTCTCTTCCCCTTCGCCACCGGTTATCGAGATACTGTCGTTTCCGGCCTCGCCCAGATCGGCAATGGTGAAATAATCATCGCCGTCGCCACCGGTGACCGTATCGCCCTGCGCCGCCGTGATGGTGTCATTGCCAGCACCGCCGATGACAACATCCGAGCCGACGCCGCCATCAAGGCTGTCGGCATCAATGCCACCATCCAGAAGGTCGTCTCCGCTGCCCCCCAGAAGAGTGTCGTTGTCATCCTGACCATAGATCGAGTCGTTGCCGTCGCCGCCGATCAGGCTGTCTTCGTTATTGGTTGGCGCGGCATCCGAGCCGTCGTTTTCCAACTCATAGAAGCTATAGCCGGCATAGTCGGGGTTGGATGGTGAAAGTTCGCCATAGATGACATCATCACCGGTGCCACCGTCGATGGTATCCTCGCCTTCATTACCTTCCAGGGTATCGTTGCCCGCGTCGCCGGTGACGGTGTCGTCGTCAAATCCGGCATCCACCGAGTCCGCCCCAAGACCGCCAGCTACGGTGTCATTGTCGTCACCGGATAGGATGGTGTCATTGCCATCACCGCCGATCACACTGTCGCGGTCGTTGTGCGGGTCCGTGTCCGCGGCATAGTCCAAGACACCGCCAGAGTTGTATTCCTCGTCAGGCAGCCCCGTGCCCGGCGACGTGCGGGTGTTGATGAAGTCATCGCCCGCACCGCCATCGACGGTGTCATTGCCTTCAAAGCCGAATATTTCATCGTCACCGGCCCCGCCCGAGACCGAGTCATCGCCTATGCCGGCTTCAATGCTATCGTTGCCGTCACCTGCCAAGATGGTGTCATTTCCGGCCCCTGCATCAACGCTGTCGTCATTGCCATTGCTCTGGCTGTCGAGGTTGTCGATAAAATCGCCGTCCGGATCACCGGCATAGCTGGTGTCGATCACATCATTCCCGGCGGTGCCGTCCACGATGTAGTCACTTTGCGCAATACCCATGGCGGCCAGGGCGTCATGGTCTGTCACCTCGGATGGGGCCACGCCGATCAAGGTGATCGTTTCCCCATTCGGGAAGTTCAGAACCGCGTTGCCGCTGCCATCGTCGGTAACTGTAACATCCGAGACCAGCACCGGGTTGCCATCCGCATCGGTCAGCCCCGAGGCGTCGATCTGATCCTGCCCGGTAAAGGTGCCATCGCCATTGCCGATGGGGCCTTCGAATCCTGAAACGGTGTCATCGCCGTCGCCATCCTCCAGAACGACGGTGTCATCGTCGCCATCGCCTGCACCAATATCAAAGGTGTCGTTACCCGCACCGCCATCGACAGTATCGGCCCCGGCTCCGGTGCTGACAGTGTCGTCTCCGGACGAACCGATAACGCTGTCGTTGCCTTTACCAAGCGCGATGTTTTCAATCTCGCTGAAACCAGCGGTCGAGGTGCCATCGCTGAGTGTCCCGCTTTCTGGGTCCGAGGCGATGCCCGCCGTCAGGTCAAGCGTGGTGTCCGCCGTCACCGTAGTTGCATCGAGACGGTCGCCCGCGGTTTCGTCGGTTTCTCCGCCGGTTATGGTATCATTGCCGAAACTGTCGGTCAGGGTGAAAGTATCGTCCCCGGTTGAGCCCAACAGCGTATCGTCGCCGGTGCCACCCTCGATCAGGTCGTTTCCGGCCTGGCCGTCGATGCTGTCATTGCCTGCTTCCCCTTGCAGGGTGTCGCCTTCGACGCTGTAGCCACCCATGATGGTGTCGTTACCATCGCCGCCGGAGGCAAGGTCCTCACCTAGGTCGGCGTCGATGTAATCGTTGCCGGCACCACCGTCGATGGTGTCGTTGCCGTACCAGCCGTGCAACTCGTCATCGCCCGCGCCGCCTGACATGCTGTCGTCGCCATTACCACCGTGGGCCGAATCGTCGCCGTCACCGCCAATAATCGTGTCATTGCCAGCTTCGCCGCGCAGCGTATCGTTGCCGGTTTCGCCCAGAAGGATATCGTCACCCGTTCCGCCCAGCATGCTGTCGTTGTCAGCGCCGCCAGACAGGTTGTCGTTCCCGTCTTCGCCAAAGACGGTATCGTCGCCATCACCCGCAAGTACGGTATCATTCCCGTCTTCGCCAAAGACCCGGTCATTGCCCGTACCGGCGTCGATGCTGTCGTTGCCGAAACCTGCAGAGATAGTATCGTTGCCCGCGCCTGCGAGGATGCTGTCATCGTTATCGCCTGTCAGGTTATCGACCGCATCCACACGGTCACCTTTGGGATCGCCTGTGTAGGCCGAGTTGATCACATCGCCCGAGGCGCTGCCCTCGACGATATAGTCCGGGGCAGGGATACCCATGGCCTCAAGCGCGGCGGGGTCGCTGACCTCAGAGGCCAAAACACCGATAAGGGTGATCGACTCTCCGTTCGGGAATTGCAGGATGGCGTCGCCCGTGCCGTCGCCATTGGTATCGGTGACGGTCACATCATCGGTATTAACCAACGCGCCGCCCGCATCGCTCAGGCCGGTCAGATCAAGCTGATCTTGGCCGTTGAATGTGCCATCGCCATTGTCGATGGGGGCCTCGAACCCGGTGATCGTGTCGTCGCCGTCACCATCGGCCAGAACGATGGTGTCATCGGCTCCGTCGCCCGCGCCGATGTCAAAGACATCGTTGCCCGCGCCACCTTTAATCGTGTCTGCCCCAGCGCCGGTGCTGAAGGCGATTGTATCGTCGCCATCCGAGCCGACGATGTTGTCATTGCCCGCGCCAAGCGTGACATTCTCGATATCCGCGAAGGTGGCCGTCGAGGCACCATCACTGATGGTTCCGCTTTCGGGGTCGCTCGCGTTGCCATGTTCCGTCAGGTCCACCGAAACATCGTCGGTGACTGCCGTGGCATCAAGGGTATCGCCAGTGGTTTCAGAGGTGCCCCAACCCTCGATGGTGTCATTGCCGAAGTCGTTTTCCAGCATGAAGAGGTCATCGCCCCCGCCACCGAACATGGAGTCGTCGTCCAATCCGCCTTCCAGGGTGTCGTTGCCATCACCCGTGGTCAGGGAGTCGTCGCCGGTGCCACCGATAACAAGGTCCGCACCACCATCGCCCCCCGAGGCCAGCGTGTCGTTTCCTGCTTGGCCGAGAAGCGTGTCGTTGCCCGATGCACCATCGAGATAGTCGTCGCCATCCCCGCCGACCATGGAGTCGTTGCCAAGCCAGCCTTCGAGGCGGTCGTCACCGGCGTCACCGAACATCGTGTCGTCGCCCGTGCCACCGTAGACCGAGTCGTTCTCGGTCCCGCCATAAAGAAGGTCGTTGCCAGCGTTGCCAAAGACCTCGTCCTCGCCTGCGCCACCTGTCACGGTGTCGGAGCCATCGCCGCCGCTCAGCGAGTCGTTGCCAGGGTCGCCGTTGATCGAGTCGTTGCCGCCTTCGCCGAAGATCGTGTCGGCATCATTGCCACCTTCCAGGGTATCTTCACCCAGACCACCCTGTATGCTGTCGTTGCCTGCGCCGCCGGAAACGCTGTCGTTGCCAGCTTCGCCAAGCAGGTCATCGTTGCCGCTATTGCCCAACAAAGTGTCATTGCCATCGCCGCCGCGTGCATTGTCGTCGCCCGCACCGGCATCGACCGTGTCCTTGCCAAGAGCGGCAATGATGGTGTCATTGCCGTCACCCGCAATAATGCTGTCGTCATTGGTGCCTGCCGCGTTATCGTTATTGTCGACAAGGTCGCCCTCAGGGTCGTCAACATACCCAACACTGATGTAATCATCGCCAGAGGTCCCCTCGACGATGTAGTCACGACCGTCCGGGATGCCCATGGCGATCAACTCGTCGACGGAGTCCACCGATGCTGGTGTGACGCCGAGCAGGGTGATGTTTTCACCTCCCGGAAATGTCAGGACCGCGTTGCCAGAACCGTCATCCGTGACGGTCACATCCGCCGTTGTCACCGTCGTCGTGCCGCCGTCCGAGGTCAGGCCCGAAACATCCAATTGGTCTTGTCCGGTGAAGGTGCCGTCGCCATTGTCAACCGGCGCTTCGAAGCCCTGGACGGTATCGTTGCCCGAGCCATCGGCCAGAACAAGCGTATCGGTGCCACCGCCAAGCGTGATATTCTCGATCTCCGAGAAGGTTGCGCTATTACTCCCGTTCGAGACACTACCCGCCTCCGGGGCGGTGCTTGTCAGGTCGACGGTGGTGTTCTGCGTCTGGCCGCTGAGATCGAGCGTGTCGCCAGCAGTTTCCCCGGTTTCACCGCCGATGATCGTATCGTTGCCGAAATCGTCGGACAAAAGAAACGTGTCGTCGGCATCGCCGCCTTGAAGGTTGTCCGCGCCGGTGCCGCCCTCGATGGTATCGCTTCCGTCGCCACCGAAAATCGTGTCCTGGCCTGTTTCACCGTCGATCAGGTCATTACCTGCACCGCCGTCGATACTATCGGCGCCTGCACCGGAATAGATCGTGTCATTCCCGTCGCCCGCGACCACCACGTCATCGTTCGACGCGTCGGAATGATCGTTTGCGTCGATCATGTCGCCCTCGGGGTCCCCCGTGTAGGCGGTGTCGATCACATCGTTTCCAGCGGTGCCTTCGACGATGAAGTCGGGCGGCGTGGCCGTGGTTTCAATCGTGGCATAGCCGGTCGCCGTGTTGCCCGCGCTATCCACCGTCGAGTAGGTGAAATCGTTTGTGCCGACATCTCCGTCAGTCAGGATATCGACGGTCATGTCGGCATTGAGCGTGATCTGCTCACCCGAGGGCAGGGTAACTGTCTCCCCCACGTTAACCGCCACGTTGTTGATATGCGTGATCGTCAGCGCATTGCCGTCATGGTTGGTGTCGTTCGACAGAAGATCATGCACCTGCGTGGTGTTCGGCCCCTGCGCAAGTTGGTCGCTTTCAGCGATCGAAACAGTCTGGATCGAGTCGCCCATGATCAGCACGTTGGAATCATAGCTCGAGTCGCCGCCGTCCCCGATGCCGATACGGATATTGTTGGATTCCCCGGGATTCACCGGCGCGGTCAGCGACAGAACGACCGTACCGCCGTCCATTTCGGTGTTGTAGGGATCGCTGCCCGCCGGGTTGTCGACATAGAGGTTCGAGGTGGCGGTATCGTTGATCGTGTCGATCGAAACATTCTGAGCCGATCCATCGGCCAGCGTCAGCGGCGCATATTCGCCATTCACCCAGACGCCGAAGGCATCGTTCACGCCGCCGTTGACGTATTCTAGGTATTCCTCTGACGTGAAAACGAACTGCATGGTCAGCAGGTCGTGCTCGGCGATGAAATCGGCCTCGAAGAATGCCCCGTCTTCCGTGGACTGGCCCGATACCGCATCGAGACCGGCATCGCCGTCCACTTCGCCTGCGCCATTGTGGTCAGTGCTGGTGTCGGCGGCGGTGTTGGTGTTCGAGGTGCCCGAGCTGTTGGTGAAATCGGTAGCGTTCCCCGTCGAGAGGATGACACCGGTATCCGATTGTGTGAGTTCCCCAAGTGTTGCCGTTCCGCCCGTGTATGTCCCCGAAGCGCTCGCGGCCCCCGTATAGGTGGCGTTGGTCACCGTGACGCCATTGCCGAAGATGGCATCCGCCATCTCCTGCGCTGTTGCTGTGGTGTCGACGTTCAACTCATTCGCTGTCGGCATTACTCACACTCCACTCTTCGGCCCGCTGTCCATTCCTGGTTGGTGAGACATTGCGTCGCTCAATTTTTCCCGATGGCTTTGGTACAGGCACACCACGTCCCTTGATGATCACCTAACCAACGTCTGCGGCGGCAATTCGGAGCAAACCTGACAATGCTGTGGCCAATTACTCGCCTGACGGGTATCAATCAGGCCGCAACGGCGAGATTGTCCTCGGATGCAAACAAGAGTCGGGCTTCATGGGCTTTCAGGCACATACGCGCGGTCTTGCCGTAGGTGGCCGGATCATTTCGCAATTGCGGAAATGTGGTAAACATTTCTTCGCGCGCCGCGTCGGAAATGGCGGCGATGCCAACGTCCCCCGCGTGGAAGCTTTCGGTGGCCGCACCTTCGGCATAAACCACCTCGTGGCGGTCGAACATCATGTGGAAATAGCTGACCAAGGGGCGTTCCACGATACGCACATCGAGACCATCGACAAGATGCTTGGCGGCGACAAGAACCTCGTCATGGCCAAAAAGCAGCTCCGCCTTGTACCCGGTGAACAAAACCCGGTGCTGAGGCGAGACCAGAAGCGGTCGCCGCGCGCCCTCCAGGACGGTTGAGTTGATGGCGACAGGCGCGAATTTTCCGCGCCCCTCGACGGTGCTGTGCCCGATCCAGCGGATGGGCTGATAACCGTGGTCGCGGGTCATCACCATGTCGCCTTGACGCAGGGTTTCGATCGCGCGTTCACCCCGGTTCGTCAAAATTTGCGTGCCGGGGGTGAAGCAGATGATATTCTCGATTTCACTGAAGCTCACCGCTGTGCCATCGGCCATGGTGAAATTGCCCGAAAGCCCGCCAGCCTCGTCATCGGTATTGGTGAAGGTGATGTCGTCCCACGTTTGGTCCGGGGTCAGTTGCAGGGTATCGCCACCGGTTTCGGCACCTTCGCCACCCACGATGGTAATGGTCCCGGCTCCGGCCTCGCCAAGATCGCCCAGCACGAAAAGATCGTCGCCATCGCCGCCATAGGCCACATCGCCTTCGGCCAGGTACATTTCGTCATCGCCAAGTCCGCCATACAGGCTGTCGGCCCCGGTCCCGCCATCAATGATATCGTTTCCGCCGTTGCCGAAGACAACGTCGTCGCCCGCACCGGCGCTGATGCTGTCGTTACCGGCAGAGCCGCCGCTTGGCGGCGGGCCGATGACAAGGCTGCTGTCGGCAAGATCCTCGGTGGTGCCGCCGGGCGTGGTGATTTGCCCGGAAATCACCTCGTCGCCAAGGTTCTCCCAATGGCGCACCTCGATGGTGTAGACCCGTCCCGCTTCCAACTCCACCTCGCCTGAACGGCTGGTCGCGCCCTGGTGGAAATCGTTGTCCATGAAGCTATCCGTGCCGCCACCCTGGTTGGTGAAGGTCAGGGGGGTGCCGTTCTCATCGAGAATACGGATTGTCGACCCATCGTCCGAGGTGGTCGAGAAGGTGTATGTCCCATCTTCCGAGGGCAAAAACTGCGAGGTGTAGATCACCCCGAAATCGTCGGGATCGCCCGAGGTGCCGCGCGCTTCGTTCGCGAGGGTGGTCGAGTCGAATTCGTCGGTCTGGCCGCTGGCGATCAGCGTCCCATTTTCGATATCGAAGGCTTGGTCATTGGCGCTGCCGAAGTTGTAGTCGTAGACCTGATACTCCCATTGCCCGGCCTCGGGCACATCGTCGCCATGGATCGTATCGTCGCCCGCGCCGCCCTCGACAGTGTCCGCGCCTGCCTCGGCATAAATCAGGTCATCGCCGTCGCCACCGTCGATGACGTCGTCGCCGGGCTGGCCCGCCCCGACCATCCAGTCGGCATCAAGCCGCTCGGAGGCGATCAGGGAGGCGTCATTGTTGACCGAGTCCAGCGAAATGGACTCGATCGGCTGACTGGTCAGCAGGGCGTTGTCAGCGTTGTCGCTCAACTCGGGTAGCATGAACAGATCGCCGTTGGTGGTCTGGATCACCACCGCCGTGAAACCGCCCGACGTGCCGTCGGTGAAGGTTACCGTGGCATTGTACACAAGGCCTGAATCAATCTGGTAAGTGGTGCCGTCGATGACCATGTTTTCCGGCGTCGCGCCATTGTCGTCGTCTTCGACAGCGCCGTCCCCGTCCGTGTCGAAGGTCTCGGCATTCAGGATATTCTGGTAAAGTTCGGCCCCCGGCCCGCCATAGGTGCCGATCAGGTCGTCAGCGTCTTCCGAGGCGGTATTCAATTCCGCCGTGTCCACATCCGCCGCCGAGCCGAGCCCGATAACTGTGAAATTGCTGCCGACGGTATTGCTTGCGCCGACATTGGCCCCTTCCTGCGGGTCGCTGTCGCCCCAAAGCGTATCATTGCCCGCGCCGCCCAACAGCGTATCGTTGCCCGACCCGCCATAAATCAGATCGTCCTCCAACCCCGCCAGGACACTGTCGTCGCCGCCAGATGCAAAGATCGTGTCCTGATTGCCGCCAGCCCCGGTGCCGTCCCCGCCATCGGCCACATCGCCCTCGGGATCGTCGGTATATGATCCGTCGATGGTGTCGTCGCCGGAGGTTCCGCTGACCTCCAGGTCGGTGTAATCCTGCGCCGAAAACACCGGATCGCCGCTGTTCACGTCCGGGTTGCTGTCGTAATCGACGACCTCGTAGGTCCGTCCGTCGATCAGGGGAACCTCCGACAGCAGGTAATCACCGGCCGCCGCGCCATTCTCGACATCGAATTCGATGACTTCGAATTCGAGGCCGGTGACCGTATCCCGCAACGTCCAGGCGAGTTCCGCATCGACATTCGACCCGGTCGAGGTATCGCCGCCGATCGACACATCGGCCGTTGCGGATTCATTGCCCGAATCGTCGTCGTCCAGTGTCAGGCCCTGAATGCCAGGCTCATTGTCGGTGATCGTCGCGGTGCCTTCGGCGCTCTGTGGGCCGTTCCAGACAAACGTATTTCCCGTGCCCGTGGGAATGGCGTCGCCACCGGGATCGAAATCGTAAAATTTCACTGTATAGGTTGGCATGTCGCCTGCTCCGTTTCCTCAGTGCTGGGCGGTGATCTGGGGCACTTGGCTTGGCAGGGCCGATTCAAAAGACAACACCGCCGTTTCCAAGGTGGATACAAACTGTTCGTGGCCTCAAAACGCAGCGTTCAAGGCAAAATTTTGGCCAATTGAGGCGGAAATCGGGCGCGCGATCAGGTTACGGCAGACCTGTGCCGATACTTGTCGTCATCCCACAGCTTTTGAGCCATGACCTTAGTGATCACCGCGATGGCGCGATCAATGTCGCCTTCATCCAGATAAAGTGGCGTGATGCCGAACCGCATGATGTCGGGCGCGCGAAAATCGCCGATGACCCCATGGGCGATACAGGCCTGCATTGCCTCATAGCCATGTTCGAAGCGGAACGACACCTGGCTGCCGCGCTGATCGGGATCGCGCGGTGAGGCGAGAGTGAGCATGGGGCAGGCGGCCTCGACGCCTGCGATGAGCCGCTCTGACAAGGCCTGCGCGCGGGCATAGACCTGTGCCATCTCGATCCCGTCCCAGATATCCAGGGCTGCTTCAAGGCTCGCCATGGCCAGAACAGGGGGCGTGCCCACCCGCATCCGCGCCACCCCAGGCGCGGCGCGGTAGGTTCGTTCGAATTCGAAAGGGGCGGCATGACCCAGCCATCCCGAAAGCGCTGGGGCCGTGGCTTCGGTATGGCGCGGGGCGACATAAACGAACGCGGGCGCGCCGGGGCCGCCGTTCAGAAACTTATAGGTGCAGCCCACGGCGAAATCCGCCTGCCCCCCGGCCACGTCCACCGGTAGCGCACCTGCGCTATGGGCCAAGTCCCAGATCGCCAAAGACCCGGTTTCATGGGCTTTTCGCGTCAGCCGCGCCATATCGTGGCGGCGTCCGGTGCGATAATCCACTTCGGTTAGCATCAGAACGGCCACCTCGTCGGTGATAGAGTTCTCGACCTCCTCGGGGGGCACGCAGCGCAATTCATGGGTCTGGCCAAGCGTCTTGATCAGCCCCTCGGCCATGTAGAGGTCAGTGGGGAAATTGCCGGTATCCGACAGGATGACCCGGCGGTCGGGGCGTAAGGACAGGGCGGCGGCCAACGCCTGATAAACCTTGATCGACAGTGTGTCGCCCAGCATGACATGGCCTTCCTCGGCCCCGATCAACCGCCCGATACGGTCGCCCAGAACCCCCGGTTGTGCCATCCACCCGGCCTTGTTCCAGCCGGTGATCAGCATTTCGCCCCATTCGTCTTGCATGACCTGCGCCATCCGGTCGGTGGCCGCAACGGGCAGGGGGCCAAGTGAATTGCCATCCAGATAGGTGACGCCCTCGGGCAGATGGAAGCGGCTTTTGATGGAGGTGAAATCGACCATGGTCAACCTTTCGCGGCGATTCGAGGCAACCCTTAGTTAATAGCAAAAAATCCTAGGTTGCATCGCATTTGCCCGATGGCTGCTGTGCGAGGAGCTACAGACCGCGCGTATCGCCCACGCTGGTCCCTTGCGGATGCGGGCGGTGACCGGATGTTGCGCTTGCTGGCAAGCGGGGCCTCTGGCGAGAGAACTGTCAAGAGCTAAAAGCTATATAGATCATAGTATTACACTCTCGATTATTTCTGATATCCATCACTTTATCCACACGGTAGTTGCAGACTGGATCATAACTTTGGCACTTTAATCTAATAAGCTGATGAACTGGCCACCATTTCGACCCGACGCCTTGGGTTAATTAAGGAGGCTTAAGTATTACCTTAAGCATGTACATAAGGCTGAAATAGAAATCACCGCCGATGGCGGTCGTCGTCGGCGCTGGTCCACGGCGGATAAGCTGCGGATCGTGTAAGAGACGCTTTATGACGGCGAGAGCATTTCTGCCGTTGCTCGTCGTAATGGCGTGGCCCCCAATCTGCTGTATCATTGGCGCAAACTGATGCTTGAAGGGGGCAGTATCGCCGTGACAGGGGATAACAGCGTGACCGGCAACAAGACCGTTTGTGAGATGGAAGCCGCATCCGCGAACTGGAACGTCAACTTGGGCGAAAGACGCTTGAGGTGGAGATCCTGAAGGAAGCACTCGACAAGTCGCGCTCAAAAAAACGACCTTGCTTGCGCAGTCGTTCAAACCGGATGGGGTGGATAGCTCCTGCTCCACCCGGCGTAGCAATGCGCCATACTGCAGTTGTTATAGACTGCTTATGAGAGGAGCTACCCAATGCAGGTTACAACAGTCGGCCTCGATTTGGCCAAAAACCTCTTTCAGGTCCACGGCATCAGCGAGAATGGCGATGTTGTTTTCAACCAAGCTCTGCGACGAGCGCAATTGATCGCATTCTTTGAGAAACTTCCACCCTGCCTGGTCGGAATGGAAGCTTGCGGTTCCAGCCACCACTGGGCACGACAACTGAGCAAGCTGGGCCATGATGTGCGTCTGATACCAGCGATGTATGTGAAGCCATATGTGAAGTGGGGTAAATCCGATGCGGTTGATGCTGCAGCCATCTGCGAAGCGGTGACGCGTCCGACAATGCGTTTTGTCGCAATAAAATCTGAAGAGCAGCAAGGCGTCTTGTTTCTCCACCGCGCCCGCGATCTGATCGTCAGGCAGAGAACGCAGCTCAGCAATATGCTGCGAGGTTTGCTGTCCGAGTTTGGCATAGTGATTGCACAAGGGGTTGGCAGCGCGATCAAGTTCGCGAAGCCCGTTCGTCTTGCCACTGTAGCAATGGCGAACAAGACAGCGCGGATTATCTGGGCAGTCTTGACCAAGAATGAATATTACAGACCGCGCACTGCGTAACTAAGGGAGAACAGAACACACGAGACAGCAAGACCATTGAAATGATGGAGCACAGTCAGCCCGTCAGCCGAGACACCCCGTCGAATGTCAGGGACAACCAATTGTCCGAGAACCAGTTTGGGACTTGGTTTGCGGAAACCATCAGGGCCAGCGGCCGCGTGCGCCGCGCAAACAGGCCGGACACACGTCTGTTTCTGACCAGTGCGAAATTAGGTTCAAAAATGTCTTGCTATGCAGGAGCTATCCACACAGGACGGTTCCCGATGACGGCGGTGGCACAGACATTAGGCGTGTCTCGTTCGAAACTGCATTAACGGCAGAACGGAAGCACGAAGCCGCGTCGGAGCTTTCATGAAGCTCAAGACGCGGCGGCCCTGCCACGCATCGAGCGCCTTAGATGCCTGTGCATACTGCTTGGATTGCCGTCTAGGTGAATGGACCGGAACAAGTGATATCGGCCACCTTGTTTCGCCCGCTCCCGTCATTGAGCTTCCCGTCGCATGATTAAGGGCCACGCGACAATCGCGTCAATGAATCCTGACTGTCAGGCCGCTGAAATTCAGATCAGCATTGCAGTGATGAACCAACCCGAAGCCGTAGCTTGATTTGAATCCAGTAAGGATAAACTTACGACGGAACCTGCTTCATGCAAAGTAAATATCCCCGAGTATGGACAAATAATTTATGTATGTGTATTTGTGCGTGTGGCTGATGGCTAATCAGGGATGTTAAAATACAGGGAGCCTAGGAAATGGAGCCAACACCATCTGACAGGTATTGGAAGCCCATGGTTGATCCGGATTACGTGCATGCGGTTAGGAGTTTCGCGCAAATGCATGTTTCTCCGATCGCGCATCAAATTGATCGCGATGATGTATACCCGCTGGAGTTTGTACGTAAGTTCGGGGCTGAGGGGTTCACCAAAGGTATCCTCGCCCCTGAATATGGAGGGCATGGCGACTACCGAAAGACCATCGCGCTGTTCGAAGAAATTGGCTATGCGAGCTGCGCTGCAGCCGTTTCGATAATATCGATCTTGCAAGCGCAAACGATGATTTGGAAATACGGTTCGCATGAACTGAAAGAACTTTATATTCCAAAACTCAATTCAGGGATGACGGCCTCTTACTCTCTGACGGAGGAAAGTCATGGAAGCGATATCCGTGCCCTTGAAACCAAGGCTTATTGGGACGGTAAGGCTTGGGTCTTGAATGGCGAAAAAAGCTTCGTCACATCTGGAGAGGCCGCTGAACTTATCGTTCTTTTGGCCGAAACTGAAAAAGGGGTGTCTGTATTTTCTGTGACTCACGACATGCCAGGCGTGGAAAAATATGTTGGTGAGCATTCGTCGACATTTGGTCTTCGAAATGGTGCTCACGTGAACATGAAACTCGAAGATGTTCGAGTGCCGGCCAGCCATCTAATCGGAGAAGAAGGACGCGGTGTTAAGCAGGCAGTTACAACAATGGCACACTCGCGAACCTGTACGGCCGCGATTTTCGTTGGTATTGCTAGGGCCGCTTTTGATGGCGCGTTGCGTCGTGCCCGTGGCCGCGTGGCTTTTGATAATACCGTTTTATCATTTCAGGGAATACAATGGTATTTTGCTGAAATGTTTACCGAGATCGAGGCGGCTCGTTCTCTTACTTATCGTGCGGCCGATGCTCTGAATGAAAACGATGCTCTCGACCGGCATACAAGTGTTGCTAAATTGAAAGCAGGCTCTGTAGCAACAGATGTATCCTTAAAAGCGATGCAGATTTGTGGTGCCTGGGGCACTTCCGACAAGACACCTTTCTCTCGCTTTGTCCGAGATTCCAAAACCTATGAAATTGGTGCGGGTTCGTCAGAGATTATGAAGAACACGATTGCGAAGTATCTTATTCGGGAACTCGATTCATGAATCCATCCAGCATTAGCGAGTTGTTAGCACAGAATGGCGATCGCGAATTTCTAGTAACAGAAGAGGGAAGTTACACGTACGCCGAAATCCATGAATTATCGCGGCGATTTGCGACTTTGCTTCGGAAACATGGAGTTCAGCAGAAAGACCATATTGCCATTCTTGCGGGAAACCACGCTTCGTTCATCGTGTCATGGTTTGGCGCTGCGCTAGCGGGCGCAATAGCCGCGACCTTGAATAACCAACTGCTCGCAGAAGGCCTTCGTTACACAATAAGTCAATCGGACAGCCGACTAATAGTCGGGGATCGAGAATGGATAGAGTCCAGTTATCACGATCTCAACGAAGAACAAAAATTACTCCCGCTCATAAAAATAGAGAGTGAGGCGTCTTTTTTCGAGATGCTGCTTGACTATGAGCCAGGTGAGGAAACCATGCTTCCGATGACGGAACCGCTGGCGATTTTGTATACTTCTGGCACAACTGGCCTGCCCAAAGGGGTTATGAACAGTCAAATCGCCTATTGGCGGTCAGGATGGCAAGCCGCCAAGTTGTTGGAGCTAACACCCGAGGACCGTCTGATGGTGTTCCTGCCAATGTTTCATGTTAATCCTCAAATGATGGGCACTATGAGCTGTATGTGTGCAGGTGCCACAATGCTTCTTCGTCCCAAGTTTTCGGCTAGCAAGTTCTTTGAAGACGCTGAACGTCTAGGGGCAACCGGTTGCACTTATGTTGGGACAATTTTGTCGATACTTGTGAACCGGTATAAGGATGAGCAGAAAAACCATGGTATTCGTTTCTGCTTTGGGGCTGGCGCTCCTACGGGAGTTTGGCGCACGGTAGAAGAACGCTTTGGCATTCAAGTTTTAGAAGTCTACGGAATGACTGAGCTTGGAGGTTGGACATCCAGTAATTCACGCAACGAAAGCCGCTTTGGTTCGTGCGGCAAGGTACGTGAGGATATTGAACTAAAAGTACAGGATGAGGATGGCGTTGAAGTACCCGTCGGTGTGAATGGGGAAATCGTAGGGCGCCCAATTGAACCTTATTCGATTTTGTCTGGCTACTGGAATAAGCCAGACAAAATGGTGGAAAGTTGTAACAACCTTTGGTTCCACAGTGGCGATCGCGGGCATTTTGATGAAGATGGGTTCTTATATTATCAGGGGCGTATCAAAGAACTAATACGCCGAGGAGGTGAGATGTTCTCGCCGATTGAATTGGAGGCTAGCCTGATTCATATGAATGGCGTTCTCGATTGCGCGTTTGTCGGCGTGCCGGATCCGATTATGGACGAGGAAATCAAGGCCGTTGTCGTTGCGAACTCTGAAATTACGCCTCAAATGATCGTCGATTTTCTCAAAGGGCAATTCCCCAAGTACATGATGCCTCGCTATATTGAACTCGTTCGGGAGATCCCGAAAACTGCCAACGAGAAAATCCAGCGAGAAAGATTGAAAAGTGTAGAGTTCCCGGTGGTTGATTTGGGAAAGTAGATGGCTGCCGTATGAAGTGGTCCCAGAAAATTGGGACCACTTCACTCTTATTGGGAAGCGCTACTCAACATTCAGGAATTTCTTGGCTGCTTTTCTCATTAGGTCCGCCACGTATTCCATACGCTCGCTCATGCGTTCGGTAGGACCAGAAACCAGAATTGCGTAGTTGTAGGGCTGAGTATCCAAAGGTAATGCAACACCGCTTAAGTTCTCGGCGAAACGACCGGAGCTCCCGAACCAACCGCGATCAAGCGACGCAGCGATAACGTTTTCAACGTCCTCAGTACTCATAAGTGTTTCGTCCGTGAACTTTTTGAAACTGGTCTTCTTGAGTACTCGTTTTCGCTGACTGGATGGCATCTGGGACAATAGGGCCAGTCCGATAACTGTAGTATATAGAGGAATTGTTTGCCCAACCTTTGCGGCAAATTTGACGTAGTCGCTTGACTCACATACTTGAAGGAATAGAGCCTCAGTGCCGCTGGCGACGCCGAGCACCGCAGTCTCCCCGGTTTTCTCGGAAAGATACTCCAGCATATCCTGAATGGCTTCAGAGGGCGGTTGAGATAGGTGAATTTGCTCTATAATGGTTGCCCATTTCGTGGAGGGGTACAGCCCACCTTTTGGCGTGGGCTCATATAAATATCCAAGACGAGTAAGTGTTGATAGCAAATTATAGGTGCTTGAGCGCGGCCAGTTCAATTTGGTCGATACTTGGGAAAGTGTCGCAGGCTGGCCTGTTTTGGCAAAGAATTCTAAAAGTTCAACAACCTGCGCGGCTTGTTTGACGATCTTGTCTTGACGATCATTGGACATTTGCCACTCCTTGTTCCGAGCATTCATTGCTATTCTTTGCCTCTATCCGTATCTCTGCCACCCCTCACAATGAGAAGCACTTATGCAGTGTAAGATCTTGCCTTCGTCGCCCTCTATATTCGAGCTAAAAGCGTACGGAGCAGGTCACTTGCGATGTATAACTCGGCCCGGACACGTTCTGAAGTGTCTAGTATGATCTACTTCATCGCATAGCCACCGGCAAAATGACCGTTACTATCCTCAGATCGCTATTACACTCAGGCATTCCATCGAATTCACACTGTTCATCAAAAGTAAGATCAGAGCTGTTACCTACTAAAGGGCAGCCAAAGTGCTAACTGCGGAAATGCAGAAAGAAGAACGGCGACCATTAACATTAAGAACACGAAAGGCAATGCCCCAAATGAGATGTCTTTGAGGGAGATCGCATGTGCAACCGCTTTGATTGCGAACAGATTCATCCCAACGGGAGGTGTGATAAGTCCAACCTCTAGGAGCAGTACAAGCACCACGCCAAACCAAATGGGGTCATACCCCAGTTGAAGAATTATCGGATGGACCACCGGCACTGTCATTAACAAAAGCGAAATAGCATCCACAAACATTCCCAAGACCAAATAGATCAATGCCAAGATCAAGAGAATCACCGCAGGCGGCCATGCCACCGAAGCCACCAGGTCACTTACGATCGTGTTAAATCCCCAAGTAAAAACCGCATATGAGAATAATTGTGCCCCTACAATGATGAACAATAACATTGCGGTTAGGCGTACAGACTCGACTGCAGCTTCGGTAAGGCGGGGAATTGTCAGAGACTTCCCCAGGAGCGCCACGACCAAAGAAACGGCAACACCACCAGCCGCAGCCTCAGAGGCTGTCATCCACCCCATGTAAATCGTAATCAGCACTGATAGAATAATCACCGTAAGCGGCAATGCATCCCAAAGTAGGTTACTACGATCCTCGGCTTCCGAAATATTCTCGGGCAAAGGTGCAATAGTTGGATCGACTAGTGCGCGCATAAAGATGTAAAGGTGAAACATAGCCAGCAACAAGAATGCCGGCGCAATAGCCGCGATGAATACCAACCCAATGGATTCTTCTATCAGTGAGCAATAAATGATCAACGGAATGCTGGGAGGAATCAAGATTCCGAGTGTCCCGCCAGCTGCCAGCGATCCGGCCGTGAGTCGGGGGTTATAGTTCAGACGCGTCTGACTTGGGACGGCAGCCGTAGCGATCGTTGAAGCCGTGGCGACACTGCTACCACTTACCGCCGAAAAAATACCGCAAGCTAAAACGTTCGCATGTAGCAATCCGCCGGGGAGCCCAATAAGAATATGTGCAAGAGAGTTGTAAAATCGTTCAGCGATGCGAGCTTTTTGCACAATCTGTCCCATCAGCAAAAACAACGGAACCGCGATAAGAGTTTCGCTTGCCATAGTGTTAAACGCTGTATGAGCAATCCCAGGCAGGTAACTCGAGCCATACGCCCATGTCCATGCAATTCCCGTTAATCCGAGCACTACTGCAATTGGGAAGCCTGCAAACAGCAAGATGACTACAGTGAGTCCCATCAAAGATAATTCCATCATTGGCTCTGACCTTTGCTTTCGTTCTTACGGAAACAGAGTAATGCTTGACTGATGGCACCGAGCGCCAACCCAAAGATCACGCCAAACTGTAAAATTGAAACGGGTAGGCGTAGAACTCCGGATTCTCGAACGCCGCTCTGGTAGTTTTTCAAGGCAAGGCCTCCACAATACCAAATCAGGACACCAATGAACGTGAGCGTTAATATTAGTCCGATGTATTCAAGCACGTCTTGCACGGCCTTCGGAACGAAATGCTTAAAGATATCTGCGGAAAGGTGTGCGCGGTTTCGGTTTAGCCAAGGCAAGCAAAACACGGTCATCCATGCCATGAGAATTCCGCTAAGTTCTGAACCCAAGAAAAACTCAATAAGCAGCATTCTGCACACGACTTCGATCAACAGCAGGATAAACAGCAGCACCAAGCAAACGACCGCAACAAATTGGGCAAGGCGTTCCATACCTTGCCCATAGCGACGGCCAGAAGTGTCCTGACTCCAGCTCATCACTGACCCACCTCGACACCGTATTCTTCTAGCATCTGGAGGCCTTTGGGGCCGGCGCGCTCGGCCCAAGCAGGGTAGGTTTCATTGACTGCGGCATTGCGAAGCTGCTCGTACAGCTCGGGCGACGGGTCAACCAGTGACAGCCCCTCTTCTCGAAGGCCTTCATGCAAATTTTCAGTATACTCCGGCATGTAGTTTCGCAGGTCTTCTTCAACTGAAGCCATTTCTTCTGAAAGAATTTCCTGATATTCACTAGGAAGAGAGTTGAAGCGATCCCTGTTAAGGATTGGCCCCGTTGAAGTCATCATAACATTCGCCAGAATGCCGCCCTTCAAGACCTCAGACCATTTAAAGCCAACCACGGCCCCCTGACCGGTGATCGTTCCATCAACAGTTCCGCGTTGCAGAGCGATGTACAATTCTCCGGGTTGAATGTTCACAGGGCTCGCACCAATGCTTGACAGAAACTCGGCTTGTTCAGGCGAGGAGCCTCGGACTTTGAGGCCTTTCAGGCCTTCAAAGCTGTCAACATCGGATGTTACCCACAATTGATAGGGGTCATAGAACCACGTTGCCATTGGCGTGGCATTATGTTGGTCGAAGATTCCGTTCAGGTAAGTACTGATCGTCGGCTTGGACCACGCCTCAAGCTTTTGTTCTTGCATTTCCGCCGCTGTTAATAGTTCTTCAGGAAGCAGAGTGAAGTGGTCCCAGGAATCCGGACAGTCGGCTAAGGTGTATCCCAAACCTTTGAAGGGATACGAGAATGGCGAAGCG
>NZ_JASHIM010000019.1 GCF_030733685.1 Roseovarius sp. MMSF_3281
ATAGCGCAGGTGCAACGAAGGTTCCAGTGGGTGCCGCCAAGGCCCGTGTCAGGCCGTGGTTACGGTAAACTCCGTCCCCCACGGATCGACAAGCCGCCCGGGGGTCAGCGTTCCGGGGTCGGCCAAAAGCTCGACACTGGCCAACCCTGCCGCCCCGTCCAAGCGCGGGCCAGCCCCTTTCGACTGCCATTCATTGGCGGCAAGGTGATGGTGATAGCCACCCGCCCCGAACCAACGCGCGGCAGGCACCTCGAAGGTTTGGGTCATGCCGATCTGGCCGCGAATGAACTCGGCCGCCTGCGCCACGTCACCGACACGCAGGTGGACATGCCCAATGACCATATCCTCGGGCGCGCCGCGCCATTGGCCTGCATCGCGGCGCAGGGCCTGCAAATCCAGGGGCTTTGTCACCATTTCGATCCGGTCGCCATCGCGGACCCAAGTCTCGCGCGGCAAATCGCGGTAAATCTCGATGCCGTTGCCTTCCGGGTCATTGAGGTAAAGCGCCTCGCTTACACCGTGGTGCGATGCGCCATCCAGCCGCCCACCAAGATCGGAAAACTTGCCAAGCCATGCGCCCAGCGCGCCACGCGACGGCAAAAGAAAGGCGGTATGAAACAGCCCCGCGTCCCCCGGCGCCACTTGCGCCGCACGGTCCTGGCGCAGCTCGATCAAAACCCGGCCATTCGCCCCCAGCAGGGCGGTTTCGCCATCGCGGTCGATCCGGCCAAGCCCAATCACTTTCTCATAGTATTCGGCCATCCTGGCCAAGTCCCGAACGATCAAAACGACCCGGCCAATCGAAATCGGTGCATCTGAGGTTGCCATCTTGCTGTCTCCTGTCTGTTTTCCTGCAAGAGATTTAGCCATGGTCATTACACCATAAAATAGCGATATTCGTGAATGTATATCGCTATTTTGGAGATAATGTATTGGACCGATTGGCAGGAATGCAAAGCTTTGTCGCGGTTGTCGAAACCGGCTCTTTCGTGGCGGCGGGGCAGCGGTTGGGCCTATCCAACAAACTGGTCAGCAAACGGCTGGCACAGCTTGAACAAGACATCGGAATGACCCTGCTGCACCGCACGACGCGCTCAATGTCCTTGACCCATGAGGGCACGCGATACCTTGAAGGCGCGCGCCGGGTTCTGGCCGAGTTCGAGCAACTGGAAAACGAATTCGACGCCGCCGATGGCTTGAAAGGCGTGATCAGGATCGCGGCACCGACCACCTACGGCGAAACCACGGTGGCCCGCGCCGCCAGCCGTTTCACCGAGGAACACCCGAATGTCACCGTCGAACTGGCCCTGTCCGACCGCTACGAGGATCTGGCGAAAGGGGGCTTTGACGTGGCCATCCGCATCGGGCACTTGAGCGGCTCAAGCCTGATCGTGCGCAAGCTGGGCGAAACCAGAATGAAGGTGGTCGCCGCCCCGGCCTATCTCAAGGCGCATGGCACGCCGGAGCATCCCGCGGACCTTGGCGATCATATCTGCATCCGTGACACCAACAGTACCGACCCCAACCGGTGGTCGTTTTGCATTGAAGGCCAGACAATACAGGTGCCTGTCTCCGGCCCGTTTCTGGCCAATAGCCCCTCTGCCTGCTTGGCGCCGGTGCGGGCGGGCATGGGGATATTCACCTGCCCCGATATATTCTTGGCAGATGACCTAAGCACCGGGCGCTTGGTCGAACTGTTCCCCAATACCCATGCAGAGTCCCTTCCGATCCAAAGCATTCATTTGCCATCGGCCTTTCGGAAAACGCGGGTCAAAGCCTTCGTTGACGTGATGCAACGGGAAATGCGCGGTTAGGCGGTGTCTGCATTTCGCGAAACGCTTTCGCATGTGCCGCCGGGATGCGGCGATAACCGCTTCGTCACCGATCCCCGGAACCGTTGCTTTCGCCTCCGCCTCCTTGGGCCAAATCGCAGCGGCTTGGCGGCCGGATTGGCAAGGTTTCGTACGACTCGTACGAATTCACGAAGCCACCCGCCGATTTTCGTACAGAACTCACGTACAAAACGTACAAGTTGTACGTTTCACCAGCGGCTCAGCGCGTCCTCGTCCTCGTCCTTGGCCTCAACCCAATCGGCCCCCTCGGGGGTGACTTCCTTCTTCCAGAACGGCGCACGGGATTTCAGGTAATCCATAAGGAATTCAGCGGCTTGGAAGGCATCCACCCGATGACGCGAGGAGGTGGCCACCATCATGATCAAATCCTCGGCCCGCAACACGCCATGCCGATGAATGACCAGAATATCCCCAAGATTCCAACGGCTTAGCGCCTCTTCGGCAATCTTGGAAATCGCCTTTTCGGTCATGCCGGGGTAATGTTCGATCTGCATCGCCTGCAAATCCCCCTCCCCCAGATCACGTACGATCCCGGTAAAGGTCACAACCGCGCCAACACCCTTTTGCCGCGCGGCAAAGGCATTGGCCTCGGCCCCCAGGTCAAAGGCGTTCTCCTGAACCCGAATATCCACCTAACCCCCTGTCATCGGAGGAAAAAATGCCACTTCCCTTGCCCCGTCAAGCGGTGCATCGAAGTCCGCAAGCTCCTGATCCACGGCCACCCGCAGGGCATCCAGATCGGCAAAGGCAGCCTCGTAGCGTTCTTCGCGGGTGCGCAATTCCTCAACCAGGTCCCGCACCGTCGCGGCCTTGGTTTCAACCTTGTCCTTGGGCTGCCCGATCCGTTCCCGAACCCACGCGAAATACAGCACGTCCATCTGCTTAATCCTTCAGGTAAGGCGTTGATTTCTTGAAGTAATCCACGCCCGTGATCAATGTCAGCGCGGCCGCGATCCACAGCAACCACAGCCCTGCATGCCCCGTCCAGACCATCCCCATCATCTTCCAGCGCAGGCCATGCAGGTCGTCGTCCTCACCACTCAATATGGCATCGAACATCGCCTGATCCATCCCCATGGCCGACATACCAAGGTAGTGCTCGAACACGCCCTGGGCAAAAAGCACAGCAATCGCAACCATTTGCGCGGTTGTTTTCCATTTGGCCAGCTGCGTGACCTTCAGCGTCCCGGCGGTATCGCCCAGATACTCGCGCAGGCCAGACACAAAAACCTCGCGGAACAAGATCACGGTGGCCGGCAGCACCAGCCAAGGCGACATGCTCGAATAGCCGACGATCACCATCAGCGCGATCACCACCATCGCCTTATCGGCAATCGGGTCCAGCATCGTACCCAGCTTTGTCGTTTGTTTCCAAAGCCTTGCAAGATATCCGTCAAAATAGTCGGTGATCGCGGCACTGATAAAAAGCATCAGCGCGAACCAATCCGCCCATGGCCGGTTGAAGTACAAAAACATCACCGCCACCCCCGGCGCCGCAAGCAGCCGAAGCAAGGTCAGGATATTGGGAATATTCCACGTCATGGCACGTTTCTAGCCCGTATTGCCCTGCGTGGAAAGACACAGATGCGGTGATTTGGAATACCGTTTTCCGGGCGAAAAACGGCCCGGAATTCGGTGTGAATTCCGTCACTTAGCCCTTTTCGTGGAAATGGTCGTAAACCTTCTGCGCCAAGCCTGCCGAAACACCTTCGACCGCTTTCAAATCCGCCAGTGCCGCGCGGCTGACCGCCTTGGCCGAGCCGAAATGCGCCAGAAGCGCGCGCTTTCGCGCCGCGCCCACGCCGGGGATTTCATCCAGCGGAGAGGCCCCCATCGCCTTGGCCCGCTTGGCCCGGTGCGTGCCGATGGCAAAGCGGTGCGCCTCATCCCTAAGCCGTTGAATAAAATACAAAACCGGGTCGTTGTGGCGCAGGGCCATGGGGCGTTTTCCGGTGCGGTGGAATTCTTCCTTGCCGTGATCGCGGTCCACCCCTTTGGCCACGCCGACCATTGGAATGTCCGCCACGCCCATCTCGCGCATGATCCCGGCCACGGCGCTGACCTGCCCCGCGCCGCCATCAATCAGCAAGAGGTCGGGCCAATGCCCCTCCTTGCGCTCGGGGTCTTCCTTCAGCAGGCGTTTGAACCGCCGGGTCAGAACCTCTTTCATCATCCCGAAGTCATCCCCGGGGGTCAGGTCATCGCCCTTGATGTTGAACTTGCGGTACTGGTTTTTCATCATGCCTTCGGGGCCCGCGACGATCATCGCGCCCACCGCATGACTGCCCTGAATATGGCTGTTGTCATAGACCTCGACCCGCTGCGGTGCTTCGGGCAGATCAAAGGCATCTGCCAGTCCTTTCAACAACTTGGCCTGCGTGGCGCTTTCCGCCATCTTGCGGGCAAGGCTTTCGCGGGCATTGCGAAGCGCACCATCCACCAACTCGGCCTTTTCGCCCTTTTGCGGGACTAAAAGGGCCACCTTCCGGCCCAGTTTCTCACTCAGGGCTTCGGCCATCAGATCGGCGTTCTCGATGGGATGCGACAGGATCAACTGCCGCGCCGGATCCTTGGTGTCGTAGAACTGCCCGATAAAGGCCTCCAACACCTCGGCCTCTTCCACATCGGCCCCGACCCGCGGATAGAAATCCCTGTTGCCCCAGTTCTGCCCGCCCCGGATAAAGAACACCTGCACACAGGCCTGACCCTTCTCAAGATGCAGGGCGATGATATCGGCCTCGTCCACCGTGCGCGGGTTGATGCCTTGGGCGGTCTGCACCTGCGTCAGCGCCTTGATCCGATCGCGCAGGGCGGCGGCGCGTTCAAACTCCATGGCATCCGAGGCCTCGGCCATCTGGGCCTTGAGCTTGTCCTGAATCTCGGTCGAGCGCCCCGACAGATACCGCTGCGCATCCTTCACCGCCGCGGCATAGTCGGCCTTGCTGATATAGCCCACGCAAGGCGCGGTGCAGCGTTTGATCTGATATTGCAGGCAGGGCCGCGTGCGGGTCTCGAACTGCGCATCGCTGCAATTGCGCAGTTGAAACACCCGCTGCAATTGCGACAGCGTCCGGTTCACCGCCCCCGCACTGGCGAAGGGGCCGTAATACTGACCCTTCTCTTTCTTGGCGCCGCGGTGCTTTTTGATCATCGGAAAATCATGCGCTGTCACAAGGATATTCGGAAAGCTCTTGTCGTCGCGCAAAAGCACATTGTAGCGCGGTTTGAGCTGCTTGATCAGGTTCTGTTCCAGCAAAAGCGCCTCGGTCTCGGTCGAGGTCGTCAGGAACATCATCGAAGCGGTTTCCCGGATCATCCGGGCGATACGCGGGGTATGCCCGGTGGGCCGCGCATAGCTTGACACCCGCGCCTTGAGGTTGCGCGCCTTGCCCACGTAGAGCACCCGCGCCTGCGCATCCAACATGCGATAGACACCCGGCGAAGAGTCCAAGGTCTTGAGGTAAGACTGGATCACTTCATGCCCGGTATCGGGTATCTTGTCCTCTGGCGTTTCGGTCATGGGCCTACCGGTCTGATTCTCAAGATTTGCTGCAATCTTATCGGCATGGGTACAAGAGGAAAGCTGTCCCCGTTTTATGTGGATAACTTTGTGGGCAAAGCGCGGCCAACGGGAATTTCTTATTGAATCCAGCGTATTTCGTTAATCTGCCCAAAAAATAAGCATCTTTTTAACCTATTGAAATATAAAGGGAAAAATTTACACCCTCGGCAAAACATTGAAATCATTAAAGTTTTTGTAACGGCGAGTTAACGCGAATGTGACAAGTGCACAACTTCCCTTGGGGAAAGGTCACTCGACCCCCAAAACATCCGGCGTCTGCCATCCCAGATGCTGTCCGCCATCCACGCACAAAAGCTGCCCGGTCACCGCTGGCGCATCTATGAAATATGCCAAGGCAGCCACGATATCCGCGGCATTGGCCCCACGGTTCAGCACCGTCGTCTGCCGCTGCCGCTGAAAGTGGCTCTCGCTTTGGCGGTGGCCTTTCAACGTCGGTCCCGGCCCGATGGCGTTCACCCTGACCCGGGGCGCAAGTGCTTGTGCGGCGGTCTGGGTAAAGGCCCAAAGGCCCATCTTGGCCAAGGTATAGGTCATGAACTCGGGAGTCAGTTTGCGCACCCTTTGATCAATCATGTTGATGACCAGACCACGCGCCACCGGCTCACCCAACTCGCAGGCCTCGGGTTCAGGCACCTGGGCAGCCATCGCTTGGGTCAGGACGAAAGGCGCGCGCAGGTTGCTTTCCATGTGCCTGTCCCAGCTTTCGCGCGTGGCGGTCTGGATATTGTCATACTCAAAGACCGAGGCGTTGTTGATCAGGCAGGTCACCGGCGCACCAAGCGCCTCAACAGCCTTGGGCAAAAGCCCCTGCACCTCATCCTCGACCAACAGGTCGGCCTGCACGGCCACGGCGCGTTGGCCCATGCCGGTGATCTCGTGCGCCACGGCCTCGGCCTCATCGCGGCTGGTGGCGTAGTGCACGGCCACGTCATAGCCACGCCGCGCCAGTTCAAGCGCCATGGCCCGGCCCAATCGCTTACTTGCCCCGGTTACCAATGCCGTCGTCATCGCCTGCCTCCGCTTATGTCAGGACAATGGTGACATAGGCCAAATAGAGGCCCGTCAAGACCACGCCCCAGATCCGCCCGATATCCTGTTTGAAAAACACGAAGGGGATAATCAACAACGACGCGCCCAGCATGACCCAAAGATCAAACTGCAAGAACTCCGCATCCACGGGAATGGGCCCGACAATCGCGGTAATCCCGATGATGGCCAAGAGGTTGAACATGTTCGACCCGATTACATTGCCCAAGGCAACATCGGCCTGCCTGCGCAAAGCCGCCATCACGGTGGTCGCCAGTTCCGGCAAGGACGTCCCCAGTGCGACCAACGTCAGGCCAATCACCGCATCGCTTACGCCGTAGCGTTGCGCGATGATCGACGCATTATCCACCAGCAAATCGGCACCCAGGGGCAAACCAATCAGGCCAAGCACCAGAAAGACGATGATCTGCCACCACGGCATATCCGGGTCGGCGCCTTCGACATCCTCCTCTCCATCGGGCTCGGCCAGCATCAAGGCGGCATTCGCCTTGCGATGCCGACCGGCCTCAAGGAACGCATCTGTCAGAACGAAAGACAAAAGCGCCAGAAGGATCAGGCTTGAGGCGATATTGAACTCGCCCATGAAGGCCAAGCCGACAAAGATGACCGAGCCAACAAGCATGAAAACATAGGTTTTCCGGCTGTCACATTCGCTTGTGTGCAGCACCGAGATCAGGGCAGGCAGCCCAAGCACCAACAGGATATTGGCCGTGTTCGATCCCACCACATTGCCCAAGGCCAGCCCGGGCTTGCCATCCAACACGGCGTTTACCGAGATAAGCAATTCCGGGGCAGAGGTGCCGAAGGCCACGATGGTCAGGCTGACGATCAGGGCCGGCACACCCAACCGAAGGCTCAGGTTCACCGCACCCTTGACCAGGGCATCACCTGCCAAAAGCAAGATTACAAGGCCGAGCCCGGCAAGACCCCATTCAATCATTTACGCACCTTCTTTTGACATTGGCAGGGGCCTTTGCCGATGCGGAACCGTCCACATTTGGGGCATTTCGCCGAAGCCAGCTTTTGCTGCCCCGGAAAGCGCAGCTTTCCGAACATGGCCATCACGCCCATGCCAACCAGAAACAATATGACGATCTTGATGATCACGTCAGAGGCCAAACCGGGCGTAATCCGCCCGTTCCTCGACGGCGGCCAAAGTATCCTGTGCGATACTGGCGCCGAACTTTTGCAGCAGCCCGCGCTTACGGCCATATTTGGCAAAGCGCACGTCATCGCCGTAAAGCTCTTTGAGTTTTGGCACCACATGGCCGATGCCATCGACCAGACCCAGTTCATGGGCTTTTCGTCCGAGCCAGAACTCGCCGGTGAAAAGGTCGCCCTCGGGCTTGAGCCTATCCCCCCGGCGCGATTTCACATAATCGGTAAAGCCTTCGTGCATCTGCTCAAGAATGGTCTTCAGGCGCGCGACATCCTCTTCCTTTTCCGGAAGGAACGGATCCATGAAACTCTTGGAATGCACCGAGGTGTGCACCCGTCGCTCCACCCCTTGGCGGGCAAGGAACACAGGTGCGCCGAAGCCCGCCGAGATCACTCCGATCGACCCCACGATCGACCCTTGGTCAGCCCATATGTCATCGGCCGACGCCGCCAGCCAATAGCCACCCGAGGCCGCCACATCCTCTACAAAGGCATGCACAGGCACGTCGCGTTCTTCGGCCAGCCGCCGAATGCGCGCCGCGATCAACGAAGATTGCACGGGCGAACCACCCGGCGAGTTGACCACAAGGGCCACGGCCTTTGGCTTGCCTCGCTTAAAGGCCTTGTCGATCACCGAAGCCAAGGACTCGTCGTTCAACTGGTTGCGGCCACCGATCCCGATGGACCCCTGCAACCGGATTACCGCGACAAGCGGCCCGCGTTTGATAAAGGGAATAAGCGCTTTCATGCCAAGGGATGTAGAATGCCCACGCAGCTTAAACAAGGCGGCAATCCCGGGCGGCGCGAAAGAAAGATACATTTGCCCCGCTGAGCGGGGCAAATAAGTCACTAGCTCTTGATGCGATAGCCGGTTTTGAAGATCAGCCAGACAATCCCAAGACAGATCCCAAGAAACAGCCCAATGGCCAGAAGGCTCGCCACCACGGGGACATCGGCATAACCAAAGAACGCCCAACGGAATCCCGAGATCAGGTAGACGATAGGATTGAACAAGGTCACCGTCTGCCACGCCGTCGGCAGCATCGAGATCGAGTAGAACGCACCGCCCAAGAATACCAAGGGGGTGATCACCAGCAGCGGAATCAATTGCAGCTGTTGAAAGTTCTCCGACCAAATCCCGATGATGAAACCGAACAGGGAAAACGACAGGCAGGTCAAGACCAGGAAGGCGACCATAGCCAAGGGGTGCTGCACTTCGATATCCACGAAAAGCCCCGCCGTCAGCAGGATCACCACCCCGATCAACAACGACTTGGTGGCCGCCGCCCCGACATAGCCCAGAACGATCTCGAAAAAGTTGATCGGGGCCGAGAGCAACTCGAAAATCGTGCCAATGAACTTGGGAAAATAAATCCCGAAGGAGGCATTGGAAATCGCCTGTGTCATCACGCTCAGCATGATCAACCCCGGCACGATGAAGGCGCCATAGGTCACGCCCTCCACCTCGTCGATCCGGCTTCCGATGGCCGCGCCGAAGACCACGAAGTAAAGCGTCGTGGAGATTACCGGCGACAGAAGGCTTTCCATGATCGTGCGGAAAAAGCGCTTCATCTCGTAGATATAGATGGCCTTTACCCCCTGCCAGTTCATGCCGCGCCCTCCTGCACCAGACTTACGAAAATTTCTTCAAGGCTCGACTGCCGCGTGTGGATATCGCTCATGGACAGCCCTTCGGCGGCGAGGGCCTGCAAAAGCCGGGTAATCCCCGTGCCCTCGCCTTGGGTATCATAGTGATAGATCAGGGCCTCACCCCCTTGGGTCAGTTCCAGATCATACGCCGCCAAGCCCTCGGGGACCGCATCGACCGGCGTGGTCAGGTCGATCCGCAGGGTCTTGCGCCCCATCCGCCGGATCAGGGTGTCCTTTTCCTCAACCAGCAAAATCTCACCGTGGTTGATCACCGCGATCCGGTCGGCAATCGCCTCGGCCTCTTCGATGTAATGCGTGGTCAGGATGATCGTCACGCCGCTTTCGCGCAGGCCCTCGACCACTTGCCACATGTCGCGGCGCAACTCCACATCCACACCCGCCGTCGGCTCATCCAGAAACAAGACTTGCGGCTCGTGGCACAATGCCTTGGCAATCAGCACCCGGCGCTTCATCCCGCCCGAAAGCTCGCGAATCCGGGCATCGCGCTTATCCCACAGCGAAAGCTGCCGCAGCACCTTTTCGATCAGCGCCTCGTTGCGCGGCTTGCCGAACAAGCCGCGTGAAAAACGCACGGTATTGATGACCTTCTCGAAAGGTTCAAGCGCCACCTCCTGCGGCACCAAGCCGATCATCGACCGCGCGGCGCGAAAGTCGTCCACGATATTGTGGCCACCGACGCGGGCGATGCCGCCGGTCGGCGTAGTGATTCCGCAAAGCGCCGAGATCAGCGTGGTCTTACCCGCGCCATTGGGGCCGAGCAGGGCCAGAATCTCACCCTCCTCGATGGATAGCGATACGCCCTTCAGCGCCTCGAATCCGCCTTTGTATGTTTTTTGCAGGTCCTCGACCTCGACAATGGGTGCCATGGGTATTCTCCGCTTCATTGTTCGCCAAGCTAGGCGAATACAACAGAAGTGCAATCACCGTCTGCACAGGGGAAACTGTGCAGGCTCGCAGGGGCATTATCCTGCTGGCAACCCGCTTTGAGCATGCTATCCCAAGACCTGCCCCCAAGGTCACGACCCCTAGGAAATACCATGCGTCAGCTGCTCAGAATTACCGCCTTGTTCCTTCTTCTCGCGGGTTGCACCGAAACCGTAAGCCGCGATGCCCCGGCGCGCATCCTGACCATGGGCGATTCCATGCTGGCGATCCACGGGGCAACGGGAAATTCCGTGTCCCACGCCGTCGAACGCACCTTGGGCGAGGACGTGATCGACCGTTCGGTCATGGGGGCCAAGTACTACTATGGCCTGCCCATTTCCGGCAGTGCGGGCCTCAATATCCGCAAGCAATATGTGGACGGAAAATGGGATTGGGTGGTGCTCAATGGTGGCGGCAATGACATCTGGATGGGCTGTGGCTGCGGTCAGTGCAGCCGCCGCATCAATCAGCTGATTTCCGAGGACGGCAAGCGCGGCACGATCCCCGGTTTCGTCTCTGATCTGCGCGCCAAAGGCTCACAGGTGGTCATGGTGGGCTATATGCGCACCCCCGGCGTCACCTCCCCGATCGAGGCCTGCCGCGACGAAGGCGATGAAATGGATCGCCGCATGGCGCGTCTGGCCAAACTGGACCGTGGTGTGCATTTCCTGTCACTGGACGGATTGGTGCCGCATGGCGACCGCTCCTATCACACGCTTGATCTGATCCACCCATCGGCCAAGGGCAGCACCGAGATCGGCAAGCGCGTGGCCGAGATCATCCGCCAGACCGAAGCGCGAAAACGATAAGCCCGCCGTAACACGCCTGACGCAGCCAAGGATTTTCGAAAATCCTTGGCACAAGCGGTTTCGAAACCGCTTGCACGCCCGATCATCCAATCATCGGTTCACACCTTTCGGCGACTTGCTCTAAACTGGCCCTGGAAACGCGGGAGCAAGGATGCTGCAGGGATATCGAATAGTCGAAATCGAAGGTCTTGGCCCCGGCCCCTTTGCCGCGATGATGCTGGCCGATCTCGGGGCCGAGGTCATCGTCATTCACCGCCCCGGTAATGGCAATCCGGTGGCGGGCGAGAGTAATCTTCTGGATCGCGGCAAGCGTTCGATCGCGCTGGACCTCAAAGACCCCGGCGACCTGCAAATCGCCCGGGCCCTTGTTTCAACCGCCGATGCCTTGATCGAAGGGTTCCGCCCGGGCGTAATGGAACGGCTTGGTCTTGGCCCTGAGGTGTTGCAAGCCGATAACCCGCGCCTTGTCTATGGACGCATGACCGGCTGGGGCCAAACCGGACCGAAGGCGCAGATGGCGGGCCATGATTTGAACTACATCGCCTCTTCCGGTGCGCTTTGGTACGCCTCAGCGCCCGGCGATGCGCCGCAAACCCCTGCCACTCTACTGGGCGATATCGGCGGCGGTGCAATGTACCTGGTGGCGGGTATCTTGGCGGGGCTTTTGGCAGCCTCGCGCAGCGGCAAGGGCACAGTCGTGGATGCCGCCATCGTCGATGGCTCGGCCCATATGATGGCGCTTTTGATGTCCATGGTCCCCTCCGGCAACCTGAACGAGGCGCGCGGCAAAAGCCTTCTGGACGGGCCGCATTGGTCGCGCGTTTATCCCTGCGCTTGTGGCGGCCACATCAGCGTACAATGCCTTGAACCGAAGTTCTATGCCGCCTTTCTTGACCTCTTGGGCCTGTCTGACGATGCAGGCTTTGCCGATCAAAACGACCCCACCCAATGGCCGGCCCAAACCAAGGCACTGGCCCGGATTTTCGCAACGCAGCCCCTCGACCATTGGGCCGGGATATTCGAAGGGTCCGATGCCTGCGTGGCACCCGTCCTGTCCCCATGGCACGCGGCACAAGACCCGCACAATACGGCCCGCGGCATCTGGACCGTGACAGAGACCGGTCCACAACCCACACCGGCCCCACGCTTTGATGGTCAGCGCACCACCCCCGGCCTGGTCGCGGAACGTGGCGGGGACGGTGTTGCCCTGCGTGCCGAACTCAAGGCACGCCGCCTGCTGACCTAAGCCAATACAGACGCGAAACCAACCTGCTGTCGACAGGGGTTTTCGACATTAACCCGAGGGTTCCTCCCCGATTCGCGCCGCCCCCCTTTCATCGCCTCCTCACAGGGTCTATCTTGGTGCTTCCGTAACGCCGCACAGGACCGATCACCGATGGCAAAACCGAAGGACAACCCGAACTACAAGGTCGTGGCCGAAAACCGCCGCGCCCGGTTCGACTATGCCATCGAGGACGATCTGGAATGCGGCATCATCCTTGAAGGCTCCGAGGTGAAATCCCTGCGCGAAGGAGGCGCCAATATTGCCGAAAGCTATGCCAGCGTGGACGACGGCGAGTTGTGGCTGGTGAACTCCTACATCGCGCCCTACGAGCAGGCCAAGACCTTTGCACATGAAGAAAAGCGCAAACGCAAACTATTGGCTTCCAAGAAGGAATTGGCCAATCTTTGGAACGCGACACAGCGTAAAGGCATGACGCTGGTACCCTTGGTTCTCTATTTCAATCACAAGGGTATCGCCAAGCTGAAGATCGGTATCGCCAAAGGCAAGAAAGCCCACGACAAACGCGAAACCGCCGCCAAACGCGATTGGAACCGCCAGAAACAGCGCCTTCTCAAGGATCACGGCTAGGGGAAGCGCCCGGGCCATATTCCCCTTATTTTTCGCTCCTCCGCTGATAGTTTCCCCGAGTGTTTAAACGGAAGGGGGAACACCATGGAACTTATCATCAGCCTCATCGCGGGCGCCGTGGGCGGTAACGTCGCCGGCGGCATCTTCAAGAACATCAACCTTGGCCTTCTGGGCAATTCCATCGCGGGTATCGTCGGCGGCGGTTTGGGCGGGCAGATCCTGTCCATGCTGGGCGCGGGCGGCGTGGCCGAAGCCGCAGGCGGTGCCGATATCGGCGCAATCATCGGTCAGGTTGCATCGGGCGGTGTCGGCGGTGGCGTCCTGCTGGCCGTGGTCAGCATGGTCAAGAAAATGATGGCAAAATAAGGCCAAGGCGGGCGTCTTAACCGGCGCCCGCCCTTGCCCTTTTCGCCCCCGCGCGCTAGGCAGAGCGCGTCCGCAACCCGGGGGCGCCCATGGCACAAGATGATCCGAAAACCATTGTTTCAACCGATTGGCTCGCCAGTCACCTGAAAGACCCCGATTTACGGGTTCTGGACGGCACATGGTTCATGCCGTCAGAAGGGCGCGACGCCAAGGCGGAATACGCCCAAGCCCATATTCCAGGCGCGCGGTTCTTCGATATCGACGATATCAGCGACAACCGCTCGGACCTGCCGCACATGGTGCCGCCGGTGGAAAAGTTCATGTCCCGCATGCGCGCCATGGGCGTGGGCGACGGCCATCAGGTGGTGGTCTACGATGCCCATGGTCTGTTTTCGGCGGCACGCGTGTGGTGGCTGTTCCGGCTGATGGGGCAAGAGAATATCGCGGTTCTGGATGGCGGCCTGCCCAAGTGGCAAGCCGAAGGTCACCCGACCGAAGACATGCCCCCCATGGTGCGAGACAGACACATGACCGTGCGCCGCCAGAATCAAATGGTAAAAGATGTCACGCAGGTTTCTTCAGCCTCCAAGCTGGGGAATTACGAAATTCTCGATGCGCGCTCTCCGGGTCGTTACCGAGGCGAAGACCCCGAACCGCGCGAAGGATTGCGCAGCGGACATATCCCACGATCCAAGAACGTCTATTACCGCGACCTGCTGAACGATGACGGGACGATGAAATCACCCGGTGATCTGCGCGCCGTATTTGACGCCGCGGGCGTCGATATGGGCAAACCCGCAATCACAAGCTGCGGCTCGGGCGTAACCGCGGCGATTATCAATCTTGCGCTTGAACGTGTCGGCAAGACAGATCACGCGCTTTATGACGGATCATGGACAGAATGGGGGGCTTTCCCCACCGTGCCCGTCGCCACCGGAGACGACTGATGTTCGAACACCTCAATGAACAGCCCAAAGACAAGATCCTTGCGCTGATGCAAGCCTACAAGGACGACCCCCGCGACACCAAGATCGACCTTGGCGTCGGCGTTTATCGCAATGCCGAGGGCGTCACCCCGATCATGCGCGCGGTAAAAGCGGCCGAGCGTCGCTGGTGGGACGAGGAAAGCACCAAAGCCTATACCGGCCTTGCCGGTGATCCGGCCTTTTCCGATGCGATGATCAATCTTGTTCTGGGCGATAGTGTCGCGCGCGATCAGGTGTCGGCGGTGGCCACGCCGGGCGGCACAGGCGCGGTGCGTCAGGCCTTTGAATTGATCCGCATGGCCAACCCCGAGGCGCGGGTTTTCGTGTCGGATCCGACATGGCCCAACCACCTGAGCATTCTCAAGTATCTGGGCATGGAAACCATCATGTACCGTTATTTCGACAACGCCACCGGCGGCGTCGATTTCGGCGGCATGATGGAAGACTTGGGCCAAGTGCGCAAAGGCGACGTGGTGCTACTGCACGGTTGCTGCCACAACCCGACCGGGGCAAACCTGAACACGGTTGAATTCAAATCCGTGATCGACCTGATGAACGACAAGGGCGCGATCCCGATGATCGACATCGCTTATCAGGGGTTCGGTGACGGTCTGGATGAGGATGCCGCGGCCACCCGCGCTGTTGCCTCGGGCTGCCCGGAAACCCTGATTGCGGCAAGCTGCTCCAAGAATTTCGGGATCTACCGTGAACGTACCGGCCTTCTGATGGCGGTAGCGCAAGACAAGAACCTGCAAGCGGTAGCGCAGGGCAACCTTGCCTACCTCAACCGGCAGAACTTCTCTTTCCCACCCGATCACGGCGCGCGTTTGGTGAGCATCGTTTTGAACGATGATGCGTTGCGCGCCGATTGGCAGGCCGAGTTAGAAGAGGTTCGAACCGGAATGCTGGCCCTGCGCACGCAGCTGGCTGACGAGCTAAAGACACTTTCTGGCTCGGATCGGTTCGGGTTTCTTGCACAGCATCGTGGAATGTTCTCGCGCCTTGGGGCATCGCCCGACAAGGTTGAAAAGCTGCGCGCAGACCACGGAATTTACATGGTCGGCGACTCGCGCCTAAACATCGCGGGCCTGAACAGGGATACCGTCCCTGTGCTTGCCAAGGCGGTTATCGACGTCGGCATTTAGAACGTTTCCTGTTATTCTTGCATCACCAATACCCTGCCAGGCCTACGGCTTTCTCGGGACATTGGTGATACATTTTGATCCAATGTAAACTGGATACGCTCTAATATAAGCTTCCCCAAAACCTGTGGCGCCCATCGTCGGCGCCACATCATGCCGTTTTGCGCACCCCGTATCGCGCGACAAACATCTCCACGGCCCCTTCGATGACCTGATCCACATCCGCCTTCGCAAAATCATTTTGCAAACCGCAAAGTTTGCGCACGAACAAATCTGATTTGCACAGTTCGGCGAACTGATTAACGGCCAGTTCAAAGTCTTCGATTTCAAGCTCACCCTTGTCGACATAGTACCGCAAGACCGGGATCATACGCTCGCGCACCATGGCAGGGCCGGATTGGTAGAACCGCTTGCCCAAATCTGGAAAGCGATGTGCCTCTGACAGGCAAATCCGAAACACTTGCGTGCCGAAATCGGACAGGAAAAAGCCCACCAGATGCCGGGCCGCCGCGGCCAAGTTCACTTCGGCCGGCGCATTAATGTCGATTTCCGCAATTGCCCCGTCGGCCTGTCGGTTACATTCTGCTTTCGCGACCTCGGAAAACAGCAGGCGCTTGTCAGGGACATAGCTATAGAGCGTCGCCTTTGAGACACCCGCCGCCTTGGCGATGTCGTCCACGCTGGCCCCTTCGAAACCGTCACGCATGAAGACTTCACGCGCCCCGTTAAGGACTTGTTCGAACTTTCGGCCTTTTTTGATTTCTGCGGACTCTGCCGTCATGCGGACCCTCCCCGAGCCGAGACAGTTTAGTCGGCTCAGGGGGGAAATCGCAAGCCCGCCCTCGCGAAATGACGCAGGCGGGTCAACGGCTTACTTGGACATTCCACCGTTGTCCTTGGTGACAGGCTCCGAGACAGGCTCGGGGTAGGTCAGGGTGGGTGTCAGAGTTGACATATCAATGCTCATTGCCGCCGCGGGCGCAGCGAAGGACACAAGGCAAAGGGCCATCAAGAGGTTTTTCATCGGCGCTCTCCATCTAAACTGATTCGTTTAGATGTAATCTAAACCGTATAGTTTACTTATCAAGGGTTTTCTGAACTATCTTGTTTAGTTTGCCGTGTTGCAATTCCCAAACCGGCAAGTATCTTAGAATCATTCTAAGGAGAAATGCCATGATACCAGGAGTTTCCTCCCGCCGCCGCTTCTCTGATCTGAGCGAACAAGAGATACTTGCCCTCGCCATTTCATCCGAGGAAGACGACGCACGCATTTACAGAAACTATGCCGAACGCCTGCGCGCGGACTATCCGGACACCGCCAAGGTCTTCGACGGCATGGCCGAGGAAGAAGACAGGCATCGACAATCCCTTATTGACCTGCACCAGACGCGGTTCGGTGACGTGATCCCCTTGATCCGTCGCGAGCATGTGGCAGGCTTCTATGCCCGGCGCCCTGTCTGGCTGGTGGAAAACCTCGGGATCGAGCGTATCCGCTCCGAGGCGGAGATGATGGAGCGCGACGCCGAGGCCTTTTACCTCAAGGCGGCACAGCGCACGGGCGATGCGGAAACCCGCAAGCTTCTGGGTAACCTTGCCGCTGCGGAAGCGGGCCACCAAGACCGCGCCGGCGAACTTGAACAAGAGCACCTTGATGAAGACACCCGCGATACCGACGCCGAAGTTTCAAAGCGTCAGTTCGTCTTGACATGGGTTCAACCGGGTCTTGCAGGGTTGATGGATGGATCGGTTTCCACCCTCGCCCCGATTTTCGCCACGGCCTTTGCCACCCAGGACACCTGGACAACCTTTCTTGTTGGCCTTGCGGCCTCGGTCGGGGCCGGTATTTCCATGGGCTTCACCGAAGCGGCCAGCGACGATGGTGAACTTTCCGGTCGCGGCAGCCCAATCAAGCGTGGCTTTGCCTCGGGGATCATGACCACGGTCGGCGGGCTTGGGCACGCCTTACCCTACCTGATCCCGGATTTCTGGACAGCAACGGTTATCGCCATTTGCGTTGTTTTCGTCGAGCTTTGGGCGATTGCATGGATTCAGAACAGGTACATGGAAACCCCCTTCTTCCGCGCCGCCTTTCAGGTCGTTCTGGGCGGTGCGCTTGTCTTTGCGGCGGGGGTTTTGATCGGCAGCGGATAGCATCCAGCGATTGACCAAAGCCTGCCAGATGCTAACAAGCGCTAGATGCTGGATATTTTTTTACAGACACTGCCGTTCTTCCTGATTATCGGGTTGGGCTATGGCGCCGGGCGCACGGGTTTCTTCAGCGAAGAGGCAACCGCATGGCTGACCAAGTTCGTTTTCTACTTTGCCTTGTCGGCCATGCTGTTCCGCTTTTCCGCCAACCTCTCCATGAGCGAGGTTCTCGAGTGGCGGTTTGTCATGGCCTACCTTTGGGGCACAGCCTTTGTTTACGGGCTGGCGACCTTCGTCGCCCTCCTGCGCCGTGTCAGCATCGAAGAGGCCGCGATCGAGGCGCAATGCGCCGTGATCGGCAATGTGGGCTTTCTTGGCGTCCCAATGCTGGTTCTCTTGATGGGCGAGGCCGCGATTGGGCCGGTGATGATGGTCCTCGCCGTGGATTTGATCATTTTCGGCTCGCTCGTTGTGATCCTTATTACCGGGTCACGAGATGGACGGATGAGTATCGGCATCCTGCGCAGCGTGGGGTTGGGCCTGATCAGGAACCCGATGATCGTATCCATTGTCCTTGGCCTTACATGGTCGGCATTGAACCTGCCGCTTCCGAAGCCGGTGAACCAGTTCGTGAGCATCCTTGGAGGCGCGGCGACACCCGGCGCACTTTTTGCCATCGGTGCCTCGCTTGCCTCGAAATCGGCCGAACGGCCCTTTGTGGCCGGTTGGCTGTCATTCTGCAAACTGGTGCTACACCCGGCCTTTGTCGCATTCTCGGCCCTGATCCTCTTTCCCGTCGCGCCCTATTCGGCGGCGGTGATGATCGCGGCGGCGGCCCTGCCGGTGGCAGGCAATGTATTCATGCTGGCCAGTCACTATGGGGTGGCGCCACAACGGGTATCCGCCTCGATCCTGATCTCCACCTCCCTCGCAATCATTTCTGTTTCGCTGATTATCGGCTGGGTGTCGGGACTTTATTGACGATTGCCGTCTATGGGGTTGCCTTGTGGTCCGCGCCGTGGTGACTGTCGGGCCAAACATTCATCGCGAAAGGGATTGCACCATGGAAACCGTATCGGAAAACGCCTGTTTCGGAGGGGTTCAGGGGGTCTACACCCATAAATCCGAGGCTTGCTCCTGCGACATGACCTTCGGGCTTTTCCTGCCCGCCGAGGCAAAGGACGGGCCGGTGCCAGTGCTGTGGTATCTGTCAGGCCTGACCTGCACGCACGAGAACGCAATGACCAAGGCGGGTGCCCAGGGTTGGGCTGCCGAACAGGGGATCGCCCTGTGCTTTCCCGATACGTCACCACGCGGCGAAGGCGTGGCCAATGATGAAGCCTTTGACCTTGGTCAAGGGGCCGGGTTTTACGTCAATGCCACCCAGGACCCTTGGAAGCCGAACTTTCGGATGTGGGACTATATCGCCGATGAACTGCCCCGCGTCCTGACCGCGAATTTCGCGATTGACGAAACCCGCCAGGCGATCACCGGCCATTCCATGGGCGGGCATGGTGCACTGACCTTGGCGATGTCCCTGCCCGGGCGTTTCACCAGTGTTTCGGCTTTCTCGCCGATCTCGAACCCCACCCAAAGCGATTGGGGCCGCAAACAATTCGCCGCCTATCTTGGCGACAACGAAAGCCAATGGGCGGCACATGACGCCAGCATCCTGATGCGCGAACGTGGCTTTGACGGCCCGGTTCTGGTGGATACCGGCACGCAGGATCAATTCATTGACCTGCTGCGCCCCGAGGCCTTTGCCGCCGCCTGCGCCGAGAAACGGCAGCAGGCCACACTGCGGATGCAACCGGGCTATGACCACAGCTATTTCTTTGTTTCAAGCTTCATGGAAGATCACATCAGCTTCCACGCCGAAGCGCTTTATGCGGGGTAACCGATGTCGCATTATGACCTGATCATCATCGGCTCCGGCCCATCGGGCCGGTCGGCGGCGATCCAAGCGGGCAAGCTCAAGCGCCGCGTGCTGGTGATTGATCGCAAGGACCGCTTGGGCGGGGTTTCGGTGCATACCGGCACGATCCCGTCAAAAACCTTGCGCGAAACCGTCCTGAACCTTTCGGGCTGGCGCGAACGGAGTTTTTACGGACGTTCCTATCGCGTGAAGGATGATATCGACGCCGGCGACCTGAAATCGCGTTTGCACATGACCTTGGATTACGAGGTGGATGTGCTGGAACATCAGTTCAACCGCAATCATGTTGACACCCTCAATGGCTTGGCCCGGTTCGTCAGCCCAACCGAAATCGAAGTCGCCACCGAAGCGGGCGAGGTGACCAAGGTCTCGGGCGACAAGTTCCTGATTGCCACCGGCACGAAAACCTATCGGCCCGATAATATCCCTTTCAACGGCACAACCATCGTGGATAGCGATGAGTTTCTGGAACTTGCGCAAATCCCGCGCAGCCTGATCGTGGTGGGTGCCGGCGTGATCGGGGTGGAATATGCCACGATGTTCTCGGCGCTTGATGTGCGGGTGACGTTGATCGAACCGCGTGACAGTTTCCTGGATTTCATCGACCGTCGGCTGATCGAGGAATTCACCCATCAAATCCGCGAAAACGGCGTGGACCTGCGGCTTGGCTCTGCCATCGAAAAGGTCGAGGATGGCGCCACCCATGTGGAGGTGTCCCTGGCCAACGGGCGCCATGTGCGTTCCGAGATGTTGCTTTTCGCCGCCGGGCGCATGGGGGCCACCGACAAGCTGAACGTGGATGCCGCGGGCCTTGAAACCGACCACCGCGGGCGGCTTGAGGTGGACCGCAAGACTTATCAAACCAATGTGCCGCATATCTATGCTACGGGCGATGTGATCGGCCACCCCTCGCTTGCCTCCACCTCGCTTCAGCAAGGGCGCGTTGCGGCCTGTCACGCGCTTGATACGCCCACCTTGTCCGAAAGCCCCTGGTTCCCCTATGGCATCTATTCGGTGCCCGAAATTTCCACCTGTGGGATGTCCGAGGAAGAAATGCAGGAACGCGGCATCCCTTATGAAGTGGGCATCGCACGTTTCCGCGAAACCAGCCGCGGGCATATCATGGGCCTGGAACACGGTATGTTGAAAATGCTTTTCTCGCTCAAGACGCGGCGGGTTCTGGGTGTTCAGATCGTCGGCGAAGGCGCGACGGAATTGATCCATATCGCGCAGGCGGTTTTGAACCTGAAAGGCACGGTGGATTACTTCGTTCAGAATACCTTCAACTATCCCACGCTGGCCGAGGCCTACAAGATCGCGGGCCTGGATGCCTTCAACCGCATGCCGATCCCCGAAGAATACAAGGTCAAGCGTGAGGATAAGCCGAAGAAGGCCAAGAAGTGAGCGCGATCTACGTCGATGCCGATGCCTGCCCGGTAAAAGCCGAGGTGGAAAAGGTCGGTACGCGCCATGGCCTGCGCATGTTCATCGTGTCGAACGGTGGTTTGCGCCCCTCGCAGAACCCACTGATTGAAACGGTTATCGTGCCGGAAGGAGCCGATGTGGCCGACCAATGGATCGCCGACCGCGCCGGGCCGGGGGATGTGGTGATTACCGGGGATATACCGCTTGCCGCGAAATGCGTGGAGGCGGGCGCACAGGTGATCAAGCACAACGGTGAGATGCTGACCGAACGAAACATCGGGCAAGTGCTGGCCACCCGTGACCTGATGGCTGACCTGCGCGCCGCCGACCCGTTTCGGCAAGGCGGCGGCAAGGGGTTTACAAAGGCGGATCGCTCCCGTTTTCTGGATGGGCTGGAGAGGGCCGTACGCGCCGCCTCTGGCTAAACCCAGAGGCCTGCCATGACCCCCGCAACCGTCCAGCAATCAAACCTGACCGGTGCGCTTTTCGCGCTTATGGCAGTCATGTGTTTTTCGCTCAACGATGTGGGCATCAAGTTCCTGTCGGATACATATGCCCTGCATCAGGTGATTTTCATTCGCTCGTCCATTGGCGCGCTCGTGCTTCTTACGGTGATCATGCCGCTAAGCGGCGGTTTCAAGGTCATGCGCACCCGGCGCCTGAAGATGCATTTGCTACGCGGCGTCTGTGTCGTCTTTGCGAATATGTGCCTCTTTCTGGGGCTTGCCGCGATGCCGATTGCGGATGCGGTTGCGGTGTTCTTCATCTCGCCCTTGGTCATTACCGTGTTCTCGGTGGTGTTTCTGGGCGAAGCCGTGGGCGCGCGCCGGTGGGTGGCAATCGCCGTCGGGTTCATCGGTGTCCTCGTGATCGTGAAACCGGGCACCTCGGCGTTTCAGGTCGCCTCGCTTCTGCCGATGCTGGCGGCCATGCTTTACGCGGTGATCCACATCGTCGCGCGTAAAATCGGCGGCACGGAAAGCGCGGCCACGATGGCCTTTTACATCCAGGTGACCTTTATCATCGCCAGTGCGGGATTTGGCCTGACACTCGGGCATGGGGCCTTTGCCACCGAAACGCATCCCTCGCTGTCATTCCTGCTGCGGGCGTGGGGGCCAGTCATGGCCGAAGACTGGCTCATTCTCTTCATGCTGGGCCTCAGCGGCGTCATGGGAGGCTTTTTCATATCTCAGGCCTATCGCCTGTCCGAGGCAGCCTTTGCCGCACCGTTTGAATATGTGGCCATGCCCATGGCCATCATGTGGGGTGTCACCGTCTTCGGCACATGGCCTGCGCCCACGGCATGGATCGGTATTGCCTTGATCATCGGATCGGGGCTCTACCTGCTTTGGCGCGAGTCGGTGAAGGACGAAACATTGGCGGGCAAGGCCCCGCGACGGAGGTAGTGATGCCCATCAACGCGGTGATCTTCGATATCGGCAATGTCCTGATCGAATGGCAGCCAGAGCGCTATTTCACCCATCACATGGGCGCGGATCATACCCGCGCGATGTTTGCAGAGGTGGATATCCACGGCATGATGAACCGGATCGACGCGGGCCATCCTTTTGAGCAGGTGGTTGAGGAAACCGCCAACGCCCATGACCATTGGTACGATGCGATCATAATGATCCGCGACAACTGGGCCG
This sequence comes from Roseovarius sp. MMSF_3281, assembly GCF_030733685.1. Lineage (GTDB taxonomy): Bacteria > Pseudomonadota > Alphaproteobacteria > Rhodobacterales > Rhodobacteraceae > Roseovarius. Next base: position 22,571 of record NZ_JASHIM010000019.1, read on the forward strand.
ATGTGGCGAGCCCCGCCATTCCGCTAAGTGTGCATTTGCTTCGGCAATTGCGGGCCAAGGGCATCCCTGTCTTTGCCCTGTCGAATTTCGGGGCCGAGAACTTCCCCGTCAGCGTGGCGAAATATCCGTTCCTGGACGAGTTTGACCGGCACTACATTTCCGGGCGAATGGGCATGATCAAACCCGATGCCGCGATCTATGCCGCGCTTGAGGACGACTGCGGCCTTGCCCCTGAAACGCTTTTGTTTACCGACGACCGGCACGACAATATCGTGGCTGCGCGGGCGCGCGGCTGGCAAACCCATCTGTTTGACGGCCCCGAAGGATGGGCGCATTGTCTGGTCAAACAGGGATTGCTGACAAAGGACGAAGCGCAATGAACATCACGATCATTCCATTCGACGAAGGCCAGAAGCATCTTGATTGGATCGGCCTTTGTGACGCCTTTGAGGCCGGTCATAAGCTGCCGAAGGCCGAGATCGGCGATACCTTCCTTTATCGTGATCCCGACACGTTGCTGTCACGTGCTGCTTGGATTGACGGGATGGGGATGGCCGTGAAAACCGCCACGATCTTCCCGGAAAACCCCGGCAAGGGCGATCCGATGATCAACGGCGCGGTGAACCTTTATTCCGACAAGGACGGCACCCTTGCCGCGCTTTTGGATTTTCACCTTGTGACCAAGTGGAAGACCGCCGGCGATAGCCTGTTTGCCGCGCGCAAACTGGCCCGCCCGGACAGTGAGAATATCCTGATCGTGGGGGCCGGCACGGTTGGGCGTTCGCTGTTCGAGGCCTATCAGGCGGCCTTCCCCAAGGCGCGTTTCCGGGTCTGGAACCGCACCCGCGCCAATGCCGAAGCCATGTGCGAAGATTGCCCGGGCCTGCGGGTGGCGGATGATTTGGAACGCGCTGTGCGCGATGCCGACATCGTCACCTCCGCCACCATGTCGACCGAACCGGTGTTGAAGGGCGAATGGTTCCAGCCCGGACAGCATATCGACGTGATCGGGGCCTATCGCCCGGATATGCGCGAGGTGGATGACGAGGGCATGAAGAGAGCACGAATTTTCGTGGACAGCTACGACACCACCGTGGGCCATATCGGCGAAATCAAGATCCCGCTGGAGGCAGGCACGATCACCCGCGAAGACCTGATTGCCGACCATTACGAACCCGAGGGTTTCACCCGGCAAAGCGATGACGACATCACCCTGTTCAAGAATGGCGGCGGTGCGCATCTGGACCTCATGACCAGCCGCTATATCCTTGATGCGTGGCAGAAGGCACAATGATCGAGTGGTTTCTTGCCGGGTTGGCGGCGATCGTTCTGGCCCCCACCGTGACCGAGTTGGCGCGCCCACGCATGGGGCCAAAGGCCCGGCAATCGGCGCCCGGTGAGTTTGCCAATCTGTCGCGCGGTGCGACGCACTATCAATGGTTCGGTCCCGAAGGCGGGCCATTGGTGGTATGCGTGCATGGCCTGACGACGCCTTCCTTTGTCTGGGAAGGAATCGCGCCCCGGCTGGCCAAGGCGGGTTACAGGGTGCTGACCTATGACCTTTATGGGCGAGGGTTTTCCGACCGGCCACGCAGCGCGCAGGAGGCAGAGTTTTTCACCGCGCAGCTTGAGGAACTGCTGGAACATCTTGGCGTTACCGATCGGTTCAGCCTTGTCTGCTATTCCATGGGCGGCTCAATCGGGGCCTGCTATGCGGCGCAACACCCCGAACGAGTGAAGAATCTGATCCTGCTGGCCCCGGCGGGGATGGGGCATGATCTTGGCCCGGTGGCGCGCTTGGTGGTGAACTATGGCGGCTTTGGTCGGTGGCTTTTCATGGCAATGTACGGCCGGTCCTTCCGGCAGGGAACCGAGACCGAGCGCGATTTGCCATCTAGCGTGCCGGATATCGTGAACCGGCAACAAAATGAACTTCGGTATCGCGGATTTCGGGGGGCGGTCCTTGCCTCTATGCGCGGCATACTGGACCGTGATTCAGAAGACGAGCATCGCGCAATTGCCGAAAGCGACCTGCCCGTTCTGGCGATCTGGGGACGTGAGGACGAGGTGATCCCGATTTCGGGAATGGGCAAGCTGGCCGAGTGGAACCGCAAGGCCGAGCATGAAGTGATTGAAGGGGCGGGCCATGCGCTTGCCTATTCACACAGCGACGAGGTGGTTGGCCTGTTGCTATCTGCACTTGAAACCAGCCAAAAGTGACCGGGCCCCGCTTTGGGGCCCGGTCAATCACCTTATGTTTTGACCAGCATCTGCGGCGAGATCACGTCAATCCCAAGGGCCTTGCCAACGGCGTAGTAGGTCAGTTGCCCGGCGTGAACGTTCAACCCGTTCAACAGGTGCGGATCGTCGGCACAGGCCTGTTTCCACCCCTTGTCCGCCAAGGCCAGCATGAAGGGCATGGTGGCATTGCCAAGCGCAATGGTCGAAGTGCGCGCAACGGCCCCCGGCATGTTGGCCACGCAGTAGTGCATGATGCCGTCCACCTCGTAGATCGGATCGGCGTGGGTGGTGGCCTTGGAGGTTTCGAAACACCCACCTTGGTCAATTGCCACATCCACCAGAACCGCACCCGGTTTCATGCTGGGGAACTGATCGCGGCGCACCAGCTTGGGCGCTTCGGCCCCGGGGATAAGCACCGCGCCGATGACCATGTCGGCCTCTTCCAGATGCTCAGCCAGCAAACCAGCCGAAGAATACCCAGTGTTGAAGGTATCGCCGAAGACATCATCCAGGTACCGCAAGCGCGGCAGAGAGCGGTCAAGCACGGTCACATCCGCGCCCATGCCCGCCGCGATACGCGCGGAGTGGGTGCCGACAACACCACCGCCAATCACCAGAACCTTGGCCGGGCCAACACCCGGCACACCGCCCATCAGGACACCGCGGCCACCGTTGGCCTTTTGCAGGGTATAGGCCCCCACCTGCGGCGCCAGACGGCCTGCAACCTCGGACATCGGCGCCAGCAGGGGAAGGCCCCCCCGGTCGTCGGTCACGGTTTCATAGGCAATCGCGGTACAACCGGATTCAAGCAAATCATGGGTTTGGGCGGGATCAGGGGCAAGGTGCAGATAGGTAAAAAGAAGCTGTCCCTCGCGCAGCATCTTGCGCTCGACCGCCTGGGGTTCTTTGACCTTCACGATCATGTCCGCCGTGGCAAAGATTTCCTCGGCGGTGTCGATGATCTTGGCGCCCGCTGCCTCATAGGCGGCGTCGTCAAAACCGGCCCCCATGCCAGCCCCGGACTGAATGATCACTTCGTGACCGTGCGAAACTGCCTCTTGCGCGGCATTGGGCGTCATGCCGACGCGGAACTCTTGTGGCTTGATCTCGGTTGGGCATCCGATATGCATTGCGTATCCTCCTCGCATTCGATTGTCATAGAATGTCGCAGGAGGCGCGCAAATGGATTGAATTTTCCCTCGTATATTCCTGTTTTTTTGAATAGTCTTCGAAAAATTTCGGATACGACGAAAGGTCTTGCCTGAATGGCTTTGGACGCGATGGATCGGCGGCTTTTGAAAGTCCTGCAACGCAAGGGCCGGATTTCGAACGCTGATCTGGCCGAAGCCGTGAACCTTTCGGCCAGTGCCTGCCATCGACGGGTGCAGCGCCTCGAAGCCGAAGGATACATCCGCGACTACGTTGCGCTTTTGGATGCCCGAAAGCTGGGCATGCCCGCGACGATCTTTGTGGAGATTACGCTTTCAACCCAAGCCGACGAGGTGCTGGAAGCCTTTGAAAAGGCCGTGGCACGCATTCCCGACGTTTTGGAATGCCACCTGACAGCAGGCGCCGCCGATTACATCCTGAAAGTCGTCGCCGAAAATACCGAGGATTTCGCCCGCATCCACCGGCAATACCTGACACGGCTGCCAAGTGTCGCCAAGATGCAATCCAGCTTTGCCTTGCGGACGGTGTTCAAGACAACGGCCTTGCCACTTTGACGTGGCACACAGGGCCAAAATGCAAATGGGGTCTTGGCATCCCTGCCAAGACCCCGCGGCGATCAATCGTGAGTGACGGCTCGCCGTATTGCACACAAGCTGCACACCAAAACTAATACAACTCGTTACGTCTGCACTCGGTGCTACTGATTACCCTTGTGCAACCTTATCGCAGTTTTCTCACCCGCCATCACGGGGAATAAAGCGGTCGGTTTACCCCCAAGAATACACAGCGCAGACAAGTCCAAAAAAAGGCCCCGGCGATTGCCAGGGCCTTTTCGAAACATTGAGGAAACCGATGATCAGTCGTCGGCTTTCTCTTCTTTCTTGGCTTCTTCGCCGGTTTCCTGATCGACAACCTTCATCGACAGGCGCACCTTGCCGCGATCATCGAAGCCCAGCAGTTTGACCCAGACTTCCTGACCTTCCTTTAGCACATCCGAGGGATGGTTCAGGCGGCGGTTTTCAATCTGGCTGACGTGAACCAGACCGTCGCGCTTGCCAAAGAAGTTCACGAAGGCCCCGAAATCGACGATCTTGACGACCTTGCCCTTGTAAATCGCGCCTTCCTCGGGCTCTGCCACGATCGAGTGGATCATGTCATAGGCCTTCTGGATGGACTCGTTGTTCGGGCTGGCGATCTTGATGATGCCCTCGTCGTTGATATCAACCTTGGCACCCGAGGTTTCCACGATTTCGCGAATGACCTTGCCGCCCGAACCGATGACTTCGCGGATCTTATCCTGCGGAACGGTCATGGTTTCGATGCGGGGTGCGTGAACGCTGAAATCGCCTGCTTCGGTCAAGGCCTTGGACATTTCGCCAAGGATATGAAGGCGGCCTTCTTTCGCTTGGGCGAGAGCCTTCTTCATGATCTCGGGCGTGATGCCTGCAACCTTGATATCCATCTGCAACGAGGTGATCCCGGCTTCGGTCCCGGCCACCTTGAAGTCCATGTCGCCAAGGTGGTCTTCGTCGCCAAGGATGTCGGTCAGGACCGCATAGTCGCCGTCGTCTTCCAGAACCAAGCCCATGGCCACACCGGCCACGGCCGACTTGAGCGGCACGCCTGCGTCCATCATCGACAGCGACCCACCACAGACCGAGGCCATGGAGGAAGAGCCGTTCGATTCGGTGATCTCCGAGACAACGCGGATGGTGTAGGGGAAGTCGGTTGCGGCAGGCAGAACGGCCTGAAGGGCACGCCATGCCAGTTTGCCGTGACCGATTTCACGACGACCCGGAGGGCCAACGCGACCCGCTTCACCGACCGAATAGGGCGGGAAGTTGTAGTGCAGCAGGAAGTTCGAGCGGAAGTTCCCATGCAGGGCGTCGATGATCTGTTCGTCGTCGCCGGTGCCGAGGGTGGTGACCACAAGGCCTTGGGTCTCGCCACGGGTGAAGAGGGCCGAACCATGGGTCCGCGGCAGGATGCCGGTTTCGGACACAATCGGGCGGACCTCATCGAGCGAGCGGCCGTCGATCCGCTTGCCCGATTTCACCACGTCACCGCGCAGAACGGCGGCTTCGAGTTTCTTCAGAGCCGAGCCGAGGTTCGGGTCTTCTTGCTGTTCCTCGGTCAAACCTTCGAGAACGGCCTCCTTGGCGGCGCCGACAGCAGCTTGGCGTTCCTGCTTATCCAGAATCGCATAGGCGCTGCGCATCTTGTCTTCGCCCAGGCCTTTGACCGCCTCGTAAAGCTCGGAATAATCCGGCGGGGTGAAATCGAAGGGTTCCTTGGCCGCCTCTTCGGCAAGGCCGATGATCAGGTCGATCACGGGCTGGATTTGCTCGTGCGCGAAGGTCACGGCACCCAGCATCTCGTCCTCGGTCAGCTCGTAGGCCTCGGATTCGACCATCATCACGGCGTCTTTGGTGCCGGCAACCACCAGATCAAGGCGTTGATCGGGGTTGTTGCGCAGGTCGTGCATGTCTTCGACATCGGGGTTCAGGATGTATTCGCCATCCTCGTAGCCCACGCGGCAACCGGCAATCGGACCCATGAAGGGGGCACCGGAAATGGTCAGCGCCGCCGAGGCCGCGATCATCGCGACCATGTCGGGATCGTTGACCAGATCGTGGCTAAGTACTGTGCACATAACAAGAACTTCGTTCTTGAAGCCGGGCACGAAGAGCGGGCGGATCGGACGGTCGATCAGGCGCGCGGTGAGGGTTTCCTTCTCGGTGGGGCGGGCCTCACGTTTGAAGAAGCCGCCGGGCACTTTACCCGCGGCATAGTATTTCTCTTGGTAGTGCACGGTGAGGGGGAAGAAATCCTGACCGGGCTTGGGTTCCTTGGCGAAGGTCACGTTGGCCATGACGCTGGTTTCTCCAAGGGTGGCGATGACCGAGCCATCCGCCTGACGGGCAACCTTGCCCGTTTCCAGAGTGAGGGTATCTTCCCCCCACTGCATAGATTTTTTTACTTCGTTGAACATCGTCGTATCCTAGTTGGAAGCGCTCTTGGGCGTATCCCAAGTCTTCCGTTTCAATGGCGGCCCCATTGCCGCCGACCCCTTCATCATTTCATGCGCCGGGGTCAGAGCGTCACGTCTCAGATGGGTGCGCCTTACAGGAGTTTGGGGTGTTTTGGAAGGATAGATCAGTGCATGCGGCGCGAATCGGGACTACGGCCCGGCAAACAACAGCCGCCGCGCCCCGCGGCGTGCCTGCAAAGCGCCGGGGTTCGAGCGATTTTGAGCCCGCGAACACGCGCTCAAAAGGTTGTACGTTTTGTACGCGAGTTTCGTACAAAACGTACAAAACGAAAAAACGCCCGCTCGGGGACCGAGCGAGCGCTTCGTTGATCCGGTGGATCGAAACCTGTTAGCGGCGGATGCCGAGGCGTTTGATGAGGTCCTTGTAACGGCCTTCATCTTTGCCCCTGAGGTAGTCCAGCAGCTTCCGGCGCTGTGCGACCATTTTCAGAAGACCACGGCGGCCGTGGTTGTCTTTCTTATGGGTCTTGAAGTGCTCGGTCAGCGTGGAGATACGCGAGGTGAGAATCGCAACCTGAACTTCGGGCGACCCGGTGTCGCCGTCCTTGGTTGCATATTCCTTCATCAGGCGTGCTTTTTCTTCGACTGTGATCGACATCGGGGTCTCCTTTGAGATTAAGGGTTGAGGGCACAAGCCGGGATGTCGTCCAGCAGGGTCCTATGGAGATGTCGCAAGGGTTTTTCCCAAGCGATGGGGGCATATAGGAGATTTCTTGAAAAAAGGAAAGAGGGAATGCGCGTGAAAGGCGGCCCCCATCAGGCGCGCGCAAAACGGCCGTCCTCGGGCCCAATGGTTGTGACCGGAGGCTTTCATCAACAACCAGATATGGACCAATCGCGCCCGACCGTTAAGCTTAGAACAAACGCCGTGAAAACATAGCGCCTACATCTCGGTGGCGCCTCGCCGTAATCTTCAATTTCTTGTAGGCCACAGAAGGACACCGTGCTGCGACCCTGGCGATTTTCCTCATTGGTCTGACATTCCCCGGCATGCGCCCGGTCGAAGGATCGCTTCAAATCGTGAAACAACCCCTTGACCATTGGCCTTTCAAGCCCCTATTGGCCTGTCATGCGATGGCGTCGCTTTTCCAATACGCATCTATCCTGAACCTGAAATCCTGTCCTGAACGCCCGGACGTCACTCACCCGAAATCCATTCGGGTCGACTGCTTTTGGAGTGGTGACCATGACTTTTGTTCTGACCGAAACCCGCCGCCCCGCGTTCTTCGGGAACAGCTCGGTAACCGGGATGATCTGCATGGCGGTTGCAATGCTGCTTTTGCCCCTGGGGGACACATTGGCCAAGATTCTGACGGGGCATATGTCCGCCGTCGAGGTGACCACAGCGCGCTTGCTGGCCCAGGGCCTGTGCCTTGCCCCGATCGCGCTTGTGATGCGGCACCGGCTGTGCGGGCCGATGTTCTCGCCGATCGTCGCCTTGTCCGGCGGATTGGTCATGGTGACCCTGACCAGTCTGGTCTGGGCTTTCTCGGTCATGCCAATCGCCACGGCCATCGCGATTTTCTTTGCCGAGCCGCTGATCCTGACGGCACTTGTCGGCCCCTTGCTGGGAGAGCGGGTTGGACCGCGCCGCATGATCGCCGTTCTGGTCGGGTTGCTTGGGGTGTTGATCATCATCCGGCCCGGAGGCGGGTTTGGTCCGGCGGCGTTCCTGCCCCTGCTGGCCGCCCTGTGTTATGCGCTCAACATGATCGTGCTGCGCAAGGCCAGCGGAGCCCGGTCGAGCCTGACCGTCCAGTGCGGCGCGACGTTCTATGCGTGCCTCGGGATGGCTGTGGTTTCCCTCGGCCTCGGCGCGGCGGGGCAGTTTGAGCCCTCTTTTGCCAGCCTGCCCGGCTGGGCATGGGGGGCAATCCTGGCGTCGGGGGGCCTTGCCGCCGCAAGCTTCATCCTGATTGCCGAAGCCTTCCGCCAAGCCGAAGCGGGTATGCTGGCCCCGTTCCAGTATCTTGAGATCATTGGGGCCACCGCCATGGGCTACTTGATGTTCGCGGAATTGCCTGACGGCCTGACCTGGCTGGGGATCGGGATCATCCTGAGTTCCGGCCTTTATGTGTTCTGGCGAGAGCAGGTTCCGGCCAATCGCGCCCGCATGCGCCCAAGACGGCGCAGAACACGCCGCATCAGGGCACGCTGAGGCACTTTGCGGCCCGGTCTTGGGTCTTTCATATGCTCGGGCACGGGCGCACCCGTCACCCGAGCACCAAGGCATAGGTCAGCACCCAGATGGTGAGCAAACTGGCCGTAACGAGGAAGAACCCGCCGTTCCAGCCAAGGCCCACGCGCGTTGCACTGACATTACCGAAGGCCCCGATCAGCAGGGTTGTGGCCGTGAAGGGGGATGTTGCCCCGCTCATCGACCAGCCCGCGACGATGGCGGCGACAAGTGCATTGGGGCTGATGCCCAGCGCGCTGGCACTTGGGATCAACGGGGCGATCAGGGTGACCGCGAGGATCGGATTCATGCCGATCTGCCCCAGCAGAGGCACCAGCCAGACCAGTGCAGCAAGGATGATCGCCGGGGGCACTGCGGCCAGATCAAGGCCAAGCGACAGGATGATGGGCTTCAACAGCGGGGCGCCTGTTGTCCCGATGAAGCCCGCCATCATCAAAAGAACGATCTCCCCCCGGAAACCGGACAATTCTTCGGTGATATAGAATTTCAATCGCTGGCCTAACGGCGTTTTCTGGGTGGGGCCAAGAAATTGCACAAGCGCCCAGAGAACCGAAACCACGGGGACGACCACCATGACGATGCCAACGATGCGCAGGTTGGTGACCGCGTAAAGGCTGCCGATGGTGATGGCGAGAACCGCAAGCAGGGCAAGCAGCGGAAACAGGAGGGTCCATGACCCTTCAGGCGTCTGGCGCGGGGGGCGCACGGCCAGCTTGGGCTTGAAAGCTGTATCCATGGCCCAGCCTGTCAGGGCGATGATCGCCGCAGAGACCAATCCGGGGGCCACGGCCCCGGACCATGAAGCGCCCGGAATGATGGCGATGGTGATCGCCAGGGAAAACGCCAGCGGCGACCATGTGAGCGAGGAGACAAAGCCGCGCTGGATGGCCAGAAGCATACGGCGCGTGCGGTGGCCGCGAATGACGGGGTCGGAATCGTTGCTGGCGGCATGGGACGCGAGGCTGCCGAGCAGGGTGATGGAGCCGTAATTGATCACCAAGGCAAAGGCATGCCCCCCCATGGTCAAGGCGGCATAGCGGCGTCCGGGAGGCTGTGCAGCAAGGAAAGCGCCAAGCTTGCCAAGCGAGGGTGAGCGTTCGGCGGTATGGCGCAGGGTGGAAAGCGCGGTGAAGAAGGCCGCGATGAAGGCGGCCTTGTCGAGGCCTTGGCGGGTGTATTCCATCCAGTCCTGACCGGCCAGCGCCAGCCAGAGGCAAAGCGCCATACCGGTAAAGATAAAAGCCTGCCGGGCAAGGCCCACGCGCAGACCGAACAGGACAATGACCGTAAGTGCAGTCAGCTCGATGGCAAGCGGCGGCATCGCCACGCCCCATTCCTTGGCCGCGAAGATGGCCGTCAGGGCAAGCAACAAGATCGCCGCAAAGCGTTCTATCGCAGAGTTTTGCATCATTTGGGGCCAAAGGCACGACGGAATGTCATGCCCAAGGTCTAAAGCGAGTTTGGAGAAAGGCCAAGGCGGTGTGTGGAATATTATGCGCCGCGCCCGCGCCGCCCTAAAGGCTGCTTTGCGGAATCAGGGTGATATGCGAAAGCATAAGGTCAGGCGCATTGTCGAGCGAGGCCACGACATTGCCGTTGAGCAGCAGGGATAAACGACCATCCTGATCGGGGTCGTCTTCGATGGTCACCTCGGGGTCGGGATCGGCCAGATCGTCGTAGATCACGGCAAGGCTGTCTTCCTCGGCCGAGAAATCGGTGATCAGGGGTTGGTGATCGCTGATCAGGCGGGCATCGAGCGAAACGGTATCCGCACCGTTGCCGGTGCTTGCGATATCGCCAGTGCCGGCGGTGATCTGGTCATCCCCTGACCCGCCATTAAGATAATCGGTGTCTGTATCGTCAGCCCCGTTGAGGGTGTCATTTCCAAGCCCGCCAAAAAGCGTGTCCTGGCCTGTGCCGCCTGCAAGGTTGTCGTCGCCCTGATCGCCGTGCAGGGCATCGGCCCCGGCGCCACCGGTCAAGGTGTCATTGCCATCGCTGCCAACAAGGCTGTCGTCGCCATAGTCCCCTTCGAGGCTGTCATCATCATTGCCGCCATAAAGGGTATCGGCATCCATTCCACCTGACAGGTGGTCGTTTCCGTCGCCGCCGTGCAGCGTATCCTGCCCTTCCGAACCGGCAAGCGTATCGTGCCCCCTTTCGCCATGCAGGTCGTCGCGGCCCGCAAGGCCATCAATCTGATCGTCCCCGGCGTAACCGTTCATCTGATCGGGAGCCTGGGTGCCTTGCAGGTTGTCGTCCGTCGCCGTGCCCGTGGCGATGGTACCACCGCTGTCGTCTTCCACGGCGGGAATATCCATATATTCGGAATTCCCGGTATCAGCCCCGTCACCGGGTTGCGGGGCCGCGTTAGCGCCTTCATCCTCGCCCTCGGAAAGAAGCGCGTCAAAGCCGTAAAACGCCGTCGCACCGACGGTCAGCATCCCCATCAAACCCACAAGCAGCATTTTCGCACCAGATCGCAAAGCCCCGCGTATAATCCGCCACGGGGGCGCATGTGGTCAATCCTATCCGGGCAAGATGGTTAAAATGCCGTCAATCCGGGGCTATTATCCGAAATGCAGGGTCTTGACCTCTTGGTAGTCTTCAAGGCCCAAAAGCCCGCCTTCGCGCCCGTTGCCGGATTGCTTGTAGCCGCCGAAGGGCGAGCCATAGTTGAAGGCCCCGCCGTTGATATGCACCGCCCCCGCGCGCAGGCGGGCGGCAACACGTTCGGCGCGCTCAGGGTCGCCGGTTTGCAGGTAGGCGGCAAGGCCATAGGGGGTATCGTTGGCAATCTGGATGGCGTGATCTTCGTCCTCGAACGGGATGATCACGAGGACCGGGCCGAAGATTTCCTGTTGCGCGATGGTCATGTCGTTGGAGACATCGGCGAAGACCGTGGGGCGCAGGTACCAGCCTTTTTGGAAGTCTGCGGGCCGGTCGGGGCCACCGGTAAGAAGGCGCGCGCCTTCGTCGATGCCTTTTTGGATCAGGGCGCGGACGCGGGTGAGTTGAATTTCATCGTAGAGCGGGCCGATATGGTCGCCCTCTTGCGCCGGGTCACCAAGGGCGAGAGATTCGGCGGTGTGCTTGGCGATGTCCAGCGCACGGTCATAGCAGGCCCTTTCGACCAGAAGGCGGGTGGGCGCGTCACAGCTTTGGCCGGTGTTGTACATGCATTCCAGCACGCTATCGCGGACTTGGGTTTCCAGATCGCAATCGGCAAAGACAAGGTTGGGGGATTTGCCGCCCAGTTCCAGCGTGACGCGCTTTACGGTGTCCACCGCGTCGCGGGTCACGGCCTGACCTGCGCGGGTGGAACCGGTGAAGGACATCATCTGGATATCGGGGTGGCGCGAGAGGGCAGCACCGACGATTGGGCCATCGCCATGGACAAGGTTGAAAACCCCCGGCGGCGTGCCCGCATCGTGGATCATCTGGGCGTAGAGATTGGCCGAAAGCGGCGTGTATTCAGACGGCTTGAGGATGCAGGTGCAGCCGGTGGCAAGCGCGGGCAAAACCTTGAGCGCGATCTGGTTGATGGGCCAGTTCCAGGGCGTGATCAGGCCGCAAACCCCGATGGGTTCGCGCAGCAGAATGTCGCCGTTGGAGAGCGTTTCGCGCAGGGTTTGGGATTTCAGCGCCTCAAGGAAACCTTCGAGGTGGCCGACGGCGGCGTCGGCCTGTGCCTCGCGCGACATGGTGATGGGCGCGCCCATCTCGGTGCTGATGGCCTTGGCCAGATCCTCAAGCCTGTCGCGGCTGATTTGCAGCAGGGTTTCAAGCAGCGCGATACGGTCATCGCGCGAGGTTTGGGCGTAGCTTTCAAAGGCTTCGGCGGCGGCCTTTGCCGCGCGGTCCACGTCGCGGGCGTCGCCCATGGCGAGCGTGCCGATCTGCGCCTCGCTTGCCGGGTTGGTGACGGGCATGGTGGCGTCAGACAGCGGCGTGATCCATCGCCCGCCAACATAGTGCATCCCAAGCGTTTCGAGCATCCCTGCCCCCTTTCCGATCAGCTTTGGCCGCGCGTCGGGACAACCTCGTATCCCGGTTCTTCGGGTTCATCGTCACTCATTTCCGCCGGGAAGCCGGGGGCGCGGATATCAAGGCCCGTGGCATCCTCAAGCCGGCGGATGATGTTTGGCGAAAGCTCACGCTCGCCATAGCGCGCGATGCCGTCATCCAAGATTTGCATCAACATGGGGTTCAACTCAAGCGGGATACCGGCGCGGTCGGCCACGGCCTGAAACAGGCCAATATCTTTCTTCACAAGGTCCATGGTGAAGGAGATATCGCGCGAGCCGTTGAGGATCACCTGACTTTCGGTTTCATGCACGAAGGAGGTGCCCGAGCTGATCTTGATCGCCTCGTAGGCGGTGGCAAGGTCCATGCCCGCGCCCTTGGCCGTTACCAGCGCCTCGCAGCAGCTAACCAGATTGGCGGTGGCAAGGTAGTTGGTGATGACCTTGAGGATCGAGGCGCTGCCGATCTCGCCAGTGTGCAACACGCGGCGGCCCATCTTGGTAAGCAGCGGCAGGATGGTTTCAAAAGTCGCCCGGTCGCAGCCCGCGAAGATCGCGATATTGCCGGTCTCGGCGCGGTGACACCCGCCCGAGACCGGGCAATCCACCGCAGCGCCGCCTGCACGGATCACCGCTTGGCCAAGGCGTTTGACCTCGGCCTCGTCTGTGGTGGACATTTCCATCCAGATCTTGCCGGGGCCGACATGCGGCAGCATTTGCTGCATCACCGCGTCCGAGGCGGCGGGCGACGGCAGGCAGGTGATGACGGTATCGCAGGCCTGCATGAGTTGAGCCGGATTTTCACCCGCCTGTGCGCCCCGGTCGGTCAGCACCGCCATGAGATCGGCATTGAGGTCATAGACCGTCAGGTCCACCCCGTTGCGCAGCAGGCTACCCGAGAGTTTGCCGCCCACATTTCCCAACCCGATAAATCCGACTTTCATGGCGTTGCCCTATTGATGATCTGTCATTGCGCCCGAGTTTTTCGGATTGTCGCGCAAAAGAAAAACGATTTAAATCAACCGAAAGGCCATAAAATATTTATCCATGAGCACATCCCTTCCCAACCTGACTTGGCTGCGCACCTTCGAGGCCGCCGCGCGCCTGCGGAACTTTACCGCCGCTGGCGAGGAACTGGGCCTGACGCAAGCCGCTGTCAGCCTGCACATCAAATCGCTTGAGGCAAAGCTGGGCTGTGCGCTGTTCCTGCGTCAGCCGCGAAACCTGCAACTGAGCGAGATGGGCAAGGCATACTTGCCGCATGTGCGGCGGGCCCTGGATGACCTGAGCCTGTCGACGCTGGGCCTGTTCGGGCCGGAGATGGTCCGGGCGGTGACATTGCGGGTGCCGGTATCGACCGCCGTATTGTGGCTGGCGCCGAAGCTGCCGGAATTTCACGCGGCACATCCGGGCCTCGAATTGCGGCTGGTCTCGACCATCTGGGCGGATTCGCTGGAGGATGAGGACGTGGATATCGACATTCGCAGCGGGCATGGCGATTGGCCCGGGGTCCGGGCCGAGAAACTCTCGACCGAGGCGATCGTGCCGGTTTGCCCGGCGGGTGAAGATGCGCCGGTGTCCGAGCAAACCCCGCTGCATATCCTGGGGCAGGAGGATAACTGGGCCCGTTATGGCGAGGCGCAGGGCGTGGCGGTGCCCGACCGATTTGGCATCAGCGTGGACACAAGCGCCGCGGCCCTGGAGATGATCGCGGCGGGCCAAGGCGTGGCGGTGGTTCTGGCGCGCTATGTAAGGGCGGCGGTGGAGGCCGGGCGGCCCGTTCGCTGTGCCGGGCCGGAGGTTCCGGTACGCTTGGCGCATTACCTTGTGGAACGCGATGGCCGCGCCCCGCCCCGCGCCGAGGTGGCCACGGTGCGCGACTGGGTGAAGGGGGTTTTTGCGGGGTGATGTCTGTGGCGTTGGTCACCAGCGGGCTTTTGCCTCCGCGCGGAATCAAGGCCGCAGGCCGCCGCGCATCGCCGGGCCGCCCCCACGGCACGGCGATTGAGTTGATGTATGCGCTGCGATTGGAGGTCACGCGCCAGTGGTTGAGATAAAGTGCTACGCCTAGAGGTCGGGTCGCCGCACCGCAGCCCGTCAATGCGCGGCTTGCCCCTGCAATATCCTACAAAGATTCAAACCCGTCATTCGCGTGTCGCCAAAACGGCGCCCTATGGCCTGCGCAGGGTATCGCCGTAGGTAATCGTCGGCTCAAGCGCGAGGCGGGTGGACTGTGGATCGTCGGAATCTTCCTCCACCCGTTTGGCGATGATCTCGGCGGCGCGGCGTCCGATCTCAAGCCGGCAGGCATCCATCGAGGCCAGTTCGCGCGGCAGGCCCTTGAGAAGGTTCAAACCGTTGAACCCGGCCAGCCCGATCTCGTTCGGGATATCGACGCCCTTTTCCCAAAGGTACATCAAGCCGCCCGCGCCGATCATGTCGTTCGAGTAATAGAGGAAATCCAGATCGGGGGTACGCTCCAGCATGGCCTGTGTCATCTCGCGGCCCTTCACAAGGGCCGAGCCGCCGGAATAAAATTCCTGATCCGCGATTTCGACGCCCCCCTTGGCAAGCGCCTGTGTAAAACCTTCGAAGCGTTTACGCGCCCGGTGGTCGAGCGGCATCTTGGTACCCAGGAAGCCGATGCGCTCGTAACCGCCCTTGAGGATCGCCTCGGCCATTTGTTGACCGGCGCGGCGGTGCGAAATGCCGACAACCGAGTCGATGGGCGTGCCATCGGTATCCATGATCTCAACCACCGGGATGCCCGAGGCGCGCAGCATGGCCCGCGACGCATCGGAATGTTCAAGCCCCGCGATGATCACGCCCGAGGGGCGCCACGAAAGCATTTCGTAGAGGACTTTCTCTTCTTTCTCGGGCAGGTAATCGGTAAGGCCCACGACAGGTTGCAGATCGGTCGATTCTAGGATCTGGCTGATCCCGGTCATCACTTCGGGGAAGACCATGTTGGACATCGACGGGATGATCACGGCCACGAGGTTGACCCGTTGACTGGCCAAGGCGCCGGCGATCTTGTTGGGGACATAGCCCAGTTGCTTGGCCGCTTCCAGTACGCGCTTGCGGGTGGCATCCGAGACATCGCCACGATTGCGCAAGACGCGGCTGACGGTCATTTCAGAAACCCCCGATGCCTCGGAGACATCGCGCAGGGTCAGGGGGCGGTTTTCGGGGTTACTCACGATAGACTGTCCTGAAGGGCCTTTGGTAGTTGTTATCGCAAACGGGTCGCGGGGATCAAGCACATCAAAATCAGGCGCGAAGGGCTTCGCGGTTGAATTGGGGTCATGACAAATCGGAACGGGGCCGATATGGAGGGTGATGTGCGGCCCCGTGGCTCAACCGGATAGAGCAGCCCCCTCCTAAGGGGCAGGTTGCAGGTTCGAATCCTGCCGGGGTCGCCAGAGTGTCCGGCCCTCTTTGCCGTCGCGCGGCGCAGCCGCGCGCCCCTTCCGGTCACAGGCGCGGGACGCGACGAAGAGGGAGGGGGGGTGGCCCCTGCCGTTTAGATCACCCGGATCACATCCTTGTCGATGGCCAGCATATATCCCCGGCGGGCGATATTCTTGACCAGTAGTTCGCTAACCAGTTGGTTGCCAAGCGTATCGCGCAGGCGTTTGATGCGGGTGGCGCCGGCGGCTTCTTCGCAGTCCTCGGTCGCGCGGCCCGAGATCATCGCCTCGATCTGGGCGCCGGTAAGCACGTCGTCGTCCAGCCGGGCCTCGGCGAGAATCGAGAGGGTTTCCATGGCCGCGTCAGTCAATTTGAAGCCGTGGTTGTTGAGGTAGACGGCATTTTCCTCGCGGCTGATCAGGAGGGAGCTGACCTGAATGCCCGCGCGTTCGATTTGCGCCATGCGGCGGTTGAGGGCCACGAGCATCAGCAGGAACACGAGTGCGGCCACGAGAAGCGCCGTTGCGAACACCAGCAAAACGAAGATCACCATGCGGTAGCTGCTGAGGGTTTCGGAAAAGGCCGTGCCCGAAAGCGCGAGGATTTCCAAAAGCTTGATCTCGGCATCCGTGGTAAGCGCATCGTTTTCCACGAAGATGCGTTCGACGCGGGCGTTGAAGGCATTGGCGTCGGGCAGCGTCAGGAACAGGAAAACGGCGGCGAGGGCGAGGATCAGCACAACGGCGGCCACCCCGAAGGTGACGACGCGGGTGCCGGAGCGGAGCGCCTCGGAGGCGGAAGCTTGGGACTCGGACAAATTGTTTCCCCTTGGCCTATTGCTTGGACACCGAAAGCACCTTGAGAAGGATCAGCCCCCGGCGGGACAGTTGATTGGCCAACTGTGCGCGTGCGTTCTGTATCGTACAGGGGCCGTTGATCTGTGCCACATCGTAGTGCAGTTCCAGCGGATTATCGCGCTTGGCCTTGTATTCAGCGGTGCAAGCGGCCTGCGCCAAGGAGGGCGCGGCCAGGAGCGCGCCAGCGAGCGCGAGGGGGAGAAATGTCTTTGTCATGCGCCCAAACTGCGCCGAATGGCGAGGCTATTCAATATCCATGCGGCGCAACCGGGACGAATCCGGCCTGCTATCCGATAACAAGGGGGCGTTATTGCCTGTCTGGCGGGGGCAGGCGCAGGTTTCGGTATCGGCTTTGGCCATGCAGGCCGGGCCCCCGATCAACCTGACGAAAGGACAAGACCCATGCATCGCAAGTTCATCACACTCATCCTGGCCGCCTCGATGGCCGTGACCGGCCTGAGCGCCGCGCCCGCCCGCGCCGACGCCGAGGACGCGGCCAAGGTGATCGCCGGTGTCGCCGCGATTGCCATCCTGGGCGCGGCCATTGCCAAATCCAAGGATGACGACCGTCACGTTACCCGCAACCGCGGCCATATCCGTAATGACCGCCATCGCGGGCCGGGGCGGCAATGGAACAACCGCCACCGTGGCAACAAGCATGCACGCCCCCTGCCCAACCGGGTGCAGCGTAAACTGCTGCCCGGCAGTTGCCGGGTCACGGCACGCAGGGGCAATGGCCAGAACCTTCGCGGCTTTGGGCGGCACTGCCTGACGCGCAATTACGGCTTTACCAACAGCCTGCCGCGCGCTTGCCAAACCCGCGTTCGCGCCCGGAACGGGGCACCTCGCACGATCTATCGCGGACGCTGCTTGCAAAAGCATGGCTATAGCGTGGCCCATCGCCGGTAACCCGGCCCCTTGTCATCGAGCAGGAAAAGGGAAGGGCCCCGCGCCCTTCCCTTTTGCATTCTCCGGCGGGGCGTGGTTTTAGCATCCCATGACAGGACCGGATTTTTCGCATGAGCAAGAGGCCATCACACGGGGCTACGCCCGCGTGGCAGGTGTTGACGAGGTGGGGCGCGGCCCCTTGGCCGGGCCGGTAACCGCGGCGGCGGTTATTTTGAACCCCGGCAACATCCCTGAAGGGCTGCACGATTCCAAGAAGCTGAGCGCCAAGCGGCGCGCGGCGCTGCATGACGCGCTGATGGAATGTGCCGAGGTGTCGGTGGCACATGCCACTGTCGAAGAGATTGATGCACTGAATATCCTGCGTGCCTCGCATCTGGCGATGGAGCGGGCGATTGCCGGGCTGTCCACCCCGCCGGACATGGCGCTGATCGATGGCAATATGATCCCGCGTGACCTGCCCCTTCCGGCGCGCGCGATCATCAAGGGCGACGCGGTTTCCCTGTCGATTTCGGCGGCCTCAATCGTGGCCAAAATAAGGCGCGATCGCATCATGTGGGATTTGGCGCAACAGTTTCCCGGCTATGGATGGGACAGCAACGCGGGATACCCGTCAAAAACCCACAAAGAGGCCCTTCAAAATCTTGGTGTGACCCCACACCATAGACGTTCTTTCAAACCGGTACACAATATCTTGTATCAAGATAAATCTGTAAGTGACTGATTCAAAAAAGAAATTGACGGCGAATCGGCTTTGACTCATCTTTGACCTCAACGACCAGAGCGCACAAAGCGCCGGCAAAGAGGCAGAAAATGAAAACGATGACCAAAGCCAAGAGTGCGAAGGCGCTCCCGCTCAATACGATTCTGGATGGGGACTGCATCGAAATGATGAACAGCCTTCCGGAAGAATCCGTGGACCTGATCTTTGCGGATCCGCCCTATAACCTGCAGTTGAAGGGGGATTTGCATCGCCCTGATAACAGCGCGGTGGATGCGGTTGACGATGCATGGGATCAATTCGCCAGCTTCGAGGCCTATGATCGGTTTACCCGCGATTGGCTCAAGGCCGCGCGCCGGTTGCTCAAGCCCAATGGGGCGATCTGGGTGATTGGCAGTTATCACAACATTTTCCGCGTCGGTGCCGCGCTTCAGAACGAAGGGTTCTGGATTCTGAACGACGTGGTTTGGCGCAAGTCGAACCCGATGCCGAACTTCCGGGGCAAGCGTCTGACCAATGCGCATGAAACGATGATCTGGGCCAGCAAGGCCGAGGGCGCGAGATATACCTTCAACTACGAGGCGCTGAAGTCGCTCAACGAAGGCGTGCAGATGCGCAGCGATTGGGTTTTGCCGATCTGCACCGGGCACGAGCGCCTTAAGGACGACAAGGGCGAGAAGGCCCACCCGACGCAAAAGCCCGAAAGCCTTTTGCATCGTGTTCTGGTCGGAAGCACGAACCCCGGCGACGTGGTGCTTGACCCGTTCTTCGGCACCGGAACGACAGGGGCCGTGGCCAAGATGCTGGGCCGGGATTTCATCGGGATCGAACGCGAGGCATCCTATCGCAAGGTCGCGGAAAAGCGCCTTGGCGGCATTCGCAAGTTTGACCGCGAAGCTTTAGAAGTGTCGAAAGCCAAACGTGCCGAACCGCGCGTTCCCTTTGGCCAGCTGGTGGAACGCGGCATGTTGCGCCCCGGTGAGGAACTTCTGAGCATGAATGGCCGCCACAAGGCCAAGGTGCGCGCCGATGGCACGCTTGTGGGCGATGATGTGCGTGGCTCCATCCATCAGGTGGGGGCCGCCCTTGAAGGCGCGCCAAGCTGTAACGGTTGGACCTATTGGTGCATCAAGCGCGAAGGCAAGCGCGTGCCGATTGACCTCTTCCGGCAGCAGATCCGCGCCGAGATGGCCGAGCGCCCGAACTGAATTAACGAATAATCGAACACCGCCGGTGCCTGTGGCCTGACGCTTGGGCACTTACCTTGTGCCCCGCCCTTGTGGCGGGGCTTTTTTTATCCGCCGATATCCTGCGGCGCGAGGGCCACGGATTTGATAACCGCGTAACATGGCGTGCCGCTTTGCAGGCCAAGGCGCTTGGCCGAGCGGCGGGTGACGCGCGCAAGGATGCGCCCGGCGGGCGTATCAAGCGAGACAATGGCACCGGGGCCCTGGCCGCTGCGGATATCGTGGACGGTGCCGGGCAGGATGTTGAGGGCTGAAAGATCGCTGGGTTCGCTGGTCGCGAGGATCACATCGTGCGCGGCGATGCGAACGCGGACAGTGCTGCCTTCGGGTTGGCCAAGCGCGGGCAGGAAAAGCGGCGTGCCCCCGGCGTGGAGTTCGGTCAGGCCATCGGGGTGATGCCTTGCGATGGTGGCTTCGAGGACAGCCCCCGCCGCCCGTGCGCCGAGCGGTGTGACAGAGGGATTGGCCAGAACCTCGGCGGCGGTGCCTTGGCCGGTGACGCGGCCCTCTTCCAGCGTGACGACCGTGGTGGCGAGGCGGGCCACCTCGGCGGCGGAATGGGTGACGTAGAGGATGGGGATTTCCACCTCGTCGCGCAGGCGCTCGAAATAGGGCAGCACCTCGGATTTGCGAGCGTCGTCGAGGGCGGCAAGGGGTTCATCCGCCAGGATCATATGCGGCGCGGCCAGAAGGGCGCGACCAATGGCGACGCGTTGCTTTTCGCCACCGGATAGGGCAGCGGGGCGGCGGTTCAGCAAAGGGCCGATCCCCAGAAGCTCCACCACCTTGGCCTCATCCTCGCGAGGGGCATTCTTGGGCGCGAACCATGCGCCATAGGCCAGGTTCTGGCGCACGGTGAGATGCGGGAACAGCCGCCCTTCCTGAAAGATATAGCCCAACCGCCGTTTATGCGGGCGCAGGCGAATACCGCGTTCGGTATCCAGCAACACCCAGTCACCAACAGCGATACGGCCCGCATCGGGCATGAGCAGCCCCGCAACCGCATTCACCAGTGTTGTCTTGCCAGACCCCGAACGCCCGAACAGTACCGTCACCCCGGGCGGCGCGCGAAAGCTCGTATCGAGCGTGAACCCGGCGAAGGCATGGCGCACGGCGATGTCCAGCATCACGCGCCCCCGATCCGTGTGGCCACACGGCGGCTGATCACTTCCGACAGCAGAAGCGCCCCCATGGCGACGACAACCGAAACGGTTACCAGCTTCATGGCCGATCCCTCGCCGCCGGGAACCTGAAGGAAGGCATAGATCGCCGAGGGGATCGTGCGGGTCTGCCCGGGAATGTTGGAAACGAAAGTGATCGTCGCCCCGAACTCGCCCATGGCCTTGGCAAAGGCGAGGATCGCCCCCGCGATGATGCCGGGCAGTGTCATCGGCAGCGTCACCGTCAGGAAGACCCAGGCCGGTGACGCCCCAAGTGTCGATGACGCCTGTTCAAGTTTGGGGTCGACCGCCTCGATCGACAGCCGGATCGCGCGCACCATCAACGGAAAGGCCATGATCCCCGCAGCGAGTGCCGCACCGGTCCAGCGGAAGGCGAACACAATACCGAACTCGGCAAGGATACCGCCCACCGGCCCACGCGTCCCGAAGCCCAGCAGCAGCAGGTAGCCCGTCACCACCGGCGGCAGGATCAGCGGCAAATGCACGATTCCGTTCAGCAATTGCTTGCCGGGAAAATCGAGGCGCGCAAGCGCATAGGCCGTGAGAATGCCCAGGGGCAGGCTTACCAACGTCGCCCAGAAGGAGACCTGGAGCGAGAGCGCGACAGCCCTCCATTCCTCGGGACCGAGCCAATCCATCCCGGGCTATTGCGTCACGACCACGAAGCCCTGACGCTCGAAGGCCTCACGCGCCTGCGGCCCCTGCAGATAGTCGAGGAAGTCCGATTCAGCCGGGGTATCGCGGTTCGACAGATCGGCCGCGGGATAGACGATGGGCGGGTGGGTCTTGGCGGGGAAGGTGCCGATGACGGTCACGTCATCCTCGGCCATCGCATCCGTGGCATAGACGATCCCGTAGGGGGCCTCGCCGGTTGCCACGAAAGCGAGCGCCGCACGGACATTGTCGGCCTGTGCCACCTGTGTTTCGACCTTGCCCCAGAGACCGAGGCTTTCCAGCGCCGCCTTTCCGTAAATACCTGCGGGCACCGAATCGACCAACGCCATGGCAAGCCGGTCACCGCCAAGCATCCCCGCAAGATCAATGTCGGCGCCGATTTCGACCGGCTCGGCCTCGGTGTCGGCTGCGATCAGCACGATGGAATTGTTGAGAAGGTCGAACCGCGTGCCTTCTTCGACGAGGCCCTCGGCTTCGAGCGTGTCCATCCAGTCGGGGTTGGCCGAAATGAAGATATCTGCCGGCGCCCCCTGCTGGATCTGCCGGGCGAGTGCCGACGAGCCCGCGAGAGACACGACAAGGTCATGATCGGTGGCGGCCTCGAAGCGTTCTTCTATCTCGGCCATGGCATTGGTCATACTGGCCGCAGCAAAGACCATGATCTCATCCGCCTGCGCCACGGCGGGGGCGGCGACGGTCACGGCGATTGATGCCGTACGCAGAAAGGCGGGCTTGGACACGGATGAAACTCCTGACAAGTGATATGTTTCGCAAAACATATCGCAAGGTGGCACTCGTCCTGTCAAGCGTTATTTCCCATCGGGAATATCGCTTAGCAAGTCGCACAAAGCCGCAAGGCGCTTGGCCCCGCCTTCTGCCGCCTCTGTTTCGAAGGCCCGATATTGTGCCAGCACCTCATGCCCCAGTTCGGTAAGCACGGCCCCGCCGCCCCCCGGGCCGCCACGGGTGCTTTCGACCAGCGGCGCGCGGAACATCGTGTTCAAGGTACCGATCAATTCCCAGGCACGCTTGTAACTCATGCCCATCTCGCGGCCAGCGGCGGCAATCGAACCGCAACGATCTATGCGTTCAAGCAGGTCTGCTTTGCCCGGTCCCATCATCTCGTCCTCGCCAAAGACGATCCGAATGCGCAGGCGTGGCTCCGAGGGGCGATGGGAATTGGCTGTCATGTCGAAGTAGTGCCTTTATCAGCCACGAGGATCAAGCAAGGCACAGCCCGGATATCGTAGGCATGCCACGTGCCATTCACTCTATCCCGGATAACCGCCCGCGCACCAGTTCAACCCAGAACGCGGCCCCGATGGGCAGAAGGGCATCGTTGAAATCATAGTCGTTGCTGTGCAGGGGTTGGGCGTTTGGCCCGTCTTCGCCGTTACCCATCAGCAGGAAACAGGCGGGCACGGCGGCGGCGAAATGCGCGAAGTCTTCGGAAAAGCTCATGGGCGGGCGATCGGGCAGGGTTTCAAGGCCCATGGTGCGGGCGGTATTGATGACCGCCTTTGTCGGTTCGGGCGCGTTGATCGTTTCGATAAATTCGGTATTGAATGTCATCTCGGCGGTTATGCCGTGTGCTGTTGCGATGCCTTCGGTGATTTGACGCATGAAGCCTTCGATGGCTTCGCGATCCCCGGGGTCGCGGGCGCGCACATCGCCCTTGAGGGTTGCATGGCCCGGCAGCACGTTGCGTTGCCCGTCAGTGAGAAATTCGGTCACCGAGACGACCGCCCCCGCACCGGGGGGCAGCTTACGCGAGACAATGGTTTGCAGCGCCTGCACCATCTCGGTGCCGATGGTGATGGCATCGCGCCCGGCCTGCGGCATGGAGGCATGGCCGCCCTGCCCCTGAACATGGATTTCAAACAGGCTTTCGCTGGAACAGATAAGCCCTTGGCGTGTCGAGACCTGCCCCAAGGGCGCGCCCGGCAGATTGTGGATGGCATAGACCTCATCCATCGGGAAACGCTCTAATACGCCCTTGTCAATCATGGCCCGGGCACCAAGGCCGTGTTCTTCGTTCGGTTGGAAGATAAAGATGACGGTGCCATCGAAGCCGGGATCCTTGGCAAGGGTTCGGGCCGCGCCAAGCAGCATGGTCATGTGCCCGTCATGGCCGCAGGCGTGCATCACGCCGGGGATTTGCGAGGGGTAGTTATGCTGGCTGGCTTCGTGGATCGGCAAAGCATCCATATCGGCCCGCAAGCCAATGGCACGGTTGCCCTGACCCGCCCGCAGGATACCGACAACGCCAACACCTTCATGCACCTCAAGGCCCATATCGCGCAGGATTTGCGCAACACGCACCTTGGTGTGATGTTCCTCAAAGCCCAGTTCCGGGGCCTTGTGGAATTCACGCCGAAGCGTTGTCAGGTCATCAGCTTTGGGTGACATCGGAGCCTCCTGTCGGGTTGGCGACAGTTTAAAGCGTTTCGCGAAAAACCTGAATCACAGCGTTTCGCGACATGCGGTCCCAAACCAAATCTTTGCACGCGCGCGCCCTGCCCTTGGGAAAACGGCGCCTGATGGTCTCAAGTCGCCGCATCCCTGTCCAGTCGTTCATTCAATATATCGGCCGCGATCTCGAACGAGCGGACCCGCGCGGCATGATCGTGGATCATCCCGGTCACCATCAACTCGTCAGGCTGGAATCTGTCGATCAGCGTGCCGAGTTGTTGCCTGACGGTTGCGGCCGAGCCTGTGGCCGAACATGACAAGGCGTCCTGCACCTGCGCCATGACCGGCGCGGGGATTTCCTGCTCGATGTCATGGGTCGGGCGGGGCAGTTTGCCGGGCCGCCCCGACCTCAGCCGTGCGAAGGCAAGCAGTTGCGAGGTGCGCAAGAATTCCGCTTCGGCATCGCTGTCAGCGGCACAGACGCCTGCGGCCATCATGACATAGGGTTTCTCCAAGTGTTCCGATGGCTGGAAGGTGCGGCGGTAGACCTCCAACGCCTGTTCCAGCATGGCCGGCGCGAAATGCGAGGCGAAAGCGTAAGGCAACCCCAGGTAGGCGGCCAGTTGCGCGCCATAAAGGCTGGACCCGAGAATCCAGACCGGGACATGAGTGCCGGTACCGGGAATGGCGCGCACGGGTGACGCGCCGGTGTCTTCGCCAAGATAGTCGATCAATTCCTGCACGTCCTGGGGAAAGCTGTCTTCGGGGGCCATGTGACGGCGCAGCGCCCGTGCGGTGGCCATGTCGGTGCCGGGCGCGCGGCCCAGCCCGAGGTCGATCCGGCCCGGATAAAGCGTTGCCAAGGTGCCGAACTGTTCCGCGACGACAAGCGGCGCATGGTTGGGCAGCATGATACCCCCGGCCCCGATCCGCATGGTTTTGGTCGCCCCGGCCACATGGCCAATCATCACGGCGGTGGCCGCGCTGGCGATACCCGGCATATTGTGGTGCTCGGCCAGCCAGTAACGGTGATAGCCGAACCGCTCGGCGGCGCGGGCAAGGTCGACCGTTCCCTCAAGGGCATCGGCTGTGGTCTTTCCCTCGGAAACGGGGGCGAGATCAAGAAGTGAAAAGTGCTGCATTGCGGCCTCCTTTGGGACACAGCTAATCGCCGCGCACGGCTAAGCCAAGGCCATGCGGTTCGGTTTACCTGTTGGGCCGGTCACGGGATTGTTCCGTTCCCTTGACTTGGCCTGTGGATCGGCATGTGTAATTGGCCTCATTGGGTGTGTTACGAGCGAGTAAAATTGACCCATCTGCCAGGTTAAACTCCGCGCAGAATAGCGCGGCGGAAAGAGCAGGTGGTATTGATGGAAAGTGTATCGCAGATCCGACTTTGGATTTTGCAGGAGGATTGCAGCATCTGGCCGGTGGCGCGGGCTACACGTCATACCGCTTCGCGCAGAACAAGCGACGCAGAAAAACATAAACCTTGCGCGAACAAAGCCCCCAAACGGACCTCGCTATATGAGGGCCGCCCGCCCGGAGGATGCGGTTGTTCGCAGGTTCTCTCGAGCCGGTGGTGTTCACCTGCTATTCCGCAGCACGTGGCATGCCTCTGGTCAAGGCTACGCGCACTGCCTCGGCGCGGGATCACGGGGGGCGGTTTCTGTGCCGTGATGTCTTTCCTGTGTGGTGAAATTCAAAGTCAAAGGAGCGCTGTTTCTTGGGCACTTTCACCAAGTGATCCTACCAGGTTTGGGTTCACCACGTTCATTGAACCAAAGAGCGCTGTCTACCTTTCAGAAATTCGATACTCATGGCGCTTTGGCAGCACGGGTGACGACAGTTATACTACTTCTTAGTTCAAGCCTGCATGCAGTACTTGAAAATGCCGCCCACGAGAATGCAGGCGATCATGTCATCGCCACAATCTACAAAAGGCATTCAGGCAGCGTAGGTTATTACGCTCGTCAATGATTGAGAATCTTCGATAAGAAATCCCGTGCGCGCTCGCTGGTTGGGTTTTCGTAGAATTCTTGCGTAGGGCGATCTTCTACGATCGCTCCTTGATCCATGAAAACCACGCGATCAGCAACCTTGCGGGCAAAACCCATCTCGTGGGTCACTACCATCATGGTCATTCCGTCCTCTCGGGCAAGTTCGACCATTACGTCGAGCACTTCCTTAATCATTTCTGGATCGAGTGCCGAGGTCGGTTCATCGAAAAGCATCGCTATCGGATCCATGGCGAGCGAGCGCGCAATCGCGACGCGTTGTTGCTGACCACCTGATAGCTGACCTGGGTATTTGGAGATATGATCAATCATTCCAACTCGGGTCAGAAGTGTTTCTGTCCTAGCCTCGGCCTCAGACCTGGACCTGCCAAGCACCTTTTCCTGAGCGAGACAGAGATTGTCGCAAACACTCATGTGCGGATAGAGTTCGAAATGTTGGAAAACCATGCCAATCTTGGCACGCAACGCCGTCAGCTTTGCGCTTTTCGCGGTGACTTCTGCCTCGTCAACGACGATCCGGCCTTCTTGAACTGTTTCAAGGCCATTTACGCATTTTATCAATGTAGATTTACCCGAGCCAGAAGGACCGCAAACAACGACGACTTCGCCCTTTTCTACTTTTGTCGTGCAGTCGGTAAGGACCTGGAAGTCACCATACCACTTGCTTACATTTTCCAATTCGATCATGTCGCCATCCGTGTTTGAAGCCTGCGCACAAAAAGCGATCCGGCAAAGCAGATCACAAAATAGACGAGCGCGGCAAAGAGATACATTTCCACCAAGCGGCCCTCGGTCCGGGCCACGATTGAAGAGGCTGTCATTAAGTCTCGCAACGACACGACGAAAACCAACGACGTGTCCTGAAACAAGATGATGCCTTGCGTCACCAGTATGGGGATCATGTTACGGAACGCCTGAGGCAAAACAATAAACCGTTGTATTTGCCAGTAGCCAAGTCCAGTAGCCTTGCCTGCATGAACCTGGCCCTTTGCAACGCTTTGAATACCGGCCCGCATGATTTCTGAATAGTAGGCAGCTTCAAACATGACAAAGGCAATCAGCGCCGAGTAAAAGCCACCGATCGGACGTCCTAGTGCCAGCGGGACCAAGAAGTAGAACCAAAAAATCACAAGGATCAGCGGAACGGCCCTGATCAAGTTGACATAGCCCGCGGCAAAGAGTGCCAGCGGCGCGATACCAGACAGTCTCGCCAAGGCCAGAAGTGTGCCGAGAACAAGACCACCGATAATGGCGAGAAAGGTCAGGAGAAGACTTAACTGCAAACCATCCCAAAGAAAGGGCAACGAGTCGATAATAACGCTGAAATCAAAATCGCCCATTTCAGCTCTCCTTGCCTGAGTAACCGGGAATACGCGTCTGGCGTTCAAGCAGGCTCATGATGACCGTCGCACAAAGTGCAATAAGTACATAGATCACTGTCGCTGCGGTGTAGGCTTCAAAACTTTGGAACGTATATTCAGCGATCTGCTGGCTCTGCGCTGTTAGCTCCAAAAGTCCAATTGTCAGAGCCAAAGAGGAATTCTTGAAAACAGTCAGGAATTCCGAGGTCATCGGTGGCACGATCAGGCGAAAGGAAATAGGAAGTAGGATATAGCGGTAAACCTGAGCGATGCTCATACCTTGAGAAATGGCGGCAGAACGCAGCCCTTGCGGCACTGTCTCAATACCGGCCCGAACCTGCTCGGCCACACGGCTTGCCGTGTAAAGACCCAAGGCCACAACTGCCGTGACGAATTCCGGTTGAGGCATCTCGCGTTTCATCCAACGGCCCGCGTCCTCTGGAACCATCTCTGGAACGGCAAAATACCAGATGAACATCTGCACGAGCAGTGGGATATTGCGGAACAGTTCGACGTAGGCGGTGCAAATTTTACTTAAGAACTTGTTAGGAAGCGTGCGGCCCACTCCGATAAGCGAGCCCACCACAAGAGCGATCACCCACGCGCATAATGCGACCGAAATGGTCCATCCCAGTCCAGAGATCAACCAGCCGAAATATTCCGGCTCAAAGAGGACGCTCCAGTTCCAGTTATAGTTCATTTTGAGATGCTCTCTTGGGAAATGCGACCCGCCCTCACACGGGCGGGCCGAAGGAACTTATTCGGGCAGAGCGCCAAGCTGGAACGCCGCTTTAAGAAGCGGATCAGCGGGAACACCAAGCGGGTCAAACCATTTGGCATAGATTTCGTCGATTTCGCCGGAACGGAAAACATTGGCCAAAGCTGTTTTGCCGACCAGCTCGAAAGCACTGTCGTTGCGTGGCACCATCAGCGCGTAGGGGTCAAACGACAAGAACTCTCCGACGACAGCGAAATCCTCTGGTGTTTTCGATTTCGCAATCAAGCCGTGAAGCAAGATGTGGTCAGTTGAGTAAGCATCGACCCGATCAGTTTCGAGCGACAGCATCCCTTCTGCATGATCTCGCACAGGCAGGATTTTCACATCCAGGTCCAAATCCTCGACCGCCGCCTTGATGGCGCGTTCATTTGTTGTGCCCTGCGCGAGCGCAATCGCCTTACCGTCCAGGTCAGACACTGAAGAGATGCCAGAATCTTTGCGAGTCAGGATTTTCGTGCCCGTCACGAAGGTGGTGGGCAAATACTCTACCTGTTGCTGCCTGGTGAGGTTGTTCGTCGTAGAGCCGCATTCCAAATCGATGGTGCCATTGGCCATGAGCGCAATACGTGTCTTCGGATTGACCGGGACGTAACGGATGTCGATTTCTTTGCCGATTGTTTTCTCGACCTCTTCCACGACCTTCATGCACAGGTCGATGGAGTATCCCACGGGCTCCTGATTATCGTTCAGATAGGCAAACGGAACTGAGCTTTCGCGATGGCCGATAACGATTTCACCGGCTTCAGAAATTTTCGCAAGCGTTCCGGTAAGCTCCTGCGCATGCAGCGCCGCTGGTGACAGGCCTATGGCAAGAACCGCCGAGGCCAAAATACGTTTGGTTGATTTTAGTAGCATGGATTTTTACTCCCTGTTGTGTTGGATGATTATTATGATTGCTATCCGAAGATTGTCTAACGCCGCGTGAGACACGTAACGCTTAGGCAAAGGCAGAATAGCGCCGAAAGGTAGACTTTTGCCTGGATGAGCGGCTCAGTGATTCACTCGCGCTTGGCATGGGATATCCCTTCCAAGCTCAACCTGCTGACCGTAGCAAAAAGACGCTGAACGCTCATGCGGCCGGGGCCAAGCGGATGATACGCTCCATTCAACCATTTTGATGTTTCGGACCACACGGCTGGCCTCATTCGTCTCGTCCTCGCTCAAAGTTCTGTTCAGATTAACTGCAGAAACATCTCCTTGAACAATGTTAAATTTTTAGTCTACTCATACTATTTGTATGGCTAGCCCGGGATGATCCATGGATCTAAACCTTATTGACGATGTGATCGTCCTCCTTGAAGAGGGCA
The DNA here is from genome assembly GCF_030733685.1 of Roseovarius sp. MMSF_3281. Taxonomy (GTDB): domain Bacteria; phylum Pseudomonadota; class Alphaproteobacteria; order Rhodobacterales; family Rhodobacteraceae; genus Roseovarius. The sequence goes on from NZ_JASHIM010000019.1 coordinate 52,130, forward strand.
ACTTAAGTCGCGCAGCTCGTCGCAGAAACATCACGCAGCCAGCATTCTCTCGCCGAATTCAAAGTTTCGAAGCATGGCTCGGGCGCACGATAATCACGCGCACTCCCAACAGGATCGAAATAGAACCAGCTCTTCTTGCCAATAAAGAAGAGATGCAGGCACTTGCCTTTCACATCCAGGCGCTACGGCGTCAAATTTCCGAATACGACCCGAGCCGCACCACCGTCACCGTAGCCGCGCAACATTCCCTTATCGCCTCGACTCTTGCCGATTTCGTGACCACTGCGCAGGAACATTTCCCACTATCATCGTTTCGTGTTCAAGCGGCAAACCAGAACGATTGCATTTCGCTTTTTCTTACTGGTGAGGCATCGCTGTTGATCTGCTACGAAAAAGAGAGCGGCTTTGATATGCCCTTCGACTCGAGTGTCATTCGCGCGGTGTGGGGGCAGGACCAACTTGTGCCCGTCGTCGGTGGCCCTTTGCGCTTCTCACTGCGCTTTGGCAACAAGGCCCCAGTGGACACACCTGTCATACAGTATCCGCCCCAGAGTTTTTTCGGCGAACTCCTGTCAGAAAGAAACGCGAAACCAGTATCCAAGAAGCATAGCATTGTGGAGAGCGCCTTTTCGGTTGGGATCAAGGAGCTTGCACTTGCTGGCGTGGGAACGGCCTGGCTTCCAATGAGCATGATTCACACAGAGGTCCAAAACGGAAGTTTGATCATCTGCGACAACGAGGCTGAGACGGTCCCACTGCTGATTACGCTTTATGCTCGTCCCTCGGATGAACCAGCAGCCCGCCTTTGCAGGCTGGTCGATTGAGTCATCGCCCTCACGGCGCCACTGCGGCGCAACGCGTAATGCGGAAACCTCAACCAGAACAGGGTATTCCTCGGCACACGCTTAATGGGCCTTTCGCGTTTTCGTGCTGCCTCAAGTGCTGGTTTTGGCCACTATCCGTTCGAATGCGATCAGGCATTTCCAACCCAACGCTGAGTGCCTGCGGCGTGGATTGTGGAAGCCGTTGATGTACTGGAAGGTTGTCAAGCTCAGCATCTCGGCACATGAGCCCCGACCTACACCATACCAACTCTGCCTTGATCGTTTTGAAGAATGTCTCGATGGCGAAGTTATCGTAGCAGTTGCCTTTTCCGCTCATAGATACCTGGAATGCTCGAGCAGCACACGGTTCTTCATGGTCTTATGCCACCTTTCGATCTTTCCTTGGGTCTGCGGATGGTGTGGTGCCCCACGAACGTGATCCATACCCTTGGCATCGAGATAGTCGGCCAGATCGGACGCGGCCTAAAGCATGCGACCATTCACCTGAGAGATATCCGGCAGCCTTGAAGTAGTTCCAGCATTCTTCCGTTGAGAAGAGGTCACAGATTTCGGTGAAGGTTCGTGCGCCGATCCTGCGCAGGTGTGCTTTGAGTTTGGAGAACGCCATCCCGATGGGGTTCAGGTCGGGGCTGTAAGGCGGCAGATTAGAGGGGTCAGAAAAGGCCCCAGTGGGGCGTTTTCCCCCGATTAAAGCGTTTCGCGAAAAACCTGAATCACAGATTTTCGCGAAACGCAGTGCTCCGCTCAATCGTTGCACGCGTTCCGCCTTTCGCCGATGTCTCAGGTTAAAGGCGGAACGCTTTAATGGAACCGGCCAATTGCATCCGGGTGCGCTTGAACGCCGGTCGCGTCTGCCAGCGCACCGGCCAGTTCAGGCATGGTCATATCGCCGTCCTGTTCAATCAGCTCAATCAGAAATGAGCGATGCGGATCAAGCTTGCCTTTGCCGCCAAAGCACAAGTTTGCAACAGGGCCCTTCCCGCCCTCACAGCGGAAACAGGCACCTATGGCCACGACCGTCTTCTTCGACCCAGCTTGGATCGCGCGTCGCGCAGGCCTCGCGTGCCCAAGGGCAGCGCGGATGGAAGTCGCAGCCCGAGGGCCGGTTCACCGGGCTCGGCACCTCGCCCGAAAGCGCGATCCGCTCATCCCGCGCCTCCGGATCGGACCCGGGGTTCGCCGCCAGCAGCGCCTTGGTATAGGGGTGCTTCGGATGAGCGAAGACCTGCTCTGTAGGCCCCTGCTCGACGAAGCGCCCCAGATACATGATCGCCATCTGGTCGGTGACGTGGCGCACAAGGTTGAGGTTGTGGGTGATGATCAGGATCGCCACGCCGCTGCGCGCCTGCACCTCGGTCAGCAAGTTAAGCACCTCGCCCTGCACTGACATGTCGAGCCCGGCGGTGGGCTCGTCGGCGATCAACAGCTTGGGATCGAGCGCCAGCGCCCGTGCCACACCGACGCGCCGTGCCTGCCCGCCTGAAAGCTGGTGCGGGTAACGTGTGGCGAACTCCGCCGGTAGCCCCACCAGCCCCAGCAGTCGCTCGGCCTCGGTCTGGCCCGCCCGTAGCCCGTTGATCCGCAGCGGCTCGGTAACCAGCGATTTCACCGTCAGCCGCGGCGACAGCGAGCCAACTGGGTCCTGCCACATCATCGACATCTTGCGCCGCAGCCGGGCCCAGTCGCGTCCCGAGGCCCCCGAGATATCGACCCCGTCGAAGCGTATCGAGCAGCCGGAGGATGTCTTCAGGCCGATCAGAGCCCGGGCGATGGTCGACTTACCCGAGCCGCTCTCGCCCACGAGTCCCAGCGTCTGGCCCGGCTCGAGCGTGAACGAGACTCCGCAGACCGCCTCGAAATCATGGCTCTCGCGGCGCAACGCTGCCTTCAGCCGGCCCTGTCGAGCATAGCGGATGCGCAGGTCGGTGACTTCCAGAAGGCTCATGCCGCGTTCTCCGCTGGATCGTTGAGATGACACCGTGCAACCTGCCCCTGCTCCGCAGCGTAAAGCGGCGGATGCTCGGCGTTGCAGCGCGAGAAGGCCTTAGTACAGCGCGCCCGGAAGGCGCATCCTTCGGGCGGGCGGCGCAGATCGGGTAGCGTGCCGGGGATGGTCGGCAATTGCCGGGTGGCCTGCCGAATACGCGCCGGATCACAGTCGAACAGGGCCTGCGTGTAGGGGTGGCGCGGCGCGTGGAACACCTCGCGCACGGCGCCGCGCTCGACGACCTCACCGGCGTACATCACCGCAACCTCGTCGCAAAGTTCTGACACCGTGCCGAGATGGTGCGAGACGAACAGCACCGAGCAGCCGAACTTCTCCTGCAACTCGCGCAGCAAGATGACGATCTGCATCTCCAGCGTAGCGTCGAGCGCGGTGGTCGGCTCGTCGGCGATTAGCAGGTCCGGCCGGGTCAGCAGCGCCATGGCGATGCACACCCGCTGCCGCATCCCCCCCGACAGCTGGTGCGGGTAAACATCGAGCTTGGCCGCTGCGTCGGGCAGTTGCACCTGCTCGAGAAACTCGATGGCCCGGGAGCGCTTTTCAGCACGCCTGACAGGCTCACGATACTGGATGTCAATCATCTGCTTGCCGATGGTCGTCACCGGGTTGAGCGAGGTCATCGGATCCTGAAAGATCATCGAGATGCGCGTGCCGCGCAGTTTGCGCCAAGCTTTCGGTTTGAAGTGCGCTAGGTCGTGCCCGCCCATGCGAATGGAACCACCGGTAACCTTTGCGTTCTCCGCCAGCAGTCCGATCATCGAGTAGGCCAGCGTGGACTTGCCACAGCCACTCTCGCCAACAAGGCCGAGCACCTTGCCCTTCGGCACCTCAAGAGAGATGTTGCGTAGGGCGTGGATGGTGCCGCGCGGGGTGTCGAAATCCACCGAGAGCTCCTCGATCGAGACCAAAGGACAGGCATTCGCGGGGGTTTCTCCGGCTTGGTGTGTCGCAGTAGAGGGTGCCATTAGCCGGCCTTTCTCAGCTTGGGATCGAAGATGTCGCGCAGCGCCTCGCCCATGAAGGTGAAGCCCAGAGTGATCAGGATGATCGGGATTGAGCCGCCGATAACCGGCCAGGGCGAGTTGCGAATGAAGTTGTAGCCGTCGTTGAGGATAACGCCCCAGGATGGGGTCGGCGGCCGCACCCCCATGCCGAGGAAGCTGAGGCCCGCCTCGGTAGCGATGACCAGCGGCACGTCCATCGAGGCAAGGATCAGAAGCGGGCCCAGCACGTTCGGCAGCATATGCACGAACAGCAGCCGCGGCAGGCCAACGCCCATGGCGCGCTCGGCGAGGATGAACTCGGCGTTCTTCAGTGCCAGCGTCTGGGTCCGTACGATTCGCGCGTAAATCGGAACTGAGGTGATCGCCACCACCAGCATCACAGTGAACAAGCTCGGGCCGATGATGGTCACCACGGCCAGGCCGAAGACGATGGTCGGGAACGAACGCAGAGCGTCGAAGATAAGCAGCAACAAATTGTCGAGCCAGCGCGGGCCCAGCCCGGAGATCAGCCCCAGCAGCAACCCGGCGCTCAGCGCCGCGGTCAGCGAGGCGGCGGCGACCAGCATAGCAATGCGTCCGCCGGCGATAACCCGGCTGAAGATGTCGCGACCGATGTTGTCGGTACCCAGCCAATGCTCGGCCGAAGGCGGCGCCATGCGCGGGCCGGTCATGATGGCAGTGGGATCATAGGGTACAATCCACGGCGCAAAGATCGCCGAGCCTACAATCAGCGCCACCAGCACAAAGCCGATCACCCCGGTGCGGTTACCCGACAGTACGTGCAGGCTGCGCGCCAGCAGGCCGGGTTCGGGCAGTAGGCTCTGGGTTGCGTCGGTCATCTTACAGCTCCTCTCGCTGGCGTGGGTCAAGCCAGGCGATCACCAGATCCGAGATCAGCGTGGCCAGCACGATGATGCCGGTGGTCACCAGCACCGCGCCCAGCACGATGGGATAGTTGCGCTCGTTCACCGCCTGCACGATCAGTGCGCCGATGCCGGGGCGGGCAAAGATCACCTCGACGAAAACCGCCGCCGAGAAGAGATGCGCCACACCGGTGCCGATCAGCGTCACCGCAGGCTGCACCGCGATTTTGAGGATGTGCGAACGGGTAATCCAGGCGTCGGGCAGGCCATAGGCGCGGGCCATGCGCACATGCGGCTGGCCCATCACCTCGAGCATCGAGGCGCGCACGACCCGCGCCACGTAGCCGACCCACGACACGCCGATGGCAAAAGACGGCAGGATCAGATGCGTGACCCCGTCCCAGAACCCCTCACCGGCGCCGATGGCGGGCAGCCAGCGCAGCCAGACCGCGAAGACCAACACCGAGTAGAGCGCCATGACGAAGGCCGGAATCGAGATTGTGCCCACCGAGATCACCCCGGTCAGCGTGTCCAGCCAAGTGTTGCGCCGCAGCGCCGAGTAACAGCCGAGCGCAATGCCCAGTACGGCGGCCCAAAGGATCGAGACGGTGATCAGGATCAGCGTGTAGGGCAGCTGCTCGAAGACGATCTGCGACACCGCGCGTCCAGTGAACACGTCCTGCCCCAGATCGCCGCGCAGGATGTTGCCGAAAAAGGTGACGATCTGCAGCAGAAGCGGCTGGTCGAGTCCCATGGCGACGCGGGTCTGCTCGATCAGCTCAGGCGTGGCGCGCGGCCCCAGGATCATCACCGCCGGATCGCCCGGCACCACGTGCAGCATCAGGGTCAGCATGGAGACCGCGACCATGACGATCACGACCGAAAGGACGAGCCTTTGAGTTGCGTAGAATATCACGGGTCGCGGTCTCCCTTCACTTACATGTCGCCGTCGAAGCCCAAGAACAGCGGGCGACCGTCCGGGCGCAGTGCGGGGTCCAGACCTTCGCGATACATCACTGGACTGCCTTCATGGGTGATGAACTTGTAGGCGCCGCTGTTTTCCATGAGCTGCTGCATGGTCCGGTACATCTCGGCACGTTTCTCGCCGTCGGTCTCACTGAGCGCCTGCTGGTGCAATTGGTCGAACTCTTCGTTCGAGAAGCGTTCCCAGTTCCACACGCCAACCTGATCGGTGACGAACCAGCTGGTAGCGTAATAGGGGTCGGGCAGCATCGAAAACCGGTTGAGCACAAGCTGCATGTCCTTCCAGCGCTCGCCTTCGCTCTCCATGCCCAGCGTCCAGAACGAGCCGGAGTCCTGTACGTTGATCTGTGTCTGGATGCCGATCTGAGCCAGCTGCGCCTGGACCACCTCGGCCATGGTTTTCCAGACTGTGGCGTTCAGCGCGTCGATGGTTAGCGGTTCGGAGGGCGGTCCGCCAGCAGCCTCAAGGAACTCACGCGCCTTGTCGAGATCACCTGCGACCGGCACCGAGGGGGTTTCGCGGTGGCCTGGCAGGCCCGGTGCGATCATCCCGGTGGCCGGGGCGGCCTCGCCGAAATACGCGGCGTCGATGATCTGCTCGGCATTGATCGCATACTGGATCGCCTTGCGCAGGTTCTTGTCGCCGAGCGCCGGGTTGTCGAGGTTCATGCCCAGCCAAACATAATAGAGCGAGGGATATTCCTCGATCACCGTATCGGCGGGCGGATTGCCGCGGTACTGCGCCAGCGACGACAGGGTGATCTCGGTGTAATCGAGATCGCCGGCCTCATAGGCGCGCTCGGCGGTCTTGGTGTCGTCCATCGGCAGGATACGGATCTCATCAAAGCCCGGCGCCTCGCCGGTCCACTCGGGGTTGCGCACAAGGTGCACATACTGGTTCGGCTTCCACTCCTTCAGGATGTAGGGGCCCGAAAAGGCCGGCGGCTCCATGCCGAAATTACCGCCGCTCTCGGTCGCCTCCATCACTGCTTTCTTCGAGACGATGTGCCCAGTGCCATAGGGCAGCGTGATGCTCCACAGCGGCTGGAATGGCTCCTTCAGGACGATGGTTCCCTCGTAGGTGCCGGTCACCTCAACATGGTCCAGCGGCCCCCAGTCGCTCTTGACCGGGCTATCGTGCTCGAGCACCCGCTCGAAGGAGAACTTCACGTCTTCGGCGGTCATCTCGCCATAGCCGCCGGTGAACATGATCCCCGGTTTCAGCTTGAAGCGAATGTGGGTGTCGTCGATCTGCTCGATTTCTTCGGCGGCCTCCAGTTCCCAGTCGAATTCACGCCCCGGTACGTAGCGCACCAGCTTGGAATAGATACAGTTCATCACGTCGACGTTGTAGCCGTTCTGGTAGAACCCCGGGTCGAGCGCGTCGATGTCGGCATAGGAACTGACGCGCAGCACCTTGCCGGACTGCGCCCAGATGCGCGAGCCAAGCGGCATGGTGGCCGCGGCGATCCCGGTGGCAGTGGCACCGCGAAGGAAGGCACGACGGTCGATACCCGGGTTTGCGGTATTGGTCTGATCGGTCATTATGATACTCCCTATGATCTGGCCGTTTCGGCCTTCGTTGGTGGTGTCGGGTGGGGACATTACCCAGGCAAGGGGCCCACCCAATTACCGGGATCTCCGGCGCAGTATTTCATGTCCCGGCGCGAGGCGCAGCGCCGGCTGCCGGTCACGCGAAGTCACGCGGAATTTCGCATAGCCACTCCTGCTCGTGGGCGACCGCCTCGCCTTCCTTCGCGACGAGCTTCGCCTTGATGACGAAATGCGTGGCGGTGGCGGTCATCTCGGTCTCGGTGCGGCTCGACATCCGCCAGTCGCCGCGCAACATATCTAGATCCCAGACAACATGCCCCTTGAACGAGCGCCAGTCGGTACCGCTGAAGGAATAGGTCTCGACGCCGCAGGCCCCGATGGTTAGCCCGTTGTCGGCGATGCGGATGCGGCCGTCGTCGTCGGTGATCCGCACCACGGTCTCGCCGGTGGCCAGATCCTCACTGACCACCCAGTCGGAACGACTGGGCGCCAGCACGTCCTTTTCCATCGGCGCTGCGCCCTTCGGCGTGCCGAGATCGCGCGGCTTCGGGTCGTCGGTGGCGGCGCGCAGCGGCAGGACCAGTCGGCTCGCTGCGGCCTTGACGCGCAGCGTCACCGGCTCGGGTGACGGCCAGGCGATCGGGAAGTAGCTGGTGGAGATCGCCAACCGTAGGCGGTGACCGGCGCGGAAAGTCTGCGCCACGTGCTTGAACGGCACAGTCGCGGTGTAGACCTCGCCGGGCACCAGCGCCTCGGGTGTCTCGTGACTGTCGCGGTGCGTCAGGTTCAGCAGCCCATAGCTGACCCGCGTTGCCGCGCCACCGGGCGCCACGTCGACAAGGCGCGCCGCCACTTGTGCCACCGGCTGATCGACGCTGAACGTCAGCACCAAGTTGGTGTCACCGGCGATCTCCAGCGCGGACTCCAGCGGCGCGGTCTCGAACACCAGGCTGCCGGCGTCGTCGCGGCGCTGGTCGACCGGCTGGTCGCCGGGCTTGGCGTAAGAGCACCACTTGCCCCCCGCGATGCCGGTGCCGAGCGGCGAGCGGATTTCGCAGGTGCCGACCGGCGCGTCGTCCTGCCCCAGCGAGCCGTCCGCGCCAAGCGCGAATCCTGTGCGCGCCACGTTCGGCGAGGGCCAGCTCGGCTCCTCGATCCAGCGGCCGTCGCGATGGGCATAGAAACTGGCGGGATCGGCGTGGTCTTGCATGTAGAGGCGCAGCTGCGGCTCGTCCATGATGCCGGTCTCGATGCCCTTGAGCCACTGGTCCCACCAGCGCAGCTCCTCGCCGTTCCAGTCGATCGCCGGCCCCGGCACACCGATGTGCGGGTACTTGTGTGACCAAGGGCCGACGAGGCCCTTTCTCGGGCCTTGCAGCGACTCCATCAGACGGAACACTGTGCGGCAGTAGCCGTCGGCCCAACCCGACACGGCATAGACCGGCACCTTGATGCGGCCGATGTCCTCGCAGACCGACCCGTGCTTCCAGAAATTATCGCGGCGCTGGTGCTCGGCCCAGGTTTTCAGCCACAGGCCCGAGCCGGTGAGCCGCTGCATCCACATCTCGCGCCACTTCTCGCCCACGAGCTCAGGATCCGGTGGCAGCGTATTGATGGCGAACATGTGCGAGGCCCATGAAATCTGGTCCACCACCATGGTGCCGCCCATGTAGTGCACGTCGTCGGCATAGCGATCGTCGGTCGAGGCAATCGACACCACGGCTTTCAGGGCGGGCGGCTGCAGTGCGGCGACCTGCAAGCCGTTGAAGCCACCCCAAGAAATGCCGACCATGCCGACGCCGCCGTCGCACCAGTCCTGCGCCGCGATCCAGGCAATCACGTCGCAGCCGTCTTGTAGCTCCTGCGCGGTGTACTCGTCGACCATCAGCCCTTCAGACTCGCCGGTGCCGCGCAGGTCGACGCGCACGTAGGCGTAACCGCGGGCCGCGATATAGGGCGCGCGCACTGCGTCGCGGGCCAGCGTGCCATCGCCCTTGCGGTATGGCAGGTATTCGAAGACCGCCGGCACCGGCGCACCGTCCGCCGGGCGCCAGATGCGCGCCGCGAGGATGCAGCCGTCCGGAAGCGAGATTTCGACGTGGCGTTCCTCGATGACCTCGTGAAGCGGGCTGTGCTGGTCCATGTGGCGGCGTCCTTTCGTATCCGTGCCACAGATCGTGACATACGCAGGACAGCGTCACAATTTCGCGTGATGGCGCAGATTGACTTTCTTAGTGCATCAGGTAGCTTCAGGTCATGTCTACTGACCCGGTTTCCGCCAACCTCAGCTTCGCCTGCACGCTGTTCCCGTCCATCGCGCATGTTTGCCGGCGCATTGGGATCAATCGTCAGCAGTTCAACAAGTACCTCTCGGGTGCCGTCCGCCCATCGCGCCACAACATGCGCAAGATCTGCGATTTCTTCGGGGTGACCGAAGCCGAGCTGCTAATGGAACCGGCGCGGTTCACCAATCTGATTTCGCTGCGCCGCCGTCCGGGTGGTGAGGTGGAGGCAACGCCGCTGGGCCCGACGCTGAAACGGCTCAATCAGTTCTCCGAACCACTCGACCGCTACTGCGGCGGCTACTTCCGCTACTTCCATTCCTACAGCAATCCCGGGCTCATCATGCGCTCCTACGCGCAGATCACTCGCAAGGACGGCTTTTACCTGTGGAAAAACATCGAGCGCGAGGCCTCGGTGCAGGGCGGTGCGCATGGCGTCTTCAAGTACGAAGGCGTGGTGTTCTTTCTCGGAGAGCGGATCAACGTAGTGGAAAACGAGGCGGTGCTGTCCTCCTCGATCACTCAGATGATCCTGTATCCCTCCTACAATGCGGGGATCGACTACCTGCTGGGCATCCAGACCGGCGGACCGCTGAAGCGCGGACGCAAACCTGCCGCCTCGCGGGTAGTGCTCGACTACTTGGGGCAAAACGTCGATACCCATCGGGCTATGGCGCAATGCGGTCTGTTCCCACCGGAAGCGCTTGATCCCCGGATCGTGCAACTCGTGCGCAACGACATGGCACCCGGCGCTTGGACCTTTGAGGTCGAACAGCTTTGACATGGCAAACGGCACTGCTTTTGCCGGGTATAGATGCGGGGGTCCGTTGCACTAGCGGAGTCGTCACGTTACCCGAAAGGGGGTGGCGTTAGCGCCATTGATATTGGCCTCAGGCGACGCTAGCGGTGGCTTTCCACGCACGGCGAGCTTCCATCAGGTGGTAGCGAATGATCAGGGCCGCGTGACTGATCTTCTCCGCATGTCGCAGTATCTGCAACTTGCGCTGAACCTCGCGTTGACCCTTGGTCATTAACACCTCCTGCTTCCCAAACTTGGGAGGTTAAAGAAGATGTCTCGCGAATAACGGCATATCTACAAATTGGAACAACTACGGGCTACCCGTGGGAACACATCCCCCGGCGGAACCACAAGCACGACAGGCGCTGAAGCGGATCAGCCAGCGAGTCGCAGAACGCACTGGCGATATCTTTGACCCCCGCCAAGTTCGGAAACAGGACCGGCGCGATGTCCATGTTCAAAGACCGTCTGGTCGCCTGAAGTGAAACGATAAAGCCCACCTATTCGGGCCTCAAACATATTTGCAACAGAGCCCCGAGAACAGCCATTTGCCAGTCCGAAAGCGAGAGCGCGTGATGCAGGGCCATCGCTGGCGCACCGCCCTAGCCATTCGCTACCACTGGATGGAAACACTTCGCGCGAGGAAAGCAGCCGCCAGTATTGCCTGAAGCCAGCATCAAAAGCACTGGCCGCACCACCTTCGGTTAACGTGACAACTCGCCATTTTCTTCGTTTGCGGCCATGATGGCGTGACTATTGTGTTGAACAGTATATACTAATTGTCTTACGAAAATGGCGACGGTCTTCGTCTTGAATGCAGAAGAGGAGTGCGATTTTCTATGTCCGAGAGTTTCGTGGCACTTGCCGATCAGGTAGCTGATCGAATTCGCAACCTTTTGATATTCGGCGAATTGAAACCTGGCGAACGCCTGTCCGAAGTATCGCTCGCGCAGGCAATGGGTGTCTCGCGGAACACACTTCGCGAAGCGTTCAGATCGCTTACCAAGGACGGGCTTCTGGTCCACAAGACCAATCGCGGTGTATTCGTCGCGACCCCGTCGATGGGCGCGATCATCGACATCTACCATATTCGTCGCATCATCGAATGCCAGGCGCTGCGATTGGCACACGGCCACCATCCCGCCGTGATGCGCATGGCCGATGCGGTCGCGTCGGCGCACGAAGCACATGGACGCGAAGCCTGGAGAGCCGTGGGAAGCTCTAACATGGATTTTCACGCGGCCATCGTCGACCTTGCCGACAGCCCGAAACTCACCGCATTCTACGGAAACCTTGCCGCGGAACTACGACTTGCCTTCGAGTTGCTCAATGCACCTCGTTGGCTTCACGAGCCCTATATCGCGATGAATGGTGAATTGCTGGCCAAGGTCCAGGCCGGAGAGGTCGAAGCGGCAGCGGCTCAGCTTGAACGCTACCTGTCGCAATCCGAACGCGCAGTTCTGGCTGCGTTTTCTGGCAGGGATGCCGGATGAGGCGACAGATCCGAACATCGCCTCATGCCAAGGCAATGCGCTGCCAGGCAGCATGGGCAGCTAGTACGGTTTGCATCTGCGCCTCATGGCCTGCGATGAACGCGTCGCCGTAGATGGTCTCGTCGGGATACTCGGTGATCAGGGTCAGGGGGACCCGGTGGCGATCATCTTGGTGGACATAGCACGGAAAGCCATTGATCATCTCGAAGCCTGTTTCTCCGGCGTGTATCTCGTAGAGTGCGATCTGGCGCGCGTTCATCTCTGACAGTCCCGGCACGGATGTCAGATCTGCCGTGACGGCTTCTATCAGTTCGCGAGCGGTTTTTTCCCATTCGGGCAGGTGTCGTAACACGAGGAAAAAGCCTTTCGGAAGCGTCCACATGGCGAAGTTTCGCGGGATATAACCCGACAGCGGCCGTGTCCATTCATGAGCCGGGTAGCCATGAAGGTTCACATGAAGTTGCGCGCCCGAGATTTCCTCGGCCTGGAGCCGAATTTTCTTTTCAAACAGGGTGGCTTCTGTTTGGCGGTATTCTAGGTCGTCACCCAGCGCGGAATACCGCGCCGCATGCAGCATATGGCGTGGGGTCTGCGCAGACAGCCTTCCTTGAAGCGCATAGCCATCGGGGTTTTCCAGCGGCGAAATCGTGAACGTGGCATCACTGGCCTTCAGTGCATGCGCGGCACGTAACGCCCCAATGATCGGTGTGGTTTCATTGGCGTGTTGACCTGCCGAGATCATGATCGGTCGACCGTGCCCGGTCAGATGTCGAGCCTGCACCAGACGACCGGCGCGACTGTGGCAGTCTAGTTCGTTACCGCCCAGAGCGTCGAGTTCTGCGCGGATTTGGGTTACCGACAGGGGCTCCGACGCGTCATGAAGCGACTGGGGCTGACCCGCGCGATCATCATTGGTTAGCGGCTTGAGGCTGATACGGATCTCGGGCTCGTCCCCTTGAACGACTTCGGGAACGATCTGACCCGGTTGAAGATGGCGATCACCAAGGGGGCGGCCGGAATAGTGCTGGAAGAATTCGAGGCAGGAGAAATACAAATCCTCATGCATGGCCTCGACCAGGCTGATCACTTCATCGGCATAGCCAAGGTCATGATCGCGTGCCGGGACAGAGACCGAGAAATTCAGTTCTTCGAAATATGGCTCGTCGGTCCCCCAGTCATGGGACGCGATCGCCGTCATTGCCCCGGTGAACAACCGTTCATAGTCAGTTTCCAGTCGGCGAGCGCCAGCCCGATCCACGATCCAGCCCGTGGGCGACAGCGCCGTTTCTCCGACGTGGTCGGAATGAACACGGTTCGGCGCAAGGACGGAGTACTGCTCTTCACCGTCGGGATAGATCAGGGTGACCTCGTATTCGGTCCCCTCATGGCCTTTCACGAAATGCAGCCTTGCCTGCGGAAAAAGTGCGGCCAGCGGATAGGATTCCAGCAAGAAGCGGTTTTCGACGGCGTTCGGGTGCCACGGCCATTGGATCGTCGCCTCGGTGAAGCCGGGTCGAACATCTTCGAGAAAGAAATGCACCAATGGTTTGTAGGCGCTTCTGATACGTGCAGTAATACCCTTTTCGGCCAACCGCGCTTGCGCATTGGCACGCGCTGCGCGGTCGTCGAACGTCCACGCCTCGAACGAGGCGGTGACCTCATCGACCAGTTGATCAAGTGTCCGTTTCGGCTGTGCGTGATAGATCATCTTTCGGTTCTTCCCGTTGGATCAAGGGTATCGCGCAGCCAGTCGCCGAGCAGGTTCAGGCCAAGCACGGTCAGCAAGATCGCCACCCCGGGGAAAACACTGACCCACCACGCGGTCTGCAGATAGGTCCGCCCATCGGCGAGCATACCACCCCAGCTTGGGATTGTCGGATCGACACCCAGGCCAAGGAATGTGAGACTGCTTTCGAGCAGTATGTTGTTCGCGACGTTCAGGGTCATCAGCACGACCACCGGCCCCATGAGATTGGGCAGAAGGTGGCTGCGGATTATGTTGATGTTCTTCACCCCCGTCGCCTGTGCAGCCAGCACGAACTCCCGTTCGCGCAACGCAAGCACCTGTGCCCGGACGAGACGGGCATACTGGACCCATTGCGAGACGATCAGCAGGATGATCGTATTTGTCAGGCTTCCGCCAACAATCGCAATGACCGTGATGGCCAGCAGGATGAAGGGCAGCGCAAGCTGGATATCCGCGAAACGCATCAAAAGGATGTCCCAGAACCCGCGGTAATAGCCTGAGATCAGCCCCATCGTCACACCAACCAGAACGGAACCGATCACCGAGATAAAGCCAACCTCAAGTGATATCCAACCGCCCGCGAAGACCCGCGCCATAACATCCCGGCCCAGAGGGTCGGTGCCGAAAGGATGGGCCGGGTCGACGAATGGTGGCAGCAGGCGCGCTGTCAGGTTGATCTGATCAGGACCGGGCGCGAGCCAACCGGAAAAGACCACGCAGATGATGACGCCCACCGTCAGCCCGAGCCCGAGGATCAATTCCAATGAGAAGTAGCGCGAGTTTAGAAGGTTATTCATGGGCTTACTCTGTCCGGATACGCGGATCGACAAGGCCGTAAGCGATATCAACCAGCAGATTCACGAGAACGATCATGGTGGAGAGGATCATGATGACGGATTGTAGAACGGGGTAATCACGCCCCGCGACCGCGTCGAAGGCCAGGCTACCCATCCCGGGCCAGTTGAAGACGCGCTCGACCACGACGATGCCGCCCAAAAGTCCGCCGAATTGCAGCCCCATAAAGGTGATCAGGGGAATAGCGCAGTTGCGCAGGGCGTGCTTGTAAAGAACGGTCCGCTCGGACAACCCCTTCGCGCGTGCCACCATGATATATTGCGATTGCATTACCTCAAGCATCGAGGTGCGGACCAGGCGGACATTGGTCGCGGTCAGGATGACACCCATGGTCACGGCAGGCATAATGAAGCTGGCGATGCCTGTCATGCCGCTGGGCGGTAGCCATTGCAGGGTGATCGAGAACAGCAGAACCAGCATGGTTGCAAGCCAGAAGTTCGGGAAGGACAGCCCGACCAGTGACACGATGCGGATAAGCTGGTCTTCCCATTTGCCACGGCGGATCGCGGCGCGAATGCCCAGCGGAATGGATATCGCGATTGAAACGGCCAGAGAACAGAAGGCCAAAAGCAGCGTCGCGGGGAGCGCGCCTGCGATCAGGGTGCGTACCGGCGTGCCGCCAAGGAAACTGCGCCCGAAATCCCAGGTGAACAGACCGGCGAGCGTCGAGAAATACTGGCTGACGAAAGGTTCGTTCAACCCCAATCCCTCGCGAATGCGTTCCAGATCTGCTTCGGTGATGTCGGTCGCGCCTTGGGCAATCATCATCGCCGGATCGCCGGTCATGCGAACAGCCACCGACACGATGAGGGTCACAATCATGACAACGAACACCGCCTGTGCCAATCGCTTGATCAGGAATGTTGCCATTGTATCACTTTCTTCTGGTCTGATCGGATCGGAAGCGGCGCATCTTCGCCGCTTCCGAGAAGTGGATATTAGTCCACCGACACTTCGTTGAGTTTCAGCCGGTTATCGGGGGCCGGTACGAAGCCATTCACGCGTGTGTTGATCGCGTAGATCGCGTTCATGTTGTAGAGCGGCATTTCCAGCGCGCGGTCGGCGGCGTAGGTCGCGATTTCCTGCAGAAGGCGTTCGCGTTCCGCCTGATCGGTCAGTGGGCGCTGTTCTTCCAGCATCGCATCCAGCTTTTCGTCGCTGTCGTACGGGTTCCATTTCTGGCCGGTGTGGTACATCGCATATGCGGTGTTGTCGAAATCGAACGTCCAGCCACCCCAGCTTTGCTGAAACATTTCGCCGGTTTTACCCTGTGGAATGATGTCGTTGAGCAAGACATTCGTTTCATAGGGTTTGATCGTGGCGTTGACGCCAACCATGCCAAGATAAGCCGCAACCGCTTGGGCCACTTCGTTGAAGGTTGCGTCGTTGCCGCGTGTGTTGATTTCTACCGATGCGCCGGCCGAAACCCCTGCTTGTTCAAGCAAGGCTTTCGCGCCTTCGGGATCATAGGGCAGCGGTTCCATTTCGGGGTCGAAGCCGAAGGATCTCTCACCCTGGAAGGAGGCGATGACCGACGCCTGACCACCCAAGATCGAATCGACGATGGTTTCGCGATCGACCGCCATGATCAGTGCTTTGCGGACGTCTTCATTTGCGGTGATGCCGTCTGACGTGTTGAACCGCAGCGCCGTGACAGTGGGTCCGGCCGTCGTGACAAGCTCGAGATTGTCATCGGCTTCAATAGTGGGGATCATTCCCACCGGAATGGTCGGGGGGATGACCAGATCGACGCCGCCCGATTGCAACTCGGCAACAGCCGTCGCCGGTTCAGTGATAAAACGATATTCCAGTTCGGACAGCTTCGGCGCGCCGCCCCAGTAATCGGGGTTTGCTTCCAGCTCGGCACCTACCTTGGGCTCATACGACACCATCTTGAACGGACCAGTGCCGACAGGTTGCGTGTTGAAAACGTCGTCACCGTTTTCGGTGATGTACTTCGGCGGTACGATCATCGCGCCGTAGCCTGCCAGCTTGGTCAGCAGGACTGCATCTGGCTGCGACAGGTGGAAATCGACCGTGTACTCGTCAATCACTTCAACAGTTTCGATTGCGGCGTAGTTCGCACGCTGCGGCCCTTTCGCGCCTTCCTCGCCCAGCAGACGGTCGAAGGTGAACTTTACGGCATCCGCGTTGAAGGGTTCGCCATTGTGGAACGTCACACCCTCGCGCAGGGTAAAGCGGATACGCGTCCCGTCTTCCTGAACATCCCAAGATGTGGCCAAACCGGGGACAAGTTCCATGTCGGGGCCGCGATAGGTCAGACCTTCGAAGACATTGGTCGCCAGCGATGCCCAGTTGATGAGAAATGTATCAATCGGATCCCAGCTACCGGGATCTTGCGGGGAGGAAACCACCAGCTTGCCGTCGGCCAGTGCCGGTGTGATCGTCCCGCCGGTCAAGGCGGCCATGGCAATGGCCATTGCTGTCAGTGTCTTTTTCATTGGCTGTTGTCCTTTTGGTTGTTGTGCAAAGAATGCGTGATCGGGCGCTCAATGCGCGGCGACAAAATGGCCTTTTGATATCTCGGTGTATGTGGCCGTGGCTGGCGCATCGCCAACCCTGCGGGTGGTGGATGGAACTTCACCGTCTAGCTTGACGCGTTCACGTTTCGCAGTGGGAGCCGGATTGGGAACCGCAGATAGCAGGCGCTTCGTGTAGGGATGGGCCGTCTGTTCGAAAATCTGCATGCGGCTGCCGAGTTCGACGATCTGACCAAGATATAGAACGGCGACCCGGTGGCTCATCTTTTCGACGACGGCCATGTCATGGCTTACAAAAAGATAGGCTAGGCCTTCGTCTTTCTGAAGGTCCATGAACAGGTTGATGATCTGAGCTTGGATAGAGACATCCAGTGCTGAAAGGGCCTCGTCTGCGATGATCAACCTCGGCTTACTGGCCAGCGCACGCGCGATACAAATTCTCTGACGTTGTCCTCCGGAAAACTGGTGCGGGTAACGGTCTGCGACGTCGGCGGGCAATCCCACACGTTCCAGAAGTTCCCCTATCCGGAGCTTGGTGTCGCGGTCATTGTCCAGAATGCCATGCGTCCGGATCGGTTCGGCGATTGACCAACCAATGGTCTTGCGTGGATCGAGCGAGGCAAAGGGATCCTGAAAGATGTACTGGATCTCTCGGCGGAGTCGTTGTCGTTCAGCCAGCCCCATGGCGGACATGTCGCGACCATCGAATGTGATCTCGCCGGTTGTCGGATCGTTAAGCTGCATGATCGTACGTGCAATCGTCGATTTCCCTGAGCCACTTTCGCCGACCAGTGACACAGTTTCCCCCGGCTGGATCGTAAACCGCGCATTGGTAACCGCAGGACAGTAATGCGTAACCTTGCCATACCAGGTTTTCTTAATGTCGAAGTTCACAGACAGATCTTGAACCGACAGCAGCGGCGTTTCGTCATTGCGTGCCGTGTCCTGTGCGCGGCTTTCACCGACCAGCTGTGGCTCTCCATCGACAAGAACGGTAAGCGGTTCCTTGCGCGGGAAAGCCTCCCCGGTCATCGCACCGAGCTTGGGCACTGCAGACAGAAGGCTTCGTGTATACGGGTGCTGGGGGTCAGCGAAGATGCGCTCTACAGGCCCTTCTTCGACCTTTTGGCCTTTCCACATCACGACGACATCATCCGCGATTTCCGCGACAACGCCCATGTCATGGGTAATGAAGATGATGGACATCCCCAATTCGTTCTGGAGATCCCGTAGAATGTCCAGGATCTGCGCCTGGATGGTAACGTCCAGCGCAGTCGTGGGTTCATCGGCAATCAACAGTTTTGGCTTACAGGCGACTGCCATCGCGATCATAACGCGTTGACGCATGCCACCCGAAAGCTGATGGGGATATCGCCCGATGATTGACCGAGCATCCGGCAGGCGTACGAGATCCAGCAAACGGGCGGCTTCTGCCAGCGCGTCTTGTCGTGACATTTGTTCATGAAGGGTCAGGATTTCCGCGATCTGGTCCCCGATGGTGTAAACCGGATTCAAAGAGGTCATCGGCTCCTGAAAGATCATCGCGATATCTTTGCCACGTATCTTGCGTGCGGCATTCTGATCAATCTTCAACAGATCGGTCGTGCCAGCATCCGTTGTCAGGATAATCCTTCCCGAGTCGAATCGCGCACCGTTCAGATCGGCCAATCGCATGATCGATAGCGATGTGACGCTTTTGCCCGATCCGCTTTCGCCAACGACGGCGACCGTGCGTCCATTCGATACCGAGAAGTCCAAATTCTCAATTACGGGCTTGGAGCCGAATGAGACGGAAAGCCCATCGACGCTGAGTAGCGGTGCGGAAAGCGTGTCCTTCATCTTGGCCCCTTTTTCGGGTGAGCGAAGTCACCATGGTGATCAGGATCGCCGCCGGGATGGCAGCGCGAATGTCTAACTGAGACTATATGCCATTTGAACAGACGGGCTTGTCAATAGGTCGATATATACTTTCTGAAGGATAATATTGATTTATTGTTCAACAATAGGGGTATCTAAATGCTAAAAGGCTGTTCCAAAACGGGTTGAATGATCCCAGATGCCCGATCCCCAGCAATGCCATGAGATGCAGGGTCAAATCTATCTGACGCAACCGTGCGTGATCGTTTCTCGCACCAGCGCCTTCAGAGCTTCCGAGCCGCGTACAACTCGAAGCTGGGCATTCTATTCTAGTTTCACCTGTGATTAGGTGAATCTTGGCTGCATAAATCACACGCACAAGGCAGCCAAAAAGGAGGGGCAATATGTCTTTGGATGAAGTAACCCCGCGCAAGCCGTCCCTTGGCCTTGCGCTTGTACCGGTGGTTCTGACGCTATTGGTTTTGGGAATACAACTATTCTACTTTGGCGATTTCACGCCGCACATTCCGCTGGCCATCGGCCTTGCAATTACCGGGCTCGTTGGTCTCTACTTGGGGCACAACTGGGGGAACATGGAGGCGGGCGTTTTCCGCGTCATCAACGTATCGCTGCCATCCGTGTCGGTCTTGATCGTGGTTGGTATGATCATTGGCGTCTGGATCGCGTCAGGAACGGTGCCCACGTTGATTTACTATGGGTTGATTATCCTGTCCCCGCAGATATTTCTGGCGGCGTCAATGCTCATGTGTGCTGTCGTTTCAGTCTCTTTGGGCACATCCTGGGGCACTGTTGGCACCGTCGGCCTTGCATTGATGGGAATTGGCGCAGGTTTTGACGTGCCAGCCTACTGGACTGCCGGAGCCGTCGTATCTGGTGCCTTCTTCGGTGACAAGATTTCTCCGCTTTCGGATACAACCAACCTTGCACCGGCAGTTACGGGCGTGAACCTCTTTGATCACATCCGAAACATGATGCCAACGACGGTCCCCGCAATGCTAATCGCCCTCGGGATCTACATTTGGGCAGGGTTTGCTCTGGTGGACAAAGGCAACACGTCGTTCGAGCGGATCGATACAATCACCGAAGCATTGAACGAATATTTCGCGATCTCGCCCTGGCTGTTGGTGCCTGCGCTACTGGTTATTGGTCTCGCTATCGCGAAAAAACCACCAATTCCGTCGCTCTTCGCAGGGGTCGTCGCAGGTGCGATCACTGCAATGATCGCTCAGGGAGCAACGCTGCATGAAGTGTTCGGCTTCGCCAACGGTGGCTACTCCATCGATACCGGTGTTCGCGAGATCGACAGCCTATTGAACCGGGGCGGTGTTCAGTCGATGATGTGGACGATCTCTCTCATCCTGATTGCGCTTGGCTTCGGCGGCGCACTGGAACGGACAGGTTGCCTTCAAGCAATCATCGCGGCCATTTTGGCCAAGGTGCATTCCTTCGCGGGCGTTCAGACGGCTGCCATCGGGACCTCAACCGCAACCAACTTGGTGGCAGGCGATCCCTACCTTTCGATCGCACTGCCAGGCCGGATGTACGCACCAGTCTATCGCGGCATGGGGCGCTCAACCCTGAACCTCAGCCGCGCGATCGAGGAAGGCGGAACACTTATGTCACCGTTGATACCTTGGAACGCCGGCGGCGCATTTGTGATCTCAGCACTGGGATTGGGTATCGTTGAGGGGAATCTGGAAAACCTGCTTTATATCCCGTTGGCCTTCGCCTGCTGGATGACGCCGATTATCGGTATATTCTTCGCGTGGACAGGTCTCTTTTCCCCTTACGCGAGCGATGCTGAAATTCGCGATTGGCAGGAAAACGACCGTTCCATCGCGGATATGAGCGATTATGGCTATGATGACCCCTTGAAAGGACACAAGGCTGTTGCGGCAAAGTAGCCGGCTGTTCAAAAAGAAGCCTGCGCTCAAACCCGCGCAGGCTTCATATTATGAAGTGGTTTCGCTTCCCCGCTCTGCTCGAGCATATCTCTCCGCTCGGATGGGCTCACATCCTGCTCACCGGCGAAAGCGGTCTATTCGGCCGTGAGGAGGCCGAAATCATCGCGTCAGCTATCGAGGCGGCGCGGGCTGGAGGGATCGACGCTTCGGGGCCTTGGTCAGGGGATACAGTCTCATGCAGGCCCGGAAAGATCGCTTTGATGTAGTGGTCGCCCAATACCGCGACCAGTGGCTTATCCCTGTGAAGTACCTGAGTGTCGAGATAGGGGTGAACATCACTCTTGGGTCTCTCCTTCGTGCGCACCTCACCTGATCACGGCACCGCCTTTGATATTGCGAGCAGAATATCTGCTGACCCGGCAGTCTATCCGTTGCCATCGACTACGCGCGCAGACTTGCCGCCACACGCAGCAAAACCGAGGAGGTCACCTGATGGGGCTGCGTTTCACCTTCATGCTCACACGCAACGACAAAACCGCCACCTATGCCATGACGCATCTGCAAACGGCTCCCTCTCTTGGCGTCCGGCACATCGGCTTAAAGGATGTTGGGCTGCCGCTTGAAGACCTGAAATCCCTTAACAAAGCTATTCAGGCAAAAGGAGCCACCTTGTACCTCGAAGTCGTTTCTCTTGACAAAGAAAGCGAAGTCGCATCCGCGCGCGCCGCCGTCGACATCGGCATTGATGTTCTGCTTGGTGGCACTCGGGTCGATGATGTGCTGCCGGTGCTTTCCGGGAGTGGACTTCAATATTATCCCTTTATAGGCGAGCTTCCCGGACATCCGAGCGCGCTGGAAGGCACCATTGAGGAGATCGCGGCGAGTGTGGCCGATCTTGCATCCCGAGATGGCGTACATGGCCTTGATCTCCTCGCCTACCGCTCTCCGGACCAAAACGTGCCTCAGTTGATCGAGACCGTCTGCCAAGCCACAGGCAAGCCGGTCATCGTGGCGGGCTCCATTGCGGGCCAAGAACGGATTGCCGCCGTTTATGGGGCCGGTGCGGCTGGTTTCACGATTGGGACCATGGCTCTGGACGAGGAACATCCTGCGAACGGAAAAAGACTGGAAGCGCAATTGACCGCCATTCTACGGGATTTCGCCGATCTCACTGGACACCTGTCACTCTTCGGAGAAAAGGGCTCAATGTCGCCCTTGGAACATTCAGTGAAACCTGGTCGCCGCTTGTGGCAGGTCAACGATATGCAGATCAGGCTGACAAAGTTTGCCGGTCCTTTCACTTGGCATTTTCACGAGCGCCGTTTTGACAGCGGTATCCTTAGAGCTCACGTTGATCGTGATCGCGGGGTCAACGTTCGCCATCACGATCTATGTAGGTTTCGTGGATCCATCCCGTCACTACGATTGAGAGCGACCGGCAGCTTTGGACTGATCGTGTTGAGAAACTCGGTTTCCGCCCAGAGTCTGTCGATTTCGCAGAATTCCTTCCCACTGAAGCGCCGGTCCAGAAACGATGTTTGCCAAGGCGGGCTTTCCGCGAAGCATGTTCCTGTTTTTAGGCACGATTCCGCGGTGACGGCGTTTTTCAACACAATCGGCTCGAAACGGACTTTCAACGCTGCAGCAAGCAACGCCGACTCGTTGCTGCCGTTCGGCATGCCGCCGAAGCTCGGCCGCTTTCAGCCCATCCCCTCGAGGACCTTGCCATGCAAACTGGCTCGGTTTGAAAGCATCAAGGCCTCGTACGATAGCGATGGATTGATCGCCCAAGAAGCCGCAACACGCCTCAAGGTCGGCAAAACACGTCTCTAAATGCCCTCAGAGACCAGAAATCTGACTAAAACTGCGGATAGTTCCCGTAAAGTTCGCGCAAGCCGGACTACGACGTCACTTTTATGCAGTGCCCCTTCTTCAGCTTGTTAAAGCACCGTTCGACTAGGTTGCACAAACGAAGCAGCGAGCAGTCGACGCCGACGCGTAACTTGTGCAACGGGATGACGAGCCATAACATCGCGTTTGCCCATGGATTTTCGAATGCTGTCAGCACCATAGCCCCAGTCACCGTGCCAGCAAGCATGGGCGGCAGCACCATCTCATCCGATCAAAGCAGATCATCCGCCAGCGGATAGCCGTATATGCGCGTTCCTTCAAGCCCGAGCGCGCTTCGCAATCGGCCGCTGCGCACCGCGCATTCCAGCCGGGTTCGCGCCAATTCGGATTGCAGCTGGACCAATTCGGCCTTGCGCGAATAATACTCCTCTTCATTGTCGAGAAGCTCCGAAAGCTGCCGCGTGCCAAGATCCAGATACTGGCTGCGGTAAAGCTCACGGGTTTCGGACACAAGCGAAATCTGGCGTTCCAGCAGTTCGCGCTTCTGTTTTCCGGCGGCCAGCGAGCGCAGAAGCCCGCGTTCTCCAAGGCTTTCTTCAAGGCCCGCGGCGTCAACCCGCGCTTTGGCTGCGGCAAGGGTGTTGCGTGCTGCCTTTGCCTTCGCGCTGAGCGCACCGCCTTGCAACAGGTCCGACTGCACATCGAGGTTGAGGCCGACCGGCAACCGGTCGGTGCCCGCTTCTGCGCGCACGATCGGCTTAAGAGCGACACTAGGGTTAAGCGCATTCTGTGCCTGCTCCGAGGCAAGTTGCGCGCGCCCGAGTTCGAGCCGCGCCAGAAGAACGTCGTCAGTTGCATCCTGTGACTTGCAGGACGGGGAAGATATACCGATATGCCCGCCACGGGATTGCCCGCTCAGCAGGATCAGCCGATCGCGCGCCTCGGCCAGGGCGAGTTCGGTATCATTGACCAGAAAGGCGGCAGACTGCAGACGCCGGCGCGTCTCAAGCACGTCGGTCGAGGGGACCGCACCGCTGGCCGCGCGGGAGGCGACGAATTCTTCCAACTCGCCAAGCGCATCGAGCTGCTTGCGATAGACGCCGAGCAGATCAGATAGCGTTTGCACCTCGTCATAGGTTTCCAGAAGATCGGTCAGGGCCGTGTCGACCTCTTTCTGGAAGGTGACATAGCTGATCTGCATGTCGAAATCAGCGATTTTGATAGCCCGTTTGCTGTTGCCGCCGTCGAACAGCAACTGCGTTCCTGCCAGCTCAGCCACGGCCTTTCCGTCTCCTGCAGAACCGACACCGCCGCCCACCGACATTCCCAGAGCCGGGAAAAGCGCAGCGCGCTGCACCCGCACCTCATCAGCACTGGCCGAGACGAGGCTGGCTGCCTCGCGCACCGCCGGGTTGCGCAAGAGACCGTTGCGGGCCACGCTTCGGGTATCATTGCCCTTTGCCGGCGCTAGCGGTGCAAGGCTTTCGGCGCGCTCGATAAGCGCCGCCTCCATACCGTCGGGCTCAGGCAGCGCGACACAGCCTGCAAGCAGCAGGCACGCCGAGGCCATTACCAGCCCTCTGAGCTCTGTGGTCCGTTGTCGCGACGGCCGTTTTCGGATCATGCAGAGATCACCGTTTCTGTGCCGAGATCAGATTCGCACATTGCTGGCGGCGCCACACGGCGCGGTCAACCATTCCGTCATCGTCGAAAAACACGCGGTACTGGCAGATCAGCTGGCTGGGACCAGTCAGTGGCAGCGACACATGAAATTCCAGCGAACCGTCGCCATACCCGATGGCAGGGCGCCCAAGCGCCCGTTGCAGATCGCGCCGCGACATCCCCGGCCTCACGCTGCGAACCCTCGCAATCCTTTTTTTAACGCCTTCTCTGGAATAGGGTACGTTCAGGTCTGGATATTCACGGGATACCGAAGAAAAACCGGCATTCGGATCGACCATCTGGACGGAGTCGGCCTCTTGCGCCGTGACGCCCCCCAAAGGCGAAAGGGACAGAATGGCAGTCATAAGAAGGGCGCGATATGCGCCGCAATGTCGTATCATGTCGTTAACCCCTTTGCGGTCATGTTTGGTATTGCGAATGGTCGGAGTACCCCGTGCCTTCATCTTTCACGAAGCGCCTCCTGTGCCCGGTTGAACGGTTTGACGAGATACTGCCAGACGGTCTTTTCTCCGGTGCGGATGTCCACCGTCGCAATCATACCGGGAACGATCGGAAAACGCTTTCCGGCCTTGTTAGTCAGGAAATCCTCACGGGTGCGGATATAGGCTCGGTAATAGACTTGTTCGGGATTTACCTCATCGCGCACCGTGTTGGGCGAGATCGTCACCACCTCGCCGGACAGCCCGCCGAAGATCGCGTAATCATAGGCCGACAGTTTTACCTGCGCCTCCTGGCCGGGATGAATGAAGGCAATGTCGCGCGGAGAAATCCGCGCCTCGATCAACAACTGATCGTCCATCGGAACGATGGTCATCAGATTGCCGCCCGGCGGCACGACACCGCCGATCGTCGTCACCGCTATGTCCTTGACGATGCCACGCATGGGAGCATGGAAAACGAGTCTTTCAAGCTGGTCCGACCGGCCACGCATGACCGAAGCCTGCACCTCGGCTTCCGCATTGACCCGCCGCAACTCCTCGCCGGCCTGGACCCGCGCATCGGCCTGCAGGCGGGCAATCTCCAGTTCGGTCTGGGCCGCATCGCGGCGCAGTCGGATCACCTCGACCCGGCTTGCGGCGCCGCTTTGTTGCAGCTTCTCCGCGATTTCGAGCTCCTGGCGTGTCAACTCCAGCCCTTCGGTCAGGCCCGACAGTGTCTCTTGCAGGCTGTTGCGGCGTGACCGGAACAGGGCCAGTTCGTTGCGCCTCAGTTGATCGAATTCATCGCCAGACAATTCATCAGGGAAGTTTACCGTATCGCGGCCGTCCAGTTCCGCGCGCAGCCGTGCGGCCGCGGCGATACTGGAATGATATTTCGCTGCCGCTTCCTCCACGTTGGAGGCCGAGCGCGTGGCGTCGAGCCTGGCGATTGTCTGACCTTTCTCGACCATGTCGCCCTCCTTGATCGAAATCGCCGTCACGATCCCGCCTTCGAGCGACTGGATAACCTGTTCGCGCGAAGAGGGCACGACCGTGCCCTGACCGCTGGACACCTCGACCAGCGGAAAATACCAGGCCCAGCCAAGGAACAGCGCCAGCATGACGAAGACCAGCCAGACCAGCCTGCGTTCGGCCCTTGCGGTGGGGCGTTCCTCAATGATGGACAGGGCCGTCATGCCGCAGCCTCGGCGCCGCGCAATTGTGCCAGCACCTTGTCTTTGGGGCCATCCATGGCGATGCAGCCGTTGTTGACCACGATCAGGCGGTCGACGATCCGCAGAACGGCGGGGCGATGGGTGGCGACAATAACCGACACATCGCGCCCCACCTTTCCGAGTATGTCGATCATCGCCGCCTCGGAGACCTCATCGAGGGCGGCTGTCGGCTCGTCCAGCAACAGGACATTGGGTTCACGGAGCAGGAGGCGCGCCATAAGCAAGCCCTGTTTCTGGCCGCCGGACAGACCAAGCCCGCCTTCCTGCACCAGATGATCGAGCCCCTCGGGCAACCGGTGAATGAATTCGCCAAGGCCCATGCGATCCAGCGTATCCAGGATCGCCGCGTCCGTGGCATCCGGTGCGCCAAGCATCAGGTTCTCGCGCAATGTGCCATGAAACAGCCGCGCCCCCTGGCCCAGCAGGGCGATGTCGCGCCGCAGGTCCGTGGGGTCGATCAGCCCCATCACCACGTTATCGACGCGAATTTCACCCGCCAAGGGTTCAAGCAGACCTGCCAGCCCCGACAACAGGGTTGACTTGCCGGCGCCGTTGCGCCCCAGTATGGCGATGCGTTCACCCGGTGCGATCTTCATCTGCTCGATCTTCATGATCGGCGTCATCTGGTCATGGCCGAATACCGCCTCATTCAGGGCAAAATCACCGTGGATCACGGGCTTGTGGATGCGCTGTTCCTGCGGGGCAGTATCGACCGGCAGTGCCATCAACTGATCAAGGGCCTGACGGGCGACCCTTGCCTGTTGCCAGCGGGTCAGGATCTGGGTGACAGAGGCCAGCGGTGCCAGCATCCTCGAAGACAGGATTGATGCCGCGACAAGCGCGCCGGTGCTCATCTCACCCGCCATCACCAGCGGAGCCCCGAAGCAGACCACCACCGCGAAGACCGCGCCCTGCACGGTCTGCGCCCAGGATGACAGGCGGTTCACCAGATCGCGCAGCTGCATCGACGATCCGGCGGTGGTTTCGTTGTAATGGTTCCACAGGTTCTGGAACCGGGTTTCGGCCTGCAGTGACTTGATATCGTCAAGTCCCTGTATCGCCTCGACCAGCATGGCGCTGCGTAGCGCGCTTTCGCGGGTGTTGGCCTCGGCCAGCCTGCGCAGGCGCTTCTGCGCAAAAAGGCCGGGCGCCACCATCAGGACCACGGCAGCCAGCGGAATCCAGACCAACGGGCCGACGATGTAATAGAAGAGTCCGCAGAACAGCAGGAAAAACGGCACATCTGCAATTGCCGACACGGTAGTCGAGGTCATCATCTCGCGCACATGTTCCAGTTCACGCACCTGCGAGATGAATGTGCCGGTGGACCGGGGGCGGGAGGTATTGCGCACGCGCAGCGCATGACCGAAAACCCGGTCCGAAATGCGCAGATCGGCGGCCTTGCCCGCCTCGTCGGTGATCCGCCCACGCGCGAAACGCATCAGGAGGCCAAAGAATAGCGCCAGCATAACGCCCGTGAAAAGCACCCACAGCGTGTTCATGGACTGACCGGGAATGACCCGGTCATAAACCTGCATCGAGAAGATGATCCC
Source organism: Roseovarius sp. MMSF_3281 (assembly GCF_030733685.1). GTDB lineage: Bacteria > Pseudomonadota > Alphaproteobacteria > Rhodobacterales > Rhodobacteraceae > Roseovarius. The sequence goes on from NZ_JASHIM010000019.1 coordinate 79,585, forward strand.
CGCCAGCGCCAACACGTTCGTCACCAGCGACGCGATCATGACGGCCCTGTAGGGCGCAAGGTCCGCCAGGGCGATATTACGCAGCCAATCGGGGCGCCAAGGCGCGATATAATCGTCGATCCGCCGATCGGGCCGGGCAGAGGCCGGGCGCAGCACGAACAGGCGGCGGGTGCGGCGTGTCAGATCTTCGCGGGAAATTGGCGTTTCCAACCCATCGTCGCCGGATAGAGCGACCCCGAAACCATCCGGGGTTTCCCGTTCGACCACGCCGACATCACCGTCGTCGAATTCCACCACCAGTGGCAGGCGCAGGCTCGAAATTGCGTCGACCCGGACGTTCGGCTCTCGGATCGAAAGCCCCGCCGAGCGCGCGAGAACCCGCAACCGGTCTACGTCAGCAGACCACGCCATATCCAGCCGGACACGCTCGGGCGAGACGGCGATGCGGTAATGCGCGGCAACGCGCAACACCGCTTCTGTCCAACCCTTGTGAGAGCTGGTCCTGCCCGTTTCGGGGCGGGATATGCTCGTTTCGGCCGCCACGCCGTCAGACCTCGTAGACGCCCGGCTGAAGCTCATCCTCCAGTGCGGTCCCCGGCATCGAGTGGTCGGGCGCCGTGTCCTCAGATTGCTGGCGCGCATCGCCATTGGACTTTTCTTCCGGCAGGCCGGCGGTCAGATCCTCGTCATCACCCGCCGACGACATCAGATCGTCAAATGCGGGCGTCTCGGGTACGGCGGCGCGATTTGCCGTATCGCCGTCGCCGAGCGAGGCAAGGCCGAAGCCTTCCGTTTCGCCCCCTAACCCGAAGGACATCATCATCGGCGCCGCGAACGGGCTTGGCAGCGGGTCTACAGTCACGTCCTCAACCGTCAGGATCACATCCGGGCCACTGCTGTTGGTTCCGGTGAAGGTGCCGTCACCATTGTCGGTCCAGTCGCCCGAAAGCGACAGTGTGTCTTCGGCCGACCCGCGCACCGTCAGCAGGTTGCCGCCATCGGTCATGCCGCGGACCTGGTTCGGTGTCAGGTCGGTGATCGAATTTACCCCTTCGACACCGAGGTCCAGCGTCTCGACATTGCTCAGCTGCGCATCAAGCTGTGCCCCGGTCAGGCTTTCGCCGCCGCGAAAATGCACCGTGTCCTCACCAGCTTTGCCGTTGATGGCATTGCCGGTCCAGATCAGGTCGTCGTCGCCTATCGTCGGCAGTTGCGCGCTCAGGTTGACCGTCAACGTGGCGTTGGTGTCCGTGGATACCGCACCGGCATCGCCGCTTTCCACCGTCCGCGCCGTCACGTCGATCTGAACGCCGGCGGTGCCGGTGTCCTGATCTGCCAATGCGTCACGGGCCTGAACAAAGCCCAGTTCGTCCAGATCGGACTGGCTGAGCCCGGTCAGGGTGTACGTGTCGCTGCCGGCATCATAACTGACGCCCGAGCCAAGCGGCGTATTGCCCGTGTAGAAGGACGCAAATTCACCCAGGCCCGTGATTTCAAGCGTCGTTGTCTCGGTGCTTTCATCCGGGGCGGCCGTCACCGATGCACCCTCGGAATCGACCATGGACGCGTTCAGGTTCAGCGCCACGATGCTACCTTCCCGGCCGAACGAATTGGTCCCCGTCAGCGTCAGGCCGTTGGCCACCGGCGTGACCGTGACGTCGCCGATCGGCAGGACGTCCACGCGGGTCTCGGACAGGGCGGTTTCGCCCGATGTCACCGCGAGTTCCAGATCGTCCAGCGTGCCGCTCCAGTTTTGCGGCGGCAGGATACCGACATAGGGTGGCAACGAAGCGCCGCCATCGGCCAAAACCCAGGTGTTGACGCCACCGGCGCCGCCGGCGTTGACCGCCAGTTCGGCAAGGTTCGCATCGCTTGCGCTGGCCCCGGTATACAGCAGGAACCCCTCGGGCAGGTTCGACAGGAGAACCGTAAGGATTTCCTCGGAACCGTCGGCATCGTTCAGGGCCAACGCCAGATCGAGTTCGATCAGCGCGTCGTTGCTGGAATCCGCCGCCTCGGCACCTGTGAGCGGGCCGGTCGGCGAAAGCGTGACCCCGTCGTTGCTCATCTCGACCGGAATGGTCGCGGTGCCCGTCGAGGTTGTCGCGACAGCGTCGGTCTCAACGTTACGTATCCAAGCGTCAAAGGTGACGTCCCCGGCGGCCATGTTGTCCGGCGTGAACACCAGATCCTGCGGCCCGTCCATCGCCACTCCCGGGACGATGTAGTAGGTGCCGTTGGGTATGCCCTCGACATCGCTAACCGACTGCGGCGTCAGCTCCGTGCCACCCTGCGACAATGTCCCGTTTTCCAGTCCGCCCGTACCGCCGATTTGCAGGTAGAGATCGCCGTTGACGGTCGATCCGTCAGGTCCGTCGGCGGGGTTCGTCACCGTTACGGTCAGGGGAATCTCGGTATCGCTTTCCGTCACTTTGCCATCAGCGTCCGACGCACCAAGAGCGATGTCGATCGCGGCCATGTCGGTCACCGGGTTCACCGGAACGGTTGGCGCGATGGTCTCTGCCTCGGACCTGCCGGCACCGGCCACGGCGGTGGTCAGCGTGGCGTTGACCTCGAAGGGTTCGGCAAGATTGTTATCGTTGCCATCCTGCGGCGGCGTGACCTCGATGCTGTCCATAAGCGTGTCAAGTTTTGCCTGAACTTCGGCGGCGTCGTCACCCGATGCGGTCGTCACCGATGCGGTCCAGACCTCCTGACCATCGATCACGGTGCGCACCATGCCATCCACCTGCGCTCCCGCGGGCAGATCGACGATAGTGACGGTCAGGATGTTCGGGCTGGAGGTCTGAGCCGCGACCTCTGCGTCGACAATGTCGGACAGCAGGAAGCTGGTATCCTCGGTCGCCTCTGCCCCGGTGTAATCCCAGGTTTCGATCGATGCAGGGGGCTCCTCGCCGCCGGGCGGGAAGGTGGTGGTCAGGAACCACTGCGCCGTATCGGACAGAACATCGGTCGCAGACCCGGCCTGATCGCCGCGGTCCTGAGTCTGCACCGTGACCGAGATCGGCGCGTCGGTCAGCCCGGCTGCGCCATAGCCCACGGTAAAGGTAACCGGCAGATCGAGCCCACCCGCATCGTCGACCGGCAGTGCATCGCCCCCCTCATAGGTCAGCAGCCAGGTGCCGCCGCCAAGCAATTCGCCACCATCGACGGTCACGCCTTCGGGCACGTCGTCCAGGATCACGCGCACAAGGTGTTCGCTGCCGTCATGATCGGGGTTGTCGATGTTAAGGTTGACGGTCACCTGATCGCCGCTGGTGTCGACGGTCACGCTGTCGCCCGGCACCGAGTCGATGCTGTCGATCGTCAGCGCGGGTGCGTCGCTGACCGGTGTTGCGGTCAGGTCGAACCGTCCGGCGGTCCAGCCGCTGGTTTCCGGGGCCACGCTGCCGTCGCCCGGATCGGTGATCCGGTATTGCAGATCGAAACCGCCCAGCGAACCATCCAGATGCTCGCCACCCTGTGCCGAAAGCTGGCCCGCCTGCGCGCCGGTCAGTTCATAGTAATCGACGCCGCCTTCGGTGACGACCGTGAGGCCGGCAGCGGACAATGCCACCTCGGATCCGGGCGCGCCCAGATACAGCGTGAAATCGCCGCCCTCTGCATCGGAAACCTTGATGCGAACGCCGTCGAGCACCTCGTCGGTATCGCCGTTCTGATGCACGATCCCAAGGTTGATGGGCTGCAACACATCTTCGACGATCTCCGCCCCGGTCGTGACCGTGGCTTCGGGCGACGGGGTCACCGTGAAGCTGACCTCGGTTGCGGCACCCGTTCGGGAGTCACCGTCGTTCTCGGTCGTGACGGGGACCACTTCGAAATCGACCTGTCCGGCGAAGTTCTCGGGCACGGTGATCTCGGTGCTGGCAATCTGGGTGTTCTGCACAACCCACACCCTGTCGGCGCCGGTGATGTCCGGACCGGTCAGCAAAGTCCCCTGGCTCAGCCCGAAGCCGTCGGGTAGCCCCGTGACCTGAAGGGTCAGCGTTTCGGAGCCATCCGTATCCTGCGAATTGGCGGAAACCAGATCGCCCAGGTTGACGGCGTCGGCGTTGCTGTCCAGGTCCGCCTCTACATAGGTCTCCGGTGTCACGGCCACATCGGCCACGTCGGCGACACCCTTAACCGCGATATCCATCGGCAAAGTGATCGGCGGCGACTCGTCGCGAACAATGGTCCCGCCGTTATCCAGCTCGTCCACGCTCTGCGCGGTGATGTTGAGCGTGAAGTCGTCGTTGCTGTTCGGCGGCGGCGTCAACAAAAGCGGCAGCGACGGATCGAAATCGTCGAAAGTCGCGACGCCTCCGGTCACCGTCACGGGCATCCCGTCATACGTTAAACCCGCCCCTGCGGGGATATCCTCGATGGTGATGTCGAACGTCTCGGAGGGGTCCGAACTGCGCGGGCGGATCGCCAGCGGGATCTCGGAATCCTCAACCCCCTGGGTGCGCGCCGACAGCGACATCGTCACCTCGTCGGCGACAGGCGAGATCAGGACGTTGGTCAGGTACGATTGCCCGCTGGTCGCTTCGACCGTCGGCCCGGAGCCATCGTCGTCGGGGTCGACGGTATGGGCCTGCACCCCGATCCGGAACTGCCCCGAGAAATTCTCGGTTGCGCGGAATTGCAGGGTATCGAGGTATTCCATCGGCACATCGATCGGAGAACCGTCAAAGGTCGCCTGTTGCCAAGTGGTGCCATCGAACCACTGGAATTCGGATCCGACTGCATTGGTCGGCGAGCCGTCTCCATGTATCAGTTCGGGCGTCAGCCGGGCGAAGGTCTGCTCGCCGGTGTCCTGATTGTTCCAATCGCCGCCCAGGTCGAAACCGTCGCTGTTCAGGTCGAACCAGACATCTTCTTCGCCGGCGGTGGTATAGTCGAAATCACCGTTCATGGTCAGGTCATCCGTGCCATCGCCATCGGTGTCGGTGCCAACGGTCTCGGCCACCGGGTTCACGGTGACGGCAACGTCATGAACGGTAGATCTGACATCCCGAACCGGCGCGCCGTCGATCCAGGCGTTGTCCTCGCTCGTGACCGTGACTGGAATGGTCACATCGCTGCTTTCATGGGCTGGTGGGGTGAGGGTGACGGTATCGAGATAGGTTTCGAACTCGCCTGTCGTACTAGCCATGTTGGTGATTGTTACCGTCGACCCGGATGTATTCACCAATACTCCGGGCGGAAACGGCGGCGTCGTCAGAGTCCAACCTGCCGGCACGTCGAAAGACAGCTCTTGAACGAACTCCTGCCCTCCGGTCGTGGTCCTATCGCTGGTGTCCGTAACGGCAAACCCGGCTAGGAACGCGATGGCGCTATCCTCGTCGCCGTCGGCCGCCGGAATGGTGGAATCGTCCGCAACCGGTGTCACATTCAGGTTCAGGGTGACGCTGTCGCTTTCCGGTCCGCTAGTGGTTCCCGGAACGGTTGCGCTGCCGTCCCAATGGCCATCGTCATCGGTGTCCTGACTGTTCAGGGCGACAGTGATGTTATCAAGCTCACCGCTGAAGTCGGGGCCTCCGCCGATCTCGATGGTCGGCAGCGCGGTCGGATCGTCCGTCAGGCCCGAGGCGAGAAAGTTAAAGCTGTCGCCGTCCGCAACCGTCGTGCCGTTCACGACGATGTCCCAGCCGGAGCCGTTGGTAATAGTGAACGACCGGACTTCGCTGCCGTCAAGATCGGCAAAACTGGCCTCGAGGATTGCCGAAATATCCACGCTGGTGTCCTCTTCCAGGGTCACCTCGGCCTGGGTATTGCCGGTATAGACAATCGCGTCGGCATTGGTGACGGTCGAGGCATCGACGGTGTCATCGAAGGTCAGCGTCACCGGATCGGTCACCGCCTCGACATGCACGACCACGCTGTCGGTGCTGGTGGCACCCGCGACGCCGGGCAGGATCGTGCCGGTTGCATCGACCTCGTAACTGGTCACGCTGTAGGTCACCTCGAAATTCTCCGAGGCGTGTGCGGGCGGTGTCACCGTCATCCCCTCAAACTGGGCGCCGGTCATGGACAGTTCGCCGCTGGCGCTGTCCACCAGCGCGGCATCGCTCAGCGTGATGGTCACGCTGCCGCTGGCGTCGACGACATGGGGGCCGCCGCCACTCCAGGACAGGGTCGCGCCTTCGGGCAGACCGGTCAGGGTGATCTCGCCGATCCGTTCGGCGGTTGCGTTGTTGCCCGGGCCGGTGCCGTCATCGGTGATGATCGGGGCCTTCAGCCCCAGCGCCACGGCGGTGTCCTCCGGCGTATTGATGTTTTCGTCGTCGACCGACAGCCTCGGCGCATCGGCCACAGGCGCGACATTGACCGTCACGGCCGAGGACGTCAGGACGCCATCATCATCGGTGGTACTGAAGACAAAATCCTCGGTGCCGCTGAAATGCTGCGCAGGAACATAAGTGATCACGCCCGTGGCGCCGACCGTCACGGTACCGTTGGTGAAGACGTGTTCAACGCTGCCATCGGTCTGCGTTGTTGAGCTGAGGGGCGCCGCGCCACCTTCGGTGACGGTCGTGTTCGCGGCGGTCATATCCGCCGACAGGGTAAAGCTGTTGGCGGGATTTCCTGCCAGGCTGTCCTCGTCAACGTCCACTGTCAGCGTTGTGACAGGCGCATCGTCGACCACGGTGACGGTGAAATCATCCAGCGCGGTATCGTCATCGCTGTCACGCGCCTCGACGCCGAAGGTCAGGTCGAGGTCTGCCGCACCGTCATGATCAAGCGGGCCGCGCAGGTCGAAAGTATATCCTGCCGCTGCCGAAGTCGGATCGGTCAGGGTCACGACAAAGACGGTCTCCCCACCAGCCCCCTTGGTCGCGGTCAGGGTCTGCCCGTCGGCCGAAACCTCATAGTCAAGATCCACGCCACCCGAGCTCAGCCCGGAGGGCGGGCTGTTGGTGGTGAAGGTCACGTTCACATCGTCCTGCCCGGGGGTCAGGTCGAGTGTACCGCTAACCTCGCGCAGGGCCGTATCGGGGCTGCTGCCGTTGGCGAGATGCTGTTCGTCAAGGTTTGCATCCTGCGGCGTACCCAGAACCGGCACCGTATCGGTCACAGTGATCTGCTGGGTCGCCGATCCCGGCGAGACATCGCCATCGACGTCGATGGTGGTGTAGCTGAAATCGTCCCGCAGTTCGGTGTCGTTTGTCGATTTGACGTGATCGACACTTGCATCGGGGGTGTAGGACCATGTGCCGTCGCTGGCGACGGTCAAAGAGCCGTATTGCGTATTGACGGTCTCCGATCCGCCATCGGGGATTTCTATCGTGTCAGAATCCCCGTTAGTATCCGTATAGGTGATCTCATACACCCGGCCACCATCGGCGCCCAGCATGTCGTTAGACAGCAGGTTGTCACCGCCATTCGCGGTCCCGACGGCAGCGCCGCCTTCGGCCACGGAAACCGGCGTATCCGGTACCGGTGTCATGGGAGCATCATCTTCCACACCGGCAACAAGGCTATCCACGCGAATGTCGCCGTCGCTCTCCACCGCTGCGACCTGGATCGTCTCGCGGATGATATCATTGGCCGCGCTGTCGCTGTGATCCGGAGTGCTGCCGGTCAGGGTGTAGCTGTAGCTGATCGTGCCGGTTCCGGCATCATAGCCAGTGATACTGAGGGTGCCGTATTGGGTCGCCACATCCACCGGCGTGGTCGCGGAATTCTGCAAATCGGCCAGCGTCACTGTCGTGCCGCCGGTTACGGCGTCACCCGAGACCGAGCCGCCGATCACGATGGAGTCAAGCTGCGATCCGCCCGTGCCCAGCACGAAGGTCGAGTCTGCCGTTTCCGCATCCGTGCCTTCGGCGCTGCCACCGGGCAGGCCGGTTTCCGAAACCAGGATGTCCTCTGGTTCACCCGTGACATCATCGGTGATTTCAAGGCCGGTAATGTTCCGGTCAGCCGTGTCAGTATTGCCGTAGGGGTCTGTCGCGCTGGCGGAAAGCTGTACCTCGTCGCTTCCCAGCGGCCCGGACAGGGTCACGCTCCAGGTGTTGTCGGGCTGGACGGTCGCGAAATATGGCGTACCGCCCACGTCCAGTTCGATGCTTGCGCCGGGCTCGCCGGTGCCGGTGATCGTCGGCGTAACCCCTTCCTCCACCAGGACCGGGTCGATGGTCACGGTCGTTACGGTGTCCTTGTCGATCGTGTCGGTCGTTGTCAATGTATTGCCGGCCGCGTCCTCGATATCTGCGGTCACGGTCAGGGTACCGTCATCCAGCCCGCTCAGGTCGGCATTCACCGAATAGGAGCCGTCCGACTGCACCGTTATGCTGCCCGCAGGGACCGGCACACTGTTCGTGCCGTCGGAGATGGTCAGGGATGTGACCGTCCCGCCGACGGCCGCCTGTCCGTTAATCGCCACCTGGGTAAGATCGTCGACCGAGGACAGCACGTCGTCGGGGGTTGTGGCGCCCGCAGGGCTGGCATTGTCGGTGATGTCGACGCTGGCGCTGTTGATGATCCAATCCGCGGTCGCCGTAGCATTGGCCGCACCGCTGCCATCGTCGATCGTGTAAGGCAGAATCAGTTCGGCCGGGGCATTGGGGCCGGGCACGAAAGTCAGCGTACCGTCCGCGGCCAGCGAGACCGTCCCGCGACCGCCGCTCAGAGTGATGCTCCCGCCGACCGTGATGGCCTGGCCGTCCACCTCGGTCACGGTCAGGGTAGCGGTTTCGCCGGTGTCAACGTCACTGTCATTCGCCAAGACGTTCATCACAGCATTGTCGCCGGCCACGACCAGTGTCGCGTCGTCCTGCGCATCCGGCCGGTCGTTGCTGCCGTTGATCGTGACGGTGACCGTGACGGTGTCGAGAGTTCCTTGGGAATCCTCCACCGTGACCTCGTAGTCCTGCGTCAGGACCTGGCCGTCGCGCAGCGCATCGAGATCGGAATCGTTCACCGTGAAGGTCCAGTCGACTTCGCCGGTGACAGGATCGAGCGCGCCGGGTGTGAACGTACCGAGGTACCCCGCGCCCTGCGGTGCGGCGGTGACATTGTGGGTGTCTGCCGTGTCGATACCCGAGACCTGAAGCGCCCCGGTCTGGACGTGGTCGAGCGTGTTTTCATCGGAGTCGCCGTCGGGCAATTCCGTGACCGTCGCCGAGAGGTCCGACCCGGCCGATATCTCGGGCGCATCGTTGGTGCCGTTGATGGTGATCGTCACCACCTGCTCGTCGTAGCCGCCATCGTTGTCGGTCACCCGTACGGTGATCTCTTCGGTCAGGGTGCCGCCGACGGGCAGCGCCTGCACATCGGGGTTTGTGTTGTCCAGCGCGTAGTGCCACTGGCCAGTGCTGTCGACGGTCAGGGTGCCATAGTCGCCGGTATTCCCCTCCACGGTCCAGTCATGGAAGTTGCTCGTATCGACGTCATCCTGCGACAGTTGGCCCATCGCGGACAGCGTGACATCCTCGGTGACATCGCCCGTTGCGACGCCCGAGATCACCGGATCATCATTGGTGCCGTTGATGGTGACGGTGATGGTGCTGGTCGCAGTTCCGTCGGCCGAGGTTACCTGCCAAGTTTCCGTGAACGACTCGCCCAAGGCAAGGGATTGCACCTCGGGCAGGGAGTTGTCCACGTCATAGGTCCAGTTTCCGGTCGCGTCGACCGTCAGGGTGCCCAGTGCGGCACCGCCATGGCTGGCGCTATCGAAGGCAAGGCTGCCGGTGTCGAAGCGGTCCTCGCCGGCGTCCACATCCGTGATCGTGACCTGCCCGGTCGCGGTCAGAATGTCGGTGCCGCCATCCGAATCCTCGGTTGCCTGCCCGGAGTCATCGGTCACGACCGGCACGTCGTTCGTCCCGGTCACCGTGATCTCGATGGTCTCGCTTGCGGTGCCGTCGAGGCTGTCGACCGTCAGCTGGTCGGTGACGATTTCGCCATCGGTCAACGCCTGCGTGGCGGGACGGTCGTTGTCCAGCGCATAGGTCCAGGCGCCGGTGCCGGCATCAAAGCTGAACGTGCCGTAGGTTCCCTGCAGATCGGAAGGTGTCTGGAAAACCGCCTCGCCGGCATCGATATCACTGACGGTCAAGGTGCCGCCCGCAGTCGGGGTGCCAGCCGCAGCGTTCCCTATACCGCCAGCCTCGACAACGGCCCCGGTTCCATCCCCGGTAATCGTCGCTGGGTCGTTCTGCGGGGTCACGGTGACATCGACGGTGATCGTGTCGCTGCCCCCGTTGCCGTCATCGACCGTCACCGTGAAGCTGTCGTCGCCGTTGTAATCCGCATTCGGCCTGTATTCATAGCCACCGTCCGGGTC